>NZ_CP044543.1:0-1200000 GCF_008932115.1 Bradyrhizobium betae
CCTTGCGCATGACGAGATTCAGCATGTTGGCTGGCGTCTCGTCGAAGCTCTGGATCACTGAGGTCTCGGATGACAGCGTGATCCACGGACCTGCGCTGGCGTAGGTCGCATCCAACCACTCGGGCGACACATGCTGTAGTAGCGCCCGAGGCTGTCGCGGCCGTCGTTCTCACCCATCTTGTAGCTGGCATAGAAGACGCCTGACGGCTTGAGGGCGCGATAAATCCGCGCAGGATTCCCGCGAGCTCGTCGCGCGGCACGTGCAGCACAGGCGCTGGCCCAGACGCCATCATAGGCCTGCTCCGCGTCCAGCTGGTCGAACCGCATCGCTTCGACCGGATGACCGAGCCGCCGCGACGCGATCTCCGCCATTTCGGGCGAGCCATCGGTCGCACGCACCGAAAATCCTTCCGCCAGCATCACCGCCGAATGATTGCCGGCGCCGCAGCCGAGTTCGAGGATCGCGCGCCCGGCGGCAGCAGGGCGAGAAACACGCAGCCGCGTCGAGGGCGCCTTCGCCCAGTCGGCGTAGGACTGGGCGTTGCTCCGATAGAATTGCAAGGTCGCTTCGTCCACCGCAGTACCTCGTGTCATGGAAACAGCGCGATCTGCTCCAGCCCGCCGTCTCGGGCAGCCCGAACATCAGGTTCATGTTTTGGATCGCCTGCCCGGCCGAACCCTTCACCAGATTGTCGAGCGTGGAAATCACGATCGCCCGGTTCTTGATCCGGTCAGCGACGACGCCGATCTGCACGTAGTTGGAGCCGCGCACATTCTGGGTCTGCGGCAGCACGCCCTTCCTAGCGACATGCACGAAGGGCTCGTTGACATAAGCCTGCTCAAGCGCGGTTCGCAGATCGTCCGGCGTCGCGCCGTTGAGCTTGACGTAGGACGTGCACAGTTCGCCGCGCGCCATCGGAATCAGATGCGGCGTGAAGTTGATCGTCACCGCGGAACCGGCGGCGACGCCGATCTCCTGCTCGATCTCGGGCGCGTGCCGGTGGGTGCCAACCGAATAGGGCGACAGCCCTCGCCCGCCTCGCTGAACAGCGTGTTCTGTTTCAGCCGCGACCGGCGCCGGTGACGCCCGATTTCGCGTCGATGATGATGTCGTCGACGTCGATCAGTTTGGCTTTCGCAAGCGGCACCAGCGCGAGCAGCGCCGCCGTGGGATAGCAACCGGGACAGGCGACCAGCCGCGCCGAAATGATCTTCTCGCGATAGAACTCGGTCAGGCCATAGACCGCTTCGCCCTGCAGTTCGAGCGCCCGGTGCTCATGGCCGTACCATTGCGCATAGGTGTTCTTGTCCCGCAGCCTGAAATCGGCGGACATGTCGAGGACCTTGATTTTGGGATTTGCCTTGAGGACCGCGGCGATGATTTCCTGCGTGGTCCCGTGCGGGAGCCCGCAGAACACCGCATCGAGCTTGCTCCAGTCGACCTTTTCCCATTCCACGAGTTTGGGCAGGTCCAGCATGAAGAAATGCGGAAACACCTCGCCCATCGACTTGCCGGCGTGGGGTGTTGGCGGGTGGAGTGCGATGATCTCGGCATCGGATGCCGCGCCAACAGGCGCACCGCATCGGCGCCGGTGTAACCGGAGGCGCCGAGAATGCCGATCTTCTTCGAGCTCATCACGCGTACCTTTCAGGCGTCATTGATCGTCTTGCCGGGTCGATAGTTGCAGCGTCGCCTCGTCAAACGGATTGGCCACGCGAGCAACGCTTATCGGCTACTTGTCGGCAAGGCCCAGCATCAGCCGCATGTTCTGCACGGCGGCACCCGAGGCGCCCTTGCCGAGATTGTCGAGCCGGGCGACCAGCACGGCCTGATGGTGCTTGTCGTTGGCAAAGACGTAGAGCTCGAGCATGTTGGTCTCGTTGAGCGCCTCCGGCTCGATCCGGCCGCCCTTCGACGCTTCGTTCTGGAGCGGCATCGCCGAGACGTATTTCGAGCCGGCGTAGCGTTTGGCCAGCGCAGCCTGAAGATCGCACCATCAGGCTTGCCCGGCAGCGTGTCGAGCTGAAGCGGGATCGAGACCAGCATGCCCTGCCGGTAGTTGCCGACCGACGGGATGAAGATCGGCCGTCGCGTAAGGTTCGAATAGAGCTGCATCTCCGGCAGATGCTTGTGCTCGAAGCCGAGGCCGTAGAGCTCGAAGGACGGCGCGCTGCATCTTCAAGCTTGCGATCATCGACTTGCCGCCGCCGGAATAGCCGCTCACCGCGTTGACGGTGACGGGATATTCGGGGGGGCAGCAGACCCGCATCGACGATCGGCCGCAGCAATGCGATCGCGCCGGTCGGGTAGCAGCCGGGATTGGAACCTTTTTCGCAGCCTTGATCTTGCCGGCCTGGTCCGGGGCCAGTTCGGGAAAGCCGTAGGCCCAGTCGGGCGCGACCCGGTAAGCGGTCGAGGCGTCCCAGCACCTTCGGGCCAGAGGTGCCATGCTGTCGATCAGCGCGACCGTTTCCCTGCGGCGTCATCCGGCAGGCAGAGGATGACGAGATCCACCTCCTCCATCAGCGCTTTCTTGGCCGCGGGATCCTTGCGCTTGTCGTCGGGAATCGTCCTCACCGCGACGTCACCCAGCAGCTTCAGCCGCTCGTTGATGCCGAGCCCGGTGGTGCCGGAGCCGCCATCGACGAAGACGGTTGCGGGCTTTTTGGCCGCGCCGGTGCCCGGGGCTTTGGTGGTCTCAGCAACGCTCATGGCGCGCTCCTTTCGAGCTTGTTGGTTTCGTCCTCGAAGGCCTCCGGCCTCACATCCTGCATCAATTGCGCTATTTCCCTGGCGTCGGCAGCGGGCTGTGCGCCGAGCGCGTTGGCAATTGCCGTGTAGTCGGCATCCGACTTGTGCTGGTTGAGCTTGAAGCTGCCTTCGACCTCTTCAACCGTCATGAGCAGACCCACGATCCCTTCTTCAGCGTCTCGAGCCGGCCGGCCGTCATCTTGCCCGACGTCCACGGCTTCTTCGGCAGCAGCCAGTTCTCGAACTTGTCGCTGAGCGTGTCGATCTGAAGCACCAGCTCCTCGTCAGACAACAGGCGCACCGGTCCGGTCAGATGCACCGACTGATACAGCCAGGTCGGCACCTGATCCGGCGAGACGTACCAGTCCGGCGACACATAGGCATCGGGCCGTTGATCGCGAGGAGCCAGGACGTCGCTCCGTCAGCCAGCTTTAGCAGCGGATTGTGACGGGCGACATGAAAGGCGGCTTGCGGCGTGCCGTCATCGGCATAGGTCAGGTAGAACGGCAGCGGCGAGGCGATGGGCTTGTGGCCGTCAAAGGCGCACATGGTGCCGAAGCCGCGCTCCGCGGCGAATTTCAGGCTCGCGGCGCGGTCCGGCTTGAAAAAGGGTGGCGTGTACATTGTGGTCTCCTGCTGGGCTCCTTGGGGGGCCGCCGGATCAGATCGCGCTGACAGGAGAGAGAATGCCGCGGAATCGGATCCAGCGGCAAAGACGATGATCTCAAACGCGATCGACCGCCCAAACCGCTAAAGAGCGGCGGCGGCGACGGGCGAACAGGATGGTCGCGGCGTTGATCATGGCGCGCGGCTATAAGGCCAGTCTCGGTTCCCGTCAAGGTTCAAGGCGTCAGACCAACCGCCAGATCCACTCCATGACCTTCGCGATCACGTCGCCGAACAGCAGCAGCGCCGCGGACCAGATCAGGGCCGAGATGAAGTTGGCGGCCTGGAACCGCCAATAGGGCATCTCGAAAATACCCGCGGCCAGCGGCACCGAGGCACGCAACGGGCCGAAGAAGCGGCCGATGAAGATGCTGGGCACGCCCCAGTTGCGCACGAAGGCCTCGCCCTCGGCAGGATTTCCGGATAGCGCGAGAGCGGCCACATCTGCGCAACCTTCTCCTTGTAGCGATAGCCGAACCAGTAGGAGACCCAGTCGCCGAGCGCAGCGCCAAGCCCGCCGGCAATCCAGACGGGATAGAAGCTGATGCCGCTGACGCCGATCAGCGCGCCGATGGCGACCAGAGCCCCCAGGCCGGGATCAGCAGCGAGATGAACGCCAGTGACTCCCCGAACGCCAGCAGGAACACGACCGGAGCCGCCCAAGCCTGGTGTGTACGCACGAAGTCGGCCAGCGCGTGCGCAAACTGCTCCATTCCAGATCGCCTTCCCGCCCCGTCACGGTCCCGTCAGATAAAAAGACTGGTAAGCCAAGGGCTTGTGTGACATCAAGTCACAAAGTCCGGCTCTGACCGGACCAAGGTGTCAAATTGCCGGGAATTGCCGGGCCTCCGGCGTAAAATCGCCGGCATTGCTCCCCAACCAGACCCGCCCGGCCGACCTGCGGTGACCTTTCCGGGCCAGCCGTGCCATAGTCGGCCCAACCGATTCGCCGCCTGGGCGGCCCTCAAAGCACATCAGAATACATGTCCAAGCAATTGAAGCCTAAAGCAAAAGACGATTTCTTCGGCGGCGACGAGCCGAAGGCCAAGGCACCTGCCAAGAGCGCTTCACGCGCGGGCGGCGCGGAAGCCGACTACACTGCGGCCGACATCGAAGTGCTCGAAGGCCTGGAACCGGTGCGGCGCCGGCCCGGCATGTATATCGGCGGCACCGACGAGAAGGCGCTGCATCACCTCTTCGCCGAAGTCATCGACAACTCGATGGACGAGGCGCTGGCGGGGCATGCGACCTTCATCGGGGTCGATCTGAGCGCGGACGGCTTCTTGACCGTCATCGACAACGGTCGCGGCATCCCGATCGACCCGCATCCGAAGTTCCCCAAGAAGTCGGCGCTCGAAGTCATCATGTGCACGCTGCATTCGGGCGGCAAGTTCGACAGCAAGGTCTACGAGACCTCCGGCGGCCTGCACGGCGTCGGCATCTCCGTGGTGAACGCCCTCTCCTCGCTGCTCGAGGTCGAGGTCGCGCGCAGCCAGAAGCTGTACCGGATGACGTTCGAGCGCGGCCACCCCAAGGGCAAGCTCGAGGATCTCGGCAAGGTCAACAACCGCCGCGGCACGCGCGTGCGCTTCAAGCCGGACACCGAGATCTTCGGCGCCAAGGCGCGTTCAAGCCGCAGCGCCTGTTCAAGATGACGCGCTCGAAGGCGTATCTGTTCGGCGGCGTCGAGATCCGCTGGAACTGCGCGCCCGAGCTGCTCAAGGGCGTCGACGACGTGCCGGCGGAAGCGACCTTCCACTTCCCGGGCGGCCTCAAGGATTATCTCGCCGCCGCGATCCATGCCGACACGCTGGTGCATCCCGACATCTTCTCCGGCAAGTCGGGGCGCAACGGCGCACATGGCGCCTGCGAATGGGCTGTGGCCTGGACCGCGGATGCCGACGGGTTTCTGTCCTCCTACACCAACACCGTGCCGACGCCCGATGGCGGCACGCATGAATCGGGCCTGCGCAGCGCGCTGTTGCGCGGCCTGAAGGATCACGCCGAGCGCGTCGGCCAGGGCAAGCGTGCCTCGTCCATCACGTCCGAAGACGTGATGGTCGGTGCCGCCGTGATGCTCTCGGTGTTCGTGCGCGAGCCTGAATTCCAGGGCCAGACCAAGGATCGTCTCGCCACCGCCGAAGCACAGCGCATCGTCGAACAGGCGATGAAGGATCCGTTCGACCATTGGCTGTCGGGCAATCCGAACATGGCCAACAGGCTGCTCGACTTCGTGATCGACCGCGCCGAGGACCGGCTGCGCCGTCGCCAGGAAAAGGAGACCGCGCGCAAGACCGCCGGCAAGAAGCTGCGCCTGCCCGGCAAGCTCGCCGATTGCACCGATGCCGGCACCGAAGGCTCCGAGCTCTTCATCGTCGAGGGTGACTCGGCCGGCGGCAGCGCCAAGCAGGCGCGCGACCGCAAGACGCAAGCGGTGCTGCCGCTGCGCGGCAAGATCCTCAACGTCGCCTCCGCCGGCAAGGACAAGCTTACGGCGAACGCCCAGCTGTCCGACCTCGTGCAGGCCATCGGCTGCGGCCAGCTCGCGCAATATCGCGAAGAGGATTTGCGCTATCAGCGCATCATCATCATGACCGACGCCGACGTCGACGGCGCCCACATCGCCTCGCTGCTGATCACCTTCTTCTACCGGCAGATGCCGCGGCTGATCGACGAGGGCCACCTCTTCCTCGCGGTGCCGCCGCTCTACAAGCTGACCGCCGGCACGAAATCGGTTTACGCGCGGGACGACAAGCACAAGGAAGAGCTGATCAAGAGCGCGTTCAACGCCAACGCCAAGGTCGAGGTGAACCGGTTCAAAGGCCTCGGCGAGATGATGCCGGCGCAGCTCAAGGAAACCACCATGGATCCGGCCAAGCGGACCATGCTGAAGGTGGTCCTGCTCGCCGACGACCGCGATACCACCGCGGATTCAGTGGAGCGGTTGATGGGCACCAAGGCCGAGGCCCGCTTCGCCTTCATCACGGACAAGGCTGAATTCGCCAACGAGGAGCTGCTCGACGTCTGACGTCGCGCGATCCTGTCAAAAGCCCCGGTCCAAGTCCGGGGCTTTTTCATTTGTGAGACGATACTTCCCCTCGAATCACGCCACAGGCGGCGACTCGGCCAACGACTCACCGGCACCAAGGCTGAGGCAGAATTGCCTCTGTTTCGGACAAGGCCGGATTCCCTAACGAAAACCTACCGACTCCCGAACTTCCGTCACTCGCATAAAACTCTGTAATTACAGTACTTTTCAAGACTCTGGCGCCACTGGCCCTAACCCCGACCGGCCTGCGTTTCCAGCGACTGTGCCTGTCCGGCAACAGCATTTCGACGGGAAACGTCTATAGTTCAGGCATCAGATGACACGAACTTCAGTGCGCTCGCGCTGCTACAGACCAAGGTTGGGGATTTTATCATGAAGAAGATTTTGCTGGCTCTGACCGCGGTTGCGGCAATGACCGGTTCGGCCTCGGCGGCCGACCTTGCTGCTCGCCCCTACGTGAAGGCCCCGATGGTGGCTCCGGTTGCCAACTGGACCGGCTTCTACATCTTCGGTGGCGCCGGCGGCGGCCTCTCGAATGCCGACCAGTCGGTCGTGTCCACGGTCGGCGCGGTTCCGCTGACGATCTCCCAGCGCCAGGGTGGCTCGGGCTGGTTCGGCACCGTCGGTCTCGGCTACGACTGGCAGTTCAACAGCACCTGGGTCGCCGGCGTGTTCGCTGACGGTCAGTTCGGCAGCATCCGCGCCACCGTGCAGGATCCGCTCAACCAGATCACCGGCAGCCAGAAGCTGGAAGACTCCTGGGCCGCTGGTGTGCGCCTCGGCTGGCTGGTCGCTCCGAACGTTCTCTCCTACGTCAACGGCGGTTACTCGGGCGCCCACTTCGGCAGCACGAGCTTCACGAACCTCGCTGGCGTTCCGGCCGGTGTCCATCTCGACGGCTACAACCGCAACGGTTGGTTCGTCGGCGGCGGCGTCGAGAACAGCCTGAACATCTTCGGCATCCAGTCGCCCGGCTGGTTCATGAAGACCGAATATCGTTCGGCCTTCTACAATGCCAAGACCTCGACCGAACTGGCGGACGTCACTAACGTTCCGCTGGCCAACAGCATCCGCGCCAACAGCTGGAACCAGACGATCTCGACCTCGCTGGTCTACCGCTTCAACTGGACCGGTCCGGTCGTCGCCAAGTACTGAGCTGACCAAGACTGATCCGAACGCAAGTTCAGACGTCAAAGCCCCGGCATCGTCCGGGGCTTTTTCGTTGTGAGGCGTCATCTCCTGACGGACGCCCTCACCTGCTGGACGCCCGCACACTGGGCGCCGCGGCGCGATTGATGATGGCAACTCATCGCAAGTGCAGGCGCATTGTGCCGGCCGCGCCATTGTATCCCAACCGAAGCTACGGCTACTGTGCCCTCCAAGTGATCGCAGGCCCATGGCGATCGTTCATGCCGTGGGAAGCGACAGAAGCAACCGGTGGGGAGGATCGCATGCGCAGATTTCTGCTTGTAGCAGGCCTGTTTGCCCTCGCCGTCGGGCTGCTCTGGATCGGACAGGGCACGGGCACGGTTCCCTGGCCGCGATCGAGCTTCATGGTCGAACAGCTGCAATGGGCCGGCTATGGCGCAGCCATGGCGGGCTTCGGGCTGGTCCTGATCTGGCAAAGCAACCAATAGAAGAAACCAGGAAATGAAAGCATGACATCCAACCGGTTCGATCTCCGCGGCAAAGTCGCAATCGTCACAGGGGGCAATGGCGGCATCGGGCTTGGCCTGGCGCACGGGCTCGCCGACGCCGGCGCCGATATCGCCGTGGTCGGACGGAATGAAGCCAAGTCGGCTGCTGCGGTTGCCGACCTCAAGCAGCGCGGCGTGAAGGCGATCGCCGTCACCACCGACGTCACTGACAAGGCGGCTATCGCCGCGATGGTCGAGCGCGTCGTCCGGGATCTCGGCCGCATCGACATCCTCATCAACAATGCCGGCATGAGCATCCGCAAGCCGCCACACGAGCTCGAGCTCGACGAGTGGAACACGGTAATCAACACCAACCTCACCAGCGCTTTCCTGTGCTCGAAGCTGGCCTATCCGGCGCTGAAGGCGTCGGGCAACGGCAAGGTCATCAACATCGGCTCGATGATGTCGATCTTCGGTGCGAGCTTCGCCACCGCCTATGCGGCGAGCAAGGGCGGCATCGTGCAGTACACGCGCGCCTGCGCCAATGCCTGGGCGCCCGACAACATCCAGGTCAACGCCATCCTGCCGGGCTGGATCGACACCGACCTCACCCGCGGCGCGCGCAAGCAGGTCTCGGGCCTGCACGAGCGCGTGCTGGCACGCACGCCCGCCGGGCGCTGGGGCGACATCGACGACTTCGCGGGCATCGCCGTCTTCCTCGCCTCGCCCGCCTCGAACTTCGTCACGGGCACCGCGATCCCCGTCGACGGTGGCTTCTCCGTGATGGCGTGAGCTGATCTCCTACGCAGGAACCTGCCCACAAAAAAAGAAGCCCCGGGCGAAGCCGGGGCTTTTGAATTTGGGTATTGATCGTTTCTTGTCGCTTGCTTGGTCGTTTCTTGACGCACTCAGTAACGGGCGATGACCGGTCCATCGAACTTGTAGCTCGCGCGGACGACGGCCCACTGGATGTCGCGCGGCTTGGCATCGAAGGTGTAGTTCCCCGAAGTGCCACCGAGCTGATAGGTCTGACCGCCGAAGGCCGCGTAATTGTATTCGAGGCCGACGATCCAGTTGCGGGTGATGCCGTATTCCCAGCCCGCACCGACGGTCCAGCCGTTGGCCCAGTGGGTCTGACCGCCGGAGCCTGTCGCCGGTCCGACCGTGTCGGTGACGTTGAGACGGTTGTTCACGCCGGCATAGCCGCCCTTGACGTAGAACAGGTTGTTCTGAACGGCGAAGCCGGCGCGGCCGACAACGGTCGCGAGCACGTTGGCGCGCCAGGTGAAGACGTCGTCAGCGGCACCGATGGTGGTGTTCACCGCAGTGCCCTTGTTGTCGAGGCCGGAGATCGTGCCTTCCATGCCGAACACGTAGTTGTTGGCCTGCCAGTTGTAGCCGATCTGGGCACCGCCCATGATGCCCGAACTGCGCTGGCGGAAGCTGTCGCCGGGCCCGAGGTCGCCAAACGGTGCACCGATCCCGTTGTTGATGGCCTGCTCGTTGGTCCAGGCGCCACCGATGTGGCCGCCGACATAGAAACCGGTCCAGTTGAACAGCGGCTCGGCATAAGCCGGCGCCTTCGTGTAGCGCGCACCGAGATCGGCGGCGGAGGCAGCACCGGTCGAAACCAGCGCGGTCGTGAAGGCGAAGGCGGCAATCAACTTGTTACGCATGGTACACCCCGTGTCCTTTGATGGGCGCACGCTCACACGCAGATCTTACTCAAATTTGAATCAAGAAAGTTAAGACGTCCGATTGACCTCGGGCCGACCTTGAATCCGTTTGCGCTGTTGCACGCGCGCAACGCATTGCGCGCAATTTAACGCGACATTATCCCTACCGAATTCCTGCGCTATGGTGACGACATTGCCTTCGACCGCACATGCTCGGGCCGCACGCCGAGCGCAAGCAGCCGCGCCGGAATGCCCTGGAGCCATGGCAGCGCGGTGACGAGGCGCACGACCAGCGGCACCTTCAGAGGCCGCTCGCCGCCCTGCAAGGCGCCGCTGATGATGTGGTCTTGCACGACCACCTGCATGGCTTGCGTCATCTTCACCGGGAATTCGCGCCGGCGGCGCACGGCATCGAGCTCGTTCTCGGACGGGCAACCATGCTGAAGCTTGCCGGCGAGCAGGTTGGCGGTCGCGACCGCATCCTGCACGGCGAGATTGACACCGACACCGCCGACCGGCGACATCGCATGCGCGGCATCGCCGATGAGAAGCAGACCCGGCCGCGTCCAGCGCGCCAGACGGTTGATCGCGACGGTGAGCAGCTTGACGTCGTCGAAGCTCTTCACATCGGCAATGCCGCTTCCGAGCACCGGCGCCATGCGCACGATGTCGTCCAGCAGCGCCTGCAATCCCCTCGCCTTCACCGCATCGTATTGTCCCTTGGCAATGACATAGGCGCATTGCCAGTAGTCGCCGCGGTCGAAGGTGATCATCATCTTGCCGGGCTCGACGCGCGCGAACAGGTTCTCGGTCTCGTCCGCCTTGCGGCCGACGCGGAACCACAGCACATCCATCGGCGCGCCGATCTCCTCCACGCTGAGCCCCGCGCGCTCGCGCACGGTCGAATGCCGGCCGTCGCAGGCGATGGTGAGATCGGCCTCGATCTCGATCGGCCCCTCCGGCGTCTTCGCACGCACGCCGGCGATGGCGTCGCCATGGCGGATCAGGTCGACGGCTTCCGCGTTCATCATCACCTCGAGCGACGCAAAGCGGTTTCCGGCTTCGCGCATGAAATTCAGAAAATCCCATTGCGGCATGAAGGCGATGAAGGGGTATTTGGTGTGGAGCCGGCCGAGATCGGCGATGCGCACATGCGTGCCGCCGAACAGGCCGTCCATCTTCTGCAGACGCTGGTGCGGCAGCTTCAGGAAGGCGTCGATCAGGCCGAGCTCGTCCATGACCTGAAGCGTCGAGGGATGCACGGTGTCGCCGCGGAAGTCGCGGAAGAAATCCGCGTGCTTCTCCAGCACCACGACCTCGATGCCGGCGCGCCCCAGGAGATAGCCGAGCATCATGCCCGCAGGGCCGCCGCCAACGATGCAACACCGGACCTTCACGGAACGCGCCTGGGGTGGCTGTGACGCGGCTGGTTCCAAGATCGGATCCTCGTTTACGACTTTAGTCATCTTCGCAGTGCAGCAACATTGAATTGGTTTGCTGCAACGGTGAATGGCCGTTAGCGTTGCAGAGACGTCGATCGATTTCAGGAAGTTGCAGTGCGGACGATTCTCATAGTGCTCGGCATCTGGCTGCTGATCAACGTGCTATTCGTCGTGATCATGCTGCCGCCGCGCAAGCCGCGGAAGCCGGATCAGCACGGCACCGGTACGCTCGCGCAGGTGCGGATCGACCAGAACGGCTATCCGTTCGAGGAGCAGGAGAAGTTCCTGCTTCGCCACGTCGTCATCTCGATCGCCATGGGGACGTTCTTCTCGCTGGCACCGCCCTTGATGGAAGCAATTGACTCCATCAAGCGCTTCATCAGGAAGCGCCGCGGCTGACAGCGTTCCCCGCAGGAACCACCCTCCTCGCCGAGGCCTCAACAGATCCGCAAAACCATCCTCGCAGCGCTTAGTTGTTGCTGCGGTTCGCGGTGCGGAAACTCTTGATCTCCGACACGCTGCCGTCGCGATAGGTCAGCTCCACCGAGACGGACTGCGTCGCCGGGGCAAGCTTCATGTAGAGCGGCATGCCGGCGCCGATCGCGCTGGGATCGCGCATGTCGCAGTTCGGCATCTTCAGCACCTGGTTCGGCACGGCGGTGTCGATGCCGATGCGCACCTCGCGGATGGCGCAGCGATACGAGACCAGATGCGTGTAGTAGACCAGCAGCCCGTTGAACTCGCGGAATGACAGCCAGCTCGTCGCGGTCATGTCGAGGATCTTGCGCTGGTCGCGGATCAGCGCGGCCTCCGGATCGAACTTGATCGGAAACGGCCCCTGCATGTCGCCGGACTGGTCGACATAGCGAACCTCGATGGTGCCGGCCTGCGCGTCGGGCGGCAATTCGATCGACGGGTTCGGCATCCGCTTGCGCGTGCGCGGATCGAGCGTGTCGATGAAGCCGGTTTCGCGGAAATCGGCAGCGCCGGCCATGCGCCAGGAAATGCCGAGCGTCGGGTCGGCGAAAGAGAACACCACGCTCCAACCGCCATTGTGCCGCGAGAAGCTCGCGATCGGCGCATTGGTGGTTTCCTCCTTCGGCAGGCGCGGCACGGACACCGGCGGCAGCGCCGCGACCTTCTGTGGCGGAGGATCGGCCGGACGCGCGGTGGCATCCTTGGCAATGCCGCTGAGGAAGACGTCGTCGACCATCTGGTCGAAATAGACCGGCACCTGCCTGTGCTTGACGGTGCCGGCCATCTCGCTCACGAGACGGCGGGTGCGCTGTGCCACCTGCACGAGGTTCTCGCCGGGCTCGAGCAGCTCCCTGGCAAAGGTGCGCGTGAACACCGAATTGGGATTGGCGTCGTCATTGGAGAGACGATCAAGAGCGGTCTGGCGGGGACCGGCCGAGAACACCGAGAACACGCCCTCCGGCAGTTGCGTCATCGGCGCAAGCCCGCCGGCACCTGCGACTGCACGCGTCCCGCTGCGCTCGAACGGATTGTTGCGGCAGGCATCGAACACCAGGATCGAGGTCCGCGCCTTCTTGTTCTGCAGGCGCTCGATGATGCGGTCGGCGAGGATCGAGGCGTCGCGCACCAGCTCTTCCTGCCCTTCCGTCGCCGCCGGCACGTCGGTCGGCAGCAGATAGTTCTGCCCCGCGATCTCGAAGCCGTGGCCGGCGTAGAAGAAGAACGCGGTGTCGCCAGGCTCGACCGTCCGGTCGAAGGCGAGCAGTGTCTCGGAGAATTGCTGCCGGCTCTGGTTCTCGGCGACCATCACCGAGAAGCCGAGCTGCTTGAGCGTATCGCCCATGGTGCGGGCGTCGTTGACGGCCTTGAGCAGTTTCGGGACGTTCCTGTAGTCGTTGTTGCCGACGACGAGCGCGACGCGCTTCTCGGCATGGGCCGGAAGCGCGATCGCGCTCAGGCTCGCCGCAAGGCCGAGTGCTGCCAGAATTCTGAAAGGCCGACGCGTCATCGCAAAATTCCCATTGCTGGACGGCGTCCTGCCGGTTCCCTCGAACAGAGGTTCATTGGAACCGTCCGCCGTTGATGTGATAGTCGGCCCAGCCATATCGACGGTTCAACGACAATCGCCTCCGGTTCCATCATATCGCCTATGGCAGATTCCGCTGGAATCTGCTTTTTCTTGAACAACTTTTCTTAGACAATTTTTCTTGGGCAATTGCACTGGAAGCGGGGGCTGCCGTGTATCGCTGGTGTACCGACGAAGTCGAACCGCATGACCGCTTCGACTATTGGCGCGAGGTCCGCTCCAAAGGCCTGTTCGGGGTCACAGCCGAGCTCGAACGCGAACGGCGCGGCGACTTCTACGGCGAATTCTCGCTGCGCCAGCTCGGCGGCGCCGGCTTCGTCGAGCTGAAGGCCTCGCACTATACGGTCGAGCGCAGCACCTCCGACATTGCCTACGCGCCCGGCGACAGCATCTGCGTCTACCAGCAGCTCGGCACCGGCGGCTGGTTCGGCGGCATGCGCACTGGCGATTTCGCGATCGCCAATGGCAGCTTCGCCACCAGCCATACCGACCAGCCCTATCGCACTGCGCCGCTCGGTGCAGGCGGCTTCCACCTGCGGATCCTGAAAATCCCCGCGAGCGCCCTCTCGACGCAGGACAAGCGCATGCGCGAGCTTGTGCCCCGGCGGTTCGACGATCCGGGCCTGACGCCCCTGCTCGATGCTTGCTTCGCCGACCTCGGCGAGGCCGCCGCGGGCGACGACGGCGCCACCGCTACGACCTCACTCGTCCAGGACTCCCTCGTTCAGGCGCTCGGCCACCTGGCGCTGATCGGACGCGGCATCGTGCGACCCGGCAGCCGGCTCGGCCAGGCGGCGCTGCGAACCGCGCGTCACTCGCAAGCACGGCGGCTGATCGCGCGCCACCTGCAAGACCCCGATCTGGCACCGGCGATGGTGGCCGCCCTGCTCGGCGTGTCCGTGCGTCACCTGCATATGTTGTTCGAATCCGCGGCAAAGAGCTTCTCGCAGACCGTGACCGACGAGCGCCTGAAACAGAGCCGCCGCCTGATGCGCGAGGCGCCGAACCGGCTGATCGCCGACATCGCGACCTCCTGCGGATTCGAGAGCCTGGCGACCTACTATCGGGTCTTCAACGCCGCCTACGGGATGGCCCCCGGCGATTTCCGCGCCCAGGGGGCGGAACGTCATTAGCCGCCTGCCTGGGGCTTCCGGATAGTCAAAGGCCGAGGGGAAAATCCCAGTCGCGCCCGCTATTTGGGCGAAAAGCTCAGGTTTTTTAGGGTCTTCCCGCGCCCGCTCCATTGACTTTGGCCGATTCCCGCCTATGTTCCGGAGCGACGCGGCTCAGATCGAAGACCGATTCTTGAGCCTTGCGCTTGGTTCGCGTGAGTCAGCACCCCCAGCTTCTTTGAGAAGCGCGCCGTTTCGGGGTGGAACGCGACAGCCTTATTACCCTCGATTCCGAACGGCGGTTTCGACCAGAGGCTCAATGTCCTTTTCAAATCTCGGACTATCCGAAAAAGTCCTCGCCGCAGTGGCGGCCACAGGTTACACCACCCCCACCCCCATCCAGGAACAGGCGATCCCCCACGTCCTCGCACGCAAGGACGTGCTTGGCATCGCCCAGACCGGCACCGGCAAGACCGCGGCCTTCGTGCTGCCGATGCTCACCATTCTCGAAAAGGGCCGAGCCCGGGCGCGCATGCCGCGCACGCTGATCCTCGAGCCGACCCGCGAGCTCGCAGCGCAGGTGAAGGAAAACTTCGACCGCTACGGGGCCGGCCAGAAGCTCAACGTCGCCCTCCTGATCGGCGGCGTCTCGTTCGGCGACCAGGATGCCAAGCTGACGCGCGGCGTCGACGTCCTGATCGCAACCCCCGGCCGCCTGCTTGACCATACCGAGCGCGGCGGTCTGCTGCTCACCGGCGTCGAGCTGCTCGTCATCGACGAAGCCGACCGCATGCTGGACATGGGCTTCATTCCCGACATCGAGCGCGTCTGCAAGCTCGTCCCGTTCACGCGGCAGACCCTGTTCTTCACGGCGACCATGCCGCCGGAGATCCGGCGCATCACCGAGACCTTCCTGCACAATCCGCAGAAGGTCGAAGTGTCCAAGCCCGCCACCACCGCCGTGACCGTCACGCAGTGTCAGGTCCCCGCCGGGCGCGAGGCGCATGAAAAGCGCGAGCTGCTGCGACGCCTGCTGCGCGAGGCCAAGGATCTCCAGAACGCGATCATCTTCTGCAATCGCAAGCGTGAAGTCGCCGTCGTACACAAATCGCTGCAGAAGCACGGTTTCAGCGTCGGCGCCCTGCACGGCGACATGGATCAGTCGGCCCGCACGGCGGCGCTCGAACAGTTCCGCAAGGGCGAGCTGCCGCTGCTGGTGGCCTCTGACGTCGCCGCCCGCGGCCTCGACATCCCCGAGGTCAGCCACGTCTTCAATTTCGACGTTCCCCACCATCCCGACGATTACGTCCATCGCGTCGGCCGTACCGGCCGCGCCGGCCGCACCGGCACCGCGATCTCGCTCGTGACACCGCTCGACCAGAAGTCGATGGTCGCGATCGAGAAGCTGATCGGCCAGACCATTCCGCGCGCCGAGGGCGATTACGAAGTGAGCGCCGACAGCGCCGAGCAGAGCGAGCGTCCGCGCGAGCAGCGTGGCCGCGAACGTTCGCGCGGCGGACGCGGCAAGCCGCAACGCGGCCGCGGCGACCGTGAACGCAGCCACGAGCCGCGCGAGGCGCGTGGCGAGGCAAGACACGCTTCTGAGCCGAGGCCTGCGGCAGAAGCGCGGCCCGCCCCCGAGGCGAGGCCTGCACGCGAAGCAAGGCCTCCGCGTGAAGCCCGGGCGCCGTCCGAGCCGCGTCACAACTCGCGCCCGCAAGCCAATACGGCGCATGTGCCCTCGATCGGGCGTCCCGAGCCGCGCCGCCAGCGCGACGCCGACAGCGAGCCGGGCGATCATTCGCATCTTCCGGCGTTCCTGCTCCGGCCGGTGCGCTCCCCCGCCGGCGCCTGAACGACGATACACCGGGAGTCGCGGTTGAACACGATCGCCGCGACACTGTCTGATGCATTGAAGTCCGTATATTTACTGGCCGTTCACAAACACCCGTTAGCCTACGAACATAATTTAAGCATTGCAGCGACCGGCCGCGCACCGATCGCCGTGGGGAATGTTCCGTGGTCAAGGTGCTCGACGAACACGAACGCACGCTGGCGTTTGCCGAAGTGGCGCTCGGTCAGATCCGGTCGCTTCGGCAAACCGCGATCCCTCGCAATTACGAGATCTGGTACGTCTACGCCACCGGCTATAACGCTCCGCTCAACAAGATCATCAACGAGACGCTGGCGCGCCACGGCAAGCTGACCGAAGGCGATCTCGAGCAGATCTACGAGACCTATCTTTCCCACATCAAGACCACCGACCGCATCGACAAGGTGGGTGCGCGCGTCATCGGCGAGATCGACGACGTGATGAAGGTCTTGAGCGAAGCGCTCGGGATGACCGGCTCCTACGATGCCAGCCTGTCGGGCGCGACCGAAAAACTCTCATCGGCCAAGAGCCGCGAACAGATCACCTCGATCGTCGAGACGCTGCTGCGTTCGACCACGGAGATGCGCGAGACCAACAAGGCGCTCGAAGACCGGCTCACGCTGTCGAAGAACGAGATCAGCAATCTCCAGCAGAGCCTCGAAGCGATCCGCGCCGAGAGCCTGACCGATCCGCTCACGGGGCTCGGCAACCGCAAATATTTCGATCGCATGATCGGCATGGCCGTGCAGAGCGCGCTTGCCTCGGGCGAACCGCTGTCACTGCTGCTGTTCGACATCGACCACTTCAAGTCGTTCAACGATTCCTACGGCCATCTCACCGGCGACCAGGTGCTGCGGCTCGTCGGCCTGTCGCTGAAGCAGACCATCAAGGGCCAGGACATCACCGCGCGCTACGGCGGCGAGGAATTCGCGGTGGTGCTTCCCAACACCGCGTTGCGCCAGGCCCTGACGGTGGCCGATCACATCCGCCGCGCGGTGATGGCGAAGGAATTGAAGAAGAAGTCGACCGGCGAGATCCTCGGTCGCGTCACCATCTCCGTCGGCGTCTCGATGCTCAAGCAGGGCGACGACACCGACGCGCTGATCGAGCGCGCGGATGCCTGCCTCTACGCCGCCAAGCGCAACGGCCGCAACCGCGTGATCTGCGAAGCCGATCCGGAATTCGCCGTCGAGACCCACAGCCGGGTGGCGTGACGCCGACGCGGCGCGCGCTTGACATTCCAACCTCATGAACGACATCGTCCTCGCCGTCTCACCGCGAGCATCCAGAGGCCTCGTCGTCGTGCCCAACCCTCATGACTTTCACACCCCGCAACCGTCCTACACCAGGGACGAGCTGCTGAGATCGAGCGAGGGCGGCTATTTCGGCCCAGGCAATGCGCAATTGCCGGCACCGCCCATGCTGATGATGGACCGCATCACCGAGATCAGCGTGGACGGCGGCGAATTCGGCAAGGGCCACATTGTCGGCGAGCTCGATATCACGCCTTGCCACTGGTTCTTCGATTGCCACTTTCGCGGTGACCCGATCATGCCGGGAAGCCTCGGCCTCGATGCGATGTGGCAGATGATCGGCTACTGGCTCGGCTGGTCGGGCTCACCTGGCAAAGGCCGCGCCATCGGCGTCGGCGAAGTGGAGGCCACGGGATTCATCACGCCGGATACAGCATGCGTGCGCTATGAGGTCGCCATGCGCATGGTCCGGCGCGGCAAGCTGGTGCTCGGAATTGCCGATGGCCGCGTGCTTGCGGACGGCGTCTGTGTCTTCACAGCCAAGGATATGCGGGTCGGCCTGACGAAGGCCGTGGAGTGAAGTCTCGTAGGGTGATCACGCACCCTACCGCACCGCTCTCTTGGTCACTCTCTTGGCCTGACGCTTCTTGGCCGCAGGCTCCTTCGCCGCGGCCTTTTTCGCCGGCTTGCTCGCCGCTTTCTTCTTCGGCCGCTTCACCTTAGCGCGCTGGGCGGCGGCGAGCGCAGCCCTCGCCCATCTGACGAGATCCTCGGAATCGTCGAACAGGCGCGCCGGCAACTCCCAATAGGAATTGACCGTCACGGTCTTGGCCCGGGTCGAATACTGGAACGGTTTTGAGCCTTCCGCTTCAAAGTCCGGAATGGTCACCTCGTCGGCGCGGAAGAACAGGCCGGCGCGCAGGGCGAGCGCGAAGTTGATGCCGTCGGCG
This sequence comes from Bradyrhizobium betae, assembly GCF_008932115.1. Taxonomy (NCBI): domain Bacteria; kingdom Pseudomonadati; phylum Pseudomonadota; class Alphaproteobacteria; order Hyphomicrobiales; family Nitrobacteraceae; genus Bradyrhizobium; species Bradyrhizobium betae. Next base: position 18,473 of record NZ_CP044543.1, read on the forward strand.
GAGATGCCGTAGCCGGAAAACATCTTGCGGATGGTGACGGGGCCGAAATCGGCAAACAGGTCGATCAGGAATTCACGGTCCATGGGCACCCTCGTGCCCCGGACGCAGCGCAGCGTGCCATAAGCGCGTCGACGCGCGGCTTCAACACGCTATGGCGCTGCTGAGCGGGGCCCAGCCTTTTGCACCGATGACTATAGCCTGGGTCGCGGCTCTGCGCAGCACCGCAAGGGCGCTGCAGCGCGTCCGGGGCACGAGAGTATTGAGAAGGCGCTACCCGTCGATCTTGGCCGGTCGCAGCTCGACCGACTCGCCGCAGCCGCAGGCGGAGACCTGGTTGGGGTTGTTGAAGACGAACTGGGCCTGCATCTTGTCGGCCTTGTAGTCCATCTCGGTGCCGAGCAGGAACAGCACGGCCTTTGGGTCGACCAGGATCTTGACGCCCTTGTCCTCGACGACCTCGTCGGTCGGGCGGACATCATGGGCGTATTCGACCGTGTAGGACTGGCCGGCACAGCCGCCGTTCTTGACGCCGACGCGCAGGCCCACGATCTCGGAGTCCGCGCGGCTCGTCAGCTCGCTGATGCGCTGGGCGGCGGCGTCCGTCAGCCGCATCACCTGCGGGCGCGGGCGCCGCGGCTTGGGAGTGGATGCTGGTGTCGAGCCTGACGATATCTGGGTCATGTCAATGATGTGGTCCGTTGCGGCGCGAATTCAATGCCGGGGATTCAGAGCAAGCGTTACGCGTCACCACATGTTGAGCACGAGACGGGCCTCGTCGCTCATGCGTTCCGGGGTCCAGGCCGGCTCCCAGACGACTTTGACGTCGACCACGCCGACGCCGGGAACGCTGGCAACCGCGTTCTCGACCATGGTCGGCAGTTCGCCGGCGGCCGGACAGTTCGGCGTCGTCAGCGTCATCTGAACGTCGACCGAGCGGTCGTCCTTGATCTCGACCTTGTAGATCAGGCCGAGCTCGTAGATGTCGGCCGGGATTTCCGGATCGAACACGGTCTTCAGGCCGGCGATGATCTCGGTGGTGAGACGCTCGGTTTCCTCCGGCGGCAGCGCCGAATGGGTCTCCATCGGATTGGCTTTGATGTCGGCCGTGTCACTCATGCGAACAAATCCCGCGCTTTCAGCAGCGCCTGTGCCAGATGATCGACTTCTTCCCGCGTATTATACATGCCGAACGAGGCCCGGCAGGTGGCCGTGACGTTGAACCGCTCTAAAAGCGGCATCACGCAGTGGGTGCCGGCGCGCACCGCGATGCCCTGGCGGTCGATCACGGTGGCGACGTCGTGGGCGTGGGCGCCCTTGAGCTCGAAGGAGATCACCGGGCCCTTGCCCCGCGCGGTACCGATCAGCCGCAGCGAGTTGATCTCGCGCAGCTTCTCCTGGGCGTAGGTGACCAGATCGTGCTCGTGCGCGGCGATGCTCTCCTTGCCGATCGAGTTGACATAGTCGATGGCCGCGCCAAGGCCCACCGCCTCGACGATCGCGGGCGTTCCGGCCTCGAATTTGTGTGGGGGATCGCCATAGGTGACGATGTCGCGCGAGACCTCGCGGATCATCTCGCCGCCGCCATTGAAGGGGCGCATCGCGACGAGGTGGTCGTACTTGGCCCAGAGCACGCCGATGCCGGTCGGGCCATAGACCTTGTGACCGGTGAAGACGTAGAAATCGCAGCCGATGTCCTGGACGTCGACGGGCAGATGCACCGCGGCCTGGCTGCCGTCGACCAGCACGGGGATGCCGCGGGCGTGGGCGATCTTCACGACGTCTTTGACCGGAACGATGGTGCCGAGCGCGTTCGACATCTGCGTGATCGCGACCAGCTTGGTCTTCGACGTCAGCAGCTTCTCGAACTCGTCGATGAGGAAATTGCCCTCGTCGTCGACCGGCGCCCATTTGATCACCGCACCCTGGCGTTCCCTGAGGAAATGCCATGGCACGATGTTGGAATGGTGCTCCATGATCGAGATGACGATCTCGTCGCCCTCTTTGATATTCGGCCCGCCCCAGGACGATGCGACCAGATTGATCGCCTCCGTCGCGTTGCGGGTGAAGATCACTTCCTCGGTCCGCGGTGCATTGATGAACTGCGCGACCTTGGTGCGGCCGCCCTCATAGGCTTCCGTCGCGGCATTGGCGAGGTAGTGCAGGCCGCGATGCACGTTGGCATATTCGCTGGTATAGGCCTGCGTCATGCGGTCGAGCACCGCGAGAGGCTTCTGCGCAGACGCCGCGTTGTCGAGATAAACGAGCGGCTTGCCGTAGACCTGCATGGCGAGCGCCGGAAAATCCTGGCGCACGCGCGCAACGTCATAAGCGCCGTTCTTGACTGCCGGATGCGTGCTCATTGGCGGCGCTCCAGCCAGCGCTCGGCAATGCCGATCACGTGCTCGCGCAGATCATCGTCGGCGATCTGCTCGATGGCCTCACCGACGAAGGCCTGGATCAGCAGCGCCTGGGCCTGCTTCTCGGGCAGGCCGCGCGCCTTCAGGTAGAACAGCAGGCTGTCGTCGAGCGCGCCGGCGGTGGCGCCGTGGCCGCAGGAGACGTCGTCCGCGAAGATCTCGAGCTCGGGCTTGTTGTCGGCCTCGGCTTCGTCCGAGAGCAGCAGCGCGCGAATCATCATCTTGCCGTCGGTCTTCTGCGCGTCGGGACGGACGATGATGCGGCCCTGGAACACCGAATGAGCACGATCGTCCAGCACGGCGCGGAAGACCTCGCGGCTGACGCAATTCGGCACGGCGTGGTCAACGACCAACGTGGTGTCGCCATGTTCGGTCTTCTGCAAGAGGTTCGCACCGTTGACCAGGAGCTCACTGCCCTCGCCCGCCAGCGTGATGAAGCCCTGCAGGCGGCTGACGGCTGCACCGGTCGTCATATTGAAGAAGTTCAGCTTGGTGTTCGCACCGACCGTGACGAACTGCGAGGTGATGTTCACGGCATCGGGCGCATCGTCCATCAGGCGAAGATGCGCGACGTCGGCGTTGTCTCCGATCGTCACGATGACGGCGTCGTTGACCTGGTAGGCGCTCGCACCCGCCGCGACGAAGCTCTCGATGATCGTCGCACGGGCGCCGTTCCCGACCTTCACCTGCGAACGGGTGAAAGCCGACGCGGAAGCGGCGGTCGCGATCTGCATGATCTGGATCGGCGCGGACAGCTGCGCGCCGTCCGCGATCGACAAAACGACGCCGTCGGTCGCCATCGCGGCATTCAGCGCGATCACGGCATCGGTAGTCGCGGTCTTCAGCAGGCCGGAATCCTGCTCCAGCGTCTCCCGCAACGTCTTAAAGCCCGCCTCGGCGGCGAGCGCCCTGGCGTCGGAGAGATCGGCCGCGAAGACGCCGTCGACCAGCACGAGCTTGCGGGCACCGGCAATCGCATGCGCCTTCACCGCGTCCGCGGCGCGCTTCAGCGCGGCCGCATCGGGCGCGGCTGCCAGCGGCAGCACCTCGCCGACCAGCGCGCGCAGATCGGTGTATTTCCACTCCTCGATCCGCCGATGCGGCAGGCCGAGACGCTCATAGATCTCGAACGCCTCGCGGCGGACCGCGATCACGGACGGCGAACCCGGCAGCCGGCCTTCGGCGCTGGCGAAGAGATCGCTCAGCGCGCGGTCCTGTCCGGTCTTTGCCACAGCAACGTTCATCGCAAAATTCCTTACGCGGCGTCCTCGAACTGGGCGTAGCCGGTCGCTTCCAGCTCGAGCGCCAGTTCCTTGCCGCCGCTCTTCACGACACGGCCCTTCGACATCACGTGCACGATGTCGGGGACGATGTAGTTCAGGAGCCGCTGATAGTGGGTGATGACGACCATCGCGCGCTTGGGCGAATGCAGCGCGTTGACGCCGTCGGCCGCGATGCGCAGCGCGTCGATATCGAGGCCGGAATCCATCTCGTCGAGGATGCACAGGCTCGGCTCGAACAGCGCCATCTGCAGCACCTCGTTGCGCTTCTTCTCACCGCCGGAAAAGCCGACATTGACGCCGCGCTTGAGCATGTCCTGCGGGATGTTCAGCGACTTCGAGACCTCGCGGACTTTCTTCAGGAAGTCCGGCGTCGAATATTCACTCTCGCCGCGCGCCTTGCGCTGCGCGTTCAGTGCGGTGCGCAGGAACGTCATGGTGGCAACGCCGGGAATCTCGACCGGATACTGGAACGCTAGGAACACGCCCTTGGCCGCGCGCTCTTCCGGTTTCATCTCCAGCAGGTCTTCGCCCTTGAACAGGATCTGGCCGCCGGTGACCTCATAGCCCGGCTTGCCGGCGATGACGTGGGAGAGCGTCGACTTGCCGGAGCCGTTCGGCCCCATGATGGCGTGGATTTCGCCCTCGTTCACGGTCAGCGTCAGCCCGTGGAGAATCTCGCGCTCCTCGACACGAACCTGCAGGTCTTTCACTTCAAGCAAAGCCATCTTGGTATCCAGTTTATTCAATTGATGCATGGAGCGCCGCAGCGCACCGCGAGGGTCGGAGCTAACCGACCGACCCTTCGAGCGAGATCGAGATCAGCTTCTGCGCTTCCACCGCGAATTCCATCGGCAGTTGCTGCAGCACGTCCTTGACGAAGCCGTTGACGACGAGGCCGACGGCCTCTTCCTGGCTGAGCCCGCGCTGGATGCAATAGAACAGCACGTCCTCGGAGATCTTCGAGGTCGTCGCCTCATGCTCGAACGTCGCCGAGGAGTTCTTGGCCTCGATGTAGGGCACGGTGTGCGCGCCGCATTTGTCGCCGATCAGCAGCGAGTCGCAGGCGGTGAAGTTGCGCGCGCCGGTCGCCTTGCGATGGGCAGTGACGAGGCCGCGATAGGTGTTCTGCGACTTGCCGGCGGCGATGCCCTTGGAGATGATCCGGCTCGACGTGTTCTTGCCGAGATGAATCATCTTGGTACCGGAATCGACCTGCTGATAGCCGTTCGAGATCGCGATCGAATAGAACTCGCCGCGCGAATTGTCGCCGCGCAGGATGCAGCTCGGGTACTTCCAGGTGATCGCCGACCCCGTCTCGACTTGGGTCCAGGAGATCTTGGAATTGTTGCCGCGACAGTCGCCACGCTTGGTGACGAAATTGTAGATGCCGCCCTTGCCTTCCGAATTGCCGGGATACCAGTTCTGCACCGTCGAATATTTGATCTCGGCATCGTCGTGGGCGACGAGCTCGACCACGGCGGCGTGCAGCTGGTTCTCGTCGCGCTGCGGCGCGGTGCAGCCTTCGAGATAGGAGACGTAGGAGCCCTTGTCGGCGATGATCAGAGTGCGCTCGAACTGGCCGGTGTTGCGCTCGTTGATGCGGAAATAGGTCGACAGCTCCATCGGGCAGCGCACGCCCGGCGGCACGTAGACGAACGAGCCGTCGGAAAACACCGCCGAGTTCAGCGTCGCGTAGAAATTGTCCGAGGTCGGAACAACGGAGCCCAGATACTTCTGCACCAGCTCGGGATGCTCGCGGATCGCCTCCGAGATCGGCATGAAGATCACGCCGGCCTTCTTCAGCTCGGCCTTGAAAGTGGTCGCAACCGAGACCGAATCGAACACCGCGTCGACCGCGATCTTGCGGCGGGCCGGATCTTGCTCACCGGGCTTGGGCTCGACGCCTTCGAGCATCGCGACTTCCCGCAAGGGGATGCCGAGCTTCTCGTAGGTCTTCAGGATCTCCGGATCGATCTCGTCGAGCGAGGTGATCGTCTTCTTCGGCTTCGGCGCCGAATAGTAGTAGAGGTCCTGGAAGTCGATCTTGGGATAGTCGACGCGGGCCCAGGTCGGCTCGGTCATGGTCAGCCAGCGCCGATACGCCTCGAGCCGCCACTGGAGCATCCAGGCGGGTTCGTTCTTCTTCTCGGAGATGAACTTGACGGTTTCTTCCGACAGCCCCTTGGGGGCCTTGTCGGACTCGATCAGGGTCTCAAACCCATAACGATACTGATCGACGTCGATGCGCTTCACGCGATCGACCGTCTCTTGCACGGCTGGCATTCTATCCTCCGCTCGCGGTTTCAAGGACCGCGGTGGATCAAACTCTGACGAGTATTACGATGTCTTTTGGCAGAAAGCACGTGCTTAGAACCGTTCAAGCCGTGTTTCATCGCTTAGGCTCTAAGTAGGGTATTACCGAGCTTTCGCCAAGCCTCTAACGTCCTGTTGATGTCATCGGGGTCCGTGGACCAGCCCAGACTGAGACGCACCGCTCCCTGGGCCACGGCGGCATCATACCCCATCGCCGACAGCACGCGGGACGGCTGCACCTTGCCCGAGGAACAGGCTGAACCGGAGGACACGGCCACGCCTTCGAGGTCGAAACCGATCACCGCGGTCTCGGCCTTGAGGCCCGGTGCTGTAAAGAGAACGGTATTTGGCAACCGCCCAACATCTTCTGCGAAGACCGTCGCGCCCGCAACCTCGTGCAGGCCATTCTCCAAGCGATTTCTGAGGATTGCTATCCGCTCCGCATCCTCCGGCAGAGCCTGAAGCGCGGCCTTCACGGCCGCCCCGAAGCCGGCGATGCCCGCCACATTCTCGGTTCCCGCACGGCGGTTCTGCTCCTGCCCGCCGCCCCGCAGCACCGGTTCGAGCTCGGCAACTCCCTCGGCCACGACCAGCGCGCCGACGCCCTTGGGGCCGCCGATCTTGTGCGCAGAAAAGGTCGCAAGGTCTGCTCCCACTGCATTGATATCGAACGGAATTTTCCCCAGCGCCTGGATCGCATCGACATGCAGAAGGCCACCGGCCTCGCGAACGATCTGGCTGGCCTCCCTGACCGGCTGGATCGCCCCCGTCTCGTTGTTGGCCGCCATGATCGAAACCAGTGCCGGCGGACCGTCTCCGAGCCGCGCCCTGAGATGGTCGGGGTCGATCACGCCGGAGCGTGTGACCCGGATCTGGCCGATCCTGTCGGCCGGGAACCGGCCGCCCGCCAGCACCGAGGCATGCTCGATGGCCGAGACCAGCAGCCGCTCGACGGGACCGCCGGATCGCCCCCGCAAGCCGGGCGACAGCGCCAGCGCATTAGCCTCCGTTCCGGCGGAGGTGAAGACAACGTTGCGCGGCAACGCCCCCACCGCCGCGGCAAGCGTGGCGCGGGCGTCCTCGACCAGCCGCCGCGCCTCCCGCCCCTCGGCATGGACCGAGGAGGGATTGCCGATCAGGTCGTACGCGGCGAGCATCGCAGCCCGTGCCTCGACGCGAAGCGGCGTGGTCGCATTCCAGTCGAGATAAACGCGCCTTGACATGAAAGTAATATATTACCTTAGAGGCGAGAGCTGCTTCGCCTATTTCGATGCCCGACATGGGCTGCTGCTGGCCACTTGGCAACCGTGATTCCGGTCCGCGCCGCGCCATGACATGCCGGTGACACGCTAACATCTTGACCCCATTGCGGGATGTTCAAGATGCTTGCTTTTTGACCCACGCCTCATGTTAGAACGCGCGCGTCAGTTCACCGCGCGCCGCTCGCGCATCATCCGAGGGCGCCGCTCCACCCTTCCATTCGCGGCTTGGTCGGCACAGCAGCCGATGAAGTCCGTGCAATCGGTTGGTTGTTGAGGACCGCCTTCAAGGGATCAAGAGATCATCCATGCCTGAAGTTATTTTCACTGGCCCCGCTGGCCGCCTCGAAGGCCGCTATCACCCGGCCAAGCAGAAGAACGCGCCGATCGCGATGGTCCTGCATCCGCATCCGCAATTTCACGGCACGATGAATCATCAGATCATCTACCAGTGCTACTACGCGTTCGCGCATCGCGGCTTCTCGGTGCTGCGCTTCAACTTCCGCGGCGTTGGCCGCAGCCAGGGCTCGTTCGACCACGGCACCGGCGAATTGTCGGATGCGGCGGCCGCGCTCGACTGGGCGCAGACCATCAATCCCGAAGCGCGCGCCTGCTGGGTCGCCGGCTTCTCCTTCGGCGCCTGGATCGGCATGCAGCTCCTGATGCGCCGCCCCGAGGTCGAAGGCTTCATCTCGATCGCGCCGCCGGCCAATCTCTATGACTTCTCGTTCCTTGCGCCCTGCCCGTCCTCGGGCCTGATCGTGCATGGCGAGAAGGACGCGGTGGTGCCGCCCAAGGACGTCAACACGCTGGTCGAGAAGCTGAAGACGCAGAAGGGCATCGTGATCGACCAGCAGATCATCCCCGGCGCCAACCACTTCTTCGACGCCAAGCTCGAGCCGCTGATGGAAACCATCACGGCGTATCTCGACATGCGTCTGGCGAACGTGCGCTGAGACACTTGTAGCCCGGACGGTGTCCGCTCCATCCGGGCATCTGCTCAAGCCGCGAGCTTGAGCAGATGCGCGTCGTGGCGCACGAGAAACGCGCGGAGCAACTCAGGATAATTCGAGTCGACCGCCGCGCGCACGCTTGGGCGTTTTGCTAGCTCTGCTCGCCACGCTCTAACCTTCGGCACATCATTGAAGATGCCGTGCTTGGTCAACTCATCGAACAGATCGAAATAGCGGAACACCGGCGCGAACACGGCATCGACCAGGCTGAACGCCTCGCCCGCAAAGTACGGTCCCTCGCCAAGCGCAGCTTCGACACGCGCGAATTTCGCCGCGAGCGCGTGCCGCTTGCTCTCGAATGTCGCCGGATCCGTCGTGGTCTCCAGGCCCCAGAGGTCGCCGAGGATCGCCGAACCGAACTCCATCCAGGCGCGGTGCTCGGCACGCTTCAACGCATCGACCGGATGCAGCTTCGCACAGGCTTGCGTCTCCTCGATGTACTCGCAGATCACGTTGCTCTCGAACAGCGCGACCTCGCCCTTGTCGGTCGTCACCACCAGCAGCGGCACCTTACCGAGCGGCGAAAGCTTCAGGAACCAGTCGGGCTTGTTGGCGAGATCGATGTCGATCCGCTCGAACGGGACGCCCTTCCTCTTTCAGCGCGATCACGGCGCGCTGCACATAGGGGCAAAGCTTGTGGCTGATGAGCTTCAGGGAGGCGGTCATGGCAATGATCCCGGCGGTTTGATGCAATCGCACACAGGATAGATGCATTTGCATGTACTCGTCAAGATCAATGCAGTTGCATTTAATTGCCATGCCTCACGGCCGTGCGATCACCCCGCCGGTCATCGGCATCGGCACGCCCGTGGTGGCGGGATAGGACAGCGGCAGGCCTTTCAGGCCGCGCGCGGCGAGGAAGCCGAAGGCCTGGGCCTCGATCGCGTCGGAGGCCCAGCCGAGCGTCTCGGCGGCCTCGACCGTGGCTGAGCCCACCCGCTCGCGCAGCATCCGCAGCATGGTGAGGTTGCGGGCACCGCCGCCGCAGACGATCCAGCTTCGCGGCCGGCGCGGCAGCAGCGGAATGATGCGGGCGATGGCCGCCGCGGTGAAGGCGGTCAGCGTCGCGGCGCCATCGGCCGGTGCCACGTCCCCGAGCTTCAAGGCGGCGAAGTCGTTACGGTCGAGCGATTTCGGCGGCGGGCTCGCGAAGAACGGCAGCCCCAGCGCACGCGCGATCCAGGCTTCATCGGCCTTGCCGAGCGCTGCGAACTTGCCTTCGGCGTCGAACGCCTGGTTCATGGTGCGGTACATGAAATCGTCGAGCAGCGCGTTGCCGGGCCCGGTGTCGCAGGCGATCAGCGTGTCGTTGCCGTCGATATAGGTGATGTTGGAGACGCCGCCGATATTGACCACGACGATCGGCCCTTCGCGCTCCAGCGAGTTGGCGAGTGCGCGGTGGTAGACCGGCACGAACGGCGCGCCCTGGCCGCCGGCCTCGACGTCGGCGGCGCGGAAATCGTGCATCACGGGGATATGGATCGCTCTCGCCAGAGCCGGCGCATCGCCGATCTGCACCGTCAACCGCCGCTCGGGACGGTGCAGCACGGTCTGGCCGTGGAAGCCCACGATGTCGATGTCCTCCGGCCTCATCCGGTTCTGGGCGACGAACGCCGAGACCGCCTCGGCATGTGCCTGCGTCACCGCGCGTTCGGCCTCGGCCAGAATGCCCGGCCGGGCATCGCGTTGCGGCAGGTGCACGGCCTCGCCCAGCGCCTGGCGCAACAGGTTGCGCTCCGCCGGACTATACGGCCGGTAACCGGATGGTCCGAACGCCTTTATCTGTTTTCCGTCGGTTTCGATCAGCGCGACGTCCACCCCGTCCAGCGAGGTGCCGCTCATCAAGCCGAGTGCCGTCAACATCATCTTAAGCGAGCCTCGAAGCCCCCTGCCCGGACGCCCGACTTGTATCAAACAAGCACATCTTATAATGCCACAGCGCGCATATTTGCGGCAGCCCGGCTGGTGCCGGTTCCGCAACTTGCGGCAATGATCGTAAAATAAGAATGATCAGGTCCGCCGACAGATGACTGCATTTAAATCGGATTTCCTCAATACCCTCAGGGAACGTGGATTCATCCACCAGTGCTCCGATTTCGAGGGGCTGGACGCACTCGCCGCCAAGGGCGAGGCGATCGCCTATGTCGGCTACGATTGCACCGCCCGCTCGCTGCATATCGGCAACTACCTGACCATGATGATGCTGCACTGGCTGCAGCAATCCGGCAACAAGCCGATCACGCTGATGGGCGGCGGCACCACCATGGTCGGCGATCCCTCCGGCAAGGACGAGACGCGCGCGATGCGCACCGTCGCCGAGATCGAAGCCAACAAGGCCTCGATCCGCGGCGTGTTCGCCAAGGTGCTGACCTACGGCGACGGCAAGAGCGATGCCATCATGCTCGACAATGCCGAGTGGCTGACCAAGCTGAACTGGATCGAGATGCTGCGCGACGTCGGCCGGCACTTCTCGGTCAACCGCATGCTGACCATGGACTCCGTGCGGCTGCGCCTCGAGCGCGAGCAGGAGATGAGCTTCATCGAGTTCAACTACATGGTCTGCCAGGCCTACGACTTCGTCGAGCTCGCCAAGCGCACCGGCTGCCATTTGCAGATGGGCGGCTCGGACCAGTGGGGCAACATCATCATGGGCGTCGATCTCGGCCGCCGCATGGGCACCCACCAGCTGTTCGCGCTGACGACGCCGCTGCTGACCACGGCCTCCGGCGCCAAGATGGGCAAGACCGCGCAGGGCGCGGTGTGGCTCAACGCCGACCAGTTCTCGCCGTATGATTTCTGGCAGTACTGGCGCAACACCGAGGATGCCGACGTCGGCAGGTTCCTGAAGCTGTTCACGACGCTGCCGATGAGCGAGATCAAGAAGCTCGAAGCGCTCGGCGGCTCGGAGATCAACGAGGCCAAGAAGGTGCTCGCCACCGAAGCGACCACGCTGCTGCACGGCCGGGATGCCGCCAACGAGGCAGCCGAAACGGCTCGCCGCACCTTCGAGGAAGGCGCGCTCGCCGAGAGCCTGCCGACGGTGGAAATTCCGCGCGGCGAGCTCGACGCCGGCCTCGGCGTGCTCAACGCCTTCGTCAAGGCCGGCCTCGTCGCCTCCAACGGCGAGGCACGGCGCCAGATCAAGGGCGGCGGCCTGCGCGTCAACGACGAGCCGGTCACCGACGAGAAGATGGTGCTGTCTGCGGCCAGCCTGACGCCGGAAGGCGTGATCAAGCTGTCGTTCGGCAAGAAGAAGCACGTCCTCATCCGGCCTGCATAGGCGTATGAGCTTTTGATGCTTGTCAGGGCGCGCCGAAGCGCGCTCCCTGACGGGCAATGGACCAGAACACGCCCAGGGAAACGAGCAGGGACAACGGAGCTGCGATGCAGCAAGGCGCGGTGCGCACCGCGCTCGTCGTGCTTGCGCTGTGCTTCACGCTGGCGGTGCTCGGCCGCGGCCTCAGCGAAAGTTTCACCGTCTTCCTCAAGCCGATCTCGGAAAACTTCGGCTGGGATCGTGCGCAGGTCGTCTCGATCTACTCGCTGACCTGGCTCATCAGCGGACTGACCGCGCCGCTGGTCGGACGCCTGTTCGATCATTCCGGACCACGCATCGTCTATGCACTCGGACTGTTCCTGCTCGGGTCGGCCTTTCTGATCGCGGCGCACGCGCAATCGCTCTGGCAATTCCAGCTTTCGATCGGATTGTGCGTCGGCGTCGGCGTCGCCTTCATCGGCAACGTGCCGAACTCGATCCTGCTCGGCCGCTGGTTCGGCCCCAAGCTGCCGACCGCGATGGCGGTGGTGTACTCGGCGATGGGCGGCGGCGTGCTGGCGCTGCTGCCGGCCTCGCAGCTCCTGATCGATCATCTCGGCTGGCGCGAGACCTACCAGCTATTCGGCTTCGCCTCACTCGGCCTGCTGGTGCCGCTGCTGCTGTTGCCATGGCGGTTGTTCGCATCGGGCTCGCCGCATGTCGCCAAGAAGACCGACCCCGATTTCGTCGATCACGGCTGGACGCTGGTGAGCGCCATGCGCCACCACGCCTTCTGGGCGCTGTTCTCGACCTTCTTCTTCACCGCGGTCGGCATGTATGCGATCGCGGCGCAGATCGTCGCCTATCTGATCGATGCCGGCTTCCCGCCGCTCCAGGCCGCAACCGCCTGGGGCTTTTCCGGTGTCGTGCTGGTGTTCGGCATGCTCGGGGTCTCAGCGCTCGACGGGCTGATCGGGCGCCGGCCGTCCGTGCTGCTCAGCTACGCGATCTCGATCATCGGCATCTTCCTGCTCTGGCTGCTGCAGTATTATCCTGATGTCATCCTGCTCACCGGCTTCGTCGTCTGCTTCGGCAGCATGATGGGCTCGCGCGGGCCGCTGATCACGGCAACCGCGATGAAGATCTTTCGGGGCAAGCGCGTCGGCACCATCTTTGGCACCATCTCGATCGGCAGCGGCCTCGGCTCGGCGTTCGGCTCCTGGAGCGGCGGCCTGATCCATGACGCGACCCATGGCTACAACGCGCTGCTCGCCTTCGCACTTGCGAGCGTGGTGCTCGGGATGATTCCGTTCCTCATCGTGCCGGCCTTGCGGCGCTAGGTCTCCCGGAAGTAACCTGCGCGCAGTGGCGTCACCGGACAATTACGGACAGACGCGCTGCGAACAGACGCAAAAAATGCGGACCACGCCCGGCTGAAAACGCAGCCTGCGGTGTTTTGTCCGACATGACAAAAATGTCAGCGCGAATCGAGCTTGGGCGGCTTGCGGGGTGCAACTGAATGCGGTCCAAGTCGCAACCATTGGATGGAGGGCACAAACCAATGAACTTTCCCTATCTCGTTCGCTTTCAACCGGTTCTCTTGAGCCTGTTTCGCTTCATCACCGGCCTGCTGCTGTTTCAGTACGGCGTCGCCAAGCTGTTCAAGTTTCCGGTGCTCCCCTACTTCGCGAACATCCCGCCGCTGATCTACACGGCCGGCACGATCGAGCTCGTGCTTGGCGCGCTGCTGATGATCGGCCTGTTCACCCGTCTCGCGGCTTTCATTCTCTCGGGCGAGATGGCCTTCGCCTACTTCATGGGCCACATGCTCAAGGGCGACACGCCGGTGTTCCTGCCGCTGCTCAATGGCGGCACCGCGGCGATCCTGTTCTGCTTCGCCTGCCTCTACCTCTCGGCAGCCGGCGGCGGTTCGGTCAGCGCCGATGCGGCGATGGGCAAGGACTAGCGGGTCGACCGGCGACGCATTGCGCGATGCTCACGCGCGCGCAATTAACGCACAAGCAACGGATGGCATCGGCAGCCTTGATCGGCAGCCTTGATCGGCAGCCTTAATCGGCAGCCTTGCCGGTGTCATCTAGCGCGAGCCCAGCACGGTCCAGATCAGGACGAGGGCCGCTGCGAGCAACACGGACATGACGAGGCGGTGAGCGAATCGGTTCATTGCCGCTCCTGCCAGACTCGCTCACCACCAAAGTCTGAGATCGATCGTCGCCCGCATCCGTGCTGGCGTGCGCCGATGCATGTCGGTTCGTCTGCACGATTGCGCACATGGCTGCGACCGGTCACGCGCGCGGCAGGTCGCCGCATGGCTATGTTCATGATTAGTAAGAACTTCATGCTACCGATGCGAGCAATAACAACCATTTCGTAGAGGCTGCGATGAAGTTGCTGAGCCACCTGAAGATCCGCACCAAGCTTGCCAGCATGGTCTGCCTTGCGGCTCTCACAGTCACGGCCATCATCGCGGTCTCGGGCTTCCTCAGCAAGAGCCGCATGATGGAGGACCGGGTCCAGCAGATGAAAACCGCGGTCGACATGCTCTACAGCCTGGCCCAGTCGGTTCAGGACGACGTCACCGCCGGCAAACTGACGCAGGCCGAGGCCAAGGCCCAGTTTCATATTCGCGGTCGCCAGATGAACTTCAATGCCGGCCAAGGCTACCCGGTCGTCTACAACGCCGACACATCCATCCTCGTGAACGGCGCCAACCAGAAGCTCGAGGGCAAGATCACCGGCGCGATCGACGCCAACGGCGTCCTCATCGCCGACGCGATCATCAAGGCCGGCGACCTGTCCGCGCAGGGCGGCGTGACGTCCTACCTTTATCCCCGCCCCGGTCAGACCGAAGCCGTCCGCAAGACCGTGTTCGCCCGCAAGTTCGCGCCCTGGAACGCGACCATCAGCTACGGCCTCTATGTCGACGATATCGACGCCGACGTGCGCGCGATCACGCTCGAACTCGCCGCGGTCGGCCTTGGCCTGATGCTGCTGATGGCCACGCTGTCCTGGCTGATTGCCCGTGACGTGCTGAGCGCGCTCGATCGCCAGAAGACCCGCATGCAGGAGATCGCCGAGGGCGCCATCGACAAGCCGGTCGAGGAGACCGATCGCGGCGACGAGATCGGCCGCATGGCCGAGACGCTCGAAGTGCTGCGCCAGACCGCTTTGACCGCGCGCATGCTCGAGGCCGAGCAGGTCGCCACCAAGACCCGCAGCGAGCAGGAAAAGCGCGACGCGCTGATCTCGCTCGCCGACCGCTTCGACGCTTCCGTCGGCCAGCTCGTCGGCCTGATGGCCTCGGGCTCCGGCGAGCTGGAGACCACCGCCAAGTCGATGTCATCCACGGCTGAAGGCACCAACCGCCGCGCCGCCGTGGTCGGCTCGGCCGCCACCGAAGCCAGCCAGCGCGTCCAGACGGTCGCCGCGGCCGCCGAAGAGCTGTCCTCCTCCATCACCGAGATCAGCCGCCAGGTCGCGCAATCCGCGGAAGTCACCGGCCGCGCCGTGGACAGCGCGCGCCGCACCGACACCATCGTCCGCGCGCTGTCGGACGGTGCCCAGCAGATCGAGCACGTCGCCGAGCTGATCTCCAGCATCGCGGCGCAGACCAATCTGCTCGCGCTCAACGCCACCATCGAGGCGGCCCGTGCCGGTGAAGCCGGCCGCGGCTTTGCCGTCGTCGCCTCCGAGGTGAAGTCGCTCGCGAGCCAGACCGCGGAAGCCACCCGTGAGATCGGCGACAAGATCGCCCAGATCCAGGGCGCGACCAAGGAGGCCGTGGACGCGATCGGCGGCATCACCGCCACCATCGAGGAAGTCAGCCGCATCGCCGCCTCGATCGGCGCCGCCATCGAAGAGCAAGGCGCCGCCACCGCCGAGATCGCCCGCAGCGTCTCGCAGACCGCGGAGGCGACCAAGGAGGTCACCACCAATATCGGCGGCGTCAGCACGGCGGCGAACGAGACCGGCAACGCCGCCGGCATGGTGCTCGCGGCCGCCTCGAACCTCTCCAAGCAGGCCGAGCAGCTCTCCGGCGAAGTCGGCACCTTCCTGGCCGGCGTGCGCGCGGCGTAAGCTTCGCCTGCTCTAAATCCCTCGACAGGTGTCATGGCCGGACTTGTCCCGGCCATCCACGTTCTCCGCGCTTACAGAAAGAACGTGGATGCCCGGGACAAGCCCGGGCATGACGGCATCTTCAGTCCAGCCTCTACCGCCTTGCGAGGCTGCAGCCGCTCGAGAGCTTGCTCGCCGATCCGGTCGAGCCGTCGCTCGACTGCGACGGGAATTCCTCGAACGGCGAGTTCTGCTTGCCGGTGTTGAACTCGAAGATCTTGCGGAACAGGCCGGGCGCCATCGCCGAGATCGGGTTGACGCGCATGACGGGCGCGGCGGGCGTGCCGACGACCTCGTAGGTCACGCCGATCAGTCCCTCATTGTTGCCGCCGCCGAGGAAGATTCCGAACAACGGGATCTGGCCGAAGATGTTGTTGACGCCGTACATCGGCACGAAGGTGCCGCTCATGCAGACCTGGTTGCCGGGATAGTCGATCGAGCCCTCGATCGTAGCGCCGATCATCGGCCCCTTGACCACGCCGTCGCGAACGGTCAGCGCGCCGTTCTGCCGGGTGAACTCGGCGCGCAACGCGCTGAAAGAGACGCCGCTGCCGGTCCCGTTGGGAGCGCCGGCGGCGACGCGTTCGAGCTGCGCCTCGCCCTTCACCGTGAAGTCCCGCACGTTGATGAGGCCCTCGCGCGACGTGTTCGGCTCGGATGTCGGAGGCTCCATCGCCACCACCATCTGGCCGCCGACCGCCTTGGTGTAGGTGTCGGTGAAGCGCAGCAGCGCGCCGGCGTCGTTGGTCTGGAGGTAGATCACCTCGCGGCTGCCCTGGGCGCGGCCGCCGCGCAGATCGGCTGCCACCGGCGTGTCGCGGCCGATCTTGCCGCTCAGGGTGAAGGCCTTGATGGAGCCGCTGCGTTTCGACATCTTGGCATCGACGCTGCGCATTGCCTCGCCATTGAACCCCGCGACGGCACCGAGCTTTACGTCGATGTCGAAATCGACGTTCTTCATCTTGCTCTTGGCATCGTCCTTCGAATTGCCTGAGATCGCCGACTTCAGGAAGCCGCGGCCGTCGAACACGTCGCCGCGCATGGTGCCGCGCACCACTCCGTCCTGGCCGCGCTCAACCTTCAGCGACGTCTTGTCGCCATCGGACGGCGAATAGATCGGGAAATTCGCATTCATCAAATCGCCGTTCGGATCGATCTCGACCGAGCCCTTGATCGAGGCGCCGCCGCCTTCGATGACGATGTCCTCCAGGCGCGTCGATTGCGCGGTCGGCACCACCTTGAACGTCGCCTTGCTCGATTTGCCTGGCAGCTTGACCCAGCCGGGCAGAATGTTGTCGAGCTTCACCGAAGTCAGGTCGGCTTCGATGCCGAGCTTCGTCGTCTGGTCGGGCCCGCCGGCGATCTTGCCCGACAGCTTGATCGGCACCGATCCGCTCACGGCGGGACTGAGATCGAATCCCAGGCGCGCGCGACTGGCGTCGTCCAGCGTCGCCTGCAATTTGACGTCCGCATCGCCTTCGGCTGGCTTGCGATAGTCGAGCGAGGCCGCCTGGCCGTTGATCTTGACGTCGCCCTTGACCTGATAGCCCTGGTTGCTGGCCGATATCTTGAGGTTGTTGGCCTCCAGCTTCTGGTTCATCACCAGCTTGTCGGCTGAGAAGCCGTTGAGATCGGCGGTGACGGAATAGACGGTGTCGGCCTTGGTCAGCTCGCCTTTGACCGGCATGCCGAGCTGGATGTTCGCCGTGAACGTGCCCTTGCTGGTGTTGGGATCGACGACGGTCGACGACAGGTCGCTCAGCCGGTCGTTGGCAAGCATCTCAGCCGCCGCGGGCACGGGGCCGTCGACGCGAAACCTGGTCCGTGACGGCGACGGTTTGGGCGCCATGTCCGGCACCTCGAACACGAAGTCGGAGATCGTGACCTTGCGGCCCGCCGGCGTATCGGCGATGCCCTGGGCGATATTCACGGTCGCGGTGCGCCCTGTCACGCGCGCCTTCAGATCGGCGTCGTGCACCACAGGCATGCCATCGACGGGACGGACCGCGACGCCGCTCGCGACGATGTTGACCGACAGGCCGTCGTCGGGAATCGGCGGGCCCTTGCGCGGCAGGTTCTTGGTCGGTGAATTGACGCCGATCTCGATGCGCTGGAGCGTGCCGCGCTCGATCCGCTCGATCACCCATTCCCGTAATTCGGGAACGACGAGCGTCGGCCACATCCGCTTGAGCGCGGAGGCCGACATCGGCGTTCCCGCAAAGCCCAGCGTCAGCCGCGGCTCGCCCGAATAGTCGATGGCCCCCGTGCCGGCGACGCCGATCTCGCCATTGCTGATGTCGGCCTGCGTCAGCAGCATGCGCTTGTGGTCGGTGTCGAAGCGGAAGCCGATCGCGATGCGGTTGAAGACCAGTGGCGGCTCGTTGTCGATGCCGCCGAGCAGGATCGAGCCGCCGCTGAAACCGAGCTGCCAGTCGTTGACGGTGCCGTTGGGCGGCTCGAGATGGGCCAGCAGCGTCAGACGGTTCGCACCCGACAGGATCTTGAACGGTGCAACCAGCACCCGCCGATTGGCGTCCCACTCCACGTTGATCTCGGCGGAGTCGATCGCCATCGGATAGTCGGGTGTGTCGGTGTCGATGATGTTGCCCGCGCCGATTGCGACCTTGCCGCGGAAGAAGGTCGGCACGCCGTCGCGGCCGAGCTCGCCCTTGAGCTCTCCCGTCATCGGCAGGTCGGCCGTATAGGTGAGGTCCTTCACCCGCAACGCCAGCAGGATGTTGGCGGTGGAAACCTTGTCGGCGCGGATGTCGACCGAGCGCACACCGTTCTCGGCAGGGCCGATCGTGGCACGCAGCGACCAGGGACGTGCGCCCTCCTCGCCGAAGCTGAGCGTGACACCACCACGGGTCGGCCGGCGCAGGCTGAGCGTGATGTTCTCGAACGACCATTTGCTGCCGCGCTGCTGATCGTCGACGATCAGATTGCCGTTCTTCAGACCGATCTCGTTGAGGTTCTGTCCGTCGAGGCCGGTCATGCTCAGGCTGTCGAGCCAGTCGAGGCCCTGAAGAATTCCGCTCTGGGCCGTGGCCTGCGGGGCGGCTTGAGATGGATCCTGGCCCGCAGGTGCCGTCGCGAACGGCGGCGGCGGGACACCGTTGCGCGGGAATGTCGGCGGCAGGCCCGCATCCTTCTTGGACGCCACGCCGGTTGCGAGCGGTTTTGCGGTGTCGCCGGCCGAGACCGTGACGGTGCCGTCAGGCGCGATCCGGATCGCGAGCTCGGCGTCGACGAGATTGAGGCTTTCGGCACGCAGGTGCCCCATCAGCAGACCCGCACCCGACAGCTTCACCTCTGCCTTCGGCGCACTGGCAACGATGGCGCGGTCGCGGTCGCGCACGATGATGTCGCGGATGCGCACGGCGATGCGAACCCGCCCGACCCGCTCGATCTGGGTGCCGCCGACCTCGACCGTGTTGCCGTGGCCGATATTGTCCTCGATCGCGGCAGCGAGCCAGGGCGTCGCGATGTCGAGATTGATCGGCCCCGCGCCAAGCCGCCACCACAGCGCGCCGAAACAGCCGACGAAGATGACGAGCAGGGCCCCCACCACGATGGCCATCCGCTTCAGCCAGCGGCCTCCGCCGAGCCAGCGGCGCAACGAGCCGAATCCGTCACCAAAGCGATGAAAGCCTGAATTGGAACGCGACAACAGCCGCCGCGCCCGTCGGCGCGCCGCCGCTTCCTGATCCGGATCCCAGTCGGCGTCGTCCCATTCCTGCGGCTCCTGCTGGCCGCCGCGCCGATCGAAATCCCGATTGTAATCCTGGGGCGACGTATTCCTTGCCATTGCCTCTCGATACAGGCGCCCATCGTGGGATTGAGCGCCGCCGGGACCGCAGCCGTCGACGGGGATCGATGCTCCCCGCCCCGGCGTTGCCGCCATACCTCGAATATTCCTGCTGTTCGTCATTTCGCCCCGGGAGCGCGTTCAACGAGCAGTGGGGTGGTGCGTGGAATTCCTTGTAACCATACCCCGCTGCCGTCAGACTCGCCCAGCCGAGGGCGCGATTCCGACACAGCGGACGAGAGCTGCAATACCGCTTTGGTTGACCCGCCGAAAGCGACGAAAGGAAGGCGTATGTCCAAGAAATCCCGAAAGAAATCGTCCAAAACGCCCTCCGGCAGTCCGACAACTAAAAAGAAGGCCCCGAAAGCGCGGGCAACGACTCAAACAAAGTCCGCGAAAACACAGCGGACGCCGGCGAGCAAATCAACCGGGAGCATATCAAAATCAGGGTCACATGGGGCCGCATCGAAGCAGTTAAATTCCTCCAAATCGGCGGCCATGCCCGTGAAGGCCAAAGCGATGACTAAGTCCGCCCTGGCCGAGGGCCAGAAGGCCCCCGCCTTTCGCCTGCCCCGCGACGGCGGTGACGTGGTCACCCTGGCCGATTATGCCGGCCGCAAGCTCGTCCTGTTCTTCTATCCCCGCGCCGACACGCCCGGCTGCACCAGGGAGGCGATCGACTTCACACGGCTGGCCGACGCTTTTGCTGCTGCCGGTACCGCGGTGCTCGGCATCTCGGCCGATCCGTTAAGGGCCCAGGAGAAGTTCCGCGACAAGCACAAGCTGACCATTCCTCTCATTTCGGATGAGACGCACGAGATGTTGGAAGCGTATGGCGCCTGGGGCGAAAAATCCATGTACGGCAAGAGCTTCCTCGGGATTCTTCGGACCACGCTGCTGATCGGGACCGACGGCAAGGTGGCCAAGGTCTGGCGCAATGTACGGGTCGACGGCCACGCCGATCAGGTGCTGGAAGCGGCAAGAAGCCTTTAACCAGTCCGCTAGATTTGAGCGCTCCCATTTCCGGAAAATTAACCATGACCGGCCCAGATTGCTGCGGCAATTGAGCCGTAAGGAACCATTCCGACCGGCGCCGGAGTGCCGATGTCGAAAAGTTCTGCCCACTTCTCGCAGTACCCCCAACATCACCCGCACGACCATGGACGCGCCTTCCAGCGCCGTTCGGCTGCGGTCGTGGCAGCCGCGATTCCCCCTCCCGCGACCGACGACGCCTACACCATCGTGCATCACGGCAAGCAGGTCCGGCTCGGACCTGTCGTATTCTGGATCGTGGTCGGCACGGTCGTACTGCTCGGGCTCTGGTCGGCGGCGACCGCCACGTATTTTGCTTTCCGCGACGACGTCCTGACCCGGCTGATCGCCCGCCAGGCGGAGATGCAATACGCCTATGAGGACCGCATCACCGAGCTGCGCGCCAAGGTCGACCGTACCACCAGCCGCCAATTGCTCGACCAGGAGCAGTTCGACCAGAAGCTCGACCAGATCATGAAGCGCCAGACGGCGCTGGAGTCCCGGGCGACGGCGCTTGGCGCCATGCCCGACGTGACCGGGTCGATCCCACGCGCAACCCCGCAGCGCGGCGATTCGAGCCAGGGCGCGAATCAAGGCGCGACGCAGGGCACACCGAAGCCGTCACCGATCAGCGACACCGTGATCTTCGTCGCGCCCCCTGATCGCGAGGCGAGACTCGAATCGCGTGCGCCGGCCGTCATCGCGCCGCCGACCAACCAATTCGCCAAGAACCAGGGTTTCGACAACGTCCTGGTCCGGCTGACCACCTCGCTTGACCAGGTCGAGCGTCGCCAGATCGCGGCGCTCAGCGCCGTCGAGGAAGGCATGGATTCACGCATGCGCCGGATGCGCGGCGTCGTCAGCGATCTTGGCCTCAATCTCGCCAGCCTCGAAGCCGCCGTGCCGCGCTCCGCGATGGGCGGTCCTTTCGTCCCCGTCAAGCTGACGGCCAATGCCGGCCCGTTCGAGAAGCAGCTCTCTCGCATCAACACCACGCGCGCCGAGATGGATCGTCTCAATCGCACGCTGGCGCTGGTGCCCTACCGCAAGCCCGTCATCGGCGAAGTCGAATTCACCTCCGGATTCGGCGTGCGCAGCGATCCCTTCCTCGGCCGGCCTGCGATGCATACCGGTCTCGACTTCCGTGCCGCCACCGGCGATCCCGCGCGCGTCACCGCCAACGGCAAGGTCGTCTCGGCCGGCTGGTCCGGCGGCTATGGCCGCATGGTCGAGGTCGATCACGGCAACGGGCTCTCGACCCGCTACGGCCATCTCTCAGAGATCAACGTCAAGGTCGGCGAGATCGTGAAGCTCGGCCAGGTCATCGGCCTCGTCGGATCGACCGGCCGCTCCACCGGTCCGCATTTGCATTACGAAACCCGCATCGACGGCGAAGCGGTCGATCCGCAGAAATTCCTGCGCGCCGGCGTGCGCCTCAGCGCGGGCTAGGTATAAGGCCACAAGAGGCCGCCTCCCACTAGGAACGGAACCTCCGCAGGCGGCTTGAAGGACTCCATGGGCGCCCCCGGAGATCCTCACGATGGCAAAGACGACGAAATCACCTCGCGTATCCGCGAGGACGGCAACCATCCACGACCAGAAGCTGGAACGTGGCGAAGGTGGCGAGCTTCATCAAACCGCGGCCGGCAAAGCGAGCGTCCTCACCACGGCCCAGGGCGGCCCGGTGTCCGACGACCAGAACTCGCTAAAGGTCGGGCCCCGCGGGCCCACCCTGCTCGAAGATTTCCACTTTCGCGAGAAGATCTTCCACTTCGACCACGAACGCATCCCCGAGCGGGTCGTGCATGCGCGCGGCTACGCGGCGCATGGATTCTTCGAGACTTACAAATCGCTCGCCAAATACACCAAGGCCGACCTGTTTCAGCGCGCGGGCGAAAAGACACCCGCCTTCGTCCGGTTCTCAACCGTTGCCGGAAGCAAGGGCTCGGTCGACCTCGCCCGGGACGTGCGGGGCTTTGCGGTCAAGCTCTACACGCAGGAAGGTAATTGGGACATCGTCGGCAACAACATCCCGGTCTTCTTCATTCAGGACGCCATCAAGTTTCCCGACCTGGTCCACGCCGTGAAGGAAGAACCGGACTGCGCATTTCCCCAAGCCCAATCGGCGCATGACAATTTCTGGGACTTCATAAGCCTCACCCCCGAGAGCATGCACATGATCATGTGGGTGATGTCCGACCGCGCCATCCCACGCTCGTTCCGCTTCATGGAAGGGTTCGGCGTTCATACGTTCCGGCTCGTCAATGCCAAGAACGAATCCACCTTCGTCAAATTCCACTGGAAGCCGAAACTCGGCCTGCAATCGGTCGTGTGGAACGAGGCGGTCAAGATCAACGGCGCCGATCCCGACTTCCACCGTCGCGATCTATGGACCGCCATCAAGACCGGCAATTTCCCGGAATGGGAGCTGCAGCTCCAGCTGTTCGATCAGGACTTTGCCGACGCCTTCGAGTTCGACGTGCTCGATCCGACCAAGCTCATTCCCGAAGAAATCCTGCCGCCCGTTCCGGTCGGACGGCTGGTGCTCGACCGGATGCCGGACAATTTCTTCGCGGAGACCGAGCAGGTCGCCTTCATGACCCAGAACGTTCCGCCGGGCATCGACTTCTCCAACGATCCCCTGCTGCAGGGACGCAATTTCTCGTACCTCGACACGCAGCTGAAACGGCTGGGAAGCCCCAATTTCACGCACATCCGGATCAACGCCCCCAAATGCCCGTTCGCTCACTTCCAGCAGGACGGACACATGGCGATGCGCAATCCGGTCGGTCGCGTCAATTACCAGCCGAACTCCTTCGGCGAAGGCCCGAGAGAGTCGCCGCAGCGCGGCTTCACACCGTTCGCCGAGGTGGAGCAAGGCGCCAAGCGCCGCCTGCGTGCCGAAAGCTTCGCGGACCATTACAGCCAGGCCCGTCAGTTCTTCGTCAGTCAGACCGCGGGAGAGCAGTCGCACATTGCTGCAGCCCTGACGTTCGAGCTGAGCAAGGTGAAAACTCCGGCGATCCGGGAGCGCATGGTCTCGCATCTCCTCAATATCGACGAGACACTGGCGAGCAAGGTCGCAGACAAGCTCGGCCTGCAGAAGATGCCGAAACCTGCCGATGCAGCCGTGCCCACGCGTCAGGATCTCGATCCTTCCCCCGCCCTGAGCATCGTTGAAAACGGTCCGGAGCGCTTCGAGGGGCGCAAGCTGGGTATCCTCGTCACCGACGGTTCGGACGCAAGCCTCCTCAAGGCCCTCAAGGCCGCCCTCGACAAGGCCGGAGCGACCTTCGAGATCATCGCACCGAAGGTGACGGGCGCTGAAGCCAGCGACGGCAGCTGGATCGACGCCGATCAGATGATCGACGGAGGACCGTCGGTTCTCTACGACGCGGTGGTGCTTCTGCCTGCTGCAGATGCGATGAACGATCTGTTGCTGGAATCCTCGGCACGCGATTTCCTCGCCGACGCGTTCGCGCACTGCAAGTTCATCGGCTACGTCGATGCGGCGCTGCCGCTGTTCGAAAAAGCCGGCATTGCTTCCGAAGATTTCGATGAAGGCTGCATCGCGATCGCAAGCGCGAAAGAGGCCAAGTCGTTTGTCGACAGCCTCGCCAAATTGCGGGTCTGGGAGCGCGAGCCTCACGTCAAGATGCCCTGAGCAAGGAAGGCCGAGGCGCGCTCAGCGTGCGCCTCGGTTCTGCTCAGCGCCGGCCGCCCCCCATCCCACCGCCGGGACCTCCGAAGCCACCACCACCCATGCCGCCGCCGGGCCCCATCGGTCCGCCGGGCGAGCCCATGCCGCCCGGGCCTGACGGGCCGCTCGGGCCCGTCGGTGCCGGGCCGGGGCTTGCACCCGGGCTGGATCCGGGCGCAGGCGCGCCCGGTGCACCGGGCTGACCACCGGTCGGGTTTGGCGCGGTACGATTCGGATGCAGGATGGAGCCGCCGGGCGACCGGTTGGGACTGCCACCGCCGGACGGAGGTGCTCCCGACCTCTGGCCGATGGCCTGTGCCGAATCCACCTGGAAGCCGCGCGAGCGGTCGAACACACCGTTGACCACCATACGCGCTTCGCCGGCCGCCGGTCCGAAGCGCGAGCCGTCACGGGCGACGAAGCCGGAGCCGAGCTGGAGGTTCGCCCCGGCCCGCTGCACGTAAGCCTCGATCGACAGGCGGCTTGCGCCGACCAGATCCGAGAAATCGTCGATCCGCGTGCGCGCGGCCTGCATCGCGCCCTGGCTCGCGCTGCCCTCGACCTGGACGCGCTGGCCGACCAGCAAGGGATCGACGCCGTTCAGCCTCAGCCCGCCGATGCGCAGCCCGTCGGGCCCGCGCTCGACGAGCCCGGTGACACGCTCGGTTGCCTCGCGTCGCGGCTCGACCAGGCTTGCGACGATCACGCCGTCGCTGCGGCGCAGGCCGTAGACCGCCACCTGCGTGCCGGTACGGAGCTTGCTCTCCTTGTCGCTCGCGACGATCTTCTGGCCGAGCACGGTCAGCTCGTTGCCCTTCACGGATTCGACCGGACCTGCGACCTCGCTCGCAATCGCGATGTTGCGCGTGACGAGCGTGCCGTCGGCCCGGCGGGTCGCGACCACGCGTGCGAGCTGGCCGACCCGCAGAGCTTTGGGGCTCGCCGCTTCGCCATCGATCCGGACGGGGACATCACTGGCGTAGGTGATGCGCTCGCCGTTGACGTAGATGCTGCCGAAGCGCTGGATCACGCCGACGATGCCGGTGCCGCCGATGCCGTGGTCGTCACCGCGCGTGAGCCCGGTGCCGCCGATGCCCTGGTCGGTACCGCGCCCGACCTGCGCCCGCGTCATGGCCGTGCCGGCGAGCCAGAGGCCCGTCAGCAGCAGCCGGCGGGATATGAGCGGCGACCGGCTCATGAGGAACCACCTTCTTTGCCGCCCTCCCTGGACTCGCCCTCGTCGTCGGCATCTTCGCTGTAGATGTAGATACCGAAATTCCAGCGGGCCTCACCGCCCTTGTCCTTGGCGAGCGCGCGGTTGGCCTCGCGGTTGGCCGTCTTCAGCGCGTCCATCGCGAGCTCGCGCGAGCGCGCTTCGAGGCGGCGCGCGAGCTTCGGCGAGATGTTGTTGTAATGCACCGCGCGCTCGAGGAAGCGCGGCGCTGCGCCCGAGACGTTACGTTCGGCCGCAGCGATATGGTCGTGCAGATTGCGGCCGAGATAGTGCCACTTGCCGTCGTCCTCGCCTGATGGGACGAAGGCGGCCTCGACCAGCTCGATCTCGTCGGACGCGTTGATGGTGACGAGCTTGCGGTCGACCCATTCGTCGAGCACCGCGCGCGGGCGCACGTCCTTGGTGACGGAGGCGACGAGCTGCTCGAACGACGGCGCATCGCCCTCGGCCGTGCGCGGCAGGGCCAGCGGCTCGCCCTTCGCATCGGTGAACTCGGGCGCGGCGAGCCAGCGCGCGATCACGGCGCTCGTCAGCGACACCGCCGCCGGCGTCTCGTTCACGGGCGCGCCGGCGCCGCGCAGCCGCGCCACCTCCTTGCGATGGACGCCGGTGAGCAGGCTGACGCGGCTGTCGGTCTGCTCCTTGCCTTCCAGCGCGAAATCATGCTCGGCGACGTTGACGAACAGCTCGCGAAGCAGTTGCGCCAGCGCCGGAAAGGTCATGCCGCTGCGGATGCAGAGCCGCACGAGCGGGCGCAGCAGCCGCGCCAGCGGCGCGTGCAGCTTCGCGGCGGCATCCGGCTGCGCAGCCGCTGCTTTGGACCCGGACTTGGCGTTCATGTCTGAATTGTACCTGCGCCACACGTGGGACACAATCCCACATTTTCCCATTTTGCATTTGACGTGGTAAATTTTCCCACATATACGAGACGCCACTGAGGGGCGCGACGTAAAGGGACACACACCCATGGCTGACCGCTTGGTCCGCAATTCCAGCTCGCTACGTGCCGTGCCGGCTCCCGACCGGGGGCACGGCACAATCGAGCCGATCCTGCCGGCGCTGCTGCGCGGCGTGATCTTCCTCTCGGTGCTGGCCGCACCGTTCGTCGCAGCACTTCTCGCAGGCTGACGCCGCCATGCATCACAGCCAGGAAACCTTGCAGGAAGTCTTGCCCGAAATCCCGCGCCGCCCGTCGGTGCTCCACATCTTCAAGATCTATTATCCCGACCTGTTCGGCGGCACGCTGACGGTGATCCGCGACATCTGCGCCAGCCTGAAGGACGCCTTTGCCTCAGCCGTGCTGGTCTGCTCACAATCGGCCGAGCCGCGCGCGCTCGTCGTCAACGACGTGCCGGTCGAGCGCGTCCGCTCGTTCGGCAACCTGTTGTCGCTCCCCGCCGCCCCGACCTATCCGTGGCGGCTGTGGCGCAAAATCGCCGAGCACGATCTGCTCGCGCTCCACGCGCCCTTCCCGCTCGCCGATCTCGTTTTCGCGCTGGGATTCGGCGCCAAACGGCCGCTGGTGGTGCACTGGCACGCCGACATCGTCACCCATGCCGGCCTGCGCTGGTTCGTCGAACCGTTGATGCGGCGAACCCTGCGCCGGGCCAGGGCGATCATCGTGTCGGACCACGTCCTGGTCGAGACCACGCCGCTGCTGCGCGAATTCGACGACAAATGCCATGTCGTGCCGTTCGGCATCGACACCTCCGGTTACGACTGCCCGCAGATCGAGCCGAACCATGTCAACGACCGCGGCCGGCTCGTGCTCGCCTGCGGCCGGCTGGTGCCCTACAAGGGGTTCGACATGCTGATCCGCGCCGCCGTCAACCGCAAGTTCGAAGTCTGGATCATCGGAGAAGGCTCCGAACGAGCGCGGCTGGAGCAGTTGATCGGGGAGCTCGGTGTCGGCGATCGCGTCCGCCTGCTCGGTTCGGTCAGCGACGGCGAGCGCGTCAAGCTGATGTGCCTGTCCGACGTCTTCGTGATGTCGTCGGTGACCAACGCCGAGACCTTTGGTCTGGTCCAGCTCGAGGCCATGGCCGCCGGGCGCCCGGTCGTGAACACGGCACTCGATACGGCCGTGCCGCGCGTCGCCCGCCACGGCATGGAAGCCATCACCGTGCCGCCCGGCAATCCGGACATGCTCGGGGACGCCATCGACACCCTCATCCACGACCCCGAGCGCCGCCGGCGCATGGGATTGTCGGCCCGCACCCGCGCGCTCACCCGCTATTCCACCACGGCCTTCCGGGAAGGCATGGAAACCGTCTACCGCAACGCCGTCACCGCGCCCTGCAGGGAATCGGCAGCCGCGGCCGAGCCGCCGCAGGCGACGGGCTGGCAGGACAGCGTCCGGATCGCGGCCGCCTTGGCCTGGTCCGACATGCGGCACCGTTACGTGCGCTCGCTGCTCGGACCGTTCTGGATGTCGCTGCAGATGGCGATCGTGGTCGTCGTGCTGGGCTCGGTGATCGGCCAGATCTCGAACGCCGACATCCTGTCGCGGCTCCCCATGCTGGCGCTGTCGATGACGGCCTGGACCTTCCTCAACAGCGTGGTGCTGGACGCGACCACGGCGCTGCAGAACTCCGCGAGCCTGATCCGCGACCGGGCATTGCCGCCGGTGATCTTCCTGCTGCAATGCACGTTCCGCCAGGGACTGTTCGCGCTGCATAACGCCTGCGTGCCGCTGCTGCTGTGGCTCGTCCTGTCGCCCCACGACCTCTCTCACGCGCTGGCGGCGCTGCCCGGATTGCTGCTGTTCGTGGCCTGTACCTTCGCCCTGAGCCTCGTCCTTGGCGCGATGGCAACGCGCTATCGCGACCTCAAGCCGATCATCGAATCCACGCTGATGCTCGCCTTCCTCGCCTCGCCCGTGATCTGGTCAGCCGAAATGATCAACCACCGCGCGACGGTGATGCGGCTCAATCCCCTGACGCACCTGTTCGCGGTGTGGCGCGAGCCGCTTGCGGGCGGCCATGTCGACCCCACCAGCCTCGTCTACGTCCTCGTCACCCTGGCGCTGCTGATCTTTGCGAGCGTGCTGACGCTGGTTCACCTGCGCAAAGCCGCATTCTGGATCTGACCATGGTCTCGATCAGCCTGCGCAACGTCTGTCTCGACTATCCGCTCTACGGCGCCTACGACTTCTCGCTGAAGCGGCGGCTGCTCGGCCACCTGATCCGCGAGCCGGGCGAGATGCGGACCATCCGCGCCGTCGACAATGTCACGATCGAGGCCGAGCCCGGCGCCCGCATCGGGCTTGCCGGCCCCAACGGCTCCGGCAAGTCGACGCTGCTGCGTCTCATCGCCGGCGTGTACCCGCCGAGCAGCGGCCGTCTCGCCGTCAGGGGCAACATCGTGCCCCTGCTCGGCCTGAACGCCGGCGTTAACCTGGACTTCGTGGCGGAGGACAACATCGCGCTGCTGCTGCGGATCAGCGGCCGCAAGCCGACCCGCAGCGTGATCGACGAGATCTGGGCGTTCACCGAGCTCGAGACGCGGATGCAGCGGCTGCCCTTGCGGATGTTCTCCTCGGGAATGCTCATGCGGGTGCTGTTCGCCACCGCCACCGCCTTCCCGGCCGACATCCTCCTGCTCGACGAATGGCTCAGCGTCGTCGACGAGCATTTTGCCGAGAAGGCCGAGCGGCGGCTGCAACACCTCGTCGCGCAGGCGGCGATCGTGATCATCGCCTCGCACGACCAGCCGCTGCTGCGCCGCATCTGCTCCAGCATCATCAACCTCGATCACGGCCGCATCGCCTCGACCGTGACGGTCGAGCCGCCTGCCACGCACGCCTTCGAGCTCCGCGAGAAACGCGCATGAAACAGACCATCCTCGTCGTCTCCGAGGCGCTGGGCGAGCCCAACCACAAGCGCGGCATCTTCCACTTCACGCGCGAGCTGATGCGCTCGCTCGCGGCCGAGGGCCATGAGCTGACGCTGCTGGTCGAGACCTCGCGGCGCTATCGCAAGCTGCGCCGGCGCGAGCTGCGGACAAAGCTGTTTCCGTCGGAGGCGCGCAACATCGAGCTGCTCGCACTCTATCGTTTCCTTGACGAGATCAACATGGCCGAGCCGCTGGCGCGCAACGGCCTGCGGTGCACGCTCGACTGGTTGCGCCACAAGGCGGCCATGTCGGTATCGCCGGACTACGTCCTCTGCTTCCTGCGCGCCATCGGACTGCGCGGATTGAATGCCCGGCGGATCGAGAACAAGACCGGCGCGATCGAATACGTCCCGCCCGACCTGCGCCACCTCGAGCTGTTCCGCGAGTTCCAGCTCGAGCCCGGCTTCTACAGCTATCAGGATTCCTCCGCCTTCTTCCTGCTGCCGCCGCCGCGGGTCGACGCGCGCGACTACGACGTCATCGTGGTGGACACGCCGACGCGGGTCGCGATCCGGCGCAAACCGGGCGCCAAGGTGATCTGCGTGGTCCACGATCTGCTGCCGCTCACCGACCTCAAGCTCAGCGACGTCGCGACACGGCTGTTCCTGTCGCGCTTGTTCACCAGCCTGCGGCAGGCCGACGAGCTCGCCTTCGTCTCAAACTACAGCATGATGCGGTTCAGGGACCTGTTGCCGCAATTTGCCCACCTGCCGGCGCGGGTCGTGTATCCCCGCACCCGGTTCGACGCCCCGGATGTCCTGCACCTGCCAGCCCCGTCGGGGCGTCCGGGGCGGCCGAGCTTTGTCGTCATCGTCTCGAACGAACCGCGCAAGAACGTCGCCACCGTCATCCGCGCCTTCCGCGGCGTGCCGCAGGCCGACCTCGTCGTGATCGGCTATGCCGGCGAGATCAACCGGATGCGCAATCTGCCGCCGAACGTCCGCTTTGCCGGCTATGTCGACGAGCATGAGAAGGCCGCCCTCATTGCCGAAGCCCACGGGCTGATCATGCCGAGCTTCGCCGAAGGCTTTGGCGTGCCGATCATCGAGGCGCTGGCCGCGAATACGCCGGTGCTGTGCTCTGATATCGCGGTGTTCCGCGAGGTCGCGGGCGAACTTGCGGACTATTTCGACCCGTTCTCGACCGACTCGATCGCGGCCTCCGTCACCCGCGTGCTGGCGCGGCAGGAGGAGTGCCGCGGCAGGATCAAGGCGCGGCGCAGCGAGCTCGCCGCGCGCTTCGGCTACGAGAGCCAGGCCCGCGATTTCCTCGGACATGAGGTGCACAGCGACAGCCTCGCCGCCGCACAGCTGGCATCGTAGGGATGAACGCCGAATACGGACATGGCCGCCGGCCCGCCCTCGGCAATTCGGCCGCGCTGAAGGGGACCACCGATGGGCTCGCCGTCCTGATCGCGGCCTCGCTGCCCTGGTCGACCACGGCGCCGTCGATCCTCGTCGGCCTCTGGCTGCTGGCGGTGACGCCGACGATCGATTGGCGCGCCTACGGGCGGCAGCTCGCCCGGCCCGCGTTCGCGCTGCCCTTTGCCTTCCTGCTGCTCGCCCTCGTCGGGACGCTCTGGTCCGACGGTGCGTGGGCGGACCGGCTGTATGCGATCAAGCCGGTCGCCAAGCTCGTGCTGATCCCGGCGCTGCTCTACCATTTCAGCCGGTCGGAGCGCGGCCTATGGGTCTGCCTCGCCTTTCTCGGCTCCTGCGCGCTGCTTGCGGTCTATTCCTGGATCGTGTTGCTCGATCCCGCCTGGAAGATCACCACGACGGCGTCGGCGGGCGTTCCCGTCAAGAACTACATCGACCAGAGCCAGGAATTCACCCTCTGCGCCTTTGCGCTTGCGCTGCCCGCGCTGAATTTCTGGCGCGACAGACGCATGGTCGCCACGGCCGCGTGCCTGGCGCTGATCCTGCTGTTCGTCACCAACATGGTGTTCGTCGCATCCGCCCGCACGGCGCTGCTCTGCATCGCCGTGCTGCTCGCCCTGTTTGCCTGGAAGCACCTCAGTCAGCGGGCGGCACTGCTCCTGCTCGCGGGCGCTGTCGCCGCGAGCGCGCTGGCCTGGACGACGTCGCCCTATCTGCGCCAGCGCATCACCGACATCGCGGTCGAATATCACCGTGGCCATGAGGACCTCAGCCGCGCCTCGACCGCGCAGCGGCTGACCTATTGGCGCAAGGCGCTCCACGCCTTCACCGAGGCGCCCTTGATCGGCCATGGCACCGGCTCGATCAAGCGGCAGTTCGAGCGCGCCGCTACCAGCGGCAGCAGCCTCGATGCGGAGATCGTCAGCAATCCGCACAACCAGACCCTCAACGTCGCCATGCAATGGGGCCTGCTCGGAGTAGTCCTTCTCTATGCGATGTGGATTGCCCACCTTCGCCTGTTCATGGAAGGAGATGCCCTGGGCCAAGGTCTTGCCGCCTGGATCGGCCTCGTCGCCGTCGTTCAGAACATCGCGAGCTCGCTGCTGAACTCGCATCTGTTCGATTTCCACGAGGGGTGGATGTATGTGCTCTGCGTCGGCGTCGCCGGCGGCATGGTGCTGAAGACCAGGGCCGGCGCTGAATCCTGACTACTGGCTGCGCTCGTGGCCGACCTCGCCCGTGATGACGTCGCCGAACAGCTCCCAGGCCTGCCCGTTGAAGCGCATCAACTGCATCTGCTCGATCGGGAAGTAATCATCTGCCGATGTGTTCACCATGATGCCGGGCAGCATCAGATCGGTGTGGAAATTCTTCAGGCTGGTGGCCTGCTTCATCGCGTTCTCGCGCGTGAGGTTGTCGCCGCATTGCTTCAGCACCTGCGCCATCGCCTCGGCCTGCACATAGCCATACAGGTTGTTGGCATTGGCCTTGTCGCCATCGGGGTAATATTTGTCCATGAATTCGCGCCACTTCACCACGGCCGGGTCCTTGTCCCAGGTCGGATCGGTCGGGTCCTTGAGATACGCGGTCGAGATGATGTCTTTCGCATAGTCGAGCCCGGCGGGCTTCAGTACCGATGCGATCGACGTGGCCGTGTTGGCGAGGAAGAATTTCGGCTTCCAGCCGAGCTCGCCGACCTTCCGGATCGCCTGCGCCGAACCCTTTGGCGCGGCCCACGAGAAGAAGATGTCCGCGCCGGAATCGTGCAGGGCGACGATCTGCGAGTCGATCGAGGGATCGCTGACCTCGTAGGACTTGTCGGCGATGATCATGCCGGCCTTGTCGCCGAGACCGTCCTTCAGGCCCTTGAACTGGTCCTTCCCCGCGTCGTCATTTTGCCAGAGCACAGCGATCTTGCTATTCGGAAACTTGTCACGGATGTATTTCGCGTAGATCCGCCCCTCGCTCTGGTAGTTCGGCTGAAAGCCCATGGTCCACGGGAAGTTCTTGGGATCGCCGAACTTGGTGCCGCCGGAGGCGACGAACAGCTGCGGCACCTTCTTGGCGTTCATGTATTTCATGATCGCGGAGTTCGAGGGTGTGCCGAGCGGCTGGAAGATCAGCAGGACCTCATCGCTCTCGACCAGCTTGCGCGCCTGCTCGATCGCCTTCGGCGGCGAATAGGCATCGTCATAGCTGATGAAGGTGATCTTGCGGCCGTTGATGCCGCCCTGGTCGTTGATCATCCTGAAGAAGGCTGCCTCGGTCTTACCGATCACGCCATAGGACGAGGCCGGCCCGCTATAGGGCATGATGTTGCCGATCTTCACTTCAGTGTCGGTGGCGCCGGGGTCGTATTTCTTCTGCGCCGAGGCCGGTGTCGTGACGAGCACGCCGGCAGCAAGCATGGCGAGGGCAGCAAGGTTTTTGCGACGACCCGGCATCGTTCTCTCCCCTGTGTTTTGTAGTCTTGTTTTGTGGAGAGTGTCGCAAGCAGGATAGCGGCTGGCAAGCGCTACGATTTTCCGCGCGGTGAAACGGCGATCTGGAACTTATAGCGTGCGCCGCAGCAGATGCAGAATGCGCCCGTCGATCACCAGCAGCGCGCTGCCGATGACGATTGCGCCGATGACTTCCTGCACCGAAATCGCCTCACCGAGTACAAGCCAGCCGAGAAGGATGGACGTCACCGGAACGAGCAATGTCCCCAGCATGACATTCGTCCCACCCGAGCGCTGCAGCACCCTGAAGAAGATGATGTAGCCCAATGCCGTCGACAGACCGGCGAGGCCGAGCACGGCGAGCCAGGTCGCGATCCCCGGCATCGGAAGACGCCACGGCTGCTCCGTCGCGCCGGCGACGATCGCCATCATCAGCGTCGAGGCGATCAACTGAAAAGCTGCGGCGCCAAGCGGCGGCACGTTCTTGAGCAATCGCCGCGCGGCGAGCGCCGCAAAGCCATAGCTGAACGCACCGCCAAGTCCGAGCAGAATGCCGAGCCCCTGCCCCGGTCTGGTCTCGATGCCCCATCCGCGCAGGATGATCACGCCGAGAAGGCCGAGCGCCACGCCGGCGACGGGGCGCATCTGCAAGGCTTCCTCGCCTGCGGCGGCCATCACCATGACAGTAAACAGCGGCGTGGTCGCATTCAGGATCGACGCCAGTCCACTCGGAATGAAGGTCTGGCCGATCACGATCAACGAGAATGGAATGACGTTGTTGAGCAACCCGATCGTGACGAACGGTGTCCAGCCCGTCAGCCCCCTGGGAAAAGCGATCCCCCGCATGCGCAGGAGCGGCAGCAGGATGGCCGCGCCGAGCGCGACGCGCAGGAACACCAGTGTCAGCGGCGGCAATTCCCGCAGCGCCGCGCCGTTGAAGAAGAACGATCCGCCCCAGAGCACCGAGAGCACGGCGAGCAGCGACCAGTCTCGCGCGTCGATCCGGTTGTCGTTCGGGGACATGGGTTTCACCTCGGTGGCTGAGCTAGCCCAAGCCACCAGATAGCGCCACCCGATTTCCGGTGAAACGATAACTGCTCTGGCAGGTCGGCCTGTTAGGTCTTTTCGCGCTTGCGCGCATCGCCAACAATATCGGCGACGACCGCGCCGATCACCAGAGCGGCGCCAATCAGCGCATGCACCGCAGGTACCTCCCGAAAGGCTACCCACACCCAGAACGGCATCAGCGGCGTCTCCAGCGTCGCGATCAGGGAGGCCTGTCCCGAGGGCAGCAGGCGTGAGCCGAGCATGTAGAACGTCAGACCGAGCGCGACCTGAAGGCAGCCGAACATGGCAAGGATCGCAAGGCTGTTGCCGCCGACATGAGCGATGTCGCGGGCGAATGGAAGGCTGACGAGGCTGCCCAAAAAGTTCGACAGCGCCGCTGCCGCCACCATCGATGTCTCGCGATGGCGCCGGATCACCACCGTCATGGCGGAGATCGCGAGCACCATCAGGCAGCTCAGGGCCAGGCCGCCGATATCGGCGCCGGCCTGCACGCCGCCGACCGTGATGACCACTCCGGCAAAAGCCATCAGGCTCGCAATCAGCGTGCGCCATCTCGCGGCTTCACCGAGCCACAGCCACGCCAGTGCAGCCGCGACGAAGGGCTGGGTCGCGATCAGCACCGCGACGTTCATCACCTTGGTCATCTGAAGCGCGGGGATGAACGAGACCATGCCGATGGTCGACAACGAGGCGACGAGCAAGCCGTCGCGTCCCGGGGCAATCAATTGCCGCAACGCGCCTGGTCCCTGCATCAGGACGAGAAGCGCCGAGATCATGCTGCCGGCGAACACGCCGCGCCAGAACAGGATGGTCCAGGGATCGAACGGCAGCAACCGGGTGAAAAACGGCGCCGTGCTCCAGGCAACCGCGGCGGCGATGACGAGGGCAATGCCGAGACCGCGTTCCGAACGAGGCAGCCCCATGTGGATGTACCGACTAAGACGGCTTCTTCGGCCGCGACACCAGCTCGATCATCCTGCCTTCGTCGTCATCAGGCATGGCGGCCTTCGCCTGCGCGTAGGACTCGACCGCGGCGCGCGAGACCAGCGGCTTGTCGGCCAGCAGGCTCTCCGCGAGCTTGACGGCATAGGCGGCATCCTTGTGCCGCAGCGCCGCCGTGAAGGTCGCGCCGCTGAAATCGCGGGCGACCATGCGCTTGGAGTGGCGTTGCACCTGCGGGCTGGCGGCCACACCTGCCTGGATCGATTCCAGCACCAGGTTCATGTCGAGCCCGGC
Organism: Bradyrhizobium betae; assembly: GCF_008932115.1. Taxonomy (NCBI): domain Bacteria; kingdom Pseudomonadati; phylum Pseudomonadota; class Alphaproteobacteria; order Hyphomicrobiales; family Nitrobacteraceae; genus Bradyrhizobium; species Bradyrhizobium betae. The sequence goes on from NZ_CP044543.1 coordinate 53,940, forward strand.
CTGCTCCGCGATCGCAAGACCCTCGGCGAGGCCGGCGATCTGGATCGCGCCCATCAAATTGTTGATGAGCTTGTAGACCGTGCCGGCGCCGACTGGTCCGAAATGGCGGATGGTCGAGCCGATGGGATCGAGATAGGGCCGCGCGCGATCGAGGTCGGCCGCGTTGGCGCCGACCAGCAGCGTCAGTTTTCCGGCGGCGGCCGCATCCGGCAAACCCGTCACGGGGCAATCGAGATAGATGAGGCTGCGCGCGTTGAGTTCGCGGCCCATCTCGCAGGCGTGGTCATAGGAGACGGTGGAGCATTCGATCGCGATGGTGCCGGCCTTCGCCGTCTTGGCCGCACCCTTGGGGCCAAGCCAGACCGCGCGCGAGGCGTCGTCATCGGCGACCATGGTCACGACCGCGTCGGCATCGATCGCGGCATCCTCTGGCGAGGTCGCCCAATGTGCGCCGCGCGCGATCAGGTCGTCCGCTTTTGCCTTGCTGCGATTCCACAGCGTCACCGTGAAGCCGGCATCGAGATAGCGGCCGGCCATGCCATGGCCCATCCGCCCAAGCCCGATGAAGGCAACGCGCGGCATCAATCCACGTCCTCGATGTCAGCGCCCGGGGTGCCGAAGGCACGCTGCGCCAGCGTCGCGGCCATGAAGTCGTCGAGCTCGCCGTTGAGCACACCCGAGGTGTCGGAGGTCTGCACGCCCGTACGCAGATCCTTCACCATCTGGTAGGGCTGTAGCACGTAGGAGCGGATCTGGTGACCCCAGCCGATATCGGTCTTGGCGGCCTGGTCGGCGGCGGCCTTCTCCTCGCGCTTCTTCAGCTCGATCTCGTAAAGGCGTGCACGCAGCATGTCCCAGGCCTGCGCCTTGTTCTTGTGCTGCGAGCGGCCGGCCTGGCAGACCACCGCAACGCCGGTCGGGATGTGCGTCAGGCGCACCGCGGATTCGGTCTTGTTGACGTGCTGGCCGCCGGCGCCGCCCGAACGCATGGTGTCGACGCGGACATCGGATTCCTTGATGTCGATCTTGATGCTGTCGTCGATGACCGGAAACACCTGCACGCTCGAGAACGAGGTGTGCCGGCGCGCGTTGGAATCGAACGGCGAAATGCGCACCAGCCGGTGCACGCCGGCCTCGGTCTTCAGCCAGCCATAGGCGTTATGACCGGAGACCTGGATCGTCGCGGACTTGATGCCCGCTTCTTCGCCCTCGGACTCTTCGAGGAACTCGACCTTGAAGCCGTGCGTCTCGGCCCAGCGCGTGTACATACGCAAGAGCATCTGCGCCCAGTCCTGGCTCTCGGTGCCGCCGGCACCGGCATGAACTTCGAGATAGGAATCGAAGCGGTCGGCCTCGCCCGACAGCAGCGCCTCGAGCTCGCGCCGCGCCACTTCCTTCTTGAGGGCCTTCAGCGCAGCTTCAGCCTCGGCCACGACGCCGGTATCGCCCTCGGCCTCGCCGAGCTCGATCATGCCGATATCGTCTTCGAGCTCCTGCTCGACCTTGCCGATGCCGGACAGCGAATCCTCGAGCGAGGTACGCTCCTGCATCAGCTTCTGGGCCTTCTGGGGATCGTTCCAGAGGTTGGGATCTTCTGCGAGCTTGTTCAGCTCAGCGAGGCGCGCCGTCGATTTCTCGACGTCAAAGATGCCTCCTCAGCAGCCCGACTGACTGCTTGATCTCTTCTACCAACCGTTCGATTTCGGCGCGCATGTCGTTCTCTGATCTCGCGGAATTGTTTCCGCGTGCAATTGAGGTCGCGGTGTAGCGGCGGCGGCCGCAAAGCGCAACCGCCGCGGCCGCGATCGTCCGTCTTATACGCTAGTACAGCCCGCCGGTGCCCGGCCGCATGAAGAAGCCGGAATCCGGCTGCTGCTGTTGCGACGCCGGCATGCGGCCGTCGGCATCGGCAACGCCGATGACCGAGTAATTATCCGGCGGCGCCGTGCCCGGCTTGAACGCTTCGAGGATGGTTCCGCCAGTCTCGCCGGGACCGGCGCGCATGCCGGTCTTGGCGACGACGCGGACCAGCTTGATGCCGGCCGGCACCTTGAATGGAACCGCTGGCTTGTCGGCGAGCGCGAGCTTGAGGAAATCGCGCGCGATCGGAGCGGCCAGATGGCCGCCGGTCGCGGCGTTGCCTTTGCCGAGCGCGCGCGGCTTGTCGTAGCCCATATAGATGGCGACGGCGACGTCGGGCGAGAAGCCGACGAACCAGGCGTCCTTGGCCTCGTTGGTCGTACCGGTCTTGCCGGCGATCGGCTTGCCGACCTCCTTGACCACGGTCGCAGTACCGGCCTGCACGACGCCCTCCATCAGCTCGGTGATCTGATAGGCGGTCATGGAATCCAGCACCTGCTCGCGGCGGTCGATCAGCTGCGGCTCGGCCTGGTTCTTCCAGCCGCCCGGCGCGTCGCAGCCGCGGCATTCGCGCTGGTCGTGCTTGAAGATGGTGTGGCCGTAGCGGTCCTGGATGCGGTCGATCAGGGTCGGCTTCACCCGGCGTCCGCCATTGGCGAGCATCGAATAGGCCGTGACCATGCGCATCGCCGTGGTCTCGCCGGCGCCGAGCGCATAGGAGAGATAGTTCGGCAGTTCGTCATAGACGCCGAAGCGGCGGGCATATTCGCCGATCAGCGGCATGCCGATGTCCTGCGCGAGCCGCACCGTCACGGTGTTGAGCGACTGCCGCAGCGCGTTGCGCAGCGTCACCGGTCCCTGGAACTTGCCGGAGGAGAAGTTCTCAGGCCGCCACACGCCGGCACCCTGGCCCTGGTCAATTTCGATCGGCGCGTCGAGCACGACGGTCGAGGGCGTGTAGCCATTGTCGAGCGCGGCCGAATAGACGATCGGCTTGAACGACGAGCCCGGCTGACGGTAGGCCTGCGTGGCGCGGTTGAACTGGCTCTGGTCGAACGAGAAGCCGCCGACCATCGCGAGCACGCGGCCGGTCCAGGGATCCATTGCCACCATCGCGCCGGACACTTCGGGGATCTGGCGCAGCCGGTACTGACCTTCGACCGGCTGTCCCTCCTTGGAGTAAAGCGGATCGGCATAGATCACATCGCCGGGCTGCAACACCTGCGCGACCGACGTCGGGGTCTTGCCCTTCGCGTTGCCCTGGGCCGCCCTCGCCCAGCGCACGCCGTCGGCCGTGATGAGGCCGGTCTCACGCTGCTTGCTCACGGCACCGCCGAGCTCGCGGCTCGGCTGGAAACCGATCCGCGCCGACTGGTCGCTGGTCTCCAGCACCACTGCCATGCGCCACGGCGAGATGTCGGAGAGCGACTTGATCTCGGCGAGCTTCACACCCCAGTCGCCCGACGTATCGAGCTTGCTCATGGCACCGCGATAGCCCTGCTGCTCGTCATAGTTCACGAGGCCGGCGACCATGGCCTTGCGCGCCATGACCTGGATCTTCGGATCGAGCGTGGTGCGGACGGAGAGACCGCCCTCGTAGAGCTTCTTCTCGCCGTAACGCTCGAAGATGTCGCGGCGGACTTCCTCGGCGAAATACTCGCCGGCGAAGGTGTGAGCACCGTTGGAGCGGCTGGTGACGGCCAGCGGCTCCTTGCGGGCCTTGTCTGCGTCGGCCTGCTTGATCCAGCCGTTCTCCACCAGACGGTCGATCACGTAGTTGCGGCGCTCGATGGCGCGGTCGCGGTTGCGGACCGGATGCAGCGTCGCGGGCATCTTCGGCAGCGCGGCCAGATAGGACGCTTCCGCGACGGTCAGCTCGTTCACCGACTTGTCGAAATAGACCAGCGAAGCGGCCGCGATGCCGTAGGCGCCGAGGCCGAGATAGATCTCGTTCAGATACAGCTCGAGGATCTTGTCCTTCGAGTAGGTCTTCTCGATCCGCATCGCCAGCAAGGCTTCCTTGATCTTGCGGGCGAAGGAGACCTCGTTGGTGAGCAGGAAGTTCTTGGCGACCTGCTGGGTGATCGTGGAGGCGCCCTGCGGACGGCGGTTCGAGCCGTAATTCTGGATGTAGACCACGCCGGCGCGCGCCATGCCGGTGTAGTCGATGCCGCCATGCTCGTAGAAATTCTTGTCCTCGGCCGCGAGGAACGCGTTGATCACGAGCTTCGGCACCGCCTGGATCGGCAGATACAGCCGCCGCTCCTTGGCGTATTCGCCGAGCAGCGAGCCGTCGACCGCGTGCACGCGGGTCATCACCGGCGGCTCGTAATCCTGAAGCTGAGAGTAGTCCGGCAAGTCCTTGGAGAAATGCCAGATCAGGCCTGCTATGGCCCCGACACCGACAAGGAACACCACCGTTCCCGCGGCGAACAGGAAGCCCATGAACCGCACCAGCAAGCGCATTATCTGTTTATCCGTTCAAACTCTGGATCAGCCCCTTGGCACCCGAACCAAAACAGGCGCCAACCTCACGTCGCGAATTCACCGGCCGACTCAATACCATCCGTGCCGGACCTAAAGACGCTTGCCGAACGGGGATTCTCGTCGATTCCGGAACCCCCTGAGGCGTTTTTATAAAGCGTCCGCTGTGGCCAAACTAGGGCTTTTGCGGCGGGACGGAAAAACCCTTGATCAATTCGACGGTCCGGCCGTCGCCAGGCGCTTGGCGAGGAACCCGTCGATCGCCTGCGCCATCGAGCCGACGGCTTTCGACCGCCAGCCATCGGACACCAAATGCTCGAGGTCGCCCTTGTTGGAGACGTAGCCGATCTCGACCAGCACCGACGGTACGTCAGGCGCCTTCAGCACCCGGAAGCCGGCTGATTTCAGGGGATGCTTGTGCATCCGCACGGTCGACTTCATTTCGCCCATCAAGAGGCGGGCAAAACGGTTTGAAAAGGTGCGGGTTTCCCGTTGGGTGAGGTCGATCAGGATGTCGGCGACATCGGTCGGCTCCTCCGCGAGGTTGAAACCCGCGATTGCGTCCGCCCGGTTTTCCGCATCCGCCAGACGCTGCGCCTCGGCGTCGGAGGCCTTGTCGGACAGCGTGTAGATCGTGGCGCCCTGCGCATCGCCTTCCGCGCGCGGCAGCGCGTCGGCGTGAATGGAGACGAACAGCGCGGCCTTGAGGTTGCGGGCGACCTTGGTCCGGTCATTGAGGGGGATGAAGGTGTCGTCGTCTCGCGTCATCACCACACGGTATTTGCCGGCCTTTTCGAGCTTGTCGCGGAGCGCCAGGCCGAAGGCCAGAACCAGGTTCTTCTCGCTCTCGCCGCTCGACTGGGTGCCGTTGTCGATGCCGCCATGACCGGGATCGATCACGACGATGGGGCGGCCATCGGCTTTCTGCTGCGCCGCTTCGGCGGAGGCGGCGGGAACCGTCGCCGGCGGCGCGTCGGCGATGGCGGGCCTCAATTCGGGGCGGCTGTCCGGAGGCAGCGACTGCACGAAGGCGGCGCGATCGACCTCCTCGAGCTCGAGCACGAGCCGGGCCGGCTGGCCGTTGGCCGCCTCCAGCACGTATGAATTGGCGATCTTGGCCGGCCCGGTCAGGTCGAACACGATTCGGGATCCGCCGGGCATGACCAGCCCGTAGCGGAAGGCCTTGACCAGTCCCCGCCCCCCGGCCCCGGTGCCGGCGGGAAGCTGAAAATTGACCTGGGGAACGTCGATCACCACCCGGTACGGGTCGGCGAGCATCACCGCGCGGAAGGTGACGGCCTGATCGATGTCGAGAATGAACCGGGTCTGCTTGCCGTCGCCGGCCAGCCGGGCAGCTGAGGCGACGGGAAAATTGACTGCCGCAACAGAGGGTTGCGCCTGACTCTCCGCTGCCTTCAGGCGCGAAGAATCAGCACATGGCAATGCCGCGGCGCAGAGAAGCGCGCATCCCAGCAAAACCCTTTGATTTGCGCGGCTCGCCACCGATTCCGTGCCTCCGAGCAGCCCTTTTAAGGCAATAGAACCACAGGGTTAATCGATCCTTAATGACGGAGACGCGAAACTTGCCGACTGTGACCGTCGTGCGACGCTCCTTGCACGGATGGTCTATTCCACGTATGTACGGAGTGCTGACGGCCGATATTTCCGGTTGTGTCGCATTCAGCCTCCCGGTGCAGCGCCGGAACTCTCAAGGTTTGGGAATTCCAGCGTTTTCCGTTTCTCTCAAAGACCAGCGCGGTGCGCGGCAGCGAGATGGAGCGGGGCAAGTACCGGCGGTGGACGGTCCCCGGCTACCACTGTGTGTCCGGGACGGTTCTGACAGCGGCGTAACCCGTTACCCGGTCCCTTAATCCCAAGGGGGCGGTTCGTAATCCCAAGGCGAGCGCGCTCGCGCCATGCCTGGCCAGCAGCAACTGATTGAAGGGCGGCCTCGCCGCCCAGTGTTTCATACGGGCCGACGCTTGATGCGCCAGACTGTGCCGACGAATTCTGAAGGACCATTCGCGACGCTGCGGAGAGACAATCCCGCGCGCCGCTTCGGCCCTTCGGCTTCCGGTCCGGCAAGGCGCGAGAGACGGCGTTTCGGCCTTCCCCTCACCCCCGAATCAGGTGGACCGTCGCGTCACCCGGCAGCGCACATCATGGCGCCCACGGTGAATCGCGCCCGCCGCCGCCAAGAGCTAAGACATGCCCAACAAGATGTTGATCGATGCCACCCACCCGGAAGAGACCCGGGTCGTCGTGGTCCGCGGCAATCGCGTCGAAGAGTTTGATTTCGAGACCGCGCAACGCAAGCAACTGCGCGGGAACATTTACCTCGCCAAGGTCACGCGGGTCGAACCCTCGCTACAGGCAGCCTTCGTCGAGTATGGCGGCAACCGCCACGGCTTCCTCGCCTTCAGCGAAATCCATCCCGACTACTACCAGATCCCGGTTGCCGACCGGCAGGCGCTGATCGAGGCCGAAGAACAGGCCCATCGCGAAGCCGAGGAAGAGAGCGAGAACCGCTCCCACGGCCGCCGCCGCTCACGCCACCGCAACTCCCGCCGTCGCAGCCAGGGCGAACGCGTCCGCAGCGACATCGTCGAAGGCGCCGATCTGGCGGCCCAGCCGGTCGACGGCGAGGCCCGGCTGGAGCACGCCGAGGGCGCTTCGCACGAAGGCGAGCATCTGCACGCCGATGCGGAGCATCACGGCGAGCACGAAGGACACGATCATCACGACCACGACCATGGCGAACATGATCACGACCATCATCATCATGCCCATGATGACGATCACCATCACGCCCACGATCATGATGATCATGGTCATGACGGCGAGCACGATCATCACGACCATGATCATACCGACGAGACCCCCGCGCCTGTCGCAGCCTTTGGCGCCGAGCCCGTGGTTGCGACCGAGACCGCCGCCGAGCCGCGCGAAGCTGCCGCCTCCGAGGCGCACGCCGAGGCCCTGGCCGAAGCCGTGACCGCCGCGGCGGAACCGGCCGATACGGTGTACGCCGCCGGCGAGAGCAATGAGGCCCCTCATCACGACTCCGAAGAGGAGGATGATGACGAGGACGAGGATGACGAGGACGCCGAAGAGGAAGTCGTCGAATCCGTCGGCGGTGACGACGTGCTCGAAGAGGTGCCGGCACGCACCTTCCGCCCGCGCCGCCAGTACAAGATTCAGGAAGTCATCAAGCGCCGCCAGGTGATGCTGGTGCAGGTGGTCAAGGAAGAGCGCGGCAACAAGGGCGCAGCGCTGACGACCTATCTCTCGCTCGCCGGCCGCTATGCCGTGTTGATGCCCAACACCGCGCGCGGCGGCGGCATCAGCCGCAAGATCACCAGCGCGCAGGACCGTTCCCGCCTGAAGGAAGTGGTGCAGGACCTCGACGTGCCCGAGGGTATGGGCATCATCCTGCGCACCGCAGGCGCCGCCCGCACCAAGCCCGAGATCAAGCGCGACTTCGAATATCTGATCCGGATGTGGGAGACGGTGCGCGACCTGACGCTGAAGTCGCAGGCCCCGACCCTCGTCTACGAGGAAGGCTCGCTGATCAAGCGGTCGTTGCGCGACCTCTACAACAAGGAAATCGACGAGATCTCGGTTGCCGGCGAAGCCGGTTACCGCGAGGCGCGCGACTTCATGAAGATGCTGATGCCCGCCAATGTCAGCGCGGTGAAGCAGTATCGCGACGGCCAGCCGCTGTTCTCGCGGATGGGCGTCGAGAGTCAGCTGGACGCGATGTTCTCGCCGACGGTGCAGCTGCGCTCCGGCGGCTATATCGTGATCAACCAGACCGAGGCGCTGGTCTCGATCGACGTCAACTCCGGCCGATCGACCCGAGAGCATCACATCGAGGACACCGCGCTCAAGACCAATCTGGAGGCGTCCGAAGAGGTCGCCCGCCAGCTTCGCCTGCGTGACCTCGCCGGCCTGATCGTCATCGACTTCATCGACATGGACGAGAAGCGCAACAACCGCGCGGTCGAGCGCAAGCTGTCCGATTGCCTCAGGCAGGACCGCGCGCGCATCCAGGTCGGCCGCATCTCGCATTTCGGCCTGCTCGAGATGTCGCGCCAGCGCATCCGTGCCAGCATGCTCGAGAGTTCGACTGATCCCTGCCCGCATTGCGGCGGCACCGGCCATTTGCGATCGGTGTCCTCGGTCGCGCTCCAGCTCCTGCGCGGCCTTGAAGAAATCCTGATGAAGGGCGCGACCCATAATCTGGTGGTCCGCACCCGCACCGACGTCGCGCTCTATGTGCTCAACCACAAGCGCGGTCATCTGCGCGATCTCGAAAACGGCTTCAAGGTCTCTTTGTCGGTCATCGCCGACCCCAGCGTGAGCGGCCCGCAGGCCTATCTCATTGACCGCGGCGAGCAGGTGCACACGCTCGAAGCCGCCAAGGCGCTGCTCGTGGCGCAGGCGGCCGTTAGCCCGCCGCTGGCCGTTGAAGAGGCCTATGACGACGAGGAATTCGATCCAGAGACCGAATCCGAGGTCGAGACCGAGGAGACCGAAGGTCTCACCGAAGAGCAGGCTGCCGGCGACGCCGCGACCGAGCAGGACGGCCAGCGCCGCAAGCGCCGCCGCCGCCGCCGCGGCCGTGGCCAGCGCGACGGTGAGCTTCGCGAGGACAGCCCGCCCACCCTTCCCGAACCGGCCATTGCGGCCGGCGAAGGCGAGGAGGATACCGAATCCGAGCAGGATGGCGGCGAGGACGGCGAGGAGCAGGCAGCCCGTGGCGAGCAGCAGGGTAGCGGCGATCGCCGCCGCCGGCGCGGTCGCCGTGGCGGACGCCGTCGGCGCGGTGGCAACGAGGAAGGTCTCGCCGGCTCTATCGGCGACGAACTCGGCGGCAATGCGCCTCCGGAAGCGAGCGACGCCGTCGCCGATTTCGACGGGGCGAGCGGCGAGGCTGCGCCCTCGATCGCGCATTCCGAGCACGTCAACATTGTCGAGCCGCAGGTCGCTCAGCCTGAGCCACGCGTCGAGCCGCAAGCCGAAGCGCCGGCCCAGCCCCAGCTCCTGGTTGCAGACGAAGAGCCCGCCGACGATAAGGCCGCGCGGCGCCGCTCCACGGTCCGTGAAAAGGTGAGCTTCCTGTCGGGCAGCTCGAGCGAGCCCGCAGCACCGGTTGCATCGGCGCCGGAGCCGGTTGCTCCGCCTCCGCCTGCGCCTGAACCCGGACCGGAAGCGGCGACCGAAACATCGAGCGCACCGCGGCGCGCCGGCTGGTGGTCGCGCCGGTTCGGCGGCGGCGAATAAAAAGGGAATCCAGACGAAACCGCCCGGCCAAGCCGGGCGGTTTTGATTTGGCGAGGTCATTCGAATGAAAAGTGCGATCGTTCTCGGTGGCGGTATGGTGGGCGTGGGGGCCGCGCTCCATTTGCAACGGCGCGGCTGGTCGGTGATGCTGGTCGATCGCAGGGAGCCGGGCCGCGAGACCAGTTACGGCAATGCCGGCATGATCCAGGCGGAAGCCGTACGGCCCTATCCGATGCCGCGCGACCTCGCCACGCTGATGAAGATCGCGACCGGCCGCACCAACGACGTACGCTACAGCCTGTCCTCGCTTCACCTCCATATCGAGCCCCTGCTCCGCTATTGGTGGCATTCGGCGCCGAAGCGGCATCGCGAAGCGATCGCGGCGTGGGCGCGCCTGATCTCCTATGCGACCGGCGAGCACGACGTTCTCATTCGCGAAGCCCATGCCGACAATCTCATCCGGCGCGCCGGCTACCGCATGCTGCATCGCGACCCCGCAGCATTCGATCTCGCGATCCAGACGGCGGAGGAAAACCGCCGCGATTTCGGCGTGAATTTTCGCGTGCTCTCGGGCAGCGAACTGACAAAGGCCGAGCCGATCCTGCGCGACGATCTCCCCGGCGCCATTCACTGGCTCGACACCTGGACCGTGTCCGATCCCGGCGCGCTGGTCACGGCCTATGCCGATCTGTTCGAGCGCCTCGGCGGCACCATCCTGGTCGGCGATGCCCAGACCTTGCAGCAGACCGCGACCGGCTGGTCCGTCGACACGGACAGGGGCCGCATCGATGCCGCCGCAGCCGTCGTGACGCTCGGGCCGTGGTCGCCTGATCTGTTGCAGAAGTTCGGCTACCGCATTCCGCTGGTGCGCAAGCGCGGCTACCACATGCATTACAGCGGCGGCAATTCGCTCGACCTGCCACTGGTCGACACCGCACGCGGCTACGCCATGGGCCCGATGGCCAAGGGCATCCGCATCACCACCGGCGCCGAGTTGACCGGGCCGGACGCGCTCGCAACACCCGTGCAGCTCACCAGCGCCGAAGCCTCCGGCCGCGAGCTGATCGACCTTGGCATGCGCGTCGAGCCTGATCCGTGGTTCGGCACGCGCCCCTGCACGCCCGACATGCTCCCCGTGCTCGGCCCCGCCCCGCGCCACCCCGGCCTCTGGATGAATTTCGGCCACGGCCACCAGGGCTTTACGCTCGGGCCGGCAACGGGACGCCTGCTCGCGGAGATGATGAACGGCGAGACGCCGGCGATCGATCCGGCGCCATACCGGCCGGACCGGTTCTAGCGCTCGGCCATGAGCTTTTTGATCCGCTCGGCGTCCTCCGGCGTCGCCGGGTTGTAGACGATCATGCTGAGGTCGGAGCGGCCCTCGACGTTGAAGCTCGAATATTCGAACGACATGGTGCCGTGGACGGGGTGCCTCAGCCGCTTGGTGCCGTCGCCATGATGGCGCACGTCGTTGTCGCGCCAGAGCGCGGCGAATTCCGGGCTGGTGCGGCAGAGCTCGTCGACGAAATCGGCGACATGCGAGACGGCGCCTGCCCGCGCCGCGTCCGCCCTGAAGGCCGCCACCACGAAGCGGGCGACACTGTCCCAATCATATTGCGCAGCACGCACGCGCGGATCGCAGAAGATGAAGCGCAGGATGTTGCGCTGTCCCGGCGGGATCGCGCCATAGTCCGTCAGCACGACGCTCGCCGCCCGGTTCCAGGCGACGACGTCCCAGGTCGCGGTCCGCACCAGCGCCGGGCTGAAGGCGAGCGCATCGAGCACGCGCTGCAGCCGTGGCGAGACGCCTTCCGTGGCCTGGTAACGCACCTCGGGCGGGCGACCGAGCCCAATCAGGAACAGATGCTCGCGCTCGACGTCGGTCAGCATCAGCGCACGGGCGATGCGGTCGAGCACGTCCGCCGACGGCGCCCCGCCGCGTCCCTGCTCCAGCCACGTGTACCAGGTCGCGCTGATATTGGCGCGCTGGGCCACCTCCTCGCGGCGCAGCCCGGGCGTGCGCCTCCGGCTGCCGGCCAAGCCGAACGCGGCGGCATCGAGCCGGGTGCGGCGGTCCTTCAGGTAGGTCCCGAGCAGGTTTTCGGCGGTCGTGGTCTCGCTCATCCTGTTAGCTATTATACCCTGATAATATCACTACTTTACCCGGATAATCGTAGCGCAGATGGTTGCCGCCACCAACCCTCTGGAGATTGCCTCATGCGTGTATTCGTCACCGGCGCCACCGGCTTCGTCGGCTCCGCCGTCGTGCGGGACCTGATCGCCGCCGGCCACAGCGTCACCGGCCTGGCCCGCTCGGACGCGGGGGCCGCGACGCTCGCGGCCATGGGCGCCGGCGTCCATCGCGGCTCGCTGGAAGATCATGCGTCGCTGCGCAGCGGCGCGGCCGCCTCCGACGGTGTCCTGCACCTCGGCTTCAATCATGACTTCTCGAAATTCCTCGACAATTGCGAGCTGGACCATCGCGCCATCCTGGCGCTCGGCGAGGAGTTGAAGGGCTCCGAACGGCCGCTCATCGTCACCTCAGGCGTCGCCCTGCTCGCGCCCGGACGGCTCGCGACCGAGGACGACGATGCCGCCAAACACTTCCCGCGCGTGTCGGAATCGGCCGCGTTGTCGCTGGCCGGCGTCCGCGCCGCCGCGGTCCGGCTTCCACCGTCCACGCATGGTGAAGGCGATCACGGCTTCGTTCCGATCCTCATCAATCTCGCGCGCGAGAAAGGCGTGGCCGCCTATATCGGCGACGGCAGCAACCGCTGGCCGGCCGCGCATCGCATCGATGCCGCGCGCGTCTACCGCCTCGCGCTGGAGCAAGGTGCCACCGCGAAGCACTATCATGCGATCGCCGAGGAAGGCGTGCCGTTCAAGGCGATTGTGGAAGTGATCGGCCGGCGGCTCGGCGTGCCCGTGGTCTCGAAATCCGCGGATGAAGCCGAAGCGCATTTCGGCTGGTTCGCGCGGTTCGCATCCGTCGACGTTCCGACCTCGAGTGCGAAGACGCGCGCTTTGCTCGGCTGGGAGCCCAAGGAAAAAGGGCTGATCGAGGATCTCGACCAGCCCTATTACTTCAAGGTCTGACGGCGCGTTGCGCCGTCCAAGACAGCAGACATTCCCGTCACTCTGAGGTGGCCGCGCCAGCGGCCCTCGAAGGGCGACGGCCCGGCCGCATCTCGGCCGTGCATCCTTCGAGGCTCGCTCCGCTCGCGCCTCAGGATGACGGATCGAACAAGATCAGTCCGTCGTGATCGCGGTTTCCATGTCGGTCGGATCGATCTGCCTGGCGAGGGCAGCATTGAGCTTGTCGCGATCGAGCTCGCCCTCCCACCAGGCGACGATCACGCAGGCTACGCCGTTGCCGCAGAGGTTGGTCAGCGCGCGGCACTCGCTCATGAACTTGTCGATGCCGAGCACGATCGCCATGCCCGGCACGAGCCGCGGATCGACCACGGCCAGCGTGGCGGCGAGCGTGATGAAGCCGGCGCCGGTGATGCCGGAAGCGCCCTTCGAGGTCAGCATCGCCACGACCAGGATCGTGAGCTGCTGGGCGAAGGTGAGGTCGAAACCAAGTGCCTGCGCGATGAAGAGCGTCGCCAGCGTCATGTAGATGTTGGTGCCGTCAAGGTTGAACGAATAGCCCGTGGGCACCACGAGGCCGACCACCGACTTGGAGCAGCCGAGCCGCTCGAGCTTTTCCATCAGCGACGGCAGCGCGCTTTCCGACGACGAGGTGCCGAGCACGATCAGCAGTTCGTCCTTGATGTAGGCCAGGAACTTGAAGATCGAGAATCCGGCGAACCGCGCGATGATGCCGAGCACGACGAAGATGAACAGCGCGGCGGTGACGTAGAACGTGGCGATCAGCCCGATCAGGTTGAGGATCGCGCCGGTGCCGAACTTGCCGATCGTGTAGGCCATCGCGCCGAACGCGCCGATAGGCGCCGCACGCATCACGATGGAGATGACGCCGAACACCGCGTGCGCGGCGTCGTCGATGAAGCTGCGGATGGTGTGGCCGCGCTCGCCGAGGCTCATGATCGCGAAGCCGAACAGCACCGAGAACAGCAGCACCTGCAGGATCTCGCCCTGCGCGAAGGCGCCGACCACGGTGTCCGGAATGATATGCAGCACGAAGTCGACAGACTTCTGACCGGCGGCCTGCTTGGCGTAATTTGCAACCGCCGCCTCGTTGGCCGCCGCATTGCCGAAGCCTGCGCCCGGCTTCACCAGATTGCCGATGATGAGTCCGATCACCAGGGCGAATGTCGAGACGACCTCGAAATAGACCAGCGCCTTGACGCCGATGCGTCCGACCTTCTTGGCGTCCTGGATGTGGGCGATGCCCGAGACCACGGTGCAGAAGATGATCGGGGCGATCACCATCTTGATCAGCTTGATGAAGCCGTCGCCGAGCGCCTTGATCCACTCATTGGTGGCGACCGAGGGCCAGAGCCAGCCGACGATGGCGCCGAGCACGATGGCGATCAGCACCTGGACATAGAGGACCTTGTACCACGGCTTGGCCGCGCTTGGCGCGACCGGCGTTCCCGCCGTCATCGTTGTCGTCGTCATCGTCTCACTCCCCCCTCAAACTCAGAGGCCAGCCAAGATCAACTTGGCCGGCCCTGTCAATTGGAACTGGTCGGAATCGACGCCTTACCGGCGATCGACGATCCGGCGCGCCGCCGGCATCAGTGTCGCGCCAAGCGCGTTCTTGACCAGCGAGCCGGCGATGAACGGCAACAAGCCGACCTGCCAGGCCTTGGCCACGCCAAGACCGAGACCAAAGGCCAGCCAGCCGAAGCCCGCGGCCAGAATGACGACGTGGCCGACCGCCATCGCCGCAAACAGCCGCACGACGCTGCGATCCCAGCCGCGCTCGGCGAGCCAGCCGGTGACGAAGGCAGCACCAATGAAGCCGAACAGATAGCCGGCGGTCGGGCCGACCAGCGGTGCAATCCCACCGACCGGGCCGGCGAACACCGGCAGCCCCATCGCGCCTTCGGCGAGGTAGGCGATCATGGTTGCGCTGCCGAGGCGCCAGCCATAGGCGGCGCCGATCATCAGCACCACCAGCGTCTGCAACGTCATGGGCACATACGGCAGCGGCAGGTTCACCTTGGCCGACAACGTCATCAAGGCGGTGCCGAGCGCGATCAGCACCACGGCGCGCAAGGCGCCTACGCTTTCGCCCGGACGGGTCGGCCACATCATTGCGGCGAGAGGAGAATGAGGGACGACGGTGGGCGCGGAACGGTCAGACAAGATGCACTCCAGAAGGCTGTCGAAACTGGCGGCTATTTAAGCCAGTGAGCGATCCGGTCAACCGCCTCCCGCATCTCATCAGCCGAGCGTGCATAGGAGAGCCGTACGAATGAGCGGCCGTGGATGGGGTCGAAATCGAGCCCTGGCGTTGCCGCAACATGGGCCTGCTCGAGCATCTGCTTGGCGAACTCGAAACTGTCGGAGGTGAAGTCGGAGACGTCGGCGTAGAGATAGAAGGCGCCATCGGCAGGCAGGAACTTGCTGAGGCCAGCCTTGGGCAGTCCCTCGATCAGAATCCGCCGGTTTTCCTGATAGCCGTGCTTGATCTCCTCCATCTCGGCCGCACCGTCGAAGGCCGCTTCGGCCGCGATCTGCGACAGCGACGGCACCGAGATCGACAGGTTCTGCTGGAGCCGTTCGATCGGCCGCACCAGCACGTCAGGCACGACCATCCAGCCGACGCGCCAGCCGGTCATGCAAAAATACTTCGAGAACGAGTTGATCACGAGTGCGTGCTCGGACAGCGAGGCTGCTGTCACCGCCGGAAATGCGTAATCGAGCCCGTGATAGATCTCGTCGGAGATGAAGCGGATGCCGGCGTCCTCTGACGCCGCGATCAGGCCGGCGAGCGCCTCGCGGGACATCATCGTGCCCGTCGGGTTGGCCGGGCTTCCGACCAGCACGCCCTTCAGCGGCGCCTTGCGATGAGCGGCCAGCAGCGCCTCGCCGGTCAGCGCGTGGCGCGTCTCGTTGGTGGTCTCGATCAGCACCGGCTCGCAGCCGAGCGCGGTCAGGATATGACGGTAAGGCGGATAGCCCGGCACAGTCACGGCGACGCGATCGCCGGGCTCGAACATCGACAGGAAAGCGAGGATGAACCCGCCGGACGAGCCTGTGGTCACCACGATCCGCTCGGGGCTGACGTCGCAGCCATAGGCATCACGATAATGCTGCGCGATGCGTGCGCGCAGGCTGGGGATGCCGAGCGCAGAGGTATAATCGATCCGCCCCGCCTCAAGCGCCGCATGGGCGGCCGCAACCGCGGTCTTCGGAGCGCCCGTCGCGGGCTGGCCGACCTCCATATGGATGACATGGCCTCCGGCCGCCTCGATTCGGGCTGCCGCGGCCATTACGTCCATCACCATGAACGGGGGGACGTCGCTGCGGCGGGAGGGCTCGAGCCACTGCCCCAACCGGTTCCTCAATGTCGCATCGTGCATCGAATTCTGCTATTTCGCTGGCGAACCGGTCGGTTCCGGTCCGGGAAACGGGGCGCTTGCGCCCCAGACTGGCCGCATTGTACGGCTCATAAGGATACGGCTTGGAAGGGCATATCGCGTATCCGGTCCGCCGCCAATCGCCAAAACCAAACACCAAACCGCTTTTCAAGACCGTTTGACCAAGCCCCTTGTTGACCAAGCCCCTTGTTGACCATGTCCGCCTGATGTTGCTCCAGATCGCTTTGCGCAAGACGGCCACTGCCCTCACCGCCCTCGTCACCGCGGCGGCGATCGCGCTGTTACCGATGCCGGCGGCGCATGCGCAGGGCAAGGGGCCACCGGTCTTGCGCGACACCGAGACCGAGCAGTTACTGCGCGAATATACCCGACCGATCCTGCGCGCCGCCGGCCTGGAGAAGCAGAACATCCAGATGGTGATCGTCAACGATGGCTCGTTCAACGCCTTCGTCGCCGACGGCCGCCGCATCTTCGTCAATTACGGCGCGATCCTGCAGTCGGAGACGCCGAACCAGATCATCGGGGTGCTCGCGCACGAGACCGGGCATCTGGCCGGCGGCCATCTGTCCAAGCTGCGCGAGCAGCTCGCCAACGCCCAGACCCAGATGATCATCGCGATGCTGCTCGGCGCCGGCGCGATGGTCGCCGGCACCACACGTGGCAGCAGCGCCGGCAACAACGGGCTTGCCAATGCCGGCGCCGCCGCGATCGCGGGCCCCCAGGAGATGATCCGCCGGACGCTGCTGTCCTACCAGCGCCAGCAGGAGGAGAATGCCGACCGCGCCGGCGTCAAGTTCCTGACCGCGACCCAGCAATCGCCGAAGGGCATGTACGAGACCTTCAAGCGCTTCACCAGCGAGAGCCTGTTCGCCGCGCGCGGCGCTGATCCCTATCTGCAGTCGCACCCGATGCCCGCCGAGCGCGTCGCCTCGCTTCAGGAGTTCGCCAGCTCGAGCCCCTATTGGGACAAGAAGGACGATCCGGCGCTGCAGCTCCGCCACGACATGGTGCGCGCCAAGATCTCGGCCTTCATGGAACGGCCGGAGACCGTGTATCGCCGCTATCCGCAGACCAACGACAGCATGCCGGCACGCTATGCCCGTGCCATCAGCACCTATCTGCACGGTGATCTGCGCAGCGCGCTCGCCCAGATCGACGCGCTGATCCAGGTCCAGCCCAACAACGCGTATTTCTACGAGGTCCGCGGCCAGGCCCTGCTGGAGAGCGGCAAGCCTGCCGAGGCGATTCCTGCCCTGCGCAAGGCAGTGCAGCTCTCGAACAATTCGCCCCTCATCGAGATGTTACTTGGGCAGGCTCTGGTTGGAACTGATAATAAGGCCTACACGGACGACGCCGTTCGGATTCTCCGCGCCGCGGTGGCACGGGAGCCCGAGGCTGTGCTCGGCTATACCCAGCTTGCGATGGCCTATGGCCGGAAGGGCGACTATGCCGAGGCCGATCTGGCGTCCGCGCAGGCCGCTTACTTGCGCGGCGACAACAAGACCGCCCGCGAGCTCGCCACGCGCGCAAAAACCCGTTTCGCCGTCGGCACGCCCGGATGGGTCAAGGCCGACGACATCGTGGCGGCCAAGCCGTCCCGAAACTAGCTCGACCCGAACGACGCCTGACACCACGACGTCACGACCCAAGCTTAAGTCCCCCGGGACGTTTTCCGAAACCTGCTTTGGATAAGAGGATTTGCCTATGCCTTCGCTGCGCCTGCTTGCTCCCGCGCTGTTTGCGCTCGCCATGTTCGGTGCGACCGTGCCCGCGTCGGCCGACAGCTTCTCCGATACCCAGCGCACTGACATCGAGGCAATCGTCAAGAACTACCTCGTCACCCATCCCGAGGTGCTCGAGGAAGCGATGGCCGAGCTCACCAAGCGCCAGGCCGCGGCCGAGACGCAGAAGCACGAGGCCAGCATCGCGCAGAACTCGGATGCAATCTTCAACTCGACGCATCAGGTCGTGCTCGGCAACAAGGACGGCGACGTCACCTTCGTCGAGTTCTTCGATTACAATTGCGGCTACTGCAAGCGCGCGATGGACGACATGCTCAACCTCATGAAGGGCGATCCCAAGCTGAAGGTCGTGCTCAAGGAGTTTCCGGTGCTGAGCCAGGGCTCGGTCGAAGCCGCGCAGGTCGCCGTCGCCGTCCGCATGCAGGATCCCTCCGGCAAGAAATATCTCGACTTCCACCAGAAGCTGCTCGGCGGCCGCGGTGCCGCCGACAAGGCGCGCGCGCTTCAGGCGGCCAAGGAAGCCGGCCTCGACACCGCGAAGATCGAGAAGGACCTCGGCAGTCCCGAGGTGCGCGCCACCATCGAGGAGAACTTCAAGCTCGCCGAGGCGATGGGCATGAACGGCACGCCGAGCTACGTGATCGGCAAGCAGATCGTGATCGGCGCCGTCGGCCTCGAGGGCCTTAGGGAAAAGATCGGCGTCGCCCGCTGCGGCAAGGCGACCTGCTAACACGGCGGCGACCTGCTGATCGCATTCACGACATCGACCATCACAAAAGGCCGGCTGAGAAGCCGGCCTTTTCATTGCGCCGAAATCGGACGCGCGCATTCATCTGGCGTTCAAGAAACAAATGCCGCGGAACCGCAGATGTTCCGGAACTCCTGATACCTCCTTTCGTTGTTGGCGCGGGCAATGACGCAAAGAAACACGTGAGGAGAAATTTATGTCGAACCGCTTTATGATCTCGGTCGCCGCGCTCGCGCTCTTCGCCGGCACCGGTCTGGCGAACGCTCAGGGCACCATGAACCGCGACGGCGGCGGCGCCGCTGCGCAGCCGACGCAACATTCGCAGCCCGCCGGCGGCGCGGCTGAACGTGGCGCGATGGGCAAGGAATCCGCCGCTCCCGCCGAGAAGGGCACGGTCGGCCAGGCCGGCGGCGCCATGAAGCCCGGCGGAGCTGCCGAGGAGAAGTCGTCTGGTGCGATGGAGAAATCCGGCGCCATGGAGAAGTCCGGCGGGATGGAAAAGTCCGGCCCGATGAACAAGAACGCGGCTGACGAGAAGGCCGGCGCGGCGAAGGGCGAGCACGCTCAGGGCGCGCAGGACAAGTCCATGCAGGACAAGTCGAAGAGCACGATGGACAAGTCCCAGATGGACAAGTCCAACAGCACTCAGAAGAGCACCGAGACCGACACCAAGAGCGGCAACATGAACGCCCAGACCAAGGGCGCGGACAGCAAGGCTGCTGCCGACACCAAGGCTGGTGACACGAAGTCCCAGACCACGACCGGCACCGCCTCGGCGACCGCTTCCGCTCCGCCGCCCGAGAAGCGGACCGAAATCACCACCGCGATCAAGTCGACCAAGATCGAAGAGACCACCAACGTCAACTTCAACATCTCGGTCGGTGCCGCCATCCCGGCGTCCGTTCGCTTCCACCCGCTCCCGCCCCGGATCGTCGAGATCTATCCGGAATGGCGCGGCTATGACGTGATCTACGTTCGCGGCCAGTACATCATCGTTCGTCCGCAGACGCGCGAGATCGTGTACATCATCGAAGGCTAAGCCGCCTGGCTGACGCACCAATGAGCCCTTGCCGAGAGATCGGCAGGGGCTTTTGGCGTATTGGACGGCTCACCCGCCCGACAGCCATGCTTCGGACTGGTTAACAAGCAATTTCCGTAGCTTGCGCACAGGTTTTTGCACCCAGGATGAGGTGCCTGAAGGCCTCCGGGAGGCCCTTCAAGGCTTCCCCTCACGCGCTTTGTTACCTATAACCCCGCCACGCCGAAGCACCTCCGCCGGGATTTGAATGGCTGAACCTGCAACCGACACGATCCTCGTTCTCAACGGGCCGAACCTCAACATGCTGGGGACGCGCGAGCCCGAGAAGTACGGCCATGCCACGCTGGCCGACGTCGAGACGCTGTGCCGGGAGACGGCCGCGGCGTTCGGCCTCAAGGCCGACTGCCGGCAGTCCAACCGCGAGGGCGAGCTGATCGACTTCATCCACGAGGCGCATGCCCGCAGGATGAAGGGCATCATCATCAATGCCGGCGGTTATTCGCACACCTCGATCGCGCTGCACGACGCGCTGCTCGCGGTGCAGATTCCGACCGTCGAAGTGCACGTGACCAATATCCATGCCCGCGAAAGTTTCCGCCATCACTCCTACACCGCACGCGCGGCGTTCGCCTCGCTCTGCGGTTTCGGTATCGAGGGCTACCGCCTCGCCATTCAGGGCCTTGCCGCCAAGCTCGGCATCAAGCCCAAAGCCTGACGCTCCCTCTTCACACAGAACATTCGGATAAAGAACATGGCGCGCCAGCCAGACGACAAAGCAGCCGCAAAGTTTTCCAGCGAGGATTCCGCGCTCGTCCGCGAGCTCGCACTCCTGCTCGACGAGACCAGCCTCACCGAGATCGAGATCGAACGCGCCGGCCTGCGCCTGCGCGTCGCCCGCAACATCAGCGTCGCCGCGACGATGCCGGCGCCGATGGCGCACGCAGCGCCCGTGGCGATCGCCACAGCCGCCGCACCTGCGGCTGCCGCGCCCGACCTGTCGAAGCATCCGGGCGCCGTGACATCCCCGATGGTCGGCACCGCCTATTGGGCGCCGGAGCCCGGCGCAAAACCGTTCATCGAGGTCGGCAGCAAGGTCTCGGTCGGCCAGACGCTGCTGATCATCGAAGCCATGAAGACCATGAACCAGATCCCCTCGCCGCGCGCCGGCACGGTGACGCAGATCCTGGTCGAGGACGGCCAACCCGTCGAGTTCGGTGAGCCGCTCGTTATTATTGAGTGAGGGAGTGGCGAAGTGCGAGTAGCGAATAGCTGCTCCGCCCCATTCGCCATTCGCTATTCCCTATTCGCCCCCTGAGGCAAAATGTTCGACAAGATCCTCATAGCCAATCGCGGCGAGATCGCCCTTCGCATCCTGCGCGCCTGCAAGGAGCTCGGGATCGCCACCGTCGCCGTGCACTCGACCGCCGACGCCGACGCCATGCATGTGCGCCTGTCGGACGAAAGCGTGTGCATCGGACCGCCGCCGTCCAAGGATAGCTATCTCAACGTGCCCGCGCTGCTCGCGGCCTGCGAGATCACCGGCGCGGACGCCGTGCATCCCGGCTACGGCTTCCTGTCCGAGAACGCGCGCTTCGCGGAGATCCTCGGCGAGCACAATCTGCATTTCATCGGCCCCAAGGCCGAGCATATCCGCCTGATGGGCGACAAGATCGAGGCCAAGAAGACCGCCAGGAAGCTCGGCATTCCCGTGGTACCCGGCTCCGACGGCGCGGTCGGCCCCGAGGACGACGCGATGGCGATCGCCCGGAAGATCGGCTTTCCCGTGCTGGTGAAAGCGGCGGCCGGCGGCGGCGGACGCGGCATGAAGGTCGCGCAGAGCGAGGCCGACCTTCAGGTGGCATTGTCGACGGCGGCCAACGAGGCCAAATCCGCCTTTGGCGATGCATCCGTCTATCTCGAAAAATATCTCCAGAAGCCGCGCCACATCGAAATCCAGATCCTCGGCGACGGCCGCGGCGGCGCGATCCATCTCGGCGAGCGCGATTGCTCGCTGCAGCGCCGTCACCAGAAGGTCTGGGAGGAAGGCCCCTCGCCCGTGCTGGCCGCGGCGGCGCGCGCCAAGATCGGCGAGACCTGCGCCAAGGCGATGCGCGAGATGAAATATCTCGGCGTCGGCACCATCGAATTCCTGTTCGAGGACGGCGAGTTCTACTTCATCGAAATGAACACCCGCATCCAGGTCGAGCATCCCGTTACCGAGAGCATCACCGACATCGACCTCGTGCTGGAGCAGATCCGCA
Organism: Bradyrhizobium betae; assembly: GCF_008932115.1. Taxonomy (NCBI): domain Bacteria; kingdom Pseudomonadati; phylum Pseudomonadota; class Alphaproteobacteria; order Hyphomicrobiales; family Nitrobacteraceae; genus Bradyrhizobium; species Bradyrhizobium betae. The sequence continues at coordinate 75,878 of NZ_CP044543.1, forward strand.
TCGCCGCCGGCGGCGATCTGCCGGCCAAGCAGAACGAGATCCAGATCATCGGCCACGCGATCGAGTGCCGCATCAACGCCGAGAACCCGCAGACCTTCCGGCCTTCGCCGGGCCGCATCACGCAATACCACCCGCCGGGCGGGCTCGGTGTCCGCATCGATTCCGCGGTCTATCAGGGCTACACCATCCCGCCCTATTACGACTCCCTCGTCGGCAAGCTGATCGTGCACGGCAAGACCCGCGCCGAATGCCTGATGCGGCTGCGCCGGGCGCTGGACGAGATGGTGGTCGAGGGCATCGAGACGACGCTGCCGCTGTTCCGCGACCTGGTGCGCGAAGGCGACATCATCAACGGCGACTACCACATCCACTGGCTGGAGCAGTATCTCGCCGGCAAGGCAGCCCCCGCCGCGAAATAATTCTTCCCACGCATGGAACCCCTGGTCCCCGGCCGCGTTCTGGACGGTTGGGGACAGTTCCAAGGGGCTAGTTTGCACTTCACTCAGCGTTACAAGGTTGAACAATCGTGACGGCCGACGCACAGCGGCGGCGCACCGTGATGCAAATCCTGCTGCTTTCGGCGGGGTTTTTGGTGCTGGTCGCGATCAGCGTCGCGTCGATCCTGCTGGTCAACAAGGCGCGGGAAGACAATTCCTGGGTCGTGCATACGGTCGAGTCGGAGAACCAGATCTCGACCGTCCTGCTGGAAATTCGCCGGGCGGAAAGTGCCACCCGGGCCTATCTGCTGTCCGGCGGGCCCCAGTTCCTTGCGGAATACCAAACGGCGGCCGCCAACGTTCTGCCGGCCCTCGATCAGCTCGGCCGGCTCACGCGCGACAATGCGGCGCAGATCCAGAACATGGCCAAGCTGCGCAAGGCCGTCGAGCAGCGGCTGTCGGAATTCGCCCGCAGCATCGAGCGTGTCACCAACAACGATGTCGCGACCGCCGTGACCGCGCTGCGCAACGGCACCTCGACCGGAGCGGTCGAGACCATCGCCCAGGTCGGCCGCGAGATGCGGAGCGAAGAGGACCGTCTGTTCAGGGAGCGGACCGAGACCGCCGACCGGACCCAGAAGCTCGCCTCCTCCGTGACCATTGCCGGCTCGGGGATGGTCCTGGCCCTCGCCTTCGGGTCGGTCCTGCTGGTGCGCCAGTCCTCGCGCGCCCGCGACCGGGCCGAGTCACGCCTGCGCGACGCCAATCTCAACCTGGAGGCCACCGTCGACGAGCGCACGGCTGACCTGCGCGAGGCCAACAACGAGATCCAGCGCTTTGCCTATATCGTCAGCCACGATCTGCGCTCGCCTCTGGTCAACATCATGGGCTTTACCAGCGAACTCGAGGAGCTCAGCGGCGACATCTTCCGCCGCATCGGCGGCCTCACCCAGGCCGCGAACGGCGGGCCGCCGCCGGCCGCCGGCGAGATCGCGCTCGAAGGCCCCGACAAGCAGCTTTCGGCGGATTTCTCCGAAGCGCTCGGCTTCATCAAGTCGTCGATCGCCAAGATGGACCGCCTGATCTCGGCGATCCTCAATCTCACCCGCGAGGGCCGGCGCGAATTCGAGCCGGTGAAGATCGACACGCGGGATCTGATCGAGGCGATCGTGTCGACGCTGGCGCATCAGGCCTCCGAGGCGCAGGCCGAGATCCACGTCGAACCGCTGCCCAATATCGTCAGCGACCGCCTTGCGCTGGAGCAGATCTTCTCCAACCTGATCGACAACGGGATTAAGTATCTCAACAACGGCGTTCCCGGCGAGATCAGAATCCGGGGGCGCACCAAGCTCGGATACGCTATCTTCGAGATCAGCGATAACGGCCGCGGCATCGACCCGAAGGATCATCAGCGGATCTTCGATCTGTTCCGGCGTGCGGGAACCCAGGACAAACCCGGTCAGGGCATCGGTCTTGCGCATGTGCGTGCACTTGTACGCCGCCTCGGGGGCACCATGTCGGTATCGTCGGAACTGAATACGGGCAGCACCTTCACCATTACGCTGCCCATCAACTGGAACGCCAGCAACCGGAACTCGGACCAATGACTCTGCCTGTCAGCATCATCATGATCGAGGACGACGAGGGACATGCGCGGCTGATCGAGCGCAACATCCGCCGTTCCGGCGTCAACAACGAGATCATCCCCTTCACCAACGGCACCGATGCGATGAAGCACCTGTTCGGCGCCGACGGCAGCGGGCTTGCGCAGAAGGGCAACGCGCTGCTGATCCTGCTCGACCTCAATCTCCCCGACATGACCGGGATCGATATCCTCAAGCAGATCAAGGAAAACAAATATCTGAAGGCCTCGCCCGTGGTGGTGCTGACCACCACCGACGACTCCCAGGAAATCAAGCGCTGCTACGAGCTCGGCTGCAACGTCTACATCACCAAGCCCGTCAACTACGAGAATTTCGCCAACGCCATCCGGCAACTCGGTCTGTTCTTCTCGGTCATCCAGGTCCCGCCCGCCGCCTCATGAACCAGCGCACGCCCACATTGCTCTACATCGACGACGACGCGGCGCTGGCGCGCCTGGTCGATCGCGGCCTGACGCGGCGCGGCTACAAGGTCGTCCATGCCGCCAGCGGCGAGGAAGGCCTCGAGCGCATCCGTCGCGCGCTGATCGAGGGCGGCATCGACGTCGTGGCGCTCGACCAGTACATGCCCGGCCTCGATGGGCTGGAGACGCTCGAGCAGATCATGGCGATCGCCGGCGCGCCGCCCGTGGTGTTCGTCACCGCGTCGCAGGATTCCAGCATCGCGGTTACCGCGCTGAAGGCGGGCGCGGCCGACTATCTCGTCAAGGACGTCAAGGGCGACTTCATCCCGCTGCTCCACGTCGCCGCCGACGGCGCGCTGCGCCAGGCCGAATTGCAGAAGGCGCGCGAGGAAGCCGAAGCCGAGATCCACGCCTCGCGCGACCGCTACGCGGCGCTCGCCGCCGAACGCGAGCTGTTGCTGCGCGAGGTCAACCACCGCGTCGGCAACTCGCTCCAGATCATCGCCTCGCTGCTGCATCTTCAGGCAAGCTCCGCCGGCCAGGACGAGGTCAAGGCGGCGCTCACCAATGCGATGGGCCGCGTCGCCGCGGTGGCGCAGGTGCATCGCCGCCTATACACCTCCCAAGATCTGAAGAGCGTCGTCCTCAATCAATATCTGGACTCCCTGCTCGAGGATTTGCGCCGCTCGGCCGAAGGCAACCGGATGTCGCGCCTGACGGTGAAGGCCGAGGCGATCGAGATCGATCCGGACCGCGCGGTCGCCGTCGGCATCATCGTCAACGAGCTGGTGATGAACGCGGTGAAATACGCCTATCCCGACGGCGCCGGCCCGATCCATGTCGAGCTGACCTCGCAGGGCGACGATCTCCTGCTGTCGATCGCCGATGACGGCGTCGGCGACAAGGTCAAGGCCGATCCGCGCTCCACCGGCATGGGCCAGCGCATCGTCGCGGCGATGGCCACCAAGCTGGATGCCACCGTCGAGCGCGACCCCGCCCATTCCGGCACCCGCATTCTCCTCAAGTTCCGCCGCGTGCCAACGACGCTCGACCGGGCGAGCAGCGCCGCGGCGAGCTGACCCGCGATTGCACGGGGTTTCTCACCATCGCAACCCCACCGCGATCCTGCTATTGTTGCGAACCATGACTTCGCGCGACTCCGCTTCGTCTGAAATCACGCCGGCCGTGCTGCTGCGGGCCTATGCCTGCGGCATCTTTCCGATGGCCGAAAGCGCCGATGATCCGACCCTGTTCTGGGTCGAGCCTGAATTGCGCGGCGTGATCCCGCTCGCGGGATTTCGCGTCGCCTCGCGGCTCGCGCGCTCCGTGCGTTCGGATTTGTTTCGCGTGACCGTCAACACCGCGTTCAAGGCGACCATCGCCGGCTGCGCCGCGCCGCAGGCCGGACGCGAAGACACCTGGATCAACAAGCGCATCCGTGACCTCTATGGCGGCCTCTACGACCTCGGCCATTGCCACAGCGTCGAGGCCTGGCAGGGCGACGATCTCGTCGGCGGCCTCTACGGCGTCAGCCTCGGACGCGCTTTCTTCGGCGAGAGCATGTTTCACACCGCGCGCGATGCCTCGAAGGTCGCGCTGGTGCACCTGGTCGCGCGGCTCATCCATGGCGGCTTCGAGCTGCTCGACACGCAATACGTCACTGAGCATTTGAAGAGTTTTGGCGCGGTCGAGATTCCGCGGCGGCGCTACACCGTGCTGCTCGACAAGGCGCTCGCCGGCGAGCCCGGCGATTTCCTCAGGCTCGCCGACGGCGCCGCGATCCCGGGCGCACGCGCGCTCGAGATCATCGCTTCACGGCAATAATCGGCGACGGGACTCTGTTCACCTCTCCCCGTCGGGGAGAGGTTGACCAAGGGCAGCTTGCCGAACCCAATAAGGTGAGCCTTACCGGCCAAACCCGGGAATACCGAACAGACCCGGACGCTGCTCCGGCGGCGGAGGCGGTGGCGGCGCCGGTTGCTGCTGCTGGATCGGCGGCAAGGGCTGCGGCGGGCGCTGCTGCACGGCCTGCTTGGGCGCGGCCTTCTTCTGCGCGGGCGGCGGCGGTGGCGTGGCCGGCTTGTTCGCGGGATCGGGCGCCGCGGTCGCGATGGTTTGCTGCGGCTCTTTGCAGTCGGTCAGCCAGATGTCGTAGATCGGATGCTCGACGCCGTGCAGGCCCGGGCTTGCCGCATACATCCAGCCCGAGAAGATGCGCTTCACCTCGCCCTGCAAGGTGATCTCGTCGACCTCGACGAAGGCGTCGGTGTTGGTGGCCTCCGTCGCCGGCCGTGTGTAGCAGGCGTTGGTCTTGACCCTGAGCGCGCCGAACTGGACGGTCTCGCCGATATCCTCGTCGAAATTGATGATGCGCCCGGTGATCTTGTCGAGGCCCGAGAAGGTCGCCTTCTTGTTCACGATCTTCTGGGCCGGCGGCTCGGTCACGACCTCGTCGCCCGGCTGCAGGCTCGCCGGCGTCTGCGGCACCGGCCCGCCCTTCTGCTGGGGCTGGCGCTGACCGGGCGCACCCGGGGCGCCCTGCGGATTGGACGGCGCGACCGCGACGGGCGGCACCTGGTTTGGCGGCGCGGCGGTGGAGCCCGGCGGCGGCGCCAGCGGCTGGGTCTCGACCGGCCCCGGCATCACGTTACCCTGCCGTCCCGGCGGCGGCGCCATCGGGCGCGACGGCAGCACACGGCCCTGCGGCGGCAGTTCGGGGACCTCTTCGTCGTCGTCGGGGATCTGCGGCTGCGGCTGGCCACGCGGGATCGCGCCGGGCGGCCGCGGCGGCGGATCGGAGAAGATCGTGCCGATCTGCGCCTGCGCGGGAGTCGCAACCGTCAATGCGGTGGCGGCCAGAAGCGCCGCAAGACCTGTCAGGGTAAAGGTTCGAACCATTGTCTCGCGCGGCTTCAACAGCGAATCGGGCTTGCTGGACATTCTACAGGGGATACCGCCGCTCGCAGGCCATCCGGTTAACACGGCGAATACGGCGGGGAAAGGGCGGCATTCCTGCCCTGCCCGGTGCCATCTGGCCAGAGCGGCGGCCGAATGGGATAGTCGAGACGCTCCTCCCCGGGGCCGAGGCGGGCATCGCCCCCGAAGATTGCGTCCAACCATAACCAGAACCTCAAGGGTCCCCCGCCATGCCCGTCGTGCTCGATCCCGATGCCGCCGCCGTCTACAAGGCCTTCCAGGAGGCCGGCCGCCCCGCCTACGAGAGCCTGACCGCGGACGAAGCGCGCGCCTATTACGCGCAGGCGCGCTTTGCCACCAATCCTGACGCGCCGGAGTTGGCGCGCGTGGCGCCGCTTGCGATCCCGGCGCCGCACGGCACGATCCCGGCACGCATCTATGTGCCGAAGCAGCCACGTCTGCAGAACGGCCTGTCGCCCGCGCTGGTGTTCTTCCACGGCGGCGGCTGGGTGATCGGCGACCTCGACTCCCACGACGTCGTCTGCCGCCAGCTCGCCGTTTCAGGCGCGCTGATCGTGATCTCGGTCGACTATCGCCTCGCGCCCGAGCACAAATTTCCGGCCGCCGCCGATGACGCGATCGCCGCCACGACATGGATCGCCGCGAACGCGCGCGAGCTCGGCATCGACGCCGCGCGCCTCTCGATCGGCGGCGACAGCGCCGGCGGCAACCTTGCGGCCGTGGTCGCGCTCGCGGCGCGTGACGGCGATGGTCCGAAAATCGCCGGCCAGGTCCTGATCTACCCGGCGACCGATTTCGCCATGACGCACGGCTCGCACAGCGAGCCCGAGACCAGCGTGCTGCTGACCCATTCGGTGATCCGCTGGTTCCGCGATCATTATCTGAACGGCGTCGCCGATATCCACGACTGGCGGGCCTCGCCGGCGCGCGCGCAGAACCTTGCCGGCCTGCCGCCGGCCTATGTGCTGACCGCCGGCGCCGATCCCTTGCGCGACGAAGGCGACGAATATGCCGCGCGCCTCAAGCAGGCCGGCGTGCCCGTCACGACCAAGCACTATCCCGGCCAGTTCCATGGCTTCTTCACGATGGGCAAATTGCTGCAACAGGCCAATGTCGCCGTCAGCGAGATTGGCGCGTGGCTGAAGGGATTGGGCTAGATGCGTGATGGTCCGCGGGCGTTGGCCTGTCCCTTGACGAAGCCACCGGCGAGCTGCATATTTTAGCTAGAATTTCTAGCCAGAAAGACCAAGCATGTCCAAGCGAGTCTGGTCCGTGCAGGACGCAAAAAACCGCTTCAGCGAGGTGGTCAATGCGGCGCAGCGCGCGCCGCAGACGGTGACGCGGCATGGCAAACCCACTGTGGTCATCCTGAATGCCGCGGAGTTTGAACGCTTGCAGGAACTGCAACGCGCGCGGGCGCCCTCTCTTTCCGATCTGCTTCTTGAAATGCCGCAAGACGACGAGGAATTTCCACGCGCACGCATCGCAAATCGTGACATCGGCCTCTGATGTTTCTGCTCGACACCGTCACGCTGTCCGAACTGCGTCGGACCAGACGCAACCCGTCCGTGGTCGCCTGGATGGAGCGGCAGCGAACGCCCGATCTTTTCCTGAGTGTCGTCAGCATCGGCGAAATCGAACGCGGAATCGCGCGTCAACGCGCTGCGGATCCGAGCTTTGCAGATGCGCTCGCCGCCTGGCTGGATCGCCTTCTCGCTCTCTACGGCGCACAAATCTTGCCGTTTGATCTCCAGACCGCACGCCGCTGGGGGACTCTCAGTGCCGCGCTCGGCAACGAAAGCGCCGACCTCATGATCGCCGCCACGGCCCTCGAACACGGGCTGACCGTCGTGACGCGCAATGTGTCGGACTTCAAGCCGGCCGGAGTCCGCATCGTCAATCCATTTGAAGGCAAGTAGCCAGCCTCGCCCTCGCGTCGCTATCCCGGACACTCCAGAATGAACTCTGCTGTTTTGCGCGCCTTCCCCCTGCGCGCACTGACCTGGCTCGGCGGCCAGGGCACCCGCGCGGTCGCCGCCGTCGTGTTCGTCGCAGTCGCGGTGCCGCCACTGGGCGTGCTGCTGCGGCCCTACATCACCGAAGCGATCTTCGTTCTGCTCAGCATCTCCTTCATGCGGGTCGATCTCGCCGCGCTCCACCACCATCTGCGCCGGCCGGCGCTGGTCGCGACCGCGACGGTCTGGACCACGATCGGCGTGCCGCTGATCGTCGGGCTGATCGCCCATGCCACCGGGCTCACCAGCCGCTCGCCCGGCCTGTTCCTCGCGCTGATGCTGCAGGGCATGGCCTCGCCGATGATGGCAGCGCCCGCGCTGGCCGCGCTGATGGGCCTCGATGCCACGCTCGTGCTGGTCACGCTGGTGGCTTCGACCGCGCTGGTGCCATTCACGGCCTCGCTGTTCGCCGGCCTCTTCCTCGGCGACATGCTTAGCATCTCGCCGCCGGCACTGGGCTTGAAGCTATCAGGCATCCTCGCGGCATCGCTGTTGGCCGCGACCTTGATCCGATGGACCTTCGGCGCGGAGGCGATCCAGCGTCACAAGAAGCCAATCGACGGCTTCAACATCATCATCCTGCTGGTCTTCGCGGCCGCGATCATGGGTGATGTCGTGACCGACCTCTTGACTCAGCCGCTGTTCACGATCGGCCTCGCGGCGCTGTCCTTCGCGATCTATTTCACGCTGCTCGCAGTGACCACGCTGCTGTTCCGCCGCATCGGCTATGAGCGCGCGCTGGCGCTCGGCCTGATGGTGTCACAGCGCAATCTGGGCCTGATGCTGGCCGCGACCGCCGGCGCGCTGCCGCCCACCACCTGGCTCTATTTCGCGATGACGCAGTTTCCGATCCATCTGGCACCCTACATGCTGACGCCGATCGCGCGGCGGCTGACGGCACGGGCGGAGACGGCTAGAGCGTTTTCGAGCGAAGTGGATACCGGTTCGCGTGAAGAAAACGCGTCAAAACAAGAATCTAGAGCTTCAGTTCTGATTCAATCAGAACCGAAGCTCTAGCGCAGCCGCCGCGGGCAGTTCGCCGTAGGCTCTCTCGAGCCTGCCTACTTTTGAGGCGACGTACGAAAAATGGATCGTCCGAGGCTTGGGCTCGCCCCGCTACCTTAGACTGTAAATTCACAGGTGTGGCGAGCGCACAACAGCAAAGCCCAACGTCCCGTGATTTAATGTCCACGGCGATTCCATCAAGCCGTCGGCACGCCGTACCTACATTGGAATTATTCATATGAAGCTTGCTGGCTTCTCTACAGCGATTTTGCTCGCATCCTGTTGCGCAGCGTCTGCCGCCGACCTCCCCGTAAAATACAAGGCCCCGCCGCCGGCTCTCTGGAGCTGGAGCGGCCTCTATGGCGGCGTCAACGCAGGCTACAGCTTCGGACGGGATACGGTTCGGGAATATCCCGACCTCGCTCTGCCACCGGCGCAGGGGCGCGTCCTGCCATCGGGCGCCATCTTCGGCGCGCAACTCGGCTACAACTGGCAGATGGGCCGTTTCGTATGGGGTCTCGAAGGGGACTTGCAATGGAGCGGTCAGCGCGACACCGCCTGCGGAGGCGTGGAGTGCTTCCAGAACTGGAACCAGGAGAACGCCGCCAATCTGTATCAACACGACGTTCAATGGTTCTCGACGGCGCGAGGCCGGGTCGGTCTGGCGAATGCTGACACCTTGCTGTACCTGACCGGCGGTGCGGCTTGGGCTGGCGTCCGTGAGACGACAACCGTGGTGCGTGATGATCTTCCCTCGTCACTGATTCAACGGCATGTCCTGGGTGGCTGGGCGCTCGGCGGCGGCATAGAAGGACGCTTGTCCCAGGCATGGACTGTCAAATTTGAATATCTTCATCTCGAATTCAAACCCAGCACAGTGGCGGGACGCGTTTCCGCTTCCAGCGGCAACTTCGGCTTCGACTTCGTCGATCGTGTCGATAGCCGCGTCACCGACAACATCGTTCGCATCGGTCTGAACTACCGTCTGCTGGATGGATCTGGCACAGGCTTGCCTCAGCCCGATCCGGCCATGACGGCTTGGCGCTGGAGCGGACTTTACGCTGGCCTCAACGGCGGCTACGGCGCCGGCAACACATCGTTCAAGCAATTCTACTATTTCGACCCAGCCGCTGCTCCGCTTCCCGGCGAGCTCACGCATTACACCTCGTCTTATGCGCGAGATAAGGCCTCACTGCAGGGCGCGCTCGCAGGAGGCCAGATTGGCTATGCCTGGCAACTTGATCACATCGTGTTCGGCCTCGAGGGCGATGCGGCCTGGAGCGGACAGAAGGACACCGTTGCCTACGACACTCTTTCCCAGAAGTTCAACTGGTTCGCAACGGCGCGCGCACGAGTGGGCTGGGCGCAACGCGGCTATCTGCTGTATGTCACCGGGGGCGCTGCTTTCGCCGAGATCGGCGAGACCGACGTTGGACTGGGAACGGACGTCGCGAACTTCAAGCTGACCAAGACCGGTTGGGTGGCAGGCGCAGGCTTGGAAGCGTGGCTGACCGGACGGTGGACCGGCAAGATCGAATATCTGCACGCCGATCTCGGCAACATGAACAACACCTTCAATTATCAGGCCGTCGTGTTCGGGACCGCCGCGCAAGGAACGCAGTCCACTGTTCGCAACGATCTCATTCGCATCGGCCTGAACTACAAGCTGATGGACTGAGCTGTCGCTCCGCGAGCGCGAGCAGGCCCAGCCTGCGCCGGGACTAACGCACGACCTGCATTCTCCTACCCCGCCCGCGCCGCACGCCGCAGCGCCTGCGGCGGCTGGCCGAACGCGCGGATGAAGGCGCGGCGCATGCGCTCGGGGTCGCGGAAGCCGGTCGCTTCCGCAACCAGTTCAATCGCTTCGCGCGAGGACTGCACGCGCTCGCGCGCAACCTCGATCCGCAACCGTTCGATCGCCTTGGATGGCGTCGTGCCGGTCTCGGCGGCGAAGGCTCGGGCAAAATGCCGTGCGCTCATGCCGGCGCGGTCGGCGAGATCTTCCACGGTCAATCGCGCATCCAGATTCTCGCGCGCCCAGGACAGCAGCGCGCCGAAGCGGCCGTTCGGCGTCTTCAATTCCAGCAGCGAGGAGAATTGCGACTGGCCACCGCTGCGGCGATGATACAGCACGAGTTGCCGCGCGACCTGCTGCGCGATCTCCTCGCCATGGTCCTCAGTGACCATCGCGAGCGCCAGATCGATGCCCGCGGAGATGCCCGCCGACGTCCAGACGTTGCCGTCGTGCGTGAAGATCTGGTCCGGCTCGAACTTCACCTTGGGATAGCGTGCGACGAAGTCCCGCGTGCGTCCCCAATGCGTGGTGGCGCGGCGGCCGTCGAGCAATCCGGCCTCGGCCAGCACATAGGCGCCCGAGCAGACGCTGGCGACCCGCACGCCGCGCCTGGCCAGCCGCTGCACGAAAGCGCGCGTGACCTCGCAGCGGGCCGCATCCGCCACGCCCGCGCCGCCCGCGATGACGAGTGTCGTGATCGCATTCGCCGACTTGAAGTCCCGCGCCATCATCTCGACGCCGGACGAGCTGCGCACCAGTCCCGCGTTCAGCGCCAGCACCTTGATCCCGGTCGTCGTCTTGCCGCTGGCGCGCGCCGCGATCTCGAACACCGAGATGGGACCTGCCGCATCGAGCAACTGGAAATCGGGGAAGATCAGGATGCCGATCATGGTGATGTCCGAAAGTGAGGGAATTACGCCATTTCGGACAGAAGGGCATCATGCCAGGCTGCGTCCGTCAAGCTCATAGTTGGAGGCTCTCATGTCGTCACCGCTCCAGATCGGACTTCTGGTGTTTCCGCGCGTCACCCAGCTCGACTTCACCGGCCCCTTGCAGGTTTTCGCGATGGTTCCGGGTGCCAAGCTGCATCTGATCTGGAAACGGATCGAGCCGGTGCCAAGCGATTCCGTGATGACGCTAATGCCGACCACGACGTTCGCCGACTGCCCGCAACTCGACGTGATCTGCGTGCCCGGCGGCGGCCGCACCAACGATCTGCTCAATGACGAGGAGGTGCTGGATTTCCTGCGCAAGCAGGCCGAAGGCGCGAAGTACGTCACCTCGGTCTGCACGGGATCGCTGGCGCTCGGGGCCGCCGGTCTCTTGAAGGGCTATCGCGCCGCGACCCATTGGAGCGCGATGGAGATGCTGAGCCAGTTCGGCGCGACGCCGACCAAGACGCGCGTCTGCGTCGACCGCAACCGCATCACCGGCGGCGGCGTCACTGCGGGAATCGATTTCGCGCTGACGCTGGTGTCGATCCTGGTCGACCGCACCACGGCGGAAGCGATCCAGCTCCAGATCGAATACAACCCCGCACCGCCGTTCAACTCGGGCTCGCCCGACACAGCGCCGGCCGAAGTGCTGGCGCTGCTCAGGGAACGCGGCGCGCAAAACCAGGCGCGTCGCCTCGAGGCGGTGAAGCGCGCGGCCGAGCGGGTGAAGTAGTTTCTGCTCTCGTGTCCCGGACGCGGTGCAGCGTGTAACGCTGCTCCGCTGGGCCGGGACCCAGAACGCGGCCCCTGGGCCCCGGCTCTGCAGCGCAACGCTTTGGCGGCGCACTGCGTCCGGGGCACGTGACTCAACACAAAAGAAAAAGGCCGCCCGGTTTCCCGAGCGGCCTTTCCTGTCTTACGGCGGCTGCACATTTCATCGGACGATTTCGGAGCTTCCAGACCGGGGGCCTATCTCCCGATCGAGTCCTGGTCGGCGGCCGCTGCATCTCGGGACAGTCGCGAACTGTTGCCCGAACCGAACGCAATGGTCTCCCATCTCCGTAAGATCGGGCCATTGAGCCGCATCGCCTGCGGGGCGGCAATGGGCGCGCAGGCGCCATCCCCGCTGTTCCCGTTGTCCACAGCGGCGTGAGGCGGATGCTGGTGCATCCAGTCGGACGGTGAAGATTCGGCGGAGACCGGCAGCCTAGCCGGGCGTCCAGGGCTGGTAGTCGCCGGTCGCCTTCGGGCGCTTGCCGCTGGCGAGGGTCGAGCCCGAGGGCCGGTAGGCGTTGGCGGTGCCAGTGAGATTCGGCTGGTGCGGCTTTTCCCACTCGCGCGGCTGATAGTTGTCTTGCGTCGGCGGCACATCGACGACGTGATGCATCCAGCCGTGCCAGGACGGGGGGATTCGGCTCGCTTCGGCGTAGCCGTTGTAGATCACCCAGCGCCGCTCGAAGCCGAGCGTCGGATCGATCACCCCGCCGCGGGTGCGATAGTAGAGGTTGCCCTGCTCGTCCTGGCCGACCAGCTCTCCGTACCGCTTGGTCCAGAGCTGGGTGCCAAACGTCTGGCCACTCCACCAGGTGAAGAACTTGAGAAAGAACTGTTTCATGCGGCAAGGGCCCTGCTTCGTCTGGCCCTGATGCCATCCGGGCGGCGAAATGTCCAGTTCGGCCGCAGCGGCCTTGCCCCACGCAAACGCGTGCCCGCCCCAAATCGGACGCGATCCGTTCATGCCGGGTACAGCGACGACGTGAAAATCTGCCCCTTACACGCGCACAGCCGCGTGAACCCAGGAACTACAGCCCATTCGATGGGTTTGCTTCCGGGAAAAGGAGTTTGAATATGAACAGTCTGAAGGTTTTAAGCGCCGCTGCAGCGCTGGCGCTGGTTCTTCCGTTGGCGACGCCGAGCTTCGCCCAGGGCCCCGGCCATGGCGGCCGTGGCGGTGGTGGCGGCGCTCATTTCGGCGGTGGCGGCGGTGGCGCCCACTTCGGCGGCGGCGGCCCGCGCATTGGCGGGGGCGGCTTCGGTGGCGGTGCGCGGATCGGTGGCGGTGGCAATTTCGCGGCCGGCCCGGCGATGCGTCCGAGCGCCGGACCCGGCTTCGGTGGCGGTGGCCGTCCGGTCGCGACCGCGGGCAACAATTGGCATGGCGGCGGCGGTAACTGGCACGGCGGCGGCTGGCGTCGCCATGGCGGCGGTGGCTTCTGGCCCGGCTTCGCGGCGGGTGCCGCGATCGGCGGCATCGGCTCGTACGCCTATTACGGCGGCGGCTACTACAACGACCCCTACTACTACGGCGAAGACAGCTATTATGACGAGCCGACAGTTGCGGTGGTCCCCGACAGCGGCGGAGATTCGTCGGCCTATTGCGCGCAGCGCTACAGGTCCTACGACCCGGCCTCGGGCACGTATCTCGGCTATGACGGCCTGCGCCATCCCTGTCCGTAAGCTGATCGACAACATCTAGAGGAAGAGGCGTCGCATTCAAGCGACGCCTCTTTCGTTTGTCGCGCGCGCATCGCCCGTTACGCGCGTCGCGCGCGCATCATCCTTGCGACGTTCTCTACATTTTTATCGTCGATGGACCCGTATTCACGACACCGTGCATATCGACAATGATCCAATCCCAAATTGACCCATTGCTTGATTCGCCTATATCACCGACAGGTATGGGGACTTCGATCTACTGGGAAATGTCATGCCGCGTATCCTCGTGGTAGATGACGATCCGATGGTCGGCGCGACCATCGAGGTCCTGCTCCAACGTCAGGGCTTCGACGTCACGCTGGCCGACGGCGGAGAAACGGGGCTGGCTGCGCTCGAAGCGCAGACGTTCGATGTGATGCTGGTCGACATTTTCATGCCGCATATGCGCGGCTTCGAATCCATCCGCATCTTTCACGAGCGCGCGCCCGCAATTCCGCTGATCGCGATGTCAGGCTACGCGTTCGCATCATCCGCCTCGCCCTCTCCCGACTTCCTCCGCATGGCGCTGGAGCTCGGGGCTGCGCGCTGCCTGCGCAAGCCCTTCACACCGGACGCGCTGCTGGCCACGATCCGGGAATGCCTCGGCGGCTCCGGCGAGGCCGCACAGCCGAAGGACAAGAAAGAAGCACCTTGATCCCCTCGCAGCGTGTCATTCTCGGTGCTGGACTTGCAATCCTCCTGATCATCACCGCCGCCTCGATCGGACTCGACGTCAAGTCGCGGTCGGACGCTGCCCGCGTCAACCGCACCGTCGAGGTGTTGAAGAAGATTTCGGATGTGCACCTGCTGGTTCGCCGCGCCGAGAGTGCGGTGCGCGGCTACGACATCTACCGCACGGCCGGCTTTGCCGATGAATTCCAGGCGACCCGCAGCCGGATCGCACCGGCGCTCGGCGACCTCAAGCTCGCGGTCCGCGACAATTCCGATCAGTTGACGCTGTTCGAAGCCACCGAGCCCCTCATCCTCCGCCGCATCGAGGTCGCGGCCGAGGCGCTGCGGCTGCGCACGAATGGCGATGCCGACGGCTTCAATGCGCTGAGAGACCGCGCCGAGGGCCGCGGCCTGATGGAAGCGCTGACAGCAAATCTGGAGCGGCTTGCCGCAGGCGAGCAGAAGCTGCTTGCCGACCGCGAGGCCGACTCGCGCCGGACCGGCATCGTGCTGCTCGGGATCGACGTCATCGGTGCGCTGGTGATCCTGCTGCTGGTCGTCATGCTGCTGCGCGAGAGCCGGCGCACGACGGTTCAGCTCCAGAGCTGGCTGCACGCGACGCAGGCCGCCAAGGAGGCGCTCGAGGCGGCGGTCGCCGAGCGGACCGCGCACCTCGTCACCGCACATGACGAGCTGCGCCTGTCGGTCAACGTGCTGCAGAGCACGTTCCACAGCATGGCGGAGGCGGTGCTGGTGATCGACGCCGACAGCACCATCCTGTTGTCCAATCCGGCGGCGGAGCGCATGCTGTTGCATCGCACCGGCATGGGCCTCGGCAGTTTGCGCGCGATGTCGGACGTCTATCATGGCGACGGCGTCACGCCGCTCAAGCCCGACGAACTGCCGTCGGCGCGCGTGCTGCGCGGCGAGCAGTTCGAAGAGCTGGAGATGATCGTCCGCCCGCACAGCGGCAATGGCGTGCGCCATCTCATGATCAGCGGTCGTCCGATGCGTGACGGGCAAGGCAAGGTCACCGGCGCCGTGCTGGTCTATCACGATGCGACGACCTCGCGCGAGATCGAGCGGCAACTGCACCAGTCGCAGAAGCTCGATGCCATCGGCAAGCTGACCGGCGGCGTCGCGCACGACTTCAACAACATGCTGACCGTGATCTCCGGCAACACCGAGACGCTGGTCGCGAGCTTGAAGCAGCAGCCCGAGCTGCAGCGCGTGGCGCGCCTGATCGACGATGCCACCGAGCGCTGCGCCGAGCTGATCCAGCACCTGCTCGCCTTCGCGCGCCGGCAGCCGCTGCAGCCGCGTGATGTCGAGATCAACGGCGCGATCGCCGACATCGCAAAACTGCTGCGCCCCACCCTCGGCGAGCAGATCCAGATCGAGACCGTGCTCGAACAGGGGCCGATGACGGCGCATATCGATCCGTCGCGGCTGACCAATGCCGTGCTCAACATGGCGATCAACGCCCGCGACGCGATGCCGAACGGCGGCAAGCTGCTGCTGGAGACCCACCGCGTCGTGCTGGACGAGGCCTATGCGCAGGCCAATGCGGAGGTGCGGCCCGGCCCCTACGTGATGCTCGCGGTCAGCGACACCGGCAGCGGCATGTCGGCGGACATCCAGCAGAAGGCCTTCGAGCCGTTCTTCACCACCAAGGAGGTCGGCAAGGGAAGCGGCCTCGGCCTCTCCATGGTCTACGGCTTCGTCAAGCAGTCCGGCGGCCACATCAAGATCTACAGCGAGCAAGGCCACGGCACCACGATCAAGCTCTATCTGCCGCCGGGCGAAGGCATGATCGAAGCAGCCGCCGCCACGACGACGCCGGCCGAAGGCGGCGCCGAGACCATCTTCGTGGTCGAGGACGATGCCATGGTGCGCAACTTCGTCACCACGCAATTGCAGAGCCTCGGCTACAAGACGGTCGCCGCCGCCGACGGCCACGCCGCGCTGCAACTGATCGAGGCCGGCCAGGCCTTCGATCTCCTGTTCACCGACGTCGTCATCCCCGGCGGCATGAGCGGACGCGAGCTCGCCGACGAAGTGGCCAAGCGCCGGCCGGGCGTGAAGGTGCTCTACACCTCCGGCTACACCGACAACGCCATCGTCCATCACGGCAAGCTCGACGACGGCGTGATGCTGCTGACAAAACCGTATCGCCGCAACCAGCTCGCCGAGATGATCAGGAAGGCACTGGGCGGCGGGGGGATGGCGGCGGGCTGACGCACCTGCTTGCGTTGCGTCAAGGCGGCTCGCGACGTGCAGGCCTAGGGTCGTTTCCGCAAAAAGGGGCAAAGGGAAAGACCAGTCATTTTCATTTCGCCAGACGATTTCAGAATCAAAGCAGAGAATTTCGACCTCACGCGCATGGAGAACATCGTTCGCATCGCGTGCGGCGCCTTCTACCTTCCGCACGTCGCGGGAAAATTCGCCGGCTTCGGCGTTCTCAATCCGCCCATCGTCAAGTTCTTCGCCGCCGCCGGCCTGTCGCCGCCCGAAGCCTGGGTCTACATCGCCGCTGCCGCCGAACTGTCGGTCGCCATCACGTTGACGCTCGGCATCTGCACGCGTTTCGCCGCGCTCGGCTCGGCTGCGCTGATGGTCGTGGCGGTCTACTCGCTGCAGGTCGTGAAGGGTTTCGGCTGGACCTGGAACACGGGCGGATACGAATACCCGGTGTTCTGGGGCATCTGCTCGCTCGCCGTGGCCGTGCAGGCCTGGAGGGTCTGGCTGAACGCACGCCAGAGCGCCGTGCAGGCCGGCAGCGGCGCGGTGCGGATTGTGCCCGCGACATAGCGGCCTACCGCGTCGCCAGCACCACGGCCACCAGCGTGAACATCAGCGCCGCGATCTGCCCGGGCCCGAGTGGCTCGTGCAGCGCGATCGCGGAGGCCGCGACGCCGATCACCGGCACCGCCATGGTGCCGATCGCCGCCACCGAGGCCGGCAGGCGCGACAGCGCGGCGAACCAGCTGACATAGGCGATGCAGAACTGCACCACGGTCGAATAGACCAGCAGCCACCAGCCGACCGGCGTCACCAGCTCGATATGCGAGGTCTCGAAGGCGAGGCCGACGATCGCGATCGGAAAGCAGCCGAGCCCGATCTGCCAGGCCGCCGCCGTCACCGGCGGCAGGCGGATCGGGTATTTCTTCAGCAGCACCGTGCCGAGCGCAAAGCCCGCCGCGCCACACAGCGCCATGATGATGCCGGGCAGCTTCGCCGCGCTGGCGGCGATGCCGTTGCCGCCCATGATCGAGGCCAGCCCGACAAAGGCCATCAGCAGCGACAGCGTGCGCAACAGGGTCGGCCGCTCGCCCAGCACCGGCCAGGCGATGATCGAGGCCCAGACCGGCATGGTGTAGGCGATCAGCGCCGCCTCGCTGGCCGGCAGCCAGAGCAGCGCCAGCCCCATCAGCACCATCCAGCCGGTGACGTTGAGAAGCCCGGCCAGCACCAGCCGCGGCCAGATCTCGCGCGCGACCCTCAGGCTGTCGCCGCGGACCAAGGCGAGCGCGGCCAGCAGCAACGCGCCGAGCACGCCGGTGACCCCACGCAGGGTCAGCGGCGGCAGCTCGGAGAGCAGGAACTTCGTCACCGGCCAGTTGAAGCCCCAGCCGATCGAGGTGATGGCGAGGAACATCAGGCCGGCCGGGGCGATGCGCGGTCGCGCATCCCGGCGAGTCGAATCAAGCATGTGGGGACCCCGGCGGAAAACGGCGCCAGCTTGGCGCGGATTCGCCGGCACCACCACCACCTCGGCGGGCATGCCTGCCCTCACCGTCCGTAGCCCTACGTGAGTCCCCCCTGCGCAACCCCGTCGGCCAAAAATATACCTGCCCTGTGAAGAGCGGGAGGAAGCGTCCGGAACACCACGGGATGAAAATTTTTTCGGTTGGGAATCCCTGAGGACTCACTGATACTTGCTTCAACAACAGGCGCGGGCTTGCCCCCTGTTATCCCCCACAATCCACCATATTTAGTATTTGATTCAGGAACTCGCACTAGTTCTTGACGGGCTCAACGGAGAGTCCTAGCTTTCGAACCGTTCGGCGCGAGTGAGTTTGCGTCCCGCCGGCACTCCCCAAAGGGTCTCGCAAATCGCCACTCCGCCAGGCCAGCCAAAGGCAGCGGGATAAGGGCTTGTCTGCCCGGCGAAGCAGACTTTTCGGGCGCCAGAACGGGCCGGCAACAGGCTCGAATGGCACGGTAGACGTTGTGATGTTGTGGGGCGTTGAACGCATGTCACGCACATCCCCTTGGGGGCGGATGGGTGTGGGCATGCCGGCCGATGAAAGGTGCACGCACCGACCCATCGCGCCGGGAGAAACTGGGCCGGAACCACCGGCTGAACTGCGAAGCCTTTGGGCCGGCACGGCCGCTGGAGGACTCGCCAACCGAAATATCGACCCGGTCGCCTTGCGGAGGCGCGCCGGTTAAAAATAAGGACGGGGCAATACGATGCGGATTGAGCGGCGCCACACCACTTCGGGACAATCACCTTACGCCGGGATCGAATTCCGGCACACCACGTCGGAGATCAGGAATCCCGACGGCTCGGTCGTGTTCAAGCTGGAGAACGTCGAGGTGCCGACCGCGTGGTCGCAGGTCGCCTCCGACGTGCTGGCCCAGAAGTATTTCCGCAAAGCCGGCGTTGCCGCGCGCCTGAAGAAGGTCGAGGAGGAATCCGTCCCCTCCTTCCTGTGGCGCTCCGTGCCCGACACCGAAGCGCTCGCGGCCCTGCCCGAGAAGGAGCGCTATGTCAGCGAGCTCTCGGCCAAGCAGGTGTTCGACCGCCTCGCCGGCTGCTGGACCTATTGGGGCTGGAAGGGCGGCTACTTCACCTCCGACGCGGACGCCCAGACCTTCTACGACGAGCTCCGCTACATGCTGACCATGCAAATGGTCGCGCCGAACTCGCCGCAATGGTTCAACACCGGCCTGCACTGGGCCTATGGCATCGACGGCCCCGGCCAGGGCCATTATTACGTCGACCCCTTCAGCGGCAAGCTGACCAAGTCCAAGTCGGCCTACGAGCACCCGCAGCCGCACGCCTGCTTCATCCAGGGCGTCGGTGACGACCTCGTCAACGAGGGCGGCATCATGGACCTCTGGGTCCGCGAGGCCCGCCTGTTCAAGTACGGCTCCGGCACCGGCTCCAACTTCTCGCGCCTGCGCGGGGAAGGCGAAAAGCTCTCCGGCGGTGGCCGCTCGAGCGGCCTGATGAGCTTCCTCAAGATCGGCGACCGCGCCGCGGGCGCGATCAAGTCGGGCGGCACCACGCGCCGCGCCGCCAAGATGGTCGTCGTCGACGTCGATCACCCTGACATCGAGACCTATATCGACTGGAAGGTGAAGGAGGAGCAGAAGGTCGCCGCGCTGGTCACCGGCTCCAAGATCAACCAGAAGCACCTCAAGGCGGTGCTGAAGGCCTGCGTCAACTGCGAAGGCTCGGGCGACGATTGCTTCGACCCCGAGAAGAACCCTGCGCTCCGCCGCGAGATCAAGCTGGCGCGCCGCAGCCTCGTGCCTGACAATTACATCAAGCGCGTCATCCAGTTCGCCAAGCAAGGCTACAAGGACATCCAGTTCGACGTCTACGACACCGACTGGGATTCGGAAGCCTATCTCACCGTCTCCGGCCAGAACTCCAACAACTCGGTGTCGCTGAAGGACGACTTCCTGCGCGCGGTCGAGACCGACGGCGACTGGAATCTCGTCGGACGCACCACCAAGAAGATCACCAAGACGCTGAAGGCGCGCGACCTCTGGGAAAAAATTGGTTACGCCGCCTGGGCGTCGGCCGACCCGGGCCTGCACTTCAACACCACCATGAACGACTGGCACACCTGCAAGGCGTCCGGCGACATCCGCGCCTCCAATCCGTGCTCGGAATACATGTTCCTGGACGACACGGCGTGCAACCTCGCATCGGCGAACCTGCTGACGTTCTATGACATCGAGGCCAAGCGCTTCGACGTCGAGGGCTACGAGCATCTCTGCCGGCTCTGGACCATCGTGCTCGAAATCTCGGTGATGATGGCGCAGTTCCCGTCCAAGGCGATCGCCGAGCTCTCCTACGAGTTCCGCACCCTCGGCCTCGGCTATGCCAACATCGGCGGCCTCCTGATGACCATGGGCCTGCCCTATGACAGCAAGGAAGGCCGTGCCATCGCCGGCGCGCTGACCGCGATCATGACCGGCATCACCTACAAGACCTCGGCGGAGATGGCTGGCGAGCTCGGCACCTTCCCCGGCTACAAGAAGAACGCCGCGCACATGCTGCGCGTGATCCGCAACCACCGCCGCGCCGCCCACGGCCAGTCCAACGGCTATGAGGCGCTCTCGGTCAACCCGGTGCCGATGGACCTCGTGTCCTGCCCGCAGACCGATCTGGTCACCCACGCCCAGGCCGCCTGGGATGCGGCGCTCGAGCTCGGCGAGAAGCACGGCTATCGCAACGCCCAGACCACGGTGATCGCGCCCACGGGCACGATCGGCCTCGTGATGGATTGCGACACCACCGGCATCGAGCCCGACTTCGCCCTGGTGAAATTCAAGAAGCTCGCCGGCGGCGGCTACTTCAAGATCATCAACCGCGCGGTGCCCGCGGCGCTGCGTGCGCTCGGCTATCGCGAGAGCGAGATCGCGGAGATCGAAGCCTACGCCGTCGGCCACGGCTCGCTCTCCAACGCCCCCGGCATCAACGCCTCGACGCTGAAGTCCAAGGGCTTCACCGACGAAGCGATCGCCAAGGTCGAAAAGGCCCTGCCGACCGCCTTCGACATCAAGTTCGCCTTCAACAAATGGACCTTCGGCGAGGATTTCATCCGCGACCAGCTCGGCATCGGTGCCGAGGCGATCGCGGCCCCCGGCTTCGACCTGCTCCAGGCCGTCGGATTTACAAAACGCGAGATCGAGGCGGCTAACGTCCACATCTGCGGCGCGATGACGGTGGAAGGTGCCCCGCACCTGAAGGCCGAGCACTATCCGGTGTTCGACTGCGCCAATCCCTGCGGCAAGATCGGCAAGCGCTATCTGTCGGTCGAGAGCCACATCCGCATGATGTCGGCGGCGCAGCCCTTCATCTCGGGCGCGATCTCCAAGACCATCAACATGCCGAACGACGCCACGGTGGAGGACTGCAAGTCCGCCTACATGCTGTCGTGGAAGCTGGCGCTGAAGGCCAACGCGCTCTATCGCGACGGCTCCAAGCTCAGCCAGCCGCTCAACTCGCAGCTCATCAGCGATGATGAGGACGAGGACGATGCAGTCGAGAGCCTCTACGAGAAGCCGATGGCGGCGCGTGCCGCCCAGGTCTCGGAGAAGATCGTCGAGAAGCTGGTCGAGCGCATCATCGTGATGCGCGAGCGCGAGAAGATGCCGGACCGCCGCAAGGGCTACACCCAGAAGGCGGTCGTCGGCGGCCACAAGGTGTACTTGCGGACCGGCGAATATGACGACGGCCGTCTCGGCGAGATCTTCATCGACATGCACAAGGAAGGCGCGGCGCTGCGCTCCTTCATCAACAACTTCGCCATCGCGGTGTCGCTGGGCCTGCAATACGGCGTGCCGCTCGAGGAATATGTCGACGCCTTCACCTTCACCCGCTTCGAGCCGGCGGGCCCCGTGCAGGGCAACGACAGCATCAAGTACGCGACCTCGATCCTCGACTACGTCTTCCGCGAGCTCGCGGTGAGCTACATGTCGCGCTTCGACCTCGCCCATGTCGATCCCACCGAGTCCAACTTCGACGCGCTCGGCAAGGGCGTCGAGGAAGGCAAGGAGCCGGAGGAGCCGAGCCACCAGGCGAACAGGCTCGTGTCGCGCGGCCTCACCCGCTCCCGCACCGACAATCTGTTCGTGATGCGCGGCGGCTCCGCCGCTGTCACGCAAGGCAACGACAGCGCGCCCTCAGGCGGCAGCAAGGTCACAGCCTTGGCCGGCCACGGCGCGAGCGCCCGGGTCGGCGACGTCCTCGAAGGCGCGGTCGCGCTGAAGCAGGAAGTCCAGCACGACCTCTCCCCCACCGAGAAGCTGGAAGCCCTGCAGTGGAGCAAGTCCGGCAGCGCCGCGCAGGCAGTGCCCAGCAAGGCCGAGCGCCGCGCCGAAGCCAAGGCCAAGGGCTATGAGGGCGAGATGTGCAGCGAGTGCGGCAACTTCACGCTGGTGCGGAATGGGACGTGTATGAAGTGCGATACGTGCGGCAGCACGACGGGGTGTTCGTGAGTAGCGACCCACAATAGTCTGTGAATTCACGAAGGGCGGCCGGAAGGTCGCCCTTTTTGCCAATCTGATCTACAACTTTGCCGCGAGTTATGGTGATTCGCCAATAAAACGAAGGCTCTGGGAAGGATGCGGGCAATAGGTCTGAATTTCCAAAAAGGACGTATTCGGGTTTCGGTCATGGATCGAGACTCGAACGGATCGATAACTCTGCTTTACGCGCGACAGATAACAATCGATCCAGACCTCCCGCTGCCGGAACTCATGGAGCGTTATGCCAGCCAATTCCGAATTCTGATTGATGAATATGGCCCAGACTTAGTTGCAGCACGCCAAGTCTGGGACATAAACGGAGTCGACGCAGCCGTCAGTCAGGTAGCGCCGTTTGGAATAGCTGCGTATGTATGCAACGAGAGGGATATAAGGTTTTGCCATTATACGCCGCAGGCCCTCAAACAACCGACGCGGTTCAATCTCGCCAAGGGAGTCAATCCGCTGAGCGCGGTTGATGGGACTTTTGGATCGCACCCACCATACTGGGACGATATCCAGAAAACATCGCTGCTCGTTGCTTGGCGCGCCCCGTTGGATCATTGAAGCATGCCAATTCATCTCACGGTTGGTCAACAGATTGGAAAGTACACCACCTCCGACTTTCTCGGTGCTGGCGTCTTCGGTTCAGTATACCGGATGCGCGACAACCTCATGAATCGTGAAGTCGCCGTCAAGTTCGTTGAGAATCAGAACCCATCAGCCTTTGTTGCTCACTACGAGGCCCAGATACTCCATCAATGCCGGCATGATCGAATTGTCACGGTCAACTCGGTCGACGTTCTGCAAGACACTCAAGCTCGATACTATGCCGCGATTGATATGGAGTATGCTGCGAACGGATCTGCTCAAAGACTGATCGACACCTCACACATTTCTGTTCGCCAGGCGATAAAATTGACCATAGACCTACTGTTTGCGTTAGGGCACGCACACCGTCAGGGCGTATTGCATCGCGATGTCAAACCGGCCAACATCCTCTTGGCGGGTACGAGGGGCAAATTGTCTGATTTTGGCTTGGCCGCCAATGCATCTGCCTCCCTAACGGCAAGCGGAGCTGGCTCCCCTGTCTACTGCGCCCCAGAGGTAGTCAACGACGACAAAACTAACCCACGCACTGATATCTTTTCAGCAGGAATGACCCTCTTCCAACTGGTGAATAACATATCAAGCTTAGCTGCCTTGGTGCCGTCTTTGGACACCATCAAATTAGGTCGGGTTATTTCACACATTGGATACGCAAAATATGTCCCTCGACGTTTGCGATATATCTGCAACAAGGCGTGCGAGACAGACCCGACCGATCGCTACGAGTCGGCCGATCAGATGCGACAAGCATTGGAAAAGCTTCACGTCGAACAAGATTGGATCAGATCAAACGCGACCACGTGGAGCGCGACGGTAAATAGCCAGCAGCACGAAATGACGATCGAGCACTCTAGCCAGTATGAAATGGTGTACAGAGTAAATGGGCGAAGACGAAATGCGCACTGTACTTTGTGTGGCAGTCAGGCCTCCGCCTCACAGGCTCAAGAAGATTGGGTGTACAAAAACACGTTCTAGTTCGGTTACACACTGGCAAGTCAAACTGCCGGATCAATTCGCCGACCCAAGGTTCAAAGGGCGCGAAACGCGTACGGCACCGGTCTCCAATTTTGCGCGTTGGACTACAGATACTTCAAAGCGACGAATTTGACGCCAACCTTGTGGATGAGACTCTATTTTCAAGGGTGCATCAGGCCATGGCCAAGCAGCAACGAAAATTGTCGCCCCTCTTCACTTATAGTCCCGCATCTGACCCCGGCTATGTGAACGTTAGAGACGCGAGCGATGGTCCATTAAAGTCAGCTCGCTGGCTCTGCGAATATCTCTGGATCATTTATCAGAATCACGCAGACGAACAATTTCGTACCGAATTTCGCAGCAATTTCGACCAGCGTTTTTGGGAGATGTATCTCACGATGACTCTGATCTTTTCGGGGTATGAGGTGACTTGTCCTAATCCAGGCCCAGATATCGGGGTAATACATCGCGGTCGCCGAATTTGGTTTGAAGCGACGACACCGCACAAAGGCGCTCCAACCAATCCCGACAGGGTCCCTACCCCAGCGGGGGGAATGCTGGAAGATGTTCCAGAGGACAAGCTGGTTCTTCGACACCTGTCAGCAGTATCGGCGAAGTGCAGCGAACAACATAAGGCTTGGCTTGCTCGCGGGATTATTGCCAAAGAGGACGCATATATCGTTGCAATAAATACTCGTGAGCTAGGTTTTCATGATCCTAAGGCGGATCCACCCATTATTCTGCAGACAGCCTACGGGATTGGAAAGCCTTTCTTCGAAATAGATCGCCAAACCGGGACTGTAGTTGCAAAGAAATATGAGCAGCGATCACACATTTCTCGAACTCCGACTACACTGTCCACTAGCTCAGACAAGACCGCCCCCAGCAAACAGAAAGCACCAGTGGAAACCGGCGTTTTTCAGGATAAGCAATATGCTTTCCTCAGCGGTCTTGTATGTTCGCACGTTGATGCCGCAAACTGCGCTGGAGAGATGGGGTCGGACTTTCAAGTGGCTAGCAACCCGAACGCTGAGGTATTGTTGCCCGATGACATTCGCTTACGAGGCAATCACTACGAAGGAAGGCGACAAGGGAGCGAAATTCAGGTCGTCAGGAAGTTCCGATCATAGCAAGCACGTAAGGTAAGTGAATGAAACGTACCCACCACTTGCTTTCCCCCGTCGATCACGCCTTCAGCTAACCCCGCCGACATTACACTCCGCGTCCGTCGGTCGCGGAATCGCGGTAACAGTGCACATTGATACCTCGCTCCGTCCTACGGATCGGCGGCTTCGCTCGAGTTTGGTTCCGGCTTCGATGCTCACAATGCTCGACCGGTGAATTACCTTTGCGGCTGCGCCCTTCTCTCCTAAACTCCCAACCCCGTCGGCATCAGTTCCGACGGGCCCGGTAGAAGCGGAGTTGACGTTATGCCCAAACCGGAAAGCTTCCCGATCGAGAAGATCTTCGTTCCCACGAAGCAGAAGAAGGCCCTCAGGCCGGAGAGCGTCGCGGAGATCGCGGAAAGCATGCTGGACATCGGACAGCAGGAACCCATTTCTGTTCGGCTCGACGGAGACCGCCTCGTTCTGGTCGAGGGACTGCATCGGTTAGAGGCCTGCAAGGCGCTCGGCGAGACGACCATTCTCGGGGTCGTCGTCCCGGCCGAACTGGCTCAACCCAAGCCGCTGCTCGCGGAGCGACCCGAGGTCGAGGCTGAGCGCCTCAAGATGGCGCGATTGAAGCAGTTGCGCCTAGAGAAGGAAGCCGCGGAGGCATCGACGGCCGCCTTTAAGGGCGCTGGCGCAACGGAAGCGTCGCGCGCCCGTTCGGCGAAAGGCGTCCGCGACAATGCGAAGGCATCGCTGGGCCGGGCCGCGAAATCGGCGCCGAAATCATTGTCGGCCTGGATCAATCAGCAAAAGGGCAGCGGCGAACGCTATTGATGGCCGTCGAGGACCTATTCGACCTTCACGTTCGTCTCTTCCGCGATCTGTTTCCAAGATTACGGCGACAGTGCATAAAACCATGCACGATGGCTTGGCGGCAAGAGCCGGTCATGTGCGGCGGCTGGCGGTGAGCGATTCGTCCGCCAGTTGTCACGCCAGGAAACCAGGCATCGACGCCCTTCAAATCCGGGCCACTGTCAGGTAGCCTTGGCACCACTGCCCGATCCGTGATTGCCTGAAGGCCCGGAATGACCCTAGCGCCCACCAACGTTACCTTCGACGAAGCCACCATGCGGGTCGAACTGGCCGATGGGCGGACCATTGCCGTGCCGCTTGTCGCGTTCCCGCGACTGATGCAGGCGACGCCGGCCCAGCGCGAGCAGATAGAGTTCGGTCGTCACGGGCTGCATTGGGAGGCCCTCAACGAAGATATCTCGATTGCGGGCCTGCTTGCAGCATTCGGCGAGGACAAGAGAGCATTGCAGATCGACGATCTCGTGCTCGGCACGACCAACGCGCCTTATCGTCGGTCGATCGCGGCGATCGAGCTAGCGAACGCCGTGACCGGCGCTGACGTCAGCGATTGGCGGGTGCACGTCGCAACCTTCTTCACCGAAGTTCGTCCGGAACTCGTGGTCGCGTTCGCCCGGGCTCACGGCATCTCGCTGCCTGAGCTGACGCGCGCGTATCACACAATGAGGGGGGCGACCGGCGAAGCCAATCCCGCGCTGGAGAAGCTGATTGAGCAACTGGCGCCAACTGCTTGACCGGATGCTGCGGGGGCTCGACCAACTCGGGTGCCGCGGGCAGCCCGTGCCGGATTGGATCCTCGGCGGCGGCACCGCGCTCATGATCCACACGGATCATCGCCTGAGCAAGGACATCGATGCGTTCATCGACGATCCCCAGTATCTGGCGCTGCTGTCGCCCGACACAACCGACGTTTGGTCTTGCTCGGCTTGGGACTGCGCGGCCAACTATCTGAAGCTGAAATATCCGGAAGGCGAGATCGACTTCATAGTCACGGCGGCGATCTCGACTTTGCCAGCGATCGAGCAAACCATCGATCTGGATGGTGCGCGGCCATTGATCCGGTTGGATGCGCCGGCCGAGATCGCGCTCAAGAAGCTGCACTACCGCGCGACCATGCTGAAAGCGCGCGACATCTTCGATATCGCCGTGATCGACGCAACCAGCGGCGATACACTCAGCGCGCATCTTCATGAGGTCACCGACAAGAAGTCCGATCTGCTGCGTCGTCTGGACGGCATGAAGGAGGATTACCTCCGGGACGAACTCGCGGAGCTCGACATTCGACCGCGATGGGAAAAGCAGAAGCAGACTTGCCTGGAGACCGTCAAAGCTCTCGTCGCGCGGATACCAGATAGCGCCTAGAGCCACTCGAAGTGGTGCCGCGACCTTGCGTACTGCGAAATCGGCACCGAAAACAATGTCGGCCCGGATCACTCAGCAAAAGGGCAGCGGCAGCCGCTATTGAGTGCCGGCTCCAGAATTTATCGTGCCGACGCGTACGCGGTGCCGTAGGGTGGGCAAAGGCGCACTTGCGCCGTGCCCACGACCTGTCTCGATCACGTACACGGCGTGGGCACGCTTCGCTTTGCCCAACCTACGAGAGCATCGCGGACCTATTCGACCTTCACGCCCGTCTCTTCCACGATCTTTTTCCAGAACCCGGTCTCTTCGACCAGGATGCGGGAAAATTCGGCCGGGCCCTTGTTCACGACCTCGAAGCCGACCTCGGCCAGGCGCTGCTGCGCCGCCGGCTGTTGCAGGAACTCGGTGATCGCATTGTTGATGATCCCGACGACGCTGTCCGGCGTCCCCTTCGGCGCCATGACGCCGACCCAGGTATCGCCCTGGATCTCCGGGAAGCCCTGCTCGATCATCGTGGGAACATCGGGAAGCAGTTTCGAGCGCGTCTTGCCGGTGACCGCGAGCGCGTTGAGTTGCCGCCCTGATATCATCGGGCCGGCGGATGCCATGGTGCTCCACCCGATCGGCACATGGTTGCCGACCACGGCCTGAACCGCCGGGCCCGCGCCTGGAAACGGCACGCCGACGATATCGAGCTTCTGGCTCACCCTGAATCGCTCCGCGAGAAGATGCGCCTGGGTCCCGACGCCGCCATGCGCGTAATTCTGATTGGAACGCGCTTTCAGGTAAGCGACCAGCTCCTTCGCATCCTTGACCGGGACGGAAGGATTGACGGACACCACGTGGGTCGAGGAGACCGACAGGTTGATGGCGACGAAATCGGCGATCGGATCATATGGAATGTTGGTGAAGACCGACGCGTTGACCGCATGCGTGCTCAACGCGAACAGGATGGTGTAGCCATCAGGCTCCGACCGCGCCGCCTGGACCGTTCCGCGGTTGCCGGTCGCACCCGCGATGTTCTCCACCACGAAGCGCTGTCCAAGCTTTTCCGAAAGATACTGGCAGGCCAGGCGCGCATAGACATCGGCGGTGCCGCCGGGCGCGAAGGTGACGATGGCGCGAACCGGGCGATCAGGATAGGCCTGCGCCGATGCGATCCGCGGCGCGGCCAGCAGTGCTGCGGAGCCACCGACGATCCCCATGAACCGCCGGCGGCCGATCATGGTCTTCTGCTGTCCAAACGACGACGTCTTGCTCATCCTGCGCTCCATTGCGTATCGCGTGCGACACGCGTTGATATCCGTTCAACGCGGCAATCTCGTTCCGATGCCCTTGGCGCGTGCCGCTTCATAGATGAAGGCCGCAGCAGCGAGATCCGCGAGGCCCGCGCCCGAAAAGATCAATGCATTGCGCTCGTCGCGATGGGTGCGCCCGGCGATGCGACCGGACACGAGATCGGCGATATCGCCGGCGAACGGTCCGTCGTAATTCAGAATTCCGTTTGGACCGGCGGTGCTCTGCTCGCGGTCGTCGGTCACGGTGCGATCGAAGGCGGCAAGACTGTCGCGTTTCCAGCCGAAGCCGAGATCCACCGAAGAGACGAAAGTCCCCGGCTCGACCCAGTTGGCGTCG
The DNA here is from genome assembly GCF_008932115.1 of Bradyrhizobium betae. Classification (NCBI taxonomy): domain Bacteria; kingdom Pseudomonadati; phylum Pseudomonadota; class Alphaproteobacteria; order Hyphomicrobiales; family Nitrobacteraceae; genus Bradyrhizobium; species Bradyrhizobium betae. The sequence goes on from NZ_CP044543.1 coordinate 105,048, forward strand.
AGTTGTCTGTTATCCGCCACACCATGCGGAATGGAGCTGATGACGATGTCACAGCCTTCTATCGCCGCGCGCGGATCGGACACGGCGCGAGCTTGCAGGCCTTTCTCGCGGGCTTTGGCGGCAAATGCCTCTGAAGTCTCGAGGCGGCGGCTGAACGCAACGACATGGGTCAAAGGAAACGCCGCGGCAAATACGTCGAGATGGCTTCGCGCCTGGGCGCCACACGCCAGAAAACCGATCGTGCCCGCGTCAGTGCGCGCCATGGCGCGAGCCGCCACCAGCGAGATGAGCGCTGTGCGGATCGCCGAAATCCAGACACCGTCCATGATGGCCACCGGCCGTCCGGTTTCGATCTCGTTGAGAACGATCAGCGGCATGAAGTCCGGCACACCATTGCTGTTGCCGGGGAAATAGCCGAACCATTTGAAAGCCGCATAGCCCGGGCGATCCATCACCGCGCCTTTGCCGCGGAAGATGTTGGCCCCGCCGGCGCTGATCGTGACCTTGGGATGCGACCAGACCCCGCCTTCCGCGCGGCGAAGGAAGGCATGCCGGAGTGCTGCCTCCAACTCGCCGACCTGCGCATCGCATGCAACGACATCCGCCTGCGACAGGTACAGCAGCTCATCAGTCGCGACATTCAGCGTCATGGCGCAGCCTTCGCAGCGCTCAACCAATCTATCGCCATCGCCGCACGCATGTGATCCATCTCCGAACTATTCCTGTATTCAGACAAAAATTCAATGCTGTCTTCTAGGCAGTCACGTCCTGAAATCTTAGGGAAAGCGGGCACATCTGAAGGGAATTTGAGCGCTGCGACGTTTTTTTAGCCACGCCCGACGCCAACTGCGGAGACGTGAACGCCGGGACTGCTTCCGAGACGCGGGTGGGCTGGAGCGCGGGTGCCGGCGTTGCGAAGGCCTTCGGCAACTGAATGTCGGCGTCGAATATCTCTACGTCGATCTCGGGCGCTCGTCGTCGAAACCGCCCGCCTCACCGTCAACGACAGGTTCGGCGCCACGTCGCTCGTCGTGAAGTATTGGGTGCCGTAGGGTGGGCAAAGGCGCACTTGCGCCGTGCCCACCATTTTTCCATGACCATGACAGCGGTGGGCACGCTTCCGCTTTGCCCACCCTACGAATGATTGCCCGTCACCACCAATACGGCCACCGCCATCCCTCATAGCGAACATACGACGACACCAGCGGCGGGCCGTAGGGATCGACGCGGTCGTCTTCGGGGCGATAGCGATAGCGCGGAACGACGTTGTAATCCCACGGCGTCGGCCTGAGCACGGGGGCATCCACCCTGAGCCGCGGTTCGGAAACCACTTGCGCCCTCCGCGTCCGGGCTTCGGCATCGGAGGTTGCGAGATTGCCCAGCACCAGCGCGGTTCCCAGCGCGCACGCGACAGTCATGATTTTCATGCGTTTGTCTCCTTGGTCTGAGAGTGCAAAAGGACGCAAAGCAAGGCAAGCTATTTCGCTGACAACCGGGATCACATCCATGACGACAGTGCTCCGCATCGCCGCCTTCTCGGACGGCAATTCAGGCGGCAATCCCGCCGGCGTCTGGATCGGCGAGGCCTTGCCGGATGCAACGACGATGCAGGCGATCGCGGCGGAGGTCGGTTTCTCCGAGACGGCCTTCGCGGCGCCCGAAGGCGAGGCCTGGCGCGTCCGCTACTTCTCGCCGACGATGGAGGTGCCGTTCTGCGGGCACGCCACCATCGCCCTCGGCGCGGCGCTGGCGCACCGCCACGGCGATCGCAGTTTCGAGCTGCATCTGAACAACGCCGTCATTTCCGTATCGGGGCGCCGCGACTGCAACACCATCGCGGCGGCGCTGCAATCGCCGCCGACGCGCAGCGCTGCGCTCGAGCCCGCGCTGCGGGCTGCGCTTCTGCACCTGTTCGGCTACGCCCCCTCCGATCTCGACCCCGCGCTGCCGCCGGCGAAAATTCACGGCGGGGCCGATCATGCCGTGCTGGTGCTGCGATCGCGCGAGGCGCTGGCGCGCATGGCGTATGACTTCGAACGGGGCCGCGCCCTGATGGACGAGGCGGGGCTGGTCACCGTCGCGCTCGTCACCGTGGAGAGGCCGCAACTGTTCCATGTGCGCAATGCGTTTGCCGCCGGCGGTGTCGTCGAGGATCCTGCCACGGGCGCGGCAGCCGCCGCGCTCGCGGGCTATCTGCGCGACATCGGCTGGCCGCATGGCGGCGCCATCGACATCGTGCAGGGCGAGGAAATGGGGGCGCGGTCGCTGATCCGAGCCGAGATCGGTGAGGCCACCGGCAGCTCGATCCGGGTGTCGGGCACGGCGCGTTTCATGGAGGTGTGAAGCATAGCCGCCGCTCTTGCCCACCATGCCATCATGCCCCTGTTTTGCCCGACGGGTCAAGTCTTATTCGGTATTCCCGAAAGTCTGAAATCCCCAGCGATTTCTACTGTGCATGGGGTTGTTTTCGCGACTTTTGCCGGACGCCACCTCAATCGCCGCGCAAGCTCAGGATGTAGCTCGATAGCGCATCGGCCTGCGCCGGCGAGATCACCAAATTCGGCATGGTCTGGTGGCTGGTCTTCCAGAACACTTTCAGCGACAGCGCGGTGGTGCCGTTGCGCTCCGCGATGGCCTGGAAGCTCGGGGCGCGGTCGAACAGTCCGGCCATGCCGGGCTCGACGGTGTGACAGGTCTGGCACCAGGCCTGCGCGAGGCGATGGCCCTCCGCGGCCGCGCGCGAGGCGCCCGCGGCGGTGTGGACGACGCTGACGAGAAACAGCACCGACAACCCGATCAGCACGGCAAGGCCGAGATAGATTCGAACGCTGCGCGACATCACCCTGCCCTCGCCTTCGCTTCGCTGGCCTGATAAGCGTACGGCTGCGCGTGCGGGCCAGGATTGATCTGCATCAAGCGATCGGCGCAACGCTCGTAGGACAAGGCGCGCAGCCAGCAGCGGCGCGCCATCCCGCGGAAGGATCAGCATGAACGAGAATCGATATTACGGCGTCCGCGTCGAGGGCGCCAAATACGGCGTCGGCTTCGGCTCGGCGCTCGCCATCGCGATCTCCTACACCAACAACCATTCGATCCTGTGGGCGATCATCCACGGCATCCTCGGCTGGCTCTACGTGATCTTCGTCGCGTTGTTTCGATGACGCCTCGCCCGCGTCCAGCCTGACGCGGCGACCTCTTCCCCTTGTTGACTTGCGAAAGACTGGAACTGCCATGACCGACGCTACCAAATGCCCGAAATGCAATTCGGAGCATGCCTATCAGGATCGCGATCTCTGGATCTGCCCGGAATGCGCCCATGAATGGAGCGCCGCGGGCGATGCGGCGGCGGAAGCCACGCAGGAGGCCGGCGTGCGCGATGCCCATGGCAATGTGCTGACCGATGGCGACAGCGTCATCGTGATGAAGGACCTCAAGGTCAAGGGCTCCTCCTCGGTGGTCAAGGGCGGCACCAAGGTCCGCAACATCCGCCTCCAGGACGCCACCGACGGCCACAACATCGCCTGCAAGATCGACGGCATCGGCGCGATGAATTTGAAGTCGGAGTTCGTGAAGAAGGCCTGAGGCGCGCTGCGCGATCTGAACTTTTCGACGACTCGGCCGTTCTCTGTGTCAACAGAGGATGGCGAGAATGTTTGATTTGCGGACGGTCGTGATCGCGGCGAGTTTTATCCTGGCGTCGATCGCCGTTGCGGCCGCGGAAGGCGCGCAGCAGCAACCGCCGGCGCCCAGGGCGGAAACTGCCGGCGAGGCCCGTCCCATCCGGGTCGTACTCCCGGCCCCCTGGCAAACCGCCGCTCCGGAGGCCAGGTCACCGCTGCCTTTGCGCTAGGTAAAATCCGCACAGCACCGTCACCAGGCCCGCCGCCTGCAACGCCGTCGGCGGCTCGCCGAGCAGCAGCCAGCCGGTGAGCAGCGTCAGCGCCGGCACGCAGGCCGGGAACACGGCCGCGCGGGCGACGCCGAGGCGCTGGACCGAGACCACGAACAGATAGAGCGCGGCGGGGCCCGCGAGCACGCCCTGCGCCAGCGCCTGGATGGCGTTCTCACTGAGGCCGATCGCCGTGATGCGAGCGATCCCTCCGGTGAACAGATAGATCGGCAACAGCAGCAGCGACAGCACGTTGATGACCAGCGCGGCCGACACCGCGGAGACGCGCCAGTGCCGTAGCAGCGTGCCGAAGCCCGCGAACATGAAACCGGTAGCCACGAAGATCAGATCGCCCAGCACGCCGTCGGCGCCGATATGGCCGATCGACTCGATGCCGATCACGCCGAGGCCGCCGACGATCATGATCGCGCCGGCGAGGCGCGAGGGCGAGATCCTCTCCTTCAGGAACATCGCGGCGAGGAACAATCCACCGAGCGTCGCCGACGACGGCTGGATCACGCTGCCATGACCGAGCGGAACGAACAGGAACCCGCAGTAGGAGATCAGCGACATCACAGGGCCGCCGAGCACCATCAGCACGAGGCCCCTGCCCCAGCCGATGCCGCAGAGATCGGAGACTCCAGCGCGCAGCACCAGCGGCAGGAACACGATGCCGGACCAGACGAAGCGATGCAGCAGCAGATCGACCGGCGTGAAGCCGACCTTGAGGCCATGCCGCGTGCCGGCAAAGCCGAGCGCCCAGAACAGCGCAGCCGACAGGCCGCAGACGACGCCAAGCAGCGCCGGTGCCGTGTCATTCTTCTGAGTGAGAGCGTCAGCGCCGCTCGTCCGCTGATCCATGGATCAAGCGTTAGGGCGCTGGAGGCGTTGGCTCAACCCACGTGCCTGCAAGGCTGGCACGCGAAGGCTGGCACGCGGCGGTCGTATCGAAGCTGCGTGGGAGGGAGCGAGCAACCGCTCAGAAGAATCCGGGGCTGAGATCGAGCCCATAGGTCAGGCTCAGCACGAACACGAACAGCGCGGCGCCGGCGAACAGCGCCAGGTGCCTGACGATGACTTCACGCAGCGAGGTGGTTGCAACAACGACTTTTTGCGCAACGGGCATGACGGCCTCCATATGAAAACGATTCTTGGCCGCCAATCAGCGGCGCCCGCATCAAGCGCCGCGATCTGCAAAGCAACTATTAAAGAGATCACACTGGTCTTGAACGGCCGTACACAATGAAGGCTCCGAGCTGATCTTTTTCAGCATCGGCTTCTCGATCCGCGCACGAGCAACAAAAAAGCCGCGCCCCCCGAAGGGAACGCGGCCTGATGCGGAAACGGCGTCTTCTAAAAACCCGAATCCCGCGCTATGCACGATGCGCCTTTCGCCGGACGCTCGGGTTAGCGGGCGGAGCCCGTGGTCACCGTCGCGGTCTTCACCTTGCGCGGCGTCAGGACGCTGGCCTGCAGCACCGTCACGCTGGAGGCGGGCGCGCTCGCCTGCTGCTCGACATGGTTAGCGCCGAGCACGCGGACCTGCACGGGCGAAACGGTGATGCCGTTGGCCTCATAAGCCGGCAGCTCGGCGGCGAAGGTGGCAGTCGTGCCCGCGATTACGAGGGCGGCGGCTGCGATCGAAAGGATCTTCTTGTTCATTGGTGATGCTCCAAAGGAATAGCTCGGAGCAAATGTAATCCTGATTTGCTGCATTGCGACATGCATTGCTGCATCGCAACAACGCGTCCCGTGCATGGGGCAATCGTTAACTTTCACAACGAGTTACTCCGCCCGCCCAGGCGAGCGGAGCCACCCTATTTCAGCGCCGTCGCCAGCGCTTGCAGCTTGGCGACGAGATTGGTGCCAAGCGCATAGATCACTTCGATGATCGCAAGCGCGATCGCCGCTGCGATCAGGCCGTATTCGATCGCGGTCGCGCCGGATTCATCGGCGGCAAATTCGGCCAACAGGCATTTCAATTTCACAGTCCGTGTCCTTCCCAACTCTACCGGACGTTGCCGGCACGCGAGAAATGCCACGTCGCAATCCAAGATTGAGTAAATTCGGCTTTCTCAATTTGACGACAATCAGCGCCGCTTTTGCAGGCCATACCGGCTTGGAGAGCCCATGGAACCAGCGGGAACCCGCGTTGCAGATGCGCAACACCCGCGTGAAAAGCCCTGCCACGACGAATTGCGCCATTGCGCCGCCACACCGTCGTCCGAACAATTGACGCACCGCGTGCCTGACTATGCAAATCTGTTCCGACAAGGCTGGTTCAACCGAACCTTTTGGAGGCAGGGATCATGAACGATCGGCGGTCTCTTCTGGTGGCAGTCTCGTGCCCTTCGGCCGTGATGGCCGGCTGGCTGGCACTCTCTTTGTCTGCCTACGCGCCTGCCCTCATCGAGAACAGCGGCGCCAATGCCGCGGCCGTCTCCCGCGCGAAAGACCTCAGCCGGTTCGAGCTCGCCGACATCCCGCGCGCTGCGACGATCGAGGATGGCGTCGCCTTGACCGCCGACATCGCGGCGGCTGTCGCAGCGACGCCAGTCGTGGCGATCGCCGAGACCGCACCGCCCGAAATCCCCGCTCCCGCCATCAGGCTCGCCTCGGCCGATCCGGCGCTGGTCTTGCCGATGGAAGCGCCGCCCGCACCGCAGATTTTGCCGGACCTTACCGCCGCCGTCAGCGAAGCCGCGCCGACGCCGGAGCCCGCGATCAAGCTCGCATCCGCCGATCCCACCGAGATCGTGACGACGGACGCACTATCAGCGGCAGCGATCGCGACGGGTCCTGCGCCCGCCGCGAGCAAGGCCTCGCCGCCCGCCGACACCGTCGCCGTGCTCGACGAGTGCTTCGTCATGGACGCCTGCATCGACCGCTATCTCTGGGCGCTCTATCAGCGCACGCCCAAGGAAGACTCGGTCAAGGTCGAGGAGCGCCGGGCCGTTACCGTCAAGCGCAAGGGCAAGATGGTCACGGTGATGCGCAGCTTCACCAAGCTGGTCGACGAGGATTTCGGCTGGAAGGATCCGAAGGCGGCCGAGCACGCCGGCATGTCGATGATGGACTACGTCATCGGCGGCATGGACAAGAGCTTCAAGCGCAAGCTGTTCCGGACGCTGCTCGCGGCTGAAGCCGCCGGCCTCTCGCCGGGCATCACCAGCGCGTTCCGCGACGACTATCGCCAGTCGATCGCGAGCGGTCTGAAGGCGGCCTCGGACCGTTCCTATCACGGCGGCAGCACGCGCGGGGGCTACGGCCACGGCATGGCAGCCGACATCGTCAGCACCCAGGGCAGCAACCGCGCCCAGCGCTGGGTCTCGACCGAGATCCTGTGGAAGTGGGTCGACGCCAACGGCAAGCCGCTCGGCATCGGCCGGCCCTATCTCGGCCGCGATCCGCCGCATGTCGGCCCCGTCGACGGTCCGGAATACATCTCGCGGCGTGGCACCGCGGACCGCAAGGAAGCCGCCAACGTCAAGCCGAAGAAGGCGCGGGCGGTGGCCAGCGCGAGGCCGCCGAAGGCGCAGGCCGCGCGCGAGCAGAAGGTCTTGGCCAAGCCGCAGAAATCGGCGCAAACTGCCGCCAAGCGCGCGACCTGAGCGGTTACGGCTGCCGCCCCGGCGTCGGCAGCGGCACCAGGCGCATCTCGGCGGTGCCGGCTTCCAGCGTGCGCACCAGCACCGCAAAGACGGTCTCGACCGCAAGCCGCACTGCCGCTTCCATCGCCCTGCCCTTGGCCAGATGCGCCGCGATCAGGCCGGTCAGCAGGTCGCCGGTGCCGGAGGGACGGATCGGCAGGCGCGGCGTCGCAAAGCGCGACAATTGCCCGTCCGCGCAGAGGATCGTCTCCACCTGTCCGGCTGGTGTGTCCGCGAGCGTGCAGCCGGTGGCGACGACGTCGATGCGGCGCTGGCCCGCAAGCGCCGCGCACGCCGCGCGCAAGCCTTGCGCGTCCGCGATGGTGGTGCCCGAGAGCAGCTCGAGCTCGAACTGGTTCGGTGTGATCAGATTCGCTGCCGGCAGCAGGCGGTGGCGGAGCACGTCCAGAATGCCATCGGCAACATAGACGCGGCCGTCGTCGCCGATCACGGGGTCGCAGACATAGACCAGCTTCGAATTGCGCGTCAGCGCCCGCTCGGCGAAATCGGCGATCGCCGCGGCGTTGCCGGGCGAGCCGAGATACCCGGTGACAAGCACCGCGGCCTCGTCGACGAGATCGCGCTCCTCCACGCCTCTCAAGAGATCGGCAACGAGCTCTGTCTCCAGCACCCGTCCGCGCAAGGTCGGATAGCGCGGATGGTTCGACAGCAGTGTCGTCGGCACCGCCGCGACGTTCACGCCTTCCGCCTGCATCGCATAGGCGGCCGCGCTGTTGCCGACATGGCCGTGGACCACCTGGCTTTGAATGGAGATGACGAGCATGCAGAGGTCCGTAAGGTCAATCGCGGTGCAAGGCAAGCGTCGCCGGGATCACAAAAGATCGTATCCAAGCCCCGGCCGTAGCGCCTGCATCTTCCGCGCCAGCCGCCGGTGTCCGCTCTCCTCCGACTGCGCCAGACGGCCCGCCACCGCGATATGGTCCGCATCGCTCTTGTGTTGATTGAGCTTGGCCTGCCCCTCGACTTGATCCACCACGAGATCGACGACGCGGATCGCAGCCAGCATGCTCTCGCGTTTGCCCGGCTCCATCTGCGCGAGGTCCCAGGGCTGTTTCGTCAGCCGCGCCTCGGAGACCGCGAGCAGAGCATCGCCATGGCCGCGGTTGTCGTCGAGCTCGCGCAGATGCGCCACCCCGGACAGGTGCACGGCCTCGTACAGCCAGGTCGAGACGTTGTCGGGCGACGAATACCAGTCGTTGGAGATGTAGGCATCGTCGCCCGCTACGATCAGCAGGAAGCGCCTGATGCCGTCCGCGAGCGGAACGGGCGGATTCCTCGCCGTGAAATGGATCTGCACGATCGTCCGCCCGTCGCGTTGATCCAGCACGAACGGCACATGCGAGGCGCGCGGCCCGCGCTCGTCGGCCGCCACGATCATGCCGAAGCCGCGTTGCCTGGCAAACTCCAGCGCACGCTGCTCTTCGATGCGAAACTGCGGGCGAAGGACATGCATGGCGCGACACTCGAGCTGGATAAAGGACGATTCGAAGCTACCCCATCATCGGGCGAAACCCGAAGCGATATTGGGCCGAAAACGCAGATGTCAGGAATGATCTCGACGACGCGCAAGCTCACCGAGATAGGCGCACAACATGTCGGCAAGCGCGTCGGCATGACGCACGATCTCCACCTCGCTGCGCGGCTTCTCCGAGAATCGCTTGCCGACCTCGCTCAACGTCGTCTTGATCAATTCGCCGGCGAGCCCTCGCGTCGCATCCGAGGCTTTGGGCAGCGCCTCCCGCATGAAGGCCGCAACGATGCCCTCGCCGGCCGACCGCGCGTCCCGCGCCTCAGGCGCATCGCGATAGAGTGGCGCGGCGTCATCGAGCGCGCCACGGATCGCAGCCTCTTCGCATTCGGACCGAATGAACGCATGGACAAGCGCGCGCAGCCGCTCCAGCGGCGGCTTTACCCGGTCCGCAAGAAGGTCGCGCAACAGCTCGCTCGTGCGCCGCCACTCGTCGCTCTGGAGGCGGAACAGGATCGCGGCCTTGTTCGGAAAATATTGGTAGAGCGATCCCACGCTCACCCCAGCCCGCTCGGCCACCCGCGCCGTGGTGAAACGCTGTGCGCCCTCCTTCGCCAGGACCTGAACAGCGGCATCCAAAATGGCCGCCACCAAGCCGCTGGAACGAGCCTGCTGCGGCTGTTTTCGTGAGGAAACTGAACGGCTTCGGCGGTCTGCCATGGCGCCCCCATGCAACGCGAATAGCGAATGCGACGAAATAGTCGTATTTCGGTCCCCACGCAAGCACGCGCTTTGCGGCGAACTCTGGAGACACAAAATGACCACCCCAACGATCACCTTGCTAGCGCCCTTGCTGGATCGCCTGTTCGACCAGGACGAAGCATCACGCGGCGCAACGCGAGCTGCCTTTGCCGATGTGACCGACGCTGACCGGGTGCGGATGATGCGGAGCAAGACCGATTACCGCAACCTCTATGGGCGGCTGAAGGACGCTCCGCTCGCGGTATCCCGCGAGACCGGAGCACTGCTTTACATGCTCGCCCGCAGTTCCCGAGCCACAGCGATCGTCGAGTTCGGCACCTCGTTCGGCATCTCGACCCTGCATCTTGCCGCAGGCTTGCGCGACAATGGCGGCGGGCGTCTCGTCACTACCGAGTTCGAGCCGTCGAAGGCGGCGCGTGCGCGGGAGAATCTTTCGGCGGGCGGGCTGCTCGATCTCGTCGATATCCGCGAGGGCGATGCGCTGAAGACGCTCGGCGCTGATCTGCCCGATACGATCGATCTCGTCCTGCTCGACGGTGCCAAGGCGCTCTACCCGGAGATCCTGGATCTGGTCGAAAGCCACCTCAACCCGGGAGCGATCATCATCGCGGACAACGCCGACGACAGCCCCGACTATCTCGCACGCGTCCGCAAGCCCGGAAGTGGCTACATGTCCACGCCCTTCGCTGAAGACGTCGAGCTCTCCGTGCGGATCACCTAGCGCAACTCGGGACCGCACCCCTCCGGAGCCGCTGCGCGATCCATCGCACGGCGGCTTCACGAGAGTTCCTTCCTGTCGCAGGCTCGTCACGCACGCGTGATAGTAGCGTCTGGCAAAAGCCACGTTCTGAACATACCTACCGCGCGGTATCTTTCGTGCTTTTCCAGGTCCGCCATGACGTCCGCCTTCAACGCCTACGCCGCGCTCGCCCTCGCCATCGTCCTCGAGGTGACGGCATCCGCCTTCTTGCAGCAATCCGCCCAGTTCACCCGTCCCTGGCCGACGCTGGCCATGGTGCTGTTCTACGTCGCCTCGTTCTATGCGCTGTCGATCGCGATCCGGGTCATCCCGCTGAGCATCGCCTATGCAATCTGGGGCGGAGTCGGCATCATCCTGACCGCCACAGTCTCCTTCGTGCTGTTCCGCCAGATGCTGGACGCCGCAGCCTTCGTCGGGATCGCCCTGATCGTATCCGGGGTCGTGATCATCAACTTGTTCTCGGAGACAACGGTGCATTGATGCCGGCGAGCGCCTACACCCGCGCCAAGCAGCCCGAGCAGGTGCGACGCGCCCTGCTCGACCACGCCGCGTCGATCGCCATGGACCACGGCGTCGCCGGCGTCACGGTGCAGGCTGTCGCAGCGGCGGCCGGTGTCACCAAGGGCGGACTGTTTCATCATTTCGGCAGCAAGCAGGCGCTGATCGAGGGCCTGTTCGCCGATCTGCTCGCCCGCGTCGATGCCGAGATCGACGCCGCCATCGAAGCCGACCCCAGGGCGCGTGGCAGCTTTACGCGCGCTTATGTCAATGCGGTGTTCACCGGCAAGGCCTTCGGTTTTGCGACGCCATGGGCGGCGCTGAGCATGGTCGTCGTCACCGATCCGTCGCTCCGCCGGCTCTGGAACGACTGGCTGAAGGCACGCCTGAAGCGGCACCGCGCAACCGACGGCACGCCCGATCTGCAGATTGTCCGCCTCGCCGCGGACGGTGCCTGGCTGTCCTATGTCACGACGGGGCAGACACGCATGAGCGCGGATTTCCGCGCCGTGCGCGACCGGCTGATCGCGCAGACCCGTCGGCGCGGATAACGAAGCGCCGCGCGGTCACGCCGCCGATAGCTGATCGAATTCGGCGGGCGCGTAGTCCTTGCCATCCTGGTCGGTGATGACCACCCGCCATCCCTCGCTCGCCCACACCTTCGCCTTCGCCACGATGAGCAACCGGCTCTCACGGGCAAAGCTGCACTTCTCATTGTCGCGTTCTGCGATCATCTTGTACGCCAATTCGCGTCCCCTTGCGTTGCCCTGCACCCGTTCCCCTCGTGGCAGCGGGCTTTGGCGGCAATTCGCCGGGAGCATGGCAATTTGGTGCCATCCACGGCAGCATTGTGCTTTGGTGCCAACAGAGCGCCGGAGGTTGATCGTGCGACCCATCATGAATGCGATTCTGCTTGCGGCGGGCTTGCCTGGCGTGGCTCTGTTTGGCGCCGCGCCGGCAGATGCGCAAACCTATGATCCGCGCTATCCCGTCTGCATGGAGGTCTACACCATCGACGGCAGCACCATCGATTGCAGCTTCACGTCGATCGCGCAGTGCGCCGCGACCGCCTCCGGGCAATCCGCGCAGTGCTACGCCAATCCTTATGCCATGCAAAGCCGCCAGCCGGGCCCGGGTCCATCGCCGCCGCGAAGGAACCGCGAGCGCCCGTGATCTGCTCAGTGCACGCGGATGACGTGCGGGCGGCCGAGATCGATCAACCCCTGCACCGCCGAGAGGCGATCGTCCAGGGCTGCGATGGTGAGCAGCAGATTGTTGCGGCGTTCGTCGAGCACGCCCATCTCGGCGCCGGAGAGCTTCATGCTCGCCCGCTGCTTGTGAATGTCATCGAGCGATATGCGCAACCCGGCGATCAGACCGGTCAGCTGCTTGGCCTCTTTGGTCATCGACCGCTTCGCGACATTTTGGCGGCGCGACTCCGCCTGGCTCTGTCTCATCGTCATCCTCCGGTGCCCCGCTGCCCCGAGTGGATGCTTGCAGCTTTCGGTAGAGGTCTTACGATCGATGAAATGCGCCCGCGACGATCTATCTTAAATTGTAATTTCTTCAGCGTGCAGGCAGCATGATCCCGTCGAAATAGGCAGCGAGCCCGGCAAAATCATCGAGCGGCAGCACGTGTCCCACGTACTGATCCGGCCGCACGACGACCATGCAGCCGGCCTTGCGATCGATCCCGCGCATGGCGAAGACGTCGTGGCCGCTCTTGAAGTCGGGACAGAACATCTTCTCGTAGTCGAGCAAACCATAGCGGCCCTTGCGAGGCAGCAGCAGGACGGGCATTGCCGCGACGGCGAGCGCGCGATGATCCTGCTGGAAGACAGCGCGTAGGTCGATCACGCTGTCGACGTCGACGCCCAGGGGCGTGTAGCGCCTCAGCGGCGATTGCCGGGCTTCGCTCAGGAAATTGCACAAGGCGCGAATGGCTAAGCCGGCAGCCGCAGGATCTTCCGCGGGCGAAAACGCGTAAACTCGGAAGCGGCCGTCCGCCTGCCCTGCATGGCCGAGATGGACCGGCTTGGCGTCGCCAAGCCGAATGACCGGCGCGGAATGGAAGCGCTTTCCGATCACGAAGCCTTCGGCGAGATGCTGATGGGACGCAGCGCCCGTGAGGATCGATCGCGTGTAATGCGTCGCCGTGCCAGCCGTATAGCGGCCGTGCCTGACGAAATAGTCCTGCGTCCTGGCGGCATCGGCGCCGCCCGCTTTCGCTGCGGACGCCAAAATCCCCGCCCATTCGCGGTCGAAATCGATCAGCTCTTTCGCAACCGCCTGACGTTCCGCCGAATAGGAATGCAGCAGGCTCGGCGCGCACTGCTTGCGCAGCACGGCGGCGAGCTTCCAGCCGAGGTTGAAGGCGTCCTGCATCGAGACGTTCATGCCCTGCCCGGCCTTCGGGCTGTGGGTATGGCAGGCATCGCCGGCGATGAAGATGCGCGGCAGGCGCGTCGCGATCTCGGCCTCCGGCACGTCGTCGAACTTGTCGGTCAGGCGCTGGCCGATCTCGTAGACCGACCACCACGCAATCTCCTTCACCTCGAGCGTATGCGGCTTCAGGATCAGCCGCGCCTTCGCGATCACGTTGTCGGCGGTGATGTTGCGGTTGGCAACGCGCTCACCGACATCGAGTTTTGCAAGCTCGACATAGAGGCGGACCATGTAGCCGCCTTCGCGGGGAATGATGAGCAGGCTGCCGTCCTTCGCCGACTGGATCAGCGATTTGAACCGGATGTCCGGAAAATCGGTCACCGCCAGCACGTCCATCACGCCCCAGGCATGGTTGGCGGAATCGCCGTGCAGCTCACGACCTATCGACTTGCGCACCGTGCTGCGGGCACCGTCACAGCCGACCACATAGCGCGCCCTGATCGTTTCGAGCTTGCCCTCGCTTCCGGCATCGACGCGTTCGAGACGCACAGTCACGGCGTGATCGGCGGGACCTGCCGCCGGATCGGCCCGGACGTCGAGCAGGCGGCGGCTGTAATAAGGCTCGAGCTTCGCCTGCGATTTGCGCATGACGTCGAGAAAGCCGTCATGGATGCGCGCCTGATTGAGGATGACGTGCGGGAATTCGGACAGCCCGTCCTCGACGTCCTGCACCCGTCCGCTGCGGACGATCGTCTCCGGCGCCCGCTCGTCGGGCTTCCAGAACGTCGTCTCGTTGACCCAATAGGCCTCCTTCAGCACGCGCTCGCTGAAGCCGTAGGCGTGGAACATCTCCATGGTGCGGCAGGCGACGCCGTCGGCCTGCCCGACCAGCAGGCGGTCCGGCTTCTGCTCGACGATGCAGGTCTTGATGTCGGGGAATTGCGCAAGCTGCGCGGCGAGCGTCAGGCCCGCAGGACCACAGCCGACGATGAGGACATCGACCTCCTCAGGCACGGCGCCCGCAGCGCCGGATGCCTGAATGCGGTCGGCGGGATCGGCGATCTCGGGATCGCCCGGCTGAAATCCATTGAGATGGAATTGCATGCGCACCTCTCCCGTCAACGTCTTCTTCGATATTGCTCAGTATACTGACTATCAGTATACTTGTCAATAATGGCACACCTCCCTGCCGCGAGGAAAATTCGGTGAAAGACAACAACGACATGCCCGGGCATCTCGCGCGCCGGTTCCAGCAGATCGCGGTGGCGGTGTTTCTGGCCGAGGTCGGCGAAGCCGGCTTCGACCTGACGCCGGTGCAATTCGCGGCGCTCGCGACTATCAAGGCCAACCCGGGGCTCGACCAGGTCACGCTCGCGGGACTGATCGCTTACGACCGCACCACCATCACCGGCGTGATCGATCGCCTCGTGCAGAAGGGCCTCATTGAGCGCCGCGCCTCGAGCCGCGACCGCCGCGCGCGCGAGCTGGAGATCACCGACGCCGGCAAACGCACGCTGCGCAAGATCGCGCCGGCGGTGGAATCCGCCCAGCGCATCATGCTGCGTGGCCTGAGCGCCAAGGAAGGCGATGAGCTGATGCGGTTGTTGCGCAAGGTGATTGCCGCCGGCAACGAGCTCAGCCGCGCGCCCTTGCGCGAGGCGCAGGCATGAGGCGGTATTCCGGTGCGCAATTGTCGCAGTGCCGCGAAACGCGGAGCTAACTTTCGGCTGCTACGGTCTGCCCCATTCTGCGCTTAACGCGCGATTAACTTTGCCGTTCGGGAGCTTTCCGATGTTCAGGTGTCTCATCGTGGCCGCAGCCATCGCACTTTCGGCCGGCCATGCGCTCGCAAACGGCGGCCACGGCGGTGGCGGCGGTTCTCCTCCTCCGACGCCGAAAACCGAATCGCCGCCCGTACCGGCAAAGGTGATCCTGACCAAGCAGGGCCCCAAGCTCGTCGATCTCAAGGGCATGACGCTGTACCATTACGAGCGCGACACCACCGGCAAGACGTCCACCTGCAACGGCAAGTGCACTGAAAGCTGGCTGCCGCTTCCCGCGACAGCCGACGCCAAGGCCGTCGGCGACTTCACCGTGATCGACCGCGACGACGGCAGCAAGATGTGGGCCTACCGCTATCGCCCGCTCTACACCTCGCCCGCCGACAAGGCACCGGGCGACGTCAACGGCACCGCCACGACGCTGCAATGGCGCATCGCGCGGCCCGTGGAGTAGCGCGCGAAGCGCTTACCCGCGCCAGCTGGTGCCGGTTTCAACCCGTGCGTTCTGCCCGGGCGGCAGCACCACCACCATCGAGTTGAGCTTCACCCGGTCGTAGAGATCGATCACGTCCTCGTTGCGCATGCGGATGCAGCCGGACGAGATCGCCTGCCCGATATATTCGGGCTGGTTGGTGCCGTGGATGCGGTAGAGCGTGTCCTTGTTGCCGGCATAGAGATAGATGCCCCGCGCGCCCAGCGGATTGGCCGGGCCACCGGCAACGCGCGCCGGATACGGCCCGAGCCGCGCCTGGATGTCCGCGGTCGGAACCCAGTCCGGCCATTCCGCCAGGCGACCGACGCGCGCGACGCCCGAGAAGGCCATCGCCTCCTCGCCGACCGCGACGCCGTAGCGGATCGCCTTGCCGTCCGGCAGCACGAAATACAGATAGCGCGCATCGGTATCGACCAGGATCGTGCCCGGCTGCTCCTTGCGCGGATAGTCGACGATGTGACGCAGAAATTGATCGGGTACATCGGCCTTCGCATAAGGCGCGTGCGCCAGCAACTGACGGTCGCGGGCCGTCATGCTCGCATCCGTCGATGGCGATAGCGTCGTCTGCATGCAGCCGCCGAGCGGCAGCAAGGCAAGGAGGAACAAGGCGAATAAGGATCTTGGCACCACCGGCCCCCGATAGCGATTGGCAGCGCCCCCAGCAACGCGACATGTTGCCCAAATCGTGCTGAATGCAAGGCAATCCGGAACAATTCCGCGTGTTGGATGGAACGGGTTCCATCACCACAAACGGCGGACAAGCGTCGCACAGTCTCCATCCCCTCGCCTTGCTTTGGTCAAACCCGGCTGGACTCGTGCCCCCTGGGCTTGGGATGGGCCACGTCAACAGATCGGCTCGCGCCAATGCGGACGACCAGAGTGCAAGGAGCTGCGATGCTCGCGACGCTGAACAGCAGTCAAATCGTCGATGCGATCGTGAAGGACGCGGTCAGGGACAACGACCCGCACGACGCCGTGCAGATTTCGCCCGACATGGTGCGGGCCTCGCGTCCCGTCAGCGTCGCTCCTTCGCTGGCGCCGGAGATCGTGAGCCGTCCGGAGCCGACATTCGCACCGGATCCCCAAATTAATCCGGAGCCGACGTTCGGTCCTGCGGCCGAGCCCCAAGCGGCCGTTCCCTCCGTCGACACCGCCGTGCGCGTTGCGGCGAGCGATGGTCACGGCCCGCGCAAGCGATCCGCCGCGAGCAAATGGCTGCGCGGCGCGTTCCTCACGTTTCTGTTCGCGGGCGGCAGCGCGGCCGCCACCATCGCCTGGGAGCAACACGGCGACAGAGTCAAACCGATGCTCGCGCAATGGACGCCGGCCCTGGCATCGCTGCTGCCTGCGACATCGCAGACCGCGCCGGTCGCCGCAGCGCAAGCCGCCGCGACCGATCAAACCGGCGATCAATCTACGGCGGCCGCCCCCGCAGCTCAAATTGCAGCAGCCGCGCCCGCGGCGACGCAGCCCGATCCAACGCAGTCTGTGCAATCGATGACGCGCGATATCGGCTTGATGGCGCAGCAGATCGAAGCGCTCAAGGCCAGCATCGCCGAGTTGAAAGCCGGACAGGAGCAGATGGCACGCGAGATGGCGAAGCCGCCTGCACCGAAGCCCGTGACCGAAGCGAGACCGCCGATCGATCCGCGTGCGCGCGTGTCTGCGCTGCCGCCGCGAGCTTCGGCCCCGACACAGCCGCCGGTTCGCAAGCCGAAGCCTGTGGTGTCGCACACTTACGTGCCGGCCTATTCACCTGCGCCGCTCGCACCGCCGCCGCCTTCGCAGGCTGCCGCCGTACCGCCGCCAGCGGCACCCGTCACGACGACGCAAGCCGTTGCCGACGACGACGGTCCTGTCGTGCGCCCGCCGATGCCGCTGCGCTAAAGCGACGAGACAGCATCGCCACAGCGGCGTCGCGCGCGACGTCCGCGGTCGACATGACGCGTCGAGTCCGGGTTACTACGGGAGGCGATGTTTGATCGTCATCGATCAAGAGAAAAGGCCGTCGGGATCTATGCCGGCGGCCTTCTCTTGCAGCTGCCGGTTCCCGGAGCCCGGTTCTGCTGCAATTCCATGCCTAATGATCGCGCTGACATGCTTAATGAAATCTTAATGTGCTCGCGCGTTGCACATCATTTCTGCGCCATAAGCACAGAGATTGCGCGGCCCGTTCACCCGATAGACATCGACTCAGTGGTACCATCAAGCATGTTCTGAAGCCTTCCGTTGCGGGCTTCTTTTGGAAATTTGGGTCGTCACACCGGGAAATTCGGATGCCTTACTATTCCTTCGATCTCGTGGTCGGTGAAGAGTTCAAGAACCAGGGCGAAATCATCCTCGAAGACATCGAGGTCGCCTCCGATCGCGCCGTTCAATTGGCCAATGAGCTGTCGCAGGTGAAGCCTGAGCTGCAGCAGAAGGGCTGCGCAGTGCGCGTCACCGATCGCGATCACAACGAGGTCTATCGCACGCCGCTCGATCCCGTGCCCGCCTGGCAGCGCTAGGCCATAGCGTTTTCGAGCGAAGTGGACACCGGTTCGCATAAGGAAAACGCGTCAAAACAAGAATCGTGAGGCCCGTTCCGACCGGAATGGGGCTTTACGCATCCAGCACAGGCGCTTCGAACCAGTTCGTCAGCGACAAGCCGCCGTCGATCACGAAGGCTGCGCCGGTGACGTACGCCGAGAGATTGTTCGACAGCACCGTGAGCGCCATCGGCGCGAGATCATCGGCCGCGCCGAGACGCCCGAGCGGAATGTGTTTCGCCAGCGAAGCATCCGCGACGAACCCGCCCGCAGCGATCGCACCCGGCACCAGCGCGTTGACACGAATGCCGTGACGACCAAAGCTCTTCGCGAGCTCCTTCACAAGCATCGCCATTGCCGCCTTCGCCGTCGAGTAATGCGGCAGGTTTCGCGGCGTGCCCGCATGAAGCGAGGTGAGAAACAGGAACGAGCCGGGCTGCTTTGCCGCGATCAGCCGTTTTGCGATCTCGCGCGCCAGGTGAAAGCCGGCATCGAGATTGACGGCATGCATCTCCTGCCAGGTCTTGCGATCGACCGCGAGCGCGTGATCGGCCTCGCGCCGCGGCGGCGATGCGCTGTGCACGAAATGCGAGACCTCGCCCAGTGCGGCATGTGCGGCAACCAGCAGCTCGTCGCACGCCTCGAGCCTCGCGAGATCGCCAACCCACGGCACCGCCAATTCAGGCTTGCTGCTCGCGCTGATCGCGGCCCTCACACGCTCCGCATTGACATCGGCGAACACGGTCCGCACGCCCTCGCCGATCAGCGCCTGTGCGATCGCGCGGCCGATGCCTTTGCCGGCGCCGGTGACGAGCGCCGTGTCGCGTGCAGGATCGAACGGCGTGCTGAACAGGCTCATGTCACTCTCCTTGAGCAGGATGCCGGCCACGATAGCGCACCGCAGTGCGAAGCGACAAATGCGCCCCGGCACCATTGCGGAGCGGCCCGCCGGACGCTAGCCTCTCAAAAAAATGAAGGAGGACCCAAGGATGCGCACCGGTTTCCTGATGGCAGGCCTGTTGCTGATCGCCACATCGGCCCAGGCCGAGGACCGTCCACGCTCGACCTATGTGACACTGGTCTTGCAGGCCTTCGCGGCCAAGGTCGAATGCCCGGGCACGGATGTCGTCTACCAGGACCTGGTGCAGAAGGCGGAGCAGATGCACCTGCCCGACGGCACCACCGAGAAGGTGCGCAAGGCGATTGCCTGGATGCACACCGGCGGCAAGATGGGCGAGAAGCAGGACGACGATTTGATGGCCGAGGTCGCGGTGGCGACCCAGGCGACCGATCTCAACCAGCGCCGCCTCGGCATGCCCAGCTGGTGCGAGGCCCAGAAGACCAACCTCGCCGGTCTGATCCGCGCCAAGGGCGGCTAGTTCCTATCGGGTTGAGCACGCCGCGACGGAACCGCCGCCGCGGCAAATAATCGTCACATTCGTCGCCAGCATACGGGCTCTTTGAACAGGAGACCCCCATGCGGATTGCCCATTTCGTTTTCGCCGGTGCGCTCGTGGCCAGCGCCGCGCTGACCGTCCCCGTGCTGGCGAAGAATTCCGACGCCCCGAAGAGCGAGGACAAGTCGGCCTCGCCGTCGTCCTGCAGCGCCTATCAGCAGGCGCCGGACGGCTCGTGGGAGCCGCTTCCCTGCAAGGAGACAGGTGAGCGCAGCCAGCCGCAGACCCAGCACAAGTCCGGGGCACAGGGCGCCGATCAGGGGGAGCACTGAGGGAACCCGCAGGTTCCATCGACGTTGTCGCTGGCGGCTTGCCGCGATGCGTACGACCGCTAGAATGCCGTGCTAATACCTTGGGCAGGGCCAGAGACGGCCCCTGGAAACGCCAACACCGCGAGCGCTTGTGGATTCGATCGAGTTTGAGGACCTTCAACGCCGTCTGAGGACGCTGGAGGAGGAAAACGCACGCCTCAAGGCTCTCGGAGCGGCTGAGCTCACCGAGCGGCAGAACGCGGAGTCCGCCCTCGCCGAGCGCGAGGAGCGCTATTGGACGCTGTTCAACTCGATCGACGAGGGATTCTGTATCATCGAGTTCTTCGACGGCCCGCATGGCCCGCTCAGCGACTACGTTCATATCGAAGCCAATCCTGCCTACTCCAAGCATGCCGGCATTCCTGACGTCGTCGGCCAGAAGGTCCGTGAGATGGTTCCGGGCGAGGCCGGCGGCTGGGTCGAGCTCTATGGCGGCGTATTGCGGACCGGCCAGCCGATCCGCTTCGAGCGCGAGCTGGTCGCGACCGGCCGCTACCTCGAGCTTGCCGCGTTCAGGGTCGAGCCCGCCAGCCGCAAGCAAGTCGCAGTGCTGTTCCAGGACATCACCGCACGCAAGCGGGCCGAGCGAGAGCTGAAGCAGCTCAACGAAACGCTGGAAGCGCGCGTGCTCGCGGCGCTGGCCGAGCGGAAGCTGATGGCCGACCTCGTCGAGGGCACCGATGCCTTCGTCCAGGTCGTTGACACCGACTTCCGCTGGCTGGCCATCAACGGCGCCGCGGCCCAGGAATTTCATCGCATCTACGGCATCTTGCCGAAGGTCGGTGACAACATGCTCGAGCTGCTTGAAGATCAACCGGAGCATCGCGACGCCATCCGCACCGTCTGGTCGCGGGCGCTCACCGGAGAGGCCTTCGTCGAGATCGCCGGGTTTGGCGAACCCGGGCGTGCCCGCCGCTTCTACGAGATGCGCTTCAACGGCCTGCGCGACGGCGAAGGCCGGCTTCTCGGTGCCTACCAGTTCTCCTACGACGTCACCGAACGCCTGAAGGAGCAGGAGCGGCTGCGCGAGGCCGAGGAAGCACTGCGCCAGTCGCAGAAGATGGAAGCGGTCGGCCAGCTGACGGGCGGCATCGCGCACGATTTCAACAATCTGCTCACCGGGATCATCGGCTCACTCGAACTCCTGCAGACGCGCATCGGCCAGGGCCGCGTCAAGGAGATCGACCGCTACGTCTCGGCGGCGCAAGGCGCGGCCAAGCGCGCCGCGGCGCTGACGCACCGCCTGTTGGCCTTCTCGCGTCGGCAGACGCTCGATCCCAGGCCGACCGATCTCAACCGCCTCGTCATGGGCATGGAGGAGCTGGTCCGCCGCACCGTCGGCCCGGAGATCGCGGTGGAGGTCGTCACGGCCGGCGGCTTGTGGCCGACGCTGATCGATGCCTCGCAGCTCGAGAACGCCCTGCTCAACCTCTGCATCAACGCCCGCGACGCGATGCCCGGGGGCGGCCGGCTCACCATCGAGACCGCCAACCGCTGGCTCGACGACCATGGCGCCGGCGAGCGCGATCTCGAACCCGGCCAATACGTCTCGCTCTGCGTCACCGATACCGGCACCGGCATGACGCCCGAGGTCATCGAACGCGCCTTCGATCCCTTCTTCACCACGAAGCCGATCGGCCAGGGAACCGGCCTCGGCCTCTCCATGGTCTATGGCTTCGTGCGCCAGTCCGGAGGCCAGGTCCGGATCTATTCCGAGGTCGGCCAGGGCACGACGATGTGTCTCTACCTGCCGCGGCACTATGGCAAGGAGGCCGACAAGCCGTCCGCACTCGCGGCCAAAAGCGCGGCACGACCACAGGCGAGCCACACCATCCTGGTCGTCGACGACGAGCCCTCGATCCGGATGCTGCTGACGGATGCGCTGGAAGACATCGGCTTCAACGTCCTCGAAGCCCATGACGGGCCGACCGG
Source organism: Bradyrhizobium betae (assembly GCF_008932115.1). NCBI lineage: Bacteria > Pseudomonadati > Pseudomonadota > Alphaproteobacteria > Hyphomicrobiales > Nitrobacteraceae > Bradyrhizobium > Bradyrhizobium betae. The sequence goes on from NZ_CP044543.1 coordinate 126,983, forward strand.
CCTGAACATCCTCCAGTCCGACCAGGTCATCGACCTGCTCGTGACCGATGTCGGCCTGCCCGGCGGCATGAACGGCCGCCAGCTCGCGGACGCCGCGCGCACGACGCGGCCGGCACTCAAGGTGCTGTTCATTACCGGCTATGCCGAGAACGCCATCATCGGCAATGGCCAGCTCGCCCCTGATATGCAGGTGCTGACAAAGCCCTTCGTGGTCGAGGCACTGGCGAGCCGCATCCTCGACATGATCAAGGACGGAACCGGGCGCAACTGATACCGATCAGCTCTGGTGCGGCCCGCGCATGACCTTCATGGCATCGACGATATGACGCCATTCCCTGGCCTCGTCGGCCTCGCCGCGGCCTTCGCAGGCCTGCGCCTGTTCCGCGGCCTTCGCGATCGCACCAAAACCATGCTGTTCCAGCATTTGCCGCGCAACGGTGTGGACCTGGACCTCGGACATCATGGGCGCTCTCCCTCTTGAGGAAACCGCGTCGCCCGGCTCGGCGCTCCGCGGCTCCCAGACAACGATCTCGCTGCGGGCCGCGTTCCGCCAGCCGCCGATCACATCGCCTGGGACCGGTCCGGGTCTGGCCGTGCCCGCGCAAGACAAAGGCGGCCCGCTGTGCCCAGCGGACCGCCTTCTCACCCTCCCCAAACCCGGATGTATTCGGCCGCGCCCCCTACGCGACCGCCACTTTCTTGCGCTCGAAGTCGTTGGGCACCTCGATATCGACCTCCAGGGTCGACACCTCGTCGCCGCGCTCGAGCCGGACGATGACCTTGGTCGGATCCAGCGTCACGTGCCTGGATACGACGGCGAGAATCTCCTCACGCAGCACGCCGAGCAGATCGGGCTGGCCGCGCAGCCCGCGTTCATGGGCAAGCAGGATCTGCAAACGTTCGCGAGCGACCGGTGCAGAGGCCTTGTTGCCGCGGAGAAGCCGGAGCAGACCCATGCTCATGCAGCCCTCCGTCGCAGCAGGCGATCCATGAAACCCTTGCGCTCGGCCGGCACCTGCATGGCGACGGTCTCGCCGCACAGCCGGCGCGCCGCGTCGATATAGGCTCGCGCGGGTGCGCCTTCGGCGTTCGACAACGTCACCGGCGTGCCGACGTTGGAGGCGCGCAGCACGTCCTGGCTCTCCGGGATGATCCCGAGCAGAGGCGTCGCGAGAATTTCGAGGATGTCCTCGATGGTCAGCATCTCGCCGCGCGCGGCGCGGGAGGGATCGTAACGCGTGATGAGAATGTGCTTCTCGACGCGCTCGCCCTTCTCGGCTCGCACCGTCTTGGAATCGAGCATGCCGATGATGCGGTCGGAATCGCGCACCGAGGACACTTCGGGATTGGTGACGATCACGGCCTCGTCGGCAAAGCGCATCGCCATGGAGGCGCCGCGCTCGATGCCGGCCGGACTGTCGCAGATCACCCAGTCGAAACGGCTGCGCAGATCGGCGATGACCTTGCCGACGCCCTCTTCCGTGAGCGCGTCCTTGTCGCGGGTCTGCGAGGCCGGCAGCAGCCACAGATTCTCCAGCCGCTTGTCCTTGATCAGCGCCTGCGGCAGCTTGGCCACGCCCTGCACCACGTTGATGAGGTCGAACACGACGCGGCGTTCGGCGCCCATCACGAGGTCGAGGTTGCGCAAGCCGACGTCGAAATCGACCACGACGACCTTCTCGCCGCGTTGCGCCAGCGCAGCCCCCAGTGCGGCGGTCGTCGTCGTCTTGCCGACGCCGCCCTTGCCTGATGTCACGACCAGTACCTTGGCCATCTCGAAAATCTCCTTCTGGTCAGTTCAGCGCGGTAATTCGCATGGTGTTGCCTTGCAGCCAGGCCTGGGCCGGCCGGCCGCGCAAGGCGGCGTCGATATCGTCGGCGGTCTGGTAAAATCCATCGATTGCAAGCAGTTCGGCCTCGATCTTCTGGCAATAGATGCGAGCGCTCGTGTGACCGTTCACGCCCGCCATGGCGCGGCCGCGCAGCGCGCCGTAGATGTGGATGGAGCCGCCGGCAACGACTTCCGCGCCGGAGCCGACCGAGCCCAGAATGGTGACGTCGCCGTCGGGGAAGATCACGGTCTGGCCCGAGCGCACGGGGGCCTCCAGCAGCAGCGAGGTCGGCTTGGCCTCGGCCTTCGCCTCGGGCTTCTTCGGCGCGCTCGGCTCGACCACGCAGCTGCGTCCGCCCGACAGCAGCGGCGGCATCGCCGGCGTCAACCGCGCCTCCTCCACGCCCTCGATGCCGAGCACGCGGATGTTGCGGTCCTGAAGGCTGGTGAGCAGATGGTTGATGCCGGACTGGCTGAGATCGACCGAGGACAGGTCGACCACCACGGGGCGACCGGCGAAGAAACCGGGCGAGCGGGCGATAGTGGTGTCGATCTCCTGGAGCCAGTCCTGGATCGGAACCGTCGGCACGAACACGAAGGCCACATAGGAGCGCCCGCGCAGGCGCACCATTTGGCGTTGGACTTTTGCTGCAGCCTCCATAGCGGCCGACTCGTTCCCTGTTATTGAATGGTTAACGATGCGGCGGATTTGGTTAACGACTGGTTAACTCCTCCGTGGGGTTACGTGGGTGGGAGCTGGTTGGGCCAGCAGCGAATGCCGCCCCCCGTTCCGTCATCCTGAGGTGCGAGCCATAGGGCGCGCGCAGCGCCCTATGGGAAGCCTCGAAGGATGCACGGCCGAGCTGCAGCCAGGCCGTCGCCCTTCGAGGGCAGCTGAAGAAGCGGCCCCCTCGGGGTGACGGTGACGGATTGGCGCGCAACTACATCACCATCGTCATTGCGAGCGTAGCGAAGCAATCCAGACTGCCCCTACGGAGAGATTCTGGATTGCTTCGCTACGCTCGCAATGACGGAGGATGGAGCGACGGCCGCCCCCCTACTTCTTCACCTTGCTGGCATCCATCTTGACGCTAGGATCCAGCATCCTGGTCGAGAATGCGGTGCTCACGTCGAACGGCTTCTCCATGCCCAGATAGGTCTGGACCAATTCGTAGTCCTTCTTCATCCGCTCGCCGTCGATCCAGCCGAGGCCCTTGGTGGTCGTGAACTCGTCCGTCATCAGGTACTTGATGCGCTCCCACTGGCGCTCCTGGTTCGCCTTGTCGAGGCCGGAGACCTGGTCGAGCAGCGCCTTCAGGCAGGGCTCGACGTCGGCGACGCACGTCGCAAAGGCCTTCTGCGAGATGCGCACGAATTCCTCGACGAGCTTTGGATTTTTCTGCAAGTAAGCGCCGTTGACGATCAGCGAATTGCCATAGGGGTTGAGCCCGATGTCCTTCCAGTTGACGTAGCCGAGGTCGGGTCCGAACTCGATCACCTTCAAATCGTGCTCGTTGTAGAAGTCGCTGATGATATCGACAGTGTGGCTCTTGAGGCCCGCGATCTTCGCGGTCGGCCCGATATTGACGAAGCTGACCGCATCCGGCGCGATGCCGGCGGCCTTGGCGAAGGCCGGCCACATCACGCGCGAGGCGTCGCCGGGCGGGTTGCCGATCTTGTGGCTCGGAAAATCCTTCACCCCGTTCACGCCGTAGCTTTTCAGCCAATAGAACGTCTGGCCGGTGTTGGCGTAGATGCTCATCAGCGCGACGTCGTCGGCGCCCTTGCTCTTGGCGACCAGCATGGTGGCGAGATCGGCGATGCCGAAGGCCGAGCCGCCCGCGCCGACCTTGGCGGCCGAGACGCCGGAGCCCTTGCCGACCTCGATGGTCAGGTCGATACCGGCCTTCTCGTACCAGCCCTGCGCCTTGGCGTAATAGAACGGCGAATGGTCGGCCGTCGGCGTCCAGTTCAGGATCAGATTGACCGCCTCGCCCGCGCTGGCGGGTACCGCCGGCAAGCCGAGCATCAGGGTCACGACCGCCGCCTGCAAACGCTTCATCGCATCTCTCCTCGTTGCCGCGACCCGGCTTGTCGCTCTCCCCATGTGAGGATACCAATGCAACAAGGCCGCCCTCAACTTGTCAACTGTTTGGTTGGAAATGCCCGCAAAACGTTCAGGCGACACCGTGCCGCAGCGGCGCGATCCCGTCGCCACCCGCAAGAAGCTGCTCACCGCGGCGCGCCAGGAATTCGCCCGGCACGGCTTTGCGGGCGCCCGCGTCGACGAGATCGCGATGCGCGCCGGCGTCAACAAGCAGCTGGTCTACCACTATTTCGGCGACAAGGACGCGCTCTACCTCGCCGTGCTCGAAGTGGTCTACGAGGACATCCGCGAGCAGGAGCGCAGGCTCAATCTCGAAGGCCTGCCGCCGGAAAAGGCGATCCGCAAGCTGATCGAGGCTTCGTTCGACCATCTGGCTGCAAACCCTGATTTCATCGTGCTTCTGAACGACGAGAACCGCGGCGGCGCCCGCCACGTCCGCGGCTCGACGCGGCTGGAGGCGATGCATTCCCCGCTGGTCAAGAGCGTCTCCCACATCCTCAACGAGGGGGTGCGCTCGGGCGTGTTCCGCAAGGGCATCGATCCCGTCCAGCTCTATATCTCGATTGCGGGCCTCAGCTATTTCTTCTTCTCCAACACGCCGACGCTGTCGGCGATCTTCGGCAAGGATCTGTCGAGCCGGGCCCAGCGTCTCGCCCGCCGCCGGCACGTCGCCGATCTCATACTGCATTCGCTCCGGCCCTAATCAACCAACTGGTTGAAACTTGGATCGAGGCCGGTTAGGCTGGCGACCAGCGGCAAGGTGGCCGCCGGCAACAGGGAGCACTCGGTGACGGGAGACGGAGCACGCACCACGCGCAGCTTTGCGATCATCCTGGTCGTTCACCTCGCCGTGCTCCTGCTGTGGCAGGTGGCGGTCGATGCCTTCCATGTGCCGAAATTCATCCTGCCCTCTCCGCTCGCGACCATCCAGACGCTGGGAATCGCAAGCTATGCCTGGGGCGCCAACACGCTGGTGACGGCGGTCGAGATCCTCGGCGGCTTCGCGCTCGGCGCCTTCGTCGGGGTGGCGCTGGCGGTGATCTTCAGCTGGACGCCGCTGCTGAGCATGGCGCTGCTACCGCTGTTCGTGACGCTGAACATGATCCCGAAGGTCGCGCTCGGCCCGCTCCTGATCGTCTGGTTCTCCTACGGCATCGTGCCGAACATCCTGATCGCGTTCAGCATCTGCTTCTTCCCGATCCTGCTCACCACGGCGCGCGGCCTGCGCGAAGTCGAGCCTGACCTGCTCGATCTCGTCAAATCGCTGCGCGGCTCGCGCTGGATTCTGTTCCGCAAGATCCAACTGCCGGGATCGCTGCCTTACGTGTTCTCCGGCATGAAGGTCGGCGCAATCCTCGCGGTCGCCGGCGCCATCGTCGGCGAGTTCATCGCCTCCGAGCGCGGGCTCGGCTACCTCATGATCCAGGTGCAGTCCTCGCTCGACACGCCCGCGATGGTGATGGCGGTCGTGCTGCTGACCCTGCTCGGGGTCGCCCTCTACGGCCTGGTGCTCGTCCTCGAACGCATGTTCGTGGTCGGCGACGCAAGGCAGAACTAGGAACGGCAGACTTGAAGGATAGAACCATGCTGCTCACGCGCCAGACGCTGCCCAAGACCATCCCCGACATTGCGGCGCTCGACGATCTGCTGTGCCGGCCGAGCCAGGCGCTGATCGACGACCTCGCCAAGGTTGACGGCGACATCATGATTCTCGGCGTCGCCGGCAAGATGGGACCGACGCTGGCGGGCCTCGCGAAGGCCGCCGTGCCGGATCGCCGCGTCATCGGCGTCGCTCGCTTCAGTGATCCGGGCGTGAAGGAGTGGCTGCAGGCGCGCGGCGTCGAAACCATCAACTGCGATTTGATGGACGAGCGGGCAATCCAGGCGCTGCCGAAGGCGCCCAACATCGTATTCATGGCCGGCCGCAAATTCGGCGCCGAGGGCGATTTGTCCCTGACATGGGCGATGAACGCGCATGTCCCCGCGCTGGTCGCGCAGGCCTTCTCCTCGTCACGCATCGTCGCGTTCTCGACCGGCTGCGTCTATCCGTTCGTGCCCGTCGACGGCAAAGGCGCGACCGAGGACATGGCGCCGAACCCGCCCGGCGAGTACGCCCAGTCCTGCGTCGGCCGCGAGCGCATGTTCGAATATTTCTCGCGCAAGTTCGCAACACCGGGCCGGCTGTTCCGCCTCAACTATGCGATCGACATGCGCTACGGCGTGCTGCACGATATCGCCACCAAAGTGCTCACGGGCACACCGATCGACGTCAGCCTCGGCCACGTCAATTTCATCTGGCAGGGCGATGCGTCCGCGCAGGCGCTGCGATGTCTTGCGCGTTGCACGGCACCGACCTCGCCGATCAATGTCAGCGGCCACGAAATTCTCTCGGTGCGAGATCTCGCGGCAAGGTTCGGCGCCAGGTTCGGCCGGGCTCCGGTGCTATCAGGCAAGGAAGAGCCGACAGCGTGGCTCACCGACACATCGAAAGCGGTCGAGCTGTTCGGCCTGCCGGTCGTGGACACCGAGCAGCTGATCGCATGGACCGCGGACTGGGTCTCCCGTGCCATGCCGAGCCTCGGCAAGCCCACCAAATACGAGGTGCGCGATGGACGCTACTGACGGCCCGACCGTCATCAAGCTCGGCCTCGAGGATGCGATCGCCGGTCTCGCGCTCTCGACCGAAGCACACTGGAACCAGACCGAGGAGGACTGGCGCGTCTTCCTGCACGACGGCGTCGTGTTCGGCATCCGCGACGGGGCTCGACTGGTCGCCACCGCGGCTTTGCTGCCCTACTCCGGCAACAACGCCTGGATCAGCATGGTGCTGGTGTCTGCCACGCATCGCCGCCGCGGCCTTGCCACGCGCCTCGTCGATGCCTGCCTGGAGACGGCACGCAAGAACGGCCTCACCAGCTGGCTCGACGCAACGCCAGACGGCGCCGCCGTCTATGGCCCACTGGGGTTCACACCGACGCTGCAACTGCGCCGGCTGAAACTGGTGAAATCCGCGCCGGCGTCCGGGCAAGCTCCTCCTGCTGCGACGCTCGACACGCTTCGTGCCCGCGACCGCCGCGCCACCGGCCTCGATCGCATCGCTCTTCTCTCAGCCTTCGCACAGCGGCCGGGCTCGCGCATCGTCTCCGCCAACAGCGCCATCGCGCTGGTGCGCGACGGCCGAACCGCGCGCCATATCGGCCCGCTGTTTGCCAATCACGCCGCCGAAGCTCTGGCGCTGGTTCATGCGATCGCGCGATCCGAGACCCGCCCGCTCCTGCTCGATGCCGTCGCCTCGCAAGCTGCGTTCCTGGAAGGATTGACCGCCTCCGGCTGGACCGTCGAGCGGCCGTTCCAGCGCATGCGGTTCGGCGCCGCCACCACCACTGGCGAGGAATCGCCATTCGCCGTCGCCGGCCCGGAATTCGGATAGGACATCATGCACCACAGCCAGATCAACGCCGACATCCGCAAGCTGATTGCCGAGGGCACCGTGATGCCGGCGCATCCCCTCGCGCTCACGGCCGAACGCCAGCTCGACAAGACGCATCAGCGCGCGCTGACGCGCTATTACATCGACGCAGGCTCCGGCGGCCTCGCGGTCGGCGTCCACACCACGCAGTTCGCGATTCGCGATGTCGGCCTCTACCGCCCCGTGCTCGAGCTCGCCGCAGAGACCGCGGCCAGCTGGACCAAGCGTCCGCTGGCGATGGTCGCGGGCCTTGCCGGTCCCACCAGGCAGGCAACTACCGAAGCCCGCACCGCCCGCGACATCGGCTATCACGCCGGTCTGCTCAGCCTCGCCGCGATGAAGAGCGCCTCCGAAGACGAGATCATCGCGCATTGCACGGCGGTCGCCGCCGAGATTCCGCTGATCGGCTTCTACCTCCAGCCGGCCGTCGGCGGCGTCATCCTGTCCAGCCGGTTCTGGCAGCGCTTTGCCTCGATCGACAATGTCATCGCCATCAAGATCGCGCCGTTCAACCGCTACCGGACTCTCGATGTCCTGCGCGGCGTCGCAGCCGCCGGTGCGCTCGACCGCGTCGCGCTCTACACCGGCAATGACGACCACATCCTGCTCGACCTCATGCTGCCGTTCGATCTCCGTGACAACGGCGTCACCACGCGCACCTATTTCAAGGGCGGTCTGCTCGGCCACTGGTCGGTGTGGACCGCGAGTGCCATCAAGCAGTTCGAGCGCTGCAAGGCGGCGCGACACCAGGACAGCGTGCCCGCCGATCTGCTCGCACTCGATGCCCGCGTCACCGATTGCAACAGCGCCTTCTTCGATGTCGCCAACAATTTTCACGGCTGCATCGCCGGCTGTCACGAGGTGCTGCGGCGCCAGGGCCTGATGAAGGGTCTGTGGTGCCTCGATCCGGACGAAGGCCTCAGCCCCGGCCAGCGCGAGGAGATCGACCGTGTCACGCGCGAGCACGCCGACCTCAGCGACGATGCCTTCGTAGCCGCCAATCTGAGCAAATGGCTGGCATGAGCTCAAAACCCTTCATCAGCCTGCAAGGCGTCCGCAAGGTCTACCGCAGCGGCGGCGCCGAATTTCTGGCGGTCTCCGACGTCACCATGGACGTACAGGAAGGCGAGCTGGTCTCGCTGGTCGGCCCGTCCGGCTGCGGCAAGACCACGGTGATGAAGATCCTGGCCGGCCTGCACGGCGCCGACGGCGGCACGGTGAAGATCGGCAACGCCGAAAGTCCGTTCGATGCCACCCGCGACATCGGCATGGTGTTCCAGCAGGCTCTGCTCTTGAAGTGGCGCACCATCCTGGACAACGTGCTGCTGCCGGCCGAGATCGTCGGCCTGCCGATGAAGGCCGCGCGCGAGCGGGCGCGCGACCTGCTCAACCTCGTTGGCCTCTCAGGCTACGAGCAGAAATATCCGCAGCAGCTCTCGGGCGGCATGCAGCAGCGCACCGCGATCGCGCGCGCCTTCATTCACGACCCCAAGCTGATCCTGATGGACGAGCCGTTCGGCGCGCTGGATGCGCTGACGCGGGAGCAGATGAATCTGGAGATGCTGCGGATCTGGCGCGAGAGCGGCAAGACCATCATCTTCGTCACGCATTCGATCCAGGAAGCCGTATTCCTGTCCTCGCACTGCGCGGTGCTGACGGCGGGCCCTGCGAAGATGGCTGACTACTTCCCGATCGACCTGCCCTTCCCGCGCGACCTGCCGCTGAAGACGACCGACGCGTTCGGCGCCTATGCACGGCGCATCTATGCCAAGCTCGGGCTGGGCGCGGCGTGAGGCGCGCTCAAAATTCCCCACCAACCCCGACATAGGCGGTGTGCTCGGTGCCACCGCCATTGCCGTAGCCGCCCACGACGGTGAGCGGCATAGCGGTCTTGAGCCGGTGCGCGAAACCGACACCGAAGCCGCCTTCGCCGTGAAACGCCGAGCCGCGCACCTGCCAGGTCGTCTTGCCCGGCGCCGACGGCATCGGCGCGCTGGCCGCGGCAACCGCTGCGGCGATGCCGCGCCGCGCCTCGGTCAAATTGTTGCCGATCTGCGACTGCAGCGAGCCGATCTGCGACTGGAAGCCGGAGGTGATGCCGGAGATCTGGCTCATGTTGACGGCATCGGTCGCGTTGACGCCGGCGGCGACATTGGTCAGGCGCCGCTCGTTGCCGGCCGTGCCGAACGACACCGTGTTGGCGGCGGTCGCGACCGAGCCTGCGCCGATCGCGACGGAATTGGTCCCCGATACGGTCGCGCCTGCGCCGAGCGCGGTGGCGTTGGTCGCGTTTGCGTTGGCGGACGTTCCGAGCGAGACAGTCCCCTCGCCGGTCGCAAAGGCGAAGGTGCCGACCGCGGTCGCGGCGTTGCCGGTGGCGCCTGCGTTGTTGCCAACCGCGATCGCCAGATTGCCTGTGGCGTTGCTGCTGGCGCCGAGGGCCACAGCGTTGCCGCCTGTGGCGACGCTGCCCTGACCATAGGTCGTGGCAGCGGCGCCGTTGGCGCGGCTGCCCATGCCCGTCGCGGTCGCATACTGGCCGGTCGCGCGGCTATCCTGGCCGGTCGCGGTCGCAAAGTCGCCACTGGCAATACTGTTGGCGCCGGTCGCGGTTGCATTGTTGCCGAAGGCAAAGGCGGTCGCGCCAGTTGCGGTTGCCGCCGCACCGGACGCGATGCTTTGGAAGCCCGTCGCGGTAGCGGTCGCCCCGCTCGCGAAGGCCAGATTGCCGAACGCAGAGGCGCTCGCGCCAATGGCGCTGGCTTGCGCACCGGCAGCCGTCGCGGTGGCGCCGGTTGCGGTGGCGTTATCGCCAAAGGCACTGGCCGATAGCCCGGTGGCGGTGGCGGCGTTGCCGATCGCGGTCGCGTTGTCGCCGTTCGCGCCGGACAACGAGCCGACCGCAACGGCGGCATTGCCGGTGGCGTTGGATGAGTAGCCAAAGGCAGAGGCGAATATCCCCTGGGTCGACGAGCTTGGCCCCACCGCCGTGGCAAAGCCGGATGGCGCGTTGGTGACGCCGCCGCCTGCCGTGTAGTCGGCCGCCAGCGCGGAACCGGTGTGGAGGAATGTGGTCGCGAGGAGAAGAGCGAGGCAGGATGCGATCGGGCGGAGATTTCTCCTGCCGGCGGTTCCGCCAGTGCTGTTCCGTAAGGTCATTTTCGACTCCATTCCCTGCTGAGCAAGGTCTGGAGGAAGCACCGGGATCGCACATCAACCGGAAGGTTGAGAAGCATCACGGGCCGCATCGCTTTATCGCTTTTCGGCAGGATGTTGCCGCGATGCATCGCTATGTGCGAGCTACAGAACTCAGAACTCGTAGGGTGGGCAAAGCGAAGCGTGCCCACCACAACAAGCGAAGAGCTGGTGGGCACGGCGCGAGTGCGCCTTTGCCCACCCTACAAGCGATCAGCTCTTGTTGCGCATCTTGCCGAGCAGGTAGTTGTCGTAGAAGTTTTCCGCGATCTGCGTGTAGAACAGCAGTTCCTTCATATAGGCGTCGTGGCTGTCCTTGGTGCGCTTGAACAAATCGCTCTTGGCGGCGAGCTCGTTCAGATGCTCCTGGGTCGCGTTGTAGCAGGCTTCCATCACCGGCTGCGGGAACGCCTTCAGCTCCGCACCGTTGGCGATCAGCCGCTTGAGGGCCGCCGGGTTCACGCTGTCGTATTTCTCGAGCATCCAGGCGCCCGCCGCCGAGGCGGCCTGGTTCACCACCGCCTGATAATGCTTCGGCAGGCTCGCCCATTTCTCGTCGTTGACGATCATGTGCAGCATGGCGCCGCCTTCCCACCAGCCGGGGAAGTAATAGTACTTGGCGACTTTCTGGAAGCCGAGCTTCTCGTCGTCATACGGGCCGACGAACTCCACCGCGTCGAGCGAGCCTTTCTCCAGCGCCGCATAGATGTCGCCGCCTGCGAGCTGCTGCGGCACCACGCCGAGCCGCGCCAGCACATGGCCGCCCATGCCGGCGATGCGGAATTTGAGGCCCTTGAGATCGTCGACCGTCTTGATCTCCTTGCGGAACCAGCCGCCCATCTGGGTGCCGGAATTTCCGCACAGGATGGCGTGCGTCTTGAACGGCTTCAGCGCTTCGTTGGTGAGATCGGCGCCGCCGCCGAAATACCACCAGGACTCCTGATGGCGATGGTTCATGCCGAACGGCGCGCCGGTGGCATAGGCCAGCGCCGGCTCCTTGCCGATGTAGAAATAGAGCGGCGTCTGCGCCATCTCGACGGTGGCGACGCTGACGGCATCCAGTGCCTGCAGGCCGGGGACGAGTTCGCCGGCCGCGAAGGTCTGGATCTGGAATTTGTTGTCGGTAGCCTCGGCAACATATTTCGCAAAGGTCTGCGCCGTGCCGTAGATGGTGTCGAGCGACTTCGGGAAGCTCGATGTCAGGCGCCATTTGATCTCGGGCGCCGATTGCGCGATCGCAGGTGCAGCAACCAATGTCGTCGCGCCGGCAACCGCGCCGCCCTTGAGGAATGTACGGCGTTTCATGATGGGGTCTCTCCCTTGAAGTAAGTTTCAAATGAACGGCCTTGTACCCGGCGTCGGGCCACGGTCTTCGGAGACCGTTTGCCTGTTCCTATAGCGGAGTTCAAGCTGGCAGAAAGCCGCTTCAGAGCAGCTTCGCGCTCACGAACAGCGCGCGCACGGCGTTGGTCGCCTGCACCGCGAGCATCGCGTTACCGGCGGCGCCTTCGAGCGCCGCGACCGCGTCTTCATGCAGGGAGCGGAATTCCATCCACTCGACCGACTTGAAGTTGGTGAGGAATTGATAGGCCTGGCCGACGGTCGCGATCGCCAGCGTGTCGCCGTTCAACTTGATCTTGAACGTCGTACGCAGCGGGGTCTCGGAACTCTGGGGATCACTCATGGGCTGCTTCTGGACGAAGACGGCTTAACGAAGGGAAAACGGCAGCCCCGCCGTTCGGCGAATATCAAGAGTCGGTGCTCGCGCGCTGCGCGGCAATCGCCGATCCGCTCAGGCTCGGCACCACGACCAGACGGTTGAATTCGCCGTTGTCCCAAGCCTTGAGGAAACGATCATAGTCCTTGATCGAAACGCAGCCGTTGGAATCGCCGCGCGGCCCCAGCATGTAGTTGTGGGTGAGAAGGCCGACGCGGCCGAGCGCGCTGGTGCCCTCAGTCGGCGTCAGGCGCAGCGCCCGAATGCCGTGAAACAGTCTTTCGCGCGGCTTCAGATCGTAGGTCGCAGGCGGCGTCGCGCCCACCATGCGCTGGTCGACATGCTCCGGGTCGTCCATCAGCGCGCCCATGCCCGAATGTGCTTCCAACGCGACGCCGCTCGGCAGGTAGAGGGCCTTGGCCGAGATGTCATAAACGGCCGTCCGCGAATCGTAGCCGAGGGCGGCAAGATCCGGCGCCTTGCCGAACAGGCCGCTATCGGGCGTCAGCGAGGCCAGCCTGATCTTGTCGGTGAACTTCTCGAAGAAGTTGCGGTTGTCGACCCTGGGGTTGGTCTCCGCATAGGCCTGGCTGGAGGCGATCTGGGCGGAGAAATCCGCCTGGGCCGGGCGCGACCGCGGCATCGGAACCGCATCGGCACGTTGGGAAGGACGCCTCTCGTCAACCGCCGTCCGCTCGTCATCGGTCAGAGTCGAGCGCCAGTCGTCGCCCTGGAGTTTCTGGGCGAGCATCGCCTTGGCATCGCGCAGCTTGAGCTGCACGGCATTCAGGGCGGAGCGCTCCAGCGTTCGCAGGCCGAGGTCGCGGGCGGGCAGGCTGCCCGACAGCGACGCAAAACGGTCGTCGAACGAAGGGGCATTGGCGGGCGGCAACGCGGCAGACACCAGCGGGCTCGAATCGCCCGAATTCGACTCGCCGAGATTCAAACCGCCGAGGTCAGCGACCCAGGCAGCCGCGCCGAGCGCCAGCGCGACGGCAGCCAAAGACAGCAATATCGTCTCGGCTCGCCCGATACGGCGGCGCGACAACAGCCTTTCGGCTTGTGCGGCGTCGGAAACCATCAGATCCCCAAATCGACCCCCGGGGGACCCACCCCCACCCGAAGACTCTATACCAGCTACCACATTGGGTGCCAAAAGTTAGGCATAATCGGGGCCGGCGAGGCACCAAGAGGTATCCAATGACCGCCCCTTTCGATCTTGAACGCTTCGTCCAGGCCCAGAATCCGGTCTATCGCGACGTCCGGGGGGAACTGGCCCGGGGACGGAAGCAAAGTCATTGGATGTGGTTCGTTTTCCCGCAAATCGCGGGCCTCGGCTTCAGCGCCATGTCCCAGCGCTACGCCATCGCCTCGCGCGCGGAGGCCACGGCCTACCTCGCCCACCCCGTCCTTGGCCCGCGCCTGATCGAATGCACCCGACTCGTACTCGCCGTCGAGGGACGAACCATCAACGCGATCCTCGGCGCGCCTGATGACGCCAAGTTCCACTCGGCGATGACGCTGTTCGGGGCCGTGTCCGATGATCCGATTTTTGGCGAGGCGCTCGCCCGGTATTTCGCAAGCGAGCGCGACGGCGCCACGCTGGAAATCCTCGCCGCGCTTGATCGAAAGGCCTAGGGGCCGCGCCCCTCGCTGCAAGCAGCGTAAACCCGCGATTAACACGCGCCCCCTATCGTCCGGAGAATATCTTTCTTCCCAGCGCAATTGCCGGACAGATCATGAAAATCGGTACGCTCCTGACCACCGCCATCGTCTCGCTCTCGACCGTGGGCGGCGGCCTCGCCGTCTACGTCGCCGTGACGAAATACCAGACGATGGACAGGATCGCCGAAGCGCAAGGGCGGCTCGCGATCGTCCGCGCCGCCAGCGACATCCCGCGCTATCTCAACCCCGAGCGCGGCTTCGCCACCAACATCCTCTACGGACCCGCGACCGTCGATCCGGCCCAGCTCACCGAGCATGACAAGCTGCGCAAGCAGACCGACGGCGCCCGCGACAAGATGAACGCACTGCGCAAGGAGCTGCCAGGTTCGCTCGACGACGGCAACACCATCGGCAGCAACATCGACGGCATCAATTCGAAATTCACCGCGCTTCGCGACGCTATCGACAAGGCGATCGCCGGCCCCGCAGATGCGCGCAAGGATGCCGCCAGGAAGGTTGTTGCCGACAATGCCGTGCTCAACGCCGGCGTCACCGCGCTGCTCAACGAGCAGGTCCGCCGCATGGCGATCCTGAACGGCGATGCCTACCGCCAGTCCAACTACGCCAACATCGCCATGACATTGCGCGACATCGGCGGCCTCAATGCCAGCGTGCACAAGAACCTCGTCGGCGGCAAGAAGGTCGCGACCGATGCCGAGAAGGCCGACGTCGCCCGTATGCAGGGCCGCAACGACCAGATCGTGATGTCGCTGATGGAATTGCGCGGCAATCCGGCGACGCCCGCCAACGTCGCGGCCGCGCTCGAGAACATGAATTCGGTCTATGTCGAGGAGTTCGGCCGCGAGCTCAAGCTGGTCAAGGACGGCGCCGTCAGTGGCAAATACGACCATGACGTCGAGACCTACTACGCGGCGTCGCAAAAGGGCCTCGGCTCGATCATCGGCGTCCGCGACGCGCTCTACGACAACGCCGAGCAGATCCTCGCCGGCGCCTCCTCCGCCGCGCGCACCAGCTTCTCCATCGCGCTGGTCGGCCTCGTTGCGGTGCTGATCGCCAGCGCCGGCCTCATCGTGATGGTTCGCCGCCGCGTCTGTGCTCCGATCGTCAGCCTGACGACCCGGATGTCGCGGCTTGCCGACGGCGACGTTGCCGAGGACATCCCCGGCGCCGAGCGCGCGGACGAGATCGGGGCCATGGCTGCCGCCGTGAAGGTCTTCAAGGACAACATGATCCGCGCCGACCGGCTCGCGGCCGAGAAGCAGGCCGAGAACGATGGCAAGATGCGCCGCGCCCAGGCGCTCGACAGCCTCACCCGCGCGTTCGAAGCAAAGGTCACCGAACTGGTCGGCGGCCTGTCCCGCGCTTCGTCCACCATGGAGAACACGGCTCAGTCGATGACCACGACGGCGGCCCAGACCAACAGCCAGGCCGCGATCGTTGCCGCCGCCTCGCAGCAGACCTCGACCAACGTGCAGACGGTTGCCAGCGCGACCGAAGAGCTGACCTCCTCGATCTCCGAGATCGGCCGTCAGGTCGCGCAAAGCACCGAGATCGCGGCCCGTGCCGTCGACAACGCCCGCCGCACCGGCGACACCGCGCGCGCCCTCGCCGAGGGCGCCCAGAAGATCGGCGACGTCGTCACGCTGATCCAGAGCATCGCCGAGCAGACCAATCTGCTCGCATTGAACGCGACCATCGAAGCCGCCCGTGCCGGTGAAGCCGGCCGCGGCTTTGCCGTGGTGGCGTCCGAGGTGAAGTCGCTCGCCGGCCAGACCGCAAAGGCCACCACCGAAATCTCCGAGCAGATCACGGCGATCCAGGCCGCGAGCGACGAAACCGTGACCGCGATCCGCAACGTCGCCGACGTCATCGCCGAGATCGACCAGATCGGCACCGCGATTGCGGCCGCGATCGAGGAACAGGGCTCGGCGACCAAGGAGATTTCCCGCAGCGTCCAGGAGGCCGCCCGCGGCACCCAGGAGGTCAACACCAACATATCGGGCGTGCAGCGCGCCGCCGACGACACCGGTGCAGCCGCCCGCGAGGTGCTGGGCGCAGCCGAGCAACTCTCGACGCAGTCACGCGATCTCGCCGGCCAGTTCGACCGCTTCCTCGGCGAAGTCAGGGCCGCGTAGAAAAGCACATCAATACGGCGGCGTCTTGCGCGCCCGCTGCGCCTTGGCGGCCTCGATCCACCACGAGAGATCATCGGCAAAGCGCGGGAACGACCGCTCCAATGCCTTGCCGCCCTCGCCGATCGGCTCGCTCTCGGCCGAGAGCGTCTGCGCGATCGGACCGACGCCGATCGTGCTCGACACCACCACCATGCCCATCTCCGACAGCGTGCCGTGCCAGGCGGTGGATGCGCGCGCACCGGACAGGCGGCCGGCGGAATAGCTCACGATCGCGGCGGGGCGCCAGAACCACTCTTCGAGAAAATGATCGGTGAGGTTCTTCAGGCCGGGCTGGATGCCCCAATTGTATTCCCCGGTGACGAAGACGAAACCGTCGGCACCGCGGATCTGACCGGCGAGCTTCTCCAGCGCCTCCGGCGCGGAACCGCTGGGATATTCCTTGTACATGCGATCGAGCATCGGCAGGCCGATGGCCTTGGCGTCGATGAACGCGACGTCCTCGCCGCGGGCGCGCAGGCGATCGATGACGAAATTCGCAAGGCGGATGCCCATGCGGTCGGACCGGTAGGAACCGTAGAGGACGAGGATGCGATGGCTCATGCCGCGCAGCCTAGCACAAAACGACGCGGGCGGCCCCAACCGATCTGCCGCGCTATCGCCGCCGGCCATGCTCCAACGTCTGCGACGGCGCCTCGCCGAACTGGTCGCGATAGCTTCTGGAGAAATCGCTGAGATGCCAGAAGCCGAACGTCAGTGCGACGGCCTTGACGCTGTCGGCGCCGGCCAGCAGCCGCTTGCGGACCAGCCACAGCCGGTGCAGGCGCAGATAGCGATGCAGGCTCATGCCGCGATAACGGCGCACGACATCATGCATGGTGCGGACGGACAGGCCGAGCTTGCGTGCGATCTCCTCGCTGTAGATCGGCTGCGAGAGGTCGTCGGACAGCAGCGCGCGGATGTCCTGGAAGATCCTGAAGTTCCGCTCGTCGTTCGGACGCAGGGTCCATCGTGCCGGAACGACGCTTTGGAAGGCCTCGTCGACGGCTCCGAGCAGGGTCTCCCTCATGGCCGCGGCCTTCAACGGCACGTGCAATGGGTCGGCTGGCTCCGATGCCGCCGCCAGCACCTCACGAACCACGCTGCGAAGCCGCTCCAGGCCCGCGGCGGTCGTCTCGAAAATCTTGAAGCTGAAGGCCGCTCGTGGCCAGCCGCGATCCGTCACCTCCGGCCTGAAGACCACCGAGGCGATCTGTCGCTGGACTTCCTCGATCATCGTGTAAGCTGCGCCGCCGCTGCCCACGACGATGATCGGACGCGCGCGCTGCGTGCCGTTGAACCGGACCGGGACATCGAGGTCGTCCATCGTGAACCCGATCGCCGTGCAGTTCTCGACCAGCCGGGCGTCAACCACCCGGGGAAACGCCCGCGTCAAATTCACGTCGCAGCCCGGCAACGACAGAATGACCTGCTCGGCCGAAATCGTCCGTACGAAAGGCGTGAACTCGAAATCCAGGCCTCGTATGGCATTTCGATATTCGTCGACGTCCGAGAAGCGAAATACCTTTGGCGCCAGCGCTGGCGCATCATCACTGCTGTTCATGACAAATGAAAAACCGCGCCGGGAAACGACGCGTGTCCGGCGATATGCCGATCTCAATTCCCCCTTTCGGTTCGCGTGAGACCGAAAGACTCAAAATCCTGCTCCGCCTGGTCAGTTGGCGAGGGTCGAGCGCAAAGGACAAGCGACGGATCGCCCCCTGCCAAATTTCGATACCGTTTTGCGGTGAAAAACCGGTACGTTAATACCTGGCAGGTCGAGTTGTAAAATCAAAATTAACGCCTGTGGGTCGCAATGAAGGTCGTTGGATAGTCGAAATTCATTTTGATTACAGGCCCCTGCCATGATGGCAAATTCGCCTGCTGATATTCTGGTTGAGTTGGCCGAAGCGGTCGCAACGTGTCCGCTGGACCGCTGCACGCGCATCCTGTCCGGCATAGTGCAATTGCTCACTGGCAACCGCGACAGGTCCCAGGAACTGCTGGCCGGTGTCATCGACGGCGTCCTTTTGCGATTGACCGACCGGGTCGAGATCAGGGAGCTGATTCAACTCGGCACTACGCTGGCCGAGCTCAAGGTGGCCCCGCCGGAAACGTTGCGGCGCCTGGCCTTGCACGATGACCCGGACGTGGCGTGTCCTGTCCTGCTCACGTCTCAGGCGCTCTCGGCTGCGGATCTTGCCGCAGTCGCCGCCTCGAGCAGCGAGCGGCATCAACTCGCGATCGGCGCCCGCAACTGCATCGAGGCGGCCGTGAGCGAGGCGCTGATCGAGAGCGGGACTTCCGCCGTCTGCCTTGCATTGATCAAGAACCCGGGAGCCAAATTCTCCGAGGCGGCCTATGCCGCACTGATCGCCAGGGCCGACGAGGACGGCGAGATCGCCAAGGCGCTGGCGCTGCGGCCCGGCACACCCGACCAGGTCGTGCGAAAGCTGCTCTCCGTCTCCCCCGGCAAGCCCCCGCCGGCCAAGCCCACCGCGTCCGCCGTTTCTCCCGCGCAAGCAGCAGCGCCGAAGCCGCCCTCCCCGGCCGCCTATGCGAGCGCACGGCCGGAAATCGTCGCGCTCAACCGCGTCGGCAAGCTCAACGACTCCGCAGTGAACCGCTTTGCGATCCGCGGCGAGACCGCCAATCTGTACACGGCGCTGTCGGTACTCTCGGGGGCCCCGATCGCGATCGTCGAGCGCGTCATGATCGACGACGACTGCGAGGGCCTGGTCATGGCCTGCCGGGCGTCGCGCCTGAACTGGGCGACCACGCTCGCGATCCTGAGCAACCGCAGCGGCGCACGTCTCTCCTTTGCCGCGCGTGAGCGCGCGCAACACATATTCGAGACACAGCTTCTGTCGACCAGCCAATGGACCGTGCGCTGGGGGGAAATCGCGGCAAGAGCCGGCACAGGCGATCAGGGACATCGCGGCGCGAAAATGGGGGCTAACCGATGAAGTTCGACGGGCGAAAGGCGCTTCGCGTGCGGATGGATCACAAGCTGTCCGTCAATCTGATGGGCTCGGACGGGACCTGGCGCCGCAGCTGCGTCCTGCTCGACGTGTCGCAGAGCGGCGCCAAGATCGAGGTCGAAGGCACGCTCGACGTGCTTCAGGCCAAGGAATTCTTCATGCTGCTGTCCTCGACCGGGCTCGCTTACCGGCGCTGCGAGCTGGTCTGGATCGACGGCACCACGGCCGGCGTTCACTTCATCAGCGCGGACGGCAAGAAGAGGCCCGCGATCGGAAAAGCCATGACGGCTCAGAACTCCGTTCCGAGCAGGTAGGTCCGAACATTCGTCCCACGCATTGAAAGCCCAGTTGAGTAACGTCCAGGTCAGACCGTGCAGAACGCGCGAACCATCCTCCGCCCCGTCAATCGCAACGGCGACATCCGTGAAGCCGAAGCGGCCCGCCCCCTCGTGCAAGTGCTGGCCGACACGTCCGAACGGCTGTCCGGCGTCCGCTCGATCCTCGAGGAAAAGTTCACCGTCGCGGGCGAGCGGCTCGACGCCGACGCCAGGCTCACCCAGGTGCCGACGGCGATCGTCATCCGCGCGGAGCTGCGCGACGTCGACAACATCGCGGCCATCAAGAAGCGGGCCGGCAGGCTGGCGAAGGCCAGCAAACGCATCTTCATCCTCGAGCATACCTCTCACGTCGGCATCTCGCAGGCCTACGCGCTCGGCGCGACGCTTGTCCTGCCCGGTGTCATCAACCGGATCAAATTGCTGGCGGCGCTGAGCGATCCGGCCAACGAGGCCTCCGCTGCTTCGGGCGGAACGCCGCCGGACAACGCCGTCGAGACCGCGGCAACCGCGATCGCTTCGATGTTCACGTCCGTCACCCTCGGCCAGCCGCTCGATGTCGACGGCACCAGGGAAGCCGGCCGCCAGATCGCCGATCGCATCACCCAGCACGGCCTGTCGGAGTGGCTGACGACGGTGCGGCGCCACCACGAGGGAACCTATCAACACTGCCTGCTGGTCACAGGCGTCGCCATCGACTTCGGCCTGAGCCTCGGCGTCGGACGCGCCGACCTGGAGCGCCTCTACTCCGCGGCCATGTTCCACGACATCGGCAAGGCGCAGATTCCGCTCACCATCCTCGACAAGCCCGGCCGCCTCGACCCCGAGGAGCGCGCCCTGATCGAGACTCATCCGGCGGCGGGCTACGATTTTCTGAAGGGCCACGACAAGATCTCGCCGGAGATCCTGGACGCAGTGCGCCATCATCACGAATATCTCGACGGCAGCGGCTATCCGGATGCGCTTGGTGCCGAGAGCATCGGCGACATCGTCCGCATTCTCACCATCTCGGACATCTTCGCCGCGCTGATCGAGTACCGGCACTACAAGCCGACCCTCCCGCGCGCGGATGCCTACAACATCCTCTGCGGAATGAACGGAAAGCTGGAGAAAGCGCTGCTCGCCTCGTTCAAGCAGGTCGCGCTCACGCGGTGAGCGGGACAGCTCATCTCGAACACCGGCCTTCTCGACACGACCTAATGCGTGGCCCGGAATTTCGCGCGGCGCGGCATCGACCGGCAGGCCAAGCCTTCCGCGAGCAGCTTCATGTCCTCGCGTCTGCCGCTGCGGACCAGCCTGCTGAACTCTTCAGGGGTGAAGGGAAGACTTGGATCGTCATCGATCGTGTGCCGCAATCGCGGACCGAACAACCGCCGAACCAGGCTAGCCAGCCGCCGCATGTCAATTCCCTCGCGCCAGCAACAAACCTTTCAGTCCGCACATTGTTCCTCCCACGCGATCGAGATTGCAAGAGGCTGCCACTCCCCCGCACCAAAAATTTTCGCGAGAGAATAATCTGCTAGTCGGCGAAGCCGACATAGCGCACGAACGCGTCATTGCCCTCGCGATCCGAGCGCACCGCGTTCGCGGCAAAGCCGTCGTCGGGATAACCCATCGCGACGCAGGTCATGATGACCTCGTCTTCCGGTATGTTGGCGACCTCGCGCACGATATCGGAGCGCATGATGCCCTGCCCGTTGATGACGGAACCGAGTCCGCGGTCCCAGGCCGCCAGCACGATTCCGTAACAGAGCGCTCCGAGATCGAAATGGCACACCGCGCCGGGATCGAGCACGCGGTGTTCATCGACGACGATGCACGCTGCGGCGCGACTGGACCAGCGTTTCGAATTCCACGTCGATATCTCCCTGTTCACCCGGCGACATTGCGACCGACCGCCGGTTGCCGATGCGGCGCGCAAAATCTATGCTAACCGCAAGCAAGACCAAGAACCCCGGGGAGAACTCAACCATGCCCGCGCCGCTCGATCCCGTCATTGCCCAGATCATCCCGCTGTTGCCGCTGCGCGATCCCACCACGATGACGCCACAGAGCGCCCGCGATGCCTTGCGCGCACTGGCTGCCGCGCGCGCCGCCGTGCCGCCGCCGCCCGTCGACGCGGTCGCGGACATCAAGGTCAAAGGCGGCGCCGGGCCGCTCGATGCGCGGGTCTATCGGGTCGGCACCACGCCCGCGCCGACCGTGGTGTTCTTCCATGGCGGCGGCTGGGTCGCGGGCGATCTCGAAACCCATGACCGGCAGGCGCGCAATCTTGCGATCGAGACCGGCGCCGTCGTCGTCTCCGTCGATTATCGCCGTCCGCCGGAGGTGCGCTTTCCCTGCGCGTTCGAGGACGCCTTCGCTGCCGCGCGCGACGTCTTCAATCGCGTCGCGGAATTTGGCGGCGATGCCAGGCGTCTCGGGGTCGGCGGCGACAGCGCCGGCGGCAATCTCGCCGCCACCACCGCGATCGCCTGCCGCGATGCCGGCATCGAACTCGCCGCGCAGCTGCTGGTCTATCCCGTGACCGACGTCGTCGGCAGCTACGCGGATGCCGCCGAGAACGCGCGTTTTCCATCGCGCAGCGAGAATGCCGACGGCTACTTCCTGTCGCGCGCGGTGATGGAGTGGTTTTCCGGCCACTATCTCGCCGATCCCGCTCATGCCGCCGACTGGCGCGTCTCGCCGCTCCGCGCCGCATCGCTCGAAGGCGTCGCGCCCGCGATCGTGACCACCGCCTGGTTCGATCCCCTGCGCGACGAGGGCGCCGCCTATGCCAAGGCGCTGGAGGTGGCCGGCGTACGGGTCAAGCATCACGAGGGCGCCGGCCTGATCCACGGCTATTTCGGCCTTGGCGATGCCTCCGAGGTGGCGCGCGCCGAGGCGCAGCGTGCGCGGGCCGATTTCAAGGCGTTGCTGGCGCGCGGAATCTGAACCGCGGCTGAATGGAAAAATCTGCAACTGGCCCGATGGCGGATCGCGATCCTGCTTGATTGCGCCACGATTCGCGGCTCCAATCTGCTGGCAAATTTTCCCAGGGAGACACCCATGATGAAGCAGATTTTTCTCGCCGCGATCGTCGCCACCTTTGCAGCGGGCTCGGCCCTCGCGGACGACACCTGCGCGAGCAAGGCCGTTAGCAAGGACGGCAAGCCGCTCGCCGGAGCTGCCAAGACGTCGTTCATGAAGAAGTGCAAGGAAGACGCCTGCACACCGAAGGCCGTGAGCGCCGACGGCAAGCCGCTCGCGGGCGCCGCCAAGAACAGCTTCATGAAGAAGTGCGAAGTCGGCGCGTAAGGCGCGGCGACGAATTCTCCGCGTCTTTAACGAGCGGCTGCTCCACGAACTCGTCATGCCCGGGCTTGTCCCGGGCATCCACGTTCTTGTTCCCTGCGGCAGGGTACGTGGATGGCCGGGACAAGCCCGGCCATGACGGAAACACTCACCCCCGCTTGAACCGGTAGTCGAACGCCCC
This sequence comes from Bradyrhizobium betae, assembly GCF_008932115.1. NCBI lineage: Bacteria > Pseudomonadati > Pseudomonadota > Alphaproteobacteria > Hyphomicrobiales > Nitrobacteraceae > Bradyrhizobium > Bradyrhizobium betae. The sequence continues at coordinate 149,950 of NZ_CP044543.1, forward strand.
GTCCAGCGGTCTGATCAGCCCGACCGTCGGCGCCGGGAAATGGATCGGCAGGATCAGCGTGTCGGTGTCGGCCACCGAGGCGAAGAATTTTCGCCGCGACACTGCCGATATCTTCGCATCCCAGTCCGGCTTGGCCGACCAGTCCGGCTCGCGGCACTGGATCTGGTGATGCATGAGGTCGCCCGCGACCACCGCGCGCTGGCCCTTCGAGAAAATGTTCACGCAGCAATGGCAGGGCGAATGCCCCGGCGTCGGCGTCAGCGTGACGGTGTCGTCGAGCGCATAATCGTCATCCACCAGCAGCGCCTGCCCGGCCTCGACGATCGGCAGGCAATTGTCGCGAAACACGGTCCCGGGTGGATTATTGCCCTTGGCGTTCTCCGCCTCCCACGCCGCATACTCGCCCTTGTGGAAGACGTACTTCGCATTCGGAAACGTCGGCACCCAGCGGCCGTCGCGCAAGCTCGTATTCCAGCCGGTGTGATCGATGTGTAGATGGGTGCAGAACACATAGTCGATCTGCTCGAAGCCGATGCCGAGCGCGAACAGCTCGTTGCGCCAGCGCTCCTTGCCGGGAAAGTCGAACGGCGGCGGATGCCCCTTGTCCTCGCCGGTGCAGGTATCGACCAGGATGGTGTAGCGCGGCGTGCGCACCACGAAGGTCTGATAGGTGATCACCATCATGCCGCGCGCGGCATCGAACACCTCCGGCTCCATGGTCGGCAGATGGCGGGCGAACACGCCCTCGTCATAAGCCAGGAAAAAATCCTGCGGCCGCCGCCACGGCCCCTCCCGCTCGATCACCGCATCGATGGTGATGTCGCCTATCTGCAGCTGCTTCATCGTTGTTCACTCCCCTTTTTGTGGGAGCGTAACGAGAGGCGTCAGCGCGTCAAGGCGCGCCGCGGAATGCTAGCTCCGCAACCCCGGCGCTTCCTGACCGGTCCGCGCGACATATTCCGTGTAGCCGCCGCCAAACTGGTGGATGCCGTCCGGCGTCAGCTCCAGCACGCGGTTCGACAGCGTCGCCAGGAAGTGGCGGTCATGCGAGACGAACAGCATGGTGCCCTCGAAATCCGAAAGCGCGTTGATCAGCATTTCCTTGGTGGCGAGGTCGAGATGGTTGGTCGGCTCGTCCAGCACCAGGAAGTTCGGCGGATCGAACAGCATCTTCGCCATCACAAGCCGCGCCTTCTCGCCGCCCGACAATACGCGGCAGCGCTTCTCGACGTCGTCGCCGGAGAAGCCGAAGCAGCCCGCGAGCGCGCGCAACGAGCCCTGCCCCGCGGTCGGAAACTGGTCTTCCAGCGACTTGAACACAGTCTGCTCGCCGTCGAGCAAATCCATCGCGTGCTGGGCGAAATAGCCCATCTTGACGCTGCCGCCGACCGCCACGGTGCCCTCATCAGGTTCGCTCGCACCGGCGATCAGCTTGAGCAGCGTCGACTTGCCGGCGCCGTTGACGCCCATCACCGCCCAGCGCTCCCTGCGGCGGATCATGAAATCGAGACCGTCATAGATGCGCTTGCTGCCGTAACCCTTGTAGACGTTCTTGAGCGCGACGACGTCCTCGCCCGAGCGCGGCGCCGGCGGAAAGTCGAACGCCACCGTCTGGCGGCGGCGCGGCGGCTCGACCCGCTCGATCTTGTCGAGCTTCTTCACGCGGCTCTGCACCTGGGCCGCATGCGAGGCGCGCGCCTTGAAGCGCTCGATGAACTTGATCTCCTTGGCGAGCATGGCCTGCTGGCGCTCGAACTGGGCCTGCTGCTGCTTCTCGTTCTGCGCGCGCTGCTGCTCGTAGAACTCGTAATCGCCGGTGTAGGTGGTGAGCGAGCCGCTATCGATCTCGATCACCTTGGAGATGACGCGGTTGATGAACTCGCGGTCATGCGAGGTCATCAGCAGCGTGCCTTCGTAGTCGTGCAAAAACTTCTCGAGCCAGATCAGGCTTTCGAGATCGAGATGGTTGCTCGGCTCGTCGAGCAGCATGACGTCGGGCCGCATCAAAAGAATACGCGCCAGCGCCACGCGCATCTTCCAGCCGCCCGAGAGCTTGCCGACGTCGCCGTCCATCATCTCCTGGCTGAAGCCGAGGCCTGACAGCGCCTCGCGCGCCCGGCCGTCGAGCGCGTAACCGTCGAGCTCCTCGAACGCGTGCTGGACCTCGCCATAGCGCGCGATGATCTCGTCCATCTGGTCGGCCTTGTCGGGATCGGCCATCGCAACTTCGAGCTGGTGCAACTCGGCCGCGACCTCGCTGACGGGACCGGCGCCGTTCATGACCTCGGCCACGGCGCTGCGGCCACTCATCTCGCCGACGTCCTGGTTGAAATAGCCGATGGTGATGCCGCGATCAGTCGAGACCTGCCCCTCGTCGGGCAGTTCCTCACCGGCGATCATCCGGAACAACGTGGTCTTGCCGGCGCCGTTCGGGCCGACCAGCCCGATCTTCTCGCCCTTGTTGAGGGCGGCGGAGGCTTCGATGAACAGGATCTGGTGGCCGGCTTGCTTGCTGACGTTGTCGAGGCGGATCATGGGGTCTTTTCAAGGGGATTTTTGCGTTGCAGCGTAATAGGCCATGCCGCCCCCAGGGGAAGCCCGGCGGGGTACGGATTTCGCGCAGGAGCCGACGGGGACCCGGCTCAAAGTCTCGCTATTGGGCGAGGGGCGGCCGCGACAGGCATCACGGCAGGAACCGCGCGATGCCTTCGCGAATACAGGCCAGGATTTCGCCCTGCCGCTCTTCGAGACGGGAGACCGGCCCGCCGACGCCAAGGACCAGTTGGCGTCCGAAATCGCGTTTTGGCAGCAAAGCCGCAATCACCCCGGCGTCCTGGACGATGATGTGCTTGGAGAACATGTAGCCGTTGCGACGAATGCCGTTGATGATCTTCATCAAGGCCTTCAGTTCGAAGTGTTCCTCCGGCGGGCAGACGGCATTGATGCGGCGCAGGAGCCGGGCAATCTCGACGTCGGTGTGACCGCTGAGCAGCGTGCGCCCGATGCCGCTGATCGCGAGCGGCCGGACGTCGCCCGACCTGACTTCGAACCGCAGACGCTTGCTGGTTTGCAGACAGTGAATGTATTGCGCATGCAGATCGGACTGCGTGCTGATACTGACGAGCTCGTCCAGCTCCTCATGGACGAAGTTGACAAGCGCGAGAATTGCGCTGTCGCCGAACAGCCCGGCATCCAGCCACCGGCCCATCTGGGCGATGCGCATCGTCGGCATGTAGGTGCGATTGTAGCTGTCGTAGAACAGGTAACCCAGCATCGCCATGCTCTTCAGCAAGGCCGCGGCACTTGACGTCGGATAGTCGCACTTCGCCGCAACTTCCTTCAGCGAAATCGGTCGTTTCACGTCCTCAAAGTACTCGAGGACTTCGAAAATCCGCTGCGCCGACTTGATGGTGGCATTCGTCATTTTCACACATCTGGAAAGAGTATCGCGAGGGATCGGCTTGATACGCCCGACTTCAGGCGGGAGGCAGACAGCAGGCTCGGCACCGGGATCGACCATCCATCTTTTACACATATATAGAAATAGAACTACATATATGTAATCTATGGACACCCCAACGCGCCCCCTTTATTCTTCCCGGCGGCTGCAAGGCCGCGGCGCATAGCCGTCCAAAAAACAAAAGGCGCCCCACCAAAGGTGACGCGCGCTTACAGGGAGGCGTCATGAGGCCAGGATTCCATCTGTCTGCCACGACCGGCTGATGTGCTCGTTTCGACCCGCGCGCTGCTTGGGCGACCGCAGCTGAACTGAATCCCTCACCATCCTTCTTTTGAAGATCAACAGGCGCAATCACGCGTGATTTGCGCTCCTGGCCAGGCTCGGCAGAGCGACAACGAGATCTGGCGCCTCCTCCTCGGCCATCACCGAAAAACCAACAGGAAGTTGCTTGCATGGACTATCGATTACCCGAAGGCAGCTGCGATTGTCATTTTCACATCTACGGCCCTTTCGATCGCTTTCCGGCCGGAGACGAGGGACGCTTCACCGCCACGCGGCCGTTCACGATCGAAGACGCCTTTGCCATCTGGGACAAGCTCGGCATCACGCGCGGTGTCATCGTCCATGCGGTGGGATCGGGAGACGATAACGCCGTCACTTACGACGCACTGCGTCGCTACCCCGACAGGCTTCGTGCCGTCGCGATCCTGCGTCCCGACGTCTCGGATCGGCGGCTCGATGAACTCACCGACGCTGGCTTCAAGGCGGTGCGCGCCACCATGATCCGGCAGGACGGCAAGCCGGTTTCGACGCTCGGCACCAGCTACGATGATCTGGTCAGGCTCGCTCCCCGTATCGCCGAGCGAGGCTGGCATGCGCAGCTCTGGATCGAGAGTTCGGATCTTGCGGCTGCCGCAGCCGAACTCGAGAAGCTGCCACTGAACTACGTGATCGACCACATGTCGCGGACCATGGCCGACAAGGGACACGAGCATCCGGATTTTCGCGCCTTCACCGACCGGTTGAAGACGGGCCGCTACTGGACCAAGATCTCGGGCGCCGACCGCAACACGCGTGTCGGCCGTCCCTATGCCGATACGGCACCTTTCATGCGCGCCATCGTTCAGGCTGCGCCCGATCAGGTCGTGTGGGGCAGCGATTGGCCCCATGTCGGCCACAGCGCCGAGACGATGCCTGATCTTCAGGACCTGCTTCGTCTGCTGCACGAATGCGTCCCCGACGAAGCCATCCGCCGCAAGATCCTGATCGCCAATCCGGCGCGCCTCTACAACTTCTGACCCGCACCGAGGACACATTGGACAACGATAAGAGGTTGCCGCTCGACGGCGTGACCGTCATCGATCTCGGCCAGGTCTATCAGGGACCGTATTGCGGATTCCTGATGGCGCAGGCCGGCGCGACCGTCATCAAGGTCGAGCCGCCCAACGGCGAGCCGGTGCGTCACCGCGCCCGCATCAGCAAGGGCAACGCGGTCCCGTTCGCGATGCTCAATGCCAACAAGCGCAACATCAGCCTGAACCTGAAGTCGCCGGACGGGGTCAAGGTCCTGAAGGAGCTCGCGGCGAAGGCCGACGTGCTGATCGAGAACTACGCGCCGGGCGTGCTCGATCGATTGGGCGTCGGCTACGCTGCACTCAGCGCAGTCAATCCGCGGCTGATTTATGGCTCGGCCACGGGCTACGGCCTGTCGGGTCCCGATCGGGACAATCTGGCGATGGACCTGACCGTCCAGGCCATGTCGGGCATCATGAGCGTAACAGGCTTTGCCGATGGTCCCCCCGTCAAGGCGGGTCCGGCCATCACCGACTTCATCAGCGGCGTTCATCTCTATGCCGGCATCCTCACCGCGCTCTACGATCGCGAAAAGAGCGGTCGCGGCCGGCTGGTCGAGATCGCCATGGTCGAAACCGTCTATCCGGCGATGGCTTCGAATCTGGCCGATGTCTTCAACCGCAAGGCCGCTGCCCCTCGCACCGGCAACCGTCACGGCGGGCTCGCGGAGGCGCCCTACAATGTCTATCCCGCATCCGACGGCTATGTCGCCATCATCAGCGTCAACGAATCGCATTGGACCGGACTGACGCGCGCGATGGGGCGGCCGGAGCTGGCCGACGATGTCAGGTTCAAGACGGTGCTCGATCGTTTGAAGCACATCGATCTGACGGACCTGGTCGTGTCCGAGTGGTCCTCGCGACTTACGCGCAATGAGATCGTCGAGCTTTGCCGTGTCAACAGAGTGCCCTGCGCCGCCGTCCGCGACCTGCGTGAGGTAACCGAGGACAAACACCTCCACGCCCGCGGCATGCTGCGCGAGATCGCGCATCCGGAATATGGCGACATCCTCGTTCATCGCAGTCCGCTGGTGCTGCACGATACGGCGGCGCCGGAGTACATTCCGTCCGCGCGTCTCGGTCAGCACAATGGCGAGGTCCTGTCGGAATATCTCGGCCTGTCCAGCAGCGAGATCGATGCGCTACGCCGCTCCGGCGCCATTGCACAAGCATGACGAACGTCGAGCGGCAAATGTCCCGGTCCGCCAATTCAGGGGAAGATCACAATGGTCAAGCTGTTTGAAAGCATTGCATTCCGCGGCGTCGAGCTCGGCAACCGCATCGTCGTCTCGCCGATGGGGATGTATTCGGCCGAGAACGGCTACGTTACGCCGTTCCACCTGGTTCACTATGGCAAGTTTGCCATGGGCGGGGCCGGGCTCGTCTTCGTCGAGCAGACGTCGGTCAGCCGAAAAGGACGCATCACCAATGGTGATCCCGGGCTGTGGGAGGACGGCCAGATCGACGGCATGCGCCAGATCGTTCATGTCATCAAGTCGCACGGCGCAAAGGCCGCGATCCAGATCAATCACGGCGGACGCAAATCGAGCCAGCAGCGCGCGTTCCGGGGCAACAGCCATTTGACCGATCGCGATATCGAGATGGGAGAGGAAACCTGGGTGCCCACGGGGCCGTCCGATGTCGCATTCTCCGATGGCTTCCAGACTCCCATTCCTCTCAGCAAGGACGGACTCACCGGCGTGCGCGATGCCTTCGTCGCGACGGCGCGCCGGGCCGTGCTCGCGGGTTTCGACGTCATCGAGCTTCACATGGCTCACGGCTATCTCCTGCAATCGTTCCTGTCGCCGCTGGCCAACTTCCGCACCGACGAATATGGCGGCAGCCTCGAAAACCGAATGCGATTTCCGCTCGAAGTGACGCGCGCCGTGCGCGCCGCCCTGCCCTCGTCCACGCCGCTGTTCGTGCGCATCTCCGCCACGGACTGGATCGACGGCGGCTGGGAAATCGAAGACAGCATCGTCTTCTCCCGCAGGCTGAAGGAACTCGGCGTCGATCTGGTCGACTGTTCGACAGGCGGCAATCTCCGCGCCGGGTCGACCAATGCCAATCTCGGTCGCGGTCCAGGCTACCAGGTGCCGTTTGCCGAACGCATTCGCCACGAGGCCGACATCGCGACCGGCGCGGTCGGCATGATCCGGACCCCGGATTTTGCGGAGAAGATCCTGCAGGACGGCCGTGCCGACCTGATCTTCATGGCCCGCCAGATGCTGTTCGATCCGTTCTGGGCGCTCCACGCCGCAGAGCATTTCGGATTGACCGGCAATTTCGAAAAATGGCCCGAACAATACGCGTGGTGGCTTGCCAAATGGGGCGGTGCCCTTCGCGCCAATGGAGAAAGTCTGGACGGTTTGGAGCGCTATCGCGAGGCGGCCGAATAGAATTTTCGGATCGCGCCGTGACGCCACAACATCAATCGTAACCTCGAGCATCGATAAGAAACTTCATGGGGAGCTTAACAAAAATGAGACATGTGCTGGCAGCGTCGATGGTTTTCCTGAGCCTTGCTTCGGCTCACGCGCAGGCGCCTGCGTCGAAGCCGGTCAAGCTCGGCGTGCTCAACGATCAGTCGGGCCAATACGCGGATGCCGCGGGGCCTGCGTCGGTCGAGGTCGCCAAGATGGCGATCGCCGATTTCGGCGGCAAGCTGCTGGGACAGCCGATCGAGCTGGTTGTCGCCGACCACCAGAACAAGACGGACATCGCCTCGGGCATCGCCAGGCGCTGGATCGACACCGAGAACGTCGACGTCATTCTCGACATTGGAAACTCGGCGGTCGCACTCGCGCTGTCCGATCTGGTCCGCGACAAGAACAAGATGATGATCGTGTCGTCGGCCGGCGCCTCGACGATCACCAACGAAAAGTGCTCTCCCAACACCTTCCAGTGGACCTACAATACCGCCACGCTGGCGCGCAGCACGGCGAAGGCGTTGCTGGGCCAGGGCGGCAACGAATGGTTCTTCCTGACCGCCGACTATGCCTTCGGTCACGCGTTCGAAGCCGATGCGTCGGCCGTGGTCAAGGCGAACGGCGGCAAGGTCGTGGGGGCGGTCAGGCACCCCTTCAATACCAGCGACTTCTCGTCGTTCCTGCTGCAGGCCCAGAGCTCAGGCGCCAACGTGCTGGCGCTCGCCAATGCCAGCGGTGACACCTCCAACTCGCTGATGCAGGCTCATGAGTTCGGCTTGCTCGGCCTCAAGAGCAAGATGAAGGTCGCGGCGCTGCTGTTCCAGATCACGGATGCCAAGTCAGTCGGCCTGAAGAACATGCAGGGTCTCTACACGTCGGAAGCCTTCTACTGGAATCGCAACGACGCCTCGCGAGCATTCGGCAAGCGGTTCTTCGACAAGGTCGGACGCATGCCGACCATGGTCCAGGCCGGCATGTACTCGGCCACTCTGCACTATCTGAAGGCCGTCGAAGCGGCCGGAACGCTCGATACGGCCGCCGTGCTGGCGAAGTTCAGATCGATGCCGGTGAAGGATTTCTTCTCGGAGAATGGCTCTGTCCGCGAGGACGGCATGCACATCCACGACTATTATCTGCTGCATGCAAAGACGCTTGAGGAGTCCAAGGGGCCGTGGGACTTCTACGACGTCGTCTCGACCATTACGGCCGACGACGCCAACATTCCGCGCGAGCAAAGCAAGTGCCCGCTCATGAAGAAGTCCTGATCCTTCGGCGTCGGGAGAGAGCTGGAATCCGGGCGGCAGCCGTGGCTCTGCCGCCCGGGCTTTTCCGCAAGGGACTGGATCGGGGATGTCGCCCGCTGGCCTGAGAGACAGACGTGTCGCGCGCGATGGCAAGGCCGCACCAATTTCTGTTCGTCGCGCCAGTCCAAAGCCGGAAAGGGCAATCCGTCAGCACCAATGTCGGCGGGGACGCGGATCTCATTGCGCAGATCAAGAAGCTCGGCGACGACGTGGCAGGCATGAAGACCTGGAGCTACAGCAGCGCCAGCTTGCCCGATGGCAGGTCGACCGCCGCGGATGTCTATCAGCGAGCCAGCCTGGGCACGCAATACTTCGGCATGATGCCGGAGCCGGGAGGCGCTTTCTGAAGCAAGCAGCGCGTGGAGGTTCTGACGCGCCTACGCCCGCCGCATCAGCTTCAGCGACGCCGCCAGCCGCAAACTGCGCTTGCCTGCGAGCGCGATGCCCTCAAGCTCGCCGCTGGCTTCGGTACAGGTCCCGGAGAAACCGATCCCGACCTCATAGCCGCCGAACACCGGATTCTCGCCTTTCGCCGGCGTGTGCTCCTGGTTGAGCAGCTCGCCCTTCCAGCGGCCGTCCGCCGAGGAATAGGAGCCGAGATAGTAGAAGAACGCATCGCCGCCGAGGATGCGGCCGTCGATCAGCAGCATCACGCCGGACAGCCCGGCATCGACACCGTCGAGCGCGCGCAGGCTCATGCCGTAGAGCCCATTGGCGATGCCGCCCTGCCCGATCGTGCCACGCGACGGCAGCGCGCCGTCGTCGAGCCGCGTGAGGTTCGCCCAGAAATGGCCGCCCGGCATGGTGTCCGCGCTGCCTTCGAGGCGGATCTGGTCGCCGATCAGTCGGCCGCGTGCGCCGATGGTGGCGACATCGGCGCCCATCAGCGGCTTGTAGTGTGGGTCGTCGTTATGCCGCTCGGTGATCACCTCGGCGATGATCTCGCCGTCGCGCTCCTGATACGTTCCAAGGTGGGCGAACGCCGAATTGCCGCCGAGCATCTTGCCGTCGTGCAAGCACATGATGCTGCGGCCGAACGCATCGTGGATGCCGTATTCAACCTTGTAGAGCCCGTCCAGCAACGCAATCGACCCGCAACGTCAGAGGGAATTGCGGGCTACCTAGCACCCTCGCCGCACCAAGACCATCCGGCTTTTCCGCGCAGGGCCATTCGGAAAGACGCTCGCCGCAGGATGCCATCATGCCCCTGTTTTGCCCGACGGGTCAATCGATATTTCGTAAAATACGAATCAAGCGATTTCAACGACCTGGCTACTGTGCATGGGGTTGTTTTCGACGTTCTTCGTCGCGCGGCGTCGTCAGGGTTTGCCGGCCGGCGCAAACTGCTGGTTGGCGAACGGCTGCTGCTCGCTGGGGACCTTGATGACGACGAAGCTGCGCTTTAGCGACCGGTGGCAGGCATTGCAGCCATCGGTCAGCTCACCGAGGCCCTTTGCGAATCTGCGGCCGTCCTTCGCGTCGATCGCGTCGGACAGCGATTGCAGCGACGGCTCCAGCGTCGCGACATTGCCGATCGGAATGCCGGAATAGAACACGGCGGCCTCGACCAGGCTCGCCTTGAGCTGGCGTAGCTCGAAGGCGGCCAGTTCCCAGTTCTGCGCCTTGCCGGCCATCCAGAGCTTCTGGTGGCGGGTCTGCGCGGCGCCCATGATGTCGCCGAGTTGCGGCACGTACTGGTCCGAGGATGGCGTCTTCAGATCCTGCGCCGCCGCCATGGCGGTTGCCACACCCAAACCGGCCAACGCCAGCATCCAAGCTCGAAGCTTCATTGCAAGTCTCCATTCCCAGCGAAGGGAGTGTAGGCCTGCACGGCCCGGCGGCCTTGCGCTCGATCAAGGCCGCGTCGGCCCGCCGACGCGAGCGCCGTCATACGAGCTGGATCAGAAGCACAGCGTGGTGACGAGCTTGCCCGCCTTGTCCTTGATCGCATAGGGACAGCGAAGCCGCTCCAGCGCCTTCTTGGCGTCGTCGTCGCCGAGCACGGCAGCGCGCTCATAGTAGGCCTTGGCGGCGTCCTTGTCCTTTGGCCCGCCGCGGCCGTCCTGTGCAAAGGCGCCCATCCGCTCCAGCGCGCCGGGATGGTTCTGCGCGGCTGCCTTCTCGAACAGCGCGCGCGCCGCGACATCGTCCTGCTGGCCGCCGGTGCCGTTGGCAAGCATCAGGCCGAGCTGGTACTGCGCTTCCGCATTGGTCTCGGCGGCCCGGCCGAGCAAGGCGCGCGCCTGCGCGGGATCGGCGGGCGCGCCGCCGCCGGTGCCGCCGAGCGCGGCCAGGTTGCTGACGCCGCGAGGGTTGCCTGATTGCGCTGCCTTCTCGAACAGTTTTCGCGCCTGCGCTTCGTCCTTGGCAACACCGGAGCCGGTGCCGTAGGCGACGCCGAGCTCGACCATGGCGGCGCTCGAGCCCTTGTCGGCGGCCTTGCGCCAGGCGGCGATCGCTTCGCCTGTCTGCCGATTGGCCGCATAGGCGCGGCCGAGCGCGAACATCGCCCGCCGCGACGACGATGCGGCCTGCCTGCAGAACTTGATCGCGGTCGCGACGTCGGAGGCGGCGAGCTCCGCCACGCCCCTCACATCGGCCGGCTTGTCGGGATCACTGGGATCGGCCGCAAGGCGGTCGCACAGCACGAGGTCGGCCGATTGCGCCTGCGCCGCCGGCGGGCGTGGCAAGCGCGAAGAGGATAGCAAGGAGATAAGTCCGCATAAGCGCCACGTTGCGTCCGCGCATCGGCAAATTCAAGGCTCGAGTCCCGATTGGCGCAGAACCGGAACGACTTCCGGCGATGCCAGATAGCGCAGCAGCCGGTCGGCGGCTTCGGCATGTTGCGCGTTCGTCATGAGGCCGGCGGAGAACACGGCCGGGGTCTGCAGATCGAGCGGGATCGGCCCGACCACCTCGATGCCCTCGACCTGCTTCAGCTCGCTGATCTGCTGGACGGCCAGATCAGCCTCGCCGCTGACGAGCCGCTCGGCCGTGAAGCCCTGCTGCACGACCGTGGCCGTGGCGTTGATCTCGGCCGCGATACCCCACTGCTGGATCAACCGGGCGAAGTACACACCGCTCGCGCCGAGCCGCGAATAGGCGACGGAGCGCGCCGCGAGCAGCGCCTTGCGCAACGCGGCTTCGGTGGCGATATCGGGATGCGCCTGCCCTGCCCGCACGGCGATGCCGACATAGGAGCGCGCCAGATCAGCCGCGCTGCCCGCGACCACGCGGCCCTCGCCGATCATCTCGTCGAGACCCTCGCGCGTGAGGATCACGAGATCGGCGGCCTCGCCGTCACGCAACCGCTTGAGCAGCGCCAGCGTCGGCGCGAAGTCGGCATCGACATGAATGCCTGTCGCGCTTTCGAAGGCGGAGGACAGGCTGCGCATCGCGCCCATCAGGCCGAGCGTCGAGAGCATGCGAATTCTTTCCATGGGCATTTCCTGTCGCGATCAGGCGCGGTGCATCAGCTTGAGCGCGGCGGTGAGGCGCAGGCTGCGCTTGCCGGCCAGGGCGGTGGCCTCGAGCACCGCCTGCTCGCCGTCGTAGCTGCCGGAGAAGCCGATGCCGACCTCGTGGCCGCCGAAGATCGGATCGTCCTTGGCCGGCGTGTGCTCCTGGTTGAGGATCTGGCCCTTCCAGCGCCCGAGCGCAGCGGTGTAGCTGCCGAGATAGTAGAAAGAGGCATCGCCGCCGAGGATGCGGCCGCCGTTAAGCAGCATCACGCCGGTGAGGCCGCCGTCGACGCCATCGAGCATGCGCAGATGGATCGAATAGAGGCCGTCGGCAATGCCGGCCTCGCCGACACCGCCGGCGATCGGCACCTCGTCCTCCGTGATCGGCGTCATCAGCGAGTGGAAGGGAACGCCGGGCAGCTCCTTGAGCTCGCCCTTGAAATGATAGAGATCGCCGTCGGCCCGGCCCTTCGCCAGCAGCGTGGCATCGTCGGTGCCGGCCATCGCGCGATAGGCCGGGTCGGGATTGTGGCGGACGGTCTTGATGACGATGTCGACGCCGCCTGCGGTCTTCTCGTAGCTGCCGATATGGGCGAATGCCGAATTGCCGCCGAGCATCGTGCCGTTGCCGACATGCATCACGCTCCGGCCGACCGCGTCGCCGAGCTGAAATCTGACCTTGTAGAAGCCTTCAAACACCAGCCGTGTCCCCGGCCCCGCGCATCCGGCGACACTCTACTCCGGTTTCGGCGGCATTGGACAGACATCAAGCCGGCATGGCCGCCAGACCCACAACAACGGCCGTCATCGGAATGCAAAAAATCCGCCGGAGCTTGTCGCTCCGGCGGATTGAGAGCCAACCCGGGCCAGCCCCCAGCCCGGGCCGGGAGGATCTTAGGCGGCCGCCTTCTTGTCGGCGGGCACGGACGCGATCGTCTTCAGGATCTGCGAAGCGATCTGGTATGGGTCGCCCTGCGAGTTCGGACGGCGGTCTTCCAGATAGCCCTTGTAGCCGTTGTTGACGAAGGAGTGCGGAACGCGGATCGAGGCGCCGCGATCGGCGATGCCGTAGCTGAACTTGTTCCACGGCGCGGTCTCGTGCTTGCCGGTCAGACGCTTGTCGTTGTCCGGGCCGTAGACGGCGATGTGGTCCATCAGGTTCTTGTCGAAGGCCGCCATCAGCGCCTCGAAGTACTCCTTGCCACCGACCGTACGCATGTACTCGGTCGAGAAGTTGGCGTGCATGCCGGAGCCGTTCCAGTCGGTGTCGCCGAGCGGCTTGCAGTGAAACTCGATGTCGATGCCGTACTTCTCGGTCAGGCGCAGCATCAGGTAGCGGGCCATCCACATTTCGTCGGCGGCCTTCTTGGAGCCCTTGCCGAAGATCTGGAATTCCCACTGGCCCTTGGCGACTTCCGCGTTGATGCCTTCATGGTTGATCCCGGCCGCGAGGCAGAGGTCGAGATGCTCTTCCACGATCTTGCGGGCGACGTCGCCGACGTTCGAGAAGCCGACGCCGGTGTAGTACGGGCCCTGCGGCGCCGGATAGCCGGAGACCGGGAAGCCGAGCGGACGGCCGTCCTTGTAGAAGAAATACTCCTGCTCGAAGCCAAACCAGGCGCCGGCATCGTCGAGAATGGTGGCGCGCTTGTTGGTCGCGTGCGGGGTCTTGCCATCGGGCATCATGACTTCGCACATCACGAGCACGCCGTTGGTGCGCGCGGCGTCCGGGAAGACGGCGACCGGCTTCAGCACGCAATCGGAGCTGCGGCCTTCGGCCTGCTGGGTGGAGGAGCCATCGAAGCCCCAGAGCGGAAGCTGCTCCAGCGTCGGGAACGACGCGAATTCCTTGATCTGTGTTTTGCCGCGCAAGTTCGGAGTCGGCGCGTATCCGTCGAGCCAGATGTACTCGAGCTTATACTTGGTCATTGAGCCTCTCTGTAGATGATGCGAAAGGTGGGGGCCCGGGGGCCCCCGCACGATTGTTTACCCGGCCACCATCGGCCGGCCCTTTACAAGCATTTAACGTGCCAAAAGGCCGCAGCGCTTTGGGTTTTCCACGGCGCGCGAGATGTCCCAAGAGGTGGCAAACCGTCCACGGCGGCATGCGTCATAGCCGCGCACCGTTGCGTGAAGCTGCACTGCAAAAATCCCGCGGAAAACGCCTGATTCCGGAGCAGACGAACCGGTGCCGGAGGTTGCCGATGAAACGCGCATCAACGTCCAGCAATTTTCGTGAAGTCTCCGGCCCTGCTCAGCAACCTTTGGAATGGCCCAAGCGTTGGTCACCCACTGGCTGCCTTGGAGGATGCAGAAGGCTCATTGCCTACAAAATGAGCTGAAACTGATTTCCTTTTCAGCACTTTCAAATCCGGGATGCGCGGCCGATATGGGGATTCCAGTAACCACAATCGAACGAGTCGGGCGCACCATGGAGGCCAAGGCGCTTCGACCCGGGAGCAAATCGAAATGATGAACAACGGACTGAGTCACGGATCTGCGAAGATCTATCAATTCCCCGTCGGGGGCCGCGCGGCTCTCGCCGGACACCGCTATGGCGATCCCCGCTTTCCTGCCGATCACGCTTCGCTTCCCGCGAACGTCTCGATCTGCAGCGACAGCTGGTACCATCAGGACGCGGTCGACGAAGCCAAGCCCAAATGGGAACGCTAATGCCAGTGTTTGGTAAGATACCGCCGCGCTCTCGCCAGCGCCCGGCGGCAGTTTGAAAAAGGGTCGAAACAACGAGGTTTCGACCCTTTTTTGATTCTTGCAGCCCTCCCGCCTAGAGCCCGGCCTTTTCGACCACCGCGCAGGCCGTCACCGGCCGCTTGAGATGCTTGACCGTGGTCGCCCCGTTGTTGGGGATTCTCAACGTGATCCCAGACCCCGAATAGCGCGCGCCCGAGACCGTCAGCCGCTTGGCGAGAGTCGCCGGCTCGCCGTCGATCTGGACGAAGGCGCGCTTGTCGTCGTCATAAAATCCGACGATGAACTGCGTACCGTCAGCGCAGCGATAGGTCCGGAACGTCTGCGCGTCCACCTGGCGCAAACCGAGAATTCCGCCCGCAAGCATGGTGATCGCCAAAAGAATGGCCTTGTGCCGGCCCATGATCGCCCCCCTGTAATAGACTTCAAGGACGCCTCGAGTGCGTCCGGTGGAAACATAACCCAAGCTGAACCCATGTCAGACTCCCCTGCCCGCCATCTCAGCCTGCAAGGCGCCAGCAATTTTCGCGACCTCGGCGGCTATCCGACCGCCGACGGCCGCACCACACGCTGGCGGCACATCTTCCGCTCCAACCATCTCGGCCAGCTCACCGCCGACGACATCGAGGTCGTCCGTGCACTGGGCGTGCGCAGCGCATTCGACTTTCGCGGCGTCGAGGAGCGCGCGGCCGGGATATGCGTGGTGAACGAGATCGCCGTGCATTCGCTGCCGATCGAGCCCACGGTCGTGGCCGCGTTGCGCGCCGAGCTCGTCGCGGGCCGGCTGACCGCGCCGGTCGCGCTCGAGATCATGCGCGAATCTTATCGCAATTATGTCCGGCACAACACGCACAGCTTCCGCGCACTGTTCGCTCATCTGCTGGAAGATCGTGCCCCGCTCGTGATCCACTGCACCGCCGGCAAGGACCGCACCGGCTTTGCCAGCGCACTGATCCTGCATGCGCTGGGCGTACCCGACGAAATCATTGCCGAGGACTATCTCCTCACCAACCAGTTTTACCGGCGCGATGCGACGGCTGCCACCGATCTGCCGGCCGATGTGCGCGATGCCATCGGCAGCGTCGAGACATCTTACCTTGCGGCGGCCTTCGCAGCCATCGACAGCGAGTATGGCGATCTCGATATCTATTTGCGCGACGGGCTCAAGATTGGTCCGCAAGAGCGGGAGGCACTGAAAGAGCGCTATCTGCGGGCGTGATCAGGGCTTCGGTCCGACTGGGAGCCAGCCTGCCGACATGGTTGCATCGGTAATCGCTTTGCACAGTGCTTGGGAAACCTGAAGCGTGCTCCAGTCGCTCTGATGAAGCATGTCAGGGCGATCTGTGGGATCAAGCAATTGTTCGAACGAAACGCCGTTTTGCACATGCCAATGCCGCATCAGGGCCCAGCGCTGGAAAACGTTCACCTTTGCAGATGCCGCTATCCTGCGAATCTCCAGGACGATCCTTTCAGAAAGCTCGGCCTTATCGTCGCGAAGCATGGCGGTCACGTATTGCGGATCGATCAACACGACGTCCATTGGACGTTCACTCGGCCTCAGCAACTGGTTCACCCCGTCGGTGATTGCGCCGATGACATCCTCGAACTTGTATTGATCTCTGTGAAAGACCGCGTTGGTCCCGATTTGCCAAAGCACCAGGGAGGGGCTTTCGGAAAAGATGTCGGACTCGAAGCGTTTCAGTTCTTCCGGCGCTTCCTGCCCGCCCCTGCCCCGATTCACGACGTCGATCCGGGCGTCCGGTAGCGGTTCGGCATAGTGCTGCCTCAAATACAACTCGAGCCGATGAGGATACGGCACCACGTCCGCCCGACCGGCGGTCGAAGATGATCCCATCGCCACGATGCGAACCGGATCCGGTCGGCGCAGCGCGTCGAAGAAATTTCGCAGCGGGTGTTCGAGCTTGATGATTCCTTGGGGAACGTCCACCGCCGGCGGACTCTCGGACATGTCGACCCCTCCTGCCATCCAAGGTTGCAGCGATCATTCAGCCTTGAAGCCGCCGCCATTGCAAGTCCAATTCGGACTGCGCAATAGTCGGCGCGAATTGAACGACGGAGAGCATCGTGCAGGGAAAAGTGATCGTGGTGACCGGCGCGCTCGGCGCGCTTGGCAAGGTGGTTGCCGAAACCGCCCAGTCACGCGGCGCGCGTGTTGCCGGCGTCGATCACGCCCCCTCGCAGCTTCCGGCGACGCCGGAGCGCATCGAGATCGGCGGCGTCGATCTGGCCGATGCGGCGCAGGCGAAGACAGCGATCGAGGCGGCCGCAAAGCATTTCGGTCGCCTCGACGCGCTGATCAACATCGCCGGCGGCTTCGCCTTCGAGACCGTCGGCGACGGCGACATCACGACGTGGCAACGCATGCATGCGCTCAACGTGCTGACCGCCCTCAACACCTCGCACGCCGCCCTGCCGCATCTCGCCGCACCCAGGTCCGGCCGCATCGTCAATATCGGCGCGATGGGCGCGCTTCAGGCCGGCTCCGGGATGGGCCCGTATGCGGCGTCCAAAGCCGGCGTGCATCGCCTCACCGAAGCTCTGGCAAGCGAATGGAAGGGCAAAGTCACGGTGAATGCGGTGCTGCCGTCGATCATCGACACCAAGGCCAATCGCGCGGATATGCCGAAGGCGGATTTTTCCAAATGGGTGACGCCGGTGGAACTCGCCGAGGTCATCCTGTTCCTCGCCAGCGATGCTGCCAGCGGCATCACCGGTGCGCTGATCCCGGTCGGCGGGCGGGTGTAGTCGCAGTCCGACACGCAGTGATGAGCGCCGGCTCTGATTCAATCGAAGCCGGGAACGCTCTAGACTGTCCGCAACTGATTCTCCGATCGGACACGCCGTGGAAACCACGCTCTATCTGCCCGTCAAACGCTTCCTCGAAGAGCTCGGCTTCACGGTCAAGGGCGAGATCGGCGGCTGCGATCTCGTGGGCCTCAGCGCGGGCGATCCGCCGGTCGTGGTGATCGGCGAGCTCAAGCTCGCCTTCAATCTCGAACTCATTCTGCAAGCCGTCGATCGCGCGCCAGCCGGCGACGAGGTCTGGATCGCCGCAAGAATGTCGATCCGCGGCAAGGGACGCGAGAGCGATGCGCGCTATCGCAACCTCTGCCGCCGGCTCGGCTTCGGCATGCTCGGGGTCACCGACCGCGGCCAGGTCGAGGTGCTGGTGAAGCCGCCGACCGCGGCACCGCGCCGCGAGCCGAAGGTTCGCTCGCGCCTCGTCGCCGAGCATCAGCGCCGCCAGGGCGATCCCGTGCTCGGCGGCAGCACGCGCGCGCCGATCATGACTGCCTATCGGCAGCAGGCATTGGCGTGCGCCTCGGAGCTCGCGGGGGGCCCGCGGCGCGTGCGCGAATTGCGCGACCGCTGCCCTGACGCCGGCAAGATTTTGCTTAACAATGTGTATGGCTGGTTCGAACGCGCCGACCGGGGAATCTACGGGCTTACGGAGGCCGGGCACGCCGCGCTGAAGCGCTGGCCGCAACAACGGATTGAACGCGATGCCGGTGTCGTGTCAGCGCCTGACACCCGACCGGTGCATAGCTGAGATGCCACACCGATTTCATATTGCAATGCAACATTGGCGGCACTAGGTATCCCGGCATCGAAACGAGGCCGTTATGAGCGCAGACTGGAATACCAAATATGGCACGCGGCGCGTGCGCCACGATCCGCCGACCCTGGACGAGGCGATCTTCGCCGCCGTCGGCATCACCGACGACCAGGAGCAGCAGGCCGAGATCGCCGCAGCGCTGATGGGCATGCCGCTCGATGTCGTGCAGGCCGAAGTGAAGAAGCAGGCCCGGACCAACAGCCGCATCACCGCAACCCGCGTGATCGCCGGCGAACAGGGCGCGCAGCGCTCGGTGGTGGTCGAACGCCGCGTCGTGCGCCGCTTCGGCAACGACAAGCGCACCGGCACCTGAACGCTTAATTCCTTAGTCCCAATACGAAAGCGGACCGGTTTTGCCGGTCCGCTTTTTTGATTCCTGCCAGCTCTATGAGTCAGGCGGCGCGATTGCCGTACATGCTGGAAATGATCTTCCAGCATGTCGAGTTGAAGCTGAGCAAGGCGCGGCCGGCCGCGAATGGCGAGGCCGCGAGTTCAGCGAGCTCGGCCTCCGGCGTCTTGGCAAGATCGATCGTTCCGGTCGATTCGCCATGACGGAAAGCAAGATGCGCCCCGAACTTCCTGGCGAGCGCCCGCATCGCGTGATTCTCGGAGCCCGTGGTAATGCGCAGGCGCTTGTAGCCCTTCCAGCGCGCTTCCGCGATCAGCCGGCTGAACAGGATGGTCCCGACGTTTTGGCGGCGCGCTGATGCTTCCACGCTGAAGGCAACCTCAGGCAGCGAATCGCCCTCCGGCGGATGCAGCTCGGCCGCACCGCGGACCACGCCATCGACGATGTAGGCAACGATCACGGTGCCGTCCTCGGCGCAGCGGGCGGCGTAACGCTCGATGAAGCTGTCGTCGAGAAAGCCGTTGAAACGGTCATGCCGGCTTCCGGCATCGAGCCTCAGCAGATGATCGCGCAGGAGCGGCAATTCTTCCTGCTGGCTCAGGGTCCGTACATAGCCCGGAACGGACGCCGTGCGGACGGTCTCTTCTAATACCACGTCAAAACTCCTCTTGGTGTCCCTCGAGGAGGCGTTCGAATCCCTAGGCCTCCAATATTGTGCATCGCAACAAATTTTTCAAGACGGGAACCTGCCCAAGTTTCGAGCACCGCAAGCGACTAATTCGTTAACAAAATCAAAGTCCCGTAGTCATACGAGGACGAGCTGCGTCTGGGTGACCACGGCGACGAGCTTGCCGTCCTCGGTTTCCAGCCGGGTGGTCCAGACCTGGGTCCGCCGGCCCCGGTGGACCGGAGTCGCGGTGGCGATCACGATGGTTCCCTCCTTGGCCCCACCGATGAAATTAGTCTTGCTTTCCAGGGTAGTCGTGCCCTTGGCGTCCTCCGGCAGGTTGATCACGGTCGCCGCGGCGCCGACGGAATCAGCGAGCGCCATCACCGCACCACCGTGAATGGTGTGGTGGAGCGTGCAAAGGTCGGGGCGGACCGTCATCCGCGCCACCACGCGATCTCTCCCGGCCTCGATGAACTCGACGCCCTTGAGCTCGGCAAAGGGCATCTTCATCGCTTGAAGTTTCTCGAGCGGCGTCATCGGATCTCCTCCCAATTCATTGTTGTCTCAGCGTGAATTGCCTGGCGCGACAAAGCAATGACGTCAGAGGTAATCGCCAGGCTGACATCGCGGCTTTCATTTGCGCATATGCTTCTCCCATGCGCCATTTCCCGCCCCGCCGCATCGTCTGCCTGACCGAAGAGACGGTCGAAACGCTCTACCTGCTCGGCGAGCAGGACCGCATCGTCGGCGTCTCCGGCTACGCCGTCCGTCCGCCGCAAGTGAGGCGCGAGAAGCCGCGGGTGTCGGCCTTCGTCACGGCGGACATGCCGAAGATCCTGGCGCTGGAACCGGACCTGGTACTCGCCTTCTCCGATCTCCAGGCCGGTATCGTCGCCGACCTCGTCCGCGCCGGCGTCGATGTCCACGTCTTCAACCAGCGCGACATCGCCGGGATTTTGGCGATGATCCGCACGCTGGGCGCGCTGGTCGGTGCCGGCCAGCGCGCCGAGGAACTCGCGCACGGCTTCGAGCGGCGCCTTGCCGCGATCGCGGCAGCATCCCGCCCCTCACCGCGGCCAAGAGTCTACTTCGAGGAATGGGACGATCCGCTGATCTCCGGCATCGGCTGGGTCTCCGAGCTGATCGAGATCGCCGGCGGCGCGGATGTGTTTCCGGAGCTGCGCGCGCGCCAGGCGGCAAAGGATCGTATCATCTCGGCAGACGCGGTGCGCGAAGCGGCGCCTGACGTGATCCTCGCGTCATGGTGCGGCAAGAAGGTCGTGCCCGCCCGCATCCGCGCGCGCGACGGCTGGAGTGAAATTCCAGCCGTGCGCAATGATCGCATCGTCGAGATCAAATCGCCGATCATCCTGCAGCCAGGACCGGCAGCGCTGACGGACGGGCTTGATGCGATCGTCAAGGCGCTGTGGGGCGAGCGACCCTGAACTTTCAGCATCCACCTGCTTGATCCCGTCATCCTGAGGTGCGAGCTGCGGGGTGCAAAGCACCGTGCAGGGAGCCTCGAAGGATGAACGGCCCCAATGCAGCCGGGCCGTCGCCCTTCGAGGGCCGCTGAAGAAGCGGCCACCTCAGGGTGACGGTGATAGCTTCTCACGTCACCGCGTTGACGACCTGGTATTCCGGCCGGCGCCACACCTCGTCCGCTATCACTTCCTCGATGATCTCGGCGGCCCGCATGATCTCGCTCTCGCCGATATAGAGCGGCGAGATACCGAACCGCATGATATCGGGCGCGCGGAAATCGCCGATGACACCGCGGGCAATCAATGCCTGCATGGCGGCGTAGCCGCCGTCGAAGGCGAAGGAGACTTGCGAGCCGCGGCGCTCATGTGAGCGAGGGGTCACAAGCTTCAAGGACGGGCAACGGCGCTCGACCTCCGCGATCAGGAGATCGCCGAGCGCCAGCGAGCGGGCACGCACCTCCGCAATGTCGACACGATCCCAGATATCGAGCGAGGCTTCCAGTGCCGCCATCGCCAGCACCGGCGGCGTGCCCACCCGCATGCGCTCGACGCCGCCCGCGGCCGCATAGCCAAGCTCGAAAGCAAACGGCTTTTCGTGCCCCATCCAGCCGGACAGAGCTGCGCGCGCCGTGTCGGCGTGACGCGGCGCGACGTAGAGGAAGGCCGGCGCGCCGGGGCCGGCGTTGATGTATTTGTAGGTGCAGCCCGCGGCGAAATCGGCGCCGCAGCCGGCCAGATTGACCGGCAGCGCACCGGCGGAATGGGCGAGATCCCAGACGGTGACGATGCCGAGCGCGCGCGCCTTTGCGGTCAGCTTCGCCATGTCGTGGCGGCGGCCAGTGCGGTAGTCGACCTCGGTGATGTACAGGACGGCGACCTCCTCCGACAACGCGGACTCGATCTCCTCCGGCGCCACCAGGCGCAATTGATGGCCGCGGCCGAGCGTCGCGATCAGGCCTTCGGCCATGTACAGATCGGTCGGGAAATTGCCGGTGTCTGACAGGACGACCTTGCGCGCTGCGTTCATGTCGAGCGCCGCCGCGAGGGCCTGATAGACTTTCAGCGACAGCGTGTCGCCGACCATCACGGAGCCGGCTTCCGCACCGATCAATCGCGCGATGCGATCGCCGACATGGCGCGGCTGGACATACCAACCTGCGCTGTTCCAGGCGCGGATCAGTTCGTTGCCCCACTCCGTGGTGATGACGCGGTTGACGCGCTCGGCAACGCCAAGCGGCAGGGCACCGAGCGAATTGCCGTCGAGATAGATCACGCCCTCGGGAAGACGGAATAGGGCCTTGGTGTCGTCGTAGACGCGATATCTGGTCATGACATCTCTATAGAATGGTGCGCACACGCCAGAGCTCGGGGAACAGCTCGACCTCCAGCATGCGCTTGAGATAGCTGACGCCGCCGGTGCCCCCGGTGCCACGCTTGAAACCGATGACACGCTCGACCGTCGTCACATGGTTGAAGCGCCAGCGGCGAAAGTAGTCCTCGAAGTCGACCAGCTTCTCGGCGACCTCGTAGAGCATCCAATGCGTTTCCGGCGCCTCGTAAACCTGACGCCAGGCCTGCAGCACGCCTTCGTTGAAGCTGTGGGTCTCGCGGACGTCGCGCGCCAGCACCGCCGCGGGCATCTCGAGCCCGTTGCGATAGGCGAGCCGCAGCACTTCATCGTAAAGGCTCGGCGTCGCGAGTTCGGCTTCGAGCAGCTTGGTCGTTTCCACGTCGTGCGCGTGCGGCTTGAGCATGGCGTGGTTGCGGTTGCCGAGCAGGAATTCGATCAGCCGGTATTGCCGTGACTGGAAGCCAGAGGACTGGCCGAGCTGGGAGCGAAATCGCGTGTACTCGCTCGGCGTCATGGTGCGTAGCACGTCCCAGGCGCCGTTGAGCTGCTCGAAGATGCGCGACATCCGCGCCAGCATCTTCATGGCCGGCGCGACCTCGTCCTTTGCGATCGCGCGGCGCGCGGCGGTCAGCTCATGGAGGGCGAGTCGCATCCACAGCTCTGTCGTCTGATGCTGGATGATGAACAGCATCTCGTCATGGGCTTCAGAGAGCGGATGCTGCGCGCCGAGGATCGCATCCAGCGCCAGATAATCGCCATAGGACATCCGCCGGGCGAAATCGGTCTCGGCGCCTTCGCTGGTGGGATCGTAATCGCTGGACGTCATGACAGGCCCTTTCGATCGATCATCCCTCGCCTCGTCAGTCGAGGCCGATCAGGCGCGCGGTGATCGGCGATGATGGATCCTTCAGGGCGTCGATCACGGTAAAATGGTTCAGCCCGGGATCGACGACGAGGCGCGTCGGCACGTCGAAACCGGTCCAGATATTGGCCATCAGATCGGACTGGCGGATGAATTCCGGCCGCTCGCTGCCGCCGACCCAAGCGGTCACGGGCGAATGTCCGCGCGGCAGGTGCAGCGCCGCGCTTTCGAGTGTCGCCTCCTCCAGCGTCATGCGCAGCGTCTCGTTCATCTTCGTCTTCAGCAGCGGACGCAGATCATGCAGGCCGCTGATCGAAAGCGTGCCGGCGATGCGGTTGTAGACGGCGGGCTCCAGCCGGCTGTCGTCGCACAGCATGCGCGTGACGAGGTGGCCACCGGCGGAATGGCCGGCGAGACGGATCGGACCGGGGGCGAGCGAAGCGGCCTTGGCGATCGCGGCGGTGATCTCCGCGGTGATGTCGCAGATGCGCGCGGCCGGCGTCAGGGTGTAGCTCGGCAGCGCCACCGTCCAGCCGTGGTGCCGCGCGCCTTCGGCCAGATCAGTCCAGGTCGACTTGTCGAAGCGCATCCAGTAGCCGCCGTGCACGAACACGACGAGACCCTTGCTGTCGCCGTCAGGCAGGACGAGGTCGAGGCGCTGGCGCTCGCCCGAACCGTAGGCGACATCGGCGCGAAAATCCTTCAGTCCGGCGCGGTAGGCCGCCGCCCGCTCCGCCCATTGCGCCGGCATCTTGTCCGAGCCCGGGATATGGGCCGAATTGGCGTAAGCATCATCCCAATCGCGCATCGTGACTCCCAGGGACTCGTTCCGCGACACCAGTCTGCCACCGGCGCGGCCTGCCTCCTAGTCTTTATTTTAAGCTTAAAGTATTTCAGGAAGCCCGCGTTTCGAGCAACGATCCGGCAAGATATTTCTCCCGTCATTGCGAGGAGCGAAGCGACGAAGCAATCCAGACTGCTTCCGCGGAGGGATTCTGGATTGCTTCGCCACGCTCGCAATGACGGCGGAGAAGCTACGCCTTCTCCACCCCGCACCATTCCGCGATGAACAGCGCCGTTGCCTTGGTCGACTTCTTCAGCGAGTCCAGGTCGACGAATTCGTTGAAGCCGTGCATCTCGCCGCCGCTTGCGCCGAAGCACAGGCTCGGGATGCCATAATTGAGGCCGTAGAAGCGGGTGTCGGTGAGCGCCGTGAAGACGAGGTCTTCGACCGCGCCGCCATAGGCCTTGTCGAAGGCCTTGGCGAAGGCGGCCTCGGGCGCTGCTGCGTCGGTCAGCTCATAGCCGTCCGACAGGAAGCCCGACCATTCGATCTCCGGCGGGTTGTTGGCGAGGAAGCGGTGATTGCGCGCGGCCGCGGCAACGCAGGCCGCGATCTCCTTCTGGTGATCGGCGACCGACCAGCCCGGCAGAATCGCGATACGGCAGTCGACGTCGCACCAGGCCGGCACGCTGGAAGCCCAGTCGCCGCCCTTGATGATGCCGGGATTGAAGTTGATGGGATGGTTGAGGGTCTTGAAGTGACGATCGGCCTTGGCGCGCTCGTTCCATTCGATCTCGAGCTTCTGGACCGCCTGGATCAGATGATACGCTGCCATGATGGCGTTGGCGCCGGAACCGGCGAAGGCGACATGGGTCGGATGGCCCTTCACGCGCAGGCGAAACCAGATCACGCCGACCTGCGAGCGCACCATCTTGCCGTTGGTCGGCTCCGGGATGAAGCAGGCGTCCGCGCGGTAGCCGCGCTGCAGCGTCGAGAGCGCGCCGACGCCGGTGCTCTCCTCCTCGATCACCGACTGGAAGTGAATGCGCGCGGTCGGCTTGAAACCAGCGGCCTTGATCGCATCCAGCGCATGAAGCGCACCGATCGTGCCAGATTTCATGTCGCAGGCGCCGCGGCCGAACATCTTGCCGTCCTTGATCACCGGCGAGAACGGCGGCGTCTCCCACAATTCCAGCGGGCCCGCGGGCACCACGTCGCAGTGCCCCTGGAGGATCAGCGATTTACCGGCGTTGGTCTGCGGACGGTAGGTGCCCACCACCGAGCGCGCCTTCGAAAAATCGTGCTCGATCGGGCCGAAGCCGCGGAGGTCCTTGAGATCGTCGACATTGATGTGCCAGTCGTCGACCTCATAGCCGCGCTCGCGCAGGAGGTCACCGATCATGTCCTGGCACGGCCCCTCCGCCCCGCGGGTCGAAGGGATCGCAACGAAATCGCGGGTGGTCGCAAGCTGGGCTTCGAAGCCGGCATCGACGGCGTCAAGAATCCTCTGTTGCGTTTCGGCATTCATCAGGCTGCTCCAGGCGTTCAAACAAATCGAAGAGCCCGCAAGCTAGCCGATTTCAGCCGTTCGGGTACTCCACAAAATATGCATCCCGCAATGCATCTTCGAGCAGTCGGCCTTCCGAATAGCCATTCAGCGTCGCAGGACGGCTCACGCCGTCGAGCAGCCGCGGACACGGCTCCGGCGCACCCAGCACGGTGCGCACGGGAATACGCTCGGCATAGATCGGCAGCGCGTAGTCCTCGTCATCGTCCGCGACACCTTTGGCGCGAACTTTTGCCGAGGCCTCCTCGATCTCCATCGCGATGAACGAGGTCGCCTTGATCTCCTGCGTGTTGCTAGCCCGCAGGCTGGCGGTCCGATCGGGGAAGAAGCGATCGACCATCGCTATCACCGCGCGCTCTTTCTCCTCGGGATCGGTCACGAGATAGGCACTGCCGAACGCCATCACGGCGCGGTAATCGGCGGAGTGGTTGAAGCCGCAGCGCGCCAGCACCAGGCTGTCTAGATGGGCCACCGTCAGGCAGACGCGCTCGCCCCTGGTCTGGTTGCGCAGCATGCGGCTCGCGCTTGAACCGTGCCAGTACAGCTTGGTGCCCTCGCGCCAGAAGAAGGTCGGCGTGCAATAGGGCTGGCCGTCGATGAAATAGGAGACGTGGCACAGCATCGAGGAGTCGAGGATGCGATGAACGGTCTCGTGATCGTAGAAACCGCGGTCGTGGCGGCGCTTCACCTGGTTGCGCGCTGACGTCGGGTAGGAATTTTGGCTTTCAGTCTGGCTCACGGCCGCTCCTGTCGGGATTGGAGAACTTCCAGCGCAGTTGTAGCGGCCGATTTGGTCTGCGATAGTGCCAATTCCATGCAAAAAATTCCGACCAATTCCTCTGCGCCCGCCAAGGCCGAATTGCCGCTCGACCTCACCGGTCCGCACGTCACGGCCGGCGCCTCTGCCGCGCACCGGCTGTACCAGGCGCTCTGCGAGATGATCGTCGCCGGCCTCGTGAAGCCCGGCGAGCCGCTGCCGCCATCGCGGACGCTGGCGAAGCAAACGGGCTTTCGGCGCAATGCCGTCGTCACCGCCTATGAGCGGCTGATCGCCGACGGCTTTGCCGACGCCACCGTCGGCTCCGGCACGTTCGTCGCCGCGCGCATTCCGGCTCGCGCAGTCGAGCCGAAGAAACCAAAGGTCGTGATCGAGGCGCCACGACAAGGCGCGTTCTCGCTCGGCTGCACCCATATCGACGAGCGCGCCGTGCAGCGCTTTCGCGCCTTCGTCGGCCGGCGCATGCGCGCGTTCGGGGCCGAGCATCTGCACTATGGCGATCCGCGCGGCAGCCGCGAGCTGCGCGCGGCCATCGCCGATCATCTGTTGTCGGCACGCGGCCTGCGCTGTGATCCCGACCAGATCATGCTGACGTCAGGTACGCTGCATGCGCTGCGCATCGTGCTGAGTGCGATCCTGAAGCCCAATGACCAGGTCTGGTGCGAGGACCCCGGCTATCCCGCCGCGCGCAACATCATCGCGCATTGCGGTTATCGCGCCGTACCGGTTCCCGTCGACGAACACGGCATGCGTGTCGCCAAGGGGCGCAGTGCTGCGCCGTCCGCGCGCGCAGCCTATGTGACACCGTCGCACCAGTTTCCGCTGGGCGTGCAGATGTCGATGCCGCACCGGCTCGAGCTGCTGGACTGGGCGAGGCAAGCCGGCGCCTTCGTGCTGGAGGACGATTACGACAGCGAGTTCCGCTACGACGGCGCGCCGCTGATGTCGCTGGCCGGCATCGATCATCTCCAGCGGGTGATCTACATGGGCACGTTCGCCAAGACGCTGTTTCCGGGCCTGCGCATCGGCTATTGCGCCCTGCCCGAGCGCCTGATCTCCGACGTGACGGCCACGCGCGCCGCGCTCGACCGCTTTCCCGGCACGCTGATGGAAGGCGCAGTCGCCGACATGCTCAATTCCGGCGCGTTCGCCGCGAACCTCAAACGCGTGCGAAAACTCTATCGCGAGGCGCGCGATGCGCTGGCCGGGACGCTGGAAGCAGCATCCGATGGCGCACTGTCTGTGCCGGTGCCGTCGCAAGGGTTGCACCTGGTCGCCCGGTTCGATCCCTCGGTCGATCTGGCGGTGGCCGCAGCGGCGAAGCAGGCGGCCGGCGCGGAAGGCTGGCTGTTGGCCGACACCTATTCGCGGGCGCGTCCCCTGCCCGGGTTCGTGCTGGGATTTTCAGGGCACGCGGTTCCGAAGCTGGTGGCGTCAGCGAAGCGGCTCGCGCAGGAATCACGCGTCGCCTTGGGTGGTAAGAACAAATCGGCCCGGCGGGCGTGACGAAGCTCCGCTGTCAGAATCGCCGACCGCTCCCTACATTGCGGCATCGATTCCTGGAGCTCTCATCATGTCACTCCGCCGCGCAGCCTGCCTTTCGCTCCTGATCTCCAGCGCGCTGGCCTCGACGGCGCAAGCCGCCACGGTCGGGCGGGTCGAGGACATCACCGATCTCAAGCTTGGTCAGCGTGTGCTGGTGGATGACGGAACCTGCCCGGCCGGACAGGTCAAGGAAGTGCGCGGCGCCAAGATGACCGAGAACGGCGTTGCGCGAACGAGCGCCTGTGTGCCGCGGTACGGTCCGAAGTCGAGGTGACGCCTACGACTTCGCCGGATCGAACATGCACTGCAAGGTCGGCTTGGCGATCTTGGTGAAGGTCGGACCGATCTCGCTTTGCTTGGACGCCGGCACCCAATCGGTTTCGATGGTCGGCACACCGGTCTCGCTGATGCCGCGCAGCAGCGCCTCGCGCAGATCGCGGTCCTCGACGGCCGCGGCGGCATGATCATGCAGGCAGCCACAGACTTCCTCCGGATGCTCCCAGCGCCCGATCATGCGCGGCGCACACTGACGCACGAATTCGCTGCGGGGATCCGGTAGACGGGAGGGAGCACGCACCTGCGCCTGAGCGGCGCCGATCGTCAGAAGGGATACGAACGCGGCTGCGCAGAAACGAACAATCATGACGGCCCTTATCGGCTGATTTTTCTTGGGCGATCAGAAGCGCGCGGCAACTACGATCGGCTGCGCGGTCGTGACCGGCGAGCCGCTGTACTGGAAGGTGCCGACACCAGGCAGACCGCCGTCCGGCGCGCCCGCGAAAGATGAGCCGGCGAGCACAAAACCGAAGGCAAGGATGAAGCTGAGCGCGCGCATGGTCTTGTCCCTCAATCTCGCCACCGGCAATACCGCCGTCGTCGTTGTGAAGCTGATAACCATGGGCGGTTTCCCCCGTGATGCGCCAAAAGCCGAAAATGGTTTCGTCTTCGTGAGAATTGTTTCGCCGCCACCGGAGCGACGAAACATTCGGCGGAAAATCCCAATGTTTTCAGATGGGCTGCCCCGCGGCCTAGATTCCCCTGACAAGCTCTGGTCGAGCCCGGAACCTGCCGCGCACGGTGCGCCGTCATGTGTGCGCCTTCCACGCTTCACATGCATTTTACGTTTCTCTGCTGAAGAGAAACCCGAACGAAGGCTGGATCCTTTCGAACCGGGGGCGCTTCGGCTGCGACCCAAGCCATCGAAACCAGAAGCCCGGATCACCGGGCACGTTCACGTGAGGAATGGCCATCATGATGGCGCAAGATCGCGCAGCGGCGCGCGACGCGGACCAATGGACGGACCGCGCCGATCAAGGCGCCACATCGCCCGGCGCGATGGCGTTGCAATCAAGCCGCGGCTTTGAGGCCGCGCCGCAGGCCTTCGTGCGGCTGACCGGCTCGCATCTCGCGAGATCCCGGGCCAGCCGCATCTTCGCTACTGAGTGAAGAACTCGGCGCACTTCTGGACGTTGGCGTCGGCCGGTCCCCACGGCATGATCGGCACGGTCGAAGTCGAGTTCTTCGGCGAGCCCTCGATCAGCCTGTCCGAATAGACCATGTAGACCAGCACGTTGCGCTTGGCGTCACAGCCGCGCACGATCTGCATCTTCTTGAAGAACAGCGAACGGCGCTGGCGGAACATGTCGTCGCCCTGCTCCATCTTGGTCTTGAACTTGATCGGGCCGGTCTGACGGCAGGCGAGCGAGATGTCCGAGACCTCCTCGGCAAGGCCGAGCCAGCCCTTGAAGCCGCCCTTCTCCGGCACCGTGAAATGACAGGCGACGCCCTCGACCTCGGGGTCGTCGAGGCCATAGGTCGCAAGCTTGTCATTCGGGCTCATCCATTTGAACACGGTCGAGCGCCGGAAGATCAGATCCGGCTCGTCGGCGGCCGAGGCGGAAGCCATCGGCGCGGCCAGGGCCAGGAAGAATAAAGCGAGGCCTTTCAAGCGGATGCCGGAAAGACCGGGGAAACGAGATGACATGAAGTTCTCCGGAAACGAGTCCCCGCAATGTAGGGATGCGACAGCCGGACAGGAAGACGACGGGCAGCCGGGCGCGGCCGCCGTTTACCGCTCCGTGAGGCTTTTTTGCTACGGCTAGGACAAAAGTCGCTGATGGCAGAACCGCTCTGCTGGTGAACGCGTATCCCCTCTGCGAGACTAATCTTTGATTTGGATTGTGGATTCGAGGAATGAATAGCGTGAACGGGTTCCGGTTTGCTGCCACGCCGGCGCGGTTGTGGCAGGTCGCCATTCTGACGGCGGCAGGTGCGATCGGTACGGCAAGCCAGGCAGACGCTGCATTTTACTACTGGACAGACTATTCCGACGGGTCCTACGCCTCCCGGCAGGATCGCCATCCCGATTTCGCGCGTCAGAAGCCGCAGAAGCGCGGCGCGGCGGGCAAGAAGGATGTCGTCGCCGAGAAGGAAGTCGGCACCAAGCCGCAGGGCCCGCTTGTCATCGTCGTGTCGATCGAGCGGCAGAAGGTGACCGTCTACGACACCAACGGCGTGTTCGCGGAATCCCCGGTGTCGACTGGGATGAAGGGCCATTCGACGCCAATGGGTGTCTTCAGCATCATCCAGAAGCACAAATTCCACCACTCCAACATCTATAGCGGCGCGCCGATGCCTTACATGCAGCGGATCACATGGTCCGGCGTTGCCATGCATGCCGGCGTGCTGCCGGGCTATCCGGCCTCGCACGGCTGCATCCGCATGCCCATGGCGTTCGCTACCAAGATGTGGAACTGGACCAAGATGGGCGCGCGCGTGATTGTATCGCCCGGCGAGATGACCCCGCACAGCTTCCAGCATCCGCTGCTGGCCTCCGTGCGCGTGCCGCCGCAGCCCGCGGCGAGCCTGGAACCGCAGAGCAATGTCGGCGACAAGGCCGACAAGGGCGCGGCTGTTGCCAAGGTCGCTGAAGCGAAACCCATCGAGACCAGGACCGCCAGCGCCGACAGCGTACTCGAGCTGCGCTCGTCGGTCGGCCACACCGTGATGTCCGATGCGACCACCGGCTCCGCGGCGTCCCGCGCGGACGCTGCCGTTCCGACCGACAAGGCCGAAGCAAAGCCCGAGACCAAGACGGCCGAGACATCCGACGCCGCCAAGCCGCAGTCCGACGAGGCCGTCAAGCCCGCGAGCACCGAGGCGAAGCCTGCCGACAAGGTCGAGGCTGCCAAGACCGAACCCGCGAAGAGCGAGCAGGTGAAGACCGAAGCGGCTGACGCAGCA
Organism: Bradyrhizobium betae; assembly: GCF_008932115.1. NCBI lineage: Bacteria > Pseudomonadati > Pseudomonadota > Alphaproteobacteria > Hyphomicrobiales > Nitrobacteraceae > Bradyrhizobium > Bradyrhizobium betae. The sequence goes on from NZ_CP044543.1 coordinate 180,935, forward strand.
AAGAACCCCGATGCACCGGTCACAGCGCCGGCAGTCGTCGCCTCGCCCGATGTGAAGAAGGACGAGACCCGCGCTGCCGATCCCGCGCCTGCCGCAAAGCCTGACGCGCCCAAGCGTGCCGGCCAGATCGCCGTCTTCATCAGCCGCAAGGATTCCAAGCTCTACGTGCGGCAGAATTTCGCGCCGCTGTTCGAAGTGCCCGTCACGATTGCCGCGAGCGACCGTCCGCTCGGCACCCATGTCTTCACCGCCGAAGTGGACAAGACCGACACCAATGCGCTGCATTGGTCGGTGGTGTCACTGCCCGTCTCCGTCCGCTCCGCCGCGCGCGAAGACGACGGCCGCATCACACGCCGCAAGGGTGGCGCTGCCGTGATCCCCGTCGCCGCCAAGCCCGCGGTGACGCCGGACAGCCCGGGCGAGGCCCTCGATCGAGTCTCGATCCCCGCCGACACCTTGGCGAAGGTCAACGAGATGCTGACCACGGGCGGTTCGATCATCATCTCCGACCAGGGCATCAACCAGGGCGAGACCGGCGAAGGCACCGACTTCATCGTCCGCCTGTACTAATGTCGCCTCACCGCGTCCGATAACGCGGTATTGAGCAGGCGGGCCGCGGCGGCGGAGTAAGGTGCATCCTGGATCATTTCGGGGGACGCCGTCATGATGAACCGCAGGACAATGCTCGCCGCGCTTCTCGCGACGACCGCATCCGCGACACGTGCGCTGGCCGACGGCGGCATGAGCCGGATCCCGGCCTACGCCTTCTCGTTCCCGGCACTATCGGGCGACGACATCCGCCTTGCCGCTTTCACAGGCAAACCGCTGCTGGTGGTCAACACCGCATCGCTCTGCGGCTACACCCCGCAATATGCCGGCCTGCAGGAAATCTGGAGCCAGTTTCGCGAGCGCGGGCTCACCGTGATCGGCGTGCCGTCCAACGATTTCGGCGGACAGGAGCCCGGCGGCACCAGCGAGATCACGGAGACCGCGCACCACCAATACGGCGTTACCTTCCCGATTGCGGCCAAGGCCGTGGTGGTCGGTGCCAAGGCGCACCCGTTCTACAAATGGGCCGCCGAGGCACGGCCCCGGGACGTTCCGCGCTGGAACTTCCACAAATACCTGATCGGCCGGGACGGCTATATCGCCGAGGTGTTTCCGTCCACGGTCGAACCGGCGGACACGCGGGTCAAGACCGCGATCGCCAGGGCGCTCGCCGCCAGTTGATGCGCTCCGCCCAATCCGGTTGGGCACAATTGTGGCGAAGCGCCAAACAGCCGTTGCAATGGCGAGGGCCCACCATCTAGGCTAGGATCACACAAGGGGCAGGATGGTTTTGCCGCAGGCGAAAAGCCGCGGCAGAACAACGGGATCAATCTCGAGGACAACACCATGCGTGTGGCGGCAGGACTGATTTTGGCGAGCGCGATCTCTGTGGCGCTGACGGGCGCGGCGTGGTCGCAGACCCCGGCCGCAAAAGCTGCAGCCGCGACACAGGCTGCACCGGCTCCGACAGCTGCGGCTGCAGCGCCCGCCGCTGCACCGGCGGCAGCTGCCGCGCAGCCCGGCTTCGTCAACCCGCCGCCGCCGAAGCAGGCGCCACAGCCCGCCCGCGCCGCCTGCAACACGCCGGGCGCGCTCGGTGTCGCCCGCACCGTCGAGATCGACACCACCGGCGGTCCGGGCTTCGGCTTCGAGCATTTCAAGGAGCTCGACTTCCTGCGCGACAAGGAGGTGGTGCTGACCTTCGACGACGGCCCCTGGCCGCGCAACACGCCGGCCGTGCTGAAGGCGCTCGCCGACGAATGCACCACCGGCATCTTCTTCTCGATTGGCAAGCACGCCACCTACGAGCCGGAGATCCTGAAGCAGGTCTACGCGGCCGGCCACACCGTGGGCACCCACACCTGGTCGCACGCCAACCTCAACAACAAGAAGCTCACGGAAGCGCAGCGCAAGGACGAGATCGAGAAGGGCCTGTCCGCGGTGAAGTGGGCGCTCGGCGGCATTTCGCCCTCGCCGTTCTTCCGCTTCCCGGCGCTGCAGCATCCGCCGGAGATGGTCACCTATCTCGGCAACCGCAACACGGCGATCTTCTCCTGCGACATCGACTCGTTCGACTTCAAGGCATCCAAGCCCGAGAAGGTGGTCGAGACCGTGATGAAGAAGCTCGACACCAAGGGCAAGGGCATCATCCTGATGCACGACTTCCAGAAGCACACCGCCGAAGCCCTGCCCGAGCTGCTCAAGCGCCTGAAGGCCGGCGGCTACAAGGTGGTGGCGATGCGCGCCAAATTCCCGGCGTCGTCACTGCCGGAGTACGACCAGGAGCTGCTCAAGGACATCAAGCTGCCGACGGTCAGCAGCCGACCGGTCAACAGCGTCGTGACGACGGTCTCCGAATAGCCGCGCCATTGCCCTTCCGCATCGAAGGCTACGTCATCGTCTCCGCGGACGGCATGCTCGCCGACGCCGGTCACGTCATGCCCGACAGCCTGAAGTTCGAAGGCGACAAGCGCTTCTTCGAGCAGGCGCTCGATCGCGCTGCGCTGATCGTGCATGGCCGCAACTCGTACGAGCAGCAGCCGAACTCGCCGAAGCGCAAGCGGCTGATCCTGACCCGCAAGATCAAGGCGCTCACCGTCGATCCTGAAATGCCGAATGCGACGCTGTGGAATCCGGACCATGCGAGCTTCGAGCAGGCCTGCGCCTTCGCCGACGTCGCGTCCGGAACGGTCGCGATCATCGGCGGTCCCGTCGTGTTCGACATGTTCATGGACCGCTACGATACGTTCTGGCTTTCGGAAGCCCCGCGCGTGCGGCTGCCCGGCGGCGAAGGCTGCTTCGTCGGCGTGCCGGAACGGACCCCGCACGAGGTGCTGGCGTCGCATGGGATGAAGCCGGGCGCGCCCTATGTGCTCGACGCCTCCGATGACGTGACCGTCACCCCGTGGCGGCCGGTGCGAGGCTCCCGCTAAGACGGGCAAAACAACCCCATGCACAGTACCGGTACTATATTGCCCGGCACTAGCGCGCAGAATTACCACGCATAACGAACGACGCCCTTGCCCGTGTAGGACCGCGTCACGTTCGAGAACTCGCCCTCGAAAGCCGCCAGGGCCGACCAGCCGGTCTTCCATGTCCGTTCGATCGCGGCCGTCAGAAGCGCGGAGTCCGCAGACTGCGCGGCCCCGTTGACGACGAAGCTTGCGTCAGGCAGCGCCCTGAAGGTCGCGGCGATCGTCCGGTTTGGATTGAAATCGTGTCCCCATGCCAACCGTCCGCGCAGCGTCAGAACGCCGTCGCTCAGGCCGAGAACCCGGTCGGTGCGGATGCCGAGTTCGGTACGAGGATCCGTCACGCTCATGGCATCATACGACAGCACGAACGCGCCGCTGCCTGACAGCACGGACTCAGCATAGGCCGGCAGCGCGATGGTGGTGAATTGCCCCGCCGCATAAGGCGTGATGCCCAAGTTCATCCATGGCGGAGCGAAACGATAGCCGCCCTCGACACGGCCCGACCAGGCGTTTGCGTTGAACCCGGCGCGCAGGCGATCCGTGCCGGCAATGGTCACGATGCGATCGGTCGTGACTCTCGCTGCTTGCAGCCTGCCTGCGCAACGAGCTCGAGCGCATCGAGGCTGACGACGACCATTCGGTTACCGCCAGCCCATCCGCGATGCGGATCCGCCAATATATCGAGGCCGGCCTCGACAGCGACGAGCTGTCGGCCACTTCGGTCGCGGCCCATTTCGGCCTGTCCCGCGCCTCGCTGTACCGGCTGTTCGCGCCGGTCGGCGGCATCGCCGACTACATCCGCAGCCGCCGGCTGCACCGCGCCTTCTTCGACCTCGCCAATTCGGACGCACGCAGCCTGAGGATCAGCGAGGTGGCGCGACGCTGGCAGCTCGGCACCGATGCGCATTTCACGCGCTCCTTCAAGGCAGCCTATGGCATCACGCCCCGCGCGGCGCGCGAGGCTGCGCTGCTGGGCGTGCATCGCGGCACGGGGGGAGCGACCGGCGCGACGATTTCCCGATGGATGCGCGAGATCGCACCCCCGCGCGCGGTGGATTGAGGTCGGGGACCTGCTCCACACAGCTGTGTCCGACTGTGCGATTGAGCCGCATCAATGCGTGCCGTGCGGCTACACTTACAATTGAGAATGCCGGGACTTCAGTTGCGAAAGGCTGGTCAAATGTCCCACATCCTCGTTCCCGACCATCCCCGCGAGGAAACCGCTCGCTTGCTGGGTCAGGCCAGGCATTGCCGACAGCTCGCGACCGGCGTCGCGGAAGACGACCTGATTGATCAGCTCATGACGCTGGCGAAATCCTACGAGGCCAAGGCCGCCCTGCTTCGCGCGAGCTGCGGCGTCGGCAGCTAGCCGATCGGCTAGACGTCGCCGTAGGCCGTCTCGGCCGAGCGCGTGGCGCGGCCGAACCCCATGATCATGAACAGCGCCCCGATGATCGAGAGGTTCTTGAGCGCGTCGACCAGCACCTTGGCATTGTCGGGAGGCGTCTGGTTCCAGAAATCGGAGAACAGCACGGTTGCGACCGCAACGTAAACGATCATCAGCAACGCGAAGAATCGCGCGCCGAAGTTCAGCGCGATCATCAGCCCCGCGATGATCTCAAGCCCGCCGACCGCGATCGCCAGCAGTTGCGGCGTTGTCATGGCGGTCGCCGTCTCGATCTGCTGGGCATAGGGCGCAATGATTTCGGGCACCACGACCTTGGTGGCGATGAAATCGGCGGTCGCCTGGATGGCAAAGAGCTTGGTCGCGCCCGTGTAGATGAACAGCACGGCGAACAGGATTCGCCCGAAAGTCACGAACGCTGGCATGATCGGCCTCTTGGCAAAGCGCTAAGCACGGAACGCGCGGAGATTATGATGAGTCGTGCGCCGGTTTACAAACGGGGAAATGAAGAACTGCGAGTAATTCAAAACAAGCGACGAAGACGGTGCCCCTTCTCCCCTTGTGGGAGAAGGTGGCGCGAAGCGCCGGATGAGGGGTATCTATCCGCAAGCTCAATTGTGAGAGACCACTCGCGGATAGATACCCCTCACCCGTCTCGCCGCTCCGCGGCGAGCCACCCTCTCCCACAAGGGGAGAGGGAAGAGCGACGCCCTTACGTAAACAACGTCGGCTGCTGGCGCGCCGCGCGCTCCTGGGCTTCAACGACCGCAACAGCGGTCATGTTGAGGATGCCACGCGCGGTCACCGAGGGCGTCAGGATGTGCGCCGGACGCGCCGGGCCGATCAGGATCGGGCCGACGGGGAGCGCATCGGCCAGCGATTTGATCATCTGGTAGGCGACGTTGGCGGTGTCCAGCGTCGGCATGATCATGATGTTGGCCTCGCCCTCGAGCTTGGAGTGCGGCAATACCATCTTGCGTGCCGCGGCCGAGAGCGCGGTGTCGCCCTGCATCTCGCCGTCGGCCTCGATCTCCGGATGCTTTTCCTTCAACAGCTGGGTCGCGCGGCGCATCTTGCGCGAGGAATCGGTGTCGTAGCTGCCGAAATCCGAATGCGAGACGAACGCGATCCTGGGCTTGAGCGCGAAACGCTGGACGTGGACCGCCGCGAGCGAGGCGATCTCGGCAAGCTCTTCCGCGGTCGGATTTGGGCGTACCTGGGTGTCGGCGATGAAGAAGGCGCCCTTGCTGGTGATCAGCAGCGCCAGCGCGGCATAGTCGCTGACGCCAGCCTGGAAGCCGACGATTTCGCGGACATGACGCAGATGATGCATGTAGCGGCCCTCGACGCCGCAGAGCATGGCATCCGCCTCCCCGCGCATCACCGCGAGCGCCGCGATCACCGTGTTGTTGGTACGCACCACCGTGCGTGCCGCGTCCGGTGTCACGCCGCGGCGGCCGGCGACTTCGACGTAAGACTGGACATAGGAGCGATAACGCGGATCGTCCTCGGGATTGACGAGGTCAAAATCCTTGCCCGCCTTGATCAGCAAGCCGAAGCGCTTGATACGCGCCTCCACCACGGATGGACGACCGACCAGAATCGGCCGCGCCAGATTCTCCTCCAGCACCACCTGGGTGGCGCGCAGCACGCGCTCGTCCTCGCCTTCGGCGTAGATGACACGCACCGGCTGGGTCTTGGCCTTCGCGAACATCGGCTTCATGACGAGGCCGGAGCGGAACGCGAAGCGCTCGAGCAGCGCGGTGTATTCGTCGAAATTGGTGATCTGCCGCGTCGCGACGCCGGACTCCATCGCGGCCTTCGCCACAGCCGGCGAGATCCGCAGGATCAGGCGAGGGTCGAACGGGCTCGGGATCAGCGAGCCGGGGCCGAAGCCCTGGGTCTCGCCGCTGTCGAAGCCCTGCGCCACCGCGTCGGACGGCGCCTCGCGCGCAAGCTGCGCGATGGCCTCGACGGCGGCGTGCTTCATCTCCTCGTTGATCGCGGTGGCGCCGACGTCGAGCGCGCCGCGGAAGATGAAGGGGAAACAGAGAACGTTGTTGACCTGGTTCGGATAATCGGAGCGGCCGGTGCAGATCATGGCGTCGGGGCGCGCTTTCCGCGCCTCCTCCGGCATGATCTCCGGGGTCGGGTTCGCTAGCGCCATGATCAAGGGCTTGTCGCCCATCGCCTTGGCCATCTCCGGCTTGAGCACGCCGGGTGCCGAGAGCCCGATGAAGATGTCGGCGCCGCCGATGACATCGCCGAGCGTGCGCTTGTCGGTCTTCTGCGCATAGACCGCCTTCCAGCGATCCATCGTGGTGTTGCGGCCTTCGTGCACGAGGCCGTCGATGTCGCAGACCCAGATGTTCTTGCGCTGCGCGCCCATCGAGACCAGCAGGTTCAGCGTCGCGATTGCGGCAGCCCCCGCCCCCGACGCCACGATCTTGACGTCGGACAGCTTCTTGCCGTTCAGCCGCAGGGCGTTGGTGACGGCGGCGGCGACGATGATCGCGGTGCCGTGCTGGTCGTCATGGAAGACCGGGATCTTCATGCGCGCCTTCAACTGCGCCTCGATCTCGAAGCACTCCGGTCCGCGGATGTCTTCCAGATTGATGCCGCCGAAGGTCGGCTCCAGCGCGGCCACGGTCTCGACCACGCGCTCGATGGTGTCGGCGGCGATCTCGATGTCGAACACGTCGATGCCGGCGAACTTCTTGAACAGGACGGCCTTGCCCTCCATCACCGGCTTGGACGCCAGCGGGCCGATATTGCCGAGGCCGAGCACCGCGGTACCGTTCGATACAACGGCGACCAGATTGGAGCGGGCCGTCAGCGAGGCGGCCTCCGCGGGGTTCTTGGCGATCTCGGTGCAGGCAGCGGCGACGCCCGGAGAATAGGCAAGCGCGAGGTCGCGCTGGTTGGCGAGCGGCTTGGTCGCCTGGATCTCGAGCTTTCCGGGGCGCGGCAGACGGTGATAGGCCAGCGCTGCCTGGTGGAGATCATCGGAATAAGACGACATGCGGTGTCTCGCCTCGCGTTACCGGCCTCAAAAGGCATCAACCGGGGGGCCGCCGAAGCGGACGGTATTTCCGGCCGATGGAAACCGGATGAAGCACGCCGGGCGCCCCGGTGGCAACATCCGATTGCGCTCCCATCAACAAGGCACATAGTCAAATATTTGATAGCTATAGCTTTACCTGGACCACACGGCGTTTCGCGAATATGGCAGGTTGCGCAGTGCAAAACAGCAACTGGAGCTTGGAATGAAGCGAATCCTGATCGGCCTGATCTTGGCAGCCGTGCTCGCCGCGGGCGGATGGTTCGGCTTCAACCTCTACGCCAAGCATCGCGCCATCTCCCAAGTCGAGACGGTATTTGAGCAGATCCGCAGCAGTGGCGGCAAGGCGAGCCACGGCAAGGTCGAATTCGACTTGATGAGCCGCACGCTGACCATCGAGGACATCGCGGTCACACCCGGCGGCCAGCCGCAAGCGCAGATCAAGATCGCGGGCATCCAAGCCACCGGCGTTCGCCAGATCGACGACAGCAGGTTTTCGGCGGACAGCATCGACATCACCGGCTTCGACGTCGCGCTTGACCAAGTCGGTCAAGCCAAGGTGAAGGCGTCCTACAAGATCCCGCAACTGACGATGCGCGACTATGCCGGCCCCCTTCACACCGGGACGGCGCCAGCGAACGGCTCCCTGATCGAACTCTACCGCTATGTACTCGGTCAATACGCGAGCGTCACGGCGTCATCGCTCATGGCGCCGACGCTGACGGTGAGCTTCGATTCCGGCAGCGGTCCCGGCGGCAGCGGCGAGATCACCTATTCCGGATTGGCGATCCAGAATCTGAGGCGCGGCAAGATCGATGCGGCAAAGGCGGACCGCGCCGCCATCTCGATCGACGTGAAGCAGCCAGGCAAGCCGGACAAGATGACCGGCGAGGTGTCGAATCTCCTCGTCAATGATTTCGATGCGACCGCGATCATCGCCGCGCTCGATCCAAAGACCAGCAGTGACGAGACCTATCATCGCGTCTACCGGCAAGTCTCGGCCGGCCCCTATACGATCAAAACGGTTCAGGGGATGCGTATCGATATCGACGGCTTCGTGATGGAGGACATCGACGTGCAACCGTCGAAATTCCGGCTGGCCGACCGATTTGACGCGCTGTCGCGGGCTCAATCGTCTGTTCCGACGCCGGCACAGTCGCGCGAAATGCTGGAGAAGCTCGCCGGAATCTATGAAGGTGTCCGCATCGGCAAGGCCGAGGTCAGCAAGATCTCGATCGGCACGCCGCAGGGGACCGGCAAGGTCAACGCGATCAGATACCGCGAGGGCGAATTCGCGATCGAGGGCGTCGATACGCCGAGCCCGCAGGGGCAGTTCAAGATGGAGCGCTTCGCGCTGAAGTCGTTCAGCGCGGCAAACCTGATGCGCTGGGGGGCGGGCCTGAGCAATCCCGGACAGACGCCATCACCGGAGCAGATGCTGGGCCTGTTCAGCGTGCTAGAAGGCGCCGAGATCAAGGGCGTGGTCTCGCCTTTCAAGAACACGCGGCAGTCCGTCACCATCGACACCATCAGCCTGAACTGGGGGCAGCTGGTCGGGTCGATCCCGAGCAAGGCCAATCTGGTCGTGAAGATGGTGACGCCGACCGATCCCACCAGTCCGGCGCAGCGGACGCTGATCATGGCGGGCGTCGACAAGCTCGCGATCGACCTCGATCTCGGCGCGGCCTGGACGGAATCGTCAGGCGCATTCGCGCTCGCGCCGGCGACCATCGATCTCGGCAATCTCGCCAGGGCGCAAGCCCGCCTTGCGCTCGCCAACGTGCCGCGCGGCCTGTTCACGACCGATCCGGCGCAGGCGATGGGTCAGGCGGCGCAGATCGAGACCGGCGCGATCGAGCTCTCGCTGCGCGACAGCGGCGTCGTCGATCTCGTCGTGGCGCAGTTCTCGCGCATGCAGAACGTCAGCCGCGACGCCGCCCGCAGCGCCATCGTCGAGATGATCCGGGCGCAAGGCGAGAAGTTCACGGCGGGCAATCTCGATGCCAAAGCAGCGATCGACGCGCTCGCCGGCTTCGTCGAGACATCAGGGCAGACACTCACAATCAAACTGACGCCCCGCGCCAAGGTGCCGCTGATGCAATTGCTGCAGCTCACCCAGACCGCTCCGGAGAACGCGCTGGCACAGTTCAGGATCGAGGCATCGACGGGGCTTTAAGGAGAGACGGTCTCGTGTCCCGGACGCGCTGCAGCGTGTAGCGCTGCTGCGCAGAGCCGGGACCTAGCAAGGCCGCGATTCGCGGAGACATGGGCCCCGGCTCTGCAGCGCACCGCTGAAGAAGCGCTGCGCCGCGTCCGGGGCACGCGAATGAAACCGCCTCAGCTCACTTCTGCGGCAGGTTCACCTTCACATGCAGTTCGCGGAGCTGCTTGGTCGTGGCGTCGGACGGCGCGCCCATCAGCAGGTCCATGGCCTGCTGGTTCATCGGGAACAGCGAGATCTCGCGCAGATTGTTGGTGCCGCAGAGCAGCATCACGATGCGGTCGACGCCGGCGGCCATGCCGCCATGCGGCGGGGCGCCGTACTGGAAGGCGCGGTACATGCCGCCGAAGCGGTCGACCACTTCCTGCTCGCCGTAGCCGGCGATCTCGAACGCCTTCACCATCGCTTCCGGCACGTGGTTGCGGATGCCGCCCGAGGCGATCTCGTAGCCGTTGCAGGTGATGTCGTACTGGAACGCCTTGATGGTCAGCGGATCCTGGCCCGTCAGCGCGTCGAGGCCGCCCTGCGGCATCGAGAACGGGTTGTGCGAGAAGTCGACTTTCTTGTCGTCCTCGTTGTACTCGTACATCGGGAAGTCCACGATCCAGGCGAGCTCGAACCGCTCCTTGTCGGTGAGGTTCAATTCCTCGCCGACCTTGTTGCGGGCCAAGCCAGAGAACTTCCAGAACTTGTCGGGATCGCCGGCAACGAAGAAGGCGGCATCGCCCTCCTTGGTGCCGATCTGCGCGCGGATCGCAGCGGTGCGCTCAGGCCCGATGTTGTTCGCCAAGGGACCAGCGCCCTCGCCGCCCTCGCGCCACATGATGTAACCGAGGCCGGGCTGGCCCTCGCCCTGCGCCCACGAATTCATGCGGTCGCAGAACGCACGGCTGCCACCGCCCGGCGCCGGGATCGCCCAGACCTGGTTCCTGGGATCCTCGAGCATGCGCGCGAACACCTTGAAGCCCGAGCCGCGGAAGTGCTCGGAGACGTCCTGCATCTCGATGGGATTGCGCAAATCCGGCTTGTCGCTGCCGTATTTGCGCAGCGCTTCGGCGAACGGAATGCGACGCCAGTTCTTGCTGACCGGCTTGCCCTTCGCGAACTCCTCGAACACGCCGGTGATGACGGGCTCCATCGCCGCGAACACGTCTTCCTGAGTCACAAAACTCATCTCGACGTCGAGTTGATAAAATTCGCCGGGCAGACGGTCGGCGCGCGGGTCCTCGTCGCGGAAGCAGGGCGCGATCTGGAAGTAGCGGTCGAAGCCGGACATCATCAGCAGCTGCTTGTACTGCTGCGGCGCCTGCGGCAACGCGTAGAATTTGCCGGGATGGATGCGCGAGGGCACCAGGAAGTCGCGCGCGCCTTCCGGCGAGGACGCGGTCAGGATCGGCGTGTTGAACTCGAAGAACCCCTGCCCCTCCATGCGCCGGCGCATCGACTTGATGATCTCGACGCGCGTCATGATGTTCTGGTGCAGTTTTTCGCGGCGCAAATCGAGGAAGCGGTACTTCAGGCGGATGTCTTCAGGATATTCCTGGTCGCCGAACACCGGCAGCGGCAGGTCGCCGGCAGGTCCCAGCACCTCGATCTCGCTGACATAGATCTCGATCTTGCCGGTCGGCAGATCGTCATTGTCGGTGCCCTCGGGGCGGCGGCGGGCCTTCCCGTCCATCCGCACCACGAATTCCGAGCGCAGCTTCTCGGCCTGCGAGAACGCCGGCGAATCCGGATCGACCACGCACTGGGTCAGGCCGTAATGGTCGCGCAAATCGATGAACAGCACGCCGCCATGGTCGCGAACGCGATGGACCCAGCCTGACAGGCGGACCGTCTCGCCAATGTTGCTCTCGCGGAGCGCGCCGCATGTATGTGACCGGTAGCGATGCATGGTCGTCCCAAAATGATGTCTGAGGAAGCGAATCGAACGGCCGAAAACGGCCGGTCCGAAGTTGCGGCAGGGTTTACCCGACGAGCCCCAAGGCGGCAACCAAGGGAACGGCCTGTTTTGGGCCCGGACTGGCCATTTTTGGCCGATTGGGCCTCAAGCCTTTGCCGATCGGCGTTCGCCGCCTATCTTTACCTCCATGACCGTCCATATCCCGTTCCAGAACTCCTATTCGGCGCTGCCGGACAGCTTCTTTGCCCGGGTCGCGCCGACCCCCGTCGCCGCCCCCCGGCTGATCAAGCTGAACCGCCCCCTGGCGCTCCAGCTCGGGCTCGACCCGGATCTGCTGGAGACCCCAGAGGGTGCCGAGATCCTGGCCGGCAAGACGGTTCCATCAGGGGCCGATCCCATCGCCATGGCTTATGCCGGCCACCAGTTCGGCAATTTCGTGCCGCAGCTCGGCGACGGTCGCGCCATCCTGCTCGGCGAGGTCATCGACCGGCACGGCCTTCGCCGCGACATCCAGCTCAAGGGAAGCGGCCCTACCCCGTTCTCCCGCCGCGGCGACGGCCGCGCGGCGCTCGGCCCCGTACTGCGGGAATACATCGTTAGCGAAGCCATGTTCGCGCTGGGCATTCCGACGACTCGCTCGCTCGCCGCGGTCGTCACCGGCGAGCAGGTGTTTCGCGAGACCGCGCTGCCCGGCGCGGTGCTGACCCGCGTCGCCTCCAGCCATATCCGCGTCGGCACCTTCCAGTTCTTCGCCGTCCGCCGCGACACCGAGGCGGTGCGCCGGCTCGCCGACCACGTCATCGCCCGTCATTACCCCGAGCTGTTGAATGCGGAGCGGACCTATCACGGCCTGCTCGGCGCCGTCGTCGCGCGGCAGGCCGAGCTCGTCGCGCGCTGGCTGCTGGTCGGCTTCATCCATGGCGTGATGAACACCGACAACAGCTCCATCTCCGGCGAGACCATCGACTACGGCCCCTGCGCCTTCATGGATGCCTACAACCCCTCGCAGGTGTTCTCCTCGATCGACGAGATGGGCCGCTATGCCTATGCCAACCAGCCACGCATCGCGCTGTGGAATCTGACGCGGCTCGCCGAATGCCTGCTGCCGCTGTTCGGAGACGACCAGGACAAGGCGGTCGCGGAGGCCCAGGACATTCTCGGCGCGTTCTCAGAGACGTTCAGTGCGGCCTATCAGGCCGGCCTGCGCAGGAAGGTCGGCCTGTTCACGGAGCGCGAGGGCGACGAGGCGCTGATCCAGGACCTGCTCGACGCCATGGCCAAGAACCAGGCCGACTTCACCCTCACCTTCCGCAAGCTGGCCGCGGATGACGCGCGCTCGGAGTTCATGGACCCCGCGGGCTTCGACGAATGGGCCGGACGCTGGCACGCGCGCATCGCGCTGGAGCCGCAGACCGCAGTCGAGCGGCAGGCTGCGATGCATGCCGTCAACCCACTCTTCATCCCGCGCAACCACCGCGTCGAGGCCGTGATCCAGGCCGCGGTGAACGACGACGACTACGCGCCGTTCGATGAGCTGGTGAAGGTGCTGGCCAAGCCGTTCGAGGAGCAGCCGGAATATGCGGCCTACGCCGATCCGCCACTGCCGGACCAGCGCGTGTTGCAGACGTTCTGCGGGACTTGAGAGAATTCGTCCCTATTTCGTCGCCTTCCTCACCCCGCCGAATGAGGCCGCGTCGAACTTCTGGGGATCGACGGGATCGTAGCGGGACCATTCCATGTCGGGCATCTTGCCGTAGCGCTCGGTCCAGGCCTTGTCCGTCGTCGTCGTGCCGGGTGCGACGGGGCGGAGCTCGAAATGCAGCACCTTGTTCGGGCCGATCTCGCCGATCGTATCCTTCGCCTTGACGCTCGCGCCTGGCGCGAGCGTCGCGCCGTTCGGACCAATGATGCGGCCGAGCTGGACATAGCGGGTGTAGACGATGCCGCCGTTGGGATAGGTGTGCTTGAGCACGACGTAGCGGCCGCAACCACCGATCAAAGGCAAATCTCCAGGCGCCTGCTCGCTATTCTCGACCTTGACGACGACGCCGTCCGCCATCGCCGCCACCGGACCGCCGGCCTTGTCCATGGTGAAGTCGACCCCGGGGTGCTCGTCCTGGATCCAGCATCCGCAGGAGGTCATCGTCGTATTCTTCGGTTTGTCGGCGCGGGGAAAACTGCGCGGGGTCAGGAATTCATTGACGAGCAATCCCGGCCCCTCAGGGGACGTGAAGGCATGGATCGCATAGAGCGACAGCTTGTCCCCGACCGGCACCTCGCTCGGGAGAAACCCGTAGACCACATCTTGAATAAAGACCTTGAGTTCGCGCCCCTTGGCGGAGCGCACCGTGATGCAGTTGGTCGCCTGCAAGCCGTCGGCGTCCGCCTTGGGCATGCCGCTCATGATCAGCGACCGCTTGAGCATTCCGCTTGCACACGGCTCCCCGTGAGAGGCCAGCGTGACGTCGAGCTTCAGCGGCGACATCGGGTAGATGTCGAGGCCGCTCGCAGGCCGCGGTCGAGCCAGGAATTCGTCGAGATCGGTCTCCTTGTAACGGGCGAAGTTGAATTCCGCGCGGGCGACATCAGGGGCGGCAAAGGGCATGACGGTCAACAGAAAGGCCGCAACCCATCCCAGCTTGCGAAAAACATGGGGCGTCGACATGGGAAGATCTCGTGATGCAAATTCGATGAGCAGCCCGAGGAAACCACAGCCGCATTTTCGCGGCAAGGTAGACCTCACCACACTGCTCAATCGGGACAGGTCATCCCGCGGCAGGCGGGCAGCCAGACCTATCCACATCATCGGCACGCCACCGGAACCGCTGTCATCAAACTGAAACACACGCGCTCTAACGGCCTGTCAGGGCCGTCTTGCCGGAGGCGCCCATCCTCCAACGATCCTGACAAGCGCCATGCCCTTCAAATTCATCCACATCACCGACACGCATCTGGCGAACCCCGGGCTGAAGCTCTATGGCCTCGATCCGCGCGCCCGGCTGGATGCGGCGATCGCCGACATCAACACGCACCAATCCGATGCAGCGTTTGCGGTCGTGACCGGCGACCTCACCCATTGGGGCGAGCCCGAATCCTACGCCAATTTCGCCGACGCGATGGCGGCGTTGAAGATCCCCTACATCGCCATGGTCGGCAATCACGACAAGCGCGTGGCCTGCCTCGACGCCCTGAAGGCCGCGCCGCGCGATGCCAACGGCTTCGTGCAGGGCACCAAGACGACCGAGCACGGCCTGTTCGTGTTCCTGGACACGCTGGACGAGACCAGCCACGCTGGCGAGATGTGCGCAAAGCGCTTCGACTGGCTCGCGAAGACGCTCGCGGCCGCGCCTGCCGACCAGCCCTTCGTCGTCTTCATGCATCACCCGCCATTCCCGGTCGGCGTGCTCGCGATGGACGAGATCGCGCTGAAACAGAGCGCCGAATTCGCCGAGGTGATCGCGCCCTACCGCTCGCGCATCCGCCACCTGTTCTTCGGCCATGTGCACCGTCCGATCTTCGGCAGCTACGGCAAGATCCCCTTCTCTACCCTGCGCAGCACCAACCATCAGGTCTGGTTCGAGCTCGACGCCGACGCACCGCATCTGGCGAGCCACGAGCCGCCGGCTTATGGCGTGGTGCTGATCGACCAGGAGAACCTGGTCGTGCACAGCCACGACTTCCTAGACACCAGTCTGCGCTTCCCCTTCGCGCCACCGGCGGGAATGGACGGCCGCGACTATGCGCTCAACTTCCCGGCGCGGTGACATGAGCCTTGCTGAACCCGCGGCTCTCCCGGTCGCGGCATCGGCGCCGCCGCACCTGCACATCCTGAAGCGGCTTTCCACCCGCTTCAAAACCTCGCTGCCGGCCTATCTGCTGCTGCTTCCGTCGCTGATCTTCCTCGCGCTGTTCACCTACGGCGCGATGGGCCGCGTATTCATCGACGCGCTCTACCAGCGCGCCACGCCAAAGGCGCCGCTCCGCTTCGTCGGCCTCGACAACATCAGTGCCGTACTGGCCGATCCCGCCTTCACCGGCGCTGTTATCAACAACCTCGTCTACGCCGTCGGCACCGCGATCCCGAGCATCGGCCTCGCACTGCTGTTCGCGCTGGCACTGGCGCGGACCAACGCCGTGACCAGCGCGCTCCGCGCCGCGTTGTTCCTGCCGGTGCTGATCCCGATGGTCGCGGCCTCCGCGCTGTTCCTGTTCATATTCCTGCCCAATGTCGGGCTGCTCGACTACTACATCGGCCGGCTGCTTCCGGTGCTGCCGAACTGGCTCGGCGATTCCGACATCGCGCTCTATGCCATCATGGTCATCACGATCTGGAAGAACGCCGGCTACTACATGCTGTTCTTCCTCGCCGGCCTCCAGTCCGTGCCGGAGGATGTCATGGAAGCCGCGCATCTCGACGGCGCCGGCCCCTGGCAGCGCTTTCGCCACATCACCCTGCCGGAGCTCAAGCCCACCTTCCTGTTCGTCACCGTGATCGCGATCCTCAATGCGGTGACGCAGGTCGACCACGTCTTCGTCATGACCAAGGGCGGGCCGTCGAACGCGACCAATCTCGTGCTGTTCTACATCTACCAGCAGGCGGTCGAGCATTACGACATCGGCAAGGCCTCGGCGGCGACGCTGCTGACGCTCGCCGCGCTGATGGGCCTGACCGCGCTGTCGTTTCGCACGATGGCGAACCGCGAGGGCGGCGCATGAATCTGATCGATTGGCTGTTGAAGGACGCCCCGCTCGCCACCCGCCGCGAGATCACGCCAAAGCTCGGCTTCGTGCTGACAGTGCTGCTCGCGCTGGTCTGGCTGATCCCGTTCCTGTGGATGGGCGTGGCGACGCTGCGTCCGGCCTCCGACGGCATCAACCTGATGGCCGAGCTGATGCCGAGCGTGAAGCCCACGCTCGACAACATCAGGGATGCCTGGGAGATCGGCGATTTCCCGCGCTACTTCCTCAACACCACGATCATCTGCACCGGCATCCTGCTGGTGCAGTTCGTCACGATCACGCTGGCGGGCTTTGCCTTCGCGCGGCTCGAATTCGCCGGCAAGTCGCTGCTGTTCTATTTGTTCCTGATGCAGCTGATGCTGGTGCCGGTGCTGCTGATCGTGCCGAACCTGCGCATCGTCGCGCAATTCGGCCTCTACGACACGCTGGCCGGCGTGATGATGCCGTTCTTCGCCTCCGCCTTCGGCACCTTCCTGATGCGGCAGGCCTTCGAGGCCATCCCGACCGAGCTGGAAGACGCCGCGCTGATCGACGGCGCCAGCCTGATTCAACGCATCCGCCACATCTACGTGCCGCTGTCGCTGCCGAGCTTCTCGGCGTTTGCCATCATCTCCGTCACCAGCCACTGGAACGACTTCCTGTGGCCGCTGATGGTGATCAATTCGCCGGACAAGCGACCGCTCACGGTCGGGCTGTCGGTGTTCACCGCCACGGCGGAAGGCACGCAGGCCTGGGGCACCATCGCCGCCGGCACGCTGATGGTGATCGCGCCGCTGCTCATCACCTTCCTGATCTTCCAGAAGCGCTTCATCAGTTCTTTCGTCACCTCAGGCATCAAATAGGAGATTTCTCGATGCTGTTTACCCGCAGGCTCATGCTTGGCCTTGCCATGGCAGGCTCGATTGTCAGCGCCCTCGCCGTCCCGGCCATGGCCGAAGGTCCGACCGAGATCGACCTGTTCTTTCCCGTGCCCGTCGACGGCAAGCTCGCCCGCGACATGGGCACGTTGATCAAGGAGTTCAACGAGACCCATCCGGCGATCAAGGCCACCGCCGTCTACACCGGCTCCTACGATGACACGCTGATCAAGACGCGCGCCTCGATCAAGGCCGGCAAGCCGCCCGCCGCCGTGATCATGTCGGCGAACTTCCTGCTCGACATGCAGATCGAGAACGAGCTCACCAACCTCGATGGCCTGATTGCCGCCGACGGCACCACCAAGGAAAAGTTCCTGGGCCAGTTCTTCCCGGCGCTGCAGGGCAACGCGGTGATCGACCGCTCGGTCTATGGCGTGCCCTTCCACAATTCGACGCCGCTGCTCTACATCAACGCCGACAAGGCCAAGGAAGCCGGCCTCGACCCGAGCAAGCCGCCGCAGACCTGGGCGGAATTGACCGACTGGGCCAAGAAGCTCACCAAGCGCGAGGGCGACAAGGTCACGCAATGGGGCATCGCGATCCCCTGCGCCTATGATTATTGCGGCTGGATGATGGAAACGCTCACCATGACCAATGGCGGGCGCTACTACAACGAGGAGTTCGGCGGCGAGGTCTATTACGACACGCCCTCGATGCTCGGCGCGCTGACCTGGTGGAACGACCTCGTCTATAAGCACAAGGTCCACGCCCCCGGCGCCACGCCCGGCCCTGCCGTCAGCACCTCCTTCATCTCCGGCAATGCCGCGATGATGATGCTCTCGACGGGCTCGCTGACCTATGTGCGCGACAACGCCAAGTTCAACTACAAGGTCGCCTTCATCCCGCGCAACGTCCGCAACGCCGTGCCGATCGGCGGCGCCTCGCTGATCGTTCCGGCCGGCGTCGAGGCGGACAAGCAGAAGGCCGCATGGACGCTGATCAAGTGGATGACCTCGCCCGAGAAGAGCGCCTGGTGGAGCCGCGCCACCGGCTATTTCGCGCCGAACATGGCCGCCTACAAGACGCCTGACATGGTCGACTTCCTCAACAAGAACCCGGACGCCAAGACCGCGGTCGAGCAGCTCGACGTCGCAAAACCCTGGTTTGCGACCTACAAGACCGTCCCGGTCCGCAAGAACCTCGAGGACGAAGTCATGCTGGTCCTCAACGGCAAGAAGCAGCCGAAGGAGGCCCTCGTCGCCGCCCAGAAGGCCGCCGACGAGACGCTGAAGCCGTACAACGCGGAGACGTCGCTAAAGCTGCCGTAAGGCCGGCTGTGACGACGGCAAAAGACCATCGGCGCCCCGTCCTGCGGGGCGCCGAATTCGTCTGGACGACAGCGACCGTTAACCCCCCGTCCACCATCCGGCCGCCCCCGCTGCCGGTAACCATGACGCTTAACAGACCCTCAATTCACCCCAGACAAGTCTAGCAATGTTTCTGGGGAGATTTTTGCCGTGGATCTGCTGGTTGTCGAGTTCCTGGGTCTGGCGCTGGTCGCCATGTGCGTGGTCGTGGTGGCGCTGCCTTGCGCCCGCAAATCCTCGAACCGGGTTCGCTACGAATAGGAATTTCGTCGGAATCAGGCGATTCTAGCCCCATGCAAGGCTCGAATTCGCTGAGAGCCCCTTGACATCACAGCGCTTTCGGCAGAACGGCTGATGTACTTGTCATGGGCTGTTCATGGATTTGATTACCACCACCGCTGACCTCGCGGCTGCCTGCAGCCGACTGGGCAAGCACCCCGTCATTACCGTCGATACCGAGTTCCTGCGCGAAACCACCTATTACCCGCTGCTATGCGTGGTGCAGATGGCCAGCGCCGAGGAAGCCATCGTCATCGACACCCTGGCCGCGGGCATCGACCTCAAGCCGTTCTTCGAGCTGATGGCGAACGAGGCCGTGCTCAAGGTGTTCCACGCCGCCCGGCAGGACATCGAGATCATCTGGCACCAGGCCAACATCATCCCGCACCCGGTGTTCGACACCCAGGTCGCCGCCATGGTGCTCGGCTATGGCGACAGCATCGCCTATGACGCCCTGGTCGAGAAGGTCGCCGGTCATCGCCCGGACAAGACGCATCGCTTCACCGACTGGTCGCGCCGGCCGCTGACCAAGGAGCAGATGCATTACGCTGTATCCGACGTCACTCACTTGCGCGACGTGTTCGCCGCCCTCGATGCCGATTTGAAGAAGCGCCGCCGCAGCGAATGGGTCTCGATCGAGATGGAGGTCCTGACCTCGCCCAAGACCTACGACTTCCACCCCGAGCGGGCCTGGGAGCGGCTCAAGACGCGCGTGCGCAAGCCGAAGGACCTCGCCGTCCTGATGGAGGTCGCCGCCTGGCGCGAGCAGGAAGCCCAGAGCCGTGACGTGCCGCGCGGCCGCGTGCTGCGCGACGAAGCCGTCAGCGACATCGCGACCCACGCCCCGAACACGATCGAGAAACTCGCAAATCTCCGCTCGGTGCCGAAAGGTTTCGAGAAGTCGAAATGGGGCGCGGACATCGTCGCCGCGGTCCAGCGCGGGCTGGCGCGCGATCCCGCCACGCTGCCGAAGCTGGAGAAGCCGCGCAACAACAACAACGGCGCCGCCATCGTCGAGCTCCTTAAGGTCCTGCTGCGCATGACCGCCGAGCGCCACGCGGTCGCCAGCAAGGTGATCGCCACCGTCGACGATCTCGAGGAGATCGCAGCCGACGACGAAGCCGACGTGCCGGCGCTGCGCGGCTGGCGCCGCGAACTGTTCGGCGATGCCGCCTTGAAGCTGAAACGCGGCGAGCTGGCCCTCGCGATCGAGAAAGGCCGCGTGATCGGGGTTCAGCGGGTAGAGGCAGTTAAACCGTCATCCTGAGGTGCGAGGCGTGCGGTGCAAAGCACCGCGCGGGGAGCCTCGAAGGATGAACGGCCCCGCTGCTACCATCGGGACCGTCGCCCTTCGAGGGCCGCTTCGCGGCCACCTCACGGTGACGGTGATGGATTAGGGCCTCGCTGCTTCCACATCGTCATTGCGAGGAGCTCTTGCTACGAAGCAATCCAGACTGTTTCCGAGGAGGGATTCTGGATTGCTTCGCTGCGCTCGCAATGACGGAATTTGACGCAACAGCCTGCCTTACGCCGGCGTCAGCTTCGCCACTTCGCCCTTCATGTCGTTCAGCACGCCCGTGATCGCCACGATCAGCTCGTCGATCTGCGCCTTGGTGACGATCAGCGGCGGGCAGATGGCGATGGCATCCAGCATGTTGCGAGAGATCACGCCGCGCTCCTGGAGCATGCGGCTCGCCATGCCGCCGACGGCGCCGGGCGTCGCCGCTGCCGTCTTGCGGCCCTTGTCGAGAACGAGTTCGATCGCCGCGATCATGCCGACGCCGCGCACTTCACCGACCAGCGGATGGCTGGTGAGCTCGCGCAAGCGACCCTGCATATAGCCGCCGAGCTCGGCGGCATGCGCGACCAGGCCGCGTTCCTCGATGATCTTGAGGTTTTCGAGGGCGATGGCCGAGCCGACCGGATGGCCGCCCGCGGTGAAGCCGTGGCCGAGCACGCCGATCTTGTTGCTCTCGTCCGCGATCGGCTCGAACATGCGCTCGTTCATGATGATCGCCGACAGCGGGAAATAGCTCGAGGTGATCTGCTTGGAGACGACCATCGCGTCCGGCTTGATGCCGTAGGTCTCGCAGCCGAACATCTTGCCGGTGCGGCCGAAGCCGCAGATCACCTCGTCGGCGACCAGCAGGATGTCGTACTTCTTCAGGACCGCCTGGATCTTCTCCCAATAGGTCGCCGGCGGCACGACGACGCCGCCTGCGCCCATCACCGGCTCGCCGAAGAAGGCCGCGATCGTCTCGGGCCCTTCCTTCTGGATCAGCGCGTCGAGCTCCTCGGCCCGCCGCGTCGCGAAGGCCTCCTCGCTCTCGCCGGGGGCGCCGTCCTTGTAGAAATGCGGCGAGCCCGTGTGCAGGATGTTCGGCAGCGGCAGGTCGAACGAGCGATGATTGTTCGGCAGGCCCGTGAGGCTGGCGGATGCAATGGTGACGCCGTGATAGGCGCGCATGCGGCTGATGATCTTCTTTTTCTGCGGCTGGCCGAGCGAGTTGGACCGATAGGCGATCAGCTTGAGGACAGTGTCGTTCGCCTCCGAGCCGGAATTGGTGAAGAACACCTTGCTCATCGGCACAGGCGCCAGCGCCACCAGCTTCTCGGCGAGATCGATCGAGGGGCCGTGCGATTTGGCAGAGAAGGTGTGATAGAATGGCAGCGCCTGCATCTGCTTCTGCGCGGCCTCGACCAGCCGCTTCTCGTTGAAGCCGAGCCCGACGCTCCACAGACCCGCCATCGCCTCGAAATAGCGCTTGCCCGACGCATCGAACACGTAAGGCCCCTCGCCGCGCTCGATCACCAGCGGACCAGCCTGCTGGTGCGCGCGCGCATTGGTGTACGAATGGAGCTGGTAGGCCACATCGCGGGCTTCTTGCGAATTGGGCAGCATGGACATTTGCGGGCATCCCTCAGGTCGTCACGTCGCAGGCACAGCCGGCGCATTCACGTGATTATCAGGTCACTTGGCTATTGCGACGGGGCAAAACTTGCAACGCCAATTCGTGAGCAGCAAGCGCTCAGCAGCGATGCACAAAGCCGCATGCAGATGGCCGGCACATGCGGCGGCTCTCAAGCCGCGCCGTCGTCATCCCCGTCGGCAGCGGCGGCGGCTTCCTTCACCTCCACCAGCGCCATCGACAGCAGATAGACCGTCGTCGGCAGGCCGACGCGGCGGGCCGTCTCGGCGGCACGCGACAAATCGCTCGCCAGCTCCCTGAGCTGCTCTCCCCGTGACAATGTCCCACCCCATCCATCTGCCAGTCGCGGCCGCTTACACCGCGATGGCGCCGCTGGTTCTGATCAGTTCGGCGCTGGGATGGATTGTAGCAAAATTCCCGATGACATTCACTACCGCATCCCTGTACGCAGCCGCATCGCCCGCAACAGGCTGCCGGCAGGCCACGGCGTCGCCGATCACCTGGTAGCGATGGCTGCGGTGAAACCCGTCGACGGCGGTGGCGAGAATGGTCTCGTCGAGGGAAAAGCCGATCAGAATGCAGCGCACGCTGCGGATATTGGACATGTAGTCCACGAACCGCGACGCGCTGTAGGCCGAGGGCAGCGGGTGCTCGAACGTCATTTCTCCCGGCTGCGGCTTCGCTTCCGCGATCCAATCGGTCAGCCTGGATGCCGGATTGAACCAGGCCGCCTGGGCGATGCGCTTGAGATGCATCACCGGCCAGAGATTGGCGCGCCACAGCGCCAGGAGTTCCAGGCAGCGCATCGTGGCCGCCTCGCCATCCAGGATGACGTGGCGACGCCCGGGGGTCAGGTATTCGACCTGGAGATCCGCGCAGATCAGGATCGGCGGATCGTCATGGATGGAGGCCAGCATGGTCTTGCGCAGAGCTGCACCAGTTTCAACGATCGGCGAGTGCGAGGTCCCGTAGCGGCGAGGTCACCGACCGCCCCGCCGATGCGTCGAGCACGCCCGGCCGGTCCCAATCGCCCTCCGGACGAATGATCACGTAGGGATCGCTGTCCAGCGTGATGGCGTCCGGCCCCGGCTCGATCTCCAGCAGCATCTCCGTGTAGGAGAAATCCGAGAAGGTGATCTTGCGGTTGTGGCCGAGCGGCTTGGCGCCGAAATGAGCCCAGAAATCGACCAGCCGGTCCTGCGCCTGGCCGTAGATCTTGCGGAAGCCCTTGCGCTTCACATAGTCCACGCTCGCCTGCACCAGCTTGAACGAGATGCGCGAGCGCCGATACTGGTGTCGCACTGCAAGCCGCTCCACCTTGGCGAAATCGCCGAAGAAGCGCACCCGCAGGCAGCCCGCGGGCTCGTTGCCGATGTAACCGATGAAATGCGCCGCGACCATGTCGTTGCCGTCGAACTCCTCGTCGAACGGGCAATCCTGCTCGGCAAGATAGACCGCGGAGCGAATGGCGGTGACCAGCATGAGATCGCTGGGATCGCGCGCAAGGCGAACGGTGATGGCGCGGGAGTCGGGCTTCGCGAGAGGAATCCTAGTACCGTGCATCTGCATAGCTCCTTGCTTGGATGATCGCGCCCGGCATGCGCATTGGCCGCCGATGCCACGGGCGCTCGTAACACCACAGGTCCGGCTGAAAGCTCGCGATGGGCGCAAAGCCCGTCGCCTTCATGATCTCGCGTCCGGCCACCGTTGCCGGCTGCGCATAGCAATCGGCGCCGCGAAATCTTATCTGACGCAGATGCGCCGAGGCCTTGCCGAGACCGGCGATCCCGCGGCCCGTCGCCGCGATCGCCCAGATGTAGATTGCGGAGACGTCCTGGTCGGCCGACGCGAGATAGCGCGTCTGCGGCGCCGTCAGGCAGATCTCGTCGAGCAACAGCGCGTCGTGACCGAGATCGTTGAGAAACAGGAAGGCCATCCCGCCGAGCAGACGGCCCTTCCGGCTGAAGGTCAGGAGGCTCTGCGGATCGAAGGCGAAATAGCGTTCGAGCTCCGCAGCCCCGATCTGCACGCCCGGCACCAGCCGATGCGCCATCCCGGCCAATTCTGCGATTTCGGAAAATTGCGCAACGCGGACATCGACGTCCGGGCTCAGCGACAGGGCGTCGAAATCATGCCTTGCGGCAAACGAGCCCCTTTCCATACTCATGTCGTCCCTCTATCGTTCGGGGGTTTTATGTGCCGCTACGGCGAGAAGCTTAGCGGCTGGAGATCAGGAGTATGCAGCAAGTATTGCACCGGGGTGCTGCAATGACGCAGCACCATGAAGAAGCGCTAAATGCGTCATGGGACGATTTGAAACTGTTTTTAGCATGCGCAAAATTTAAAAGTTTTCGTAACGCCGCCGAAGAGCTCGGACTGACTTCCACCACCCTGATGCGCAGGATCGACCGGCTCGAGGAAAGCATCGGCTGCAAGCTGTTCCTGCGCGACCAGAGCGGATTGACGCTCAGCGACGAAGGCACCGCGATGATCGCCGACGTCGCGCACATGGAGCGCCACGCCTTCAACGTCTTCCGGCGCGCCTCGCGCTCGTCGAACGACACGTCGGGCACCGTGCGCGTCGCGGTGACGGAAGGCCCCGGCAATTTCTGGATCCTGCCGCGGCTGATCGACTTCCAGAAGACCTACCGCAAGATCACCGTCGATCTGCGCTGCGCGATGGAGCAGGCCGACGTCGCGCGACTGGAATCCGACATCGCGATCCAGCTCGAGCCGCCGACCAATCCCGACCTGATCGTCGCCAAGCTCGGCCGCCTCCACATCTACCCCTTCGTCTCCAAGGAGTACGAGAGCCTCTACGGCGTGCCGGCGACGCTCGCGGAATTGAAGAACCACCGCATCATCAAGCAGAGCGCGCCGCAGGTCGACGACAGCGCCTATGCCCGCGTGCTCGGACTGAAATCGCTCGAGGGCATCGTCGGGATCAAGACCAACTCTTCGGTCGGCGCGCTCTATGCGGTGGAGCGCGGCGCCGGCATCGGCTTCCTGCCGACCGTGTCGATCGCGCTCGGCGTGCCGCTGGTCGCCGTCGATCTCGGCGTCAGCCATCACGCCGATCTCTGGCTCACCTATCACAAGGAGTTCCGCTCCTCCGAGCGTCACAAGATCGTGGTGGAATGGCTGAAGAAGATCTTCGACCCCAAGACCTATCCCTGCTTCCGCGACGAGTTCATCCATCCAAACGCGCTGGTGCCGATGATGACGGCCGCGCGCGAGGGGTTTGGATTGACGGGATACGCCGCGGCGACGCCGATCTGAGCGCGCCTCACCACCGATATTCGAAGCCGACCGTGCCCTGGTGCGATGTCAGCTCGTTGCGGAACTTGCCGTCGTAATTGACGTAGAGCCGCGCGGTGCTGGTGAGGCTGAGCGAGGCCGAGGCGCCGGCATCCATGCCGTAACGGCTCTCGCCGATGCCGGGCACGACGATGTTCTGGGTGCCGAGGCTGACCTGCACCGATCCCAAATTCTGATAAAAATTGTCGACGAACTTGCCGTAGGCTGACAGGTCCAAAATCTTCCGGTCGAAGATGAAATAGCGCCCGATCTCGGCGCCGATCATGACGCGCGCGCGCGACAGCGCGGTGGAGCCGACGTTGAGCGGATCGAGCCCTCCCGCCTCCTGGAACGCGGCGCTGGTGGCGCGCACATATTCGAGCGCGCCCTTGGGCACGATGCGCATCTGGTCCCGGGTCCAGTAATAGCTGATCTCGGTCAGCGCGCCGTCGACGGCGGCGCGATAGCCGGCGGTCGCAAGGCCAAGGCCGGTGTCGCGGCTGGAGCGGACCTTGCCGAAACCGTGCACCACCGCGAACGCCCAGGTCCAGGGGCCCTTGTCGACCGAGCCGCTGAAGCCGAGTTGCGTCAGGTCGAGCGTTGCCGACTGGAGCGCCAGCGGCACGTCGATGTCGGTATGGCTCTGGTCGACGGAGAAGCCGAGATTGACGCCAGGGGCGACCCGCGCGCCAAAGCCGGCGACGCCTCCGAATGTCCTGCGCTTGTCGCCGACGAAATCGCCCTGCGCATCGGTCCGGACCGAGATGCCATAGCCTTCGAACCAGGTGCGGTAGCGCGGATCTTCCGTGGTCGCGGACGCACCGCCGCCGCCGGGATTGGTGCGGAATGCCCGGTTGACGCCGCCAGAGGCCTGGTTACCGAGCCGCTCCAGGAAATTCGAGCCGAGATTGAGCGCGCTGTTGCCGGCGGATTGGTCGTAATTGGTCGAGGTCGGCACCGGCGTCGGCGATGCTGTCGGCGTCGGGGTCGGCGTGGGAGTCGGGCTCTGCGCGAAGCCGGGTGTCGCCGCGCACATCGTCACGACGAACGCGACAGCCGTCATGATCCGGCGGGCGCGGTCCAGCCCGGTCGTCTGCCGTGTCCCGGAGGGCTGCGAGGTGCAGCGCATGACGATGAATCCCGAAGCAAAATGGCGGCGCGCAAAAATGCAACACGATGCTGCGGCACCCTGCTGCGATTTGTGCCGAACTGCCACTAAGGGTCAACCTGCGGGCATGTCATCGCCGAGGCTATTGCCCTGATTGTGGTTCCGCGGCCACAGGTCGTAATTTGCGCGCGGTGACATCCGAGCCGGTCTTGAAATCCGCACGCGGCTTGCTAACGCGCGCTTTTCATGTTGCAATATTGAACACAATCGGAATTGGCCGCTCGGCTGTGCGTTTCGCGACATTGAGACTCGAACAGACTTCCGGAAGCCCGTTTGTGGCGTGGCACGCGAAAAGCGGCCGCGTCGTTTTTGTATCCAGCGGAGGAGACTGAGGATGCCGCAAAAGGGCACCGTCAAATGGTTCAACCCGACCAAGGGCTATGGGTTCATCAAGCCGAACGGCAGCGACAAGGACGTGTTCGTCCACATCTCCGCCGTCGAACGGGCCGGACTCTCGACCCTCAACGAAAACCAGGTGGTTGAATACGACCTCGTGGAGAACCGCGGCAAAGCCTCCGCGGAAAACCTCAAGGTCTCCTGACTTCTCTCACGCCTGACAAACGAGAGATCATGACGTTGCCCCCGGCTCTGCCGGGGGATTTTGTTTGAGGCGGCGAAACGTGACGGCGCCTTCAGCCGACCACCGGCGCAACCAGAAAATTTTCCGACGCCGCGCTGCCCGCCGTCTTGCAGACATCGCCCTCGATCCGGACCTTGCCGGTCGCCAGCAGCCGCAGCGCCTCGGGATAGATGCGGTGCTCGACTTCGAGGATGCGCTCCGACAGCGTATCCCCGGTGTCGTGATCGCCGACGGGGACCGCGCCCTGCATCACGATCGGGCCGGCATCGGTCTCGGGGATGACGAAGTGCACTGTCGCGCCAGACAGTTTGACGCCGGCGCGCAGGGCCTGGCCGTGCGGGTCCAAACCGGGGAACGACGGCAGCAGCGACGGGTGGATGTTGAGCATCCGCCCGTACCAGGCTCTGGTGAACTCGGCCGTGAACAGACGCATGAAGCCGCCCAGACAAATCAGCTCGATGCCGTGCTGGTCGAGGGCTGCCTGCAGCAACTTCTCGAAACCGGCGCGGTCCTTGCCGAACGGCTTGCTCTCGATCACCAGCGTGTTGACGCCGGCCGCCCTCGCCCGTTCGAGCCCGGGCGCATCGGCCTTGTTCGAGATGACGAGCGAGATCTCCGCCGGAAAATCCGCAGCAGCGGCGGCCCTGATCAGGGCGGACATGTTGGAGCCGCGGCCCGAAATCAGGATGGCGACGCGGCGCTTCATCACAGCGCCAGATCGAGGTGGCCGTTATAGACGACGCGGTGCTCGCCCTCGGCCGGGATCACGGTGCCGAGCTGCGCCACGGTCTCGCCGGCATCGGTGAAGACCCGCACGACCTCGTCGACCTTGTCCGGCTCGACGATCGCGATCATGCCGATACCGCAGTTGAAGGTGCGCAACAGTTCGAGTTCCGCAATGCCGCCCTGCGCGGCCAGCCATTTGAACACCGGCAGCACCGGCAGGCGCGCAAGGTCGATGCCGACGCCGAGATGGTTCGGCAGCACGCGCGGAATGTTGTCGGTGAAGCCGCCGCCGGTGATGTGGGCGAGCCCCTTCACCGCGCCGGTCTCGCGGATCGCGCGCAGGCAGGATTTGACATAGAGCCTGGTCGGCGTCAGCAGCGCGCCGCCGAGCGTCATGACCGGCGCGAACGGCGCCTGCGCCTCGAAGCCGAGGCCCGACTGCTCGACGATCTTGCGCACCAGCGAGAAGCCGTTGGAGTGCACGCCCGACGAGGCGAGGCCGATCACGGCATCGCCCGCGGCGATGTTCTTGCGCGGCAGCAGCGTGCCGCGCTCGGCGGCGCCGACGGCAAAGCCGCCGAGGTCGTAGTCGCCATCCTTGTAGAGGCCGGGCATCTCGGCGGTCTCGCCGCCGATCAGCGCGCAGCCGGATTCGCGGCAGCCTTCGGCAACGCCGGCGACGATCGAGGCGGTCGCCTCCGGGTCGAGCTTGCCGCAGGCAAAATAGTCCAGGAAGAACAGCGGCTCGGCGCCCTGCACCACAAGGTCGTTGACGCTCATGGCGACGAGGTCGATGCCGATCCCGCCATGCAGGCCGGTCTCGATCGCGATCTTCACCTTGGTGCCGACGCCGTCGGTGGCGGCGACGAGGACGGGGTCCTTGAATCCGGCCGCCTTGAGGTCGAACAGGCCGCCGAAACCGCCGATCTCGGCGTCGGCGCCGGGCCGTGCGGTGGCGCGCACCATCGGCTTGATCAGGTCGACCAGGCGGTTGCCCGCATCGATATCGACGCCTGAATCGGCGTAAGTGAGGCCGTTTTTGCGGTCGGTCATGCCCGATTTCCAGTGGGTTTGCGGCTGGTTACGTCGAATTCCGGGGACGCGCAATGGCTCGCATGGCGCCCCGCCCTATACTATGTAGATATCAACCGGTTCAGCCTCACCAAGAGGCGGGATTCGAGGTCAGGCCGGGTGCCGGGAAGCGCCGTGTGAGTATTCCGAATATCATTACCCTGGGCCGCATCATGCTGGTCCCGATCATCGTCTGGGCCATCGTGTCGAGCCAAATGGAAGTGGCGTTCGCCGTGTTCCTCATCGCCGGCATCAGCGATGCCGTCGACGGGTTCCTGGCCAAGCGCTTCAACATGACGAGCGAGCTCGGCGCCCTGCTCGACCCGCTCGCCGACAAGGCGCTGCTGGTCTCGATCTACCTGGCGCTGGGCATCTGGGGCGACATCCCGCGCTGGATCGTCATCCTGGTGGTGTCTCGCGACATCATGATCGTCACCGCGGTGATCGTCTCCTGGCTGTTCGACAAGCCGGTCGAGATGAAGCCCTCGAAAGTGTCGAAGCTCAACACCGCAGCCCAGGTGGCCTATGCGGCCCTGGTGCTGGCCGCCCTCGCCTTCGGATTCAACGCGGCGCCCTATGATATGATCCTGATGGGTCTCGTGACGGTCTTCACGCTGTCCTCGGTGTCGCTGTACCTCGTCGAGTGGTTGCGGCACATGAGCACGATCGACGCCAAGTAAAGCGATCGAAGCCAAATGAGCCGGGAGGCGGCCCCGCAAAAGGCCAACTCCCGCTCGATACGTCCAGTCTCTAAAAACCAAGCCGGCGCGCCGGCACGGAGCACAGCAAGCGTGGCAGGCCGCGTTCACCCCCGACAATTGGCGTTCTCGCTTCCGCATGCGGAGAGCCTCAGCCGGGACAATTTCCTCGAAGGCCCGGCCAACGCCGCCGGTCTTGCCCTCGTCGATGCCTGGCACGAATGGCCGAACCGGATCATGTGGCTGGCCGGCCCGGAAGGAAGCGGCAAGAGCCATCTCGCCGCGATCTGGGCCGAGGACGCCGGTGCCCGCTCGACCACCGCCGACGGTCTGACCGCCGAAGCCGTCCCAGGCGCGCTCGCCACCGGCGCGCTGGTGGTCGAGGATCTCAAGGCCGGAGCGTTCGACGAGCGCGCCCTGTTCCACCTGATGAACCTTGCCCGCGAGGACGGCGCCTATGTGCTCTTCACCGGACGCGAGATGCCGGCATCGCTGCAGATCGAGCTGCGCGACCTGCGCTCGCGGCTGCGCGCGGTGCCTGTCATCTCACTGCTGCCGCCCGACGACCAGCTTTTCCGCGGCCTGATCGTCAAGTTCTGCGCCGATCGCCAGCTCGCCGTGGACGAGAGCGTGGTCAGCTATCTCGCCACCCGCCTGGAACGGTCCTCGGCGGCCGCCCGGCGGGCTGTGGAACTGCTCGACAGCGAGGCCCTGCGGCTCGGCCGCCCCGTGACAAGGGCGCTGGCCGCCGAGCTGCTCCGGGACACCTGACCTGATCGTCCAACCTTATGGCCGCTTGACGCAGGCCGGCGGCGGAACATCAATGTCATCGAAACGTCATCGGACTAACACATGCTCCCGCCGGTTTTGCGCATGGATCGCAAATTGGGGCGAACTGGATGGACCGACTTCTCATGGACTCCGCGCAAACTGTTGAAAACAAAGAAAAAGCCACGGAGACCGAGAGCCTGCCGGCGATCGCGTTGAGCCCCGAACGATTCATCAATCGCGAGCTGTCCTGGCTGCATTTCAACCGCCGCGTCCTCGAGGAATCGGTCAATCCCAGCCATCCCGTGCTGGAGCGGGTGCGGTTCCTGTCGATTTCAGCGAATAACCTCGACGAGTTCTTCATGGTTCGCGTCGCAGGCATCAAGGCTCAGATCCGCGAGGGCATTGCCGAGCGCGCCCCCGACGGACTGACCCCGTCCGAGCAGCTGGCGCTGATCAACCGCACCGTCTCCGAGCTGGCCTCCGACCAGCAGGCGATCTGGGCCGCCCTGCGCGGCACGCTCGCCGACGACGGCATTGCGCTGGTCGACGGCAAGGACGTCACCAAGGCGGAGCGGACCTGGATCGAGGACTATTTCCTCAACAACGTGTTCCCACTGCTGACTCCGCTGGCGATCGACCCGGCCCACCCCTTCCCGTTCATTCCGAGCCTCGGCTTCACCATCGCGCTGCAGCTCACGCGCGCCGCCGACGGCAGGCAGATGAACGCGCTGATCCGCATGCCCGGCAAGATCGACCGCTTCATCCGTCTGCCATCCGAAGGCAAGGTGGTCCGGCTGATCTCGCTGGAACAGGCGACCGGCCTGTTCATCAACCGGCTATTCCCCGGCTACAACCTTCAGGGCCAGGGCGCCTTCCGTATCCTCCGCGACTCCGAGCTCGAAATCGAGGAAGAGGCCGAAGATCTCGTTCGCCTGTTCGAGACCGCGCTCAAGCGCCGCCGCCGCGGTTCGGTGATCCGGCTTGAGATCGACGCCAAGATGCCGGAGCAGCTGCGCAACTTCGTCCAGCACGCGCTCTCGGCCGCCGACGACGAGGTGTTCCTGGTCGACGGCGTGCTCGCCATGAACGAGCTCTCGCAGCTCACCCGCCTCGACCGACCCGACCTCGAATTCACCCCTTACGTGCCGCGCCATCCCGAGCGTGTGCGCGAGCATGGCGGCGACATCTTTGCCGCGATCCGGCAGAAGGACCTCGTCGTCCATCACCCCTACGAATCCTTCGACGTGGTGGTGCAGTTCCTGCAGCAGGCCGCGCGCGACCCTGACGTCGTCGCGATCAAGCAGACGCTCTATCGCACCTCCAACAACTCGCCGATCGTGCGCACACTCGCGGAGGCTGCCGAAGCCGGCAAATCCGTCACCGCGCTGATCGAGCTGAAGGCGCGCTTCGACGAAGAGGCCAACATCCGCTGGGCGCGCGACCTCGAACGCGCCGGCGTGCAGGTCGTCTACGGCTTCCTCGAATTGAAGACGCACGCCAAGCTCTCGATGGTGGTGCGCCGCGAGGGCGGCAGCCTCACGACCTACGTCCACACCGGCACCGGGAATTACCACCCGGTGACCGCGCGCATCTACACCGACCTCTCCTATTTTACCTCGGACCCGACGATCGGCCGCGACGCCGCGCGCGTGTTCAACTTCATCACCGGCTATGCCGCGCCGAGCGATCTGGAAAAGATGGCGGTGTCGCCGCTGACCTTGCGCAAGCGCATCATCGAACACATCCAGGGCGAGACCGCACACGCCAAGCACGGCCGTCCGGGCGCGGTCTGGATGAAGATGAATGCGCTGGTGGACCCCGACATCATCGACGCGCTCTACGAGGCCTCGCAGGCTGGCGTTCAGGTCGAGCTCGTGGTGCGCGGCATCTGTTGTCTGCGGCCCGGCATTCCCGGCCTGTCGGAGAACATCCGCGTCAAGTCGATCATCGGACGCTTCCTGGAACACGGCCGAATCTACTGCTTCGGCATGGGCCAGGGCCTGCCGGGCGCCAAAGCGGCTGTGTATATCTCCTCGGCCGACATGATGCCGCGCAACCTCGACCGCCGCGTCGAGGTGCTGTGTCCGCTGCAAAATCCCACGGTGCATCAGCAGGTTCTCGAACAGATCATGGTCGCGAATCTCAAGGACAATGAGCAAAGCTGGCAATTGTTGCCGGACGGGTCCTCAACGCGTATGAAGGCCGCGAAGGGCGAGGAGCCTTTCAACGTCCACAACTACTTCATGACAAATCCGAGTCTGTCTGGCCGTGGAAAGTCGCTCAAGGAATCCTCGCCGCGCCGTCTCACGCGCCGTAATGAACGTCATCAATCCTGATCCGGGATCTCTGACGTGAAGCGGCCGCGCAAGCGCGGCTCGAGCGTCGCTGTCATCGATATCGGCTCCAACTCGGTCCGTCTCGTCGTCTACGAGGGGCTGGCGCGAAGCCTCATACCGATCTTCAACGAGAAGACGCTGTGCGGTCTCGGACGCGAGGTGCAGAGCACGGGCCTGCTCGCGCCCGATGCCGTCGACAAGGCGCTGACCTCGCTGAAGCGCTTCCGCGCGCTGTGCCGGGTGATGCAGGTCGGACGCGTGTTCGCGATTGCCACCGCGGCCTGCCGCGACGCCTCGAATGGCCCTGATTTCATCGCGAAAGCCGAGCGCATCTGCGCCGTGAAGATCGAGATTCTGTCGGGCCCGCGCGAGGCGCGGCTGTCGGCGCTCGGCGTCATCTCCGGCATCCATCATCCCGACGGCATCGTCGGCGATCTCGGCGGCGGCTCGCTCGAGCTGATCGACGTGCGCAGGAACAGCGTGCGCAGCGGCGTGACGCTGCCGCTCGGCGGCCTCGCGCTGCAGGACCTCGCGCACAAATCGCTCAAGCGCGCCGACCGCATCGTGCACGAGGAGCTCGACGACGTGCCGCAGCTCACCGCGGGCCACGGCCGCACCTTCTACGCCGTCGGCGGCACCTGGCGCGCGCTCGCGCGCATCCACATTCTCCAGAGCGGCTATCCGCTCCAGGTGATGCACGGTTACTCGATTTCGGCTGCCGAGGCGCTCGACTTCTCGCGCCGTCTGCGCCGCCTTGCGGCCACCGGCATGCTCGCAGACATCGAGGTGGTCGCCGACGCCCGCCGCCCGCTCCTCACCTATGCGGCGCTGGTGCTCGAGCACATCATCCGGGTGGCGAAACCGAAAACCATCGTGTTCTCGACCTTCGGCGTGCGCGAGGG
This sequence comes from Bradyrhizobium betae, assembly GCF_008932115.1. Taxonomy (NCBI): domain Bacteria; kingdom Pseudomonadati; phylum Pseudomonadota; class Alphaproteobacteria; order Hyphomicrobiales; family Nitrobacteraceae; genus Bradyrhizobium; species Bradyrhizobium betae. The sequence continues at coordinate 214,270 of NZ_CP044543.1, forward strand.
CCTGCTTCACGAGAAGCTAACGGAGACCGAACGCAACAAGGACGGTTTGATCTGCGCGGCGGAAGAGCTGAACCAGTTGCTGTCACGCTCGGCCAAGCACGCCCGCGAGCTGATCGCCTGGACCGATCGCCTCGCGCGCGTGGTGAAGCTGCGCGAGACCGACGAGGACCGCAGGCTGCGCCATGCGGCGTGCCTGCTCTCCGACATCGGCTGGCGCGTGCATCCCGACCATCGCGGCGAGCAGACGCTGAGCCTCGTCGTCAACGGCAATTTCGGCGCAATCACCCACACCGAACGCGCTTTTGTCGGCCTGTCCGTGTTCTACCGCTATGCGGGCCTGAGCGAGGAAAACCAGCCGCCGCTGACGACGCAGGAGCTGCTGACGCCGGCCCAGCTCGAACGTGCCCGCCTGCTTGGCGCAGCGTTCCGCGTCGCGCACTTGATCTCGGCCGCGCGCCCGGGCGTATTGCCGGCAACGCATTTCCGCAACCAGGGCCGCAATCTGATGCTGGTGTTCGAGCATCGGCTCGGCGACCTCGTCGCCGACCGCGTCGGCAGCCGCTTCCGCCAGCTCGCCCGCCTGATCGGCCGCGCGGGCTCGATCGTCCGACGCTAGAAAATCACTCCGCCGACGCCTTGGCGTGGCGCTCGGACGCCTCGACCGCGGCTTGGCTCATACTGCGCCAGCGCCAGATATAGCCGACCACGATCACCACGACGACGCCGAGCGCTGCGCAGAGATTTTCACCGCCTGCGCCGCCATGAGTGAATTGCGGCGGGATGCGCAACGCGCCGAGCATGCTGTCCAGCGAGGCACCGAACGGACCCTCGAACAGCGTGTGCAGCTTCGGCGCGATGCCGGGATCGGTCGCGATCACTTCGCCCGCGACCCAGCCGAGCAGCGCCGCACCGGCCCACACCAGCACCGGCAGCTTCGCGAGCAGCGCCATGATCAGCGCGGCACCGGCGACGATCAGGGGGACGCTGATGGCAAGGCCGAGCACCAGCAGCGGCACGCTGCCATTGGCCGCGGCCGCGACCGCGATGACGTTGTCGAGACTCATGACGATGTCGGCGACGACGACGATCTGCACCGCCTGCCAGAGATGCGAAGCGGACTCGACGTCGTCCTCTTCCTCGTTCTCCGGCACCAGCAGCTTCGCCGCGATCACGATCAACGCGAGACCCCCGACCAGCTTGAGGTACGGCAGCTCCATCAGGCTCGCGACGATGCCGGTGAAGATGATGCGCAGAAACACCGCTGCGCCGGCACCGAAGATCATGCCCCACAACCGGTGCCGCGGCTTGAGACCGCGGCAGGCGAGCGCGATCACCAGCGCGTTGTCGCCGGAGAGCAGGATGTTGATCCAGATGATCTTGCCGACCGCGATCCAGAAGGTCGGTTCGGCCATCTCATTGCGGAACTGGGTGAAGAACGCCCCGATCGTAGCGGGATCGAAGATCTGCCAGAGCCAGTTCACAATCAGTCCTTTCGCCCCGTCGATATCAACTTATCGGCTGACGGATCAGCCGACGATCTCGTTGCCCGAGAAGAACTGCGCGATCTCGATCGCGGCGGTCTCCGGCGCATCCGAGCCGTGCGCGGAATTCTCGCCGATCGACTTTGCGTAGAGCTTGCGGATGGTGCCCTCGGCCGCCTTGGACGGATCGGTCGCACCCATCGCGTCGCGGTACTTGGCGACGGCACCCTCGCCTTCCAGAACCTGCACCACCACCGGGCCCGAGGTCATGAACTCGACGAGCTCGCCGAAGAACGGGCGAGCCTTGTGGACGGCATAGAAGGTCTCGGCCTGTTCCTTGGTCATGCGGATGCGCTTCTGCGCGACGATCCGCAGGCCCGCCTTTTCGATCACGGCGTTGACCGCACCGGTCAGGTTACGCGCGGTCGCATCGGGCTTGATGATCGAGAAAGTGCGTTCGATGGCCATAATCTTGTCCTTGAGAAGAAAGCAGTGGTTCGGAGTTGCCGGGCTTATATCGGCGCCGCCGCAATACGGCAAGCGACCGCGGGAATGGCTCTCACAGGCGCTTCGCCGCAGGCTGCCCCGCCAACTTAGGCATGGATTACCGAGATTTCACCCAGATGAACCCAATCTGAAGGCTCCGTTCAGGACTTGGTTCAGCCTCGCGGGCGTAAGGTCGGATCTATCGAAGCCAAAGCCTCCTCCCGAGGCAGACCGTTTCGAAAGGCCTTTCCATCGGCGCGATAGCCCCGCGCCGGCAGTTCTGAGGAGATCACGATGTTGAGGAAACTTTCGCTTGCCGCAGTTGCCGCGCTCGCGCTGGGCGCCGCGCTGGCGCCGACCTCCGCCTCCGCTCACTGGCATGGTGGCGGCTGGCATGGCGGCGGCTGGGGCCACGGCTACGGCTACGGCTACGGCTGGGGCGGCCCGCGCTTCTACGGCCGCGGCCCGGTCGTCTCCTACGGTTATGGCGGTTGCTATATGCGCCGGCTGGTCCCGACCCCCTGGGGACCCCGCTGGCGGATGATCAACCGCTGCTACTGAACCCGACAGCACCTTTCGAGAATACCGTCCAAAGGCACCTTTGCCCCAAGGTGCCTTCCAAGCGAAGCCCCGGCGTTCCCCTGCGCCGGGGCTTTGTATTTGGGCCGATACGACGCGGTCATGCAATCTTTACGAGAAAGCCGGGCAATCCCCATCAAATGCGAAACCATTTTGAGGGCCAATGACTTGATACCGTGTCGTTACCTTGCAAACACGGAACCCGGCGATGCCCAGCCTTTATGCCAATGACAGCGAACAGATCGACCGGCGCACCAGCCGCTCGATTTGCGATGCCGTGGGCGAGCGGCTCCAGCAACGCCTGCGCCCCGACCCCCGGCTCCCGACCCATCTCGAGCAGCTCCTCGACGAGTTGAGGAAGCGCGACCGCGATTCGCACTGACTCGATACGTCCTGGCCGGCGGACACACGGAAAAACGGGTTGCGTTTGCCCCCGGCTGCGGTGACAACGCCGCATGCTTGCTATCACCGACCTCTCCATCCGCCTCGCCGGACGCCTTCTGATTGACCAGAGTTCCGTGCAGATCACGCCCGGATCACGCGTCGGCATGGTCGGACGCAACGGCACCGGCAAATCGACCCTGTTCAAGGTGATCCGGGGCGAGCTTTCGGCCGAGCACGGCACGGTGACCCTGCCGCCGCGCTGGCGCGTCGGCAGCCTCGCGCAAGAGGCGCCGAATGGCCCCGAAAGCCTGATCTCCGTCGTGCTCAAGGCCGATCTCGAACGCGACGCACTGCTTCACGAATCCGAAAGCGCCACCGATCCGGACCGGATCGCGGAGATCCAGACCCGGCTGGTCGATATCGACGCGCATTCGGCCCCGAGCCGCGCGGCCGCGATCCTGTCCGGTCTCGGCTTCTCCGCCGCCGACCAGCTCCGCCCCTGCGCCGAGTTCTCCGGCGGCTGGCGCATGCGCGTCGCGCTCGCCGCCACCCTGTTCGCGGCGCCAGACCTGCTGCTGCTCGACGAGCCCACCAACTATCTCGATCTCGAAGGCACGTTGTGGCTGGAGGATCACCTTGCACATTATCCGCGCACGGTGATCGTGATCAGCCATGACCGCGACCTGCTGGAGAGCTCGGTCGACCAGATCCTGCATCTGGAGCGCAACAAGCTCACGCTCTACAAGGGCACCTACTCCTCCTTCGAGGAGCAGCGCGCCACGCGCGAACTGCTCGATGCCAAGGCGGTCAAGCGCCAGGAGGCGGAGCGGGCTCGCCTGCAAGCTTTCGTCGACCGCTTCAAGGCCAAAGCCTCGAAGGCGCGCCAGGCTCAATCCCGCGTGAAAATGCTGGAGCGCCTCAAGCCGATCAATGCGCTGGTGACCCAGGACGTCCGCGAGATCACCTTCCCGGCGCCGGAGAAGCTGTTGTCGCCGCCGATCATCGCCGTCGACAACGCCTCGGTCGGCTACGATCCGGCAATGCCGGTGCTGAACCGTGTCACCTTGCGTATCGACAATGACGACCGTATCGCCCTTCTCGGCTCCAACGGCAACGGCAAGTCGACGCTGGTCAAGCTGCTCGCGGGGCGGCTCGCGCCGTTCTCCGGCAAGGTGACGCGCGCGGACAAGCTGTCGATCGCCTATTTCGCGCAGCATCAGCTGGATGAGCTGAACGAGGACGCCTCGACCTACGACCATGTCCGCAAGCTGATGGGCGATGCGCCCGAGGCCAAGGTGCGGGCGCGCGCCGGCGCGATCGGCTTCTCCGGCAAGGCGGCCGACACCAAGGTCGCCAAACTGTCCGGCGGCGAGAAGGCGCGGCTGCTGCTGGGGCTGGCGACCTTCTTCGGCCCCAACATGATCATCCTGGACGAGCCGACCAACCATCTCGACATCGACAGCCGCGCCGCGCTCGCGGAAGCCATCAACGAATTCCCCGGCGCCGTGATCATGGTCTCGCATGACCGCTATCTGATCGAGGCCTGCGCCGACCAGCTCTGGATCGTCGCCGACCGCACCGTCACCAATTACGACGGCGACCTCGACGAATACCGCCGCCTGGTGCTGTCGTCGCGCAACGGCGAACCCGCCCCGCGCGAGCGCAGCACCGCAGCTGAGAAGCCGCAACGTCCGAAATCGGACAATCGCGGCTCGCTGAAGAAGCGCATCGCGGATGCCGAGAGCGAGATCGCCCGCGTCAGCGACATCATCGCCAAGATCGACACCGCGCTGTCGCTGCCCGACATTTTTACGCGAGATCCCAAGCAGGCGGCGCAATTGTCGAAGGCGCGCGCCAACGCGGCGAGCGCGCTGGCGCGCGCGGAGGAGCTGTGGCTGAAGGCGAGCACGCAGTTCGACGAGGCGGCGGGTTAGCTCATTCTCGTGTCCCGGACACGCTGCAGCGCTTGCGCGTCCGCTCAGAGCCGGGACCCATCGCACCACGAGCACTGGGCCCCGGCTCCGCAGCTCATCACTATCGTGCTGCGCAGCGTCCGGGGCGGAAGCACTTACGCCGACTTCTTCTTCGCTTTCGGCTTCGCCGCCTTCGGCATGACCGGCGCTTCCGGCGGGCCCTCGATCGAGGACAGGCGGCCGGAGGTGAAGGTGTAGATGCCCGCGCGCGGGCCGGTGGTCCAGGTCACGACGGCGACGCGGCGGCCGGCGGCATCACTGGAGAGGTTGACGTTGGAGGGCGCGCCGATGCCGCGCACCACGTCGCATTCGGTGTGGCCGAGCGCGACCGTGCCGCCGTACGAGACCGGTGCCGTGGTCGACGCGTTGGCGTCGGCAGGTCCAGGAGGCGGCGTCATGCCGGGACAGGCCCCGTCGGCACTGACCAGATCCTCTGCCATCACCGGCTTGTCGGGGGTCAGCGGCGGCGATTCGATCGAGATGCTCTTGATGAACAGGCGGCTCGGCGTGTTGAACCATTGCGCGTCCTTGGCTGACGCGAGCAGATCGGTCCCGCCGGAGCAGCCCGCAACCAGCGGTGCTACGGCAACCAACGCAACTATGAGCGACCTGGGAAGCTTTTGATGTCGCACGATAAACTAAATTCCCCGCGTCAAGGACCAGCCCTAAGCGATTGTACCAACATCACTTTGCGGCACGAAGGTGACAAAAACCATCATCGCCCGGAAAGTGCAAATTATCATTAATTGCGAAAGACGCTAATTCCGGCGTTGCCACCGGCCCCGTTCGTCGGCCTGCCAATAAGTGACATCAAATCCCCGCGCCTTGCAATCCGTCCAGGCGCTGCGGGCGAGCGCGAGCGCATCCGGATCGTCGCCGTTGAACAGCAGCACCATGCGCTCATAGCTCGGCGCGTCCTGCGGCAGCGCCGCGCCGTCGACCAGGAAGCGGACATTGGCGCCGTTGGGATTGTCCTCCTCGACCGCCAGCACGATCGGCTGATCGGCGACGTCGCTCACGCGCCATGTCGCGTGAGGCAGGAAGGAATCGTCGCGATAGGTCCATAAATGCGCATCCAGCGCATCGGCGCGCTCCGGCGAGGTCGCCTGCACCACGACGCGCCAGCCGCGCTCCAGCGATTTCTCGAGAAGCGGCGGCAACACGTTCTCCACCGTCATGTTTTGCAGATGGTAGAACAGCACTTCAGTCATCTTGGATCATTTGCGCTCGTAGTGATCTGCGACCAGTCGATCAAGCAGCCGGACGCCATAGCCGCTGCCCCAGCTCTGGTTGATGTCGGTCTTCGGCGCGCCCATGGCGGTGCCGGCGATGTCGAGATGCGCCCAGGGCGTGCCGTCGACGAAGCGCTGCAGGAACTGCGCCGCGGTGATCGAGCCGCCATGGCGGCCGCCGGTGTTCTTCATGTCGGCGAACTGGGAATCGATCAGCTTGTCGTAATCGGGGCTGAGCGGCATGCGCCAGACCTTCTCGCCGCTCTCGATGCCGGCCGTCAGCAGGCGTTCGGCGAGCTCGTCATTGTTGGAGAACATGCCGGCATGCTCGGTGCCGAGCGCGACCATGATCGCGCCGGTCAGCGTCGCCAGATCCACCATGAATTTCGGCTTCGTCTTCTTGGCGACGTACCAGAGCACGTCGGCCAGCACGAGACGGCCCTCCGCGTCGGTGTTGATGATCTCGATGGTCTGGCCCGACATCGAGGTGACGATGTCGCCCGGCCGCTGCGCATTGCCGTCAGGCATGTTCTCGACGAGACCGATGGCGCCGACCACGTTGGCCTTGGCCTTGCGCGCTGCGAGCGCGTGCATCAGGCCGACGACGCAGGCCGCCCCCCCATGTCGCCCTTCATGTCTTCCATGCTGCCGGCCGGCTTGATCGAGATGCCGCCAGTGTCGAAGCAGACACCCTTGCCGACGAAGGCGACCGGCGCCTCGCCCTTCTTGCCGCCGTCCCAGCGCATGATCACGGTGCGGCTTGGCCGCGACGAGCCCTGGCCGACGCCGAGCAGCGCGCCCATGCCGAGCTTGTCCATCGCCTTGACGTCGAGCACCTCGACCTTGACGCCGAGCTTGCGGAGCTGGCTGGCGCGGCGCGCGAATTCCTCGGGGAAAAGCACGTTCGGCGGCTCGTTGACGAGGTCGCGCGCGATGATCACGCCGTCGACGACAGCGCCGGCCGAGGCAAACGCCTTCTTCGCGGCGGTGACGTCACCCACCGCAAGCGAGATGTCGGCGCGCAGGCCGCCCTCCTCGCCCTCCTTCTTCTTGGTCTTGTAGCGGTCGAACTTGTAGGCGCGTAAGCGCAGGCCCGCGGCGATCCCGACCGCCTGCTCGCTGCTCATGGCGCCACTGGGCAGTTCGGCGATGATGGTCATGGCGGCGGCACTGGCCGAGAGCTTGCTCGCCGCCACGCCGCCGAATTTGAGGAAGTCGTTCGCCTTCAGCCCTGCCGCCTTGCCGGCGCCGATGACGACCAGGCGAGTGGCCTTCACCCCCTCCGGCGCCAGGATGTCGAGGGCCGCGCCGCTTTTACCTTTGAAGCCGGCGGCGGAGGCCGCCCGCTTCACCAGTTCGCCAGCGCCGCCCAGCGCCTTGGTCGTCGCCGGCCCCAGCTTCAGGCCGTCGTCACAGAACACCACGAGAATGCCACGGGCGGCTGATGACAGCGGGACAAAGCCGACCTTGATGGCATCGGACATGGGTAACTCCTCAAAATCATAGGGCTTTTGCCGATCGGCGGTCCCGGCCACGGGCCGGAGCTGAACGGCGATTCACTGGACTTTCCCCACTATGGGCCACCGGCCCGGCAGATGCCAAGCACCGCCGTGGCCGCCGAGCCACAACGAGGGAAATATTAACCATATAATGAGGGCGCCACGGGGCAGCCATTTTGTTGACGGATCAAAGGGATGGTAGTGAGAGAGTAAGCCGGTGGACGAGATGGCTGCGCGACCCTGGGGATCCCTTCCGGGATGGGTCGGACAGCCGGACATTCCCGGGACGAATGTTGGGGCTTTGGTGGGGATTCGTGCGGTAGCGCATGGGGTCGATCGATAAGTACATCTTCCGCACGACGCTGGCGTCGTTTGCGCTGGTCCTGGTCAGCCTCACCGGCGTGATCTGGATTACGCAGGCGTTGCGCGGCATCGACCTGATGACCAGCCAGGGTCAGACCATCCTCACCTTCCTCGGCATCACCAGCCTCGTCGTGCCTGCGCTGGTCCTGATCATCTCGCCGATCGCGCTGATGATCGCGATCTCGCATACGCTGAACAAGCTGGCGACCGACTCCGAGATCATCGTGATGAATGCCGCCGGCTTCTCGCCGTTCCGGCTGTTCTATCCGTTCTTCTATGCCACCTGCGTGGTCGCCCTGCTGGTGGCCTTCATCGCGGCCTATCTTGCTCCCGACGGCATGCGGCGGATCAAGCAGTGGGATGCCGAGATCACGGCCGACGTGCTCACCAACATCCTGCAGCCAGGCCGCTTCGCCCAGCTCGACAAGAACCTCACGATCCGGATCCGCGAACGCCAGCCGGGCGGCATCCTCGCCGGTATCTTCATCGACGACCGCCGCGATCCCAACGAGCGCGTCTCGATCGTCGCCGAGCACGGCGAGGTCGTGAAGAACGAGACCGGATCGTTCCTGGTGCTGAAGGACGGCAATCTGCAGCGCTTCGAGGCCGGCAAGCGCGATCCGGCGCTAGTGGCGTTCGGCCGCTACGGCTTCGACATGTCGAAGTTCTCGGGCCAGGGCCACGACGTCACCCTCGGCATTCGCGAGCGCTATCTGTGGGAGCTGTTCGCGCCGTACGAGGACGATCCGGTCTACAAGCAGATTCCCGGGCAGTTCCGATCAGCCCTGCATGACAGCCTGCTGGCGCCGATCTATCCCTTCGCCTTTGCCGTGCTGACCTTTGCCTTCCTCGGCGCACCGCGCACCACCCGCCAGAGCCGCAACTTCTCGATCGGCGGCTCCATCATCGCCGTGTTCGGCCTGCGCATGGCGGGATTTGCCTGTTCGGTGATGGCGGTGAAGTCGCCAGGCCCGGTGCTGTTCCAATACGCGATGGTCATTGGCGCCATCGGTGTCGGGCTGTGGATGATCATCGGCGGCGTCGTGGTCGAGCCGCCTGCCCGCCTCATGGAGGCCATCAACAGGTCGAACGCGCGCATCGCACGGCTGTTCAGACGGCCGGCGACCGCATGAGCATGCTCACCAACACACTCGGACGCTATTTCGCCGGACGCTTCGTCGTCGCGGCGCTCGGCGTGTTCGCGAGCATCTTCCTGCTGCTGGTGCTGGTCGACTACATCGAGATGGTGCGCAAGACCTCAGGGCTCGCGTCCGCCTCCGCGCTGATGGTCGCCGAGACCTCGCTGTTCCGGGTGCCGCAGCTGCTCGAGAAGCTGACGCCGTTCTGTATGCTGATCGGCGCCATGACCTGCTATCTCGCGCTCTCCCGCCGGCTCGAGCTGGTGGTCGCGCGCGCCGCCGGCATCTCCGCCTGGCAGTTCATCTCGCCGGCGCTCGGCAGCGCGCTGCTGATCGGGGTGATCGCCACCGTCGCCTACAATCCAATGTCGGCGAATCTGCGCGAACTCTCCAAGCGCATGGAAGCCGAGCTGTTCGGCTCCGCGCCCGGGGGCGGCATCCAGGATGCATCGGGCTTCTGGCTGAACCAGGTGACGAGCGACGGCCAGACCATCATCAATGCGGCGCGCAGCGAGCAACAGGGCGTCCGGCTCACCGGCCTCACGCTGTTCCGTTTTGACACGGAGCAACACTTCAAGGAGCGAATCGAGGCGCGCGAGGCGACGCTCGAGTCCGGCCATTGGCTGTTCAAGTCGGTGCGCCGCTTCTCGCTGGACCAGCCGCCCATCGACCAGGCCACGTTGGTGATTCCGACGACGCTGACCGAAGCCCAGATTCGCAACAGCTTTTCCACACCGGAGACTGTGTCTTTTTGGCAACTACCGAGCTACATCCGCTCCTCCGAAAGCTCGGGCTTCGCGACAGCCGGCTATCGACTCCAGTATCACAAGCTGTTGGCGCAGCCGTTTTTGCTTGCTGCCATGGTGATGCTGGCGGCCTCCGTGTCGTTGCGCTTCTTCAGGATGGGCGGCGTACAGAAGATGGTTTTGAGTGGCGTGGGCGCAGGCTTTCTGCTCTACGTTTTGTCGAAAGTGACTGAAGACTTGAGCAAGGCTGAGTTGATGCATCCGATCGCTGCGGCGTGGTTGCCCGTGGTGGTGGGCGGCCTCACCGGCTTTTTGGCCTTGTTGTATCAGGAGGACGGTTAGTGACTGCCGTCCATCGAGGGCTCGTGTCTCGTTTGACGCGCCGCACATTGGTGCGCGCGAACGGGTGCGGCTTGTCCGTGCGCAGGCTCTTGCTCGCCGTCGCCGCGGTGGCCTCGCTCGGCGGGCTGATGGATGCAGCCCTCGTGTCCTCCGCCTCCGCCCAGGCCTTCACCTACAATCCGCTGCCGCCGCGTCCGAAGCCGCCGAAAGCCGCCAACGACAACCAGATGCTGGTGCAGGCGACCGAGGTCGACTACGACTACAACAATTCGCGCGTCTCCGCGGTCGGCAACGTCCAGCTGTTCTACAACGGCACCAGCGTCGAGGCCGACAGGGTCGTCTACGACCAGAAGACCAAGCGCCTGCATGCCGAAGGCAACATCCGCATGACGGATGCCGACGGCAAGATCACCTATGCCGAGATCCTGGATCTCAGCGACGACTACCGCGACGGTTTCGTCGATTCGCTGCGCGTGGACACGGCCGACCAGACCCGCATGGCCGCGAGCCGCTCCGACCGCTCCAACGGCAACTACACGGTGTTCGAGAACGGCGTCTACACGGCCTGCGCGCCATGCAAGGACGATCCGAAGAAGCCGCCGCTGTGGCAGGTCAAGGGTGCGCGTATCATCCACGACCAGCAGGAGAAGATGCTGTATTTCGAGACGGCGCAGCTCGAGTTCTTCGGCGTGCCTATCGCCTACATGCCCTACTTCTCGACGCCTGACCCGACCGTGAAGCGCAAGACCGGCTTCCTGATGCCGGGCTTCACCTCCTACACCCCGTTCGGCTACGGCGTCGAAGTCCCGTTCTACTGGGCTATCGCGCCCGACATGGACATGACCTTCAGCCCGCGCATCACGTCCAAGCAGGGCGTGCTGTTCCAGGCCGAGTTCCGCCAGCGCCTGATGGACGGCGCCTACCAGATCCGCCTCTACGGCATCGACCAGCTCGATCCCGGCCAGTTCGCGGGCCAGCCGGGCGACCGCCAGTTCCGCGGCGGCGTCGAGACCAAGGGCCAGTTCGCGCTGAACGACAAATGGGTCTGGGGCTGGGACGGCGTCCTGCTCTCCGACTACTATTTCATGTCGGACTACCGCCTGTCGGCCTACCGCGATCCGCTCGGTTCGTTCCTGAACCTGCCGACCGACGCGCTGTCGCAGCTCTATCTGACCGGCGTCGGCAATCGCAGCTTCTTCGACGCGCGCACGATGTACTGGCTGAGCTTCTCGGGTAACCAGCAACAGGTCCCGATCGTCTATCCCGTGATCGACTATTCGAACGTGCTCAACTATCCGGTGTTCGGCGGCGAGTTCAGCTACAAGACCAATTTCGTGAACCTGTCGCGCGAGAGCGCGGTGTTCGATCCGATCACGACGCTCGCCAACACCAACAGCCTGTGCACGACGGCGTCGGCCGATCCGCTCGCCCGCACGCCGTCGCAGTGCCTGCTGCGCGGCGTCCCCGGCACCTACACCCGCCTGACGGCGGAAGCGCAGTGGCGCAAATCCTTCACCGACCCGCTCGGCCAGATCTGGACGCCGTTCGCCAGCCTGCGCGCCGACGCGATCAACTCCTCGATCTCAAACCAGCCGGGCGTGTCGAACTATCTGCCCGTCGGCGATACCCAGGCGCTGCGCCTGATGCCGACCGTCGGCCTGGAATACCGCTATCCCTTCATCAACGTTCAGCCCTGGGGCTCGACCACCGTCGAGCCGATCGCGCAGATCATCATCCGCCCGAACGAAACCTATGCCGGCAAGTTCCCGAACGAGGACGCCCAGAGCATGGTGTTCGACGCCTCGAACCTGTTCAGCGTCGACAAGTTCTCCGGCTACGACCGCGTCGAGGGCGGCGGCCGCGCCAATGTGGGCGTGCAGGCCACCACGCAGTTCGACAAGGGCGGCGCCGTCAAGGTGCTGTTCGGACAGTCCTACCAGCTGTTCGGCATGAACTCCTATGCGGTGCAGGACTCCATCAACACGGGCGTCGATTCCGGCCTCGACAAGCCGCGCTCCGATTACGTGGCGAGCGCCAGCTACTCGCCCAACAGCACCTACACGTTCAGCGTCCGCTCCCGCATGGACGAGCAGACCTGGAACGTGCAGCGCTTCGAGGCGGAAGGCCGCGCCAACTTCAATCGCTGGTCGATCAGCATGATGTACGGCAATTACGCGCCGCAGCCGGAGCTTGGCTATCTGACGCGCCGCGAGGGCATCCTGACGACAGGCTCGCTGAAGGTTGCGACCAACTGGGTGGTGACGGGCTCGGCGCGCTGGGACCTCGAGGCCAACAAGATCAACCAGTATGTGCTCGGGGCCGGCTATGTCGACGATTGCTTCGTGCTGGCGGCGAACTATGTAACTTCGTATAGTTATTCTGCGGGCACGACGCCGCCCGTGCTGAGCCACGCGTTCATGTTCCAGATCGGTCTGCGCACGCTGGCAACCTCGAGCGGTAGCAGCAGTTCCGCCGGCTTCCAGTAATCGTCTGAAGTACCGGGGGCGCGTTCCTGATCGCAGGCTCATCCCGGCTGACATCCGAGCGACAATCATGACGACCCCATTTCCTTTCCTCCGCCTCCTCCTCGCCATCAGCGCCGGGGTGATCCTGACCGGCCTGCCCTCGCCGTCGCGCGCGCAGAACATCGTCGTCATGGTCAACGGCGATCCCATCACCGATTTCGACATCGACCAGCGCTCCAAGCTCGACCAGCTGACGACACAGAAGACCCCGAGCCGGCAGGAGGTCATCAACGAGCTGATCGACGACAAGATCAAGATGAAGGAAGGCAAGAAGTACGGCGTCGATCCTGGCGTCTCCGACATCAACCAGTCCTACGAGGGCATGGCGCAGCGCATGCGCATCACGCCGGACCAGCTCACCAAGTCGCTCGAGGTCAAGGGCGTCCGCCCCGAAACGTTGAAGGGCCGCATGAAGGCCGAGATGGTCTGGACCAGCCTCGTGCGCGGCCGCTACAAGGAAAAGCTGATGGTCGGAGAGCGCGACGTGGCGCAGGCCGTGCAGGCCGAAACCGGCGACAAGCTGCAGATCGAGGGCACCGAATACAAGATGCAGCCGATCGTGCTGATCGTGCCGCGCGGCTCGTCTCCGGCCTTCCAGGAGACCCGGATGAAGGAAGCCGAGCAATATCGCTCGCGCGTCGGAAGCTGCGAGGAGGCCAACTCGCTGTTCCGCTCGACGCCGAACGCCACCATCCGCGACAACGTCACCAAGACCACCGCGGAGCTGCCGGAGGCGCTGCGCAAGGTGCTCGACGACACGCCGATCGGCCATCTGACCGCGCCCGAGGTAACCAAGGCGGGCATCGAGATGGTTGTGCTGTGCTCGCGCAAGCCGACCATGATCGACACGCCGAAGAAGCGCGAGGTCCGCGAGAAGATGTACCAGCAGAAATACGAGAAGACCCAGAAGACCTATCTCGACGAGCTCCGCAAGGCGGCGATGATCGAATATCGCAACCGCTGATGGCCACCCACCCTGCCAAGCCCCTCGCCCTGACGCTGGGAGAGCCCGCCGGCATCGGCCCCGACATCACGATCGCAGCCTGGCTCAGGCGCCGTGAACTGAACCTGCCCGCCTTCTACCTGCTCGGCGACGAGGCCGCGATCGCGCGCCGCGCCAAAGCGCTCGGTGCCGATATCAGGATCGCCGCGTCGAGCGCCGGCGAGGCCCCGGCCGTGTTCAATGATGCCTTGCCCGTCGTGGCCACCGGCGCGCAAGCCACGGCCGAGCCCGGCACGCCCGACGCATCAAGCGCACCAGCCGCGCTCGCCTCGATCCGCCAGGCCGTCGCCGACGTCCGCGAAGGGCGCGCCAGCGCCGTCGTCACCAATCCGATCGCCAAGAGCGTGCTCTACCGCGCAGGCTTCCGTCATCCCGGCCACACCGAATTCCTCGCCGAGCTCGCGGCCGTGGACGGCCGCGTGCCGCAGCCGGTGATGATGCTGTGGTCGCCGCGGCTCGCCGTGGTGCCTGTGACCATCCACGTCTCGCTGCGCGAAGCGCTGGCCCAGCTCACCAGCGAGCTGATCGTCTCGACCGTGCGCATCGTTGCCGCCGAGCTCAAGTCCCGCTTCGGCATCGCGACGCCGCGCATCGCGATCTCCGGCCTCAACCCGCACGCCGGCGAGGACGGCTCGCTCGGCCACGAGGAGCAGACCGTCATCGCGCCGGCGCTCAGGACGCTGCGCAACGACGGCATCGACGCCAGAGGGCCATTGCCCGCCGACACCATGTTCCACGAAGCCGCGCGCAACCTCTATGACTGCGCGGTCTGCATGTATCACGACCAGGCGCTGATCCCGATCAAGACGGTCGCCTTCGACGACGCCGTCAACGTCACGCTCGGCCTGCCCTTCATCCGCACCTCGCCCGATCACGGCACCGCCTTCGACATCGCCGGCACCGGCAAAGCCAATCCGGCCAGCCTGATCGCGGCGCTGAGGCTTGCAAGCCGCATGGCGGCCGCGACAAGCGAATGAGCGCGATCGACGACCTCCCGCCGCTTCGCGAGGTCATTCGCCAGCACGCGCTGTCGGCCCGCAAATCGCTAGGCCAGAATTTCCTGCTCGACCTCAACCTCACCGCGCGCATCGCGCGCGCGGCAGCGCCGCTCGAGGACGCCACCATCGTCGAGATCGGCCCGGGCCCGGGAGGGCTGACCCGCGCGCTGCTCGCGCTCGGCGCCAGGCGCGTCATCGCCATCGAGCATGACGAGCGCGCGATCCCTGCCCTGCAGGATATTTCCGCGCGCTACCCCAACAGGCTCGAGATCGTGCAGGGCGATGCCATGACCTTCGATCCCCGTCCGCTGCTCGCCGGCGAACGCGCGAAGATCGTCGCGAACCTGCCCTACAACATCGCGACCCAGCTCCTGATCGGCTGGCTCACCACCGAGCCCTGGCCGCCCTGGTACGACGTGATGGTCCTGATGTTTCAGCGCGAGGTCGGCGAGCGCATCGTCGCGCGCGAGGACGAGGAGGCCTATGGCCGCCTCGGCGTGCTCGCCAATTGGCGCTGCGAGACCAAGATCCTGTTCGACATTGCGCCGTCCGCTTTCGTGCCGCCGCCGAAGGTCACGTCCTCAGTCGTGCGTCTGGTGCCGCGCGCAGAGCCGCTTCCCTGCGATCGAAGATTGCTCGAACAGGTCGCAGCCGCGGCCTTCGGCCAGCGCCGCAAGATGCTGCGCCAGAGCCTGAAATCGCTCGGCGTCGATCCCGCGCGTCTTGCCGCCGCCGCCGGCGTCGATGCGACGCGGCGCGCCGAGACCGTGCCCATTTCCGGCTTTGTTGCCATGGCGCGTGAATTGGCGGATATACGCAGCGAGGCACGATAACAGGAATTTCGGAGGAAGGAATATGGCGTTGATGCGTCGGCAGTCCCTGGTCAAGTTCGATGCGCCGCTGTGCGAGACCATCGTGGACACGCCAAAGCCGCAGGGGCGCGAGGTGCTGGTGCGCATCGAGCGCTGCGGCCTCTGCCATTCCGACCTGCACATCCAGGACGGCTATGCCGATCTCGGCGGCGGCAAGAAGCTCGACACCACGCGCGGCATGACGCTGCCCTTCACGCTCGGCCACGAGATCGCCGGCGTCGTCGACGAAGTCGGATCCGACGTGCCGGCTGGCCTCGTCGGAGCCAGGAAGGCGGTGTTCCCCTGGATCGGCTGCGGCCAGTGCCGCGACTGCGCCAATGGCGACGAGAATCTCTGTGTGAAGCAGCGCTTCCTCGGCGTCTCCATCGACGGCGGCTTCGCCACCCACGTGCTGGTGCCCGACGCGAAATACCTGCTCGACTACGATCCCCTGCCCGTCAACCAGGCCGCGACCCTGATGTGCTCGGGCGTGACCGCCTATGGCGCGCTCAAGCGCCTGGTCGACCGTCCGCGCCAGCGCAATTTGCTGCTGATCGGTCTTGGCGGCGTCGGCATGATGGGCCTGTCGTTCGCGCAAGCCATGTTCAAGCAGCCGATCACGGTCGCCGACCTCTCGCCGGCCGCGCGCGACACCGCGCTGAAGAACGGCGCAGCCAACGCCTATGATCCGTCCGAGCCCGACGTGATCAAGCGCATCCTCAAGGAGACCGAAGGCGGCTTCGACGAGATCGTCGACTTCGCCGGCAATGAGAAGTCGATGGCGTTCGCGGTCGCCGTGGCCGCGCGCGGCGGCAAGATCGTGGTCTCCGGCCTGATGGGCGGGCAGTTCACGCTGCCGATGGTGCAATGGGTCTACAAGCGCATGACCATCGAAGGCTTCATGGTGGGCACGCTCGCGGAGGCGCAGGAACTGATGGCGCTGGCCCGCGCCGGCAAGATCAAGCCGACCCCGATGCGCGAGGAGCCGATGGGCGACGTCCAGAAATGGATCGACGAGCTGCGCGCCGGCAAGGTGGTCGGCCGCATCGTGCTGAAGAACTGAGTTATTCCCCGGTGGCGGGATGAATGTCCCGCCGCCGCGCACGGAACGGCTTCGGCCGCGCTGCGTTGGCAGCCCATGTCCATCCGTTGCACCGTCGAAAGCGCATTCTTCATCGCCTGGAGCTGTCTGGAGAAGAGCGGCGAGCTCGGTCCTCCGGATGCGACGGCGAACATGCTTCTCGATGCCATCGAAGCCCAGCTGCGGACCGGCGAACGCCGGCAGTTGATGCTCGCCAACAGGGCGATCGACGCCTATCGCCAGCAAATGGCGCAAGGCCACATCTCGGCCACGCACCGGATTCACCTGGGATGATCCGGCCCGGACAACGCCTTGCGGCGCGCAACGCGACGCGCCCATCCGTGCGCGCTCTGTGTTCACTCCTGAACAGAGCGGCCAGCGGATCTCGAATTCCGTAGTTCTCCGGACCAGAACAAAGTTCGCAGCGTGCCCCATGAGCAACGTCCGACCGATCGGGCGCGGCTTGCTCCGAGAACTTTTCGATTTCCCGCAAAGCCTTGTGTGCACTTTGGAACCGTCAGTTCCGCTGCGGAAACGTAGGGTTTTCCGAGCTGCCGATTCCCGGCCGAGCACCAGCCAAGATCAAGAACCAAGTGACGAGAAGCGTGACCGGCCGGCCCCAGAACGATCTGCTTCGCAAGCTCGGCGTCCAGGATTTCGAGTTGCTCGCCCCGCACCTGCAATCGGTCGAGCTCGCCGCGAGCCACATCCTGCATCACGCCGGCGACGACGTCGCCGCCGTCCATTTCCCCTGCGGCCCGACCTTCGTGTCGTTCGCGGTGCCGGTCGAGGACGATCGCGAAGTCGAAAGCCTGCTGGTGGGCCGTGAAGGCGCGATCGGGATCTCCGCGGGCCGCGGACCGTCGCTGGCCTATTCCCGCATCGTCGTGAAGGTCGGCGGGACGCTGGCGCGCCTGCCGCTGCGCGCGCTCGAACAGGCGCAGCAGCGATCGACCGGCCTGCAGGAGTTGTTCGTACGCTACGCCGCCTGCCAGTTTGCGCAGCTGCTGCAGACCGCGGCCTGCAACGCCGCGCATTCGATCGAGCAGCGCGCCGCCAAATGGATCATCGCAGCCCGGGAGCATATCGGCGGCGACGAGATCCCCCTCACCCACGAGCAGCTCGCCGGCATGCTCGGCGTCTCGCGCAGCTATGCCAGCCGCGTCATCCAGACGTTCAAGGCCAGGCGCATCCTCGCCACCCGCCGCGGCGCCATCCTGATCCTCGATGCCGCCGCGCTCGAGTCGAGCGCCTGCGCCTGCAACGGCACGGTGAAGAGGCATTTTCGCGAAGTGCTGGGACGAGCGGCCTCGGCGGGGTAGGACCAGCCGCACCGTCGGAACATAATCGCGTACCCCGCATTGCCCGGACATGCCGCGGTATTATTTTCACTTCGAGGGCCAGCAGCCCCACACCGACACGACAGGCGAATCACTCCTCGACGACGAGGCCGCCTGGCGCGAAGCGGTCCGCCTCTCTCGCGACGTCGAGCATGCGCTACGCCCCGGCGACAGCTGGACGCTCAGCGTGTTTGACGGCACCGAGCCGGTGTTCGTGCTGGCGATGGTGACGCGGCGGTTTCGGTGAGAGGCCAGTCCCAGAGACGGGCCGGACAAAGGGCGCCGATCGGTTCAGTTCCGCAGGGCGGGTTATGTGGTCGAACAGCGCCCCAATCCGCCAAATTCCGATAGTCATTGCGCTCCGAATCTCGCGCATCGCTTGCCGGCAGCCAAAGCACAACTTGCATTAACGAGCGAACCGCCGTTCAATACTGGTTTGAGCCGGCAGCACATTTATACTTTTCTGGTTTTGGAATGCGGACATTTCTCATCATCATCGGCATCTGGCTGCTGATCAACGTGCTTTTCGTCGTGATCATGATGCCGCCGCGAAAGCCGCGGAGGCCGGATCGTCCACGATCGTCGGCAGGTCTTGCACCGGCCGCCGTCGAGCACAACGCCTACCCCTTCGACGAAGACGAGAAGATCTCGCTGCGTCACACCATCATCGCCATCGCGATGGGCGCGCTGTTCTCGCTGACACCGCCGCTGCTCCAGGCGGCCGATGACATCAAGAGGCTGCTCGGAAGATGCCGCAGGGCGAAGCGCTCCGACACCGAAGCGGGCGAACGATCCCTCGATCCGGTCCTCCGAGACTCTCGCGCCGGGGACGAACGAACGGCGACCGAGGGATCGCCACCCGACGATCGAAACGCGTCGAAGCGCTAGCATCCGGTAGCGACGCGCAACCGATCACTTCAGGCCCCGCGGATGGAACGTCGCGCGCCTCACGCGCGTTTGCTTCTCGTCAAGAAGGAGCCACTCACTTGATTAGTCCAGGCAAATGGTACGATCCGATATCGGAGCGTTGGATCGCACCTCGACAGATGCGCCCGGACGCAACATCGCCGCCATCGAGCGCAAACCATGTCCTCGAGTTCGAGCGAACGGTCGAAGTCCAGCGCATCTGGCGCGCGCTGGTCGATTGCTGCGCGCGCGATTGAATGACTTGGCAAATGACTTGGCAAATGACTTGGCGAATGACTTGGCGAATGACTTGGCGAATGACTTGGCGCAGCCACGACGACGAAGGAACCCGCCGTCGGCCGCGCCGTTGTAACCCTGCATGACCGATTCCACCTCACCTGCAAGGCCGATCGCAACCGCGATACGCTATCTCGCGATTATCGTCGGCTGCGCCTGCCTGCTGCTGGCCGCGATCTGCGTCGCCATCGCCTGCCAGGTTTTCGTTCAGACTGGTGTGTTCGCACAATCCTATGCGATGGTCGCGCTCATCAGCGCCGTATTGGGGCTGCTGGCGCTGATGCTTGCGCGGGTATGGAAGTAGGCCGCATTCCGCAGGTCCGTAAGGATGGGTAGAGCCCTTGCAAAACCCATCACCTAACCGACGCCCGTCTTTCGAGACGCCTCCTGCGGCGGGCCCTCAGGACGGGGTCGCGTTTTGCGGCGGGATTTTAGCTTTCCGCCGCGCCGACGGCCCCACGGGAACCAAGGGCTCGGCCAAGCAATAACGCGCTCGATATTGCCTAAATTCGCGGTGGAACGAACGCGTCGCAGGCCCAATTCAAGCCACATCCTCTCCGGATTTGCGGCTCATTGCCACCCAAGTCTTTGACGAGAAAGGGAAGGTAACGAGTTGCGTCATGCGTAATCGGGAGACCAGGATGGGCAACCGCACCGCGAAATTCATATCTGCGCTGGTTGGCAGCATCATTGCCGGCGCGCCCCTGGCCGCCGTATCGCAGAATGCGCCGCCGGCAGCAGCCACTGCAGCTACAAGCACGGCAACCGCCGCTGGCGACTGCCTCGCCTCGCCGAAGGGCACCGCGCCGCAGGGCCAGCATTGGTTCTATCGCCTCGATCGCGCGACCAAGCGGCAGTGCTGGTACCTGCGCGCCGAAGGCGGCAAGGTCACGCAGAGCGCGCAGGCGACGGTCGACACGCCAACCCCGGAGTCGGCCGCGCCGAAATCGGTGCAGAATGCGCGCGCCGAATACATCGCGCCGCAAGCAAGCGCGCCGGCCGCAGCGAGCGCCCCGCCGGCAACTCCGCAGGCGGACAGCAGCGCGCAACAGCCCGCCGTCGCCGCACGCTGGCCGGACGCCACCACCGCCGCTCCCGCGCAACAGCCGGTGACCACACCTGCATCGACCGCCGCGCAGCCAAGCGCGAAGCCGGCAAAGGCCCCGGTGACGCTCGCTGCCGCCGAAATCCCCGCCGACAAGCCGGCCGGCTCGCTGCAGACACTGATGCTCGTCATCGTCGGCGCGCTGGCCCTGGCCGGCCTGCTGGCCAGCGTCATCTATCGCTTCGCCGGCGGACGCGTCCGCGTCCAGACGGGCGACCGCCGCGTGAACTGGGACCAGCGCGAGCCGCAGGATCACGACGACGGCCGCGCGCCCTGGCTCGAGGCAGCACCTGCCGCGGCGCCGCGCGCAGAGCGGCCGCGTCCGGTGGACTTCGATGCCGCGCGTCCTCAGGCCAAGCAGCTCGCCGCATTCGGCGACGCGATCGCCAGGGTCGCAAGCCAGGCCCAGCCTGCTCGGGCCGAAGCCGCAGAACCTGACGAGGCCGAGATCGCGATATTCGAAGGGGAATTCGAGATCGAGACCCCGGCGCCTCAGCTCGCCGTCAACGACGTTCACGACGAGGAGCCAGCCGATCGCGACGACGATGCGCGCGATGAGGCCGTCGACATCGACATCATCACGGCGATGCTGGAACGGCTGGCGCAGGAAGGGCCGCGGCTGGCGCAGCCTAGCCTTGAAGCTGGCCTTGAAGACCGCGCACGAAGCCCACGAGGCCAGTCCGCCGCTCGCGCTTGAGGCGTTCGGCCTTCAGGATCGACTGCACCTCGGCAAAGGCCTCGTCGACGTCGTGGTTGATCACGATGTAGTCGTACTCCGCCCAGTGGCTCATCTCGTGGCTGGCGCGGCTCATGCGATTGCGGATCACCTCGTCGGAATCCTGCGCGCGCGAGTGCAGCCGCTTTTCGAGATCGGCCGCCGACGGCGGCAGGATGAAGACGCGAACCACATCGACGCTCGCCTTCTGGTGCAGTTGCTGCGTACCCTGCCAGTCGATGTCGAACAGCACGTCCTGCCCGGCCGACAGTGCCGCCTCCACCGGGGCACGGGGCGTCCCGTAGAGATTATCAAACACGGTGGCCCACTCCAAGAGCTCGTCACCCTTCACCATCGCTTCGAAGCGAGGCTTGTCGACGAACAGATAGTCGCGGCCGTCGACCTCACCGGGGCGCTTGGCGCGCGTCGTCGCCGACACTGACATCTTCAGGCCGGGCTCCCGCTTGAGCAGCATCCGCGATAGAGTCGTTTTGCCCGCCCCCGACGGCGAGGACAGCACGAACATCAATCCGCGCCGCTCGACCCCGTCAGTTCCGTGACCGCCCGTCGTCATCGATCACTCCAGATTCTGGACCTGTTCGCGAAACTGCTCGACCACGTTCTTCATGGCGAGCCCCGTATTGGTCAGCTCGATGTCGTTCGACTTCGAGCAGCAGGTGTTGACCTCGCGGTGAAACTCCTGCGCCAGGAAATCGAGCCTGCGGCCAACCGGGCCGCCCTTGCCAATCAGCTCGCGCGCCTGCGCAATGTGCGAGGCGATGCGGTCGAGCTCCTCGCGGATGTCGGCGCGGGTCGCGATCAGGATCGCCTCCTGCATCAGGCGGTCGGAATCGAAGCGGTCAGAGGTGTCGAGCAGCGTTGCGATCTGCTCGGCGAGCCTGGCCTTGATCGCCTCGGGCTTGCGGCCGGGCGCGCCTTCCGCCTTCCTGGCCAGCTGCTCGACCTCGTCCACCCGCTGGATCAGGATCTGCCCGAGCGAGGTGCCCTCGCGCTTGCGCATCTCGACGAGTTCGGCGAGCGCCTTGTCGAAGGCTTCGGCCGCGGCCGTGCGCGCGGCCTTGTCTTCCTCCTCGTCGCCCTCGGGGTCGGCGACCTCGACCACGCCCTTGATGGCGAGCAGGCCGTCGACACTCGGCGCGACGGCATCGACCTTGCCGGCGATCATTGCGGCGGCCTTCAGGACGGCGTTGAGCACGTCTTCATTGACGCGGACGGAGGCAGCGGCGTTGGTGCGCTTGACGGTGAGATTGGCGTAGACGGTGCCGCGCGACAAAATCTCGCCGGCGCGCTTCTTGGCGTAGGCCTCGAGCTCGTCGAACCCCTGCGGCAGACGTACCCTGAGGTCGAAGCCCTTGGCGTTGACCGACTTCAATTCCCATTCGAACGTGTACGGCCCGCTCGCGCCGTGGCTTCGGGCAAAGCCGGTCATGGACGACAGCGCCATCAGATCAAATTCTCCAGGAACACAGGATTCGCGAGGCCATCAGGCCACGCGAATCTTAAGACTATTTTGCGGGAAAGTGTAATCCGCAAAGTCCGGCAGGCAGGTCTGCGCGAACCTAGCGCTGGACCACCGGCGGCAACGGCTGCACCGCGCCCTGGCGGGCCGGCGCGGGATTGGCGGGGCGCGCCGCCGGCGGCTTCTTCTGCTGGCTGGGCCGGGCCGGCATGGCCGCGGTCGGCGTGTCGGCTGCGCCGGGCGCTGCGGCGGCCGGCGGCTGAGCGTCCTCGGCCGGCTCGACCGTGTCGTTCTGGATCTGCTTCTCCATCGCGCGCAGCTTGGCGACGTTCTTCTGATGCGCGTCGTAGGTCTCGGTGAAGGCGTGTCCGCCGCTGCCGTCGGCGACGAAGAAGAGGTCGCGGGTGCGGGCCGGATTGGCGGCGGCTTCCAGCGAGGCGCGGCCGGGGTTGGCGATCGGGCCCGGCGGCAGGCCCTCGATCACATAGGTGTTGTAGGGCGAGGGCTGCGTGATCTCGCTGCGCTTGATCGGGCGTCCCAGCGTGCCCTTGCCGCCGACGATGCCGTAGATGATCGTCGGATCGGACTGCAGCTTGATCTTCTGCTTCAGGCGGTTGACGAACACCGCGGCAACACGGCTGCGTTCGTCGGGCTTGCCGGTTTCTTTCTCGACGATCGAGGCCAGCGTCACCAGCTGCTCCGGAGTCTTGACCGGAATGTCCTGATTGCGACGCTCCCAGATCTCGGCCAGCACGCGCTTGTGCGCCTGCTGCATGCGCTGGATCACCTGCTCGCGCGGGGTCCCGCGCGGGAACTTGTAAGTCTCCGGCAGCAGCGTGCCTTCCCGCGGCAGCTCACGGACGCTGCCGGTGAAGATATCGTTGTCGGAGAGCCGCGCCACGATCTGCTCGGAAGTCAGGCCCTCCGGGACGGTCACGGCATGCTGCACCACCTTGCCCTCGACGATGGTGGCGATGACGTCGCGCAAGGAGGCGTTCTTCTGGAATGAATACTCGCCGGGCTTCAGGTCCGAGCTCGCCTTCAGCGCCGCGACGCTGGCGATGAACACCCACGGATTGACGTCGGTCACGCCTTCCCGGTTCAGGGTCTCGGCGATGTCGCGCTTGCCCGCGCGCTGCGGGATGTTGACGATCTTGTCGTCCTTCAGCGGTCCCGGCGCCTCGAGCACCTGCCGGCCGTAATAATACACGCCGCCCGCGCCGATCATGGCGATCAGCAGCAGGGTGATGATGGCGTTGCCGACGATCACGAAGGGATTGCGGGCGCGGTCCGACCGCTTCGGCGGCGGCGGGACCTGCTCGGGCTCGAGCGCTGCCCGCGGACTCCGGGGCGAAATGGGCGGCCTTTCACTCATCGATGCAACCTGAATCCTGCCGGTTCAATCGCGGCCTGACAATCGTTTGTCCAGCCAATGCACGCGCCCACGGGGTATGACTATCGCCGAATACGGCAAAACGGTGGATTCGTTTCAAACGCAAACTAGTGAACCAGCCGCCGGAAGATCACCGACGCGTTGGTACCGCCAAAACCGAAGGAATTCGACAACGCGACGTTGACCTCGCGCTTCTTCGCCGTGTGAGGCACGAGATCGATCGAGGTCTCGACCGACGGATTGTCCAGATTGATGGTCGGCGGCACGACATTATCGCGAATCGCGAGAATGGCGAAGATCGCCTCGATCGCGCCGGCCGCACCAAGCAGATGACCGGTCGACGACTTGGTCGAAGACATCGCGACCTTGGAGGCGGCGTTGCCGAGCAGGCGCTCGACAGCGCCGAGCTCGATCTCGTCGCCGAGCGGCGTCGAGGTGCCGTGCGCATTGATGTAGTCGAGATCGGATGCCGTGAGGCCGGCGCGCTTGAGCGCGGCCGCCATGCTGCGGAACCCGCCATCACCGTCGGGCGACGGCGAGGTGATGTGATAGGCATCACCCGAAAGACCGTAGCCGATCACTTCGGCATAGATCCTGGCGCCGCGGCGCTGGGCGTGCTCGAGCTCCTCCAGGACGAGGACGCCGGCGCCCTCGCCCATCACGAAGCCGTCGCGGTCCTTGTCGTAGGGACGCGAGGCCTTCTCGGGCGTGTCGTTGAAGCCGGTCGAGAGCGCGCGCGCGGCATTGAAGCCGGCGATGCCGATGCGGCTGATCGGCGATTCCGCGCCGCCGGCGACCATGACGTCGGCATCGCCCAGCGCAATCAGACGGGCGGCGTCGCCGACCGCATGCGCGCCGGTCGAACAGGCAGTGACCACCGAATGGTTCGGACCCTTGAGCCCATGCTTGATCGAGACGTAGCCGGAGGCAAGATTGATCAGGCGGCCCGGAATGAAGAACGGCGATACCCGGCGCGGACCGCGTTCCTTCAGGAGGATCGCGGTCTCGGCGATGCCGCTGAGCCCGCCGATGCCGGACCCGATCATGGTTCCGGTCGCGCATTTGTCCTCTTCGGACTCGGGATGCCAATTGGCATCGTCGAGCGCCTGGCCCGCGGCCGCCATGCCGAAAATGATGAAGTCGTCGACCTTGCGCTGGTCCTTCGGCTCCATCCAGATATCGGGATTGAAGCTACCGTTGCTGCCGTCGCCGCGCACGACGCTGCAGGCGTATTTGGTCTGAAGATCGGAGACGTCGAAGCTCTCGATCGGGCGCGCACCGCTCTCGCCGTTGAGGATGCGTTTCCAGGTCGGTTCGACGCCGCAGCCGAGCGGCGACACCATGCCGAGACCAGTGACGACAACCCGCCTCATATCAGCAAACTCCGCATCGAAAGATTCACGGCCAATAACAAGAAACCGGCTGACCGCTAGTCAGCGGCCCGTCCGGTTTCAATGTTGTCCCCGCGAAAATTAAAGAGCCTTAGCTCTTCGCGTTCTTCTCGAGAAACTTCGTGGCGTCGCCGACGGTGAGAATAGTCTCCGCGGCGTCGTCCGGAATCTCGCAACCGAATTCTTCTTCGAACGCCATCACCAGCTCGACGGTGTCCAGACTGTCGGCGCCAAGGTCGTCGATGAAGCTCGCTGCGTCGACAACCTTCTCGGGTTCAACACCAAGGTGTTCGACCACGATCTTCTTAACCCGCTCGCCAATCTCACTCATTGCATAACCTCGTGTTGTTCCCTGTAGACCCGACCCCCCGGGACGATACGAGCCGTCGTGGTCGTTGACTGCCTTCGCTTACGAACTTTGATCTGGCCCCACCTTAACTGATAGAGGCCCGGCGAACGACGGCCAAGGCTCCGCATCGCCAATATACAGGGTTTCAAAAACCTGCAATGGCGTTCTTTGCCCATCCGTTGAAGGTCCGGTTATCATACTTCAACTGCCTTGACTACACGCCTCATTTCGCTCCGGAAACGGCCGTTTGCCGCATCCCGCACCGCCCTCGCGGGCGGCCCGCGGAACGAACGTCAGAACATGGCCATGCCGCCGTTGACGTGAATGGTTTGCCCCGTGACGTAGGCTGCTTCGTTCGAACTGAGGTAAACGGCGGCTGCCGCGATGTCCTCCGGCGTGCCCAGGCGGGCGGCCGGAACCTTGGACAGAATCGTTTCGCGCTGCTTGTCGTTTAGCGCATCGGTCATTGGCGTCTTGATGAAGCCGGGCGCGATGCAGTTGGCGGTCACGCCGCGCTTGGCGTATTCGGCACCGAGCGTCTTGATCATGCCGATCAGACCGGCCTTCGACGCGGTGTAGTTGCCCTGCCCGGGATTGCCGGTGACGCCGACCACCGAAGTGATGGCGATGATGCGGCCGAAGCGCTTGCGCATCATCAATTTGGTGGCGGCGCGCGCCAGGCGGAAGGTCGAGGTCAGGTTGACGTTGATGACCTCGTCCCAGTCCTCGTCGCGGAGCTGGACGAAGAGATTGTCGCGCGTGATGCCGGCATTGGCGACGAGAATGTCGACCTGGCCCATCGCAGCTTCCGCAGCGGGCACCAGCGCCTCGACCTCGTCGGCCTTGGAGAGATTGCAGGGCAGCACATGGGTGCGCTCGCCGAGCTTGCCCGCAAGCTCGTCCAGCACGTCCTTGCGCGTCCCTGAGATCGCGACCGTGGCGCCCTGCGCGTGCAGCGCCTGCGCGATCGCGCCGCCGATGCCGCCGGTCGCGCCGGTGACGAGCGCCTTCTTGCCAGTCAGATCGAACATTCGAAGACTCCTCTAGGCCTGCTTCGCAGCGGCCAATGCATCCTTGGCGGCGGCAATGTCATTCGGTCCGCCGACCGCAACGCCGACGGCGCCGTCCGCAATGCGCTTGACGAGGCCGGTCAGCACCTTGCCGGCTCCGATCTCGAAGAAGCGGGTGACGCCCTGCCCCGCCATATAGGCAACCGACTCGCGCCAGCGCACCGTGCCGGTGACTTGCTCGACCAGACGGCGGCGGATCTCGTCGGGATCGGTGATCGCGCTCGCCAGCACGTTCGACACCAGCGGAGCGGCCGGCGCCATGATCGTGACCTTGGCCAGCGCCTCCGCCATGGCATCCGCGGCGGGCTGCATCAGCTTGCAATGGAACGGTGCGGACACCGGCAGCAGCATCGCGCGCTTGGCGCCCTTGGTCTTGGCGATCTCGACGGCGCGATCGACCGCGGCCTTGTCGCCGGAGACGACCACTTGCCCGCCGCCATTGTCGTTGGCGGCCTGGCAGACCTGGCCCTGCGCCGCCTCGCTCGCGACCGCGATGGCGGTCTCGTAGTCGAGGCCGAGCAACGCGGCCATCGCGCCGACGCCAACCGGAACGGCCTTCTGCATTGCGAGACCGCGGGTGCGAAGCAGCCGCGCGGTATCGAAAATCGTCAAGCTGCCGGCGGCGGCCAGCGCCGAATATTCACCGAGCGAGTGACCGGCGACGAAAGCCGCGTCCCGCCCGACGGAAAAACCGGCTTCAGCCTCAAGGACGCGCAGGGTTGCGACGGATACGGCCATCAGCGCCGGCTGGGCGTTTTCAGTGAGCTGGAGCCTTTCGGCCGGACCATCCCAAACGATGGCCGTCAGCTTCTCGCCGAGCGCGGCATCGACCTCGTCGAACACGGCGCGCGCCGCCGGAAACGCGTCGGCCAGGGCCTTGCCCATGCCGACCGCCTGGGACCCCTGCCCCGGAAATGTGAATGCTGCCGTCATCGGCGCTCCCTGCTTGTCGGGCGTGATCCCTGCGAGAAACCGGCAACCGATGACGCACGGCCGAAGGCCGAGGTTCCTTGGGCCATGGTTCCGGATCATGCTCCAAAGGGGGCCGTAGACACTGTCCGGGGCCGGAATGTCAAGCCAAGATAGGAACTTCGGCCCCCATTCAACTGGGGATGCGGCCCCTCAAAATCCACCATTGGCCTGATTGGCATCGACCGCCGCGCCTGCCCGCGCGCGCCGCGCGCTGCTCACCAATTGCCCCGGACGGTCATCCCGGTCGGGCTTAGCGGTCGCGAGCCGAAGCACGGCGCCATAGCTCGGCTGCACTTCCATGCGGTCGGCATGTCGGCTCTCGCTGAGCAGGCGATGGACCTTGGGCAGATTGTAGCAGGGAACGTAGAACAGCAGGTGATGCTCGAGGTGATAGTTCACGTAGTAAGGCGCGATGAACAGACGCTCGAGAATATTGGCATGCGTGGTGCGGGTGTTGCGCAGGGGATCGCTGCTATCAGGGACGACAGCATGCTCGGCGATGTTGCGGATGCGGGTGATGACCATCATCCAGGTCAGGAGCGGCACCAGCCATAGCAGCGGATAGGCCCACCACACGCCGGCCGCCGCAAGCGCTGCGAACATCGCGGCGTTGACGAGACATTGCGGACCGAGCTTCTCCCAAAAATGCGCCGCGCGCTGCCGCAACGGCCAGTCGTTCGGTCCAAGCGCATTGAGCAATTGCGCCTTGCGCTGCTGGTAGCCGGTCTGCCCGGTGATGTCGCGGATGAACTTGCGGCGATAGCTCAGCTTCGTGATCGGAAACGGCGCCGACAGCACGAGATCGGGATCGTCTTCCTGCTGGGTGCGCGCATGATGCTGCAGATGATAGCGCCGATAGGCGCGGGTCTCGGCGAAAACCGGATAGGCGCAGAACCACTGGCTCAGCGCCAGATTGGTCTTCTCGTCGGCGGACAGACAGCCATGCGCGCCGTCATGCATCAGGATCGCAAGTCCGAGCTGGCGCGAACCGATGATTGCGACCGCGAAAACATAGGTCAGCGGATTGGGCCACCACGCGACCAAAGCGATCGCGCCTATGATCAGCGCCCAGGCGTGCGCGATCAACGCAACGCCCTTCCAGGTCACGCGCTGGCGCACGTCGGCGAGCTGGCCGTCGGTCAGGAAGTCGCGGGCACGCATGCGAAGCGCGGTCATGGCTCAACCCTCCTCATTCGAATTGCCTGATGCACCGCGCTCGTCGACGAGACGCAGGCGCGCAATGTCGCCGGCGGTCTTCGCCTGCTCGCCCAGCACGCGCAGCATCTCGGCACAGAGCGCCTCGGGCGAACGGCCCATGGCGTAGCCTTCGAGAATGATTCCGATGGCGACGGCCCAGAACCGCCGCGAGCTTTCGTCGGGCGCGCGCAGGGAGCGCCAGCCGTGGCGCGCGACCTGGCTCGCATAGGCGCGCGCGCCCTCGCTGTGCAGGCGCTCGATGGTGCGCTCGACCAGCGGCGCGAGATCCTGGCGGCGCCGCGTCAGCGCCAGCGCCTCGGCGAAGAAGGCGACCGAATCGCTCGCCGTCACGGTCTCGGCCAGCGCGCGCGTGTAGTCCCGTGGCGTATGCGCCTTCAGCGCCGCCTGTTCGGTCGCCCGCGCCAGATACAGCAGTTCGCGGCAGGCGCATTCCACGAACAGCGCCTCCTTGGTGCGGAAGTAATAGGTGATCTGGCTCGGGAACGCGTTCACGGCGGCCGCGATATCGGTGATCGCGGTCCCGGACAGCCCGCGCTCCCGGAACAGCGGGCTCGCCGCGTCCAGCAGCAGCGACCGCATCTTGCGACCGGCGGAGCGCGTGGCCCGCGCGGCATGCCTGGGGTCGCCAGCCGCCTCAAGCGGTTCATGGACCGGCTTTTTGGCCATTGTGTCCTCTACCTGATTTATTTGTATGCCGTACAAACAAATAAATCAAGCCGATGTGGTACTAGGGGATATAGGGGTGGCCGGGCCGCCGAGGGCGATCTGGACCGAAAACCCGCCCGGCAACCTTGCAAAGCCAGCCAAAATCCGTATAAGGCGCGCATCCGCAGACCCCGGCCGGGAGCTGAACGGACGGTCTCAGCAAATCATTCGTGATTTTGGTGTGGCAGGGCCAGTCGACCCGTCGTCCCGTGTTTCCGCCTTCTGAGCTTAATCCCAGAGTCCTTTCCGAAGGCCTCTTAAGGGCTTGACGCCGGGCGATGCGCCAACATGAGGAAAGGACTTCCATGGCTCTCTATGAGCATGTTTTTCTCGCGCGCCAAGACGCGAGCACGCAGCAGGTCGAAGAGCTGACTGCGCAGATGACCGGCATCGTCGAGGGTCTCGGCGGCAAGGTCACCAAGACCGAGAACTGGGGCGTTCGCTCCCTCACCTACCGCATGAACAAGAACCGCAAGGCGCACTTCGTGCTGCTCAACATCGACGCGCCGTCCGCGGCCATCGCCGAGATCGAGCGCCAGGAGCGCATCAGCGAAGACGTGATCCGCTATCTCAGCGTCCGCGTCGAAGAGCTCGAAGAAGGCCCGTCCGCGATGATGCGCAAGGCTGATCGCGACCGCGAGCGTGACGACCGCGGCGGCGGCTTCCGTGGCGATCGCGAAGGCGGTGGCTTCCGTGGCGACCGCGAGGGCGGTTTCCGTGGCGGTGATCGCGACGGCGGCGGCTTCCGCGGCGATCGCGGCCCGCGCCGTCCGCGCGACGAAGCTGAAACCACCACGACGACGGATGCGGAGTAAGATCAATGGCTGAAGCTGGTGCACGCCGTCCGTTTTTCCGTCGCCGCAAGAGCTGCCCGTTCACGGGCGCGAATGCTCCGAAGATCGACTACAAGGACTCCAAGCTCCTGATGCGTTACGTCTCCGAGCGCGGCAAGATCGTGCCGAGCCGCATCACCGCGGTGTCTGCGAAGAAGCAGCGTGAGCTCGCCCGCGCCATCAAGCGCGCGCGGTTCCTGGGCCTGCTGCCCTACGTCATTCGCTAAGGCGAATCCGGCCGGCGGCGACATCGCCGCCGGCCGCACACCAAAACGCGATGATGATTCATCGCGTTTTGGGTTGTCGTTTGAGCATGATCTATTCGGAAAACCGCTACACACTTTTCCGGATCATGCTTTGATCTCATAAGGCTTCCGGGTCGTCCGGTCGCCGATGGTTGGGGCGAGACGCCTCTAACCGCTCGAAGGGAGCGGGACAGCTGATGATGGCTTTTGGACTGATAGCCCTGATCGCCGGCGCTGCGTCGGCCCTGATGTTCGCCTCGATCGTTTCTGGCGCGCTGATCTCGCTCGTCCTGTTCTATCTCGCCCCGCTGCCGCTGATGGTCGCCGCGATCGGCTGGGGACCGCTTTGCGCCAGCGTCGGCGGCATCGCTGCCGCGATTGGCCTAGGCGCCCTGTTCGGCCTGCCCTACTGCATCATCTTTGCCGTCACCGTCGCACTGCCGGCCTGGTGGCTCGGCCATCTCGTGCTGCTGAGCCGGCCGGTAGGACCCGTCACGCCAGCCGCCGCCACCGAGCCGCCGGTGCAACCCGAGCTCGAATGGTATCCGGTCGGCCGCATCCTGCTGTGGATCGCGGGCTTCGCCACGCTGACCACGATCGCCGCACTGCTCACGCTCGGCACCGACGTCGAGACCATCACCGGCACGCTGCGGCGCGGGTTGATGCGCCTCCTCCGCGCCACCGATCCGCAGACATCAGGCGAAGTCAGCCAGTTCGTCGACGCGATGGTGCGCATCGCCCCGGGTGCCGCCACCATCGTCGCGATGATGACGCTCACGCTCAATCTCTGGCTCGGCGCCAAGATCACGGCGACGTCGGGCCGGCTGCTGCGTCCCTGGCCGGACATGATGACGGCGGAGCTGCCGCCGATGACGCTGGTCGGGCTCTGCGTCGCGCTCGCCTTCTGCTTCACCGGCGGGCTGCTCGCGATCGCCGCGCAGATCACCGCGGCGGCGCTGATGATGGGCTATGCGTTCACCGGCTTTGCCGTCCTGCATACGCTGACGCTGGCGCTGAAGAGCCGCACCTTCTGGCTCGGCTCGGCCTACGCCGTCGTCGTGGTGTTCGGCTGGCCGGTGATCGCGATGGTGATCCTGGGCATGGCGGACGCCGTGTTCGGTTTCCGCGAGCGCTTCCTGCGCAGCAGGCAGCCGCCGCCGCTGCCAACCGCTTGAGTTCAAGTTCGACAATCCACACTCAACACATCAAAGGAGAAAGAATATGGAAGTCATTTTGCTGGAACGCGTGAGCAAGCTCGGCCAGATGGGCGAAGTCGTGAAGGTCCGCGACGGTTACGCCCGCAATTTCCTGCTCAAGCGCGGCAAGGCGCTGCGTGCCACCGCCGACAACAAGGCCAAGTACGAAGGCATGAAGGCCGACCTCGAGGCTCGCAACCTTCAGTCCAAGGGCGAGGCGTCCAAGGTCGCCGAGAAGATCGAGGGCAAGAACATCATCGTGATCCGTCAGGCCTCGGAAGCCGGCCAGCTGTTCGGCTCGGTCAACGTGCGCGACATCGTCGTCGCGTTCGAAGCTGACGGCATCTCGCTGTCCCGCCCGCAGGTCCAGCTCGACGCACCGATCAAGGTCATCGGCAAGCGCTCCATCACTGTTGCCATCCACCCCGAGGTCGAAGTCCAGATCAGCGTCACGGTTGCGCGCAGCCAGGACGAGGCCGAGCGCATCAACCGCGGCGAGGACATCTCGACCCGCAACGAGGACCGCGATGCGGCCGCCGAGGCGATCGCCGCCGCCGGCGAGTTCTTCGATCCGGAAGCTCAGGGGGACGACGAGCCGGCCCCGGCTGCGGAAGAGACCGAGAAGTAAGCCTCGCTCAAACGCAGGCTGCGAAGCCCGGTCGCCTCAGGCGGCCGGGCTTTTCGTTTTGTCGGCGACGTCTTCGCTCAGCATCGCGATCGAGGCCAGCGCCGTTGCCGTGTGCTTCTCGACGCCGTCGCTGACGCAGAACACGTCCGCGGCGACAACGGAGACCTGGCGGCCCGGCTTGATCACCCTGGCCCGGCAGATCAGCTTCTCGCCCACCGCGGGCGACAACAGATTGAGCTTGTATTCCGCCGTCAGCGCCGGCTGGCCGCGCGAGGTCGCCGCTGCAATCGTCGTGGCGTTGTCGACCAGGAAGGCGGTGACGCCGCCGTGGAAAAAACCATGCTGCTGGAGCAGCTCCGGCCGGCGATCCACCGCGATCGTGCATTTGCCGCGCGCGAGGTCCGAGAGTTCGGCGCCGACCAAATTCATGAAACCTTGCCGGCCGACATTGGCGTGGATGCGTTCGGCTACGGCTGCGAATTCGGGATCAGCTTCGTTTCGCATGACACCTCTCCTTATCGTTTCCTGATGCGCTCGGGCGGCACCAGCGCGCGAGTGGCGCAGGCGACCAACGTGTCCGCTTCGGCACGCGGATCGGAGCGATCGCGCCCCGAGAGGAACGCGCGGCAGAAGATCTGCGCCGGGCCGATCAGCTGGCTGACGAACATCACGGGCGTCATCGGCAGCAGCTCGCCGCCGGCAACCAGCGGCGCGCGCCAACGCTCGATGCCCTCGGCGAGCCGCGCATTCTGCGCGCGCTGGGCATCTCGCACGTCCTCGCCCCATTCGCTGCGCGATATCTCGAAGAGATAGCGGGCCTCGCGCCGGCTCGAGGTGACCCACTCGAGATGTGCCCGGACCAGGCGATCAATGCCCTGCGCTGCATCAGGCACGGGATCGAGCGCGGCCAGTACCGCGGCGTGATAGTGCCTGAGCACCTCCAGGAAAAGCGCCCCCGCGAGCTCCTTCTTCGATCCGAAGGCATGAAAGAAGCTGCCGTTGGAGGCGCGCGCCCGGGTGCGGATCGCAGCCACCGTCGCGGCTTCGAAGCCAACGCGGTCGAATACGACAAGCCCGGCCGCCAACAGGTCCTCGCGCACGCTCGTCATCATCGATGCCTCCTAGAGTATTACTCTAGAGTAACACTCTACTCAGGGTCAAGACGATGCGAAGGCCGCGATCAGCGGCCCTCGCATTGTCGGTCGGAGAACGTGGCTTGGCCTAGAGCGTTTCATTTTTTGATGGAAGCGTATCCGGCGTTCGCGAAGTAGTTGCTGCATTCGCCGGGTAGAAGGCTTCTGACGAGATGGCCGATGTGGTCGCAGGCGTCGTCGATCGTGCGTTTCTGTGAGACGCGCATCCAATGCTTGATCTTGGCGAAGACTTGCTCGATCGGGTTGAGGTCCGGGGAGTACGGCGGCAGGTACCACAACCTTGCGCCGGCTTTCCGGATCATCTGCCGGACGGTCGGCGACTTGTGGCTACCGAGATTATCCATGACGACGATGTCGCCCGGTTTGAGCACTTTGACGAGTTGCTGTTCAACATAGGCGCGGAAGCTTTCGCCGTTGATCGGTCCGTCGAACACGCAAGGCGCAGTAAGCTGGTCAGAGCGTAGGGCACCCAGGAAGGTCAGGGTTCGCCAGTGACCGTGCGGCGCAAAGCCGCGTAACCGCTCGCCCTTGGATCCCCAGCCGCGCAGCGGGGCCATGTTGGTCTTGATCCAGGTCTCGTCGATGAACACCAGGCGGTTTGGATCGAGGCGATCCTGCAAGCTGCGCCAGCGCTGCCTGCGCCTCGCGACGTCAGCGCGGCCCTGCTCAAGGGCGAACAGTGTTTTTTTTGAAGCTGAGACCTTCGCGTCGCAGGAAGGTCCATACCGCATGGTGTGAGACCTTCACGCCTCGCGCGGCAAGTTCGTCCTTCAGCCCGTGCAGCGTTAGATGTGGCGTCTGCCTGATCCGCTCCACGATGAACGCTCGATGCGGCTCCAGAACCCGCTTACGGTGACCGCCCATCTTGCCCGGCGCCACCGAACCCGTCGCACGATAGCGCTGCCGCCACTTCACGACGGAAGACACTGCAACATCGAACCGGGCCGCCACAGCATGGCAACTCTCGCCGGATTCCACCGCCTTCACGGCTCGTTCACGAAGATCATTCGAAAGAGGTCGGACCATTCGATGCTGGCCTCCGATCCAGCCAACATCTTGAATCACAAACCGTCGCCCGACGGAATCCCTCCCGATTCAATTAATCGATGAACCGCTCTAGCGCGAAATCGGCGGCGCGGGTGGTCCCGACGACTCCGCCGGAGGCGAGGCTGCAGCAGTTGCCGGCGGCGCCGGTTCCGGCAGCTTGGCCGCCGGCTCGGGGGGCGCGACAGACGCGGCCGGCTTGGGAGCAGCCTCTTCCGCCGGCTTGGGCTCGGCGGGCTTGGGCTCGGCGGGCTTGGCGGCGGCCGGAGCTGCGGGCGTCACCTGCGGGACCGGATCGGGCCGCAGCGCGGGAGCTTCGCCGCTGCGCGGCTCGACCTTGGCGCTGTCCGGCTTGGTCTCAGCAGGCTTGGACTCGGAAGGCTTGGACTCAGCGGGCTTCTCGGCCGCCTTGGCGGTGTCGGGCTTGGCTTCGTCGCGTCCGGGCTCGACCTTCGCGGTCTCGGGTTTGGCCTCCGCCTTCGGCTCGCTCTTCTTGTCCTGAATGGCCGGCGCGGCGGCGTCGACCTTCGGCGCCTCCTCGGTCCCGGATTTGCCGCGGCGCTTGGCCTTGCGGCCTTCGGGCGCGGCCTCGGGCTTCGCGCCGTCCTTCAATCCTTCCTCGGCCGGCTGTGCAGCACGCTTCTGGCGCGCGCCCTCGGCGGCGGGAGCCGTGCCCTCGCCCTCCGGCTTGGCGGCGTCCTGCGATCGCTGGCGGCGGCCCTGATGCTCAGGCGCCTGCGCGGGATTGGTATTGGCTTCCTTGGCCCCGTCCTTCTTGTCCTTGCCGTCCTTGGCCTGGTAGCGGGTGTCGGTGGCGCCGTTGGAGACGAGGTAGGACGCCAGCACGCCGGCCATGTCGGAGCTGGTCGTGTAGTGCTGACGCAGGAAACCCGGCAGCGACCCAGGCGCGACTGTCTTCAGCAGCCCCCTCGGGCTCTTGTGGCAAACGTTGCAGGTCTGCGCGAACAGCTGGGATGGGGCCTTGCCGGCCTCGAGGTTCGTCGCTTGCGCAAGAGCGGAGTCGGTCGCGCCGAAGCCGATCAGAAGCACTACCGTCGCGAAGCTGAGCGCTCGGCTCGACATTCCCATCATCTCCATTGAACTTACGCGAATGCAGCCGGCATCCGGCGCGGCGGCGGTCACCTTTTAGCGGATTGAGCCGCGAATGGAAGCAGCCTCCATGCGCAAGGATGTGATTAAGCGGTTCTGGAATATCGGCTGTGAACACAGCGCAATAGCGCGGCAAATCGTTCGAGCGGCGGAAGCCTTACCCGACGGCGCGGCCTCGCCGGAAAGCGGCTCATCGTCGCTAGCCACGGTGCGGCGGCTGCCCAGCCGCGCCCGTTCGACGGCGGCTCCAAGCCGACGTGGGAAGGTAAATAAATCCCTAGTGACGTAGGGTGGAAAGCGGAAAAGACGCCGTCAGGGCCAAGTGCGCCCGCAACCGAACGAGGGTTTCGGCTCCAATCGGCTCGCGGCGGATCTCGGGCTGCTCGGCATATTGCATGGCAGCGATCAGCCCCGACAGCCAAAGCCGGCTGCCGGCCTCGCTTCGCCATATCTGGTGCTGCCGTTCTGGCCGCATTGCTTGCCTCGTCTCCCCGGTGGCGGGCCCTTTGGGTAATCCCCTGCCCACCTACCTGTTCCGACCGTACCCCCGAAAGAATCCGGGGAGATGTGATCTGTTTCACACAAGTCTTGTCGGGCCTGGCTTAGACCGTCGCCATGAGCAAGCAGAGCCAAACCTCATTCGACGTGCAGGACGACCTCCGCACCGATTACGCCCTGATCGCCACCGGCGTCGGAGCGGCCTTGGTCGCGCTGGTCTACCTCCTGCTGGTCTGAACCCGAGCCGAGAGCTCCCCGCGTGCGGCACTTCGCGCGCTTATCGATACGTCTGCGCGCCAATCCACCAGGTTCATGTCATCCGGATTTTTCCGCGGCGCGGTCGCGGCGCCTTGCGGCCGCGCGCGAGTTCCGTGAAAATCCGTCAAGCGTGGCGCGTGCTGCGGCTGCCAATCATCCACCATTTTAATGATCGGTTGATAGCGACCAGCTTTCACTTCCGCTTCGGCGTCAGTCGGCGCTTTATCCCGGCCCCGCATCCGCCCCAGAAAATTGCTATCGCTCGACCATGGCCCTCACTGATTCGAACGTCCTCAAGCTCGCGCCCGAGCCCGGAACTCCTGCCTACCGGAGTGCGCCGCATAATATCGAGGCGGAGCAGAGCCTTCTGGGCGCGATCCTGGTCAACAACGACGCCTTCTATCGCGTCTCCGACTTCCTGGAGCCGAAGCATTATTTCGAGCCATTGCATCAGACCATCTACGAGACCGCCGGCAGCCTGATCCGGATGGGCAAGATCGCCACGCCTGTCACGCTGAAGACGTTCCTCCCCGCCGACACCGACGTCGGC
This sequence comes from Bradyrhizobium betae, assembly GCF_008932115.1. Taxonomy (NCBI): domain Bacteria; kingdom Pseudomonadati; phylum Pseudomonadota; class Alphaproteobacteria; order Hyphomicrobiales; family Nitrobacteraceae; genus Bradyrhizobium; species Bradyrhizobium betae. The sequence continues at coordinate 251,409 of NZ_CP044543.1, forward strand.
GGTATGACCATCGGGCAATATCTGGCGCGCCTCGCCGCCGAAGCGACCACCATCATCAACGCCCAGGACTACGGCCGCACCGTCTACGATCTGGCATTGCGCCGCGACCTGATCGGCATCGGCGAGGACATGGTCAATGTCGCCTATGACGCGCCGGTCGACTTCGCGCCGCGGGCGCAGATCGAGGACGCCGAGCGCCGGCTGTACGAGCTCGCCGAATCCGGCCGCTATGACGGCGGCTTCCAGAAGTTCTCGCAAGCGCTGGCGGTTGCCGTCGATCTCGCCGCAAAGGCGTTCCAGCGCGACGGCAAGCTGTCGGGCATCTCGACGGGTATGCGCGACCTCGACACCAAGATGGGCGGCCTGCAGCACTCCGATCTCATCATCGTGGCCGGACGCCCGGGCATGGGCAAGACGTCGCTGGCGACCAACATCGCCTACAACGTCGCGCAAGCCTATGTTCCCGAGATCCAGGCGGATGGCACCACGAAGGCCGCCAATGGCGGCGTGATCGGCTTCTTCTCCTGCGAAATGTCGGCCGACCAGCTCGCCACGCGTATCGTGGCCGAGCGCACCGGCATTCCCTCCTCCCACATCCGCCGTGGCGGCATCACGGAAGGCGATTTCGAGAAGATCCGCAACGTTTCGATCGAGCTGCAATCGCTGCCTTTCTATGTCGACGCGACCGGCGGCCTGTCGATCGCGCAGCTGATGGCGCGAGCCCGCCGGCTCAAGCGCCAGAAGGGCCTCGATCTCCTCGTGATCGACTACATCCAGCTGTTGTCGGGCTCGGGCAAGCGGAGCGACAACCGCGTCCAGGAAATCACGGAGATCACGACCAGCCTGAAAGCGCTGGCCAAGGAGCTCAACGTCCCTGTGATCGCGCTGTCGCAGCTCTCGCGTCAGGTGGAATCGCGCGACGACAAGCGGCCGCAGCTCTCCGACTTGCGTGAATCGGGCTCGATCGAGCAGGACGCCGACGTCGTGCTGTTCGTTTACCGCGAGGAATATTACCTCGCCATGAAGGAGCCGCGCCCGGGCACGCCTGAACACGAGAAGTGGCAGCTTGACATGAGTCTTGCGCACGGAAAGGCCGAAGTCATCATCGGCAAGCAGCGCCACGGCCCGACCGGCACCGTCGATCTGGCCTTCGAAGCCTCGGTCACGCGGTTCGGCGACCTCGCATCTGACGCTCAATTGCCGGATCGTAGCGGCAACGACTACTGAGTTCCTTGAACCAGGCCTGCCTCTTGCGTAAAACGGCGCCATGACAATGGCGTCCGACCCGAAAATGATCCCGCAATCCGGCCTCCTCTCCGCGGAGGCCAATCAGGCCGCCGCGCTCGCAGCCTATGGCGGCGTGCTCACCGTCGATCTCGACGCCATCATCGCCAACTGGCGCAAGCTCGAGAAGACGGCGGTGCCGGCCGAATGCTCGGCGGTGATAAAGGCCGACGCCTATGGCTGCGGCGCTGAGCAGGTCTCGCGGGCCCTCAGCAAGGCCGGCTGCAAGACCTTCTTCGTCGCCACCATCGAGGAAGCCCGCAAGGTGCGCGGGGCCGTGCCGGAAGCCGCAATCTATGTGCTCGGAGGCTATTTCCAGAACACCGGCGAACACTACGCCAGCATCAATTGCCGGCCGGTGATCGGCGATCTCAACGAACTCGCCGAATGGGACGTTTTCTGCCGCCGCACCGGCTGGAGCGGGGGCGCAGCGATCCACATCGACACCGGCATGAACCGGCTGGGGCTGACGCTTGCCGAAGCGCAGGCGATCATTCCCCGCATCAATGCCGGCGACCACGGCATCACGCTGGTCATGAGCCATCTGGTCTCGGCAGAACAGCTCAACAATCCCGTCAATGCCAAGCAGCTCGCAGCCTTCCGCAGCATCGCCAGCGAATTCTCCGGCGTGCCGGCAGCGCTTGCCAATTCGTCAGGCGTTTTCCTCGGCGCTCCGTTCCAGTTCGACCTGGTGCGGCCGGGCGCAGCGCTCTACGGCATCAATCCGACGCCGGAGGCTGACAACCCGATGCAGCCGGTCGTGGACCTCAAGGCGCGCATCGTGCAGATCCGCAACGTCGAGCGCGGCGAGACCGTCGGCTATGGCGGCACCTGGACGGCACGCAGGCCAACCAAGCTCGCGATCATCGCGGTTGGCTATGCCGACGGCTATTTCCGCGCCGCCAGCTCCAATGACGGCACCCGCGGCGCCGAAGTGATCGTCGCGGGCAAGCGCTGCCCGGTCGCGGGCCGCGTGTCCATGGATCTGATCGCGATCGACATCACCGACCTGCCGCCCAATGCGGCGCGGCGCGGCCATTTGGTGACGCTGATCGGAGAAGGCATCACCGTCGACGAGCTCGCGCATCATTTCGGCACCATCGGCTACGAGGTGCTGACCAGCCTCGGCCACCGCTACGCCCGAATCTACAAGGGCGGCAACGTGGTGGAGCCACTCGCAAAACCGGAGCCCGCGCAAGCCGCCGAGCAGCCGCCCGCCCCGCCGCCGATCGAGCAACCCGCGAACCCGCCGCCGCTGCCGTCCTGACGGAAGCGCGCGTGCCCCGGACGCAGCGCAGCGCTCCTTCAGCGGTGCGCTGCAGAGCCGGGGCCCATCTCTCAACAGTGTACAGTGTCGCCTTCTAGGTCCCGGCTCGCGCTACGCGCGTCCGGGACACGAGAGGGAAAGCCTACTTCTTCTTCCGGCCGTCGAGCGCCGTCTTGCAGGACTCGCTGAGCTGGTCGCGCTTGGCGTTGAGGCAGGCGATAATCTTGCCGCCGCCCGGCGCGATGCCGGCGCAGAATTTGTCATAGTCTGTCTTGCACGCACCGCGCGGATCGGACGATTGTGCCGAAGCCGCTCCGGAGATCGCGACAACGACGATGAAAGCCGCAAAGTTCAACTTGGACATTGGATCTCCGGTGACGGAAGGCAGAAGCGCTAGCTCTACATGAAGATTGCGACATTCAACATCAACAACATCAATCGCCGCCTGCCCAATCTGTTGGCATGGCTGCGCGCGGCAAAGCCGGATGTCGTCGCGCTTCAGGAACTGAAGGCAAGTGATGGCGAATTTCCGGCGGCCGCGATCGAAAAGGCCGGCTATGGCGCGGTCTGGTGTGGACAGAAAACCTGGAACGGCGTCGCCATCCTCGCCCGCAATGCGGAACCTGTGCTGACTCGCGATCGCCTGCCCGGAAAGCCTGACGATCACGAGGCGCGCTACATCGAGGCCGCGGTACGCGGAATCATCGTCACCAGCATCTATCTGCCGAACGGCAATCCGCAGCCAGGTCCGAAATTCGACTACAAGCTCGACTGGTTCGCGCGCCTCAAGCGCCACGCCAGGAGCTTCATCAAGCAGGACCTGCCCGTCGTGCTCGCCGGCGACTACAACGTCGCGCCTGATACGATCGACATCTATCCGACGCGCTCATGGGACAAGGATGCCCTGATCCAGCCCAAGAGCCGTGCGGCGTTCACCTCGCTCATCGAACAAGGCTGGTGCGATGCGATCCGCGAGCTGCATCCTCAGAAACGCATCTACACGTTCTGGGACTACAAGCGAAACCGCTGGCCGCGTGATGCGGGCCTGCGGCTAGACCATCTCCTGCTCAGCCCTGCCCTCGTCTCACGGCTGGCGAAAGCCGGAGTCGACAAGAAGGTTCGCGGCGAGGATGGCGCCAGCGATCACGCGCCGGCGTGGGTGGTGCTGAAGTAGCGTTGATCCTGCAGGGCTATCCCACCTCTTCTGTTTCTGCGGATACGACCGCGGTGGATTAAGCTCCGCTAATCCACCCTGCAAAATCTCGTACGGTCAACGCCCGCAATAGTCCTGCCCTACATGCTCACCACAAATTCCTGCCGTCGATCATGTTCACCGGCACGGCGTCGAGGTCGAAATCGTCGAACAGACGCGCGTTCACCGCGACCTTGGGATTGTCGAAATCGGGCTTGCCGCTCGACCAGTCCGGCGACTCCGAATAAGTGCCGCAGCCGCAGCTTGCGCAGAAATGATGTTTGACCGTGCGGCTGCCCCAGAGATAGGTCGCGACGTTGTCCGGCGGTGACAGCAGACGAAACTGCGCCGGGGTGTAATAAGCCCACAGCACGCCGCGCTTGGCGCAGAGCGAGCAGGTGCAGCGCGTCACGTTCGAAGGCGCCTCTGTCACCTCGAACACCGTCTCACCGCAATGACAGCTTGCCTCGATCGGCATGATCCGCTCTCCGTTTTGTCAGGAGATGGTCGTAGCCGGCCCCTGCTGCCAACATGCTGTCAGCAGCGACGGCTCGTCAGGAGGCCTCGTTCGCGGACAGCCGCTTGGCGTTCGCGGCGACATGCTCACGATAGCGCTGCACGACGGCCGCGGGCGTTGCGCCGGCAAGCAGGCTGGCGGTCGCCTCGAACGCCGCGGCGATCTTCTCGCTGACCATCAGCACGGCTTCGTGCCCGGCCGCCTCGTCGCCATGGCTGAGCTTCTCGCAGCGCAGCCGCACCACTTCGCCCGCCTCGAAAGCGAGCATCGCGCCGGCGTACCAGGGGAAACCGTTGTCTGATCCGCTCAGCACCGCATGGCGGTCGAGCGCGGAGAAGAACGAGTGATCGGGCATCGCAAGCTCACATTCTGACGGGCGCTCCGATCAATACGCTTCAAACTTGAAAGATCCGGCCGGGGAACCGGTCGGATTGGGCTCGCCTGCGACATCGGGCGTTAACCAAGGCCCTTGACGCGCCCGCTCTGGTTATCTTACTGGTCTGACCACGATCAGACCAAAAGAGACCGGGATGGAGCTCAAGCGAGCCGCTGAAGGCGAAAAGGGGTTCGAGAAGGTGTTCGCCTTCCTGCGCGAGCGCCTGCTTGCGGGCTCGCTGAAACCCGGCGACCGCCTGATCTCCGAGCGCGAGCTGGCAACGTTGCTCGGCGTCAGCCGGCCGATCGTCCGCGAGGCGCTGCGCGCCCTCACCGTGCTCGGCATCGTCGAGATCCGCGACCGCATCGGCACCGTGGTGACGCGGCCGGACGTCTCGGTGCTGAACGACTTCTTCACCTTCGCGCTCGCCCAGCAGGCGGACATGCTCGACGACGTCATGCAGGCGCGCGTCGCGATCGAATGCCAGGCGATCCGGCTTGCCTGCGAGCGCGCCAACATTGCCGATTTCGAACGGCTGCAGCGCGCGCTGGCCAAGATCGGCGACACCATCGACGAGGCCGACGCCGGCGGCATGGCCGACTTCGAATTCCACCGCGCCATCGTCGTGGCCTCGCATTCGGAGACCTTGACGGTCCTGCATGGTTCGCTGGCGGGTCTGCTGACGCATTCGCATCGCAGGCGCCGCGAACTGGTGCAGGCCTTCCCGTCGATGAAGACGTACCTGATCGACGACCACCGGCGCATCTTCGACGCGATCATCGCGCGCGACCCTGAGCGAGCGGATGCGACTCTGCGCAAGCATTTTGCCATCGGCGACGAATTCCGCAGGCGCGCCGTCGTCGGCGACATCGACAAGACCAGCGCTTCAGGCTGATCGCGGACTAACCAAAAAAAGTGGACGAACAACATGGGACGGAATGACAAGGGCAGCGTCGGCTTCATCGGCATCGGCACGATGGGCCGCGAGATGGTGCGCAACCTCCTGATGGCCGGCCACGCGGTTCGCGTTTTCGATCTGAACGAAGCCGCCCTGGCCGACAGCGTCAAGGAAGGCGCGGTTCGCGCCAACAGCCCGGCCGATGCCGCGCAAGGCGCCGACATCGTCATCACCATGCTGCCCGACACGCCTCATGTCGAGGCGACCGTTTACGGCGAGCACGGGCTGCTGAAGTCGCCGCCATCAGGCAAGCTCATCGTCGACATGAGCACGATCTCGCCGGTCGCGGTCCGCCGCATCCATGCCGACCTGCAAAAAATCGGAGTCAACTTCATCGACGCGCCGGTCTCCGGCGGCCCCGTGGGCGCCAAGAATGCCGCGCTCTCCATCATGGCCGGCGGCGATGGGAACGCCTTCGCGCAGGCCGAGCCGTTCTTCCGCGCGATGGGCACCACCATCACCCATGTCGGCGCGTCCGGCGCCGGGCAGACCGTCAAGCTCTGCAATCAGCTGATCTGCGGTATCAACATCCAGGCGATCTGCGAGGCGCTGGCGCTCGGGCGCGCGTCGGGCCTCGATCTCAATCTGCTGCGCCGGGTTCTGCTCGGCGGCTCCGCCGCCTCCTGGATGCTCGACAAGCTCGGCCCCGCGATGATCGCGGGCGACGTCTCCGCCGGCTTCCGGATCGATCTGCAGCTCAAGGACCTTCGCCTGGTGCAGGAGCATGCGCAGGCGCTGAGCGTGCCGCTGCCCGGCACGGCGCTCGTCACCAGCCAATATGTCGATGCCCGCGCGCATGGCGAGGGCAACAACGGCAACCAGGCGCTGTTCCGCGTGTACGACCGCATGACCAACCAGACCACCGGCTGACCCCGATACGATGAACCTCCAACTCGACTTCCCCGCAGTGCTGGAGCGTTGGCCGAATTTTCTCGGCGGCGCGGCGCTGACGCTGGAGTTGGCGGCTTTTGCGACCGTGCTCGGCGCCCTGTTCGGCACGCTCGCGGCCGTCGGCCGCGGCTCGCACAACGCACTGATCGCGGGCGCCTGCAAGGTCTACGTCGAAACGATCCGCAACACTCCGCTGCTGGTACAGATCTTCCTGGTCTATTTCGGCCTCGCCAGCCTGGGCCTGAAACTCTCGGCCTTCACCGTGGCGGTGGCCGCGCTGACAATCAATGTCGGCGCCTACACCGCCGAGATCATGCGCGCCGGCTTCGAGGCGATCCCGCGCGGACAGATCGAGGCCGCCGAAGGGCTGGCGCTGTCGCGCCTGCAGATCTACTGGCACATCATTTTGCTGCCGGCGATCGAGAAGGTCTATCCGGCGCTGACCAGCCAGTTCGTGCTGTTGATGCTGGCCTCCTCGGTCTGCTCGCAGATCTCGGCCGAGGAGCTCACGGCGGTCGCCAACTACATCCAGTCGGACACCTATCGCGCGTTCGAGACCTACATCATCGTCGCCGTGCTCTACATCATCCTGTCGCTGGTGATGCGCGCCGGCTTCTGGGGCCTCGGCCTCGTGCTGTTCCCGCGCCGTCGCCGGCTCGGCACGCCGTTGTGAGATGACCATGGGCGGACATCTCAACATCAATCATCTGATGTTCCTCGGCCAGGGCGCGCTGTGGACGATCGGGCTATCCGTGATCGCGCTGATCGGCGGCGGCATCGTCGGCTTCGGGATTGCGCTGGCCCGCATCTCGCCGCTCAAATCGGTGCGGATCGCCAGTGCCGTCTATGTCCAGCTCATCCAGGGCACGCCGCTGCTGGTCATCCTGTTTCTCGGCTATTTCGGCCTCGCCGCGATCGGCCTCAAGGTCTCCTCGCTCACGGCCGCTGGCGCCTCGCTCACGCTCTACGTCGCCGCCTATCTCGGCGAGATCTGGCGCGGCTGCATCCAGTCCGTGCCAAAGCCGCAATGGGAGGCCGCCGAAGGCCTCGCCCTGAGCCGGACCCAGCGCATGATGAAGGTGATCCTGCCGCAGGCCATCCGCATCGCGACGCCGCCCACCGTCGGCTTCATGGTGCAGATCATCAAGAACACCTCGCTCGCTTCCGTCGTCGGCTTCGTCGAGCTGATGCGCTCGGGCCAGATCGTCAACAACTCGCTGTTCGAGCCGTTCGCCATCTACGCCATCATCGCCGTCACCTATTTCGCCATGTGCTATCCCCTCTCCCTGTTCAGCCAGAAACTGGAACGGCGGATGGGGCGTGGCAGGTCCAACCTCGCACCAGCCTGATATGCAGCAAAACCCCTCCTCCGAACCGATCGTGTCGCTTCGCGACGTGCAGAAGAGCTTTGGCCCGCTCCTTGTGCTCGACGGCGTCTCCTTTGCCGTCGAACGCGGCGAGGTGCTGGCGCTGATCGGCCGCTCCGGGTCCGGCAAGAGCACGGCGCTGCGCTGCATCGACCGCTTCGAGAAGGTCGACGGCGGCGAGATCGTCGTTTGCGGACATCGCGTCGACCGCCCTGACGTCGACCTGCGCGCGCTCCGCCAGGACGTCGGCATCGTATTCCAGAGCTACAATCTGTTTCCGCATCTCACCATCGAGCAGAACATCACGCTGGCGCCCTGCGCCGTGAAGGGCATGGCGACGTCGCAAGCGAAAGATCTCGCGCGAAAAGTGCTGGCGCAGGTCGGGCTCGAGGAGAAGCTGCACGCCTACCCGGAGCAACTTTCCGGCGGCCAGCAGCAGCGCGCCGCGATCGCCCGATCGCTCGCCATGCAGCCGAAGGTCATGCTGTTTGACGAGGTCACCTCCGCACTCGATCCGGAACTCACCGGCGAAGTGCTCAAGGTGATCGAGCAGCTCGCCGCCGACGGCATGACCATGGTGATGGTGACCCACGAGATGGGCTTTGCCAAGGGCATCGCCGACCGGATCGTCTTCATGCATCGCGGCAAGGTTCACGAGACCGGGCCTGCCTCGATCCTGACGTCGCCGACGACCCCCGAACTCACGCAATTCGTGGGTACGGGAAACTTAAAATCATAACAGGGAGAGGAGAACCAAGGATGACAAAGAAGACATTGCTGGGAGCTGCCGCCGCGCTGTGCGGCCTCGTCATGATGGCCGCGACGCCGGCATCGGCCGATCTGCTCGACGATATCACGCAGGCCAAGAAGATCCGTATCTCGACGGACCTCGCCATCCCGCCCTCGGGCATGATGGACTCCAGCATGAAGCCGACCGGCTCCGACGTCGAGGTCGCACAGCTGCTCGCCAAGGACTGGGGGTTCGAGCTCGAATTCATCCAGACCACCGGCGCAACCCGCATCCCGAACGTCTTGACCGGCAAGGCCGACATCATCATCTCGACCCTGTCGGTGACGCCCGACCGCGCCAAGGTGATCGACTTCACCAAGCGCTATGCCACGCTGCAATCCGACGTCGGCTGCCTGAAATCCTCGACGGTCAAGGACTGGCCCGACCTCAAGGACAAGTCGATCGGCGTCTCGCGCGGCACCACCCAGGACACCACCCTGTCCAACATGAAGGACAAGGACCTCAAGATCTCCCGCTACGATGACGACGCCACCATGGTGACGGCGGCCGTGTCCGGCCAGGTCGACTGCGTCGCCTCGTCCGCGACGATCATCAACCAGATCGGCGTGAAGAATCCCTCGCGCGTGTTCGAGTCCCGGATTCCGCTGGCGACCTTCGACCTCGCCATCGGCCTGAAGAAGGGCGAGCAGCGCCTGATGGACAAGCTCAACGCCTGGATCACCGAGAACGTCAAGAACGGCAAGCTCAACGCGATCTACAAGAAATTCCACGGCGTCGAGCTGCCGCCCGACATGCGCAGCTGAAACCACCAAACATCGTGACAGCCGCACGCGGCTGTCACGACCCTGCAAAATCAAGAAGGAACTCACATGCGTCTCGTCATCGGATCCGACCACGCCGGCTGGCCGCTCAAGCAGACCGTCATCGACCATATCCGCAAGCTTGGCCATGACGTCGTCGACGTCGGCTCCTATGACGACAAGCCGGTGGACTTCCCCGACATCGCGCGCGCCGTGGCGCAGAAGGTGACCTCGGGCGAAGCCGCCCGCGGCATCATGGTCTGCGGCACCGGCGTCGGCGCCTCGATCGCCGCCAACAAGATGAAGGGCATCCGCGCCGCGGTCTGCCACGACATCCACTCCGCCCATCAGTGCGTCGAGCATGACGACGTCAACGTCATGTGCATCGGCGCGCAGATCGTCGGCGCGTGGCTTGCCGTCGATCTCGTCTCCTCCTATCTCTCCGCCGAATTTTCGACCGATGAGGATTTCCGCCGCCGCGTCGAGAAGCTGCGCGTGATGGACGAGCAAGGCTGATGGCCTGCCGAATAGCAGCCTGGAAATAGTTGTGCGCCTGAAGCCGCGGTCTCGTGCCCCGGACGCAGCGCAGCGCTCCTTCAGCGGTGCGCTGCAGAGCCGGGGCCCATGCTGCAACGGAACACGCGGCCTGCTGGCTCCCGGCTCTGCGCAGCAACGCTACGCGCTGCAGCGCGTCCGGGACACGGAGAGCGACCGTGGAACAAGGATACCGCCATTCACGCACGCCCCCTGCTCCGGCTAGACTGCTCCGATTCCCGGAGCCCCGCGCTTGGCCTTTCTGTTCGTCCTCACCGTCGGCCTGCTCGCCGGCACCATCTCAGGCATCGTCGGCACCGGATCGTCGATCATGCTGATGCCGGTGCTTGTCTATGCCTATGGGCCGAAAGAGGCCGTGCCGATCATGGCGGTCGCCTCCGTCATGGCGAATTTTTCGCGCATCCTGGCCTGGTGGCGCGAGGTCGACTGGCGGGCCTGCGCGGCCTATTCGGTGACGGGCATTCCAGCGGCGGCACTCGGCGCCCGCACCTTGCTCGCCCTGCCCTCGCATGCCGTCGATCTCGCCATCGGCAGCTTCCTGATTGCAATGGTGCCGGTACGGCACTGGCTGGCGCGGCACGATCTCAAGGCCAACCTCTGGCACCTCGCCATCGGCGGCGCGATCATCGGCTATCTCACCGGCATCGTGGTCTCGACCGGCCCGCTAAGCGTGCCGCTGTTCCTGTTTTACGGGCTCAGCAAGGGCGCATTCCTCGCCACTGAAGCTGCCTCTTCGCTCGGGCTCTACTTCGCGAAATCCGTGACCTTCGAGCGCTTCGGCGCGCTGACCGGCGACGTCTTCGTCAAGGGCCTGGTTGCAGGCTCCTCCCTGATGTCGGGCGCCTTCATCGCCAAACGCTTCGTGCTGCACCTGAAGCCGGAGATGTTCCGCCTGGTGATGGACGCGATCATGATCGCGGCCGGGCTGTCCATGCTCTGGAATGCGGCGCAGACGTAATCGCGGCGTGCTCAGGCGGCAAATTCAGGCGCGATCGGCGGGCTCTCCGCAAGGATGCGGCTTTCGGGCACCGCCTGTCCCTCGAGCCATTGCAGCACGGCCTCGAGCGGCTGCGGCCGCTGATAGAGAAAGCCCTGCCCGAGCGTCACGCCCATCTCGCGCATGGCCTGCGCCTGCTCGGCCCGCTCGATGCCTTCGGCGACCAGTGTCAGCCCCAAAGTGCCGGCGAGCGATGCTATGACAGCGACGATCGCCTGGTCTTCCGCGCTGCCTGGAATCTCGCTGATGAAGGCCTTGTCGATCTTGACCCTGTCCAGCGGGAAGCGCCTGAGATGGGCGAGCGAGCTGTAGCCGGTGCCGAAATCGTCGAGCGCGATGGTCGCGCCGAGGCGCCGCAGGCGGTGCAGCGTCTCGGAAGCGCTGGCGATGTTGTTTATCAGCGAGCCCTCGGTGATCTCGAGCTCCAGTGACGAGGGCGCAACATCGAAGCGCGCACAGGTCTCGCGCAGCTCGGTGGCGAGCGAATGATCGGCGAGCTCGGACGGCGGCAGGTTGATCGCGATCCGGATCTGCGGCCTGCCCGCGGACGCGAGGCGCTGCAGCGCGCGGCAGGCATCGGTCAGCACATAGCGCGTCAGCCGCGCATTGTTGCCGCTGCGCTCGATCAGCGGCAGGAATTCGCCGGGGCCGATCACGCCATGCTCGGGATGACGCCAGCGAATGAGCGCCTCGAGGCCGACGACGGCCTGGCTCTCCAGATCGACCAGGCTCTGATACCAGACCTCGAATTGCCCCTCGGCGAAACCCGTTGGAATGGCGAGTTCGAGATCGCGGCGACGGCGGTAGTCGCGCTGCAGCGCTTCGTCGAGCACCGCGACGGTGCCGGGCGCCTTGCTCTTGGCATGATAGAGCGCGATGTCGGCGAGCGCCGGCAGGTGCGAGAGCTCGGGATCGCCGGCGCGGCGCACCGCAAGGCCGATGCTGGCGCGCGGAATGACCTGCTTGTCGTGCAGCCGGATCGGCTCGGAGATGGCATCCAGCAACTGGCGCGCAAACGCCTGCGCGGTCGCTGCGTTGCTGACCTCGGGACGGATGACGACGAATTCGTCGCCGCCGAGCCGCGCGACCCAGTCCTGCGGCTCGACCGCCTCACGCAGGCGTTCGGAGATGTGCACCAGGAACTTGTCGCCGGCATCATGGCCGAAAGTGTCGTTGATGCCCTTGAAGTCGTCGAGATCGATGAAGCAGAACGCGATCAGGGAATCCGGCGAGCCGGCATCGTTGCTCAAGGTCACGAGCCGCTCGGACAGCGAGCGGCGATTGGGCAGCCCCGTGAGCGGATCGTGCGAGGCCATGTGACCGAGCCGGTCGAGCGCACCCGACGTGGTGTGCTGCATGGAATTGAAGGCACGCGCGAGCTGGCCGAATTCGTTCGAGGATTTGATGTCGGCCGGATAGGCGCGGCCGTCCTGCTTGCTGCGCTGGATCGCGGACATGATCGCGGCGAGCGGCTTGCCGATGAAGATGTCGGCCGAAATCCGCAAAGCGACCACGGTTGCGAGCGTTGCGAGCAGGCCGACGACGATCAGCAGCATCAGCTGGCTGCTGGTGTCCGTATAAACGGTCGCATAGGAATAGGCGATCGCGATGCGGCCGGCCTGAACGGCGATGTTGCCGTTGCGGTAGTTGATCGGACGCGACACTTCCGCGACGGACTGATCCGACGGACGCGCCACCACGCGAGCGATCGCGACGCCGGTGTCGTCGTAGACCGCAGCCGCGGCAATGGTCTCGTCGTGCATGATCTCGTTGAGCACGCTCGTGACCTGGTCGTAACGCATTTTCCAGAGCGGCTCGGCGATCAGCTCGGCGCGGCTCTCGGTGACGCGGGCAATGCGGGCGTCCAGCTGCCTGATCTGCGACCAGAAGCTCGAGACCTCGACGCCGGCGGAGGCGAGCAGCTGCACCACCAGCAGCACCGGCACCGTGGCCCAGATCATCGACCGGACCACCGAGCGGGGGCGCGAGGGCGCCGGCGGCTCGTTGCGACCCGGATCGGTCATGTCGTTATCGTTTCGCATCAGTCAGCCACACCTTCCAGGGGCGCCAACGACGAGATCAGCGCATCGCTGGAGAAATCGTAATGGCCGCAGCGTCCTGCCTTCGACCTGAACCGCGTGAAGTCGATCCGGTCGAAGGCACGGGTCTTGATGAGGTCGCCAACCGCGACAAGGTTGGCGCGGGTGACCGCAGACGTCTTGACCTCGATATAAGGAGAAGCCTCCGCGAAATCGCAGCCATCGGCATAGTCGCGCAAGAGCACGACCGACCAGCCGCCGAGCAGGAAGTGGCCGCCGTCGGTCGAGAGCAAACGGCCCGCCCTGATCGCGCGCAGCGCGTCCTCCGACCAGTTGAGGCCGACCACCTGGATGTCCTGACCGGGCGCAAGGCCCGCCGTCGTCGAGGCCTTGATCGCTCCCAATGCCATCGGGTCGTTTCCGGCCCAGATGCCGGCGGGCCGAATTCCCTTGCGCGAGGCCCAGCTCAGGTAATTCGCCGTGACCTCCTCGGCCTCGGATTGCGTCCAGTTGGCGAACAGCATCCGGTCCACCACCACATCGGGCGCGGCGGCGACCGCAAGCTGGAGGCCGGCATTGCGGGCGATCGATGCCGGCGTGATCTCGTCGCCACCGATGGCGAGGAGGTGGATCTTGCCGTCGGAACTCTGCCATTTCTCGGCACGCGCCGCGCGGATCAGGGCATTGGCCATTCGCGCGCCCGCGGTCTGAAGATCAGTCGTGATATCGCCGAGCCAGGTCTTGAGCGTCCGGCGTGGCGGTCCGAGACGCGCCGCATCATCGCCGATCAGCGTGCTCGACAGCAGCAGCGTCTTGACGCCGGCAGCCTCGGCCGCCTCCAGGATTTTGACGGCGGCGGATTCCTCGTTCACGAGAATGAGGAAGTCGGGCTTGTCGGCCCGTGCGATCACGCCGAGCCCCAGCTCCCGCATGTTGCGGTAATTGCGCTCGCTGGTAAGTACCTCGACATGCGCATTCAGCTTGCGGCCGGCCGCCTGCATGGTCTGCGCGACCATGTCCCAATGGACCTCGCCGGTCTTGCCGGGATTGACGAAGACGATATTGAGAGGCTTGGCATCGGCGGCAACGGCACGGCTGGCCGGCGCGAAAACGCCGCAGGCCATGCCCGCAGCGAGCAATATGCGCAAGAATGCCGTCATCGTCTTAGCCACCCTGTATTGGTTCCGAAACTGGACCCGCGTCCGCTAACATTTGGCAAAGTCCGGCGCGGCGCGGTGACGTAGACCTAACAAAAGGTGTATCTGCCGCACCGAATTGCGTTCATTGGGGCACCGTCGGATGCCCTCGCTGCCCGTCATTCCGTGCTATCAGCAACCCCGAGATTCCCGACTCGTTGTCCCCATGGCCAAGAACACGCTGTCTTTCGTCTGCCAGAACTGCGGCGCGGCCTATAACCGCTGGCAGGGCAAGTGCGAGTCCTGCGGCGAGTGGAATACACTCGCCGAGGAAGACACGACCGGCAGCGTGCCGGTCTCGATCCGCTCCAAGCGCAAGGGCCGGACGTTTGCACTGGAGAGCCTGTCGGGAAAGACTCAGGACGCGCCGCGCCTGTCCTCGGGGATGACCGAACTCGACCGCGTCACCGGCGGCGGCTTCGTCCGCGGTTCGGTGCTGCTCGTCGGCGGCGATCCCGGCATCGGCAAATCGACGCTGCTGACGCAGGCAACGAGCCTGATGGCGCGCGCCGGCCACCGCATCGTCTACATCTCCGGCGAAGAAGCCATTGCCCAGGTGCGGCTCCGTGCCGAGCGGCTCGGCCTGTCGGATGCACCGGTGCAGCTCGCGGCCGAGACCTCGGTCGAGGATATCGTCTCGACGCTCTCTGAAGGCGCGGTGCCGCGGCTGATCGTGATCGACTCGATCCAGACCATGTGGACCGACACGGTGGAATCAGCGCCCGGCACCGTCACGCAGGTGCGCGCCTCGGCGCAGGCACTGATCCGGTTTGCCAAGAAGACCGGCGCCGCCATCATCCTGGTCGGGCATGTCACCAAGGACGGGCAGATCGCCGGCCCCCGCGTCGTCGAGCATATGGTCGACGCGGTCATGTCCTTCGAGGGCGAAGGCTCGCAGCAATTCCGCATCCTCCGCTCGGTCAAGAACCGTTTCGGCCCGACCGACGAGATCGGTGTGTTCGAGATGACCGGCCTTGGCCTGCGCGAAGTCACCAATCCTTCCGAGCTATTCCTGTCCGAGCGCGATCTCGGCACGCCCGGCACCGCGGTCTTTGCAGGCATCGAGGGCACGCGGCCCGTTCTGGTCGAATTGCAAGCATTGGTGGCCCCGACCTCACTTGGTACACCGCGGCGTGCGGTGGTCGGCTGGGATCAGAGCCGGCTCTCCATGGTGCTGGCGGTGCTGGAGGCCCATTGCGGGGTCAAGCTGTCCGGCCACGACGTCTATCTGAACGTCGCGGGCGGCTTGCGTATCCACGAGCCAGCGGCCGATATGGCCGCCGCCGCCGCGCTGGTTTCCTCGCTGGTTAATGCGCAGTTACCCAGCGACGCGGTCTATTTCGGCGAGATTTCGCTCTCCGGTGTCATTCGTCCGGTTGCGCAGACCCCGGCTCGGCTGAAAGAAGCGGCCAAGCTCGGCTTCAAGCGCGCCGTGCTGCCCGAATCGGCCCGGGGCGGCGATGCCGGCGGCGACGCCGGACTGTCCCTGAACGCGGTCAACAGCCTGACGACCCTGGTCGCCGAGATCGCCGCCCGCGGCTCCCGCCGCGGCGAACAGAACCCGCCGGCAGAGAAAAATGCCACACCGGCAAGATTCCGCCGCGGAGAGGGTTAGCTGGAGGTGACGTCCCCCGTCCCCGCCGCTATACAGCCGTCACAAAAGCAGCATGGGATTGCGTGGTTGCGGCCTTGCCGGGAACGCCGTCTGGCCCTCAGTTAGGGCGGCGGCCAAGCACCGATTCGCTGAGCACCTTTGAGAGTACGAGCGGACCAGACCAGCCGATGCCAGTAACCATCCTCGACCTGATCCTGCTCGGTGTGATGCTGATCTCGGGCCTGCTCGCGATGGTCCGCGGCTTCATGCGCGAAATCCTGTCGATCGCGGCCTGGGGCGCGGCGGCGATCGTAACGCTCTACTCGTTCTCGAAGCTGCTGCCGACCGCAAAGACCTATTTCAACAACGACACGGTCGCCAGTGTGGTCGTGGTCGCCGGCGTGTTCGTCGGTACCCTGGTCGTGGTCTCCGTGATCACGGTCCGGATCTCCGACATGATCCTGGATTCGCGCATCGGCGCGCTGGACCGCACCCTCGGCTTCCTGTTTGGCCTCGCTCGCGGGCTTTTGATCGTCGTGGTCGCCTTCCTGTTCTTCACCTGGCTTGTTCCGGACAAGCAGCGCCCGGACTGGGTCACGGGGGCCAAATCCCGCGTGGTGCTGCAGGGAACCGGGGATTGGCTGCTGGCCCTCTTGCCGGATGACCCCGAGAACACCATCTTGAAGAGATTCAAGAAAAACAAACCAGATGATGATCAAGCTGATTCCGAGCAGCAGCCTTCGGGCACTGCCGACGGATACAGCAAACCTGCTCGTGACAGCCTGAAGAAGCTGATCGAGAAACCTGCGGCGCGTTGATTAGGCCCTAAAGAGAGGCGCGGACGAGATGCGACACCCTGACCAGGACGCCCAGCTTGATCTCGACTTGAACCGGCCCTCTGGCCCAGCCGCGATCGAGCTACAGGACGACCTGGAGGGGGATACGCTGCGCGAGGAATGCGGCGTCTTCGGCATCTACGGCCACCCCGACGCAGCCGCCATCACCGCCCTCGGCCTCCACGCTCTTCAGCACCGCGGCCAGGAAGCGGCCGGCATCGTCTCCTACGACGGCTCCCGCTTTCATTCCGAACGTCGCCTCGGCCTCGTCGGCGACACCTTTTCCCGCCGCGAGGTGATCGACCGCTTGCCCGGCACCATGGCGGTCGGCCATGTCCGCTATTCCACCACCGGCGCGACCATCCTGCGCAACGTGCAGCCGCTGTTCGCCGAGCTCAATGCCGGCGGCCTCGCGGTCGCCCACAACGGCAACCTCACCAACGGCCTGACGCTGCGCCGCGAGCTCGTGAAGAGCGGCGCGATGATGCAGTCGACCACCGACACCGAGGTGATCCTGCACCTGGTCGCGCGCTCCAGGCGCAGCCGCTTCATCGAGCGCTACATCGACGCCCTGCGCGAGATCGAAGGCGCCTACGCGCTGGTTTCACTCACCAACAAGAAGCTGGTCGGCGCGCGCGATCCGCGCGGCATCCGTCCGCTGGTGCTCGGCGACCTCGACGGCTGCCCGATCCTGACCTCCGAGACCTGCGCGCTCGACATCATCGGCGCGCGCTTCGTCCGCGACATCGAGCCCGGCGAGGTCATCGTGTTCGACGACAACGGCCAGGACATCCACAAGCCGTTCCCGCCGATGGCGCCGCGTCCCTGCATCTTCGAATACATCTATTTCTCGCGGCCGGATTCCATCGTTCACGGCCGCTCGGTCTACGAGGTGCGCAAGGCCTTCGGCGCGCAGCTCGCCCGCGAGAGCCATGTCCCGGTCGACGTCGTGGTGCCGGTGCCGGATTCCGGCGTGCCCGCCGCGGTCGGCTACAGCCAGCATTCCGGCGTGCCGTTCGAACTCGGCATCATCCGCAACCACTATGTCGGCCGCACCTTCATCCAGCCGACGCAGGCGATCCGCGAATCCGGCGTGCGCATGAAGCATTCGGCGAACCGCGCAGCGATCGAAGGCAAGCGCATCATCCTGATCGACGACTCGCTGGTGCGCGGCACCACCTCGAAGAAGATCGTGCGCATGATGCGCGATGCGGGCGCCAAGGAAGTGCATTTCCGTCTCGCCTCGCCGCCGATCCTCTATCCCGACTATTACGGCATCGACCTGCCCGATCGCGGCGGTCTTCTCGCGGCCACGCACTCGCTGGAAGAGATGCGCGAGATCATCGGCGCCGACTCGCTCGCCTTCCTGTCGATCGACGGTATGTACCGCGCCATGGGCGAACCCGGCCGCGACCCCGCCAATCCGAAGTTCTCGGACCACTGCTTCACCGGGGCGTATCCGACCCACCTCACCGACCAGACCCAGACTGAGCAGCAACCGCGGCAGCTGTCGCTGCTGGCGGAGGCGAGCTGACGCGGGGCCGCGACGATGCAGCTGATCATCGCCATTCTCTGCGGAATGATTTTGATCGGCTTCATCGTCTTCGCCTTCAGGCAGGGCATGAAGGTGACGCCCGATAGCTCGGGAAACGGACCCAATAGCAATAACATTCAATAGGGCGGCGGTAGCTGAAGCCCAGGGCAAAATTCCGTCACGGCCGGGCTTGTCCCGGCCATCCACGCCTGTAAAACCCCCGCCATGACAAAACCCCTCGCCGACCGCATCGCTCTCGTCACCGGCGCCTCGCGCGGCATCGGCTATGCCACCGCCATCGCCTTGGCGAAGGCGGGCGCGCATATCGTTGCGACGGCACGCACGCAGGGCGGGCTGGAAGAGCTCGACGACGAGATCCGCAAGGAAGGCGGCAGCGCCACGCTGGTGCCGCTGAACCTCACCGATTCCGACGGCATCGCCCGACTCGGTGCCGGCCTGCATGAGCGCTACGGCAAGCTCGACATCCTCGTCGGCAACGCCGGCGTGCTCGGCCCCTCCTCGCCGATCGGTCATATCGAGCTGAAAGCCTTCACCGACGTGATGGCGGTGAACGTCACCGCGAACTTCCAGCTGATCCGCTGCATGGAGCCGCTGCTCAGGCAATCCGACGCCGGCCGCGCCGTCTTCATCACCTCCGGCGCCGCCAACAAGGCCACCGCCTATGTCAGCCCCTACGCCGCCTCCAAGGCCGCGCTGGAAACGCTGGCGCGCGCCTGGGCGCAGGAAACCGCGAACACGCCTCTCCGCGTCAACCTGTTCAACCCCGGCCCGATCCGCACCCGCATGCGCGCAACCCTGATGCCGGGCGAAGATCCCGCGACGCTGGAGACGCCCGAGCAGGTCGCCGAGTTCATCGTCCCGATGTGCGCGCCCGAGTGGACCGAGACCGGCAAGTTCTACGACTACAAGACCCGCAGCCTGATGAGCTTCCGCTCCCCGGCCTGATTGACTTGAGGGCCTCCCCGCGTTTGACTGCCCGCGCTCAAGCGGCAGCAAGCCGCAAGCCAAAAGGGAGGTTGCCATGGCACCGTGGCATGATCGCGCCGGCCTCAACCGTACGCTCGCAAATGTCTCTCGCGCTTTCTCCATCCTGATTGCGGCCATCGCCTTCGCACTTCCGGGCGCAGCGACCGCCGGCGATGTCCCGGCCTTCGCGGTCGATTCCTCCTGGCCAAAGCAGCTGCCGAACAACTGGATCCTCGGCCAGGTCGGCGGCATCACCGTCGACTGGCAGGGCCATATCTGGGTGATCCATCGCCCGCGCTCGCTCACCGATGACGAGAAGGGCGCGAGCCTCAATCCGCCTCGTTCAAAATGCTGCGTGTCGGCGCCGCCCGTGCTCGAATTCGACGCCGAGGGTAATCTGCTGCGATCCTGGGGCGGCCCGGGCGAAGGCTATGAATGGGTCGGCCGCGAGCACGGCATCGAGGTCGACGAGCGCGGCTTCGTCTGGGTCGGCGGCAATGCGGACAACGACAACGCGATTTTAAAGTTCACGCTCGACGGCAAGTTCGTGGCCCAGATCGGCAAGATCGCACCGAGCCTCGGCAGCAACGACACGACGCAGCTCGGCAAGCCCGCCGAGACCGCGATCGACAAGGAGGCTAGCGAGATCTACGTCGCCGATGGCTATGGCAACCGCCGCGTCATCGTGTTCGATGCGACAACGCTTGCCTACAAGCGGCACTGGGGCGCCTATGGTAACAAGCCTGACGACGCCAAGCAGGCGGCCTATGATCCGAAGGCGCCGGTGTCGCAGCAATTCGGCAATCCCGTCCACTGCGTGAAGCTCGCCAATGACGGTCTCGTTTACGTCTGCGACCGCATCAACAACCGCATCCAGGTGTTCAGGAAGGACGGCACCTTCGTGAAGGAGTTCTTCTTCGAGAAGAACACGCTCGGCAACGGCGCGGTTTGGGACATCGCGATCTGGCCAGATCCGAAGCAGACTTATCTGCTGAGCGCCGACGGCGAGAACAACGAGATCCGGGTGATCAAGCGCGAGGACGGCAGCGTGGTCGGCAGCTTCGGGCACAGCGGCCGCAATGCCGGGCAATTCCATTGGGTGCATGCCATGGCAATCGACGCCAAGGGTAACGTCTATACCGCCGAGGTCGATACCGGAAAGCGCATCCAGAAATTCAGGCTGACGTCGGACGCCCTGAAATAACGTGCCAATAGCGCCTTGGCGCATTTTGCCCAAAAGTTAACCGACGGATGACGCTTCGACGCAGCGCCATCCGGCTTTAGGCGCATTGCCGCAGACCGCGGGACACGGTAGAGCCATCAGCCGGACCAGGGCTTCGCAAGAGAGCCGTCCGCATATTTGACAATGGAGGAAACCTTATATGACGACGACGTTCGCGCGCCGCTCTGCGGCCCTTCTGGCCTGTGCCGCTTTCGGTTTTGCCACATCCGCCTACGCTCAGGACAAGACCGTCACGATCGGCGTGCTCAATGACATGTCCAGCCTCTACGCCGACATCGGCGGTCCCGGCGCCGTTGTGGCGGTCAAGATGGCGGTTGAGGATTCCGGCCTCCTCGCCAAGGGCTGGAAAATCGACGTCATCAGCGGCGACCACCAGAACAAGCCTGACGTCGGCGTCAACATCGCGCGGCAATGGATCGACACCCAGAAAGTCGATGTGATCGCCGACACGCCGAACTCCGGTGTCGCGCTCGCCGTCAGCAACGTCGTCAAGGAAAAGAACGCGGTCCTGCTCAACAATGGCGGCGCCAGCGCCGACCTCACCGGCAAGGCCTGCAACGCCAACACCATCTCTTTCACCTACGACACCTACATGCTCGCCAACGGCACCGGCAAGGCGCTGACCAAGGCCGGCGGCGACAGTTGGTTCTTCCTGACCGCTGACTATGCCTTCGGTGCCGCGCTCGAGCGCGACACCAGCGCGGTCGTTACCGCGAACGGCGGCAAGGTGCTCGGCGGCGTCAAGCATCCGCTCAACACGTCGGACTTCTCGTCCTTCCTGCTGCAGGCACAGAACTCGAAGGCGAAGATCATCGGGCTTGCCAATGCCGGCGGCGACACCACCAACTCGATCAAGCAGGCGGCCGAGTTCGGCATCGTCGAGGGCGGCCAGAAGCTCGCCGCGCTTCTGCTGTTCATCAACGACGTCCACTCGCTCGGGCTGAAGACCGCACACGGCCTGACCTTCACCGAATCCTTCTACTGGGACCTCAACGAGGGCACGCGTGCATTCTCGAAGCGCTTCCAGGAAAAAGTGGCTAACAAGGCGATGCCGTCAATGACGCAGGCCGGTAACTATGCAGCCATTCTGCATTACCTGAAGGCACTCGATGCCCTCGGCGGCAATCCGCATGACGGCGCCAAGGTCGTCGCCAAGATGAAGGAGCTTCCGACCGACGATCCGCTGTTCGGAAAGGGCCCGCTGCGTGAGGACGGCCGCCGTATCATTCCGGCCTATCTGTTCGAGGTGAAGAAGCCTGAGGAATCGAAGGGCCCGTGGGACTATTACAAGCTGGTCGCGACCATCTCGGCGGAAGATGCGGCCAAGCC
This sequence comes from Bradyrhizobium betae, assembly GCF_008932115.1. Lineage (NCBI taxonomy): Bacteria > Pseudomonadati > Pseudomonadota > Alphaproteobacteria > Hyphomicrobiales > Nitrobacteraceae > Bradyrhizobium > Bradyrhizobium betae. The sequence continues at coordinate 273,122 of NZ_CP044543.1, forward strand.
GCTCAAGGACAGCGAGTGCCCGCTGGTGAAGAAATAAGCCAGTTGACGCTGCCGTAGCTACATGGTGGGCAAAGGCGCGAGAGCGCATTGCCCACCATCTCTCCGCGGCCTGAGAATATCGGTGGGCACACTTCCGCCTACGCTCTTCGAGCTACGGCGGACAAGTCGCTTGCCCTGCCCCTACGACGGCCGCTTGCGCTTGTGGGCGAAGGGGTTGGCCTTCTCGCGCAAGGTGATCCGCAGCGGCGTGCCCGGCAGCTCGAACGCCTCCCGCATCGAATTGGTGAGATAGCGCAAGTACGATTGCGGCACCGCGTCCGCGCGCGAGCAGAACAGCACAAAGCTCGGCGGGCGTGCCTTGGTCTGCGTGATGTAGTTCAGCTTCAGGCGGCGGCCGGACACCGCGGGCGGCGGATTGGCCTGGACCGCTTCCTCGAACCAGCGGTTCAATGCCGCGGTCGAGACGCGCCGGTTCCAAACCGCGTAGGCATCCTGGATTGCCTGCATCAGGCGGTCGATGCCCTCGCCCATCAGGCCCGAGACCGCGACGATCGGCACACCCTTGACCTGCGGCAGCAAGTGATCGGCATCCCGGCGCAAATTGGAGATGGCGCCGCCGCCCTTGCTTTCCATCAGGTCCCATTTGTTGACGGCGAGCACGACCGCCCGGCCCTCACGCTCGATCAGATCGGCGATGCGCAGATCCTGCTCCTCGAAGCGGTTCTGTGCGTCCATCATCATCACGACGACTTCGGCAAAACGCACCGCACGTAGCGCGTCCGCGACCGAGAGCTTTTCCAGCTTCTCCTCGATGCGCGAGCGCCGGCGCAGGCCTGCGGTATCGAACACGCGAAATTCGCGGCCCTTCCAGTTGATCTCGACCGCGATGGAATCGCGCGTCGTGCCAGCCTCCGGGCTCGTCAGCAGGCGCTCTTCGCCGAGCAGATGATTGATGAATGTCGACTTGCCGGCATTGGGCCGGCCGACGATGGCGACCCGGATCGGACGCGTCGCCGCCTCTTCCTCGGTGAGCGGTTCGTCGTCCTCGGCTTCGTCTTCCTCGACGGGCTCCGGCATCAGCTCGCGGAGCGCATCGTAGAGCTCGCCCATGCCCTCGCCATGCTCGGCCGAGATCTGGATGGGATCGCCAAGGCCAAGCGCGAAGGCCTCCATCGCACCGGCATCGCCGTGCTTGCCTTCGCTCTTGTTTGCGACCAGCAGCACCGGCTTGTTGGCCTTGCGGGCGAAATCGGCGAAGGCGCGATCGGTGGGCGTCAGGCCGATGCGGGCATCGATCACGAAGAACAGCGCGTCGGCCTGCGCGATCGCGGCCTCCGTCTGCTCCTGCATGCGCGCGGTCAGCGAGCCCTTGGCGCCCTCGTCGAGGCCGGCGGTGTCGATGATGGTGAATTCGAGGTCGCCGAGCCTGGCCTCGCCCTCGCGGCGATCGCGGGTGACGCCGGGCAGGTCATCGACAAGCGCGAGCTTCTGCCCAACCAGGCGGTTGAACAGCGTCGACTTGCCGACGTTGGGTCGGCCGATAATGGCAATCGTGAAGGACATCGGTCATTCGTGCGCTGCGAAGGCCGCGCCTGTCAATGCAATGAAGTGATCAGCGCGAAAAGCTGCCGCTCGGCATCGGCGCCGGGAAAGCTCCCTGCGATTGCTGCTGCGTGGTCTGGGTCGGTTGCGCCTGCTGGGCGGGCTGATCCGGCGGCGGCGCGGTGGTGCGCCTGCGGACGATCTTCTGCTTGGGCGGCGGAGCGGCTGCGGCCGGTGCGGCCTCCGGCTGGGCCTCGCCATCGACTTCGCCCGCCGGGGCCTCAGCAGGAGCTGCCGCGGCGGCTGGCTGCCTGGCCTTCTTCGCCTTGGCACCCTTCGCCGGCTTGGCCTCGGGCGGCGGCTCCGCCGGCAAAGCCGCGACGGCAGGCGCGTTCGGATCCGGCTGCTGCTGAGCACCCTTATACATGTCGCGCGGCACGCCCTGCTCGAGGCCCGGCACACCCTCGGGGAAGACCGGCTTGCGGTCTCCCGGCAGCTTCTTCTTGGTGTCGAGGAAGTCGAGCATGTCGCTGGGATCGAAGCTGGAGCAGCCGCCCAGGACGCCTGTGAAGGCGATCAGGACGGCGGCTGCGATCAAGCGTGGCGTGCGGCGCATATTGGTGTCTCGTCTCAGCTCTCGGGACCGTCAGCTCTTGGCGACGGGCGGCAGCAGGGCCTGGAGCGCCTCGGCACGCGAGCGCAGGCCCGGCGGCGTTTCGCCGTCATCGGCGATCGCGTCGAGCCACTTACGGGCCGCGGTGGAGTCGTTGTTGCGCCAGGCCGACAGCGCCAGCATCTCGCGCGCGGTGTGGCGGAACGTCGATTTGGGCGCGGCGGAGGCCTCCAGCCGCTGCTGCATGTCGGCATAGGACGCGCTGTCGACCAGCAAGCCGGCGGCACGGATCCTCGCCAGATCCTGCCACTCACCGCCGACGCCGCGGTCGGCGGCAATGTCGTCATACATCTTGGCCGCGGCCTTGGGATCGCGAGCCGCCGCCTCGGCCGCAGCACGCAGCCGCGCCAGAGTGCGATAGCCCGAGGGCGCCTTGGTGGCGAGCTCGGCAAAGGCGGCCTCGGCCTCCGCATGCTTGTCCTGGTCGGACAGCTCGGCGGCCTTCTCGAAGGCGGCGCCGGCCTCGGCGGCCTTCTTGCCCTCCAGATATTGGTAGCCGCGCCAGCCGCCGACGGCGGCCACGACCAGCACCATCAGGGCGATGAACAAGAGGGAATACTTATCCCACAGCTTCTTGAGCTGTTCGCGACGTACTTCCTCGTCGACTTCGTCAAATAATTCAGACACTTATGCTAATCCCATACCCGTCCGGGTGCGCGCGCCAAAGCGTTCGCGTCAGGAATCCCGTCCCCCGTGTGGCGGCGAGGTACCCTAACGATATGGCGGTGGCAAGGCAAAGTGAGCCCAATCAAGGCGTTAACCACCCGAGAGCGCCCGGAACCGGCGCGCCCGGTTCAGGCTCCCAGCAGCTCCCGCAACTGCCGCTTCAGCACCTTGCCATTGGCGTTGCGCGGCAATGGATCGGCCGTGATCGTCATCGTTTCGGGGACCTTGTAGTCGGACAGCCGCTCGGCGCACCAGGCCCGCAGGGCTTCGCCGGCCACCGGCCCGCGCGTCACCACCACGGCATGGACGCGCTCGCCCAGCACCGGACAGGCCTTGGCGACGATCGCGCTCTCGATCACGGCGGGATGGCCGGCGAGCACGGATTCGACCTCGGCGGAATAGATCTTCAGGCCGCCGCGGTTGATCATGTCCTTCTGCCGGTCGAACACGCGGACGAATCCCTCGGCATCGACCGAGCCGAGATCGCCGGAGCGCCAGAATCCGCCGGTGAAGCTCTCGGCCGTGGCCTTCGGGTTGTTCCAATAGCCCTTGATGACGGAGGCGCTCTGGATCCAGAGCTCGCCGATCTCGCCGTGGGGCAGCTCGCGCCCGTCCGTCCCCATCGCGACGATGCGCGCGCCCGGACACGGCAGACCGACGCTGTCGATGTGGCTCGCCGTCAATTCGCCCGGCATGATCGTCGAGGGCGATGTCGTCTCGGTCGAGCCGTAGCAATTCGCGAGCTTCAGACCGGGAATCGTGGCCTTGAGCTTCTCGATGGTCGCGACCGGCATCGGCGCGCCGCCGAAGCCGCCGATGCGCCAACTCGACAGATCGTAGTTGTCGAAGTCGGGCTGGAGCAGGCAGAGATTGTACATCGCCGGAACCATCACCGTGTAGGTCACGCGTTCACGCGCGGCGAGCTTGAGATATTCGGCGGCCTTGAACTCCGGCATGATGATCAGCGCACCGCCGCAGCGGACCATCGTCGTGATGTTGGCGACGACGCCGGTGACATGACCGAGCGGCACCGCCGCGATCGACCGATCGGCTTGCGTCAGTTGCAGGCAGGACACGAACACCATCGAGGAATGCACGATGTTGCAATGGGCGAGCATCGCGCCCTTCGGCCTCCCGGTCGTACCCGAGGTGTAGAGGATCATCGCAGTGTCCTCTTCGCCGACCTCGACCGGCGCCGGTGCCGGTGGATTGTCAGCGAAGGCGGCAAAGCGCGAGAGAGCCGGATCATCGTCGATGGCGATGCGGTGGGTCACATCGGGCACATCCAGCGCGTCGGGCAGGCGTTCCGCGAGCGCGGCCTCGTGGATCAGGATCCTGGCGCCGCAATCGGCGAGCACATAGGCGATCTCCGGCTTCTGCTGGCGCGTGCCGAGCAGCACCGTGACCAACCCTTCATGCGCGGCGGCGAACAACAGCAGCGGAAATTCGATGCGGTTGCCGAGCAGGATCGCGACACGGTCGCCGCGCTGGAGTCCCAGCTTGCGAAAGCCCGCAGCGATCCGCGTGGCCTGCTCCACCGCCTGTCGCCAGCTCAGGCGAACATTGCCTGCGATCAACGCCTCGCCGTCAACATTGCGGGCGCACGCGTCCGCAATCATTGCCCACAAGCTTATCGGCCGGTCGCAGAAGGCCGGCACCACCCGATCGCCAAAGCGCGCCTCGAGTCGCATCGGCGGAATCGGAGAGTGCGACCAGTCCATCGGAATGCCTCGGCTCGTTGCTATTGCTATCTTCCGCGCACGGGCATGCGGTCCTGTCTTGCGCCGATCGGCTAGCCACCCATCACGGGAACACCGATCACGACCGGATGGAACGCGAACGCCAGCGCCAGATAGGCGACGACGCCGACCGCGACCGCGATCAGGTCGTTGGTGACGCCACCCACGGGGATCGGCGGGCCGCCGCCGTCGGTGCGATGCTTTAGCGAGATGCGGTCATAGACCGCCCAGCCCAGGAAGGATCCGAACAGGATGATGGAGCCGAGATCGCCGTTGGCGAGCAGATGCGCGGCAGCCCACAGCTTGATGCCGGCCAGCATCGGATGCTTCAACGTCGCGTAGATACGGCCACGCAGATAGGAGGCGACCACCAGGATGACGGCGGGGAGCATCAGCGCGACCGTGATGTGCTTCATCGCCTTCGGCGGATACCAGACGTCGATCCAGCCGGTCGCGCGATAATTGGCAAAGCCCCAGATAATGAGTGCCAGACCGGCGAGCGACACCACCGCATAGAGGATCTTGTAAGTCCCCTCACCCAGCCGCGCGATGGCCTGAGCTCGCGCGTCACGTTTCGTCGTGAAAATATGGGGCGCAAAAAACAGCACCAGCCCCAGGATCATGATCAGCAGACCCACGACATCCTCCCCTCAACCAGCACCCCGCCAATGGCGTATCATTGATTGGCAGATACCCGCAATGCGCTACTTGCCCAGCTCCCGATTGTCGACATAGCGGATCGCGATCGGCCGCCCGGCCAGCGCGCCGCCGAGTCCGCCAGTGAATTTGAGCGGCAGGCAGGCGTTCAGCGACGCATTGATCGCGTTGAGATAGGTGGTTCGGGTATCGGCGGGGACACCCGCGGTCGCAAAGGTCAGGCGCGGCGGACCAATCAGGCCGCCTGCCTTGTTGAAGCTGAAGCGCACCGACATCTGCATGCCCGCGCTGGCATGGTCTGATGGTGGCGACCAGCAGGTGCGTAGCTCGGCGAAGAGATCGCCGATCGTATCGAGATCGTGATCGGGCTTCTGGTATTTGGCGCGGTCGGAGTCCTTCGGCACACTCTCGATCGTAAGCTGGAGGTTCTCCCCATAGGGATAGTCGATCTCGGGAATGCAGGGGCCGGGCTCGAGCGGACTGCAATAGGACGGTGTGCAGGGCCGGTTATCGAGCACGCTGCATGGCTCGTGCGCAAACGGGATCGGGTTGATCTGCCGAGGGCGCGCCTCGGCAGCGACCGACGGGATCGACAGCAAGAGAAAGACGAGGATGCCGCGCCACATGATGCGAGCTCACGATGCCACAGGGCTGAAACGTGACATCGCCCAGGAGCGCGTCAAGCCCGCGGGCGTTCACATGCTCGCGCTCGACCGCAGGATGGAGCGTGCCTCACCCCTTCTTCTTGACGTCCTTGACGTTGGTGAACTCGATCCCCTCGGCGCGTTCCCTGGCGTAGCCGAGATAAAACTCGTTTCGCGCGAGATAGACGGGGTCACCGTCGACGTCGTCCGCAATGCTGGACGTGTTCGCGGCGAGGAAGGTGTCGAGCTTCTTGCGATCCTCCGAGGAGACCCAGCGCGCGAGCTGAAACTCGCTGACCTCGAACTCGACCGGCAGCGAATACTCGGCCTCCAGCCGCGCCTTCAGCACGTCGAGCTGCAGCGCGCCGACGACGCCGACGAGCGCAGGCGCACCATCGCGCGGGCGGAACACCTGCACCACGCCCTCTTCCGACATTTGCTGGAGCGCTTCCTTCAGCTTCTTGGCCTTCATCGCGTCGGTGAGACGCACCCGGCGGACGATTTCCGGCGCGAAGCTCGGGACCCCGACGAAGTTGAAATCCTCGCCGTCGGTCAGCGTATCGCCGATACGCAACGTGCCGTGATTTGGAATGCCGACGACGTCGCCGGCAAAGGCCTCATCCGCGACCGAGCGGTCCTGCGCGAAGAAGAATTGCGGGCTCGACAGCGGCATACTCTTGCCGGTGCGCACCAGTTTCGCCTTCATGCCGCGGGTGAGCTTGCCGGAACAAAGCCGCGCGAAAGCGATGCGGTCGCGGTGGTTCGGATCCATGTTCGCCTGGATCTTGAACACGAAGGCGCTCATGCGCGGGTCGGTGGCTTCGACCCTGCGCTGGTCGCTCTCCTGCGCCCGCGGCTCGGGCGCGAACTTGCCGAGGCCTTCCAGGAGGTCGCCGACGCCGAAATTACGCAGCGCGCTGCCGAAATAGACCGGCGTCAGATGGCCCTCGCGAAACGCGCCGAGCTCGAACGGTTTCGAGGCGGCGGTGACGAGCTCGAGCTCGTCCTTCACCGCTCCGACGTCGAGGTTGGCATTGAGCTTGCCAAGTTCGGCGATCTCGATCTGCTGTGCCGCGCCGGTCTTGGCACCGCCGCCTTCGAGCAGGCGCACGCCGCCATTGACCACGTCATAGGTACCGAGGAAGTCGCGGCCGCGGCCAACCGGCCAGGTCATCGGCGTGGTATCGAGCGCCAGCGTCTTCTCGATCTCGTCGAGCAGTTCGAAGACGTCGCGGCTCTCGCGGTCCATCTTGTTGATGAAGGTGATGATCGGGATGTCGCGCAGGCGGCAGACCTCGAACAGCTTTCGGGTGCGCGCTTCGATACCCTTGGCGGCGTCGATCACCATGACGGCGGAGTCGACCGCCGTCAGCGTGCGATAGGTGTCTTCCGAAAAGTCCTCGTGGCCCGGCGTGTCCAGCAGGTTGAACACGAGCCCCTCGAACTCGAAGGTCATGACCGAGGTCACGACCGAGATGCCGCGCTCGCGCTCGATCTTCATCCAGTCCGAGCGCGTGTTGCGCCGCTCGCCCTTGGCCTTGACCTGGCCGGCCAGATTGATGGCGCCGCCGAACAGCAGCAGCTTTTCGGTCAGCGTGGTCTTGCCGGCGTCCGGATGCGAGATGATCGCAAAGGTCCGCCGCCGCGCCACTTCAGCGGCAAGCGGGGAACGGGCCGGCGATTCGGCTGTGGTCGTGGCGATGTCGGACATGGCGGCAGCGTTTGGCAGGGAAAATGGGCTGGATCAAGCCTCATATGGTGATTGCGGAGCCTTCCGGCCAGCCCCATATCGGCTTTGGGAAGGACGACCCGCCCGCTCATCAGCATATCAGCCGCGGGGACGACCCTGCCTTGAATGGAGGGTCGCCATGGCCTGGAGCATCCTGTTCGTCGCCGGTCTACTGGAAATCGCCTGGGCGATCGGCCTCAAATACACCGAGGGCTTTACCAGGCTTGTTCCTTCGGTTCTCACGCTCGCAGCTATGGCCGGCAGCGTCATCCTGCTCGGCCTCGCCCTCAAATCGCTGCCGATTGGAACCGCCTATGCGGTCTGGACCGGGATCGGCGCGGTCGGCACCGCGGCGCTCGGCATCGTCCTGTTCGGCGAGCCTGCCACGGCGCTCCGCCTCGCCAGCATCGGATTGATCGTCGCCGGCATTGTCGGACTGAAGCTCGTCACCTGACGAAGATCTTGACCGCCCACCAGGTCAGAGCCGCGACGATCGCCGAGGCCGGCATCGTGATCACCCAGGCATAGACGATCGAGCTGGCGACGTTCCAGCGCACCGCCGAGAGGCGGCGGGCCGCGCCGACACCGACGATGGCGCCGGTGATGGTATGGGTGGTCGAGACGGGAACCCCGAGGAAGGTCGCCATGAACAGCGTGGCGGCGCCGCCGGTTTCGGCGCAAAAGCCCTGCATCGGCGTCAGCTTGGTAATGCGCAATCCCATCGTGCGCACGATGCGCCAACCGCCCATCAGCGTCCCCATCGCCATCGCCGCCTGGCACGACAGCACGACCCAGAATGGCACGAAGAATTCGCCGCCGAGTTGGCCCTGCGAATAGAGCAGTACGGCAATGATGCCCATGGTCTTCTGCGCATCATTGCCGCCATGGCCGAGCGAATAGAGCGAGGCAGAGGCGAACTGCAGGATGCGGAAGGCACGGTCGACCGCGAACGGCGTCGACCGTACCGACGCCCAGGACACGATCGCCACCAGCACCATCGCGAGCAGGAATCCGACCAACGGAGACAGCACGATCGCGATCACCGTCTTGGACAATCCGCTCCAGACCGCCGCCGAAACCCCGGCCTTGGCGACGCCAGCACCGAACAAGCCGCCGATCAGCGCGTGCGACGATGATGACGGGATGCCGAGCGCCCAGGTCACGAGGTTCCAGACGATGGCGCCGACGAGGGCTGCGAAGATCACCTGCGCATCGACGATCGCGGGATCGATGATGCCGGTGCCGATGGTCTGGGCGACGTGCAGCCCGAACACCATGAAGGCAACGAAATTGAAGAAAGCAGCCCAGAACACCGCAAATTGCGGCCGCAGCACCCGGGTGGAAACGATGGTCGCGATCGAATTGGCGGCATCGTGCAGGCCGTTCAGGAAATCGAACAGCAGCGCGACGGCAATCAATCCGACCAGGACGGGAAGACCCAACGCAGCATCCACGGCGCGGCCCCTGCCCTACACTTGCTCGATGACGATGCTGTTGATCTCGTTCGCGACGTCGTCGAAACGGTCGGCCACCTTTTCGAGGTGATCGTAGATCTCGACGCCGACGATGAAATCCATCGCGCTGCCGTCGCGATGCTTCAGGAACAGCTCCTTCATCCCGATGTCGTGGAGGTCGTCGACCCGGCCCTCAAGCTTGGTCAGTTCTTCCGTAATCGCGGTCAGCATGGCGACGTTCTTGCCGATCTCCTGCATCAGCGGCAGCGCGCGGCCGACCAGATTGGCGCATTCGATCAGGAGCCCGCCGATCTCGCGCATCGGCGGCTCGAAAGTGCGGACCTCGAACAGCATCACGGCCTTGGCGGTCTGCTGCATCTGGTCGATCGCATCGTCCATCGACGTGATGAGGTTCTTGATGTCGCCGCGATCGAACGGGGTGATGAAGGTGCGGCGCACCGCCGTCAGCACTTCACGGGTGATGTTGTCGGCGTCGTTCTCGAACTGGTTGACGCGCTGACAGTAGACCGGCGTCTCCTCACCCCCGTTGAGCATGCCCTGAAGCGCGATCGAACCCTGGATCACGGTCTTGGCGTGGCGGTCGAACAGGTCGAAGAACCGTTCTTCCTTGGGCAGGAAAGCGCGAAACCATCGCATCATGGAATAGTCTACCGGTTGGAAATGGCCCGGCCCGAATAGGCCGCCACAAAACTGTCATAGGCCATTTTCATTCCGCGCGCGTGCCACCTCACGCCCGCGGAGCCGGATCATCCACCGCTTTCACGCACCAATTAAATTGGTGCGATATCAAAGATTTAGAGCGAGCGCCGGAAGTAATGCGCGATTTCACCGATGACGCCACGGCGGAAGGTGAGCACGCAGACCACGAAGATCGAGCCCTGGATCACCGTCACCCACTGGCCGAACCCCGCCAGATATTGCTGCATGGCGATGATCGCGAAGGCGCCGACCACGGGACCGAAGATGGTGCCGAGACCGCCGACCAGCGTCATCAGCACGACCTCGCCCGACATCGACCAGTGCACGTCGGTGAGCGAGGCGTTCTGCGCCACGAACACTTTCAGCGAACCGGCAAAGCCGGCGAGCGTGCCCGACAGGACGAACGCCAGGAACTTGTACTGGTCGGTCCGGTAGCCGAGCGAGATCGCGCGCGGCTCGTTCTCGCGGATCGCCTTCAGCACCTCGCCGAACGGCGAGTTGATGATGCGGTAGATCAGAAGGAAGCCGGCGAGGAAGCCGACCAGTACGACGTAGTACAGGGTCGTCGGCTTGGAGAGATCGAACACGCCGAACATGTGCCCTTGCGGGATGCCCTGGATGCCGTCTTCACCATGGGTGAACGGTGCCTGGAGATAGATAAAGTAAAGGAGTTGCGACAGCGCCAGCGTGATCATCGAGAAGTAGATGCCCTGGCGGCGGATCGAGATGTAGCCGGTGATGAGCGAGAGCACGAAGGCACCAGCGACGCCGACGAGGATGCCGAGCTCCGGCGGCAGCGCCCACACTTTCAGCGCATGCGCGCTGCAATAGCCGGCCGTGCCCAAGAACATCGCATGCCCAAACGACAGCAGGCCGCCATAGCCGATCAGAAGATTGAACGCGCAGGCGAGCAGCGCGAAGCACAGCGCCTGCATCACGAAGAACGGGTAGATGCCGCTAAATGGCACCGCGGCCAGCAACAGGGCCATCAGCACGAACGCGATCATCTCATCGCGAATGGCGCGCGGGGGCACCGGCAGCGTGTCGTCCGTCAAGGCTGTCATATCAGGCCGCCCTTCCCGTCAATCCCGTTGGCTTCACCAAGAGCACCAGCACCATCAGCACGAACACGACGGTGTTGGAGGCCTCGGGGTAGAAATACTTGGTCAGGCCCTCGATCACACCGAGCGCGAAGCCGGTGATGATGGAGCCCATGATCGATCCCATGCCGCCGATCACGACCACCGCGAACACCACGATGATGAGGTCTGCGCCCATCAGGGGCCGCACCTGGTTGATCGGCGCCGAGAGCACGCCGGCGAGCGCGGCAAGGCCGACGCCCAGACCGTAGGTCAGCGTGATCATGCGCGGCACGTTGACGCCGAAGGCCCGCACCAGCGTCGGATTTTCAGTGGCGGCGCGCAGGTATGCGCCGAGCCGCGTCTTCTCGATCAGGAACCAGGTGGCGATACACACCACCAGCGAGAATATGACGACCCAGCCGCGATAGACGGGCAGGAACATGAAGCCGAGATTCATGCCGCCCTTGAGCTGGTCCGGAATGGCGTAAGGCAGGCCGGAGGAGCCGAAGTAGTTCTGGAACACGCCCTGCACGATCAAGGCGATGCCGAAGGTCAGCAGCAGGCCGTAGAGATGATCGAGCCCGGTCAGCCATTGCAGCATGGTCCGTTCCAGGATCATGCCGAAGATACCGACGATGATCGGCGCGATCAGCAGCGCCCACCAGTAATTGATGCCGCCGAGGTTCAACAGAAAATAGGCGACGAAGGCGCCCATCATGTAGACCGCGCCATGGGCGAAATTGATGATGTTGAGCATGCCGAAGATCACGGCGAGCCCGAGACTGAGCAGCGCGTAAAACGAGCCGTTGATCAGTCCCACCAGTAGCTGAGCGTAAAGAGCCTGCATCGATCCCGCACCCGGTCCCTTCGGCGTTCCCTAGAACGCCCGCCGGCTCCGAGCCGGCGGGCTGTTGGTCTTACTTCTTAAGCAGCGCGCACTTGCTCTCGGAGAGCGGCGTGAAGGCCTGGTCGCCCGACACCGTGCCAACCAGCTTGTAGAAGTCCCACGGTCCCTTGGACTCGGAGGGCTTCTTCACCTCGAACAGATAGGCGCTGTGGATGGTGCGGCCGTTCGGCTGGATCTCGCCCTTGCCGAACAAATCGTCTTCGGTCGGCATCGACTTCATCTTCTCGACCACCTTGACGCCGTCATGAGGATTGCCGCCGAGCGCCTCCAGCGCCTTGAGATAGTGGCGCACGCCGGCATAGACGCCCGCCTGCACCATGGTCGGCATCGCGCCGTTCTTCATCTTCTCCGAGAATTTCTTGGAGAAGGCGCGGGTCTGGTCGTTCATGTCCCAGTAGAACGTCTCGGTGAAGTTGAGGCCCTGCGCGGTCTCAAGGCCGATCGCCTTGACGTCGGTGAGGAACAGCAGCAGCGCCGCCAGCTTCTGCCCGCCCTTGACGATGCCGAACTCGGCCGCCTGCTTGATCGAATTGGTGGTGTCGCCGCCCGCGTTGGCAAGGCCGATGATCTTGGCCTTGGACGCCTGCGCCTGGAGCAGGAACGAGGAGAAGTCCGGCGTATTGAGCGGATGCTTGACGCCGCCGATCACCTTGCCGCCATTGGCGGTGACCACGGCTGTGGTGTCGCGCTCGAGCGCCGCGCCGAAGGCGTAGTCCGCGGTCAGGAAGAACCAGGTGTCGCCGCCGGCCTTCACCAGTGCCTGGCCCGTGGTGTGGGCCAGCATGTAGGTATCGTAGGTCCAGTGCACGGTGTTGGGCGAGCACTGCGCGTTGGTGAGATCCGAGGTCGCCGCACCGGAATTGATGTAGACGCCGTTCTTTTCCTTGATGACGTTGTTGACGGCGAGCGCCACGCCCGAGTTCGGCACGTCGACGATGATATCGACCTTGTCGACGTCGAACCACTGCCGCGCGATCGCGGTGCCGATGTCGGGCTTGTTCTGGTGATCGCCCGAGATGATGTCGATCTTCCAGCCCTTCCCCACCAGGCCGGAATCTTCGACGGCCATCTGGGCGGCGAGCGTCGAGCCGGGACCGCCGAGGTCGGCATAGAGGCCGGACTGATCGGACAGCGCACCGATCTTGACGGTCTTGTCCTGCGCGAAGGCTACGCCGGCCGTGGTGACGGCCAACGCCGTGCCGAGCAGAAGCGACGCAATCGACTTTGTCATGCTACTTTCCTCTTAAACATTCTCGTGGTCGTTCAGCGCTTGGACGCCCTTAGACGCCGAGATAGGTGTGGAGCTTGTCCATGTTGGCGGCAAGCTCCGAATTGGAGAATCCGTCAATGATCTTGCCATGCTCGACCACGTAGTAGCGGTCGGCGACGGTCGATGCGAAGCGGAAGTTCTGCTCGACCAGGAGGATCGTAAAGCCCTCCTTCTTGAGCCGCGCAATCGTGTGGCCGATCTGCTGGATGATGACAGGCGCAAGACCTTCGGTCGGCTCGTCCAGCATCAGGAAGCTCGCGCCGGTGCGCAGGATGCGCGCGATCGCGAGCATCTGCTGCTCACCGCCGGACAGCTTCGTGCCCTGGCTGTTGAGACGTTCCTTCAGATTGGGAAACAGGTCGAAGATCTGCTCGAGCGGCAATCCGCCCGGGCGGACCACCGGCGGAAGCAACAAATTCTCCCGCACATCGAGACTGGAGAAAATCCCACGCTCTTCCGGGCAGAACGCGATGCCCATCCGCGCGATCTTGTCGGAAGTCGCGCGAATGATGTCCTGGTTGTTGAACTTCACCGAGCCGGTGCGCTTGCCGATGATGCCCATGATCGACTTCAGCGTGGTGGTCTTGCCGGCGCCGTTGCGCCCGAGCAGGGTGACGACCTCGCCGGCGTTCACGTCGAAATTGATCCCGTGCAGGATGTGGGACTCGCCGTACCAGGCTTCCAGGTTGCGCACCTGGAGGATGTTGCCTCCGGTCGAGGCCTTTGCCGGGGCGTCCGCAATCACAGTCTCAACCATGACCAGCTCCCAGATAGGCTTCCTTGACGCGCTCGTCCTTGGTGAGCTCGGCGTAATTGCCCTGCGCGAGCACCTGCCCGCGCGTCAGCACGGTGATGATGTCGGAGAGATTGGCGACGACGCTCAAATTATGCTCGACCATCAGGATTGTATATTTCGCCGAGATCCGCTTGATCAGCGCGGCGATCTTGTCGATGTCCTCGTGGCCCATGCCGGCCATCGGCTCGTCCAGCAGCATCATCTCAGGGTCGAGCGCCAGCGTGGTTGCGATCTCCAGTGCGCGTTTGCGCCCGTAGGGCATCTCGACGGCCGGCGTATTGGCAAATTCGCTGAGGCCGACGTCGTTCAACAGCTCCTGCGCGCGGTTGTTGAAACGGTTGAGCGAGGATTTGGAACGCCAGAAATCGAAGGAGCTGCCTTGCTGACGCTGAAGCGCGACACGAACGTTCTCCAGCGCGGTGAGATGCGGAAACACCGCGGAGATCTGGAATGAACGGACCAGCCCCATCCGGGCCACGTCTGCCGGCGCCATCGCGGTAATATCCTGTCCCTTGTACAGGATTTTTCCGGCAGACGGTTTGAGGAACTTGGTCAGAAGATTGAAGCACGTCGTCTTGCCGGCCCCGTTCGGGCCGATCAACGCGTGAATGCTCCCACGGCGAACCTTGAGCGCAACGTCGCGGACGGCGAAGAAGCCCGCGAACTCCTTGGTCAAGCCTTCCGTTTCGAGAATGAACTCATCGGCCAAACAGATTTCCCCCTGCTCGCGCTATACGCGTGGCTGTCCTTGGTTGCTTCGGCATTCCGGAGGCCCTGGAGCCCACCCGGAACCGCCGCCTCCGGGCGCGGAATATGCCGGAGGTGACGGGGGTTAGGCAAGGCGGAAAGCTGAGCAGATCAGGCCTCCGGCCGGGAGACGAATGCTCCCTTAGTCGGAGGTGTTTTGATGTCGCGCCTGCCCGGCCTCCCGGTTCGCAGGGCACCGGTCATCAAGCTGTCGTTAACGGTCTTTCGTCCCCCGCGCCAGCCTTCATCAAAAATTTTCCCGCAGCGAGGATGATGTGCGCGTTTTATCGCCGGGAATATTGTCTTGGATTTTGCAAGCGCCGCTCCATCCGTCGTCAAGTCGATCAGACAGCGTGATCTTCTGAACACATGGCTGCGACTTTTTGCGCGCGCGCAGACCGCGCCAGCGGTCTGGGAATATCAGCCCGCGCGACTCGAGGAAGAGCTGTCCGATCTCATCTATTATACTGTGGACATTTCGACACCGACGCCGCGCCTCACCATCCAGAGCGAAGGCACGCGCATCTCGCGCGCCTATGGACATACCGGCAAGGGCGTTCTGCTCGACGACTATATCGGGCCAAAGCTCGCGCCGTTCGTGATGCCGTTCTATTACGAATGCGTGGCGCGCGGGCTTCCGGTCTACAGCGTTGCCGACGTCGATGACGTCTACGGCCGCGTGGTTGCCTATGAACGGCTGCTGCTGCCGTTCCAGACCGACGGCAAGGTCTGTCACATCATCGCCTCGCTCAAGACGTTCTGCGAGGACGGCGGCTTCGAGATCAAGAATCTGATGCGCGGAAATGACGCGCTGCCTCGGCCGAAACTGCGCGCGGTGATCGATCACGACCTCTTCCATCGCGCGCCCGGCCGCATCGCGGCCGCGGACGTCGTCGAATTCTCCGATCAGTCCGGTCCGAGCGTCACCCCCGAGACCATCGAGCTGAACTAAACGTCAGCGCGTTCTGATGCCGACCTATCTGGTCCCGACATCCTTGGCATAGACGTCCGGCTTGAAGCCGACCAGGAGCTTGCCGCCGATTTCCAGCACCGGCCGCTTGATCATCGATGGTTGCGCTAGCATCAACGCCAGCGCCTTTTTCTCGGTAAGGCCCTCCTTGTCGGCGTCGGGCAGTTTCTTGAAGGTCGTTCCGGCGCGATTGAGCAGCGTCTCCCAGCCGACCTTGTCGCTCCACTGCTTGAGCTTGTCCTTCTCGATGCCCGCCGTCTTGTAGTCGTGGAATTGATACGCGACGCCGGCCGTGTCGAGCCAGGCGCGTGCCTTCTTCATGGTGTCGCAGTTCTTGATGCCGTAGATGATGTTGGGCAAGAGGTTCCTCGTGCATGCGTCGTATCGTGACCGCAGCGTTGTACGAAACTCCGGTTCGCGCGACAATATTGCGGACCAAGCCAGCTCTCCGAACGGACATTCCATGCACGTCACCCACGATCCCGCCGCGGCCGCGTCGCCGACCATCGACTTCAACACTTTCCTCGCGGTCGATATCCGCGTCGGCACCATCGTCGATGCGAAGCCGTTCCCGGAGGCACGCAAGCCGGCGTGGCGGCTGTGGATCGACTTCGGTCCCGCGATCGGGGTGCGCAAGAGCTCGGCGCAGATCACCGAGAATCATCCGCTGGAGACGCTGGTGGGACAACAGGTCGCGGCGGTCGTCAATTTCCCGCCGCGCCAGATCGGCCCTGTCGTCTCGGAGGTGCTGACGCTCGGCTTTCCCGATGCCGACGGAAAGGTGGTGCTGGTGCAGCCGAGCAAACCGGTGCCGAACGGCGGACGGCTGTTCTAGTTCACGGGCGCTTTGGAATGTTCAGCCCGCGCTGCACGGCCGGCCGCGCGAGGCCCCTCTCCAGCCAGGCGGCCACCGATTTGAACTGGCCGAATTCGACGAGATCCCCGGCACCATAGAAGCCGATGAGATTGCGCACCCAGCCGAGCATGGAAATGTCGGCGATGGTGTAGTCGTCATCCATGAACCATTGCCGGCCCGCAAGATGCGTCTCCATCACGCCGAGCAGGCGCCTGGACTCGCCCACGTAGCGTTCGAGCGGCCGCTTGTCCTCGAAATCCTTGCCGGCGAATTTGTGGAAGAAGCCGACCTGGCCGAACATCGGCCCGACGCCGCCCATCTGGAAATGCACCCACTGGATAGCCTGGTAGCGGCGCGCGGCATCTTCGGGCAGAAGCTTGCCGGTCTTCTCCGCGAGGTATTGCAGGATCGCGCCGGACTCGAACAACGGCAGCGGCCGGCCGCCGGGACCGTTGGGATCGAGGATCGCCGGGATCTTGCCGTTCGGATTGAGCGAGAGGAATTCCGGCGTCTTCTGGTCGTCCTTGCCGAAATCGACGAGATGGACTTCGTAAGGCAATCCGATCTCCTCCAGCATGATCGAAACCTTGACGCCGTTCGGTGTCGGCAGCGAATAGAGCTGAAGCAGCTCGGGATGCGCGGCCGGCCAGCGTCTGGTGATGGGAAACGCGGAGAGATCAGACATTGGCAACCCTCGATTTGCAGTTGAGGCGCATCTAATCTAGGCGAGGCGCGCCATGACACAAGCTTCAGTAGTTGATTTCCATCCGCAGTCCGCGCGGATCGATCTCATCCCCACCAACACGTTGCGTGCTGTCGCGAGCCGCGACCGCACAGGCACAGGCATCGATGAGATCGTCGCGGCCGATGCCGGTGCCGTGACGCCTTGTCAGCCATTTCCGCACGCGGGTGAATTCGCGCTGCTCCAGCAGTGCGATGCGCTGCTCGCGACCGTGCGGCGATGTCTTCGGCGCGAGCCGGATCTGACCGGCGAGATTCCAGAAAATCAATTCCGGATGCGCTTCGCCGACAATCGCTTGTCGCGCCGGCGTCATGATCGCGTCGACGTCTCTGATCTTCTCCCTGATGTTCCAGAGCTGCGCGGACACGCCCATGCCCTTGCCTTCATGCTCCCAGTAGTGGCGATTGGCTGCCGCCATGTCCGAGAACTTCCAGAGGTCGCGCCTCGCGCCGAGGAACACGGCAGGACCGACCAATTTCCGGGCCTCCTTGTCGCAGCAACGATAGCCGCTCGGCTTCAACCCGATCGGCATGTCGATCATCGCGCGCGCATGCGGCAACGCGAGCAAGCGCGTCAGGCCAGGCGAATAGTCGAAGCCGTGATCGCCGCGATCATCGATCCACGCGGCGACCCAGCCGAAGCGAAATCCATCAAGGCCGAGATAATTGGGCACGCGTTCGATCCTGACGTGCCCGCTTCGCGGATCAGGCGCCGACCGCCTGGTAGGCGAGGCGCTTGAACTCGAAGAAGAACGGATTCCAGAAGCCCATATGGCGCTGGGCCATCAGCACGCCGGCCGTGTTGGCCTGCGGGCAGATCCACCAATGGGTGCCGGCAAGGCCGCCCCACTGGAACTCGCCGGTCGAATTCGGCGGATCGAACGGCGTCGGGGCGAAGGTGACGGCGCCGCCGAGACCAAAGCCCTTGCCGGGGATCGGCCCGAGATTGGCAAAACGGATGGTCTGCCCGGCGGCCAGCTGGTTCGTCATCATCTGCCGCAGCGTCTCGGGCTTGAGCAGGGCATCCGAGCCGGGCAGCAGCGCACGCACCAGTGCGAGCATGTCAGGCAAGGTCGAGACGAGACCACCGCCGCCCGACAACCGCGGGAATGGACGGCGATAGGCTTGCGGATAAGGCAGATTGTCGGCCCGCGTCAGGCCGGGCTTCATCGGATCGAGCACTTCGGCGCCGGTGTAGAGCGCGACCAGCCTGCCCTGCTCTGCCTCAGGCACGTGGAAGCCGGTGTCGCTCATCCCGAGCCGATCGAAAATGCGCTCCTTGAAAAAGGCGTCGAGCGACTTGCCGGAGACGATTTCGACGATACGACCGAGCACATCGGTCGCCACCGAATATTCCCAGCCTGTGCCGGGTTGATAGGACAGCGGCAGGTCGGCGAGCTGGTCGATCATGTCGGTCAGCGGCGTCAGCGGATTGAGCACGCGCGCTTCGTTGTAACCCTTGAACAGCACCGAGCCGGGGTCGAAGATGCCGTAGCTGAGACCCGACGTGTGGGTCAGGAGCTGGCGGATCGTGATCGGGCCCTTCGCCGGCTCGACGTCGGCAAGGCTCGCAGCGCCCGGCTTGAGCACCTTGCGATTGCCGAGCTGCGGCAGGACTTTTTCGACCGGGTCATCGAGCCCGATGCGCCCCTCCTCGACCAGCAGCATGATCGAGCAGGTGACGAAGATCTTGGTGTTGGAATAGGCGCGGAAAATGTGGTCGGGCCGGAGCGCGCTCTTCGCCTCGCGATCGGCGAAACCGACGCATTGCTGATCGACGACATCGCGGCCCTTCAGCACGGCCCAGGACGCGCCCGGAATGATCTCCTGGTCGACATAGCGCTGCATCGCCGTCCGTGCGGCGGAAAAATCCGGTGTTCTGGCGTCCATGTGTTTCCCCCAAATTATGGTTGGGCTCGATATAGCGTGAATTCGCCGGATATGAAGCCCGGCGGGCCGCACTCATCCCTCTTTCATCAGGGCGGTGACGTGCAGGCGGCGGCGAATTGTCATCCCCTGCCGCTGATACAGCGCGATCGACGAGGCATTGCTCGAGAACACGTGCAGGAACGGAATTTCACTGCGCGCCTCGATCTGGCGCGCGATCGCCGCAAGCAGCGCCTGCGCATAGCCGCGGCCGCGGTGATCGGGATGGACACAGACCGCCGTGATCTCCACGAACTTTCCCGGCTTCATCCGTTCGCCGGCCATCGCGACAAGCTCATTGCCTGCGCGAATGCCGAGGAACGTGCCGAGCTCGTATGTCCGCGCGGCAAACGGGCCGGGCTTGGTCAGCGCGGTCAGCGCCATCATGGCGGGAACGTCGGCTGCGCCCAGTGTGACGATCTCGGCATCGCGAAGCGGGCTGTCGGCCGGCGAGCCGATCATCTGCTCGCCGGTCTCCGAGAGCACGACCTTGAAGCCGGCGGGAACATCCACGGGGTCCAGCGTGAACAGCGCGGCAACTTGCGAAGCCGGCAGGAGATCACCCAACGCGGCAAAGCTTGCCGCCGACATGTCCGCCATGTCGGCAAACGGCGTCATGTCCACGGGATAACGCAGCGCCCGCGGGCCGCCTTCCGCCAGATACTTTTGGCTGGTCGTCAGCGCGCTCCAGATCGGCCGATCCAGCAGCGCCAAATCGCTGTCGGACACCGGCCTAGTCCTTCTCGAAGCTGACAATGACGGCGGCATTGGCGATGAGGATGGGGTCGTTGGCCACTTCCGTGGCCGAGGGAATCTCGAGCCCGCCCTTGACCGCAGTCACGGTCACCGTGCCGTAAGGCAGCTCCTTGGCAACGGCGTCCTTGTCCACCGCCTCGGGGTTGGGCACGGCGATCGTGACATCCACGAACATGTCGTTGGCGGTCTTGTCGATCATCCGGAAGAAGCCGAGGCTCGAATGCCTGATGGCGTCCGACACCGCGCGCTTCGCCGCCTTGGTGGCGTCCCGGCCGTGAACGTCGACGCCCATGCCCATCTCGGTGATACAGCGAACGCGGGTCATGTCTTATTCCTGTGGTTGGTTGGGTGATGGGGAGTGTGGGTGATTGGAGAGAGCAGCACAAGGAGGGTTGGTCCTCTCGTGTCCCGGACGCGCTGCAACGCCCATAGCGCGCTGAAGACGCGCGTAAACGCGCTGACGGCGTTGCTGCGCAGAGCCGGGACCCAGCAGCCACGGCAATCGCTGATGCATGGGCCCCGGCTCTGCAGCGCACCGCTCCGGACGATGCTTCGCATCGCCGGGGGCGCTGCGCTGCGTCCGGGGCACGAGATCGCAGTTCTCACGCCTTCGCCTTCTCGTGGGCCCGCAGCTCGTCGACCAGCACGCGCACATTCTCCGAATAGTCGATCGGGATCACGACCAGATGCACGCCGCCCTCCCTGAACGCCGTATCGAGCGTCGGAGCAAAGCTGTCGATGCTCTCGATGCGATGCCCCTTCGCGCCATAGGCCTTCGCGTACAGCACAAAGTCCGGATTGCCGAACGTCATGCCGAAATCGGCGAAATGATCGACGGCCTGCTTCCAGCGGATCATGCCGTAGGCGTGGTCCTCCAGCACCAGCACGACGAGATTGAGCTTGAGCCGGACAGCCGTTTCCATTTCCTGGCTGTTCATCATGAAGCCGCCGTCGCCGGCGACCGCGAGCACGCGTCGCTCGGGATAGAGCATCGCGGCCATCATCGCCGACGGCAGGCCGGCGCCCATGGTCGCCAGCGCATTGTCGAGCAGCAGCGTGTTGGCGACGCGGGTGCGGTAGTTGCGCGCGAACCAGATCTTGTACATGCCGTTATCGAGCGCGACGATGCCGTTCTCCGGGATCACCTGCCTGATGTCGTGCACGATCCGCTGCGGCGTCGGCGGCCAGCGCGCCTCGGTGGCGCGGTCGGCGATATGCCCGAGGATAGCCTCACGCAGCGGCAACAACGCCGCCGCCTGCGGCAACTTGCCTTCGAGGCGATCGGCCAGAAGCTCCAGGCTCGGGCCGACGTCGCCGACGACCTCCGCGTCGGGAAAATAGACCAGCTCGACGCTCGCCGGCGTGTAGCTGACGTGGATGACCTTCGGCCCCGACGGCCCCATGATGAAGGGCGGCTTCTCGATGGGATCGTGACCGATCGCGACGATCAGATCGGCGGCTTCGATGGCGTCGTGAACGTAGTCGCGTTCGGACAGCGCCGCGGTGCCCATATAGAGGTTGGTGCCACCGGGCACGGTGCCCTTGCCCATCTGCGTGGTGAAGAACGGAATGCCGGTCCGGCGCACGAAGCTTGCGATGCCGTGGGTCGAACGCGGCCGGCTGGTCGCGGCGCCCATCATCACCAGCGGACGTTTTGCGGCCAGAATCATTCCGGCGGCGCGGTCGAGCGCGGCGCGGTGGGCGACGGGAATTTCGATGGGATGGACCGGGATCATTGGAACGGCCGGCACTTCATCGCCGGCGATATCCTCGGGCAGTTCGAGATGGACCGGCCCCGGCCGCTCCTCCATCGCCACGCGGA
Source organism: Bradyrhizobium betae (assembly GCF_008932115.1). Taxonomy (NCBI): domain Bacteria; kingdom Pseudomonadati; phylum Pseudomonadota; class Alphaproteobacteria; order Hyphomicrobiales; family Nitrobacteraceae; genus Bradyrhizobium; species Bradyrhizobium betae. The sequence goes on from NZ_CP044543.1 coordinate 294,819, forward strand.
AGGCGTCGCGCACCACGGTCGGAATGCTGGAGGCGCTGATGATCTGCCGCGACAATTTCGTCAGCGGCTTCATGCTCGCAACCACGTCCACGATCTGGAAGCGCGCCTGCCGGCTGCTCATGATCGGCTTCTGGCCGGTGATCAGGATCATCGGCATCGCGCCGAGATGCGCATAGGCCGCACCGGTGGACAGGTTGAGCGCGCCGGGGCCGAGCGTCGACAGACACACACCCGGCTTGCCGGTGAGCCGGCCATGGGTGGCGGCCATGAAGGCGGCGGCCTGCTCGTGGCGGGTCAGGATCAGCTGGATCTTGGAAGTGCGCAGCGATTCGACGAGATCGAGGTTCTCCTCGCCGGGAACACCGAAGATGCGATCGACGCCTTCGTTCTCCAGCGCGGCGACAAACAGGTCCGATCCCTTGACTTTGTGGTGCTGCCCGCTCATGTCGCCTCCGCGCGTTGTGCTCCCACAAACTGGGAGCAATCACATGGTAGCCGCCCGCAGCGACAGCACAACTCACAATGCGGCGCGCAACTGCTTCAACACCGTTATCGCGCGCAGCGAAGCGATCCGGAATCTTTCAGCGGACGCATGTCTGGATTGCGCTGGCTCTCACGGCTTGGCTTCGGCGAAAATGCCGGCGATCCAATCCAGGAACACACGGAGGCGCAACGCGAGCTGGCGGTTCTGCGGATAAAGCGCGCAGAGTGGCGTCGGCGACGGCGGATGGTCCGCCAGCACCTCGACCAGCGTGCCGCTGGCGAGATCGTCCGTAAAGCGATAGCGGGGCGCCTGCGCAAGGCCAAAGCCGAGCCGCGCGAGGTTGGCCATCGTGTCGGAATTGTTGACGCGAACCCGGCTCGGCAGCAAGACATGGCGAAGCGTGCCAGCGCCGGAAAATTCCAGCGGCAGCACATCGCCGGTGCGCGAGGAGAGGAAGGCCACCATCTGATGGCCGTCGAGGGCGTCCGGCGTCGCCGGCGTGCCGCGCCTCGCCAGATAGGCGGGGCTTGCCACCGTGACCTCGGCGATGGTGCCGAGGCGACGCTGGATCATGCCGCTGTCCTCGGGCTCGCCGGAGCGGATCACACAGTCGATGCCTTCGCGCACGAGATCGACGAGGCGGTCGCCCTGCCCGATCTGCAAGTCGAGCTGCGGATAGCGCGTCAGGAACGCGGGCAGATGCGGCAGGATGAAGGTGCGCGTCAGCAAGGGATGCGCGTCGATCCGCAGCAGACCGCGCGGCTGTGCATCGCGCATCGCAGCTTCGGCTTCCTCGACCTCCGCCAGGATAGCGACGCAGCGGCGATAATAGTCCTCGCCGTCGAGCGTCGGCGTGACATGCCGCGTCGTCCGTTCGAGCAGACGCGCTCCCAGACGTGCTTCGAGGCCGCGCAGCACCTCGCTCGCCGTCGAGCGGGGAATGCCAAGATCGGCGGCTGCGGCCGTAAAGCTCTGCCGCTCGACCAAGCGGACGAACAGGCGCATGGCATCGAAACGGTCCATGGGGTGATTGTTCACCACAGCCGACAAGTGATGGCAAGTCTTGGGCGATTATCCGGCCATGGCGATCGCGTATCTCCCGGTCAGACCTGTCGAGGAGACCCACCATGACCACCCCATCCCAGCGCGCCGCCATCGTCACCGGCGGCTCCCGCGGCATCGGCGCGGCGATCGCCCGCCGGCTGGCGCGGGACGGAATTGCAGTTGCCATCAACTATGCCAGTGGCCGCGACGCCGCCGACGCTCTCGTTGCCGAGATCGAAGCCGCGGGCGGACACGCCATCGCCGTACAGGCCGATCTTGCCGATCCGGCGACCCCGTCGCTGCTGTTCGATGCGGCCGAGCGCGCTTTCGGCAGCGTCGACATCCTCGTCAACAATGCCGGGGTCATGGGGCTCGGGCCGCTCGCCGAGATGACGGACGCCGCGTTCGCGCGGCAGGTGTCGATCAACTTCGAAAGCGTGTTCCGGTCCTTGCGCGAAGCGGCGCGGCGGCTCCGCGACGGCGGCCGCATCGTCAACTTCTCGTCCAGCGTCGTCGGTCTCTATCAGCCCGGCTACGGCGTCTACGCCGCGACCAAGGCAGCGGTCGAAGCCATGACGCATATCCTCGCCAAGGAGCTCGGCGGCCGGCGCGTCACGGTCAACGCCGTGGCGCCCGGTCCAGTCGAGACCCGGCTGTTCATGGACGGCAAGAGCGAGCAGCAGGTGCGCGCCATCGCCGCCATGAACCCGTTCGGCCGCCTTGGCCAGCCCGACGACATCGCCGGGGTCGTCGCCTTTCTCGCGGGCCCCGACAGCGGCTGGATCAACGGCCAGATCATCCGCGCCAACGGCGGCGTGATCTGACACGCAGCACGACACCTGACACGGAGACGACAATCATGCCTTTCGCCAACATCAAGATCCCGCAGGCCGCGCTGTCGCGCGCCCAGAAGGCGGAGATCGTGCATCGCCTCACCGCGCAGTTCGTCGACTATTTCGGTGAAGCGGCGCGGCCGCACACGATGATCCTGATCGAGGAAGTCCCCGACGGTGGCTATGGCCGCGCCGACGAGATATTCATCGTTCCCGACGCTTATCGCACCCGCGATTCCGTCACGGAAGCTTCAGGATGAGCGCGCGGGCGACCTCCGCCTACTCGGCGGCCTCGCTGTGGGGAACGCCCTGCTCGACCTCGAGCTGAAGGATGTCGTTGAAGCGGTTGAAGGCACCGCACAGCGCGATGCGCCAGGTTAGCTCGACGATCTGGGCTTCCGAGAAATGCGCGCGAAGGCGAGCAAAGATCTCGTCGCGGGTCGTGCTCCAGTTGTTTGTGACGGCGATGGAATATTCGACGACGAGCTTGTCGAGCTGATCGAGCTCGGGATGATCCTTGAAGTCGAGGAGGCGCGCGGCGCCCTGCTCCGAAACGCCTTGCACCGCCAATTTTGGCGCGTGATGGGAGACGCAATAGTCGCACTTGTTGAGCAGCGAGACCGTGACCAGCGCAAGCTCGAGATGGCGCTTCGACACCTGGCCTTCGCTGGCGAGATCGACCAGCAGCGACCACATATGCTTGAAGATTGGCAGCCGATGCGCCATGACACCGGCCTGGTTCTCGAACGCGCCGTAAGTCGCCATCTTGTCCCACAGCGGCCTCAGCGCCTCCGGCAAATCGTCCCTGGTCTTGATCGAAACTCGCGACATGGCCATTCATCCCTGGTTGGAGGATCATGTTGCCATAACGGCAACCCCTCCGCCTCGATTGCGATCGCATGACACCCAAGACATTTGAAACACGCTGCCTGCGCCTGCCTGGCGTCACCAGGGTGGTGCATTGGGAAGGCACCTCCGTGTTCAAGGTCGGCGGCAAGATGTTCGCGCTCTGCGGTGGCTTTGCCTCGGGTTCCGGCGGCTACATGTTCAAGGTCTCGGACATGGCCTACGCGATCCTGATCGAACATGGCATGGCACGGCCAGCGCCGTATCTCGCGCGCGCCAAATGGGTGCAACTCGCCGGCAACAACGCGCTGCCGGATGCCGAGCTCACGGCCTATCTAGCGCAGGCTCATGCCCTGATCGTCGCAAAGCTCACCCGCAAATCGCGCAAGTCCCTCGGGCTGGACTGACCGCTCCCCAGAACGTGATGGGATGATCACCGTCCTCCCATTGGACTTTTGCTGCACTGCACCTAACTGAGCCGCAGAGCCCATTCGAGATGGAGTGTTCCATGAGCAATCCCAACACCACCGTATCCTCCAAAGCTCATCGCTATGAATTCGTGCACGGCGACGACGCCGACTTCGTCGCCTACCAGCGCCGCCGCGAGGACGGACTTTGGCAGACCTTTGCGACCTGGATGATTCCGCGCGCGATCTGCACCTAGACGGGCCGCAACCGCGCCCGCCGTTGACCAAGGCATGATATCTGACTAAAGTCAGATATCATGCTCGAACCCGTTTCCCGCGTCCGCCGCTTCAACCGCGCCGTCACCTCCGCCGTCGGCGCGCTCGATACTTCGTTCCTCGGACGCGGCCGGCCGCTTGGGGCGGCGCGCGTGCTCAACGCGATCGGCCATGGCCGCTCGGATGTGGCGGAAATCCGCGACTATCTCGGCCTCGATTCCGGGTTGATGAGCCGGCTGTTGCGCGGCCTCGAGGACGAAGGGATGGTCGAGACCACTCCACACGACGGCGACGCCCGCCGCCGCGTGGCGAAGCTGACGCGCACGGGCCGTCGCGAATTCGCGGCGTATGAGGCGCTGTCGAACACACAGGCCGAGAGCTTCCTTGCGCAGCATCCGCAGCGCGAGGCGCTGCTGGCAGCGATGGACTTGATCGCCTCGGCGCTGACGCGCGAGCGTGTCGCGCTCGCCGAGATGGACCCGCAGAGCGATGAAGCCCGCTATTGCCTCGGCGAGTACTATGCCGAGCTCGGCCGCCGCTTCAAGCAGGGCTTCGACGTCTCGCTGTCGCGCGACCCTGACGCCATGGACACGCGCCGGCCGCGCGGCACGTTCATCGTGGCGATGTCGGACACGCTGCCGATCGGCTGTGTCGGGCTGAAGGGTACGGATCACGGCTACGCCGAGATCAAGCGCCTGTGGGTCGCGCCCGCCGCACGCGGATTGCGGCTCGGCCGGCGCCTGATGGACGCGACCGAGGATGCCGCGCGCGAGCTCGGCATCGAGCTGCTGCGGCTCGACACCAATAGCGCGCTGGCGGAAGCCGGCCAGCTCTACCGCAGCACGGGCTGGCGCGAGATTCCGCGCTTCAACGACGATCCGTATCCGGATCTGTTCTTCGAGAAGCGCATCGCGTCATAGGCCTCGTCACGCCACGGCCGGCGCCGACTCCGCCTGCAGCTTCGGGAAAGGGCGGAAATTCATCGCCATCAGGAAGGCGCAGAGGCCCATTGCCCAGGAGGCGACGTAGAGCCAGGCGTAGCTGGCGAACGCGTCGTAGATCAGGCCGCCGGCGAGCGGGCCGGTCGCCATGCCGAGGCTGCCGGCCATCGCCGTGCCGCCGATCACCGTGCCCATCATGCGCAGCGGGAAATTTTCGCGGATCAGCACGGCATAGAGCGGCATGGTGCCCGCATAGATGAAGCCGAAGACGGCGCCGACCACGTAGAAGGTCGCGAGCTGATGCGCGACCACATAGGCCAGCGCACCGAACGCCTGCAGCAGCAGGCCCGAGACCAGCACGCGCTTGGCGCCAAAGCGATCGCCCATCAGGCCGAAGGCGATGCGCCCGCCGAGGCCGGCAAAGCCCTCGATGCTGTAGATCGTCACCGCCGCGACCAGCGGAATGCCGCAACTAACGGCATAGCTGACGGTGTGGATGATCGGACCGGAATGGGTGGCGCAGCAGAAGAAATTGGTCGCGAGCAGGACCAGGAATTGCGGCGAGCGCAGCGCCTCGCCCATCGACATCTCGGCCTGCGCGGCGCCATCGCCCGCCGGCGCAGCCACGGCGTGGGCGAGCGCGGGCGGACGGCGCACCAGCAGCGCCACCGGGATCATGATGGCGCCGACCACCAGCGCCACGATCTGCATCGCGGTGCGCCAGTCGTGATTGGACACGAGCCATGCTGCGAGCGGCGCCATCGTCATCGGCGCCACGCCCATGCCGGCCGACACCAGCGACACCGCGAGGCTGCGATGGGTGTCGAACCAGCCGGTGACGGTCGCCATCATCGGCGCGAAGATCGCCGCGCAGGAGGCGCCGGTCAGGAGGCCGAAAACGATCTGGAACGCCAGCAGCGAGGTCGCATGGCTCGCGGCGAACAGGCTCAGCGACAGCACGATCGATCCCGTCAGCACCACCGGCAGCGGGCCGAACCTGTCGCTCAGCGTGCCCCATAGCATGCTGGTGAAGGCCATCGCCAGAAAGCCGATCGTCATCGCGCTGGAAATACCGGTGACCGACCAGCCCGTGTCCTTTGCGATCGGCTGCAGGAATACCGGCAGCGAAAACATGCCGCCGATGGCGACGCAGCCAAGCAAGCCGCCGGCGGCGACGATCACCCAGCGATAGGAGGAAGCGTTCATGTTGGTCTCCCGTCAGGTCTGTCTGGGTGGAAGACGAATGGGAACCGCGCGGGCCGACATCGTCGCCGCGGATTTTTGCACGCCTTGACCTTCGCTGCCAAATTCCGGATGTGGAGCCCGATCAGTTCTCCTGCAACGCCGATGGTCATGACATTGACGACATCCTCCAAACAGACGACCGGTCACGTCTTCATCGCCGCCAGCGTCGATGGCTACATTGCCCGGCCCGATGGCGACATCGACTGGCTGGGCAAATATGCGGCGTCCGGCGAGAACACCGGCTACGACGCGTTCATGGACACGATCGACGGGCTGGTGATGGGCCGCGTCACCTTCGAGAAGGTGCTGTCGTTCGACAGCTGGCCTTTCAAGAAGCTCGTCGTCGTCCTGAGCCAAACCCTGTTGCAAGCCGACCTGCGCGCCGACCTCGACGGCAAGGTCCGGATCTCGTCGCTGGCGCCCCAGCCTCTTATGCAGGCACTGGCGAGCGCGGGATGGCGACGCGCTTATGTCGATGGCGGGCGGGTGATCCAGTCGTTCCTGCGCGAGAATCTGATCAGCGACATCGTGCTGACGCGCATTCCCGTGCTGCTCGGCGACGGCATTCCGCTGTTCGGGCGTCTTGCAGCCGATCTGCCGCTCCGGCATGTGGAAACGACGACGTTCGCGTCCGGGATGGTGCAGAGCCGATACGAGATCGACTGACGCCCCAAGACAAAACGCGCGAAAACAACCCCATGCACAGTAGCCGGCGCTTGCAGGATCAATGACTTAGGATGTCGGTCCTGCAAGGCCCGGATTTCGGACGCGGTGGCCTCAGATCGCGGCGCGACGGCGCCAGTCGCCGACGGTGAGCCATAGTGCCGAGACCAGGAAGTAGAGCGCGCCGACCGCGGCATAGCCTGTGACGGTCGCGATCGACGGCACCGTGGGCGTGGAGGCCTGGAAGATGAAGAAGCCGCCGGCCAGCGCCGACTGGGCGCCGCTCAGCACCATGGCCCATTGCGCGCCAAAACTCCTCCAGCGCCGGATCGCCGTCCCCAGTTGGAGCAGACCAGCCAGGATCGCCCAGACCCCGAACACCGCGAGCACAAGGTTCATGCTCATCGGCAAGGCAATGAGGACCGCGACGGTGGTCGCCAGGCTGACCAGAACGTTGAGCAGCTGCGTGCGGTTTTGACCGAACCCGCCGCTGCGCAACGCGTCGACAAAATTGGCCGCGGCGTCCCATACCGGATAGAGCACGAGCAAGGCGCCCGCGATCAGCACCGACGACGATCCTGCGGCAAACGCGGCCCCGACCCAGGCGATGGAGAACGCCGCGCGCATGAAATAGTATTGTTTCAGCCACCGCTCACGATCAGCACGAACGAGATCCAGTTGATGATGCATCATTTCAGCCTCTCCTTTACCTACTAGTTGGTAGCCATTGCGCGCAGCGAGATCCCTTCACCCCAAGTGCTCGCGGGGTGTCGTTGTCGTCTCGCCGATGTCTCTCAGTGCTTGCCGGACAGCCGCTCCAGCAGCGGGGCGGTGATCACCCCGAACATCCTGGGATCGCCATAGGCGCGCGCCGACAGCATCGCGCCGTGGATGGTCGCCATGAATCCTTCGGCCTCGACCCGGGCCGTGCCGGAGATTTTCAATCGGCCCTTCCGCTTGCCGCGCTCCATCACCGAGGTCAGCCACGACGCGAGGAAGCGGAAATGCGCGCGGACTTCGAGCGCCACCTCCTCCGGCAGGATCGGAAGCTCACTGGCCAGCAGAGCGCAGACGCAGAAGGGAGCCGTCGCATCGGTGATGCACGCCTCCCAATACGCCACATAGTTTTCGAGCTGCTCGCGCGTGTCAGGAATGTTGCGCTCGAGCGCCGCGAGCCCGGCCTGGGCCTCCTCGCGATAGCGCGACACCAGGGTGCGGACCAGATCGACCTTGCTGGCGAAATGATGGTGGATGCTCGGCTTGCGGATGCCGACCACCTCGGCGACATCAGCGTAGCTGAAGCCGTTGTAGCCGCCCGCGATGATCAGCGAGCGGGCGCAGGCCAGAATGTCGTCGGCGGTGGAGGATACGTTGGTCATGGAGCCTAGCTATCTTCCAGTTGGTAGGCCGTCAAGAATGGGATGCTTCAACCATCCGTGAGTGGTAGGAGCCTCGAATGACCATTCGCCCCCTCGTTCGCTACCCCGACCGCCGCCTCGCGATGCCGGCCCGTCCCGTCACCGCGTTCGACGAGGCCCTGCACGAGCTGGCAGCCGATTTGCTGGAGACCATGCGCGCCGCGCCCGGCATCGGCATCACCGCGCCGCATATCGGCTTGCCCCTCCGCGTCGTCGTGCTCGAACTCGACGCCAGGGAAGGTCCGCGAACCTATGTCAATCCGGAAATCACATGGGCTTCACCCGAGCTGATCATGCACCGCGAGGGCAGCGTCTCGATGCCCGGGGTCAACGACGAGGTGCAGCGTCATGCGCGCGTTCGGATCAGCTATTGGGATCTCGACGGCACCATGCACAGCGAGGAGTCCGATGGCTTGCGCGCCGTCTGCCACCAGCACGAGATCGACCAGCTCGACGGCATGTTCTGGATCCAGCGGCTGTCGCGGCTGAAGCGGGAGCGACTGGTGAAGAAGTTCGAGAAGATGGCGCGGGGCTTGTAGGGGGCGAGCCGAAGGCGACGCCCACCACTGTCTCTTTCCGTGGAAGCTCAAGAGGTGGATTACGCCTTCGGCCAATCCATCCTCCTTGCTTCTGCGTTCGGGCAGCAGCGCTATTTCAACGGCAGAAAAACATCCGCGACCGTCTCTTGCTCCGGCACCTCCGGGAAGAAGCTCAGCCGCTGGCAATAGATCGGGAAGTCGCGGACTTCCTCGCCGCTGGCCGGAAGCCAGTCGCGATAGAGATACAGCGCGGCGGGCTCCAGATTGTCGGTGTAGCCGACGACGCGCAGCACGGCGCAGCGTCCGCCGGGGATCTCGCCGGCCTTGATCGCCTCGCCATTCGTCGCGATCGGCTGGTCGGTCCCGACACAGAGGTCCACGCTGTAGTCGGCCGGTGAGGCAGGACGCCGCTCGGACCGCCAGACATTGAAGGTCGGACTTGTGCTGGGGTGCAGGTTCGATGCCCTGCGCCAGGCGATGAAGCGCTGGATGGTGGCACGAAGCGTTGCCGGATCGCCGCGATGCTCCATGATCGCGACTTTCGTGGTGGGCACATCGCGGATCGTCACGTCGTTATTGGTAAAAGTTCTCTGCATCAGCTTGCTCCTCGCATTGTCGAGAGGCCCGAAGGCCGCAAGCCACGGCTCCCAATCGGGAGATTTCCGGAACGACGACGGCGATTGCCCGAACCGTTGCCGAAAGGCGCGGGCGAAGGCATCGGGCGCGTCGTAACCGGCATCCATCGCGATGTTGGTGACATCGAGGGCGTCGCTGTAGGCCAGCTGATGCGACGCGCGCTTCAGACGGGCGAGCTGGACATAGCGATGCACCGATAGCCCGAAGGTCGCCGTGAACTGCCGGTGGAAATGGAATTTCGAGAAGGCGGCGACGGCGCTCAACGTGTCGAGGTCCAGATCGGCGTCGAGATGACGGTCGATATGGGCCAGCACCCGCCGCATCCGGTCGTGATAGTTTTGCAGCGCCGCCTTCATCGTCCCTGCTCCGTGGCTGATACAGTTAGACGCGGATGGCCATGATGCGCTCGACCGATCTTGCGGTTTGTCAGCGTGTTCCCCGTGGCATCCGTTGACCTCCGCTGTCGTCGCCCGGCTCGACCGGGCGACCCAGTACGCCGCGGCCTCCCGGCTCATTCACGATCGTCTCTGAATACCGGATCGCCCGATCAAGTCGGGCGATGACACCGAGTATGTTGCACCAAGAGACGATTCAGCAGTCGCCCCTACCCGCCCGCCATCAATTGCTTCGCCAGCGCCATGTAGGCCGGCAGCGTCACGGGATCGTTCGCCGCGTTCCCCGCCACCGGATGCGAGGCGTAGCGCGCGATCACCATCTCGGCCTTGGGATCGATGTAGAGGCCCTGGCCGTAGACGCCGCGCGCCATGTAGGCGCCGTGAGCGTTGTGCGTGACCCACCATTGATTGCGGTAGGAGGCGCCGGGCAACGTGGTGTAGCCGGCCGGCTTGAATTTTTCGGGATCGCCGCCGCGCGCGATGTCCTCGACCACCTGTGACGGCACGATCTGGCGGCCGTTGAAGCGGCCATGGTTGCGCATGGTCTCGCCGAAACGGGCGAGATCGCGCAACGTGGTGGAGAGGCCGCCACCACCACTTTCGGTGCCGATGCGGTCGACGTGATAATGCGCGTCCTCCTCGGCGCCCATCGGCTGCCATATCCGCTCGGAGAGACAATCGGACAGCGTCATGCCGCTGGCGCGCCTGATGATCCAGGCGAGCACGTCGGTGTTGACGGTCTTGTAGGCAAAGGCCTTGCCGTGCTCGCCCTGTTTCGTCTGCGCGACGAGGAAATCGAAGATATTGGTGGGGCCGTCATAGTCGGGCGGGATCGGCGCCATGCCGTTGGCGCGCCGCAGGCCCCAGACGTGCGAATTCTTGTCGGTGTAGACCTCGGTGTATGCGAGCCCTGTGGTCATATCCATGACCTCGTGCACGCGCGCATCGCCGAACGCGCTGGCCTTCAGTTCCGGCACATAATCCGTGACGGGTGCCTGCGGATCGATCCTGCCCTCGGTGACCAGAATTCCCGCGAGCACGCCGGTGAACGACTTCGTCACCGACATCCCGATATGCGGCTTGTGCGGCTTCAGCGCACCAGAGTAGCGCTCATAGATCAGCCTGCCCCGATGCAGCACCGCGATGCCGTCGGTGTAGGTTTCCTCCAGCATGTTTGCGAAGGTCATGGGCCGGCCGTCCATCGTGGTCGCGGCGACCGCGCCGATGTCGTGGTCCTCACGTGGCAGCACCGACGCAGGCCCTGCCCCGCGCCAGACGTTCACCGTCGGCACCAGCTGGCGGATGTTGCTCCAGGCCCAGCGCAGTTCGGGGAAGTTGCGGAACGAGCCGTCCTGGAAGGTGATGAGGCGATCCGGCGCCGGCGGGAAGCCGCGCATCCAGCCGAGGGTTTCGGGGTCGGTTTCGGTGGCGGGCGAAGTGGGGGCGGCAGACATGAACGCTGGCTCCGGAAGTGCGATGCCGTGTCGTAGCATGGGAGCGTATGGTGGTGATCCCGCGTTTATGCCGGGGCGCTACGCGGCGATGCCTATCCCGCGCCGACTTCGGCAAACCCGCGCATGAGGTTCGGTGTCGACCAGGTCGCTACGCCGGTCCCCGCAAAGTCGCGGTCCGTCGTCCAGACGTCGGCTTCGACACTCCAGGCCAGCGCCAGCACGTGGGCATCGCGCACCGAACCGTTGCGGCTGAGCACGGCGTCGCGAAGCACCTGCTCGCATCGGACAAACATCGGCTCCAGTGCGGCGCCGGGCACGATCGTGAGGACCGCCGCGAGATCGTCGAGAACGCCGAGCAGCTCGGGGCGCTTCAATCCGAGCTCGATACGCCGACGCGCCTCCTCGACGACACGATCGGTCGTGACCAGGATCGCATGCGCGGCGGCCACCAGGACCGCGCCGGAGCTTCGACCGCGAACCGCGGCAATCAGGATGGCCGCGTCGACGACGATCGTCGTCGACGGCGGTCTCACCGCTTCGCTTTACGAGATTTGGCGGGCTTGCCCGTCAGGGCGTTCACAGCCGCGGCCGACCAATCGACCGGATCGACATCGCCGAATGAAGCCAGCGCCGCGTCCTCCGCCCGCACATCGCGGCCCTTGGACAGCGCTTCAGCTCGCCGCAAGACGGCGGCAAGACGAGCCGGATCAGCCGCCTTGAGAGGAATGAGCAGGCCCACCGTCCGCTCGCCCGATTTCACAGGCGTCGGCCCCGGCAGCGCACCGATCGCCTCGCCGGAAATCTTCTGGAGATCGCGGATGCTGATGTGGGTCATCAAGATTACATACGCCTATATGTAATTGATTGCAAGTTCGCTTCACTTCGAACGCGCCCCCGTGCCCTCAGATGGCAGCGCTACCGACCCGCCGATTTTTGTCGAGACCACGTAGACATCGACGCCGCTCATCGAGCATTCCTCGCTCGACGCCCGGCTGTTCGTGATGACCTCGATCGTCTTGCCATCCCTGGTGTGAAAAATGATGTCGTAAACCTGCTGGTGGAGGTCTTTGCCGATCTTTTCGGACGCGAGACGAATGGCCTTGGTCTGCGCGTCGATCACGGATGGGATATCGATCAGGCCGGCGTTCTTGAGGTGCACGAGGGCCATGTTGGTGGGCCAACTCGCGCAGTCCGGAGACTTCGCCAGAGCCGCCGCAGCCGGCATCGCCAATATTGCGGCTATCACCACTTTCAACGCAGCGCGCATCAATGCACCACCTTGATGGTGGGATCGCCACTTTCCCGGGACTGCTGGCGCCTCTTGATGCGCAGGACGGCAACGTCCATGCCGTCGCGACCGCCGCGCCTGTCGAGCGTCTCGCCAGGCTTGAGCTTTTGAAGTCCCGTATCGGTCAACAAGGCAGTCTCCGTGCGGTTCGCCGCCAGATACCATCATTGTGAGAATGTCAAAGGCCGCCCCATCAACTCCGCTCATCAAGGATTCAAACCATGGTTACTTAAGCGGCCGTTTCTTGGCGGCCACCTGAACTCTCTTTGCCCGACCGTATAATGACTCCTTGTAATTGTTGGTTGCCGCCAACTGCGCTGCATCTGCGGCCAAATCTTTCATCACGAGGAGTGCGCGCTCAAGATAATGTTTATCGATTTTGACTTTTTGGCCAAGCTGCAGCGGGCTCGAAGGGACCTCTAAGAGGTATTTGCGATCGACGCGCGCCTCATTGTGTATGATGATATTTCGTCTTGCCGTCATCTCTTGGAGTGCCTCTAGTAGCGGCACTTTGTTATTCTTGAAATGCTGCCCAAACCCAAGTGCCGCCTTATCCTTCGCGAATAAATCTATTGGATTGCCATAGAAAATCCCGCGTACTTTTTCTTCAATCAGCTTATGGAGTATCTCATAGCGGTCTTTGCTTTCCAGAATCACTTCGATTAGCTTCTGCTGGCGGCCGCTTGTCTCTACCTCGCTGTGTTGCGAAAGCCCTTTGAGCTTTCTAGGGAAGTCTAGATAGACCTTAAAAACCAAGGTCGACATAAACTGCTCGAATGAACTTATTGCATCGATGAACGCGTGCCGCCCGGATGTGTGCTCCCTAATTCGGCTGAGGACACCGTAGACGTCGCTAGCACTTATCGCCTGCTTCCTCGGCTTACTCACAAGGCGAGGAACAACGAGACAATCTAGGGTCTTAGCTTTCACCTGCCGATGCACCTCCAGCAGGTAAAAATCTATGGCGATAAAGTCTTCCCAAATTTCGTTCAGCTCGGTGTTTAAGCTTGAGAACAGCACGCCGATGTTGCGCGCACCGAGCTTCTGTCTTTCGGCGTCCGTTAGTTCACTTTGAAGCTTTCCCGACGTAGCGCTTTTTGTTTTTCTGGCAGGTGCATTCGAGTCGGCAGACATCACATTTTCCTTCAAATGCCTTTTTCAATGCCCCTACTCCCACTCAATCGTCCCAGGCGGCTTGCTGGTCACGTCGTACGCCACCCGGTTCACGCCCTTCACCTCGTTGATGATGCGCGTGGCGGTCTCGCCGAGAAACTTCATGTCGAACTGGCAGAAGTCCGCAGTCTCACCGCCGGTGGATGCGACGGCGCGCAGGCCCACCACGAAGTCATAGGTGCGGCCGTCGCCCATGACGCCGACCGTCTTGACCGGGAGCAGGACGGCGAAGGCCTGCCAGATGTCGTCGTAGAGGCCGTGCTTCCTGATCTGGTCGTTGTAGAGGGCATCGGCGTCGCAGGATGCCGAGCTTGTCAGGCAGGCGCCTGGGCCTGGTTGAGGCTGGGTAGGGCATAGCAAGTTTTACGCACGGTCACCGTACGGCGTGCCTCACTTGAGGGGTGCAGTCCAAAACTGTCACCGTATTCCCTCGCTGGATTCAGAATCGGTTTCGGAGTGCCTTTTGCGTCACGTCGTCACTGCTTCTCTGAGCTTTGTTAAGGAGACGCTCGAATTCAAGCCGACTAGTATCGCGCTTAGGCGCGATTACAATGCGTCCCTTTTGAGCAGCTTCAATCTTCCGATTGGTAACACCACTCTTCTTCAAGAGATCGTCGTATTCTTTTCTATTGCTCTGGACCATTCGCAGTCTCCACGCTTCGCCGATGGTCGGCTTGCTGCCTCAAAAAGAACCGCGAATTCAATTTAGGATCGAAATAGAGCTTCCTCTTAGCCCAAACAAACCCTTCATGTTTGGTAATTATTGCTACATCTATTGGTCCGCCGACCGATTCGCTAGGACTGGTTACTTTTTCTTTCAATGATTCCAGCATCACGAGGGTTTCGGCCAGTTCAGCAAGTTCATCAGTGGGGAGCGATCCAATCACCCGACGCAATGGCCTGCCGTGCCTCTCGAAAACATCGGCGGTCCACTTATCGGCATGTGTACTCACAGCATCATCCACAAGATCAGCTAAGTTCTGCGGATTTGCACCCAACTTTCCTGCGAAGTCCCGCAAGACGTCCCGGAGATGCGAACGGACCAAGTTGAACACGTCAGGGCCAAATCCCATAGTGAACGTATCTGCCATGGCCGTCGTAGCGAAGGCTTTGAAGAAGCCGGAGTCTCGCTGAGTTATAGCGTGATCTCCTTTTTCCGCCGCACAAAGCCGCCCCCCAACGAAGCCCATGCAAGAGAATTCCACATAGGAAGGAAAGAAGTCGTGCGTGCCATAGCCAGCAATCACAATACCCGTCTGCGACAGAAATATTTCCGGTCTTCGGAAGAGGGCTTCAAGTCCAAGTTCGACAAGACTGATTTTATCTAGCGGAGCGCTGTTCGAAAATAGATTTAGGTTCGTCTCGGCTTCGACTTCCAATCGAGCAAGATGCTTTGCCTTAGCCGCATCGAAATCCTCCTGCGTTAGAGGCGGCACAAGCGGGAAAGTTCTGGTGATGACAAGGTAGTTTTCGAGAGCGACTCTCTTTGCTTCGATGACAGCGCCTTCGTCAGGTGCTGCAGACGTCACGGTATCATCTTCATTGATCATATTCAGGAAGCGAATCATAATCTGATCGACGTTTTCGATGAAAAGTTCATCGAGATACGCCGCAGGAAATAATCCGCGATGTTGTTCAATGAAGCTCAAGAACTGCAGCCCGTATTCTCGAACTGACTGAAAAGACTTAGACGCAAGCTCCGACCTGAACGTCTTGACAATGATCTCCCAGGGAATCCTCTGAAGATCAGCAGAGTCGTAGATCATAATCCCGACTGGTTCGGAATTAGACAGTTGGAAGATCTTGTTCGACCCCTTGAAGTATCGCTCTTCTTTCTTTCCATTCTCCCAGCGCGAAACTGTTGCCGCACTGTCAGCGGCCAAGACCAGCGAGTGCCGGTTCATCACACAAATTTCCGAGGTCAACTTCAGCCTCCGAGGACAGTCGGCAATCTAAGCTCATCAAATAAGAGCAGAGCCAACCTCTCTCGTCTAGGTTGAATAAACACATCGGTATTCGACGTTAGGAGAGTGGCTCCCTACTCCCACTCAATCGTCCCAGGCGGCTTGCTCGTCACGTCGTACACCACCCGGTTCACGCCCTTCACCTCGTTGATGATGCGCGTCGCGGTCTCGCCCAGGAACTTCATGTCGAACTGGTAGAAGTCCGCGGTCATGCCGTCGGTGGAGGTAACTGCACGGAGGCCCACGACGAAGTCGTAGGTGCGGCCGTCGCCCATGACGCCGACCGTCTTCACCGGGAGCAGCACGGCGAAGGCTTGCCAGATGTCGTCGTAGAGGCCGTGCTTGCGGATCTGGTCGATGTAGACGGCGTCGGCCTTGCGCAGGATGTCGAGCTTGTCGCGGGTGATGTCGCCGGGGCAGCGGATGGCGAGGCCGGGGCCCGGGAACGGGTGGCGGCCGACGAAGATTTCGGGGAGGCCCAGCTCGCGGCCGAGCTTGCGGACTTCGTCCTTGAACAGCTCGCGCAGGGGTTCGACTAGCTTCATGTTCATGCGCTCGGGCAGACCGCCGACATTGTGGTGCGACTTGATCGTCACCGAGGGGCCGCCGGTGAAGGAGACGCTCTCGATCACGTCGGGATAGAGCGTGCCTTGCGCGAGGAAGTCGGCGCCGCCGATCTTCTTGGCCTCGGCCTCGAACACCTCGATGAAGAGGCGGCCGATGGTCTTGCGCTTAACTTCCGGATCGGTGACGCCTTCGAGCTCGCCGAGGAACTGCTTGGAGGCATCCACGTGCACGAGCGGGATGTTGTAGTGGTGGCGGAACAGGTCCACCACCGTCTTGGCTTCATCAAGACGCAGCATGCCGTGATCGACGAACACGCAGGTGAGCTGGTCGCCGATGGCTTCGTGGATCAGCACGGCAGCGACCGCGGAATCGACGCCGCCGGAGAGGCCGCAGAGCACTTTGCCCTTGCCGACCTGGGCTCTAATTTTGGCGATCTCCTCCTCGCGGAAGGCGCGCATGGTCCAGTCGCCGGAGAGGCCGGCGATCTTGCGGACGAAATTGCGGATCAGCTTGGCGCCGTCGGGCGTGTGCACCACTTCGGGGTGGAACATCAGGCCGTAATACTTGCGCGCCTCGTCCTGGATGATCGCGAACGGCGCGTTCGGCGAGGTGCCGGCCACCGAGAAGCCCGGCGGCATCTTGGTGATGCGGTCGCCATGGCTCATCCAGACCTGGTTCTTGCCACCGGGCGACCAGACGTCCTCGAACAGCTTGCTCGGCGCCTTGACCTCGACATCGGCGCGGCCGAATTCGCGGTGATGGCCGCCCTCGACGGTGCCGCCGAGCTGCTCCGCCATGGTCATCTGGCCGTAGCAGATGCCGAGCACCGGCACGCCGGAGGCGAAGATCAGCTGCGGCGCGCGGGGGAGCCCGCCTCATGCACCGACTCCGGCCCGCCGGAGAGGATCACCGCTTTCGGCTTCATCTCCTTGAAGGCCTCTTCGGCCTTGTTGAACGGGACGATCTCGCAATAGACGCCGTCCTCGCGCACGCGACGCGCGATCAGCTGCGTCACCTGGCTGCCGAAGTCGACGATGAGAATCTTGTCATGCGCCGAGGCCACGGAGGGCGTCGACGCGGAGCGGTCGTGCTGTGCTGCTGTCATGGCAAGCAGATACGCGACGTGCGAGCGGCCCGCAACCGCGCGGACCGCGCGCCCACATTCTTCTTTGGGCATGGACAAATGAAAATAGGTCAGTATTATTGACCTAATATGCTCCGTATCACACAGGAGCCCAATCAGGGAGAACGTTCATGTCACAACACCATCAGCCATCAACGCTGGCCGCGCTCGGCCGGACCTGGGTCGAGGCCTGGAATGCGCGCGATCTCGAACGCGTGCTCACGCTCTATGACGAGGACGCCGTGATGACGTCCGACCGCATCCCGGTCATGGGTTTCGATCCGAGCGGCACCGTGCACGGCAAGGATGCCTTGCGGGCCTATTGGGGCAAGGCGCTCGGGCTGATCCCGAACCTGCATTTCACATTGATCGATCTGTTCGTCAGCCCGGACAGCGTGGTGGTGTTCTACGAGAACGAGCGCGGCAAGCGGATCTGCGAATATCTGCGGGTGAACGAGGCCGGGCTGATCGTGCAGGGCTCGGCGAACCATCTGCCGCATTGAACGGTGCAGCCTCGCCCACCACAGTCATTCCCCGCGAAAGCGGGGAATCCAGTACGCCGCAGCTTCTCGATCAATTGCGGACGCCTCGGAGTACTGGATCGCCCGATCAAGGTCGGGCGATGACACCGAGAGTGAGGCGCGCGTGTGCCTCCAACTCGCGCTTGCACAGCAACGCCGCAGACGGCGGCGACCGCATGCGCTAACACTCCGTTGCCGGCTCTGAGACAGGATCCTCCCCATGAAACTCCCCACCTCCCCCTTTACCGTCACCGACTGGAGCAAGGTTGCGCCGACCACGCATGCCGGCGAGAGCGGCCAGGCCTTGTGGCGCACGCTCGACATCGGCGATCTCCGGGTGCGGATGGTGGAGTATTCGCCGGGCTATCTCGCCGACCATTGGTGCGACCGCGGCCACGTGATCTTCGTCGTGAAGGGCGAGCTCGACAGCGAGCTGCGCGACGGGCGCAAGTTCAAGCTGACGGCGGGGATGAGCTACGAGGTCTCGGATTTCGGCGATGCCGCGCACCGGTCCTCGACGGCCACCGGTGCCACACTTTTCATCGTGGATTGAGATGCGCCGGACAGATTTCATTTGCACCGCAAAATAGCAAAGTTGCGCGACATGCCGGGACACGGGTGGTGCCTTGAAGTAGCCCAAAATCTCGCTATAATGTGATCATCGATACTTGGCCGAACGACTGGGCCGCTTCGCTTCGTTGCAGACGGGCGCGCACGCTTCAGATGACTTCTCCAAACATCGACTGAACAGGATCATGGGCGCAGTGACGCGTTCCGGTCCGCGTGCGTACCATCTCTAACAAAGGAAATTCCCATGGCTATGGGCACCGTGAAGTGGTTCAACACCCAAAAGGGTTATGGTTTCATCCAGCCGGACGACGGCCAGAAGGACGTGTTCGTCCACATCAGCGCTGTCGAGCGCGCCGGCCTCTCGACCCTCAACGAGGGCCAGAAGGTTTCGTTCGACATCGTCGCCGACCGCCGCAGCGGCAAGTCGTCGGCTGACAATCTCCGCGTCGGCTAACGCCCGCGCACCGTTCTGACCACGGACGTACCGGCAGAACGCAAGTGTTGGAAAGCCCCGTGACCGGGATCCGGTCCGCGGGGCTTTTGTTTTGGCCCTGTGATTCCGGGGCTCGCGAAGCGAGAGCCCGGAATCCATCAGGCCGCAGGGACTGCCGAGCGATGGATTCCGGGCTCGCCCTGCGGGCGCCCCGGAATGGCCAGAGCGCGAGATCAAACCGTCTTCTTCAGCACCGACACGAAAAACCCGTCCGTCCCGGTCCGCCGCGGCGTCATCAGCCAGCCTTCCGGCGACTGCAGCGCGGCGTCCGCGAATGCTTCCGCCTTGTCCCAGAGCACGCTCGCGGTCTGCTCGGGCGGGACCGCCGCAAAGCCAGGATGCCGCGCGACGAACGCCCTCACCTGCTCGCCGTTCTCCTCCGGCAGCACCGAACAGGTGATGTAGGCGATGCGGCCACCGGCCTTGACCAGCGGCACGGCGCGATCCAGCACCGCGGCCTGGTCGCGCAGGCGGATCTCCAGCGCGCCCGGCCGCATGCGCCATTTGGCGTCGGGGTTGCGGCGCCAGGTTCCGGTTCCCGTGCAGGGCGCGTCGATGACGACGAGGTCGGCGGTGCCACTGATGTCGGCCAGTGGATCGGCCTCGCCCTTGGGCGTGCGGATATCGGCGTTGTGGACACCGGCGCGCGACAGGCGCTCGTGGATCGGCGCAAGCTGGCGCTTGTCGCTGTCGGTCGCGATCAAGCGGCCCTTGCCCTGCATCATCGCGGCCAGCGCCAGCGTCTTGCCGCCGGCTCCCGCACACAGATCGATCACCTGCTCGCCGGGCTTGGCCGCGGTGAGCTGGGCCGCAAGCTGCGATCCTTCGTCCTGCACCTCAACGGCGCCCTTGATGAAATCCTCTTCCGACTGGATGCCGGGGTTGCGCGCATCGGCGGAAAGCTCGATACGCAGACCGTTTGCCGACCAGGGCGTCGGTTTCGCATGAAGATGAGCAAGCCCGCGCAGCACCTTGTCGCGATTGGACTTTAGCGTGTTGACGCGCAGGTCGAGCGGCGCCCGGCTCGCCATCGCGACGGCCTCGGCGACGCGGTCCTCGCCGAACGCTTTTGCCAGATGGGAATCGAGCCATTCGGGATAGTCGCCGGCGATCGCGGCCGGGGCATCCTTCAGGGACCGCGAGGCCAGTGCGGCCTGCTCGGCGTCGGTCAACGGCGCGGGCGCGAACCGGCTGCCGTCGAACAAGACGGCCATGGTGGCCGCATCCATGTTGCGCTCGAGACGGAGCATGCCGATCAGCCGGGCCCGCGCGGTCTCGGCATCCATCAGCCAGGCGCTCGAGGCATAGCGGCGCAGCACGTCCCAGACGAGGCCGGCGATCGCGGCGCGGTCGCCCGAGCCGGCGAAGCGGTGTGCGGTACCCCACTCCTTCAGCGCCTTGGCCGCGGGCACACGGTCTTTCTCGATGGTGTCGATCAGTTCGATGGCTGCGGACAGCCGGGCAGCGGGAGTCATTTGAATCTTTCAGATTGGATCCGGCGCCCAAGCGCCTAGACCAGCAACAGCATTTTCAGCGCGAAGTAGATCCACATCGCCAGCAGCACGAGCACGCTGGCGAGCCAGACCGTCGAACGCGGACCGGGCTTGTTCGAGGAGGCGAAGATGCCGGCATGGGCAAAGCGCGTCACCACGAACACCCAGGACATCAGCACGATGAAGAGATCGGCATGGCGAAGCGGCAGCGCCAGCGCGATCAGGGCGTAGAACAGCACCGGCAGCTCGAACTCGCCAAGCGCAATGTCGGGGCTCCTGGCATCGCCCGAGACCAATGCCTTGCGGCGCCCCAGCACCATGCCGATCAGCAGCGCGAAGGTGAGACCCACCTGCACGAACACAGGCAGCAGAACCATTTGAATGGACATCGGAACTTTCCCGTAAGGCGGCACGCCGCGGACCGTCATTAGCCGCGACTTCTGGCGCTGACAATCGGCGAGTTGAACCGGCGTTCCCGATCCCGCGACCAAATGGCGATAGTTAAAGCGATTTTGGCCCCATGAGGCCGCCGGGCGAGCCAGCGCCAAGAGACTGACATGAACACCCTCTCCAGCCTTTTGACCGAATCCGCCGACGGCCGGCTCGGCATCCTGATGTCGGCGCTGTCAGGCATCGCGGCAGCGCTTGCCGTGGCGCTGGCGATGACGGTGTATGTCCGCCTGAGCTACCGGACCTGGCGCGACGTCGTCAGGCCCGGCCTCGCCGTGCTCGCCGCGATGGTCCTGTTCGCCTTTGCCGCCTACGACATGCGCCATGCCGCGCTGGCCTATCTCGGCCTCAACCCGTCCAGGCCCGCCGTCGAGTTCGAAATCCGCATGCCCAGGGAGACGCTGACGGCGGTGTCCGATGCCCAGATCGAGCTGCACACCGACCGCAACCAGACACTGGCGCTGGTCGACGGCGTGCGCGAGCTCGGCGACGGCCGCGCGCTGCTGCGTGGCGCGGTGGCGCTCAACCATCGCACCGCGGACCGCGTGCTGGCCGTCAACCTGCCCGGCAAGGGCACTTTCGAATTCCGCCTCCGCCTGCCCGCCGAGCCGCACCGTTCGGAGGACTTCAGCCCGTGGCATCTCGCCGACCGCGTCGCCTCACCGGTGTCGGGCGCCGTTGCTCCGCAGGACGCCTACGCGATCCGCTACCGCGTGTTTTAAACTTTGTTCATTGCGCTGCATGCCCGCGCCGTCATCGTTTCGACGCGCGACGCCGGGTAAGCTGACCGCATGTCCGAATTTCGCCTGACGCAGATTTCCGACACGCATCTCGGTCGGCGCTTCCCCGGCCTGATCGCCAACTTCCACCGTGTCAGTGAGCACATCGATAGGGATCGGCCCGATCTCGTCGTCAACACCGGCGACGTTTCGTTCGACGGGCCGACCAGCCGCGACGACGTCGCATTCGCCAAGGGCCTGCACGACGCCCTCCCCGTCGCCTGCCGCTACATTCCCGGTAATCACGACATCGGCGACAATCCGACCGCGATCGGGCCGGCTCCCAAGCCGCCGGTTACCGAAGCGCACCGCCAGCAGTTTCGCGAGATCATCGGCGAAGACCATTGGTCGTTCGAGGCCGCGGGCTGGTGCTTCATCGGCCTCAACACGCTGGTGATGAATGCGGGGCTCGCGTTCGAGGCCGAGCAGTTCGACTGGCTGTCCCGGGAGATCGCGCGGACGAGCGGAAAGCCGGTCGCGCTGTTCCTGCACAAGCCGCTGTTCCTCAATTTTCCCGACGATCCTGAAGCACCGGAGACCTCGATCCGCTACGTTCCGCAGCCGGCACGCGCGCGGCTGGTCGAGATGTTCGCAGATGTCGATTTGCGCCTGATCGCCAGCGGCCACGTGCACCAGCGGCGCGACTTCACTTTCCGCCATACGCGCCACGTCTGGGCGCCGTCGGCCGGCTTCAGGATCAACGATGCGCGCCAGGACCGCATCGCGATCAAGGAAGTCGGCCTGGTCGAATACCGCTTCAAGCCTGACAGCTTCGAGGTCCGCCATGTCCGCGCCACCGGACAGGTCGATGTCGATATCGAGGAATTGTTCGCCCAGATGGGCGGGGAGCACTAACCGCGCTCGTCAGGCGACGCTCTTGAGATCCTGCTGGATCGCGGCAAGCAAAGATTGCAGCGCGTCGCTGCTCACCTCGGCCTTCACGGACTGACCCTGCGCTGGCACGGCGGCCTTGACCGTACGCTTCGGGAATGGCGGCGGAGGCACCGGCATCGCGGGCTGCGTGAGCGCGCTCTCGTCGTCGGCGTGCACGAACTTGCCATGAATGACGTCGTCACGACGGCCCATGACATACATCGCCGTCCAATAGCCGGCGGCCAGCAGAATGATGCAGAAAATACCGATCTCTAACATCGCAACACCTGAAATATGCGCGATGATTCAATGCCTTCGCTTCGAGGTCAATGAACGACCGGTCACACCTGCGGTTTTTGCGGGCAGGTGTGGCCGATCGGTGACTCTTTGTTAACCACCCCCGCCCGGGGAGTGGCCGATCTGCAACCAGGCCTTTTGACTAAGCCTTGTCCGGCCCGACCCGCACCAGCTGCTTGCCGAAATTCGCGCCCTTCAGGAGCCCGATGAAGGCGCCGGGCGCACTGTCCAGGCCCTCGGTAACGAACTCCTTGTACTTGACCTTGCCGTCGCGGACCCAGCCCGACATGTCGCGCAGGAAGTCGCCATGGCGCGAGGCGAAATCGGAGACGATGAAGCCGCGGAAGTTCAGCCGCTTGGTCAGGATCGTACGCATCATCGCGCCGGCCCATTTCGGCGGCTTGGACTCGGTGTCGTTGTAATGGGCGATCAGGCCGCAGACCGGAATGCGCGCAAACGGATTGAGCAGCGGGAACACCGCCTCGAACACGGCACCGCCGACATTCTCGAAATAGACGTCGATGCCTTTCGGGCAGGCGTCCTTCAGCTTCGCGGCGAGATCGGGATCGCGATGGTCGAGGCAAGCGTCGAAGCCGAGCTCCTTGACCACGTAGTCGCACTTGTCCTTGCCGCCGGCGATGCCGACCGCGCGTGCGCCCTTGATCTTCGCGATCTGGCCGACGGCCGAGCCGACCGCACCGGAGGCGCCGGCAACGACGACGGTCTCGCCTTCCTGCGGCTTGCCGATGTCGAGCAGGCCTGTGTACGCCGTCATGCCGGGCATGCCGAGCACGCCGATGGCGGTCGAGATCGGCGCGAGTTTCGGATCGACCTTGGCGAGCCCCTTGCCGTCCGAGATCGCATGGGTCTGCCAGCCCGCGCGCGAGAGCACGATGTCGCCCTTGGCGAAGTTCGGATTGTTGGACGCAGCGACTTCGCAGACCGTACCGGCTTCCATCACACCGCCGACCGGCACCGGCGTCGCGTAGGACGGACCGTCGCTCATGCGCCCGCGCATGTACGGATCCAGCGACAGCCAGATCGTGCGCAGCAGGACTTCGCCCTGCCCCGGCGTCGGAACAGCGAATTCCTCAGTGCGGAAATCGGACGGTTTTGGTTCGCCGACGGGACGCGCGGCGAGAACGATACGTTTTGCCTGGGACATGGGGGCTTCCTCCGGATTGCTTTCGCCGCGAACGGAAGCGGAGGGAGACAGCTGCGTCAATACAAAAGCGAGGAGCCACACACTCGCTGTCATCGCCCGACTTGATCGGGCGATCCAGTATTCCAGAGACAGCCGTGATTGAGCCGAGAAGCTGCAGCGTACTGGATGCCCCGGTCAAGACGGGGTACGACACCGTCGTTGAGGCAAGCGCATCGAAACCGATGTGCTCGCGCGCAGCTGAGAGCGGAGTAACTAACCCCCGCCCGGATAGTTCGGGCTCTCGCGCGTGATGGTCACGTCGTGGACGTGGCTTTCGCGCAGGCCGGCACCGGTGATGCGGACGAAGTTCGCTTTCTCGTGCAGCTCCTTCATGTCCTTTGCGCCGACATAGCCCATCGCGGCGCGCAGGCCGCCGGCGAGCTGGTGCATGACGTGACCGACCGCGCCCTTGTAGGGCACCTGGCCCTCGATGCCTTCAGGCACGAGCTTGAGCGTGTCCTTGATGTCCTGCTGGAAGTAGCGGTCGGCCGAGCCGCGCGCCATCGCGCCGACCGAGCCCATGCCGCGATACGCCTTGTAGGACCGGCCCTGCCACAGAAAGACCTCGCCGGGCGTCTCGTCGGTGCCCGCCAGCAGCGAGCCCACCATCGCGATGTCGGCGCCGGCGGCAAGCGCCTTGGCCAGGTCGCCCGAAAACTTGATGCCGCCGTCGGCGATGACGGGGATGTCGGCCTTCTTCGCGGCTTCCACCGCATCCATGATCGCGGTGAGCTGCGGCACGCCGACGCCGGCGACGATGCGCGTGGTGCAGATCGAGCCGGGGCCGATGCCGACCTTGATGCAGTCCGCGCCCGCATCGATCAGCGCCTGCGCGCCCTCGGTGGTGGCGACGTTGCCGGCCACGACCTGCACCGAGTTGGACAGACGCTTGATGCGGTTGACCGCATGCAGCACGTGGCGGGAATGGCCGTGCGCGGTGTCGACGACGATGAGGTCGACGCCGGCATCGATCAGCCGCTCGGTGCGCTCGAAGCCGGTGTCGCCGACGGTGGTGGCGGCGGCAACGCGCAGGCGGCCCTGCGCGTCCTTGCAGGCGAGCGGATGGGCGACCGCCTTCTCCATGTCCTTCACCGTGACGAGGCCGACGCAACGATACTGCTCGTCGACGACGAGCAGCTTCTCGATGCGATGCTGGTGCAGCATCCGCCGCGCCTCGTCCTGGCTGACATTCTCGCGCACCGTGACGAGGCCTTCATGCGTCATCAGCTCGGAGACTTTTTGCCGGCGGTCGGTGGCAAAGCGCACGTCGCGGTTGGTGAGGATGCCGACCAGCTTGCCGGGCGTATTCTTGCCGGCGCCGGTGACGACGGGAATGCCGGAGATGCCGTGGTCGCTCATCAGCTTGAGCGCGTCGTCGAGCGTCGCCTCGGGGCTGATGGTGAGCGGGTTCACCACCATGCCCGACTCGAAGCGCTTGACCTGCCGCACCTGGGCGGCCTGCCCTTCGGGATCGAAATTGCGGTGGATGACGCCGAGGCCGCCGGCCTGCGCCATGGCGATCGCCATGCGGGCTTCGGTGACCGTGTCCATGGCGGAGGCCATGATCGGAATGTTGAGCGGAATGACGCGGGTGACGCGGGAGCGGATGTCGACCTCGCCCGGCATGACGTCCGACAGGCCCGGCTTCAACAGCACGTCGTCGAACGTAAAGGCTTCGCGAATGCCTTGTTGCACCGTGGCCATCTGCCAACTCCTTCCGCGGCCCTGCCGCAAATAGCTATGGATGAGCGCCGCCCTCAGCGTGCCTTGCGGCATCGCCGGAGAATCGGAGCCCATCGGTGGGGTTGACGCGGGTCGATAGCACGGCCGGATGACGAATCAAAGCAAATCGGACCGCTGGCCAGCCATGCACAGGCTTTTTAAGTAAATTCAGCGTGGATAGCCCCATACCCCCGCCGTCATTCCGGGGCGCGCCACTTGGCGCGAGCCCGGAATCCATCTCACGGCGGTCCCTGCGGCCCGATGGATTTCGGGCTCGCGACTTCGTCGCGCCCCGGAATGACGAGAGTGGGTCACACCGTTGTTACGCGGGATTTAGGTGCTATGCATTGATCCGCAATGATCCGGGCCGACTCGTGGTGGTAAGCCGCAACTCCACCCCCCTCCTTCCGATTTTCATTACCAATCCGTCATGGTCGACAAGCAACGCGTCATTCCGCTGATCGTGGCCACTGCTCTCTTCATGGAGAACATGGATTCGACGGTGATCGCCACCTCGCTGCCGGCGATCGCCGCCGACATCGGCACCAGCCCGCTGACCCTGAAGCTCGCGATCACCTCCTACCTGCTGTCGCTGGCGGTGTTCATTCCGGCGAGCGGCTGGACCGCCGACCGGTTCGGCGCGCGGATGGTGTTCGCGATCGCGGTCGGCGTGTTCATGGTCGGCTCGGTCGGCTGTGCGCTCTCGACCTCGGTCACCGATTTCGTATTCGCGCGCATCCTGCAGGGCATGGGCGGGGCGATGATGACGCCGGTCGGACGCCTCGTGCTGCTGCGCTCGGTCGACAAGAGCGCGCTGGTCAATGCCATGGCCTGGGTGACGGTCCCCGCCCTGATCGGTCCGGTGATCGGCCCGCCGCTCGGCGGCTTCATCACCACCTACGCGTCGTGGCACTGGATCTTCCTGATCAACATCCCGATCGGGCTGCTCGGCATCTTCATGGCGCTGAAGTTCATCGATCCGATCAAGAGCGAGGAACGCGAGCCGTTCGATCTCTACGGCATGGTGCTCGCCGGGCTCGGTCTTGCCGGCATCGCATTCGGCCTGTCGGTGGCCGGCCTCAACCTGCTCCCCTGGAGCACGGTCGCAGCGCTGGTCATCGGCGGCTCGATCTCGATGACGCTCTACGTCATTCATGCCCGGCGGACCGGATCGCCGGTGCTGGATTTTTCGCTGCTGAACCTGCCGACGCTGCGCGCGGCCGTGCTCGGAGGCTTCCTGTTCCGCCTCGGCATCGGCGCGCTGCCGTTCCTGCTGCCACTGCTGATGCAGATCGGCTTCGGGCTGTCGCCGTTCAAGTCGGGCCTCGTCACGTTTGGCTCCTCGCTCGGCGCCATGGGCATGAAGGCGCTGGCGGCACGCATCATCCGCACCTTCGGCTTCCGCAATCTGATGACGGTGAATGCGATCGTCAGCGCCGTCTTCCTCGGCGTCTGCGCACTGTTCACCGTGACGACGCCGCTGCTCATCATCATGGTGATCCTTGTGGTCGGCGGCTTCTTCCGCTCGCTGGAGTTCACCGCGATCAACACGGTGGCCTATGCCGAGGTCGAGACCGCGCAGATGAGCCGCGCCACCACGCTGGTCAGCGTCAACCAGCAACTCGCGGTTTCCGCCGGCGTCGCCGTCGGCGCGGCCTCGGTCGAGACGACGATGTGGCTCAGCCATGTCAGCGAGCTCAACGCCAATGTGTTCGCGCCCGCCTTCGTCGTGGTGGCGCTGACCTCGGCGGCATCGAGCTGGTTCTTCTGGCAGATGCCCGCGGACGCCGGCCACGAGATCTCCGGCCGCAAGGTGGGAGATATTTCCAGCCGCAAGGGCGCCGCCAAGAGCGCGGCGAATGCCGCCGTCAAGACCGCGACGGAGGACACCCAGGACGTGCGGGATCAGCGGTTGGGCTAGGGACCGACCGTCGGCGGCAACACGCGGTAGAGCGCAACGCCGAGCTTGAGGGTGTCAGGCAAGGTGAGCTTTCCGCCGGTCACCGCGCCTACCAAAGTCGTTCGCTGAAGATGCGGATCCGGACAGATCGCGCCGTTCAGGAAGCCGGCCAGATTGCTGGTCTGGTTGTCGATCAGATAGCGCTCGATCGTGACCGGGCCGTCCGCGAACGGCAGATTGTCGACCTCGAGCGAAAATCCTTGTCCCGAATCGGTCGAATTGTTCGTCCCGAAGACGCGCGACGGATCGTAATTGTGCACCATGATGTTGGCGATCGTCGCGGCCGGATCCCAGGTGGCGAATGCACCAAGGACAGAGGCGGCTCCGCCCGGAGATAGCGCGGCCAGCACACGCCTGCCCGACATCTTATTGTACATCATGAAGAGGTTGGCGACGGGCTTGGGATAGTAGATCGGGTCGTTGTTGCCGTTCATCTGCTTGTAGAGCAGGCTCGCCTGCGCTCGGTAGGATGGCACGCTTGTGTCGCCCTGGCCGTCGCTGATCAAGAGGTAGGATCCGAGCGAGACCTGCTGAGCGACCGCTTCCGGCAGGAAGGCCGCCGCCCAGGCCGCGCCCTTGTGAGAATAGTTGATGTCGATGGTCTCGTCCGCGGCCGCCGGGCCCCATTCAGACAGAAACAGCTTGACGTCGGGCATGTCGGCATTGTGCTGCTTCAGCCATGTCAGCTTGTTCCTGATCGTGGTCATCTGCTGTCTGAAGTTCGCAAAGCGCGTCGTGCCGTCGTCCGAGCCGTAGAAGTGGAACGAAAAGCGATAACGATCAAGTGCCGTGTAGTTTGCGTAGAATTTGCCGGCATAGGGACTGGCGAGCGGATTGAAGGTCTGATTGAGGAATTCTTCCTCCAGCGTCGGGTTCGGCGGAACGTCGAACGGATAGTATTTGGAGCTCAGTCCGGTGAAGGCCGGGCCGGCGATCTCTATGGTCTTGCCGTTGTAGGCGGCGTTGCCGGCGATTTCGGCCTTGATGGTCCCGACCGCATCGGAGAAGACCTTCTGGACCGGCAATAGCCCCCGGCTCAGACGGCGCGCATCGAGGTTGTAGGGATATGACAGCGACCGGTTCTCGGCATTGCTCAACGTGTGCGTCTGGAGTGGTGTCCATTGGTGCAGAACGTAATTCTGCGGATCCATCCACCACAACCAGCGGCCCCACGCCCCCAACGGCTTGAGCGTGTAGATGGAGGGATCGGTGTCGTTCCAGTGTTCCGGTGTTGAATCGGCGATGTCGAGTTCGTTGCCGATCTCGAATATGACCGATGGGACGCCGGCATCGAAGGATTTGGTCACGATGTAGCGCACCAGCGCTTCGGCGTATGCCTTGTACCGGTTTTGCTCGGCACGCCCCCAGCTCTCTCCGGCGATTCCCGTCGCGGCCAGGCTTGGCGGCATGAAGGACGCAACAGCGACGTGCGGCAACAGCCTGCGATCCAGCGCCCATTTCAGATGCCAGGCCAGCGGATAGCAATCGCCTGCGTGAAACACGCCGTCCTGCGTGTAGCCGAAGACGGTTCCGGTCGGATCGAGATCGCAATAGATGTCGCTCAGCAGCAGACGCGTCTGCTTTAGTCCGGTGTCGGCGATGATCTGGTCGAACTGGTTGTAGACCGGCTCGGACGGCATGTTCGCGGCCTGGTAGATCCGCTTGAGGTCGCCGAGGTCATCGTTACCGCTGATGCCGGTGTTGAAACGCGACTGCGTGTCGACCACGATCGAAGTATCCGCGCGCGACATCATCGACGAGCCGAGGCTCAGCAAGCCGGCCAGCAGCAGTGAGACCTGGAAACGCCGACGACCCGGAAAGCGCTGCATCTCGACTCCATCCGCTAAAATTGCAGATGCAGCAATTAACATCCCGAGGCATTAGCAATGTGAACGTTGTGTTATAGTGGCGTGAAGCGGATCGTGCCGGCGAAGCGGCGGAGGCGGATCATCGCCCGCGAAATCCCGTCGCGAGCACATAGCGCTCCGACGAATCCGCCCGGCTCGCGGCGGGCTTGACGTGGCGCACGACCGCGAAATCGCGCTTGAGCTGGGCGAGCAGCTCGGCATCGGCGCCGCTCTGGAACGCCTTGGCCAGGAACGTCCCGCCGGGCTTGAGCACGTCGCAGGCAAACGCCGCGGCGGTCTCGATCAGGCCGACGATGCGGAGCTGGTCGGTCTTGCGGTGGCCGGTGGTGTTGGCGGCCATGTCGGACATCACGATGTCGGCGCCGCCGTCGAGCATGGCCTTGAGCTTGTCCGGCGCGTCATTGTCCATGAAATCGAGCTGTGCGAACTCGACGCCGGCAATCTCGGGGATTTCCAACAGATCGATGGCGACGACCTTGCCCTTGCCGTCGACCGAGCCGACGCGCTTGGCCGCAATCTGGCTCCAGCCGCCTGGCGCCGCGCCGAGGTCGACCACCGCCATGCCGGGCTTGAGCAGGCGATATTTGTCGTCGATCTCGAGCAGCTTGAACGCCGCGCGCGAACGGTAACCCATCGCCTTCGCCTTGACGACATAGGGATCGTTGAGCTGCCGCTCCAGCCACAGCTTCGACGACAATTTGCGCTTGCCGCCGGTCTTGACCTGAACGTGCAAGCGGCCGGTGGTGTCCTTGGCCATCTCACCAGCTCCTGAGCGCGCCGTCCTCGCGCATCATCTCGACCAGCATGCCCTCGCGCAGGCCCCGGTCGGCGACGCGCAGGCGCGGCAGCGGGAAGGCGCGACGGATCGCGTCGAGGATGGCGCAGCCGGCGAGCACGAGATCGGCGCGCTCGACGCTGATGCAGCTGTTGCCGGCGCGCTCATCGTAGCTCATGCCGAGCAGCTTGCTGATGGTCGCCGTGATGTCGGTATCGCTCATCCACACGCTGTCGATGCGGCGGCGATCATAGCGCACGAGATTGAGATGGATGCCGGCGAGCGTCGTCACGGTGCCGGAGGTGCCGAGCAGGTGCATGTCGGCGAGATCGCCGCCGTGCTGTTCGGCAAACGGCGCGACGTGGCTCGCGACCTCCTGCTCCATCGCGGCATAGATCTCGGGTGTCACGTCGCGGCCGCCGAACTGCTCGGCGAGCGTGACCACGCCGAGCGGAATCGACATCCACGCCTTGATGCGCGGCTCCGGATTCTCCGGATCACGCTCGATCCGCACGAGCTCGGTCGAGCCGCCGCCGATGTCGAACAGGATCGCGCCTCTGCCCCTGGGATCGATCAGCGGCGAGCAACCGAGCACGGCGAGCGCCGCCTCGGTCTCGCGGTCGATCACCTCGAGCTCGATGCCGGTCTCGGCCGCGACGCGGCTGCGGAAACCTTCCGCGTTCGAGGCCGCGCGGCAGGCTTCGGTCGCGATCAGCCGCAGCCGCCGCGCTTTCCGTAGGTTGATCTTGTCGCGGCAGATGCTGAGCGCGGAAATGGCGCGCTCGATCGCGGCCTCGCTGATGCACCCGGTTGCCGAGACGCCCTCGCCGAGCCGGATGATGCGCGAGAAGGAATCGACCACGCGAAAGCCGTCGCTGGTCGGAGAGGCGATCAGGAGCCTGCAATTGTTGGTGCCGAGGTCCAGCGCCGCGTAGACGCCGGTTCCCGGCGCTTGCGCGGCGACAGCCGGTTCGGGGGCCAACGCCACCGCCGCCATCGACCCCTCGAGCTCACCGTGCGGCGCATGGCCGTCGCGGAGCCGCGTGTGGTCATTCATATAAACTGTCTTTCCGCGGCCGGTTCGGGCCGATCTGGAATTGCTTTTTCGCCTGAAACATTAGCAGCGCGTCAGTCCTGCGCAACAACGCATCACATGGGACCATGCCCATTCGTGCGTTGTCGTGAACGAGGTGGTGGGTTATTTGAAGGGACCCGGTCCCCCCAAGCGCCCACAAAACGCGCAATTGCCGGCTTTTCAGGTCATTTCCATGCAAGAACCTTCGGCGGCGCAGCACTGAGCCGCTGAAACCGTAGAAAATCCCTATGTTTCAAGCACCTTTGCTGGCAATTATTCGCGCATCTCGTGACGCGCCGACACGGAACGGGATAGCAACACGACGCGCCGAGACGGGGAAAAGCCGGGGAAATTGTTCTCCCTGCGTTCACATGTCATAACGCCAGCATGCCCGACGACCTCACCCTGCGCCGCACCGTCATCGGCGGCGAGACCGCCCCCGGCGACTATATCGTAATCTGGGATCGGCTTCCGATCGGCCGGATCTTCAAGTCCGTCGGCGTCGGCGGCAGCGACGCATGGTCGTGGAGCTGTGGCCTGCCGAACGTACCCCA
Organism: Bradyrhizobium betae; assembly: GCF_008932115.1. NCBI lineage: Bacteria > Pseudomonadati > Pseudomonadota > Alphaproteobacteria > Hyphomicrobiales > Nitrobacteraceae > Bradyrhizobium > Bradyrhizobium betae. Next base: position 326,749 of record NZ_CP044543.1, read on the forward strand.
GCGGAGTTCGCACCGCGGGCGAGGCGCAAGCCTCGATGCCGCCAAGGCGCAGTTCCGGATCGCATGGGCCGACCTGCAATCGCAGATCAGCTACGATCAGATCCGCGAAGCGCGCGCGATCGACGCCGATAGGTCCCGGCCGTGGCATAAGCGCGGATGACCTGGTCGCGCGGTTTCGACGAACCAATCGCCCTGACCGACGGCCGCGAGCTGGTGACCTTGCGCGACGCCGGCGACTATATCTCAGCCCTGCCGGCACCGACCCAGAAGCGCCCGGAATGGCAGGCGGCGACGGAGACCCTGCTGCTGGTCGCCGAGCACGGCGGCGATCCCATGCTGGCCCGGATAGGAATGATGCGGGCGCTCAATGCGGGGAAGCCGGCACCGGTCGTGGAGCGGACAAAGACGGCCCGGACATACCGGCTGATCCGCTGAGACGAAAAAGCCCGGCGTAAGGGGCACCCCGCACCGGGCCAGTCTTGGAGGTTCTCGCAAACCGTAAGCGAGAGGACGTCGAGGTCCCCTCACCCTTCTTTGCGGGCGCGCTAGAACGGGATGTCCGACAACGGCGAGAACGCCGGCTTGATGACCGGCCGGCAGATGTGACCAACCCGCTTCGCCATATTTTCCTTCGCAGTCAGCCAGGCGAGTTGAGCTCGACTGCGATCATTGATGCGCCGGTTGTCGAGACTATCGCCGTTGTCGTGATCGACGAAGTGCTTCAGGCTTGGCCGCTCCTCGCCCATCCGCTCCGTGATGATGACCCGATGCATCAGGATCGTGACGTTCTCATCCCCGCTCCGGATCGATCGGCGCGCGTAGACCAGGCCGCCGCCCTGGTGGCTGACGGCATAGGTCCACTTCCACTGCATCAGGAAGTCGTAATCCTCAGGTGAGACCTTGACGACATACTGCGTCCGGGCGCCGACCGTGATGGTGCGGTAAGGAGCAAAATGGCGCTGCCCCGACTTCAGGGCGCATAGGCGCAATAGAGGTCGAGGAAGGCCTTGCCTGCGACCACCAGGAACGAGATGCCAACGCCAAGGAATACGGCCAGCGCGATGATGCAAAGCGTTCTCACGTCATGCTCCCCGGCATGAAGCAGCGGATGCCTGGTCCCTGATATCCCCAGATCGGCCACACCATCGTCTTTCCCGCGCGGTTCGGCTCGGTGATCACGGCATCGTCGGGCACATCGACCCATGTCATGACAGCCTTGTCGGCCGGATCGTTGGAGACCGGGATCCTGACCCGGTAGTGTCCGCCGCTGGATTCCCAGTCGACGTCGCTGAGCGCATAGCCGTCGGCGTCGGAGCAGCACGGGCCCTTGCCGCTGCGCAAGCTGTCGAACCAGGGCTTGAGCGCGGAATTGGCGTAGCGGCCGTCGTCGCGGGCCTGCGACGGAAGCGGCCAAAGCAAGAGCGCAAGGACAATCACGACCGGCAACACCAGCCACGACCATGCGGCGACCGCGGTCGAGGGCCGCTCGTCCACGCAAGGCCAGTCGACCTTGCCGGCGCAGATATCGAGCCAGGCGGCGAGCGCCGTCACGACAGCAGGCAAAGCCACAATCGCGCCAAACAGTAAAGTCATGTCGATCTCCTTTAAATCCAGACGCTCGCGTCGGTGCCGGTAGGCGAGATCGCCTCAGCCGCCGCCCTTGATGGTCACGACGGTCTTGAAGCCGAGCCAGATCGCGCCGATCATCCCCGTGACGATGCATGTGACGATCGCCTTGAACGTGATCGTCTGCGCCTGATCGACGCTGAGGCGCCAGTTCCGCAGATGCTGGAGGTCCTTCTTGAACTCCTTGCGATCGTCCTCTTCGATGCCGAACGATGTCAGGATGGCCGAGACTGTCTTGAGCATCACGTCGTCGGCAGCCTCGTTGTGGATACGCCGCTCCTCCGCCAGCGTTTCGCGCACGATCGCCCGAATGTCGTCAGCATCCATCATCGTCCGCATCTTCCTCTTATTTTTTCTTGATGATTGCCGAGACGATGCCGCCGCCGATGGTCTGGACGGTCAGAACGCCAACGACGGTCGCAATGATCGAAAGCTCCTGCCCTTCGTAGACGCCAGGCGCGCGTGCCACGCCCCAGCTTCCAACGTCGTGCCACCAGAACGGACAGCTATCGAGATAGACCATGCCGGAATGAATCACGGGCGGCAGCGCGGCAGCCAGCATCAGCCAGCGCGTGCCCCACCATCCCCATCGCAAGGTCGCGAGCGCGGCCTGCTCATGCATGGTCGCAAGGTTGGCGTTAATCTGGGCAAGGTCGACGTCCCGGCCGGCGCCGACGTCGGCCTGATTGATCGCGACCGCGCTGTCGCTGCGCTTGTTGAGGACGGAGACGACGCCATTGGCGAGGCCGAGAAAGGCCTGCGACGAGAAGAAAGCGACCACCTTCGCGAAGAAGCCCATGAAGATGCCCATGGCGCTACTTCGTGATGTTGTTGGTGGCCTTCAGATTGAGCACGCGAAGCACGATCAGGATCAGGCCAATGACCTGGTTGATCACCTTCGTCGTCTCGGTCGGGATCAGCGCCGACATGTCGGCGCCCGAAAGCTGCTGCAGGATGTCCGGCAGTTGCGGCCAGATCATCAGGACGGCCGCCACGATGCCGTCCCACTGCACCCGCACCCAGACGAGCATGCGCTGCCACAGGCCGTCGGCCTGGTCGTACATCTCCCTGATGTGCGGCAGGTTGCGGATCTTCGGCCTGATCCAGACCGCATAGACCGCGATGGCCGCGCCGATCAGCGAGGCGTGCAGAGCGAATTTGAGCATGGAAGTCTCCGTTTGTTAAACGCGCCGATAAGTGCCGAACACGAAGTCCCAGACCGGAACTGTGATTCCGAAATTGCAGGTCTCGTCGTGGTGATGGGCGAGGTGCCAGACCGCGTAGGCGCGCACGAAGGCCGGCACCCTGTTGAGATCAACGTGGTGGAGCAGGTGGTGCCAGACCAGGAACCAGAGATAGCCGAGCGTGAAGCCGACAAAGACGGCATGCGGTAGCGCCAGATAGGCAGCCGCAAAGATCGCCGGGCTGTAATAGATCGGGAACACGACGTATTCCCGGGGATGGGTGTGATGGCGTTCGTGCCGGTCGTGATAGAGCCATGCGTGCAGCGGCAGGCGATGCACCCAGTATTCGGTGAAGGTGAACAGCACGAAGCCGAGCAGCGCGAGTGCAACCCATCCCGCATCGATCGCCGAGCCCCGCCAGTCGACGGCCGCAACCATCGCAGCCGCCAGCGGGTAGACCGTGAAGTCGAGCCAGAACAGCCAGTTCGACCGGGTGAACGCGCCGCCGTGAAGCGCAAGCGCGAGCGCGCTGCGAAGTGCAGGGATCATGATGTGATGCTTTCCCGAGGATGCGCCAATTGGCGCGGGCTACCAGATCGCTTCGACCGCTGCCTTGCGCCGCGCAACCGTGATAGTCGCAGCGATCATCACCGCGACCGCAACGCCGATCACGCTATAGGCCGCCAGGGACGGCAGCAGCGTCGCCGGGCTCGGCACAACCGTTCCCGTCGTCGTCTTGGCACCCTCATTGGCAGCGCCCGCGATGCCGCCCGCGCCCGCCGCCGTGCGCACGTTCCGTGCGGCTTTGGTGGCTTCATCGACGATGTCTTTTGGCGGAGCGGCGGACGGTCGCGCATCAACATTGTCGTTCGAGAACACGACCGATGCATCGAACTTTTGCATGCCGAGCAGCAGCGCGGCGATCCCGACCTGCGCAGAGACCGCTTGCGGATCGAACACGCTGTCGCGGACATATTTGCCGCTGCTGTAGGCTGTCGTTCCCGAGAACAGGTAGGGGTTGGGGACACCTTTGGTGAAGTAACCGAGGCCGTTGTACTTCATCGAGATCGTGAGCGCCCCGCCCATCGTCCAGTTCTTCCACAGCGCCATGTAGGGGGCGCACTTGATCAGCGCATCGTCGGCGGCCTCGTGCCAGTCATCGAACGGCCCCCTGCCCTTCGGCACGTTGACAGAGATGCGGTCCCAGCGGTCGCCCTGTGCGATCGAGCGCAGGAATTGCGGATCTGGTCCCGCTTCCATCTCCTTGGTGACCGCGATCATGAACCATGGCACATCATAGCCCTTGCGCTTGAGCCGCGCGGACTCCTCCGTGAACCATGCTTTCGTCTTGGGCTCGCACAGCCGCCGTGCGGCGACATCGATCCGGCCCTGCCATTCGGGACGGATTTGCGCCTTGGCAAACACGGCTTCGTTCGCCGCGATCATCGCGGCGTTGGTTGCTTTTGGCATGTTGTCTGACCCTAAGAGGTTGTCGTTAGGCGAGACTTTGGTCGAAGGGAGTTGCTTCAGTTTGCGGACATGACGACCCAGTTGGTGCCATCAGACTGAAGGACGGCCCATTTCCCTGCGGTGTTGGTCAGCAAGGCCGTGGCGGCGGCCCCGCCAGCCAATGGCACCACGTTTGACGACGCGCTGTTGACCGTCTGAGCCGCGATGTTCTTGACGTACAGGACGCGGCCGGGGTTTGCGCTCGCGGTGGGAAGCGTCGCCGTGAACGTTCCGCTCGCGTTGAAGATCACGGAGCCGTTCTGCCCGACCGAGCCTGACGTGCCGGTCAGCGTCGTTGGGGCCTTCCACGCGATATTGCCCCCAAGAACGCTCGAATTGTCTCCAGCCGAGTAGAACGCCCAGTTGGTTCCGGCCCTGCTGAGCTGGGCTACGTAGTAGCCGTATTGCGTCGTGACCGTGCCGGAGCCGCCCACCTCGAGAGTGGAGTGGTGATACAGATTGGTGACAGTGCTGCCGGTGTTGACGCTCGGCGTGGAGACCATGCTCCACACGTTGTCGATGGTCCCTGTGTTCGAAAACGTTTGCCGCGCCTGAAACCCGGCATAATGGTTGAAGTTGACGGCTCCGGTATAGGTCGGCGTCGCGTCAAAGCTGTTGTATCCGATCGGCCCACCGGTAGAGCGTGAGACAGTCGAAACGTCGGCGAAACCATGCCCGTTGCCGGAGCCGGTGTTATCGACGACGCGAGAGATCTCGATCGCGGGATCGCTGTCGGTTGCCGCAGGTGAACCGACAGTGATCGGGAACGCCGTGAACTTGTGAAGCCCGGTCCATGTCGGCGCGATCGCCTGCGAGAGCGCGGGCGCACCGTCAGAGCGAATGGCAGAACCCGCGGAACCGTTCACCGCAGTAAGACCGATCACCGCGGTAGGATTGCCCAGCGTTGCCGCCGCGGCCCATGTCATATCGCCACGCAAGAACGTCGACGATGACGCGCCGGTGCCGCTGTTGAGGTTATTGACTGATAGATTCCCGGTCACGCCGGTTGAGAGCGGCAAGCCCGTGGCATTCGTCAATGTGCCACTTGACGGCGTGCCAAGCGCACCGCCGTTGACGACGGGCGCTCCAGCGGAGCCTATATTGACGCCAAGCGCCGTTGCAATGCCCGTTCCGAGGCCGGTGATGTCGGACGCGATGCGAACGGTACAGGTGTTGCTCGCACAGTTGAACGTCTTGTTGGTCAGCGTGTCGGCCGTCGCCCTAGCCACCAGCGTGTCGGTTGCCGCCGGAAGCGTCAGGACACCGGAGGCGGCTGCACTTGCCTTGAGGGTCGTGGTGCCCGAGCTCGAGCCGGCCAGGAGCAGCGTCGCATCAGTGAACGTCTTGGCTGCCGTAAAGGTCTGGATGGCGTTGAGCAGGTCGACCGTGCCGGAGGCGTTCGGGAGCGTGAACGTCTTGAGCGAGGTCGCAGGCCCCGAGAACTGCATGAAGGCATTGTTGGTGCCGCCTTTGGCGCCGGTCAGCGGCGTGGTACCGGGGTTGACCTGCGCCAGCGCCGGGGATGTCGACCACGCGAGCGCGAGCGCGCCCGCAATCAGGCTGCGGAGCTTCATCGAAATATCTCTCTGATCTGGAAGGTTAGTACGCGCCGGTTCCGTCCGGCAGCGGCGTCAGCGTGATCGATCCGCCGGCGCCATCGATCGTGTAGACGTAGTTCACCGTCGCCATCTGCGTCTGGCCCGCGCCAGGCGTGATGGTGATGTTGTTGACGTTGGCATCGCCCTTGCCATCGACGATGGTGAGAGGCTTTGTCCGCACCGACCAGTCGACGGTGATGTTGAAGGGAGCACCTGCGAGCTGCTTGACGATCAGCACGTCGTCACCCGGTTGCGCGGCGTAAGGCCCGGCCGCCGCCAGCACCCTCACCACCTTGTTGCCGGCCACCTGCGCAAGTTGCACCAGATAGAATGCGTCCGCCACGGAATCCCACGCCAGCACGTAGGTCGTCGCCGGACTGGGCACGAACTGGACCGCCGGCAGCAGTGCGGCGAAATTCAGCGAGACGGTCCAGACCCCGTTTGCCTTCGCGATCGCGACGGCACCCCGTCCCTTGACCTGCGAGGGAAATGGAACGGATGTCGCAACGCGGATGTTGGCGGGCAACGTCATGGCAGACCGTAGGGGTTGGAGGGATTGGGGGTCTGCAAGGGCATCAGCCGCGTACCGCCGCCGAACACCGGAAGCTTTCCGATGAACAGCTGCCGGCTGTCGTAGCCGTCATAGGCCGCCATCGCGATGTCGTAGGTGCGATGGCGGAGCTTGGCCATGGTGGCCGCCGGAATCCGGATTTCGATCCGGCCAAGATCGATCAGGATCAGCCCGCTGCCGAGCTGCGCGGAGATCAGCGGCGCCTCGCACGCATCGGTCCCGATGCCGGAGGATGGCCCGTAGCCGCCGCCATAGCCTTCATGATGGTGCCGCCCCCTGATCTCGAATTCGAACGCGCTCCCGACCTGCGTCACCATGGCGCCGGTTGCGGGCGCGTAGGATGTGACGTACCCGGTCATGGTGTTCTTGCCGGTCGCAGCATCGGCGATCGTCACGGGCGCGCCAGCCGCGATGGCAAGGCCGATGCCGACCGTACAGGCGACCGCCTGCATCTCGGCCCCGATCGGATAATCCTTGATCGTGAGCTGCGTGGCGGAGGCCGTGACGATCGCCCCCGACGTCACCACCCAGGCCGCCGCCGTGAAATCGCCCGGCGCGGCCAGTACCCGCCCCGAGACGTCGATCGCCTCGCCCGTGTCGTCATCGAACAGGCAGATCGTGCGCAGCAGATCCTCGCGGTTGGTCTGCTGAGGCAATAGGACGGGATTGAGATACATCGCCCGCGCCTTCAGAGCTTCATGTAGATGGTTGTCAGCATCGTGGGCTGAACGACAGAAAATGGCGCGCTGGCGCCACCTTGTGGCGCGAACGTGTAGGCGATCGAGTTTGATACGATCCAGGCGCTGCCCGCGCCGACTGACGTGCCGGCCGTGTTGCCAATAGCGAGGAAATTGCCCTGATCGGTACCGGCCGAGTTTTGTGTCTTCAGATTTGCAGTTAACGTCAGAACAGGCGGCGAACTGAAGGACGGCGTGTACGGCGGCAGGTTCGTCGTCGCCAACGTATTGCGTGCGGCACCAAGCACGCTGCCGAGCGTCGTCGAATTACCAGACGTAAACGTGACGCCGGAGAAGAGCGCGCGATCACTATTGCCCATGTCGCCAAGGCCGGCGATGAGCGTATTGCGTCCATCAGGCAGTGTCAGCGTCTTGCTGGCATTGTAGTCGTTGAGGCAATTGCCGCTCCGCCCGCCCGAGATCGGAAGATTGAGATCGGCGCCGCAGAGATAAACGAACAGCGCCTGTGTGTCGGAATTGGCGCGCTCGGTCGCGCCGCTCGACACATTCCCGATCGAAAGCCCGTTGAGGCGCACAAAGCCGGAGAGCGGCCCGGTGCCCCAGCGCATCTTCATGTCGCCGGTCGCATAAAGCGCGGTCGGGTCGACCGTGCCCCCGCCCCCGCCCCCGCCCGAGGACGGCCCGAGCACCTGCATGGTGGTGTCCACGATCGGATTGCCTGCGGCGTTCGTCAGGCGGACGTGGATCAAACCATCGGCGATCCAGAACAGCGGCAGCCGGCCGGACTGATCGCAGGACAGCGGGTTGGACATCGCCTGCGTCAGCGAGAAATCCGAATAGACGTTCTGCTTGGTCGCGACCGTGCCGGCCCGGTAGAACGTCGCCTGGCAGTTCGATGCCACGCTGCCGTCGGTATCGAGCTGGATTGCGAGCGCCAGCGGAATCGTGCCGGCGGCATGGGCGGACGGCACTGATAGGGTGATTCCCAGAAGTGCCAAAATCGATATATTCTTGAGGTATTTCAAAAACATGGGTTGATGCTCTCCACACGTGCGGTTGCCGGATTGCGGCGACGCAGATAGGTTTTGGCCATGACACAATTCCGAAAGCAGCTTGAGATCGAGGCGGCATGGGACGTTCGGGTCGCCGCGATCGGCCTTGTCGTGTTCTTCACCTGCATGGCCTTGCTGCCGAAGAGCTGGTTCTGGTTCTACTTCGTGCCGCTCGCCGCGCTCTGGTTTCGCTACCTGTGGGTCCGCAACAGACGCGATGAAGCGCTACTCGCCGCCGACGCGGTCAGCGACCCCGGGCTCGGCACCCCGCGCTGCTATCGCAGCGATCTTGGCATCTGCATTACGGATGGACGCGAGCATATTCTTGTTGCCCGCAATCAGCCTGATGCCCTTCTGAAGCTTGGTGACGTCGGAGGACGCAAGAAGCTTGGCAACCTCCTTGGCGACACGCTCGTCGATCACCCGATGCCCCCGCGCCGCGCCGTAGACAAGCGCCGCCTTTAGCATCGCCTGAGGATCTCCCTCGTAGCTCTGATATCCGCCGACGCCGCCAGCGAGGCCGAGCTCGACCAGTTGGCGCGCTGTGGTCGAATTGCCCTGAATCGCAGGGCGCGCCAGATCCATGATGCCTTCCACACGAAGCCGCGCCTCGACCTCCTTAGCGCGCTGCGGGCCGAGCGCAACATACATCTCTTCGCGCGCGGCACCCGAGTTCATGATCTTGTTGAGCACTGTGCGGCGATCGCCGGTCTTCTCGATGGTCTGCACGAGGCGCGAGACGTAGCCGTCCTGAAACAGTTGGCGCTCATCGGCCGACATTTTCGCAAGCGCCTTTCGTGCTTCCGGCAGGCCGAAGCGATCGCTGGCGCCGACGAAGTTCTGCCCAGCCTCGATGGCGTCGCCGGCGCCGAAGAATTTTGCAGCTCCCGCGCGCGCCGTGGCGTAGCTCGGCACCACGTCGTCGAGATGCTCTCGCAGGATCCTCGCCCAGTCGCGCGCTTCGGGCGTACCCGTTTTGTCGAGGTTCCGCTTGACGATGTCCCAGAACTGGAGGTTCGGCTCTATTTTCGAGCCGTCCGGATTGGCCTTGAGCTTGAGCCGTCCGGTCTCATCGAACTGGAACGGGTTCTTTGGCGGCGTGAAGCCGAGCTTGGCCGCATCGTTCTTCGCCGACACCATCGCCTTGCGGATCGCATCCTGCACCACGGGCGCCTGGCTGACCTGCTCCAGCGTCTCGGTAAAGCGCATGTTCGCGCCTTCCGAATAGGCCTTGGCGTAGTTCGGCCGATTGACGGTGCGCGCGATCTTGTCGAGTGCATCCTGCTGCGCATCCGCATTTGGAAAATGGAACGTGTTGCGCAGCCAGTCCGCGAGCCGCGGCGATTGCGTCTCAAAGCGATCGTCGATCGTGCGATTGAGCGTCGCACGCGCCTCAGGCGAGGTGTTGGCCGCGCTACGCGCCAATGCTCGCGTCGTCTCTCCGCCCGCGTCGATCAAGGCCGCCGGCTGGCCGGACGCAGAGGCGTCCGTCATCTCTTGAAGCGTCAGGCCGCGGTCCTGATTGCGAATGTCGCGGTCGATCGCGGTTGCAACGCGGCGCTCGGCTTCTTCGCCGGGTTTCGTAAAGCCGCGCACCAAATTGCGCACGGGCTCCACGACCTTGGCGTTGACGACGCGGCCGACACCAGGCGCGAGGCCTCCGATCGCGCCGCCGATCCCACCCGCCGTCAACGGGTTCTCGTCGCGCACGGCCGCATCGGCGCCGCTGACCACGGCATTGCTGGCCGCACCCCGCGCCATCAGCTGCGGCATCGTCCGCCCGGTCAGTCCCAACAGCCGTGCGCCCGTTGCGGTCCCCGCCGCAACGCCCGTTGCGGCAACACCCCCTGCAATTTCCGCAGCGGTATCCGCAACCGGATGCTCCTGCGCAAAGCCCTTGTCCTTGCCCTCCTGGATATCGAGCGCATGCTGATAGCGATCACCGAAACTCTTTTCCGGCAGCTTCTCGAAGCTGTCCGGGAGCAGCGGATCGACCACGGGCGCAAGCGCCGCGTTGGTTGCGGCGTTGAGCTTGTTGAGCGCGCCGCCGACGATCGGAATGCCGCGCGCTGCCGCGCGCGTCAGACCCTCAACCATGCCGGGCGCGGGTTTGCTCGTCTCCATATGCGCCTTCAGCGCCTCGGTCGCATCCGCCATGCTGCCGGCCTGCACCTTGAACTTGCGCCCGTCCTGCTCAATCTGGAAGGTCGGCATGCCCTACTCCGTAATTTCCTGAATCCGGGCCTTCTTGCCGTTCGGCGCCGTGACGACGGTCCAGCCGTCCTTGCTGACCGTTGGTGCTGGCTTCTCGCCTTCCGCCCCACCCCCGCCCAGGGCCTTGAGCGTCCCGGGCAGCAGCATGGAGCCGAAGTTCTTCAGGCCCGTCGAAGTCTCATACTGCTTCTGCAAGCCGTGCAGCTGGCCCAGCGCGAGCTTCTTGTACTTCTCGACGAGCTCGGCAAGCTGCGCCGGGCTGGAGGCACGGTCGAGGTCCTTCTTGACCTCCTCGCGATCTGCGAGCGCGCCGGCCGAGCCGACCACGGCTTTCACGATTTCGTCGCCGACCAGCGCCTTGACGCCGTCGAAATTGGTCGGCGCCGTGCTGCCCGTGTTCGCAGCCCAATTCTGCTTGAAGCGGTTGAGCATGCGGTTGTCGCCGTTCTTCAGCGCAGCCGCAGCGTCGGTCAGCGTATCGAGATGGTCGACCAGCACGTTGAAGGAGCGAATGGTGTTGCCCTGCGGACCCGAGGTGAAGCGCTGGATGGCGACCTGCTGGGCCTTGAACTGCTGCCACTTCTGCGGCAGCGATCCCATATCGATCCCGCGCTGATTGGCGATCTCGGCTGCATGGTTTTGAATGGCGCTCATGGTGGCCGCACCTTGGACACCACGGCCCATGTTCGGCGGCAACTGCCCCGATTCAAGATAGCGCTCCGCCGCCGCGTTGATCGCGTCTGGAGACAGCGTCGGTTGGTTGCCTTGATAAATCGGCTGCGCGGTACGCGGATCAAGCAACGTCTCTCCGGGCCGCATGGGGACCGGCTGAATCGATTTCTCAATCCGGCTCGCCCAATCACTGAGGGCCTCAGCATCCGCCTTTGCGCCCGGGCCAGGCTGACGCGAAACCCGCGCGGCCTCCTGCTTCAGCGCCAGGATGGCCGCCTGCGGATCCGTAAAGCCCTTGGGCAACGGCACTTGCGGCACGATCGGCTGGCCTTGCGGCTGGGGCGGAGCTTGCGGCATAGGCTGCGCGACGGGCCCCTGCGGCTGCGCGGTCACGGGTGCAGCCGGTTGCGCGGAGGGTGCGCCATTTGGCGCACCCTGCGGCTTCTGCTGCGGCGCCGGCTGTGCCGCAGGCGTGCCGGCATTGGCCGACGGCGGCAGCGCACCGAATGCGCCGGCAACACGCTGGGACGGCGTTGCATCTGCGTCCTGCCCTGCCTCAGCCAGCGACGGTCGCGACAGAGGCGCCGCCGAAGCGGCGCCGCCCCCGGTCGGCGCGATGTTGTTGCGCTTTAGGTACGCTGCGAGCCTGTCCCTGACCTGCGCCGCCTGCCCAGGCGTCAACGCGCCGTTAGCGTCTGCGCCAACGGAGCTTGCGATATTACCTGCAACGACGCCGATCTTTGGATTGCCATCACCGAGCGCATCGGTCACCTGCGAAATGACCGAGCCTGCGGCATCGCCACCCCTTGCGCTAGGTGCGGCAACAGATGCTTGCGAGGACACGGCAGGAGCCTGCTGCGGGCCGCCCGTCAGCATTGGCGACTGAGGCGCGTTCATCGCCTGCTTTTGAAGCACCTGAGGCTGCAACTGCGTCATGCCGTCAAGCACGCCGAACCGGGCAAAGAGCGCCTGCGCCTTTACGGGATCATAGTTGCCCTTGGAATCCAGAGCGCCACCCGACTGGAATGCTTCCGCGAGTTGCTGCTGCCGCTGACCAGCTGCAATCCGCTGCTGGTTGAGCTGCAACTGCTGATCATTCGTGTCCCGCTTCTGGCGATTGAACTGACCCTCATAGTAGGCGTTCGGCAGGCCCGCCACCTGCGCGAAGATGTCCGGCGTCGGCGCGCCGTAATCGCGCGTGCTCGGAACGGCGACGGTCTGTTCGAACATTGCCATGGATCAGGCCGCCTCGAGGAAGCGCGCGAGCGAAGCTGCACGCTCGGTCGCCTTGTCGTAGCGCACGGCCTTGAAGCCTCCGATGTCGATCACGGCATCCGGATTCACCTTCTCGACCTCCTGTGCCATGACGCCGATGCGCGGCACCGGATCGCCCTTGTAGTTGTAGCGGTAGACGTTGGTGCCGTCGTAGAGCTCGCCGACCGGCTCGATGAACTCCTTCAGGCGCTCGTCCGAGAAGATCGACAGAGCGGCCGTACCAAGGCCCGACAGCGCGTTCCACTGGTTCTGGTTGGCCTGGTTCTGCGCCAGCGTCGCATTGGCGTTGGCATTGCCGATGCCGGTCGCGGCCGTGTAGTCGAGATTGGCGAGCGAGTTGTACTGGCTCGCGGTCGCGTTGCCCAAACCAGTGTTGACGCCCGCGATGCCGGTAGCGGCCGAGTTCGATGCACCAAGGAACGGCTGAAGGTTGTTGACGGCGTTCTGATAGGTCGTGCTCGCCAAACCCTGATTGTAGTTGGAGAGGTCGATCAGCTGCTTGCCGGAGGCCAGCGTGCCGTTGGCTGCTGCCGCAGCATTGATCGAATTGTTGCCCTGCTGGAGCTGGAACTGGTAGCCGGGCGTCGCCTCGAGCGACTTCATCGCCGCATCGTTGCCCTGCTGGCCGTTGATGCCGAGCAGGTTCTTCAACTGGTCGACGCCCGCGCCCGCGGTTGAATAGTTGGTCAGATACGGCTGCAGCGCCTTGGTGTAATTCGTGTTGAGCGCCGAGATGCCCTGATTGATGTCGCCGGTCGCAGCGGTCTTGCCGGCATTGATGCCGCCGATCTGCTGGTTGGCCGCGTCTTCCGCGACGTTGTTCGTAAAGATATCGAAGATGGACATCAGACGACCCTCACCTGAATCAGGGATCCATTGCGGTAGAGATTTCCAACAGGAACGCCGGCAGCGGCGGCAGCAGCATCGTTTGCCGCATTGACGAGATTGCTCGGCGCGTTGCCTGCCACCATCAGCGTCACCAGGCGATCGAGCAGCACCAGATAATCCCGGAATAGTGCGGTCGGCCGTCCGTCCTTGTCGGCAATCGGAAAGCCCGGATCGAACCTCTTGTCCTTGGCGGGCAGCGTCATGGCCCGACCACCTGCGGATTGTCGCTCATGATGCCGCCCTTCAGACCGCGGTACACGGGATCAGTGATATCGAGCCGCCAGCGCACGCCATGCGGCCCCGCAAAGCCGCGGTTCTTGACACTGGCGCGCGCAAGCTCGCCGCGGGCCTGCGGCGCAAGCGACCGCAGCGATGGATTGTCGAAAGAAATTCCGCCGTCCTTGGAGCACGAAATGGCGCATTGCGGATCGATCGCCTCAGGCGGCGACGAGATGTCGGTTGCCGTGCCGCCGGAGACATAGGCGTTCTGGAACAGCACGTCAGTCAGCTCGATGTGGTTGGCATCAACCACCAAAATCGGGTGCGGCCCATTGGCTTCCGTCGTACCCGTCACGCCCGCGACGTTGACCTGATCGCCGGTATCGGCCTTCGAGGTCTGATCGACAGTCAGCCGCACCACGCCGCCCGCTCCTGACGCGGCTCCGAGCACGGTCATCACGTAGTTTCCGACCTCCTGGCCGACACCCGTCACGAAGTCGAAGTCGGCGCGTGCGATGCGCGTTGCGTTCGGAAACTCCCGCACCGGGCCTGATTCAATGCGGAACAGGAACGGATCGCCATTCTCGGTATAGCTGTCATTGTCGGGGTAGAGAAGATTGCCCGACTGCACGTCGCCGACGATCCATTTGCTGAAGGCTGGATGGCCGGCAACCATGCGCGAGCGGCCATAGACCCCGCCGTTGAGAGACCATCGCTCATGCCAGCGCTTGGTGGACAGGTTGAGTTCCCAGGTCCAGTCGGGCGACGAAATGCGCCAGAACTTCTTGCCGCCCGCAATCGTGCACCCGGCCTCGAGGATCTGCCCGGCGCGTACCGCTCTTTCGATCAGCCGATTGAGATCAGGCGGAGAGACGTCGTTGGGCGCGAGCGAGCCCGGCGACATCCATTGCACATGATAGTCCTGGCTGACCCACAGAAGCTCGGCAAAACCGACTTCGAAGCCGGCGATGGCGGACGGCTGCACAAGTCCGACATCGACGATGGTCAACCTTCCGTAGGGGAACGCGGGCGCGGCAATGGCCTGATCCTGCCAAGCCTCAAACGAGCCCGTGGTGAACAGCAGCAGCATGTTGGAAAACGGAATGCCGCGCAGAAGCTGCACGTCCGCCCGGCCCTGGACCGTGATGAAGGTCAGAGCATTCTGCGTCAGCGCATTGAGCGCGGAGGCAAAACACCGGCTATCGCCGATCGTGAAGAAGAAATAGCCGTCCTGGAAGCAAACCGAATTTGGCTGCGGCAAGCTGCCTGCGCCATTGTAGGACGTCGGCGCGCCGCCGGTCGAAAGCTTGTAGGCGCCGTTGTCGATGTCGACGGCGACGACGTCGGGATTGGCCGCAAGATTGCGCGCGATCGAGACTTGCTGGGAGCCCGGAAATGCACCGAGCACGTTGACGACACCCGCAGCATCGACCGTCGCCGCAGTATCCTTGAACACCTCGTAAGACAGGTTCTTGACCAGCAGCCCGCCCCGGTAGCCCGCCTGCGCCGTGATCGCGTGCTGCGACAGCCCGGGGCAGCCGCGCCAGATCTGCATCGACGGGCCGGTCGGACGCTGCGGCTCGCCCAAGGGCTCTGCGTAGCAATTGACGAGCCGGCCCGAACTTTCCTGCGGATTGAGGCCCGGGAAGCTCGATAGCGGGAACGGGATTTGAGCAGGCTTATTCGGCATCAGAAGGTCTGCATCCGATAGATTTCGTAGGTCGGCTTGCCGCGCGTGATGATCTTGAGCGACTTGGCGGCTGCCCCTCCACCGATCTCAGTCTGCGGCGGGCCGCCAAGACCCCTGTTGACAAGATCGACCAGATCCTGCCCGGAGACGCCAAGGTCCGAGCCGCACTCGCCGGCGAAGATGTCGACGAGGTCGGAGAACCAGCCGGCCGGGATGTTGTCGCGATCCCCGACATAGACGATCTCGAGCCCCGCAAGCTTGCGGAAGATCGAATCCAGATTGTCGTTCACGAGCGCGTAGTCTTCAGGATCAACGGCTTGGCCGACGGCCAGCACGTTGGTCCTCTTGAGGACCGCGAGCACGAGCTCGCTGGACGATCGATATGGAGAGGTCGCGGCCATCGCTTACCAGGGCAGCTGGTTGTAGCCGTGATTGACCCACACGGCCGCGATCTGTGCTTCGGCCAAGTCGCAGGCCTTGGCGAGCTCGTGCAGACGAGGATCGAACAGCTCGCCGATCTGCGCGAAGTCGTCCGGGCCGACGTCGCACTTGGCCTGAAGCTCGCGGTCGCGCGCAAAGCGGCCAATCAGATCCTCCGGCGTCTCGAAGGTCTCTTCCTTGAGCCAGTTCACGAAGTAGGCGCGGTAGCCCTTGGCGTCCTTGGGCATCTTGTCGCGCGAGGCGCGGGTTGCCTTGGCGCCCTCGCCGACGACGAAATGCGGATTGTTGCGCGCGCTCTCGATCAGTTGCGCGTTGAGCTTCTCGGAGCTTGTGCCGTCTGGATCGCCCTTGATCTCCTTGGCCACGTTCGCCTGGAACGTATGACCGCACCATTTCACGTGCGACGGGTCATGCTGACCGGGGACATAGGTGATAATTTCCGCAAGCTTTGCCATTTAGGACTCCTCGAAGGAAGCAGCGCGGCGCCCGGCTCATCCGGGCGCCGCCAGCCGGTTACATGTCGTTGTTCGCGACGAACGCGATCACGATGACGATCTGCCCCGTGGTCGCGGCCGTGCCGGTTTGCGCATATTTGACGAAGAGCGGGATCGGGCTGGCGACGTTCGTCACGGCCATACCGAGGCCCGCGGCCGAGGTCAGGTGAAGCACCCCGGTTGCGAGCGGATTGCCGCTGATGCCGGAGGCCACGATCTCGTTCGCGCTGGCCTTGGTGGTGCCGACCGTGACGACGTTGGTGGTTGCCGCGTTGAATGCGGTCGTCACATAAGCGTCGATCGCGTAGATGTAGGCGCCCGCCGGCAATGCGCCGAACTGCTGGCCGGCGCTGATGCCCTGGTCGTTGAAGTTGACCGTGATGCGGTAGTAGCTCATCTGCTGGTCGGGCGTCTGCCGGGCCGGGAAGTTGCGGGTCTGATCGACCTGAAGCGCAGCTACTGGACTGATCGTGACGGCGGCAACACCAAGAGCTGCGATCGCCGCGATGGCAGCGACCCGGGACAGAAAGGCGAGCGCGCGAAGCTTCGCCAGGATGGTCTGGTACATGGTTGGCCTCCTTCGGCCGATGATGTGAGGTTGATCGAGGTCGAAACGGCGCGGGCGTAGCCGCGCCGTTTCTTTCATTCAGCCGAAGGTCTAGTTGTCGCCGACCGCGGCAAGGAAGGCGGTATAGACACCCCACTCCTTGAAGTTGCCCGCCGCATTGAGCTTGGCGATCTTGCCGACGCCGTAGGCCATCTTGATGCCCGCGCCGCGGAGGAACTGATAGTCGTCCTCCTTAAGGAAGGTCGGCGTCGGCATCTTGCCCCAGCACCAGGCCATCGCACCCTGCCCGCACAGGAACGCCGGCGCGATCTGAATGCCGCCGGAACCTGCCGTCGCGTAGAAGACCGGCAGGCGCAGCGACAGCTCCGGGATCTCGCGGATGATGACGCCGTTGTAGAGCAGGTCACCATCGACGAAGATCGGGTTCTTCAAATAGCCCTGGTTCTCGCGCGCGCGCGAGTTCTGGTTGGCACCCTTGATGTCGGCGTCGTTCTGGGCATCGCGGAACTGCTCCTGTCCGACGAACAGCACGAACCACTCCGTCCCGTTTTCCTTCAGTTTGAAGGGACGGATGCGCGGATTGGCCTTTTTCGCCGACCGCTTCATGCGGTTGACGAGCGCGCCCGACACAATCATCGCGCCGGTCACGTTCGCCATCGAGGCGGCGAAGTTGCCGGCAACGAGATTGGCCGTGTTGCCGTTGCCGACCAGGATGCGGTCGGCATTGTCCGTGATCCAGGTGTTGCGCTGGGCCGCGGTTGCAGCATCGAACAGGATGCCATTGACGCGCTGGCCGTTCGCAGAGCCGAGGCCCGCGGGCGGGTTCTGCGACGGCAGCGCGTAGAAGCCATCGACGATCTCGTCGCGCTGCTTCTCCTGACCCCAATCAGTCAGCGCCGGCTTGATCTCGGCGTAGAGGTCGATCGAGGACTTCTGCTCTTCGGCGTTGGTGATCGTGACCGCGTGCCGCGACCAGTCGATCCACATGCGGGTGCCCTGGTTGTCCAGACCCTCTTCGTTGCCGCGCAGTGCGCCCGAGCCGACGCCAGCGCCATTGAGGCGGGCGCGGAGCGGGATGTTGATTTGCTCGCCGCCGTTCTTGCCGCCCTTGTCCAGGTCCGTGATGACGCGAATGATCGCGTTCATCGACGGTCCCATATAGGGCGAGAACAGGTTCTCGCGAACATATTCCCGGTAGATTTCCTTTCGGAAGTAGATGAGCTTGTTGTTTGCAGCAGTGGTCGTAAGCGCCATGGCGCGATGTCCTTTTGCAAGGCCCGCGCGCTGGTCTCGTTTGTTTGCAAACCGGCCTTACTGCGCATCGCCAGTTAAGCGAGGCGCGCAGGCATCGTCATTTTGGAAAGAACGCTCTCAGCGCCAGGCAGCGTCAGCGACCGACTGATCCGAATTGTCATTGACGACGTGATCGCCGCGTTCGACTCCAAGATTGGAGCCGCCGGCGCGTGCCAACGATTGCGGCAGTCGGGTGGTGGTACGCGCGGGGCCATTCTCTCCGGCCGCAGCTTCGCCACGCAGATCGGCGATCAACTGCTTCCGGAACTCAGGGTCTTTCAGGAGGGCTTGCCGGGTATCCTCGCGGATCCGGGCCTCGGCTGCATCGGGATCCTCCCCGAAGCGCGCGAGCGCCTGACTCCGCTTGTGCCATCGCACCAATTCCTCGCCCGGATTGGCCGAGTTATAAATGCGTTGCACGGTTGCCCGGTCGTCGGGGTTTTGCGGATTGAGGCCGTTGATGGCCTCAAACGCCTTGCCGAACGTGTCCTTGTGCGTGGCATGGGCGAGCGCGAAGCTCGTCTCGACGGCGTTCTTGCGAACGTCCTGCCGGACAGGCGCGACCGCTTGCTGCACGGCACCAAGGATGTGCTCGACGAACCCCTTGGGGTTTTCGAAGATGTCGGGGACTTCGGGCTCAGCCTTCGGCTCTTCCTTCACGGCTTGCGGCGACTGCCGCTGACCGTTGAGAATGCTCGTCAGCTGCTGGAGCTGAGCTTCGAGCGCGGCGATCTTCGGGTTGTCACCCGTTGTGCCTGCAAGCTTGGCTTCGAGCTCGGTTACACGAGCCTCTGCCAGCCGTCGCTTCTCAGCCTCCTCGCGGAGCTTACCCGAAGGCACACGGCCCGCCGGCGGCTCCTGCTCGCGCTGTTGCTGTGCGGTCTTGCCGTCACCGGCAGTCTCCGTTCCAGCCTCATCGCCCTCTTCCCCGTCCTCGCCCTCTTCGGCTTCCTCGGTCTCTTCGGAGTCGCCGTCTTCCTGCTCCTCGGAGCTGGCGTCGCCATCTTCGACTTCGTGCTGGCCTTCGAGGCCTTGGCCCATGCTTTCCAGCGCACGGCCCCCGGTCTCGTCGAGCGCGGACGTCTCTTCGTTACCCCACGCTTCTCCTGCGATCTCTTTCTCCGTTTCCATGATCGCATCGGAGATGGCGTCGACTTCCCTTAACTGACCCATTTGAATGGCTACCTTTTCACTTGCCAGCGTCTGGTGCTGGACGGACCGCAGCGCCGTTCGCGAGCGTGGCGGGAATTGCCCACCTCGCCCGGCACGCCGGCACTGATGAATTGCGTTGCGCCGCTATGGAGGACGCCTGCCGCAGGGTTTGAAGATCGGCACTCTGGAAGCCGCACGCCGTCTGGTGGCGCTGACCGAAAGTCTGTTGTTGCCTTACGTGGCCTTGTCGGCCGGCGCGGCTTTGGCGACCTCGGCGGCCTGAGCCGCGAGCGAGGACGCCTGGTTCTTGTTCATCTCGATCGCCTTCTGCAGGCTGTCGATCAGGGCGAGCGCCGCATGCGGCGAACAGCGCAGATGCGAAACGCAGACGGCCTCGCGCGCGATCGTGCCGTCCGCCTTCGGAACGATGGTGGCCGCGGTCAGCTCGACCTCGATGCCAAGACCGACGATGCCGTAGAGCGGCGCGTTGTCGAAATAGACGAAGGGTGCGGCGGAGGCGTTCTTCAGCAGCGGTGGGGCGGAGGTGACGGGCTTGCCTTTGATGGACATGATCGCTGGTCTCCCTAGCCGGCTTTCAGAAGCCAAGCGGGTGCATTGTCGTTGGATGCCGGATCGAGATCGCGCATGAGCAGCCAGCCGGAGAACGTTCCTGTGGCCGGGTTGTAGTTGAACACCCGGTTCATGAAAGCGCGGCTCACCGTGATGGTGCAGCTGCCTGCCGCCGTGAAATTCGCCAGCACGCGCATCGTGACCGCAGTTTTGCTCGTCGAGGCCGCCAATGGCTTGGTGGGATAGCCCTTCAGATCGAACGTGTAGGCCGTCGTTGGGCCGTTGTTTGTGCCACCTCCCGTGGCGGCCGCGGCGCCATAGAGCATCAGGGAATCCCGCGTGCCCGCATCGGTCTGCATCGCCAAGTCGCCATAGACTGAGCAGTTGCTTGAGCCGTTCGCCACCGACACCTTGGCGCCGCCCTGCCAGAAATAGCTCAAATCCCAGTTCTGCGCGCTCGGTGCGGTGCTCTGGATCCGCCACGTGTCCGCACCGGTCGTGGTGATGGCGAACGTGATGTCGTTGCCGCAATTGCCAGCCGAGTTACACCATGTCGAAGCAGCATTGGTGATGGTAACGCTGACGCCTGCCGTGCCGCAGACCTGCGTCCAGGTCGAGGGCACCGTACCGCTCGAAAGTGTGCAGGTGGTATTGGTGCCGCCGCTCGTGGCCGTGAAAAGCGGGTTCGTGATGTAGGAATATTCGTTCGTCGGATAGAGGCTGTTGATCGCGGCCAGCTCGAAATCAACCGGAGCGAAGAAGTTCTGGAACGCGCTATTGAAGCGCGCGGCCGCAAGCGAGGCGCCGAAATTGTTGAAGTGCGTGACGTTGTCGAGCAGCACGTTGTCGACGAACGAGACCGCCGTGGCTGAGCCAGCAGCCTTCCACAGCGACGGGTTTGCCGACCAGAGGAACACGCGACCAGGATAGGCGGCGGCGATCGCGCGTTGGTACGAGATCAGTTCATATAGTGCGCTCAGCGGGCTATAGGTCGTCGTCATCGACTCCGCGGAAACAACGGCGTTCGAGGTGATCGAATAGGTGCCGACACCGCCCACCGCTCCCGTCAGCTGCGCCACGATCTGGGTGCTGGAAGTCACGCCCGCGCCGACCAGTATCTGGCGCGGCCGAATCGTTCCGCTCACTACCGAGTTGACCGTCAGCACGTTGCCGGTTGTCTGCCCATTGAAGGATGCAATCGTGGCGCCGGTATTGTTGATGAGCGTATTGCCCGGCTCCTCGGTGAGGATGACGTTTTTACCGGCCGCAAGAAACGCATTGATCGCAGTTTGAAGATTGCCCGCAGCGACCGAGGCGACGTTGGATTGATCGACCACCACCCCGTTGGCATTGGTGAACGGGAAAGCGCCTCCGCTTGGAGAGATGGTGCAACTCCCGCCGGCGGCATTGAGATCGTTGACGGCGGGATAGCCGATGATCACCCACTGGTTCTTGCTGGCGACGATCTGTGCGATGTTGGAAGGCTGCAAATACTGATCGGTACGACACCCCGACAGCGCCGCCATGACGCCGACCTGGTAGCGATTGGAGGCAAGAGCGCTCGCCTGAGCAAACCAGTTGACGCCGCTCGTCCCACAATAGCTGGCAGCCTCGCTGTTGCACGTGCCACTGGCCCAGATGTCCGCCATCCGACTGTCGCCGATGACGTCCATCGTGATCGCCGACTGTCCGGTCCAGACTGGCGGATTCTGGATGCCATCGGCCTGCGCACAACAGAGGCCGAGCAGCAGTGCAAGGAAGACGAGGAACTGTCGCTTCATCACAGGCGGCTCCCGCTACTGGACCGCGACGTAAAGACTGTCGCCGCTGGACGCGCACGTCCCGACGATCGGCCCGCCGTCCGTGTAGGGATAGTATCGAGTGTAGGAACCGCCCGGCGCCAGTAGCAGCGAGGCCTTCGCCGCGGTCATAGTCTGCTTGCTTCCGGACGTCGTGACGCTGGTCGAGGTCGTGTTTCCGGCCACGACCGAACCATCGACATTCACCCAGCAATTGTCCGACACATTGTTGTTTTGGATCGTGAGCGCACGCCGCGAATTGTCGGCGGCCTGGATGGTCTGATACGTGTTCCCGGTCGTGATTGACACGGACCAGTTGGCCGATGGAATCGCGCCTTGCGCGAGGACCGCGCCGGCATTCACAAGCAGCGCAACCGCAACTGCCATCATCCTCAGCAATGCCAGCATCGAATTCTCCACTTTGATCATCAGCGCATGCCTGCGCCAATTGGCGCAGGCTGCCGGGGTGGCGGTTGCATGCCGGCCTGCCCCTGCTGCGGCGAAAGGAACGGCGCCATCACCTCGTGCGCTTTGAACAGCGAATCCCGCACGAACTCCGCGGCATCGAGATCGGAGGCGCGCGCGAGATGTCCGGCGCGCGCGGCCTCCGTCGTGACGGCCGCCTTCTTCTGCTCGGCAGACGCAAGCGACAATTGCGCGCCGGCCAATGCCTTCTGCGTGTCTGCCGCCTGTTTGGCGTTCTTGCCGGCGGCATGCTCCAGCTCGAGCTTGGTCTTGGCTTGCTGAATCTGCAGCTGCTCCGGCTTCGGCTTCATCATCTCCGCGACGCGGTCCTTTTCGTCGCGCGGAATAGCCGGATCGAGCTCGATCAGGACCTGCGGCGGGATGGTGCCTGGCGGGTACTTGGAGAGCTTGTCCGCAAGCTCCTGCATGGCGGAGATCACGTCCGGTCCTTCATCAAGCACGATGTTAACGTCAAGCGCGCCCACCGCATTGACGATGACAGGCCGGCCCCATTGGTCCAGATCGACGCCGTTGAGCTGGATGAACTCGGCCAGCTTCTGGTTATTGTTGACGCGGATCCAGCGCTCCGCCTTCCAGTGTCGCTGCGCCGCGTTCCAGATCTTGCGGTAGAGGTTGAGCTTCCACATCCGATGGCCGAGCACGAACGGACCAAGTTCGGCCATGCCGGGCTGGCGCAGCAGCTCGATCGCCTTGCCCGAGAGACTGTTGAGGCCCGCGCCGCTTGCGGCTGCAAGGTTGGCATTGGCAAAACCATCCAGCTCGTCCTTGGCGTCCTGCGTGAACGAGGTGAAGGTCGCGACCTCAGGCGTGGTGTCGTCGACCTTGAGGTCGAACCCCTTGTTTTTCTCGACCACACCGTCATGACGGGCAACCTCGCGGCGCGTGATCTCGACGTCATCGACCGCGCCCTTGTCCATCACGACACGGCGCGAATTGGCCAGCGCCATCGTCTTGGACTTGCCCTGGTTAAGCGCATCCTGCGGCCCCTTGAAGGTGCGCACGAACGAGTAGCGATCGCCGTCCTGGTCGATGAACGGGCCCCACATCTCGAAAGACGAGGTCGAGTTGCCACGCTCGTCGAAGAACGGCGAGATGCCCTGGTCGAGCAGGACGTTCGCGACATAGAACGCCCAGCACCACTTGCCCTTGTGCTTGTACCAATGCTCGACCATGCGCACGCGGCGGGTCGACGTGATCAGCCACTTGATCTCGCGATCGGGGTTGGTGGTGAGGTCGCTGTCGCCCTGGAAGAGGCCCTGAAGCAGCTCTTCCTTGTCCGGGAACATCTCGACCGCGGCCTCGACGTCCATCCATTTGGCGACGCCCTCGTAGCGGACATCCTTGAAGTCGACCCGGTAGGACCTGGCATCGTAGAAATACTCGTCGCCGATAACCCATTCGATTCCGATGTCGGGATCGCCCTTGTCGCCCTTCTGAAGCACCAGCTGCACACCGCCGATGCCGTCGATGCCGGTCTGTAGCAGCGACCAGTAGTTAAGCGAGTTCTTGAACTGGTTGGCATCCAGCACGTAGCGCACCGACTGCGTCGCGACCGCCGCGCCCACCTCGCTCTTGGGGTCGCGCCCCTCGGCCTTCGGATCGCCGCGCATACGCTCGACCAGGCCGACGATGCCGTTGATCTTGCGCCCGACCCGATTCCAGATCTGTACCGGCTGATGACGGGCCTTGAGCACGCGCAACTGTTCAGCCGTGAGCTGGGCGCCGTGATAGTAGCGCCGTGAGTCCTTGGCTTCCTCGACCTCCTCGACCTTGGAATCCATGTAGTCGAGAAACTGCCGGCGCAGCTCGCCGACGGAGAGGAACTGATCCGGGTTGAACGCGGCGCCGCCGGCGGCTTCATGCCGTGAAAAATCGTCCGACGTCTCCGGCTCCGGCTGCTGCACGAGCGGCGCCAGCCGTGCCGCATCGGCGCGGTCCATCTCGTCCAGAGGCGAGTACTCGACGACGGGCATCGGCTACTTGGTCGCGATGCCGCGCGAGGTCTGGGATGCGCCCGTATCGCCTTCCTTGCCGGACGCGATCGGCTTTTCCTTCTTCAGCTTGGCCAGCTGCTTGTCGGAGATGTGGCCGGAGCGGGCGAGGCGTTCCGCCTTGCGCGAGACTTCGGCCATCTTGGCGGATTCCGCCGCCGCTTCCTTGCGCACCATGGCCATGAGCTTCTTGTCCCCCTGGATTTCTTCGGCCCGCATCAAGGTCCGCATAGCTTCGCGGACTTCCCATTCGTCGTACTTGCGCGAGGCCTCCGCTGTTGCGGGCCCGGGCACTGCCTTCAACGCAGACTTCGCCATGAGATACTCTCCTGTCGGCCGTTCTGGCGTTGCGTCGCGAGCATTCGCGCGGCTGTTTTCGGTTGGCATCCGTCGCCCATCAGACTGATGACGCGGGAGAATCCGTATTCGTTGATGAGGTCACGCCAGGCGCGATCGAGCCCGTCGATCTTCATCATCATGCCAAGGCGATCGTACTGCTCTGGATTGTCATCATCGAGGTCAACGTCCGGCTCTTCCGGAATGTCCTGCCAGCGCGGCCGATCGTCACGCGCGAACCGATCGCGGCGACGGCGCGTTGAAGACCTCGCGAGCACGCCTCACCCCTTCGCCATCATCTTGTCGAGCTGCTTGTCCGAGATCGCGCCCCTGGCGTAGAGCGCCTCGGCCTGGCGCTGCTGCTTCGACTTCGGCTTGTCCTTGCCGAGCACGTGCTCGAGCTGCTCGCGCGCCACGTCGAGCGCGTCGATGGGCTTGTCGAGCAGATGCCCCTCGACCTGCTCGGCGACCGCCTTGCAGTTGGCGATCGCTTCATCGGGCGTATCGCCGAATGCGACCACGGCGCCGATCTCGGCGCATCCCGTCCACTGCGGGATGACGTAATACTCGCCCTCGATGCGGCAGAAATTTCGCAGCTTGACGAACTCGCGGACCTTGTCCGGGATCGTCACGTGCATCCAGTTCTGATCGGCCCATTCGGAGATGAGCAGGACCTCGGCGCCCCACCTCGCCTTGAAGTCCGGCTCGATGACGATGCCTTCGGCGGCGAACCAGATCACCTCGGCGAGGTTGCTCATCAGGACCTGATAGAGCTCGTTGGGAGGCGAGCCTGCCCGGCAGCAGGGATCGATCAGATAGGCCTTGCCGTCCTTGGTGCAGCGAACCTCGGTCGAGAGGAAGCCGCGATAGCCGTAACGCTTGAGCGCGGGCGCGAGCTTCTCGTTGACGGAGCGCACCTGTTCGGGCAGCTCGGCCCAGCGCACCGTCTTCATCAGGTACGCTTCGTCCTTGACCTCGACGCCGGTCATCGCGCTCTTGGCGAACTTGCCGTCCACGCAGATGCCGTCATAGCCGGTCTCGACCGCATCATTGATGCCGGCCTCGACCGTGAACTCCATGACCTTGGTGTAAGCCCCGAGCTTGTGCTCCAGCTCGTTGAGCCGCACCTCGACCTTGGCGTAGTCCTTGGCGCCAAAGGTCTCCATATCGCCGCGCGTGCCCGAGATCTTCACCCACTGATCGTCATGGGCTTTGAGATGCTTGCGCAGGGCATCGAGGCCCTTGATCACCTTGTAGGGCCCGATGTCGATGCCGAGCTTCCTGCTCTTCTCCTTCGAGGCCGGCCGGTCGATCTCCAGCTCAGCGCCGCCGCGGCAGCCGAACACGCGCTTGCCTTGCGCGGCGAGCCATTTCTGCATGCCGGCCTCATAGACATCGGGGAAGATCCAGATGTCGACCTCGTCGAAGCAATCGAACGGGTTCTCGACCCGCTCGACCCCGGGCAGGCCTTCCCCGATCAGAAGCGCATTGGACTTCGGCATGCCGCTCGTCCAGGGCACGTAATACAGCACGCGGCCGAACGACTTGGCAAGCGTGACCGCAAGCTCGGTGAAAACGCCGTTGTCGTAGATCAGCGCCGTCTTGCTCTTGAGGTTCACGCCTGCCTCACTTCAACCGCAGTTGATGGAAGAACGCGCCGTCTTCCGCCGCCGACGGCTTGAGGCCGAAGCTC
Source organism: Bradyrhizobium betae (assembly GCF_008932115.1). Taxonomy (NCBI): domain Bacteria; kingdom Pseudomonadati; phylum Pseudomonadota; class Alphaproteobacteria; order Hyphomicrobiales; family Nitrobacteraceae; genus Bradyrhizobium; species Bradyrhizobium betae. Next base: position 352,768 of record NZ_CP044543.1, read on the forward strand.
TCCGCAGAATCGAACACGACGCCTATTGCAAATTCCCGGCAGGAGCAGACGAACAGGTAGGCGCCGTCGTGGTCCGACCATGTATCGACGACCAGGAAGGATTCCGTGATCGGCAACATCAAGGTTTGCCCGATCCCACCCTTGCCTTCGAGCGGATAGGTCCAGACCGCGGGCTCGCCGACCGGGTACATGCCGATCGCATCGCACACCGCGACCAGGAATTCCTTCCACTGCTTTTCGGTCAGCTGGCCGTGGAGAACCAGGCCGAACGAGCGCATCCGTGCCCCCAGCGCCTCCACCATCAGACGCTGTCCAGATGGCGCTTGGCGGCCTTTTCGGAGATCAGCCCGCGATTGATCGCGCCCTTGGCGGCCTTGCGGGTGACCGCCTTGCTCTTTCGGCTGTGCGCGGGCTTGCCCTGGTAGGCGATCGCCTTGTTGGCGGGGGCGGCGGTCGTCTCAGCCATCCAATTCGTCTCCGTCAGGCTCTTCGCTGTAGTCGCGCCACGCATCCGGATCATCCGGCTCGACCTCGGCAGCATCGAGGTCGTCGTCATCGTCCGGGTCGATCACTCCCCGGAGACGCCCAGCAGGGCCTTCAGCTCGCGCAGCTGCTCATTGGAGACCGGCGCATTGTGCTTCATCGAGTGCTCGAGGCTCGAAACCAGCTCGCGCGCCCGCTCCGACAGCGAGGTCCCAGGCACATTCGGATCGCCGGGCTCTTGCCCCATCTGGGCACCGGACACGCTGGCGGCGATACCTTCGCCCTGCTCTTGGTCGGTCATGCTCGTTCTCCCTCACAGTGTTGCAGTGTCTTCCGAGTAGCGCTCGTCGCGGTTCTCGCTGTAGGCATCGCGTGCTTCCTTGGCGGCGGGCGTCAGCGACTTGACCCAAGGGCGCGAGGTCGAGGCGTACCGGCCATCGTCGGCAGCGTGATCCTCGCCCGTGGTATCGAGATCCTCAGGCCGCGCCTGATCGTGCTGCAGCACGGGGACCGTGCGGATGAAATCCGTACACGTCGCGAACACGTACATCATCGGCCGGCCCGTCGACCAATCGACCGAACCGTCCTCGCTGCGCTTGGCCGTACCGATCAGGCGCGCGCGGAACAGATCCCAGCCCGACATCGGGCCGCCGCGATCCCGGCTCTCCGAGCGAGACACGCGCGTGTTGTCGGCTTCGCGGAACGGGACCAGCTTCTCCTTGATCAGGACCTGGTTGATGCGCTCTGCGATCGACGGGCCGCCATCTTCCTTGAAGGTCGAAGGATCGAGCACGCCGTAGGAGAGTTTCGGATCGTCCTTTTCGAGCCGGGCGATGCGAGCGCCGACCTGTTCGGCCGTCAGCTTGCCGCCTTTTGCACCATAGTCCTCGCGGTAGCGGATGATGGCGCCGCGAGGCAGCAGCGTTGACCGGTATTGCGAGCCGTCATAAGCGTCAGGCTTTAAGCCGTCGAGCCCGCGGGCTTCGCGCCCGCCTATCCTGTGGTCGTCGCCGACGACAGCCCACCAGCCGATGCTGAACGGGCTGTAAGAGCCCCAGTCACCAGAGCGAAACCGCAGCCAATGCCGCGGAAGAGTGAACGGCGCGAGAACATGCTGCGGATTGCTCCACTCGTCGAAGAAGGCGCCTTCCACCACATCCCAGTCGCCATCGCGCATCGCCTTGACGAGCGAGGCCGAACCGAGGCCGTAAAGCTTGGCCTCGTAGTCCGGGTCATCCTTCATCATCGAAGGATTGTCTTCGAGCCGCGCCGGGATGAACTGGCGCAGCATGCCGCCTTCAGCCTTCGGCATCCGGCGGACGGCGAGCGGCATCGTGCCGGTGATGAAGGTGGTCTTGACCCACAGATGCCCGGTATTGCCGGGGTTGGAGCCGCACAGGATCCGCGGAAACTTGCCGACATACTCCGGCGGAAGCGTGATGCCGACCATGCGCACGCGCCCCCGCAGGAAGCGGTACATGAATTCGGAGAAGTGCGTCAGCTCATCGATCAGTAGGACGTGGATTTCCGCGCCCTGGTACTTGTAGACGTCGCTCTCGGCCTTGCAGTGGCAGAGATAGATGCGGCTGCCGTTCCAGAAGCGGACTTCATCGCCGATGATGCGGCACCAGCCACCCAACACCAGCGGCGCCAGCATCGCGCGGAAGCCCTTGGGGCCTTCCAGATGGTTCTTGTAGAGATCCTCGCGGACGCGGCGGAACAGATAGACCTGAAGGCCCGCGATCGAGCAGCACCACACGATCGCGGCGACCCGCATCAGATGAGACTTGCCCGGACCGGCCGCGCCGCCGAACAGAACCTCCGTCGCCTCGGTTAGGAACGCGACCCACTGCTTGGGCCAGAGGTGAACGCGGAGCGCGTCGGGCCGCTCGTCATGCACAGAGGTACCGCAGGAGTACGCTCGATTGCCGATACGCCTCGATCGCCTGCTCAGTGAGCGACGTACTGTTCTGCTTGGTGAAATCAAACCACATCGCGTCCCACTGCTCTTTCGTGGGGTTGCGATGCGCGATCAGCTCGCCAGCCTCATTGCGGTAGCAGATGATGCTCATGCACCCGGATTTCCCGTCATGATGATCGTCGGCCCGGCGACGCTGACTGCCGCGCCCGCCAGCGGCACGCCGTCCTTGCCGGTCGCCTCGACCTTGTCGCGCCAGACGCCGGCAAGCTTCGCCTTGGTCTGGATGCACTGATTGGCCGCGCTCGGCTCTTTCAGCTTCATGGCCAGATCGCGTGCCTCTTCCGCCTCGACCAGCAGCGAGGCAACCGACGTCGAGGCCAGCATCGCGCCCTGGTACTGGATGCCGGCGACGCGCTCGCGGATCACCTTGCGCTGGCAGAACTTTCGCGCGTTCGCGCGGAACGACGAGGCGCCGGTATCTAAACCGCCAAGCGAGGCCGCCTCCTCCTGCAGGCTCGCCGTCATCGGCAGGCCGCGCTTGGCGCGCTCCTCAGGTGTCAGCGCAAAGCCCGCAGCCAAATGCTGCGCGGCGCGCTCTTCCTGGGGGTTACGCAAGGCCACGGAGTGCATCGATCTGATTCCACCTGAGTCCGTCCTGACTCATTCCCGCCGCAAAGAGAAAAAGCCGCCCGCGACAGGGGCGAACCTTTCGCGAGCGGCTAAGTCTAGGGAGGAAACGCCCAAGGAGGGCAGCGGCAACGATCCGCGCTACCGCACAACCTATGTCTAAAAACAAAAACGCCGCCCGTGTTTCATGCACGGACGGCGTTCGCCGGGTCTTCCCACTTCCCACAGAGGAGGAGGTTTTGGCCTCCTATAAACGACAAAGCCCCGCACGATGGCGGGGCTTTGTTTTATCGCAGGCTCCGCACAACGCGTGACTTGCGCGTGACGTTGCCGTGATTTGTGCGTGACGCTCTACTTCAGGCTTTCGAGGGAGGAGAGCGGAGCCTTTGCCAGCGTCACCCTTCCGAATATTTCAATAGCTATGGTCGCGCACATTGATTCGTCAAGTTCCTCAAGCTTCCCGTCCCTGAGTTGCTGCTGCAGTTTGTGTGGCAGCTGCTCGATGACAGCTGTGAACCCACGGAGCGGCCCGAAGTCTTGAATTCGAACGTGATCTCCAACAGCAAAGAGATCGGCTAGCGCCGTCGATCCGGGGATCATGCCGGTATCGCTGTCTTCAAAACTTTTGAGGTGGTTGACATAGACGTCGTCGACGATGACCGGCCGGTCTCCAGCGCAGTGCAGACCGTACACACCCGCAAAGCTAAACAACTGATGGCAGCGCTCATCGGTGAGATCGAATTGGATGTAGGGATAACCCGGAAAGACCGGGATGATGTGTGGTCGACTGACGGCAGCACCCGCCTTGCGCTGCGACGGCGTCATCTGACGCAGCGGCACGCGCTTCAGGATCATGGTCTTAGGGTAATAGACCTCGTAGCCGAACGGCTTGAGGAACTCGGCGATCTTCACCTCCGCGCCGCTCTTGACCTGCAACAGATACCAACCCTTCCCGTCGCGCTTACCGATGCGCGGGCCGCGCGGCCACGGACATGCCGCACCCTCGATGCCGGTCGTGCCATCCGCGTTCTGGAACCCCATCTTGTTCACTGCCAACATCCTGCCCTCACCTTGGTCGTTCACGATTTGAAGTCCTGGTAGTCTTGGTCGCTCATCAGTTGGTCTGGCGGCGATGCCGTCGAAAGCGAACCGTCCTTGCGCGGCGGCCACAGCCACGGCGCACTCGATCCTTCCTGCAAGCGAGGATGGTTGGCCGTGACGTGCTCCGAGACGAAACTTTCCCAAGCCGCTGCCTGCTGCCGGCCCAGTGTGACCCACTGATCGCGCGGCGGGATCGGCGCTCCGGGCGCGCCGGCAAGAGCCAGAAGCCGCGGCGTGATGGGCCGGTAGTAGTACAGCACCCCGCCCCGCAGCATGGTGAGGCGCGCATGATCGCGCACGCCAGCAATCTCATGGGCAGTCAAGACCGCGCGAGCCTCAGCGCTGTCGCGCGCATAGCCGGACGATGACGCCTTTGGTTGTTCCTCCAGCAAGGTCCACCGCTTCTGCTCCAGATAGGTGAAGCCTGCCGGCGGAAACTTGCGCCCGAGCTTCTTGCGATGCTCCAGAAACGGAGTGATCCCGGCAAGTGCGGCCTCGCCTTCGCCGGCGTCCATCGCAAACCAGGCACGATCGACGCGGGTCTGATCGTCATCGGCATTGGTCGGCCATCGTCGCTTGAACTCGGCCAGATTGAGGGCGTGCTTCTCACGCGTGCGCTCGCGCTCTCTCTCAAGTTTTTGGGTAGATTCCGTCCTTGGTAAATCATTGGTTTGTATATCTTTATAGGCCACCTGCGGGTCAGCCGGAGGTGGGTCAGCCAGCGACGGGTAACCCGTAGGTGGATGTTGGGGCGGAAGCTGCCCTTCCGGAGCGCCCTCGGACCGCAAAACATCCTCCGATGCATCGGGCGCGGCTTCGCTGGACACCAGCGACAAAGCCCGCCTGACCTCTTCGTCAGACAGTTCCGGTCCGGGCTGATCCCGGATTTCATAAATGAAAAAGTAGGTGCCGTTGGGTAGGCGCGTCTTCTCCGGGCGGCACCACCCGAAGCGCACGAGATTTGTGATGACGCGCTTGATCGCATCGCGCCCCATGCTCCAACGGCGCATCAGCGCGGGCCGGCGCACCTCCCAGTCGTGCGGGCGCGACAGCAGGTAGGCAAGAATGCCAACTTCATCGGCGGCGAGCCGTTCGTCTTCGAACAGCACATTACCGATCGTCGTGTAGTTGGCCGTGTGACGGCGCCGGATGATCAAGAAATCTGCTCCTGTGGAAAAGTCGAACAGCGGGCATGCCCGGGAATAACCCGGGCATAAGCGCGCGACGCCATCGGCCGCGCGTGAGACGATGCGATGGTGGAAGGACTGACGCTCACGGCTTGACCCCGATCTGAGGGACGCACGCGAGGTCATCGCACGCGATCTGTGCGCTCGATGCCGACCGCCGCCACTCGCGCCAGGCGCGGCCGTCGGGCGCGTGCACGGTCACCTTGACGGTGCCGCAGACCGAACAGGTGCGCTCGGTCTGCTGGTGTCGTTCCAGCTCGAGCGAGGGCGGTACGCTGACCGGCGCGCCGAAGACGTGGTGCGGGCCCGGCTGGGGCGAGGCACCCGCAAAGTGCCCATCGACCACTTCGCTCATGGCCGCACTCCCGCGCGGCGCTTGTCGAGCGCGGAGTAGCCCGGCGGAGGATCGCCGAACACGCGTGCAGTCAGGTCCTGCCGGTCACGGGCGGCGCTGCGCCGTTCGAAATCGGCTTGGGCCTGCTCGGTTGGCCCGCCGCCACGCGGGCCCGCGGAAAACGATGCGCCGAACCGCAGAAAGCGCGCGGCGACGCCGTCAACGGTTTTACCGATCGCATGCGCGATCGTGGCGAATACCTCGCCCTGCGCACCCCAGGGCCCGTCGCTCTCGCCATGATGATCGGCGAAGTCGCGCTGCCAGATCATGGCGGCGCGGCGGATGTCGATCGGCGTCCAGGGATGAAATCTCGATTGTTCCGTCATTTCCCCTTCTCCAGGTACATTTTGGCGAGCGCCTTGATGCGGGATTCATCGGTGTGAACCTGCTCAAGGCCTGCCGCCTTCGGATCGATGATGCCGCGCGCTTGGCTCGCCTTCAGGCCCTGCACAGAGGCGATGACAGGGTCGGACCCGCCGTCGGCGACGATGAAGATTTCCGTGATCGGGTCGGTCCGCGCGTGCGGGCGCAGGCGGCCGGCGAGTTGCTTGTGGACCTCGCGCGACCAGTCGAGCTCGCCATGCACCACGGTCGCGCAGCGATGCTGCAGCCCGTCGAGGCCGGCGCCCGATCGCAACGACATGATGATGCAGTCGGTCTCGCCTTGCATGAAGGCGCGCTTGGCGGCCGACTTCTGAAGCGCTGTCTCCGAGCCCGTGTAGAGCATCGGGTTGTAGTCCGCGAGTTCCTTCAGCCAGATGTCGTAGACGTCGCGGTGCCAGCCGCCCAGGATGATCGGCGTCTTGGCATCGAGCAGGATCTTGACATAGGCCGCGACGTGGCGGGCCTTGGCAACGCCGGTCGTATGGCGCGCCATCATGTCGAGCTCGCGTGCCGCCTGTCCGCGCTCGGTGAAGCTGCCCGACATCACCTTCAACGCCAGCGTGCGGGCGAGTTGCTCGTCGGCCGCCGCGGCCTCGTCGTCATAGGGCACGTCGACCACGATGCGGTTGGGCGGCGGACCGCCTCCGACCTCGCGGACCATGATGTTGAGGTCGCGAAGATGCGCGCCCAGGGCTTGCGGATTTTCGATGATCAGCTTCTTGTCGTCGGCATATTTGCACCATTCGCGGATAAACTCGTCGCGGGCGCCCAAAATGCCGGGATCGATGATGTCGAGGATGTTGAAGATCTCGCCGCCATAGCCATAGACCGGCGTCGCCGACAGGCCGATGCGCATGGCCGCATGATTGGCGAAGACGGAGGCGGCTTCGCCCTTCTGGGTGCCGCGGCCGTGACGCAAATTCTGCACCTCGTCGAAAATCGCAGTCTTGAACATGCCGGTTGCGGCGATGTCGACCCAGCCCCACTGATTGGAGTAGCGGAAGACGTAACAGTCGACGCTCGGCAGCGGATACGGCTTGGTCGACTGGATCACGTGGCTCGATAGCGTCGTGAATTCGCCGATGAATTCCTTCTGCCACTGCTCGGCCACGTGCGCCTCGCAGCAGATCGCCATCGGCAGGAAGCGCTCGTCCATCGCAGCGGCAATTGCGGCGAGCGTCTTGCCCATGCCGACGTCGTCAGCGATCAGCAGCCGTCCCGTGCGGCGGGCGACCTCGACGGCGCGCGCCTGGTTCGGCCGCAGGGCCTTGTTAGGCCGCAGCATCGCCGGCCGGCCAGAGGGCTGCCAGCCGGTCGTCAGCACGCGGTCGATCTCGGACCTGATCTGCTCGAAGCGGATGCGCCCTTCGGCGAGCAGGGCGCGATCGGCGGGCGTCACGACCAGCGGATAGCGCTCGATGAACCATTCGAGCTCGGAGCGCGTTTCGTCGCCGTCGACGAAGGTGTAGGAGCCGACCTGCGTTGCCGAAATGCGCGGGAAGATGCGCTTGGCCCGGATCGCGACCTGCGGCTCCAGATCCGTGATCACCCAGCGGCAAGCCTCCGCCACGTGCGCAAGCTTGCCGTAGGTGCGCAGGCCTGCGGCCTCATCGCGCCAGGCGAGCGCTGCGGCAGCTGCCAGAAGATCATCGGCGGCGTGGTGCATGGTCACAGCCAGCTCCGGCCCAGATGCGCGATTGCCGTCGGCGTGCCCTTGACTTCGAAGGGCAGGTTCATCGGCACGTTGGTGGCGAGCACGATCTCGGCCACCTGCGGATGTTCGCAGTAGCGCTCGATCTGGCGGAAAATCGCCCGGCGCGAGCCGCCGATCTTGACCTCGATGGCGCATGCGGCCTCTAGCGGCTGCAGCAGCGCACCTTCCCCGACCATGAAGTCGACGATGTCCTTTCCCTCCCCGTCGAGGCGGACCTCGCGAACGAACGGGACCTTCTCCAGCGCCAGCATTTCGGCGATCTTGGCTTGCAGGTCTTTTTCGTCCGACAGCGGCAGGCGGTAGCGGCCGAAGATATCGACGATCATTCCGCGGACGGAGGTCATGCGGCGTGCGCCTCCACGGGCTCGCACGCGGGCGTCGCCTCGCCCTCGATCCGATCGAAACCGCCGGCGGCGTAGAACTCCGTCCAGTAGCGATCGTGCCCGCCCTCATGCTCGGACCGCGACACCTTGACGATGCCGCAGCGCTCGCACTGGCGCTCGGTCTTGTGCTCGAAGACGGTCTTGGGACTCCAACGATGCCTTGGCATCACAGCATCCCCAGCGACTGCATATAGGTCTCCAGGATCGTCTCGACCTCGTCGTTGGCGGCCTTCTGCGAGGCATCCATCCGCCGCAGCCGAACCACGCGGCGCAGCGCCTTGACCTCGTAGCCGTTGCCCTTCGCCTCCGCGTAGACGTCGCGGATGTCGTCGGAGGTCGCCTTCTTCTCCCCCTCCAGCCGCTCGATCCGCTCGACGATCGCCTTCAGCTGTTCCTTGGCATTGTGGCCGGGTGAGTCCGACCGTTGCGCGTCCATGGCGCTTCTCCGGTTGTTACAATGTGAGGGGACGCAAACGACGCTACGAAACGAAACTTACTCGGCAGGCACGATGCGGTAACCCGCCTCCTTCAGCGCGATCAGCACGGCGCGGACCGGCAAGGATTCCTCGCTCAGGAGCCTGCCCGACCAGCGATAGGGCACGGTCGACAGCGCAACCGCGATCACGAACTCTGGATCGAGGCGGCGGCCCTGGTCGGGCGCGGGCCGTTCCTGCGGCATCAGGTCGATGATGGTGGGGAGCGGGGTCACGCTTCAGATCACCTTCGGATAGCCGATCTCGCCGGACTTGCTATTGAAGACCTCGCGCATCGCTTCCTCCAGCGTGCATCCGCAACGTTGGAGCATCAGGTCGAGATAAACGCCGACGTCGCCGAGCTCTCGGCGCAGCTTCACGTGCAGCTCGTCATAGGTCTCCTTGTTGCCGACGACGCCATCGCGATAGCGGTTGAGCTTCTTGACGACATTGGCAGCCTCGCCCACCTCGCCGGCCAAGGCGGTCATCCAGTCCGAGTATGACCATCCATCGAGAGGGTGGTTGAAGCCTTGCGGATCTTCGCAGCGAGCTCGGTTCGCCTTGGCAAATTCATCGAACGTCAACGACATTATCAGCCTCCGTCACTTGCGCATCGCTGGGGGGGGGTTGGCAGCGTCAACCGCCGCCAGATCGAACAACGCCGGCACGGCCATCTTTTCTTCGGCCTGCCGCAGGTACTTGACGCCATCGGCGAAGTAGACCGTCGACAGCTCGGTCGCGGCGCCCTTGCGTCCCTTCAGCAGCGCCCGAAAAGGGACCGTCATCAATCCGCCGAAGGGATCGAACACCAGCTCGCCTTCGTTGGAGTAGCGTTCGATCAGGCGGTCGACGATGTCGAATTGCAGCGGGCACAGGTGCATCTCCGCGCCCTTCCTCTGCTGCATCATGTTGAGCGTGCGCATCCGGTTGATGTCACTCCAGACCTCTGGATCGTGCGAGCCGGGCGCGATCGCCATGAACGTCGCCGGCAGCGCGCCTTGGGCCTCAAGCCGCTCCCCGATGGCGACATGCGCCTCATAGTCGTAGATCCGTTCCGCGCTCAGCTTCGAGAAGTGCTTAGCGTGATCGGCGGCATCCATCGCGGCAAATTCATCGGCCGTCAGCAGCCGGTCGCCGGAGGAGCGCCAGAAGCCGTGCGCGTCGATCTGCCAGCGCGCGCGGGTGTAGTCGTCCTTGCTCTTTTCGACCGGCACGTCGGCATAGGAGCGCGTGCGATCGGTCTGGGGTTTGCGGAACAGAAGCACGTATTCCGGCGAGCCGACGCCCATTTTGCTGGAGTCCTTGGCGTTTTCGCTCCAGCCCAGCCGATAGGTCTGATTGTTCTCCCGCACCACGTCGGTCACGACCGTGATCATGCCCAGGTACTGGAATTTGTGGCCGCGATAGTGCGAGATCGCCTCGGCATGAAACGGAGAGATCGTGGGTACACCCTCGCCCGTGACGCTGCCGAACAGCACCCGGTCCTTGACGTGGATGCAGGCAAGGCGCCCGGGCTGCAGCATCCGCATCAGCTCGCAGCTGAGAAAATCCATCTGCGCCCAGAAATGCCCATTGTCGTCGGTATGGCCGAAGTCGCGGTAGGAGGCCGAATATTCATAGTGGTTGGAGAACGGGATCGAGGTCACGATCAGATCGACGGAGGCCTCCGGCCAGGCGCGGCACTCAAGCACAGCGTCATTGTTGATCGCCGTGAAGTTCTCGCCCTTCTCCTCGATGCGCTTGATCGTCATGGTGCGCAGCAGCTTGTCCCGCAGAGGCAGGGTGTTGAGGCCGTGAGCGGCGATGATCTCGCTCATGCGGGCGCGCATCGCGGTATCGAGCGCCCACTTCTCCTCCAGCGCGGCCCGGCCGGCGCGCATGTCTTCGGAGTAGATAATATCGATCTCGACGGGGTGTTTCTGGCCGAAGCGCTGCAGCCGGTAGACCGACTGAATCCAGTCGTTGAACTTGTAGCCGTCGCCGGGCAAGCCGACATAGATCGCCTTGTGGCAGTGATACTGGAAGTTCGAGCCTGAGCCGGAGAGGATGGGCTTGGTCGCAAAGTATTTGGTCCGACCCTCCTCGAAGTCGTGCAGGTGCTTTTCCCGCTCGTCGATGTCCATCCCGCTGCCGGTGATCGCGACCACACCAGGAACGGCCGCCTCGATCGCCTCGCGCTCCGCCTCGAGGTCATGCCAGAGGATGCGATGGCTGTCCGGATCCTGCGCAAGCAGATCCTGCATCTTGGCGATGCGCGAGGGCAGACTATCGCGGCGCGCACGCGCGGCATCCTGCAGCGAGGACGCGCCCTTGCGAAACAACACGGACTGCCCGTCGCGCTCAGGCTCGGCCTTGCTGTGATCGGCCGGGACCTCGTGCCAGCGCAGCGTGAGCGGCGGCAGCTCGTAGCCTTCGTCGCTGTAGCCGAGCTCGGACGGCTTTTGCAGAAAGGCCGCCCAGGAGTGCACCCACATCCAGAATTCTTCTTCCTTGTGCGGGTAGAGCGTGAGATCGCCGGCCTTTTCCGAGTTGCGCTGGAAGAAGCGCGTCAGCGCCAGGCCGGTATCCATGACGCCGAGGAAGCCGGAATAATGGATCAGCTCCTTGTAGCGGTTCGGCGACGGCGTTGCGGTCGCGACCAGCTTGAAGGCGACCTTGCCGAACAGCGGCAGGAACTCCTGGAAGGTCTTGCTGCCGTAGCTGCGCAGCACGCTGGCTTCATCGAGCGAGCAGGCCGTGAACAGGTTCGGGTCGAGCTTGCCGTCGCGGATACTCTCGTAATTGGTGAGGAAGTGCACCACGCCCTCAGCGCGGCCGAGGTGGTATTCCTCATTGGTGCGGATGAAGCGCACGGCCATGTCGAGGCTCACGGCTTCCTTGACGAAGCCGTGGCGCACGCCGAGCGGCAGCACGCTCAGCGTGGCCCCGCCGTTGCGGCGCTGCAGCTGCCGGCACCATTCCAGTTGCATCGCCGTCTTGTGCAGGCCGAAGGATGCGAAGATCGCAGCGCAGCCGAGCCGCAAGGCCCAGACCACGAGGTCCTTGCAATGCGGCCGGAGATAATCGTGCAAGGCCTCGAGAGGGACCTCGATGCCGCGCATCGGGGCCGTCACTACCTTGTCGTGGAGAAACTGATCATAGGAATGCAGCACGGGCAGCGCCGCCTCGTCATCCCACGCGAGCCCGGCCGCCGCGGTCAGCAGATCGGACCATCCATCGGCGATTACGTCGTTGCGCCGCGCGATGACGTTTCCGCCTGCGCCAATTGGCGCAGCCTCGGCAAGGGTCGAGCCCGCGTCCTGACTTGGGGGCAGGGACGCGGGCTCTGATCGCAAGACCGGAGTTGGAATGGGGGCGCGGTCTGCGATGTTCACATTGGCTTCTGACGGGCTGGGCCGCTCGCTTCCCATCCCGGCTTGGTCGGCCCCGCCGTGGTTCGAATGCAACCGCGCATCAAGCGTGGCCGCTCCCACAACAGGGTCAGCCTCACGGGCCATAGCCTCGTCCGCCCGCCCGTCAGAACTCTTTTTGCGCCTCTTCGGCTTACTGCCCGCGATCCGCGAGGCATCGCCAGGCACGATCGGATCGCCGCGGCCGTCGACCGTCGGCCCTTCCGGAAAGCGCCGCCAGTGAGCCTCGGTCGCCGCGTTCATGCGGACATAGTCGTTCGATCCGAACTTGATGACGTGGCCGCATTTGCAGGTGGCGACCGAGACGACACGTCCGTCGGCAACCTCCGTCGTCATCGAGAATGTGTGGTGCGCCGGGAACTGTTTGCGCTTCTCGAAGGCCTCGATGAGGTCGCGCACGATCGGATCGGAGATCGTCTCGCCGGCGTCGATCGCGGCATAGGTTTGCTGGTCGAGATTCTGGACCATTTCGACGGGCGCCACAGGTGAGGACGCCGCCGATGGGATGTCGCCACTCCCATCCAACCCGGCGCTGCCGGGAAGCTCGTCTGCAGCGAGCTCGCCTGTGGCGCTATTGATTTGCTGATCAAGATTAGCCGATACATCGCGAGTTTCAGGCACTTGCACAGGCTTTAGCGACAGCGCCCATTCGATCACGCGGGCCGCGAAGCCTTCCGTCCAGTGGGTGCCCTCGCCGTCCTTGGCGCGCATGTATTTCCGCGCGCGGCGGATCATGGCGGCGATTGCAGCCCGCAGCGCTGCCTCGCGAGAGGCATACTGCCGGCCGTCGACACGGAAGCCCGGCGGATGGGCAAGCCACCCCCCGCCTTGCAGCGCGAGCGCGCCGATCCTGGTCGACGGCGAGCGATATCGCGGATTGTCGTGTTCCAGCCATTCGCCCTGGTCGTCGCGGAACGCCAGCCCGCCGATGCCGAGCGGCGGCTCACCTTCGAGGGTGCGCAGAACGCGCGTGGGTTTGATCAGCGGCGTGTTCATCGTCCCTCCGGAAATTCGTACCGGTCGCAGACTTGGACTTCCTGCGGGATGAACGCGAGCGCGCGGAGCGCAGGTTCGGGGCTGCCGGCGAAGGCGAGGTATGGATATTGCGTCTCGTGATGAGACGCGAGACATGATCGTCGGCGCGCCATAGTCGCAGGCGCGAAGCTCGCGCCATTCGACGACATAGCCGAGGCGCTCCAGCTCGGCGACCCAGCGCTTGAAGGTGACGCCTTTCTGCAGCGGACACGGACGGCCGTCGGTACCGAGCGGACCCCATGTCGCAAACTCCTCGACGTTCTCCAGAATGATGACGCGCGGGGCGACCGTATTGGCCCAGTGCACCACGATCCAGGCGAGCGACCTGATGCTCTTTTCCACGGGCTTGCCGCCCTTGGCCTTGGAGAAGTGCTTGCAGTCGGGCGAGGCCCACAACAGTCCTACGGGCCGGCCGGCGCACGCCGCGCGCGGATCGACCGACCAGATGTCCTCGGTCAGATGCACGGTCGAGGGATGATTGACCTCGTGCATGGCAAGCGCGATCGCGTCGTGATTGATCGCGATGTCGGGCGAGCGGCCCAAGGCCATCTCGATCCCGGTCGAGGCCCCGCCGCCACCCGCAAAGCTGTCGACGATGATTTCCATCACTGTTGCGGCTTGCGCAGGTTGACGCCTACCGTCTTGAGAACCTCGCTGACCGCCTCCATAAATGCACTTGCTGCGATGTCCGGGGAGAAGCTAGGATCGCGGATCACGGAACCGTCGGCGCGCCACTCAAAGAGGGCGCTACCGTTGCGCTCGATCTTCAGGATGGAGTCCCAGGTCGCCCGCTCGAAGCAATCCTGCTGCTTGGATATCGAGCAATCCTCGGATGTCCCGTTGAGGATGTTCACGGTCACCTCTTCGGCGCGCTTTCCATCAGCGCATTCGCCCTTGGACGCAAGCTGTCCGTTCACGCACATCAGGATGGTTGCCGAAATCGCAATCATGTTGCTCATTACCTATGCCGCCTCTGTGCTGACTGGATCGATCTTGACTTCCGCCACATGCCATTCGACCGGATAGGCGCAGCTCGGCATCGCTTCCGGACGCTCGCACCTCGCATAGACATGCAACTCGCCGCCTCCGATCGTGACGTAGAACGACCCGCGATCGAGGCCTGCCTTCCACAGCTCGGCACACAGCAGCATCGAGGCGGCTTCCAGCCGCTCCCGCGCGCTTCTCGCATCGCGCTGGTGCTTGGCCTGTCCGTTCGTCGCCTGGAGCGCGCCGAAGAAGGTCAGCCAGTAGAATCCGTCATCGCAGGGCCCGACGATGCCCGATCCGTCGATCGAGGGGTCGCAGACGATGTCGCCGTTGCACCCAACTACCACATGGGCGCAGCTGTTTCGGCTCGTGCCGGTCAGCAGGAAGGCCGGCATCTGGCGCAGGTTCGTACCCGCGATTGAATCCAGTACGGCTTGAAGAGGCCGCGCGCCGTCGACGACGATATTGATCGCGGTCATGCCGTGCGCGTTGAGGAAGGCTTCGGCTGCAGCCGCGCCGTCATCGCCGCTCACGCCGCCGTCCATGAAATGCGGCACGTCGGCTGCATCCATGTCCAGCACGATCGCGATCGCCGTGCGGAAGCAGTCGCCGTAGGAGGCGGGCGGGTTGTGGCGCAGCAGTTGCTTTTGCGGCTTCATGCGTTCCCGCTCCGCTTGGTCTCACGTCGTGAGTTGCGAGCGCGGTCGAATTTCTCGCCTTCCGCGACGATCAGAGCCGCGGCTCGCACCTGGTTGCGCCGAAACTCCTTGGGCTTCCACCAGTCGACAGCCCAAGGCCAGATCATCTGACCATTGATGCGAACGCAGTTGCCCCGGATGTCGTCGCCGTTGTCGCAAAATACGGTCTCATTCCCGAGCGCGTAAGCCGCGCCGGCTTGAGCCATCTCGCCTTGCCGGTGAGCGTCGTCGTGAGTTGCGTCCCAGCCCTCCTGCTCGATCTGGCGGAAGCGCTCGGCAATTACAGCTTGCATGAATGGCGACAATGGCCGGCGGATATGCAGCCGCTCGAACAGGCGACGCATCACGAATTGGCGAACGATCGAGACAACCGTGAAGATCGCCGTGATCATCAGGTTCTCGTGCAGCGCGGGACGAAAGCCGAACAGCGGGAAGACGAAGATCTGCGCCAGTAGAGCGACGGCAAAGCCGATCGCGGTCGACATGATCGTCTCCAAAAGAGACATCAGCTTGGATTGCTTCATCGCACCATCTCGCCTTCGAGAATCGGACAGACGCTGCCGCCAGCTCCGTATGAATTGCAGGTCTTCACCCCGACGAGCTTGACGCACTTGCCGTCGACGCCAGGCAAGGCCTGCTGCAGCGCTACACATTGATCCTTTGTCAGGGGACCAAGGCGCGAGGCCTCAAACGGCATCGCTTGAAGGCTGAGGATGAAGAACCATAGGGCGGCACCGTTCATCGCACAGGCCTTTCCGGCACAGGTGAGATCTCGCGCGCGTAGCCATAGGACTGCGCACGGGTCCAGTTCGGCGAGCGGTTGAGCTCGACAGCGGGAGACCATCCCTCCTTGACGTCCTCGCCGATGCGATACATCGCCTTCTTCTTGGCTTTGGCCTCGTTGCGACGCTGGGCCCGATAGGTGACGGCAGGCCGCGCGGCTTTGGGCTTTTGCTCGCCGCGCTTGGAGAGCGTCCTCTTCATCGTCGACTTGATGGCCTCATAGCGGGCTGCATCATCCGACACGACGAAGCCGGGAGCTTGATCCTGTTCGTTCACTCGCCCCTCCCCTTGTTGAGCATGGCCGCAAGATCGAACGTCTCCACGGCGATGGAGCCGTCGTCGCTGCGCTGGAACGGAATGTTGAAATCGAGGAGGCCATGCTCCATGTGCACCAGCTGCTGGAAGAACAGCTGCGCCACCTTCTTGATGAAGGCCTGCCCGGAGACGGTCGGGCTTACCGGGCGCCCCCCCGTGGTCGGGCGCGCCGTCGCGGCCATGTGCGCGCCGACCTGGGCGAGTGCAACCGCGTAGATGTCGACGATGGGATCGTCGATCACAAAGCCGGACGTGAAGCTTTTATAGCGCTCCGCGCAGTGGGCAACGCACAAGGCCTGCATGTGCGTGCCGAGCTTGTGCCCCTCCAGGATGGCTGGACTGACCGGCACGCCGTCAGCCTTCGTGTCGGCCTCGAAGCAGCGCATGATCTCGGCGAGAGCCGCATCACGGACGGGCTTTGCGATATCGTAGAGATCGCGCGTCATGCCATCTGTTCCTCGTCCTCGATGCCGAGCGATTGCTGCGGCGGCACGTTTGCCTCATTGCCCCAGCCGAACCACCCGTTTGGAAGCGATCCGTTGACCCGAGGGAACAGTTCGACTTTCGGCCAGTCCTTCCATTCGGGGACGCCGTCGATCATCGAACGGAAATATTCGGGCTTCGCAGAGTGACGGCCGCGTTTCTCGCGATACAGCGAGGGGCCCAGGATCGAGCCGTTTTCGGGGGTCACAGGATCGCCGCGCGACGCCGAGATCAGGATCTCATGCTGGTTCTGCCACCAATAGCCGAGCCCGATGTCGACCTTGTCCCAGACCGCGCAAGACTTGTATTCGAAGCCCCACCCCTTGATGAGCCGCAGCGTCTTTTCCAGCCAGGGAACGGTAGTCCAGATTAGCATCACGCATTTGTCGAGCGCGAGATCGGCGATCGGCAAGGCCGAGATCTCCTCCTCCGTCATCGTCGGATAGTGGTTCTCAGTCGAACGATCGGAATCGCCAGCCGCAAATTTCGTCGGCGGGTCGAGATAGATTAGCGGAAATTTTCGGCCCGTCGGCAGCGAGGTTGAGGCCTCCGCCTTCTTGCGGATGTCATCGGCCCGATCGGCGCGCCGCTTGTCGTTCTGCTCTTTCCGGATGATCTTGGCTCGATCGAGGATTTCCTTTTCAGACAGCTCGGCGACCGCCTTCTGCTGTTCCGGCGGCAGCGCTTCCGCGATCTCGGCTGCAGTCGAGATCGAAACCTTGCCCTGCTCATAGGCGGCCTTGAGTTCGTCCGAGGCTTTTTCCTCGAATACGACCGCGCGCTGCACGCTGCGACGCCCGACGTTCATGATCTCTGCGGCCTCTGACTGCGAGATCATCGGAAGCGAAGTTGCGGCAGGCTTGCCTGCGGCTTCTTCGACGAGATCGAGAAGGGGTGCGCCAATTGGCGCAGCCTGGGTGTGCTGGTTGGACCCAAGCTTCAGTGTGGTGATGCGTGCCGCGATGCGCGCGCGGTCACCTTCTTTCAGATGACGTCGCCACAGGTTCTTGGATGCCACGAAGCGAAGAGCCTGATGATCGTCGCCTTCGAAAATCCCGCAACGAACGGGCAGCCCCCTCCGCGTTGCCGCCGTGTAGCGGTTACGGCCGTCCAGGATCATGTCCCGATGCAGGATTACATCCTCGAGCTGACCGTTGAGGCGGATATCCTCGCCGAGGTCCTCCAGCTCCTGGTCCGACAGCATCGGAAACAGGTTGGCCAGAGGGTGGAATTTGATCGGGTCGTGGCCGGGCTCGAGGATCACGACCGGGCCCTCCCGCGCGCGCCGTTGATGTATCCCGCCACGAAGACCAGGACGATAACGGGCCAGCCGGCGATCGCTCCAATGGAGACGATCGCCCGGCTGCTACGGGAGGCTTTGCCAAGAGCCTCTTCGATAAGGCCGCCCGCATACATCAGCGCCCACATCACGGCGCCAATCAGAACGTAGGCAAAGCCCCAGTTGACGAGATCGGCTGCGCTCATGCGGCTTGCCTTTCCTGATCGCGTCGCTCGCCGCCGGCATAGATCGACCGGATCAGCGCCCAGCCCATGTCGGTCGGCTTGAAGAAAGGCCCGCGAGAGCGTTCGCCCGGCATCTGCCGGGTCCAGATCTCGATCAGGTTGCGGCGCCAAAGCGGCACCATGGCCTCACGCTGCTTGCGCGTGAGGGTGGACATGCCGCCATTGGCGCAGGTGATCGCGAGCTGCTTGAGCGTTACGATCTGGATCTCGGTCAACCGTGGATTGGCCATGGTCGCCTAGCTCCGAACCGCTTCGCGGTAGTGCTTGGGCGCGATGCCGTAGCTGGCGGCGATCACATCGGCGGGCGTATCGCCGGCCATGGCGCCCAGGTGGAATTTGCGGCGCGTGCCGTCAGGCTCGAGCGAGCCGTTGATCACCTCAACGACACGGATCCTCTCGCCCCTCACATTCACCTCGAGGAGCCTGCGCGGGAAACCGTGGCTGATGTCTTCGCTGATGACTTTCGCAGCGCGTTGTTCGGCGTAGAGCTCAAAGCCGCTCCGGCCGCCATATTCACGCTCCAGCAGGACGCGGCGAAACTCGGCGTTGGCTTCACCCTCGACGGCGTCGGCCGAGAACTCGGCCGCTTCGATCAGACGTGCCGGAACCCGGAGGCCATGCCAGGCGTGAAGGCCCCAGCCGTCGCGAAAGCGGACCGCCATTCCGTTTGCCGAGTGCAGGCGCTGCTGCGCATCAAAGTGAATCTCCGCCGGCCGATCGCTGACGAACGCGATCGATTTGTACGGGTAGAGCCAACCCGCCGAGAGCGCGTAAGCGCGGTAGGCGTCAAAAAGGAGTTTGGTGCGCGCTTCGTAGCGCGCGCCAATCCGTTCTCCGTATTCATAGAAGGCCAGCCAATAGGCATCGAGGCCGCCGATGAAGTACGAAGATTGGTAGAGCTGGTCCCTGAGCTGGTCCCAGAGCTGGTCCCTGAGCTGGTCCCTGAGCTGGTCCCAGAGCTGGTCCCTGAGCTGGCCCCAGAGCTGGTCCCTGAGCTGGCCCCTGAGCTGGCCCCCGAGCTGGTCCCTGAGCTGGCCCCAGAGCTGGTCCCTGAGCTGGCCCCAGAGCTGGTCCCAGAGCTGGCCCCCGAGCTGGCCCCCGAGCTGGCCCCCGAGCTGGTCCCTGAGCTGGCCCCCGAGCTGGCCCCCGAGCTGGCCCCTGAGCTGGCCCCCGAGCTGGTCCCTGAGCTGGCCCCAGAGCTGGTCCCAGAGCTGGTCCCTGAGCTTTCTCTCCAACACCAGCCGCTGATTGTCGCTGAGATTTTCCTTCAGCAATTTTTCGCAAATGGCGCGTGCGATCAGGCACGCCATCGGCGAGGCGAGTGTGATGACCGCAAGCGGCTCGGCCTGGTCGCCCGCTTTGTAAAGAGCGCGGACTGCGCTTCGCGCAGCCTCTTCGTGGATTGGTGCGGTCGACAAGCCGACCGCACGCCACTGCTCGCGGAATGCAGGCAACGCGGCTTGCTGCTCATCCGTCATCTTCTGGATCTTCGCCATGGCCCTTGTCTCCTCCGATTGCTGTGGGACGATGGTGCGCGAGGCTAGTCGCGCACCACGCGCTCTTCGGCGCCTGCGCTCTCGACCTGACGGCCGATCAGGTAGCGGCCGGCCGGAAGGCGGATGCCGTCGTGCTCTTCGTGGGTGACCGACATCGGTGCGCCTTCGATCACCAGGCACGCAATGGCAAGGTCAGTTCGCGTCAGCAGGCCGCGGCGGAGCATCTCGGCTGCAACGCCGGCATCGCGGTACATCCGTGCCGCGCCGACGGCTTGCTTGGCCATGCCGCCGAGCGCCTTTTTCAGCTTCGGATCGCGTGTCGCCATCAGCGGATCACCAACCTCGCGCGGCTGCGCCTGGAAGCTCCGCTGGCGCAGATCGACGGCATGGTGATGACCAGAGACCTCGCCCTCCTGGAGGATCAGGCGGCCTTCGACTGGCGCGATCTCCTCGATCGTTGCGATCGGGATATCGGCCGGGATCGGAATGATCGCGACGTCACCCTGAAAGGCCTGCCCCATCGCGGGGTCGTAATCTCGGATGTTCATTTCCTTCCTCCTGCCGCTGAGGATCGCCGCGGCGCGCGAGCTAAGGTCGTTTCGAGACAGCCGCTATCACTCGCCGCAAAGACTGCGGACGACTGCAGCGACTCAAACTGTGGGGATACGCAACTACAGACGCGGGAACGCGGATGACGAGGCGGCCTTGCGCCTCGCGAAGTTCACTCGATGATCTCGGCGTAGACGGCGAGCGCCGCGCGGGCGTTCGGCTTGCGCTTGCCGTCGATGAGGTATTGCGCACCTCGCTCCGTGAGGCCCGCACGCTGCGCCAGGTTGAGCGCCGGCTTGGTCGGCCATAGCGCCCGAACAACTGTTCCAAACTTGCACGTTTGTTCTTCGGAAGCGCTTGCGCGCGCCTCTGATCGCCGGCTTGATTCGCCCATGACGCAGACACTCCACGCAACGCAACACGAACTGGAAACTGGACATGACGGACGCCGAAATCGAGGCTCAGGCGATCTACACGGACGGCGCCATCGACGAGGTCTACACGATGGCGGATCGCGCCATGACGACGGGCCGCATCGCACTCGGACTTGCGTTCGCGGCCATGGTGCTGGCCGTTACCGCAATCGCGCTGGCGCTGCACTGATGCCGGCGTCATGCGAACACCCTGCGGCGTTCCTGGTCGGCGCGATGATTGGCAAGATGACGCGCATCCGACGTGTGGAGCACGACCTGCGTCCGGGTCCAGCCGAGCAGCTCGAGGTCGTCCTGGTTCACCGAGCCGGCGGAGGCCGCGAACATCAGGAAGTCGTTGGCCATCTGCTCGATCGCCTCCTTGCCGCGCAGCTTGGCGCGGTCGAGATAGGGCGAATAGGTCATCTTCAGCGCGTAGCGCTTCTGCGGGGCAACAACGGAACGGAAACTCATGATATATCAGGCCCTGACTGGAAATTGAGGAAGGTGCACGCCCGATGAGCCAGGATGACGATCGTCACTTTTACGTTGAGACGGCGCACGCCGATCAGCGAAGGACGCCGCAAGGTCGTCCATTCGTCGTCCTTCAGCTTCGGTGTGCGCCCGCCGGACCGGATAGTCTCCGAACCGCCCAGAACATGATCCATGTCTCCATGGATCCGGCGGTGGCGGAACAACTACTGGCTCAACTGACAGATGCCCTGAAACCTCCGCCCGCGCCTTCGCGTGGGCTGAACTAGCATGGGCGAGCGCTTCATGAAGTTCACGCTCACGGCGGGCGCGGTCCATCGCGCAGTAAATACGAATGACGAATTCTTCGTGCGGGTCGCGGAATCCCGTCGGACCCTCGTGCTCGATCAGCTTCTTCTCGACCAGGCCGGCATTGATCATGGCCCGATCGATGTCGAACCAGAAAAAGTCCCGTACGAGATCGCTTGCTCGATCGCTCATGACTGCACCTGTTCGGGCTGCTGCGGCTCGGCTGCCTCCGGCACAGTCGACGGCGCCTGCATAAAATCGTCCGCCGTTAGCGTGATGCTGTTTTCGCGCGCGTAATCGAGGAGCTTGATGGCGTCGTCATGAGGCACAACGCCACCAGTGCCGCCGCGCGACGCAGGGTAAGTCCAGCGGTAGACGCGGGAGATATGCTTGCCCGTGACCCGGGAAGCCGTCTCTGCGCCCCCAATCTTCTCGATAACGCTCTTGGCGGGGTTCAAGCTCATGGATCGCAATTTGCGATCATCGCAAATTGTAGTCAAACGAATTTTGCGATTGTCGCGATAGACTATTTTGCGAATACCGCAAATGATTGCGATATGAACAGCTTAGGTGACAAACAACGGCGTTGGCTCAGTGAACAACTTGAGCGGATGGGCCGGGGCGCGCGTATCGGACTGGCGAATCACCTCAACATTCGCCCCGACGCCGTCACGCGAATGACCAACATCAGCAACTCCAAAGAGACCCGCGATATATCGCTTGAAGAACTCGTTGGAATGGCTGAGTTTTTCAAGGAGGAGCCGCCTGGTCTTCGCGAGGCGAAGGAACGCGCGTCTCAGGCGGCGCAAACTGTGGTCAAGGTCGTCGGCCGGATCGGCGCGGGCCAGGAGATACTGCCCGAACTCGAGCAGCTGCCGCCCGAGGGCCTGTTCCAGATCGAAGTCCCCTTCCCCGTCCCCGACAACACGCTGGCTTTCGAGGTCGAGGGCGAGAGCATGTGGCCGCGGTACGATCCCGGCGACGTCGTCCTGTGCTGGAAAGAGGGCACCAACGCCAACGAGGTCATCGGCTGGGAAGCGGCTGTCATGACCGACCAGGGCCAGCGCTACCTCAAGCGGATCCTGCATGGCAGCAAGGCCAAGCTTTTCAACCTGGAGAGCTTCAACGCCCCCGTGATCCGGGACGTCAAGCTGACGTGGATTTCCAAGGTGCAACTGGTCGTCCGGGCGGGAGAATGGCGGCAGATCGGGCGGGCAGCGCAGAGCCGCATTTCCAAGAAACTCGCGGGACAACGATGATGTGGCGCGTGACCGGCTTTTCCGTGTGCTTGGCAATCGCTCTAGCCGGCTGCAACACGACGCAAGAGACCTTCACCGGCCCATCCGGCGCGACTGCAAACTCGACCAAATGCAGCCAGTCCCCCAACGGCTGCTTCAAGACCGCATCCGCGACGTGTCGAGGTCCTTACCAAGTCCTCGATAGCGAAAGCCACGCAGGCGGCTTGGTTGCCGATGCCTTGCCCGGGCCGGTGACATGGTACGCGATGACCTATCAGTGCGGCCCTTCGGACGGCAAAATCCCAAGCTTTCCGCTTAAAGGTGATCCTCCGCGTATGCCTCCAGCAACGGCCGTAACCATTCCCCCTATGGTCGCCCCTGGACCGCCGCCCGTTAGGCAGACTCAGTGCCAAACTTTCGGAACCACGACGAATTGCACGACGTACTAAGTAGTCCATCTGCTTGATAGACCCTGATTTTGCGATTACCGCAAATTTTCTATTGACTGTAATTTGCGATTATCGCAATATCCGCTCCGTTGAAACCCAACGGAGCCCCACATGTCCGCCGCCGCAGACACCACCTCCAGCAAGCCCGCCCCTTCCCAAAACCCCTTCAAGGCCGCCAGCGCCGCGCTGATTGCGCGGCTGCTCGCGCTGCCCGTTCCCGAAGCGATTGGCGAAGTCTCCGATCACCTGCGCGATGCCGCCAACATCTTCGACCAGTGGCTTTATGCCGTCGGCTCCGGCGTTGCCGATCGCGTCGCTACCGACGTCGACATGCGGCCATTTCAGGGCGCCTTCCTCGGCGCCGTCGATGGCAACGCCACCTACGAGGCCGAGTGCGCGGTCGAGACCGCGAGCCGCCGCCGCAGCTTTGCGCGGAGGGCGTGATGGAAGACCGCACCAACCACAACCGCTTCGCCGCCCAGCTCGCCGAGCGCATGCGCAACGAGACGGCGGTCATCGTGCTGCCCGCGGCACCCAGGATCGATACCGCCTACGTCGCCGCAGGCGAAGCCAGGATCGTCGACTTCGAGCAGCACGCCAGCGGCGACAAGCCGGCGCGCAAACCAAGGAAGGCGCGCGTTACGCCCACCGCCGCACCTACCCCCGTTTCCACGGCCGCGCGCGCCGCGACGGTCGCACCCACCCAACCCACCACGGAGCCCGCCGCCATGTCCAACGTCTACAACATCTTCGCACCTGCCGCGTCCACGACCGCGCATCTCAAAGCCGGATTCATGGGCAAGCAGGGTGCCGGCAAGTCAGTGACCGGAAGCCTGTTCGCCATCGCCCTCGTCCGCCACCTCAAGGCCTGCGGCGTGACCTATGCGAGCAAGCCGGTCGCCTTCTTCGATACCGAGACGGGCTCTGACTGGATGATCCCGCTGTTCGAGGAGGTCGGTATCCCGCTGGTCGTCGCCAAGAAGCGGACCTTCTCGGACCTGATCGCGGCGATGAAATGGGCGGAGGAGAACGCCTCCGTGCTGATCATCGACAGCATCACCCATCCGTGGCGCGAGCTCCAGGAGAGCTACCTCAAGAAGAAGCAGCGCAGTTTTCTTCAGATCGACGACTGGTCGTTCCTCAAGGGGCCGCACGGCTGGCAGCAGTTCACCGACCTCTACATCAACTCCAAGCTCCACATCATCATGTGCGGGCGCGCCGGCGACGACACCGAGCAATATACCGACGAGAACGGCAAGCGCCAGTTCGAGAAGGTCGGCGTCAAGATGAAGACCGAGACTGAGACCGGCTTCGAACCCTCGCTGCTGGTGCTGATGGAGCGCGACATGAACCTGCGCACCAACAAGGTCGCCCACGTCGCCTCCGTCGTGAAGGACCGCTCGATGCTGCTCGACGGCAAGGACTTCAAGTTCGAAGGCTATTACGAGAACGGCGAACGCCTTCCGACCGAAACCCTGGTCAAGCAGGTCTGGACCGCGTTTGCGCCCCACATCCTGCGTCTCAACATCGGCGGCCAGCATGTCGGCGTGCAGGCGATGGGGGACTCGACCCACATGATCAAGACCGAGCGTCGCGACTGGCAGCCCGTGCAGCGCAAGATCGTGCTCGACGAGATCAAGGATCTGCTGACGATGCACGTCCCCGGCCAGACCGTGGCCGACAAGCAGCGCCGCGTCGTCCTGATGAAGGATCATTTCTCCGCCGGGTGGGTCGAGATCGAGGAGACCTTCGACCTGCTCACGCTGCGCGCCGGCTATGACAGCCTGCACCAGGCGCTGGAGGGCAAGCCGTCGCGCTACGCAGCCGCGATGGAAGCCGAGCACGTGCCGCCGCTCGCCGATGACATCCCGCATTCCAGGATCAAGGCGGACGCGGCACCCGCCGACCTGAACGACTCCCTGCCCGAGTTCGCGGCGGCGGCCGGGTAGCGGGGTCTGGCGCGGCGCCGATAGCAAGGCGCGGCGCTGCACATGCAGGCGGCGGGGATGGCCAGCCCCGGACCCGCCGCCTGCAACTCTTCGAGGTCCCTCATTTCAACTCGGAAAAATCAACATGGGTTTCCATCGCACCCGCCAGCCACAGCCGGTTCACCGCGTGCCCGCCTCCGTCGCCGTATCACGCTTCATCTGCGAGCAGGAGATCGGCGACGTCCTGGCCGGGCAGGATCCGTTCGGTCTCGACAACGACTGCCTCAACCCCGCCGGTCATGACGCGATCGCCTCCTGCGGCGCCGTCGTCTGCCCGCATTGCGCAAAGGTGTTCTGGCGATGACCACGATCCCCGCAAGATGCTTCCTGATCGACGGCCCGCTGATGGGCGTCGAGGAACGCCGCGCAGCGATGACGCTGCAGATGGCCGCGGCGCTGTTGGCCGACGACGCCGCCATCGATCCGGCCGATGCACACCGCTGCCTGCACGCGCGCGGCTACAATGCGATCGACGTCATGATGCTGGTGGAGCCCGCCCGCTACGAGGCGCATCAACAGCTGATCGCGAGGGTGATCAGCGATGAGTAGCATCACCCGCCCCCAGCGCATTACCCCGCCCGCGGCGCCAGGATCGCTCTTGAAGCCGGTTTGCGAGATTGCGCAAACGCGCAACTTCAAGGCCGGGCCAGCCGACGATCCTGCCTACCTCCAAGCCGTGCGCGACTGTCCATGCCTCTATTGCGGCGTCGACCCCTGCGGCGAGGCTGCGCATGTGCGCCTCGCATCGGCCGCCTTCGGCAAGTCGAGCGGCATGGGCAAGAAGCCGGAAGACTGCTGGGCGCTGCCGCTCTGCCGCGACGACCACCTCAATGCCCGCCACGCCCAGCACAAGGGCTCGGAGGATGCGTTCTGGCAGGCACTCGGCATCAATCCGCTGCTGGTGGCCCAGCGGCTCTACGCCCAGCGCGGCGATCTTCTCGCGATGCGGGCGGTTGTTTTTGTCGCCATCTTGGAACGGGGAAAATCATGAGCCAGGTCAGACTTGACGCTTTGGAGCGCGTCGATTTCGACAAATATTTGACGCTGTCCGAGAAGGCGCAGCGCGATGCGGCAATTGCATCGAACGACGCCTTCATCGCCGCGATGACCAAAGCCTCTGCGAAGGGGCGTGAGCGCGTGAGACCCGGAACCTACGTGGACACCACCCCTCCGCTCGGAGCGCACTTCATCCGCGCCATCGCGCCTCATTCGGCCTGCGGCTCGCCGGCAGCCATGTGCATCGAACGCGGCAATCCGGATGGCGGGGCACCCCTGGTGCTGAAGTCCTAGACCAGGGTGCGCCAATTGGCGCAGGCAGGAGAGAGCAAAACATGACCGCGACCTCTGATCTCCGCACAATCACCCATGCACTGCGGCACCTCTGCCTGTCTCGCTGGACCGAAGAAAACATCACCGATCACGTGGCGGTCAAGCTGCCGGCACCGATCTTCGATCGGTTGTCGACCGAGCTCCAGCAAGAAATGCCGGCGTTGGAATTACAGGCGGGTGGGATCGAACTTCGCGCCCTCGGTCACCTCACCTTCGGCGGGATCAAATTCGAGAGGGTTGACGGCGCGTATTGGTCGGTTTCTCGACACGAACCGGCGCCGGACGCATCAGGATCCTACGCGGGGACCGGGTCGGCGTTCTGGAACAAGGACCATGAAGGCCGATGATCCAGCGCTTCACCCTGGCCGAAGTCGCCGCCGAATTGAAGGCACCATCGACCCGCTGGCTGGCGGAATGGCTCCGTGCGCACCCCCGGGATAAGTCCGGCCAGCCCTATTACACCCCGATGGGGCGGGGTAAGGTCTTCAGGTCCGAGGACATCGCCCGCATCGAGTGTGCGTTACGGGAGGGGTTGAAGTGCCGCTCAAGCTCAGGCCGCCGCGGAAAGGCAAAACGCCCAACTTCGAGGTCCGTGGAACCTACCTTGGCGTCTACGTGGAATGCAGTAGCGGATCTCCTCGGCGAGCCCTCGCTGAGAAAAAGCTCAGAGAGATCGAGCGGTGCATCGAAGACCACGGACAGTGGCCAGCCCCCGAGGCTGCGCCTGGTCCGCGAGAGCCAACCTTCGTAAGCGCCGTCGAATCCTATCTCCGGTCCGGCGGCGCCGGCCGGCATCTCTTCCCGCTGGTCAAGCACTTCGGGGACACCCTGCTCAGGGACATCGACCAGCAGGCGATCGACGGGGCATCCGGCGCGCTCTATCCCCACATCACGAACGGCGGCACTCTCAACGCCTACGTTCATACGCCGATGTCGGCGGTCATGCATCATGTCCTGGGCGACAGCTGCCCGACCATCCGACGACCCAAAGGCGCCGGCGGACGCCCCCGCAACGTCTTCATGTGGCCGGAGGACGCCTTCCTGATCATCGGCGAGGCCGACAAGATCGAGGAGGAGTTCGGTCTCTATCTGCGCATGCTGATCTTCACCGGCATCCGCAAGAGCGAGGGGCAGCATCTGCTCGCCGCCGACGTCCGGCCGGAGGAGCGTGCCGCATGGCTTCGGACCTCGAAGAACGAGGATCCGCGGATGCTGCACCTCAAGGCCGAGCTGGTCGGCCCCTTGTTTGCACACCTTGCAAAGAACCCTGACCGCAAGTTCCTGTTTCGCTGGCGGGGCGGCAGCCAGATCGACTGGCTGCTGAGGCGGGCCAAGATGGCCGCTTGCGGGCTGGAATGTCCGAAATACTGGATCAAGGGCTGGAAGGCGCCCGCCTACCGGCTCGACTTCGTGACCTGCCATGTATTCCGCCACAGCTGGGCGACATGGCTGCGCCGGTATGCCGGGGCTGACGTGCAGGGGCTAGCTGCGACCGGCAACTGGCGTAATGTGCGCAGCGCCGAACGCTACTCGCACGTGGTCGCCAGCGAAGAGTGGAACCGGGTTGATGATCTCCCTTCCATGGAAACGCAGTCGGGGAATGGCCGGGGAAAAGCCATCGGCGAGTGAAATTTTACAATAAAATCAAGGCCGAGTTTACTCCATGCAAGAACACACCAAATCGTCCACGCTCGAAAACGCTATTGCACTGCAAAAATACGGCGTCGGGCAGCCGGTCCGCCGCAAGGAAGACGACACGCTGGTGCGCGGCAAGGGCCGCTATACCGACGATTTCAACCTGCCCGGCCAGGCCCATGCCGTGGTGGTCCGCTCGACCCATGCCCATGGCGTGATCCGCGGCATCGGCCTTGATGCCGCCAGGGCGATGCCGGGCGTGCTGGGGGTGTGGACCGGCAAGGACCTCGATGCCGCCGGCTACGGCCCCTTCACCTGCGGCCTGCCGCTGAAGAACCGCGACGGCTCCCCCCTGCTCCAGACCAACCGCCAGCCGCTGGCGACCGACAAAGTCCGCTTCGTCGGCGACCCCGTCGCCTTCGTGGTGGCGGAGACGCTGGCGCAGGCGCGCGATGCCGCCGAGGCGGTGGAGCTCGATATCGAGCCGCTGCCCGCCGTGACCGATCCCGAGGAAGCCGCCAAACCGGGCGCGCCGCAGCTTTACGACCACATCCCGAACAACGTTGCGCTCGACTACCACTACGGCGACATGGACAAGGTCAACGCGGCGTTCGCCGGCGCGGCCCACGTCACCAGGATCGACATCGAGAACACCCGCGTCGCCGTGGTCTCGATGGAACCGCGCGTTGGCCTGGCCTCCTACGACAAGACCACCGAGCGCTACACCATCCAGATGCCGACGCAGGGCGTCGCGGGCAACCGCGCCAACCTCGCCAAGAACCTGAAGGTGCCGAACGAGAAGGTCCGCATCCTCACCGCCAATGTCGGCGGCTCCTTCGGCATGAAGAACGTCAACTACCCCGAATACATGTGCATCCTGTATGCGGCCAAGGCGCTGGGACGCCCGGTGAAGTGGCTCGACGAGCGCTCGACCGCCTTCCTCTCCGACAGCCATGGCCGCGCGCAAAAGATCCACGCCGAACTGGCGCTCGACGCCGAGGGGCACTTCCTCGCGGCCAAGCTGTCCGGCTACGGCAATCTCGGTGCCTACATCACCGGCGTCGCGCCCGGCCCGCTCTCGCTCAACACCGGCAAGAACTTCTCCAGCGTCTACCGGACGCCGCTGATGGGCGTCGACATCAAGACCGTGCTGACCAACACCACGCTGATGGGCGCCTATCGCGGCGCCGGCCGGCCCGAGGCGAACTACTACATGGAGCGGCTGATCGACCGCGCCGCCGACGAGATGGGCATCAACCGGCTGACGATACGCAAGCGCAACTTCATCAAGCCGAACCAGATGCCGTTCCCGGCCTCCTCCGGCGTCACCTATGACAGCGGCGACTTCCAGGCCGTCTTCAACAAGGCGCTGGAGATCTCCGACCACGAGAATTTCGCCAAGCGCAAGAAGGAGAGCAAGAAGGCCGGCAAGCTGCGCGGCATCGCCGTCGGCTCCTATCTCGAGGTCACCGCGCCGCCGAGCCCAGAGCTCGGCAAGATCGTGTTCGATCCCGATGGCAGCGTGCAGCTGATCACCGGCACGCTCGACTACGGCCAGGGCCATGCCACACCATTCGCGCAGGTGCTGTGCGCGCAGCTGGGGGTTCCCTTCGAGAGCGTGAAGCTGGTGCAGGGCGACAGCGACATCGTCCACACCGGCAACGGCACCGGCGGATCGCGCTCGATCACCGCGACCGGGCAGGCCATCGTCGAGGCCTCGAAGCTCGTCATCGAAAAGGGCAAGCGCGCCGCAGCCCACATGCTCGAAGCGTCCGAGGCCGACATCGAGTTCGCCGACGGCAGCTTCACGATCGCCGGCACCGACCGCAGCATCGACATCATGGAGCTGGCCAAAAAGCTGCATGACGGCAAGACGCCGGACGGTGTGCCTGACAGCCTCGACGTCGACCACACCAGCGAGCCGGTACCGTCGGCGTTCCCGAACGGCTGCCACGTCGCCGAGGTCGAGATCGACCCTGACACCGGCGTGGTGCAGATCGTCCGCTACAGCGCGGTGAACGATTTCGGCACGGTGATCAACCCGATGCTGGTCGCGGGACAGCTCCATGGCGGTGTGGTCCAGGGCATCGGCCAGGCGCTGATGGAGCACGTCCGCTACGACGAGAGCGGGCAGCCGATCACGGGCTCGCTGATGGACTACGCCCTGCCCCGGGCCGAGGACGTGCCGTTCATGGAGGTCGGCGATCACCCGGTGCCCGCCACGACCAATCCGCTCGGCAGCAAGGGCTGCGGCGAAGCCGGCTGCGCCGGCAGCCTGTCGACCGTCGTGAACGCAGTGGTCGACGCGCTCTCCGATTACGGCATCAAGCACATCGACATGCCGCTGACCCCGGAGCGGGTGTGGCGCGCGATCCAGGACGCGAAGGGCAAGGCGGCGTAGGGCTGCGTTTCTTCCTCCGCACGCACACTGTCATCGTCCGGCTTGACCGGGCGATCCAGTAGTCCGAGGCAGTCGTGATTCACGGAGAAGTCACGGCGTACTGGATTCCCCGCCTTCGCGGGGAATGACATCGTCTTTGAGGTGACAGGCTCGCCCCCTTCCCTACGCCACCGCCTGCTCGCGCGGCTGGGTGATCGCGGTGTGCTGGCAGTGTGCAATCGGCGTCGTGCCGTTGGCGACCACCAGCGCGTCGAACTCGACGAAGCGGTGGCCTTTCTTCTCGTAGTTCGCGGTGACTTTGGCGCGCGCGGTGATTTCGTCGCCGGCGCGTGCGGCCGACAGCAGCTGCATGCGGCTGCCGACGTGGATCCACGGGCCCAGAATGGTGTTGTCGACCAGCACGCGGTTCATCACGCGCTGGATCAGGCCGGGATGGCCAAATCCCTCGCGCGCGAAAATCGGATCGGTCTCCCTGATATCGGCGAGATAATCGGTCGCGTCCTGCCCGATCCATCGGCGCGGCGTCGTGCCCAGCCATTTGCCGGTCTCGAAGGTCGCGGGACCGACCGGCTTGCGCTCGGCCACCGCGGGCACCTCGACATAGTCGCTCAACGAAACCACGGGCGCGGCTGCCGGCAGCGACGCCGTCCCGGTGGCGCAGAGCTCGGTGCGGCTGAACACCTCGATCGTGAGCAGGCCGTTGTGCTCCGTCGCATCGACGTCGGCGGTTTCGCCATCATAGACCGGCTTGATGAAGCGAGCCTCGATCAGCCCGCGGCTGAGGAAATCGCGGCCCCAGCGCGCGACGGGCACGTGCATCATGTAGGCGAAGACGTCGACGCCGGGGACCAGCCCGCCGGAAAAGCCGAAACGGCGCGCCACATTGTCGTCGTGCATCTTGTTTTCGGATTGCTTGGCGGTGTTGTAGGCCTCGACGCGCCAGGTTTCGAGCCGGTTCGGCATGGGGTCGTCATCCCTATATTCTTGTTGTTTCCGGGCCGATCGTAGGCCCCGGGGAACACCGGTCAATCCCCTCGCCTTTAGGGCCCGAATGGGGTACCACGCCGCGAATGACTGATACCCCCACCCGCATCTATGTCGACGCCGACGCCTGCCCGGTCAAGGACGAGATCTACCGCGTCGCGCTCCGGCATGGCGTGCCCGTGAGCGTGGTCGCCGGCAACTTCATCCGTGTGCCGCAGGATCCGCTGATCGAGCGCATCGCGGCGGGCGCCGGCATGGACGCCGCCGACGACTGGATCGTGGAGCGGGTCAAACCCGGCGACGTCGTCGTGACCTCGGATATTCCGCTGGCCAGCCGCTGCGTGAAGGCGGGCGCCGACGTGATCGCGCCGAACGGCAAGCCGTTCACAGAGGAATCGATCGGCATGACGCTGGCGGTGCGCAATCTGATGACCGATCTGCGTTCTGCCGGTGAAGTCACGGGCGGCCCGCGCTCGTTCGCGCCGCGCGACCGCTCGGCCTTCCTCTCCGCGCTCGACCAGACGCTGCGCCGGATCCAACGCCGCCGCACGGATGCGACCGCAACGAGCCAGAATTTGAGTCAGGGCTGACCATGGCGCCCCCACTGATCCAGTTGAAGGACATCAGGCTGACCTTTGGCGGCACGCCGCTGCTGTCGGGCGTCGAGCTCAATGTCGCGGCCGGCGAGCGCGTCTGCCTGATCGGCCGCAACGGCTCCGGCAAATCGACGCTGCTGAAGATCGCGGCGGGCCTGGTCGAGCCCGACGGCGGCACGCGCTTCGTGCAGCCCGGCGCCACCGTTCGCTATCTGCCGCAGGAGCCGGATTTCGGCGAGCACAAGACCACGCTCGGCTATGTCGAATCCGGGCTCGCGCCCGGCGACGATTCCTATCAGGCGCGCTATCTCCTGGAGCAGCTCGGCCTCAGCGGCGACGAGGACCCGCACAACCTCTCGGGCGGCGAAGCGCGCCGCGCCGCGCTGGCGTTTGTGCTGGCGCCCTCGCCCGACATATTGCTGCTCGACGAGCCGACCAACCATCTCGATCTCGCCACCATCGAGTGGCTGGAAAAGGAGCTCGACGGCCGCCGCAGCGCGCTGGTGATCATCAGCCATGACCGCCGCTTCCTCACCAATCTCTCGCGCTCCACGGCCTGGCTCGATCGCGGCAAGATCAAGCAGATCGACCGCGGCTTTGCCTCGTTCGAGAGCTGGCGCGACGAGGTGCTGGCGGAAGAAGAACGCGACCAGCACAAGCTCGACCGCAAGATCGTCGACGAGGAGCACTGGCTGCGCCACGGCGTCTCCGGCCGCCGCAAGCGCAACGTCAAGCGGCTCGGCAATCTGCATGCGCTACGCGACCAGCGCCGCAACTATCGCGGCACCGCCGGCACCGCCAGTCTCGCCGCGGCCGAGGCGGACCAGTCCGGCAAACTGGTGATCGAAGCCAAGGGCATCACCAAGGCCTATGGCGGGCGCATCATCGTCGACAATTTCTCCACCCGCATCCAGCGCGGCGACCGGATCGGCATCATCGGGCCGAACGGCGCCGGCAAGACCACGCTGGTCAACCTCCTCACCGGCGGCGCACAGCCGGACTCCGGCACGGTACGTCTCGGCGCCAATCTGGAGACGGCCACTCTCGACCAGCACCGCGAAAGCCTCGATCCCAAATCGACGCTGGCGGAAGCGCTGACCGGCGGCCGCGGCGACCAGATCATGGTCGGCGGCAAGCCGAAGCATGTGGTCGGCTACATGAAGGACTTTCTGTTCGCACAGGAGCAGCGCGGCACGCCTGTGGAGGTGCTCTCCGGCGGCGAGCGCGGCCGGCTGATGCTGGCGCGCGCGCTGGCCAAACCGTCCAACCTGCTGGTGCTGGACGAGCCGACCAACGACCTCGATCTCGAAACCCTCGACGTGCTCGAAGACATGCTCGGCGACTACGAGGGCACCGTGATCCTGATCAGCCACGACCGCGACTTCCTCGACCGCGTCGTCACCTCGGTGATCGCGCCGGAGGGCAACGGAAAATGGACGGAATATGCCGGCGGCTACAGCGACATGCTGATCCAGCGCGGCGCCGACCTGAAGCGCGAGGTCGCGAAAGCGCAAGCCTCCGCGGAGACCAAGGGGGAACGGCCTGCGGCCACCGCATCCGCATCCAAGCGCAAGCTTAGCTTCAACGAGAAGCACGCGCTGGAAACGCTGCCGAAGACGATGGAAAAATTGCAGGCCGACATCGCCAGGCTGCAACGCGTGCTCGACGATCCCAAACTTTACGTCAAGGATCGCAGGAAATTCGACGATACCTCTGCCGCCATCGCCAAGGCGCATAGTGAATTGTCCGCCGCCGAAGAGCGCTGGCTCGAACTGGAAATGCTCCGCGAAGAAATCGAACAGGCTTAACTCATGACCACTCCCCTCGCCGCCAAGATCGCCCGCGAATACGGCACGCCCTGCGCCGTCATCGACATGGACAAGGTCGAGCGCAACATCGCACGCATCCAGAAGGCCTGCGACGATGCCGGCATCGCCAACCGGCCGCACATCAAGACGCACAAGAATCCGACCATCGCGAAGATGCAGATCGCGGCCGGCGCCAAGGGCATCACCTGCCAGAAGCTCGGCGAGGCCGAGATCATGGCCAATGCCGGCATCGACGACATTCTGATCAGCTACAATCTGCTCGGCGAAGAAAAGATGGCGCGGCTCGGCGCGCTGCAAGCCAAGGCAAACATGACGGTGGCCGCCGACAATGCGACCGTCGTCGCGGGCCTGCCGAAGGCCGCCGCCGCATCAGGCCGACCGCTCTCGGTCGTGGTCGAATGCGACACCGGGCGCAAGCGCACCGGCGTCGAGACACCGGCGGAAGCGATTGCGCTGGCGCGCGAGATCGCCGCGTCCAAGGGCCTGCACTTCGCCGGCTTCATGCTGTATCCGACCGAGACCGGCTGGGCCGACGCGCAGGAGTTCTACGACGAGGCGCTGGCCGGCGTGCGCGCGCACGGGCTGGAGGCGACGATCGTCTCGACCGGCGGCACGCCGAACCTGAAGAACATCGGCAAGCTCAAGGGCGGCACCGAACATCGCTTCGGCACCTATATCTACAACGACCGCATGCAGGTCGCGGCCGGCTCCGCGACCTGGGATGACTGCGCGTTGCACATCTATTCGACGGTGGTGAGCCGCGCCGCGCCCGAGCGCGGCATTCTCGACGCCGGCTCCAAGACGCTGACCACGGACACCGGCGGGCTCGAGGGCCACGGCCTGATCCTGGAACACCCCGAAGCCAGGATCGCACGCTTCGCCGAAGAGCACGGCTTCCTCGATCTCTCCCGCAGCAACACGCGTCCGAACGTCGGCGACGTCGTGCGCGTCGTGCCGAACCATGTCTGCGTCGTCGTCAACATGATGGACGAGGTGGTGATGGTGCGCGGCGAGGAGATCATCGGCACGCTGCCGGTGTCGGCCCGGGGCAAGCTGAGGTAGACGCAGGAGTGCCCGCGCATCCTTCGAGGCTCGGCTTCCGGCGCTTTCGCACCGGAAACCTCGCACCTCAGGATGACGCTCTCGTTAGTCTGTCGTTGCTATGACGCTCTCTCGTAGCCGTCACCCTGAGGTGCCGGAGCGAAGCGGAGGCCTCGAAGGGCGGCGGCGTTCTATGAACGCTTCAGCCACTCCAGCACGCCCCTGCCCCCGGCAGCTCCCGTCGCAAACGAGGCCTGCAGCAGGTAACCTCCCGTCGGCGCCTCCCAGTCCAGCATCTCGCCGGCGGCGAACACGCCGGGCAGCTTGCGTAGCATGAAGTGCTCGTCGAGTTCGTCGAAGGTGATCCCTCCCGCGGTCGAGATGGCGCGGTCAATCGGGGCTATCCCGGTGAGCTGAACCGGGATGGCGTTGATCAGGTGCGCCAGATCTGCCGGCGCGAGCGAGGCCAGCGGCCGGCCGGATGCGATGGCGGCCTCCTGCATCAGGCCGATGCCGACCGGCGACAGCTGCGCCGCCTTGCGCAGGAAGTTGGCGAGCGATTGCTTGCCGCGCGTGCCTGATAGCCGCGTGGTCAGCGCGGCAGTGTCGAGATCGGGCCGCAAGGCGATCAGAAGCCGCGCCTGCCCGAGACCCAGCACCGCCTCGCGCAGTTCCGCCGACAGCGCATAGATCGCGCCGCCCTCGATGCCGCTGCGCGTGATCATCGCCTCACCGCGCACCGTGTGCGCTCCGATCGTCAGCGCCACGCCTTTGAGCGGTTGGCCTTCGAAGCGATCACGGAACACATCGGACCATGCGACCCTGAAGCCGGAATTGGCCGGCCGCAACTTCGAGATGGCAATGCCTTTCTCCGCGAGGAGTTCGACCCAGCCTCCGTCCGAACCCAACCGCGGCCAGCTTGCACCGCCGAGCGCGAGCACCGTGGCTTTGGCGTCGATCGCAAACGTGCCATCGGCTGTTTGAAATTTGAGCCGCCCCTGCGCGTCCCATCCGGTCCAGCGATGCCGAAACGCGAATTGCACGCCTGCCGCATCGAGGCGCCGCAGCCAGGCGCGCAGCAATGGCGAGGACTTGAACGTTTTGGGAAACACGCGCCCACTGCTGCCGACGAAGGTCACCTGCCCAAGTGCGGCGCTCCAGTCGCGCAGCGCATCGGGCGGAAACGCCTCGACCGCGGCGCGCAGATGCGGCATCGCCTCCCGGTAGCGGACAAGGAAATCCGCGAGCGGCTCGCTGTGGGTGAGATTGAGCCCACCCCGGCCGGCCATCAGGAATTTGCGGCCCGCGGACGGCATCGCGTCGTAGACTGTGACATGCGCGCCGCCGTGGGCCAGGACCTCAGCCGCCATCAGCCCGGCGGGGCCGGCGCCGATGATGGTGACATGGGTGTCCGGTGGGGTCATGGCGGGAGTTTAGGCCAGGCTGCACGCGAAAGAACAGGTCGTCATGCCCGGGACAAGCCCGGCCATGACGAAGAGTATATTCCCTGGTCAGCCCTGCGCAGCGCCCCGGAACGACAGTGGAGCTACAGCTTGATGCCCGCCCGTGCCGCCGCCTGGGCGACGTATTTCTGCGTCTGCTCGAACGCGCCCGTGAGCGCCCTCGCCTTGGACATGTCGCTGATCTCGGCGAAATGCGCGGCGACCGCGTCCGGCGTCCACTCGGACTCCGGCAGGTTGATGCCTTCGCTCTCCAGGATCTTGATGACCGCAAAGGAGCCGGCGCCGGCGCCCATGATGGTGCGGGTCGGCGCATCCTCGCTCAGCATGTACTCGACGGCGGGCGTGATCGCGTTCGGCTTCATCAATTGCAGCGCCTGCGGCGGTAGCAGCTCTTCGGTCATGCGGGTGGCCGCGGTCGGCGAGATGATGTTGACGCGGATGTCGGTCTTGCGTCCCTCCTCGGCCAGCACGTTCATCAGGCCGACCATTCCTGATTTCGCCGCGCCGTAATTGGCCTGGCCGAAATTGCCGTAGAGGCCGGAGGACGAGGTCGTCAGCACGATGCGGCCGTAGTTGCGCTCGCGCATGCCGGCCCAGACCGCCTTGCAGCAGTAGAAGGTGCCGACCAGGTGCACGTCGAGCACCTTCTGGAAATCGGCGGCTTCCATCTTGCCGAACGACTTGTCGCGCAGGATGCCGGCATTGGCGCACATCAGATCGACGCTGCCCCACTCCTTGGTGGCGCGCGCCACCATCTCCGTGACCTGCTCGAAATTCGAGACGTCGGCGCCGTCGGCCATCGCGGTGCCGCCCGCCTTGCGGATCTCCTCGACCACGGTTTCCGCCGGCGACAGCGAGCCGCCGCTGCCGTCGCGTGCGCCACCGAAATCGTTGACCACGACCTTTGCGCCGCGACTCGCCAATCCCAGCGCGTGCGCGCGTCCCAGACCATTGCCCGCGCCGGTGACGATGGCGACGCGTCCGTCGAACCTGATTGCCATTGTGCAGTTCCTGCTTCTTCTTCCTTCTCCCCTTGTGGGAGAAGGTGGCGCGAAGCGCCGGATGAGGGGTCTCTCGCAACAGATGCGCTCGCGGAGAGAGACCCCTCACCCGGCTTCGCGTTCCGCGAAGCCACCCTCTCCCACAAGGGGAGAGGGTAAGAGCGCTCCGCACGAGATTTGGACAGCTTTTGAGCAGCGATGGAGGGCTTGGTCAAGCCCACCCAGACTCACGCAAAATAGATCAGCCCGAGCCAGTCGGCGACCAGCGCCGGCTTGTCCTCGCCTTCGATCTCCACGGTGACGTTGGTGCGGGACTGCAATTCGTTGGGCTTGCGCAGCTTCGCCTCGGCCAGCACGAAGCGGCCGCGGATGCGCTTGCCCGAGCGTACCGGCGAGATGAAGCGCAGCTTGTCGAAGCCGTAATTGACGCCCATCGTCGTGCCCGCGATCGCTGGCATCACTTCGTAGGACATCACCGACATCATCGACATCGTCAGGAAGCCGTGCGCAATGGTGGTGCCGAACGCGCTTTCCTTCGCCCTTTGGGGATCGACGTGGATGAACTGGTGATCCTCGGTCACGTCGGCATAGGTGTCGATGCGGGGCTGGTCGATCAGGTACCAAGACGAGACGCCGATCTCCTTGCCGACCAGAGCCTGATAGGCCTCCAGCGTGATCGGCGGCTTCTTCCAGATTTCGTTCATGTCGCTTCAGGTCTCACTTCTTGTTTCGACAGTTCCGGAAAATCCTCTTCGCGGAATTCCCGGCCGCGGAGGGGATCGTTGCGGTCGTCGTCGCGCTCCAGCCGTCGTAGCTGGACGCGGCGGATTTTGCCAGAGATCGTCTTCGGCAGCTCGGTGACGATTTCGAGACGGCGGATACGCTTGAACGGCGCAAGACGGCTGTGCAGGTGCTGGAAGATGGAGAGCGCGGTCTCGGCCGTCCGCTCGGCGTCTGCCGTAAGCAACACGAACGCCTTGGGGATCGCGAGCCGGATCGGATCGGGGCTCGGCACCACGGCCGCTTCCGCCACCAGCTCGTGCTCCAGCAGCACGCTTTCCAGCTCGAACGGGCTGATGCGGTAGTCCGAGGATTTGAACACGTCGTCGGAACGGCCAACGAAAGTGAGATAGCCGTCCTCGTCCTCGAACACGACGTCGCCGCTGCGATAGAGCGCGCCTTCGGCACCCGAGAGCTTGCCCTCGTCGCCCTGATAACCCTGCATCAGGCCGGCGGGACGGTTCGCGCCCAGCACCAGTGTCACCTCGCCTTCCTTCGCGGGGTGACCGTCGGCGTCGCTGACCTGCACGCGATAGCCCGGCAGCGGCCGGCCCATCGAGCCGACCTTGATTGTCTGCCCCGGCGAGTTGCCCGCGAGCGCAGTCGTCTCGGTCTGGCCGTAGCCGTCGCGGATGGTGAGCCCCCAGGCGGCCTTCACTTGGTCGATCACTTCGGGATTGAGCGGCTCGCCGGCGCCGCAGACCTCGCGAAGTGCGACCTTGAACGATGCGAGGTTCTCCTGGATGAACAGGCGCCACACCGTCGGCGGCGCGCACAGCGTGGTGACGCCGCAGCGGCCGATGGTGGCGAGCAGCGCCTTGGCGTCGAAGCGCGGCTGGTTGACCACGAACACGGTGGCGCCCGCGTTCCACGGCGCGAAGAAGCAGCTCCAGGCATGCTTGGCCCAGCCGGGCGAGGAGATGTTGAGATGGACGTCGCCGGGTTTCAGCCCGATCCAGTACATGGTGGAGAGATGGCCGACGGGATAGCTGCGCTGGCTGTGCAGCACCAGTTTTGGTTTTGCCGTGGTGCCCGAGGTGAAATAGAGCAGCATCGGGTCGTCGGCGTGGGTTGGGCCGTCGGGCGTGAAGCTTTCCGGCGCCGACGCGGCCTCGTCATAGCCAAGCCAGCCATCGGAGCCGGCACCGACCACGATGCGGACGACATTCTCGGCACCAAGGCTCGCGAACTTGGCGACCTGGTCTTGCGCAGCAACCACCGCTTTCGCCTTGCCGCGATCGAGCCGGTCGCGCAGCTCGTCGGCGGTGAGCAACGTGGTGGCCGGAATGACGACGACGCCGAGCTTGATCGCAGCCAGCATGGTCTCCCACAGCGGAACCACATTGCCGAGCAGCAGCAGGAGATGATCGCCGCGCTTCAGGCCTTGCGCATGGAGGAAGTTGGCAACCTGGTTCGAGCGCTTCGAGAGCGCAGCGAAAGACAGCTTCGTCTGTTTGTCCTGCGCGGCATCGACGATCCAGAGCGCGGGCAAATCCCTGCTGTCCGCATTCGCCGCCAGCTCGGCGTCGAACCAGTCGAGCGCCCAGTTGAAGGGGACCGGATCTGGCCAGCGGAAATCCCTAACCGCTGTCTCGTAGTCCGTGCGATGTTGCAGAAGAAACGCGCGAGCGTCCTGAAATGTGGTCATCCGGCTTCACCAAATTCACTGCCGTCATCCTGAGGAGCCGCGAAGCGGCGTCTCGAAGGATGGCCACAGGCACCGTTTTTTCATCCTTCGAGGCTCGCTCGGCTCGCACCTCAGGATGACGACGATCGAGCCAGCCCCCTAACGTGCTCGATAATTCCGGAAAAATCCACCCCACCCTGGCCCGCCTTGTCGAAGGCCTGGTAAATCTCCTGCGCATGCTGGCCGAGCGGCGTCGCCGCGCCCGCAGCCTTCGCGGCGTCCTGCGCCAGGGTCAGATCCTTCACCATCAGCGCCGAGGCGAAGCCCGGCTTGTAGTCGTTGTTGGCGGGCGAGGTCGGGACCGGACCCGGCACCGGACAATAGGTCGTCAGCGACCAGCACTGGCCGGACGATGTCGAGGCGACGTCGAACAGCGCCTGATGCGAGAGCCCGAGCTTTTCGCCCAGCGCAAAGGCCTCACTCACCGCGATCATGGAAATGCCGAGGATCATGTTGTTGCAGATCTTGGCCGCCTGCCCTGCGCCGGCACCGCCGCAATGCACGATCTTCTTGCCCATCTTCTCCAGCACGGGCTTGGCCGCAGCAAATGCGCCCTCCTCTCCGCCGCACATGAAGGTGAGCGTCGCACCCTTGGCGCCGCCGGTGCCGCCGGAAACTGGCGCATCGACCGAGAGCACGCCGTTCTTGGCCGCAAGCGCGTGCGCCTGACGCGCGCTTTCGACGTCGATGGTCGAGCTATCGATGATCAACGCGCCCTTGGTCATGACAGGGACGACCTCGTTCCAGACACCGAGCACGTGCTTGCCGGCCGGCAGCATGGTGACGACGACATCGGCGCCCTTGACCGCGCCCGCCGCGCTGTCGGCGATGGCGGCACCGTCAGCCTTGGCTTGCGCGCGCGAGGCCTCGACGAGGTCGAACGCCACCACCTTGTGTCCGGCCTTGACCAGATTGGCCGCCATCGGGCCGCCCATGTTGCCGAGACCGATGAATGCGATCGTGGCCATCTCGATATCCTCCGCTGTGACGTTTCGTTGATTAGTTGAACTTCAGCTCGTCGGCGCCGATCTCGGCGAGATATGACGCAAGCATGTCCGGTGTCACGTCCTCGATCCGCGGCGGCGACCAGGTCGGGTTGCGGTCCTTGTCGATCACGGCGGCACGCACGCCTTCGCGGAAATCGTCGCTGCGGAAGACTTCCAGCGCGGCGCGATATTCGCGCACGAGACATTCTTCCAGCGTTGAAGTCTTGCGAGCGAGGCGCAGCAGCTTCAGCGTCACCACCATGCCGCGCGGTGACTTCTCACCAAGTGTCTTTAACGTCGCCAATGCGAACTCGGAGCCGTCGCGCGTCAGCGCGGCAAAGATGTCCTCCATGCGGTCGAAGCCGAACAGCGCATCGATCATCGCCTGCTTTGCCGCGACCGGACCGGCCGCATCGCCCGTCGCGAAGCTGTTGATGAGCTTGCTGACTTCGGCCGGGCTCGCTGCTGGGCCAACCCGCGTCAGTGCCTCGCGCAGCTCCGGCCATTTGGCCGCGGGCACCACGGCATCGGCGAACTTCGCGTGGATCGCATCGGGGCCGTTCATGGTCTGGCCGGTGAGGCCGAAATAGGTGCCGATCTCGCCGGGCGAACGCGACAGCAGCCAGGTGCCGCCGACGTCCGGGAAGAAGCCGAGGCCGACCTCGGGCATCGCAAGTTTCGTCCGGTCGGTGACGATACGATGGCTGGCATGGCCGGAAAGACCAACGCCGCCGCCCATCACGAGGCCGTCCATGAACGCGACATACGGTTTCGGATACTTCGCGATCCGCGCATTCATGATGTATTCCTGGCGCCAGAATCGCGCGCCGAGGTCGCCGCCTTCGCGCGAGCTCTCCCAGAGCCCGCGGATGTCACCGCCGGCGCAGAGGCCGCGCTCGCCGGCGCCTTCCAGGATGATCACAGCCACCTCAGGATCAGCCTCGAAGCGATCGAGCGCCGCGTCGATGCCCTCAGACATCTCCAGCGTCATGGCGTTGATCGCCTTGGGCCGGTTGAGGCGGATCACGCCCGCTGCGCCTTCGCGGCGAACGATGAGGTCGCCCTCTTCCACTGCGTTCATCGCGCGCCCTCGATCAGCTTGCGCGCCACGATGAGCCGCATGATTTCATTGGTGCCTTCGAGAATCTGGTGCACGCGCAGATCGCGCACGATCTTCTCGATGCCGTATTCGCTGAGGTAGCCGTAGCCGCCGTGAAGCTGCAGCGCCTGGTTGGCGACCTCGAAGCCGGCATCGGTGCCGAACCGCTTGGCCATCGCGCACAGCATGGTCGCATCGGGATCCTTGCGGTCGAGCGCAGCGGCGGCGCGCCACAGGAAGGTGCGCGCGGCCTCGAGCTCGATCGCCATGTCGGCGAGGCGGAACTGCAGCGCCTGGAATTCGTCGAGGCGTTTTCCAAACGCCTTGCGCTCCTTCATGTAGGCGCGCGCCTTGTCGAGCGCGGTCTGGGCGCCGCCGAGCGAGCACGCCGTGATGTTGAGGCGGCCGCCGTCGAGGCCGGCCATCGCGATCTTGAAGCCGGCGCCCTCCTCGCTCAACCGGTTGGCAACAGGCACGCGGGCGTTCTCGAACATCACCGCGCGGGTCGGTTGCGCGTTCCAGCCCATCTTGCGCTCGTTGGCGCCGAAGGAGACGCCCGGCGTCTTGCCGTCGATGACGAGGGTCGAGATACCGCCGGGGCCATCGCCGCCGGTGCGAACCATTGCGACCAGCAGATCGGTGCCGCCGGCCCCCGAGATGAACTGCTTCTGGCCGTTCAGCACATAATGGTCGCCGTCGCGCACCGCGCGGGTGCGCAAGCTCGCCGCATCCGAGCCGGCGCCCGGCTCGGTCAGGCAATAGCTCGCGATCAGCTCCATCGAGCAGAGCTTCGGCAGCCATGTGTGGCGCTGGGCGTCGTTGCCGTAGGCATCGATCATCCAGGACGCCATGTTGTGGATGGAAATGAACGCCGAGGTGGTCGGGCAGCCCGTCGCCAGCGCCTCGAAGATCAGCGCCGCGTCGAATCGCGTCATGGCGGAGCCACCGACATCCTCGCGGATGTAGATGCCGCCCATGCCGAGGGTTGCCGCCTCGCGCATCACGTCGACGGGAAAATGCTTCTCCTCGTCCCAGCGCAGCGCGTGCGGCGCGATCTTTTCCGCCGCAAACGCCAACGCCATGTAGCGAACCGCGACCTGATCCTCGTTCAGAGCGAACTGCATGCTGCCGCCTACCCTTTCACTCCATCGTCATTGCGGGCGCAGCGAAGCAATCCAGCATCCCTCCGCGGAGACGGTCTGGATTGCTTCGTCGCAAGAGCTCCTCGCAATGACGGCGGAAGGATCACTTCATCAGCGGGATCGAGAACTCCGCACCTTCCTTGACGCCGGACGGCCAGCGCGAGGTCACCGTCTTGGTCTTGGTGTAGAAGCGGACCGAGTCCGGGCCGTGCTGGTTGAGATCGCCGAAGCCGGACTTCTTCCAGCCGCCGAAGGTGTAATAGGCGATCGGAACCGGGATCGGCACGTTGATGCCGACCATGCCGACATTGACCTTGGCCGCGAAGTCGCGCGCGGCGTCGCCGTCGCGGGTGAAGATGGCGACGCCGTTGCCGTAATCATGCTCGGACGGCAGCGCCAGCGCTTCCTTGTAGTCGTGCGCGCGCACGACCGAGAGCACCGGGCCGAAGATCTCTTCCTTGTAGATCCGCATGTCCTTGGTGACGTTGTCGAACAGCGAACCGCCGAGATAGAAGCCGTTCTCGTAGCCCTGCATCTTGAAGCCGCGGCCGTCGACGGCGAGCGTTGCGCCTTCCTTGATGCCGATGTCGATGTAGCCCTTGACCTTCTCGACCGCCTCGCGCGTCACCAGCGGACCGAAATCGGCTGACGGATCGATCGAGGTGCCGATCTTCAGAGACTCGACGCGCGGGATCAGCTTTTCCATGAGACGGTCGGCGGTGGACTTGCCGACAGGGACGGCAACCGAGACCGCCATGCAGCGTTCGCCGGCCGAGCCGTAGCCGGCACCGATCAGCGCGTCGACAGCCTGGTCCATGTCCGCGTCCGGCATGATGATGGCGTGATTCTTCGCGCCGCCAAAGCACTGGCAGCGCTTGCCGGTCTGGGCGGCACGCTCGTAGATGTACTGCGCGATCGGCGTGGAGCCGACGAAGCCGACGGCCTTGATATCGGGATCGTCGAGGATGGC
Organism: Bradyrhizobium betae; assembly: GCF_008932115.1. Taxonomy (NCBI): domain Bacteria; kingdom Pseudomonadati; phylum Pseudomonadota; class Alphaproteobacteria; order Hyphomicrobiales; family Nitrobacteraceae; genus Bradyrhizobium; species Bradyrhizobium betae. The sequence goes on from NZ_CP044543.1 coordinate 396,523, forward strand.
GTCGACCGCCTCCTTGTCGCCATTGACGACGTTGAGGATGCCGGCCGGCAGGCCCGCTTCGATCATCAGTTGGGCGAGCATCATCGGCACGCCGGGATCGCGCTCCGACGGCTTCAGGATGAAGGCATTGCCGCAGGCGATCGCGGGCGCGAACTTCCACATCGGGATCATCGCCGGGAAATTGAACGGCGTGATGCCGGCAACGACGCCGAGCGCCTGGCGCATGGAATAGATGTCGATGCCGGGGCCGGCGCCTTCGGTGTACTCGCCCTTCATCAGATGCGGAATGCCGCAGGCAAATTCCGCGACCTCGAGGCCGCGCTGGATGTCGCCCTTGGCATCCGGCACGGTCTTGCCGTGCTCGCGCGCCAGCATCTCGGCGAGCTTGTCGTAGTCGCGCTGCACCAGCTCGACGAATTTCATCATCACGCGGGCGCGGCGCTGCGGGTTGGTCGCAGCCCATGCCGGCTGCGCGGCGCGGGCGTTCTCGACAGCGGCGCGGACTTCGGCCTTGGACGCCAGCGCCACCTTGGCCTGGACGTCACCGGTCATCGGCTCGAAAACGTCGGCGGTGCGGCCCGAGGTGCCCTTGACCTCCTTGCCACCGATGAAATGTCCGACTGCGCGCATGGAATGAACTCCTTAGGTCCCGGTCTGATCGCTTTGACAAATCCTATCGACCTGCATTTTATAGGATTCAAGTCTGAGATAATGCACCATAGATGTGCGGAAATGCTGGATCAAGGTCAACTCGACTGGGACGACTTCCGCTTCGTGCTGGCCATCGTGCGGGGTGGCTCGGTTTCGGCTGCGGCCAAGCAGCTCGGCGTCGACCATGCCACGGTGATCCGCCGCGTCGACCGGCTGGAAAAGCACCTCTCGGCCAAGCTGTTTGACCGGCGCAAGACCGGCTATCTGCTCACCGAGGCTGGCCAGCGCGTCGCCGACAGCGCGGAAGCCATGGAATCAACCATCGTCGCCAACCAGGAGCAGGTCGGCGGCTCCGTCGCGCGGTTGACCGGCACGGTGCGGATCGGCGCGCCCGACGGATTCGGTACGGCCTTCCTGGCGCCGCGGCTGGCCCCGTTCGCGGACCGCTACCCCGACCTCGATTTGCAACTTGTAGCTACCGCCCGCCTGTTCAGCCTCTCCAAGCGCGAGGCCGACATCGCCATCAGCCTCACCATGCCGAAGGAAGGCCGCATCGTCGGCCGCAAGCTGCTCGACTACCGCCTCGGGCTTTACGCGGCGCCCGCCTATCTCGACCGCTTCCCTAAAATCACCTCCCGCGAAATGCTGCCGCAGCACCGCTTCGTCGGCTACATCGAGGAGCTGCTGTTCACGCCGGAACTCGACTATCTGCCGCAGGTGTCGCCGCGGATTTCCGCGCGTTTCCGCAGCGCCAATCTGATCGCGCAGCTCAATGCCACGCTCTCGGGCTTCGGCATCGCCGTGCTGCCGCACTTCATGGCGAGCGACTATCCGCAACTCGTGGCGGTGCTGCCGGAGGAGATCTCGATCACCCGCACGTTCTGGATGCTGATGCACGCCGACAGCAAGGATCTGGCGCGGATCCGGGCGGTGGCGGATTACATCGGCGAGATCGTGGAACGGGACCGGGCGTTGTTCGGGGGGCGGTGAAGCCTAACCCTGCTTCGGCTTCTTCGCCGCCGCCGCCTTCGGCTCGCGCTTCGCACCCTCGAGCGCGCTGTCCTTGCCGGCCTTCAGCACCTCGTCCGACAGCTCGCTCGAGCCGGCAATCCGCGCCAGCAGCATGGTGCCGGCCATGGTCGCCAGCGTCGCGATCGCCTGCTTGCGGGCGGCCTTGCGCGGCAGGTTCGGAATGAAGTCGGTCATCATCTCGACCATCTCGTCGAGCTTGCCGGCAAAGGCCTTGCGGGTCTTCGGGCTCTCGCGGGCGATCTCCGCGCCCAGCGCGGGAATCGAGCAGCCATGGCCGGGATTGTCGCGGTGGAGGGTCGACAGATAGGTCTCGACGATCTGGGTCAGTTGCTTCTCGGGCGCGACCTGATCGGACTGCTTGCGCCAGTGCTCCATCGAGCGGTCCATGGCGTAGGCAAAGGCCTCGATCACCAGCGCCTCGCGCGAGTCGAAATGCGCGTAGAAGCCGCCATGGGTCAGGCCCGCCTCCTTCATCAGGTCGGCGACGCCGATGCCGTGGGCGCCCTTCTCCCGCAGCCGCACCGAGGCCTTCTTCACGATGCGGTCGTGGGTTTCCTGCTTGTGTTCCCGGGAATAGCGCATGCACGTCTCATTGAATGTCGGAGATCATTTCATAACACAGGAACGGCCCGGCGTGTGCATTAATTCATATCAAGTTGTTGCGCCGATCATGGAAAAGGTTGTAGTTGCATGGACTGCGAGCGCGCCCTTGCCGTCGCGCACGAAGCCCTCGGTGTAGCTGGTCTGGCGGCCCAGCTTCATCACTTTACCTTCGGCCGAGATCAGCCCCGACCGGACCGACAGCGGTCGCAGGAAGGTCATTTTCAGGTCGAGCGTCACGGACGACTGCCCGGCCTCCAGCCGAGTCGAAATCGCGCAGCCCATGGCGGTATCGATCAGCGCCGCCGCGGTCGCGCCGTGCAACAGACCGATGGTATTTTCGAGGTCCTCGCGTGGCTCCAGCTCCATCACGATCCGGCCCGGCTCGACCACGGCCATTGTAAAGCCGATCAGCCTGGCGAAGGGCGGCGGTGGCAAACGGCCGTCGCGAATGCCCAGCATCGCGTCCATGCCTGACAGGCCCATGGCCACTTTGGCGACCGGCGCGGGAACCTGCCAGTCCACCATGCGCTCGCGCCGCTGCGCCGGCGAAAACAGCTCGAGTTGATCGTCACTGGTCATGGCGGCCTCTTTGTATGATATCTGTCATACTATGCCACGGATTTCGCACTGGCAACTCCGTCCCCTGTCCGCTTGACAAGACCGGCGTTTCGGCCCGGAAGTGATCCGGACCGGTGCGCCTTGCGCCTGTCCACGAAACTTTCGAGACCCACGATGGAAATGCTCAATCAGCACTGCGGCGTGACGCGCGACGCGCGCGGCGTCGTTCATGTCGCGATCTGCAACGCCGGCTCGCTCAACATCCTAGGCTCGCCCGTGACCGACGCGGTCCGCCAGGGCCTGCAGCAGCTCAGCTCAGACCGCAGCATCCGCGTCGTGGTGCTGCGCGGCCAGAGCGAGAAGAGCATGATCGGCGGCGCCGACATCAAGGAGATGGCGAATCTCGACCAGACATCGGCCGAAGCTTTCATCAGCCGCCTGCGCGATCTCTGCGAAGCCGTGCGGCAATTCCCGGCCCCCGTGATCGCACGAATGCCCGGCTGGTGCCTCGGCGGCGGGCTGGAGGTCGCGGCGGCCTGCGACTTCCGGATTGCGGCGCACGATGCGCATTTCGGCATGCCCGAGGTGCGCGTCGGCATCCCCTCGGTGATCCACGCCGCGCTGTTGCCGCGCCTGATCGGCTGGGCCCGCGCGCGCTGGCTGGTGATGACGGCGGAGAACATCGACGCACCGACGGCGCTGGCCTGGGGCCTGGTCGACAAGGTCGCGCCGGAGGGCGGACTGGACGCGGAGGTCGAGCACCTCATCAACGCGCTGCTCGAATGCGGCCCCGAAGCACTGCGCTCGCAGAAGGCGCTGCTGCGGCAATGGGAGGAACTGCCGCTGACGGAGTCGGTGAACCTCAGCGTCAAGGTGTTCGGCGAATCGTTCCTGACCGACGAGCCGACCCGGCTGATGCAGGCGTTTGTGAACCGGAAGCGGTAGGCACAGGCTTCGGTGCCCCGGACGCAGCGCAGCGCCGTTTTGGCGGTGCGCTGCCGAGCCGGTGCCCATGCATCAACGAGGTCGGCGCGGCTCTGGGTCCCGGCTCTGCGTCCCGACGTTGCACGTCGCGACGCGTCCGGGACACGGATGAAGAAACAGCGCCGCAACAAACCTCACCCCCGTATCACGACATTTTCTCATCCCTGCCACAGTTGCATTTTTTGCGCCGCATCATATGATGACCATAATCTTACCCGCCATCGCAGGGAGTTTCGTCATGGCCGAAGCCGCCGATCCCGTCGTCATCGTCTCCGCCGCCCGCACCCCGCTCGGCCGCTTCATGGGCGAATTGTCGCCATTCGCCGCGCACAAACTCGGCTCGCATGTGATCGCGGCCGCGCTGGAGCGCGCAACACTCGCGCCCGAGAAGGTCGACGAGGTCTTCATGGGCTGCGTCCTTCCTGCCGGCCAGGGACAGGCGCCGGCGCGGCAGGCCGCGCGGGCCGCGGGACTTCCCGATGCCACCGGCGCCACCACCGTCAACAAGGTCTGCGGCTCCGGCATGAAGGCGACCATGCTGGCGCACGACATCATCCGCGCGGGCTCGGCCGAGATCGTCGTCTCCGGCGGCATGGAGAGCATGAGCAACGCGCCGTATCTGCTGGCGAAAGCGCGCGGCGGCTACCGCGTCGGCCATGACCGCATCATCGACCACATGATGATGGACGGCCTCGAAGACGCCTACGAGACCGGCCGTTCCATGGGCGATTTCGGCGAGGCGACCGCGGAGGCCTATCAGTTCACCCGCAAGGACCAGGACGCCTATGCGATGGAGACGCTCGGCCGGGCGCGCAAGGCGGTCGAGGGCGGTGCGTTCAAGGCCGAGATCGCGCCGATCACGCTGACCGAGAAGGCCGGCCCGCGCGAGATCGCCAATGACGAGCATCCGCTGAAGGTCGACCCCGCCAAGATCCCCGGCCTGAAGCCGGCCTTCCGCGCCAACGGCACCATCACGCCGGCCGCCTCTTCCGCCAACGCCGACGGCGCCGCGGCGCTGGTGCTGACGAAGCGTTCGCTCGCCGATCGAGAGGGTCTGCCGGCGCTGGCCGTGATCAAGGGCCACGCCACTCACAGCCAGGAGCCGCAATGGTTCACCACCGCGCCGATCCCGGCGATCCGCAAGCTGCTCGACAAGGTCGGCTGGAGCGCGGGTGACGTCGACCTGTTCGAGATCAACGAGGCCTTCGCCGTGGTGGCGATGGCGGCGCAGCGCGATCTCGGCATTCCCCGCGACAAGCTGAACATCAACGGCGGCGCCTGCGCGCTCGGCCACCCCATCGGCGCCACCGGCGCGCGATTGATCGTGACGCTGCTGCACGCACTCGAGGCCAACAACCTCAAGCGCGGCGTCGCGGCGCTCTGCATCGGCGGCGGCGAAGCCACGGCGATCGCGGTGGAGCGTCTCACGCACTGACGCGCATGCGTCCGAAAATGAGGGAACTCTGTCATTTCCGACAGACAGCGCCCGTGCCATTCTGGAAACTCGCGCAGGTGTTTCGAAACCTGCCCATCAAACGTTGAGGCCCAATGATCTCGAACTGGCTCGCGGCAGCGCTTTCCCGCCGCAACATCCACTACGGCTGGGTGATGGTCGGCGTGACCTTCCTCACCGCGCTGATCAGCGCGGGCACGGTCGGCGCGCCCGGCGTGTTCATCGTTCCCCTGCAGAAGGAGTTCGGCTGGAGCACGGCGCAAATTTCCTCCGCGCTCTCGATCCGCTTCATCCTGTTCGGGCTGATGGCGCCGTTCGCGGCCGCCCTGCTCAACCGCTACGGCCTGCGCAATGTCACGCTGACGGCGCAGCTCATCGTGGTCTCGGCGCTGGTCCTCTCGCTCGGCATGACCGAGGTCTGGCAGCTCGTCGCGCTGTGGGGCGTGGTGATCGGCATCGGCACCGGCATGACCGCGCTGGTGCTGGGCGCGACCATCGCGACGCGCTGGTTCGCGGCGCGGCGCGGCCTCGTCGTCGGTATCCTGACCGCGAGCGTCGCCACCGGACAGCTCGTGTTCCTGCCGCTGCTCGCGAGCCTCACCGAACGCTACGGCTGGCGGTTGGCGCTCGGCTTCGTCTGCATCGCGCTCGGCGTGTCCGCCCTCGCAGTCCTGCTCGCGATGCGCGACCGGCCGAGCGATGTGGGACTGCGTCCGTTCGGTGACGAAGGCACCGAGCCCCTGCCCACCCCGCCGGTCAACCACGGCTCGATCACGGGCGTGGCGCTCGGCACGCTGCGCGATGCCTCGAAGTCGCGCGCGTTCTGGATCCTGTTCGCCACCTTCTTCGTCTGCGGCGCGTCCACCAACGGCCTCGTCCAGGTACATTTGATCCCGATGTGCCTGGATTTCGGCATCCCGCAGGTGCAGGCCGCGAGCCTGCTCGCCGCGATGGGCATCTTCGACTTCTTCGGCACCATCATGTCGGGCTGGCTGTCGGACCGCTACGACAATCGCTATCTGTTGTTCTGGTACTACGGCCTGCGCGGGCTCTCGCTGCTATTCCTGCCCTTCAGCGATTTCTCGTTCTACGGCCTGTCGCTGTTCGCGATGTTCTACGGGCTCGACTGGATCGCGACGGTGCCGCCGACGGTGCGCCTCACCGCGCAGAAGTTCGGACCCGAGCGCGCCAATCTGGTGTTCGGCTGGATTTTCGCCGGCCATCAGCTCGGCGCGGGCACCGCCGCTTTCGGCGCCGGTTTCTCGCGGACGGTCTATCAGAGCTATCTGCCCGCCTTCTTCATCGCCGGCGCGCTCTGCGTGTTCGCCGCTCTGATCGTGCTGGCGCTGGCGCGGCAACCGAAGCCGCAACCAGCGCCGGCTTAGTACCTGACGGTGGCGGTGACGCAAAAGACTGCGGCGTCACCGATGCGCGAAAGGCCGGCCGGATCGTTGGGACCTTGATGATCGAAGCCCGTCGGGTGGCCGCCGCTATCGCAGCGCCACGCCGGGCAGGTTCGGGACGATCACTTCGGCTCCTTGTTCAACTCGATCGCGACCTCCGACATCCAGGAGCCCGGGGCTTCCATCAGGAAGGACTGATGACCGGCCTTGGTCTGGATCGTCACCAGCGCAGCCACGGTGTTTCCCTCAATTCGCGCCTCGATCAGGCCATCTTTGTTCGTGCCGTAGACCTTGCCACCCTGCCGGTATTCGCTCTCGAACCAATTGCCGGAAAGCTCCGTCCCGCTCTGCTCGATGTTCGCGGACAGAACCATCTTGTAGGCATCGCTCGCGCAGCGCAGGTCGAGCGTCAACGAGCGTCCGGGCCTGGTGACGTTGTAGGCCACCTTGCAGCGAACTTTTTCGCGCGGGCTGTCCGAAGGCTTCATGGTGCCGGTGCCAGACCATGCGCCGGCCAAACCGTCGAACACCGGCTCTGCGCGCAACGGGCCGATGCCGACGAGCGCAAAGCATGCAGCACCGATGCTCACGCGCACCACGGAACATTTCAAAAGCATTCCACCAATCCTGATCCGTAAAATCCGAGCACGTCCTATGCCCGAACAACCGCGGGATATTGACGAAGATGTTTGGGAATGTTGCTGGGATTGCCTGAACATTGCCGGGATCGATGCCTGGATGGCGCGTCAATCGGTGATGAAGCCGATATCGCCGCGACGGGCTCCGGTCGATCCCGTTCGGCCATAAAGCCGATTGACGTTGCCGATGAGATTGGCTTGCGGATCGCTCGGGGCGACGAAGCCGTCATCCGGCCGCGATAGCTCTCTCGGGCTCACGGCACGAACGAGGTACGGCGTAACGAGAACGACGAGCTCGGTCTGGTTATTGACGAAGTCCTGACTCCGGAAGAGCGCGCCCAGCAGCGGTACCTGCATGAGGCCGGGCAAGCCATTCACAGCTCGCTTTGTCTGGTCCCGAATCAGGCCGGCGATGGCCATGGACCCGCCCGAGGGGATTTCGAGCGTGCTCTCGGCCCGGCGCGTCTTGATCGACGGAATGGTCAGAGAGTTGGTCGTGCTGTCGCTCACCGCCTGAGACAAGGTGATCGAATTCTCGTTCGAGAGATCCGACACCTCGGTCATCAAATGCAGGCTGATGCGACCTTCCGCCAGCACGACCGGCGTGAAGTTCAACGACATTCCGAACTTCTTGTAGCTGATCTGCGTCGTGCACACATGGGTCGTCGGGTCGCAGGAATACCCCGCGGGAACGGGAAACTCACCGCCTGAGATGAAAGTGGCGGCCTCTCCCGATATCGCCGTCAGCGTGGGTTCCGCCAACGTGCGTACGACGCCCGCCTTCTCCATCGCCCTCAGCGTGGCCGTCTTTCCGCCGGCCGACAGGGTCACGCTGTTGCCGTCGACAAGGTTCTTGCCGTAGGCCGTGAAGGGGTTTGAATTGCTCAGGCTGACGACCGACGTGCCCGAGGAGAGACTGGTGCTGAGATCGACACCGAGCTGCTTCACGATCTCGCGTGAAATCTCGGCGACCGTCACCTTCAACATCACCTGGTCGCGTCCCCGAACCGTGATCGAGTTGACAACTTTGTCGGCCGCGCCGGTGAGACGCGCGGCAATATCGTTGGCCTGCTGGGCTTCGATGGGCGTCGCGACGGAGCCGCTCAGGATGACCCCATCGCCGACGCCGTCAATCTGGACATTGGCCGCGGGAAGCGCCTGCTTCAGTGCGGCACGAACTCCGTTGAGGTCACGCTTGACGGCGATGTCGTAGGCGACGATCGACTGGCCGGCGGTATCGAAGAACACCACGTTGGTTTGCCCGACCGCCGCGCCGATGATGTAGGCGCGCTGCGCCGATCGAAGCACAACGTTGGCGATCTTGGGGTCGGCGACCAGCACGTCCTTCGCATCGCGCGGAAGATCGACCACGAACGACTTGCCTATGCCGAGTGACGCAAACCTCGTATCGGACTGGCTGACCGCGTCTCCCTGTCGCGGGGTTCGCAGGTCCCCAGCTCCCGAGGACGACGATGGTCCGGCGCAAACAGCAGCCAGAACGAGCAGCGCTGAAAGCCGGCGCCTGCGGGCACGCGGGGATGGCCCGATGCCACGATAGATAAGACTGATCCTCAACGTCTTGTCCCTCAGATGACGCCGAGGGTCCCTCGCAGGCTGCGAGAAGCCACATGGCAGTCAACGCGGCTTGAACGTTGCAGGCCAGACGTTCGGGCGCCGCCAGCGCGAGTGAAACAAAATTGAGGGCGGCGACACACACCGGACAAAGATGCCTAAATCCGGCCGAAATGATCGATGCGCGCGGGGCAACCGACTCAACGGCGGAGGTGCTGCCCGACCGGAAGGACGACCTCGGAGCACAGCGTCAAACGCGTGCTCGTTGCTCAGAATGGTGTTGCGATGGATCAATGCTGCCCGGCGACGGGGCAAACGCGAGCTACGGCCTGATCGTCATGTTCTCTGGCGGACCCGGCTTGCGCAGCGGCTCGGCGAGTCTTGCAAACTCGCACAGCAGCGACCGCGTCTTCCTGGGATCGATGATCTCCTCGACCCAGAACTTCTCGGCCGAGCGGAACGGCGAGCGCAGCTTGTTGAGGCGGTCCTCGATCTCCTTCAGCTTGGCCGGCTTGTCCTCGGCCGCGTCGATGTCGGCGCGGTAGGCGGCTTCGATGCCGCCTTCGAGCGGAAGCGAGCCCCAATAGGCCGACGGCCAGGCGTAGCGGATCGAGAAGCGGTCGGCCGGCTGATGCACCACGCCGGCAACGCCGAAGGCGTTGCGCAGGATCACGGTGCACCACGGCACCGTGGTCTGGTTGACCGCGGTCATGGCGCGGACGCCGTGGCGGATCGTGCCAGCCTTCTCGGCATCGAGGCCGATCATGAAGCCGGGGCAATCCATGAGATAGACGATCGGCAAATGGAAGGTCTCGGCGAAGTCGACCCAGCGTATCGCCTTCTGACAGGCATCCGCGGTCCAGGAGCCGCCATAGTGAAAACTGTCGCTGGCAAGCACCATCACCGCCCTGCCCTCGAGTCGCGCCAGACCCACGACAAGCGGCTTGCCGAAGTTCTTTGCGACTTCGAAGAACGAGCCCTTGTCCACGACCTGCTCGATGATCGGCCGGATCTTGTAGACCTGCTTGCGGTTGCGCGGCACCGCGCTCATCAGCGCCTCTTCGCTGCGCTCGGGATTGTCGGCGCAGGGCAAAGTCGGCGGCAGCTCGTAGACCGATGATGGCAGGTAAGAGAGGAAACGCCGCGCGCAAGCGAACGCCTCTTCTTCCGTGTCGACGGCATGATCGACCGCGCCGGCCCGGGTCTGGATGTCGGCGCCGCCCAGTTCCTCCTTCGTGAGGTCCTGCCCCAGCGCCTTCACCACCGGCGGCCCCGCGACGAACATCGCGGACTTCCTTGTCATGATAGAATAGTGGCTTGCCGCGAGGCGCGCGGCACCAAGGCCCGCGACCGAGCCGAGGCCAAGCGCTACCACGGGCACGCGCGACAGGTTTTCCGTCGTGAAGCGATACCAGCGCGTGCCGCCGATGCCGCCCGGCAAATTCGCAGCGCCCTTGGTCTCGATGGTCTTGACCGAGCCGCCGCCGCCGGAGCCTTCGATGATCCGGATGATGGGCAGGCGGAAATCGTGCGCCATCTCCTCCGCCATCAGCGGCTTGGCCGAGATCGACGCATCCGCCGAGCCGCCACGCACGGTGAAGTCGTCGCCGACCACAACCACCGTGCGGCCGTCGATGCGCCCGCGGCCGAACACGCAGTTCGCCGGCGTGAGTTTCTGCAGCTCGCCGCTGGAATCGTATTCACCGGTGCCGGAGACGGCACCGATCTCGTGAAAGCTGCCTCTGTCGGTCAGCTTGTCGATACGCTCCCGAACAGTCAGTCGGCCCTGGTCATGCTGACGCTTGACCTTGTCAACGCCGCCCATCTCCCGCGCGAAGGCTTCGCGCCGGGCGAGCTCGTCGAGTTCCGGCTTCCAGTTCATTCACTCCCTCCGAATTGATCGGCTTGTTATTGTTATGCACGGCCATTGCGACCGGTTTGCGCGGGATACGCGCATTGAAGGCGTCGCCTTCGGCGCCTTCCATCAGGCTGCCCAGCGAGCGTGCGAGGCCAAGCATCGGCGGGGCGACCTCGTCATGCAGGCGCTGCTCGTCGTACATCGCCGAGAGCAGACCGATCGTGATCACGACGAAGGTCTGGTACTGCGGCGACCAGATCGGCACCGCCAGACCGTTGATGTGGGGGCTCCACAGGCCGCAGGCCACGACATAGCCGCGCTCGCGCAGCGACTGCCGGTTGGCCTCGATACGCGGCTTGAGGATTTTTGCAGCCTCGGGAGCTTCCCGCTCGATGTCGGCGATGAAGGCGTCCCCGACCTCGGGCGCCAGTGCCGCAGTGTAGGCCGCGCCCGCGGCGGTCGATGCCATCGAGATGCGGCTGCCGGTGGCCTCGTGCAGGCCGAGCGCCGTCGCCGAGCGCGCGAACTGGAGATAGACCAGATGGAAACGATCGGGGACGACGAAGCCGACCGTGCCGGGCAGCTGCTCGGCCACTTCCTGGAGCCGCTGCCGGATCATGCTGCGCAGCTGCGCGCCCTTCATCATCGAGGCGCTCATCGCTACCGCGCTCGGGCCAATGCGATATTTCTGATCGCGCGGCAGATAGACGAGCTGTCCCATCCGCGTCAGCGTGTGCGTGAGCCGCGACACCGTCGAGCGCGGCAGACCGCACCGATTTGAAATCTCGAGATTGCCGAGTCGAGCCTCGTGGCCCTCGAAGCATCGCAACACGTCGAACGCGCGCGACACCACCTGGATGACATCCCCCTCGCCGGCGTCGCCAGCGAGTGCACCTTGTCTACTCAACCGCTCCGAACGTCGTCCCATGTTCCCTACCAATTGTTCCGCTGTGCGGAATTAAATTCCACTTGCAGACGACGCTACCTCAGGCATTTTGCAACGACAACAAAAAGGCGATCGCATGCCAGAAATTAAGATCATCACGGAGGTCGCGGGTCGCATCTGCGCAACTCTCGTGCAAGTTGGAGGAACTGTTGCGGATGGCGATGAAATTGTAGTCGTCGAAGCGATGAAGATGGAGATCCCTGTGCCGTCGCCCGCGAGCGGCACGATCACATCGCTTCTCGTCAAGCTCGACGACGTCGTTGCCGAAGGACAGGCGATCGCGATGATCGCGAATTGACTGCATTCTCCATCGCTTCCGCGACAATCTGTCTGCTTCATTGCTGCGTTCGCGGTACGTCGTTGCCATCGCTCGAGCGCGGTGACATGATCGCCTCCAAATAAAAAACCGTTTCAAACAAAGAACGAAAATCTTCGCGGCAAAAGCGGAGATCGTGGAGGGAAACATGCTTCGCGGGCTTATCATGCTTGCGCCTGCCTTGATTGCAGGCGCTTCTTTTGTGTCTACACGCTATGCATTCGCCGATGACATCAAGCTGCCGGCGACATTGACGTTCACCGCCTATGACACCGGCACCGCCGGCTTCAACATCGCGGTCGGCGTCGGCAAGATGATGAAGGACAAATACAGCACCGACGTTCGCGTGCTCCCCGCAGGCAACGACGTCGCCCGTCTCGCGCCGCTGCGCGCCAAGCGCGCCGCGGCATCGGCGATGGGATCGGGCACCTATTTCGCGCAGGAAGGCGTGTTCGAATTCGGCTCCAGGGAATGGGGTCCGCAGCCGCTCCAGATTCTGCTCTCGTCCGTCGACTGCAATTGCGGCACGCTCGGCGTTGCCGCGGATGCCGGCGTGAAGGAGCTGAAGGACCTGAAAGGCAAGCGCGTTGGCTTCGTCGTCGGCTCGCCCGCGCTGAACCAGAATTCGCTGGCGGTGCTCGCCTTCGCGGGGCTGACGCAGAAGGACGTCAAGGTCGTCGAATTCGCCAGCTACGGCGCGATGTGGAAAGGCCTGATCAACAACGACACCGATGCGGCCTTCGGCACCACCATCACCGGCCCGGCCAAGGAAGCCGAGACCTCGCCGCGCGGACTGGTCTGGCCGCCGCTCCCCGCCAAGGACAAGGAAGGCTGGGCGCGGATGCAGAAGGTCGGCTCGTTCTTCTTCCCGCAGACGGCCACCTGCGGCGCCGGCATCTCGCCGGAGAAGCCGATTGAGCTCGGCAACTATCCCTACCCGATCTTCGTCGCCTATGCTTCGCAGCCGGCCGACCAGGTCTATGCGATGACCAAGGCGATGATCGTCAACTACGACGCCTACAAGGACTCCGCACCCGGCGCCGGTGGCCTTGGCGCCGACCGGCAGACCAAGAACTGGGTGGTGCCGGTGCATCCCGGCGCGGTGAAGGCTTTGAAGGAAGCCGGTCAATGGAGCGACGCGCAGGAGGCGCATAACAACAAGCTGTTCAAGCGCCAAGACGTGCTCGGCGCGGCGTGGACCGATTACGGCAAATCCAATCCGCCGGCGGATGACAAGGCGTTCCTCGAAGGCTGGATGAAGGCGCGCGCCGCGGCGCTTGCCAAGGCCGACATGCCGAACGGGTTCGAGGACTAGTCCACAGCGGTTCATAGCCCACGCGCGGGGTCGATCATGTCGTCTGCTTCAATCTCCACCGGCCCGCAGGACGAGGCCAAGCGGGTCGTGTTCGACGATCCGCATGGCGCCGCCGGCAACATGCAGGAAGCCGAGGTCACGCGCGTCCGCACGCTTCGCGGTGCATGGCGCTGGACGCTGGTGGCTGCGACCGCGGCGACGATCCTGCTCTGCATCAACCAGCAATTCTCGCTGCGCTTCTTCATCGGCTATACCCAGCTCAACACCGAATATTTCTATCTGCTGATCGCGCTGATGCTGCCGTTCACGTTCCTCATCTTTCCGGGCACGGAGCGCGCGCCACTCGACCGCATTCCCTGGTACGACCTTGTCTTCTTCGTCGTGACGTTTGCTGCCGCCCTGCTTCTGATGTCGAACGTGCGCAAGGCGGCGGAGGCCGGCTGGGAGTTCGGCGGGGCGCCGAACTCCGTGGTCGCGGCAGGCCTCGTGATGTGGGCGATGCTGATGGAGGCGCTGCGCCGCACCGGCGGCTGGAGCCTGCTGCTCAGCGTCTTCCCCTTTACCGTCTATCCGCTGTTTGCGGAGGCCGGCTGGCTCGGGCCGTTCCGCGGTACGCAGTCGACGCTGGAGCAGGCCACCGCCTACCACGTGCTGTCAGGCGAGAGCCTGCTCGGCATTCCGATCCAGGCCTTTGCCGACACCGTGATCGGCTTCCTGGTGTTCGGCACCGCGCTGATGATGACGGGCGCCGGCAAGTTCTTCATCAACCTCGCCTTCGCGATGTGCGGCACGTTCCGCGGCGGCGCGGCGAAAGTCTGCATCTTCGCCAGCGGCCTGCTCGGCATGATGTCGGGCTCGATCATCTCCAACGTGCTCACCGCCGGGACCATGACCATTCCGGTGATGAAGAAAAGCGGCTTTCGCGCATCCTATGCCGGGGCAATTGAGGCCTGCGCCTCAACAGGCGCGGTGCTGGCGCCCCCGGTGATGGGCGCCACCGCCTTCGTGATCGCCCAGTTCCTCAATGTCAGCTATGCCGACGTCGCGATCGCCGCGATCATTCCGGCGGCGCTCTACTATATCGGCCTGTTCATGCAGGTCGATTCCTATGCTGCGCGCCACGGACTGAAGGGAATTCCACGCGCGGAGCTGCCGCGGATCATGGATACGATCAAGGACGGCTGGTATTACGTGTTCGTCATCGCGCTGCTGGTCGTGATGCTGCTCTACTTCAAGCGCGAGAGCCATGCGCCGTTCTACGCCACCGCGCTGCTGCTCGTGCTCAACCAGCTGTTCTCCAAGGACACGCGCTGGACGCTGGCGACGATAGGCAAATTCCTCGAAGTCAACGGGCGCACATTCGTCGAGCTGGTCGGCATCCTCGCCGGCTGCGGCCTGCTGATCGGCGCCTTCTCGATGACCGGCGTTGTGTCGAGCCTTGCCAACGACCTGCTGCACATCGCGGGCGACAATCCTTTCCTGCTGCTCGGCATGTGCGCCCTCACAAGCCTCATTCTCGGCCTGGGGCTGACGACGACCGCCTGCTACATCTTCCTCGCCATCCTGGTCGCGCCCGCGCTGGAGAAACTCGGGCTCAACAAGATGGCGGTGCACATGTTCATCTTCTATTGGGGCATGCTGTCGTCGATCACGCCGCCGGTCGCGATCGCCTCCTTCGCGGCCGCCGGCATCGCCGGCTCGCCCGCGATGAAGACCGGCTGGGAATCGATGTGGGTCGGCAGCATCATCTACTTCATCCCGTTCTTCTTCGTGCTCAATCCGGCGCTGGTGCTGCAAGGACCGAGCCCCTATCTCGCCGGCCTCGGCCTGATGGCGCTCGCCGCGTTCGGGACGCTGTTCATCTGCGGCGGCATCCAGGGCTATCAGCCGTTCGTCGGCGACCTCCGCGGCGCTGGCCTGATGGAGTGGCCCCTGCGCGTGCTGCTGGTGATCGGCGGCTTCGTGGTGGCAACCCCGGGCGGCGGGATCATGCCGCTGTCGCAGATGCAGGTGACGCTGCTCGGCCTCGGCATCCTCATGCCCACGGTCCTGGTCGCGCTCCTCCTGGTCAGGCGGCAAAACCCGATTCCGGACGGGTTGCGCGTGCCCTGATTGCGTTGCACAAGGGAGGCGATGACATCGCCGCCCGCCTCCGCCTGGACCCGCTCGAAGCCGCCATTGCTGCGGTTTCTCGACACCTGCCTCAACGAATTCTCGGCCGAAACCTCGGGCCACGTCGCCGACTACATTCCCGAACTGAGCAAGGCCGACCCTGCCTATTTTGGCATCAGCCTCGCCACGCTCGACGGCCATGTCTACGAGGTCGGCGACTCCAGGGTGCCCTTCACCATCCAGTCGATGTCGAAACCGTTCGTGTTCGCGCTGGCGCTGGATCTCCTCGGCGCCGGCCGGGTCGAGAGCGCGATCGGCGTCGAGCCCTCGGGCGATCCGTTCAACTCGATCCGGCTCAATGCCGACAACCATCCGTTCAACCCGATGGTCAATGCCGGCGCGATCGCCTGCACCGGGCTGATCTACGACAGCAAGGGCGCGGACGCCTTCGAGCAGATCCGCCTCGCGCTCAGCCGTTTTGCGGGGCGTGACCTCGCCGTTGACGAGGCCGTCTACGCGTCCGAAAGCCAGACCGGCGACCGCAACCGCGCCATCGGCTATCTCCTCAAGACCAATGCGGTGATCTCGGACAACGTCGTCGGCGTTCTCGACGTCTATTTCCGGCAATGCGCGGTCCTGGTCACCGCGCGCGACATCGCCGTGATGGCAGCGACCCTCGCCAACCGCGGCATCAATCCGGTCACCGGCGAGCAGGTGCTGAGCGCTTACGCGATCTCACGCACGCTGTCGGTGATGACGTCATCAGGCATGTACGACTATGCCGGCGAATGGATCTACCGGATCGGCATCCCCGCCAAGAGCGGCGTCGGCGGCGGCATCCTCGCCGCGCTGCCCGCCCGCCTCGGCCTCGGCAGCTATTCGCCCAAGCTCGACAAGCACGGCAACAGCGTGCGCGGCATCAAGGTCTGCGAGGCGCTGTCCTCGCATTACGACCTGCACATGCTCAACCGCAGCGACGACGCGCGCAACGCCGTCATTGCCGACTACGACATCGGCAAGAGCCCGTCCCGCCGCGTCCGCCGTCCACAGGAGCGCGAGATCCTGGCCGCGCATGAGCAGGAGGTGCGGATCATCGAGCTGGTCGGGACGCTGTCGCTGTCGGCGGTCGACTACGTCTCCCGCCGGCTCGCTGGAAGGCCCCGGCCGCAATTCGTGATCTTCGATCTGCACCGCGTCACCTCGACCACGCGCGCCGGCGCGCGGCTCGTGGCCGAGGCGTTCGAGGAGCTCGCCGCACTGAACGTGACGGTGGTGCTGTCAGGCGTCAGGCGTGCCTCCAAGGAATGGGACACATTGCGGGAATGGACGGCGGAGCTGAAGAACGTCCGCGACTTCTATCTGCTCGACACCGCGATCGAATGGGCCGAAGACCAGATCGTCTACCGCTACGGCGGCTCGATCGACTTCCACGAGACCACCGAGCTGGCCGAGCAGCCGCTGCTCGAAGGCCTCAGCAAGGAAGAGCTGACCGACCTCGCCTCGATCTGCAGCATCCGGACCTATCAATCCGGCGCGAAGATCCTCACCACCGGCGATCCCGCCGATTCCCTGTTCTTCCTGCGCAGCGGCGCCGTGCATGTCACCCTGCCCGACGGCGTGCGGCTGGCGACGCTCACCGCCGGCATGGCGTTCGGTGAGATGGCGCTGATCGAGACCACCCGTTCCGCCGACGTGTTCGCGGACATGGCGGCGACCGCGTTCGAGGTCCCCCTGAAGGATTTCGAACGCTTCCGCAGGCAGCACCCGCGCGCCAGCGAGCGTGTCATGCGCAACCTGGCACTGCTCCTCGCCGACCGCCTGATCGTCGCCAACGCCAAGGTTGATATCCTGACGTCGACGTGAGTTTGGCGGGACACCGCTGCCTCCCCCGTCATTGCGAGTCCCGTCATCCTGAGGTGCGAGGCATGCGATGCGAACGCATTGCAAGCGGAGCCTCGAAGGACGACGGTGATAGACCGGCATTTTCCCGTCGCACTGACGGAGTGCGTGGAACGAGCCGGCGCTTCAGCCCACCACTTCCGTGACCGGCTGGAGGTCGATCTCGAACGTCTCCAGGAATTTCGAGGTCATGATGTAGAAGCCGACCGAGAGCTGCAGCTCGACCAGCGCGGCCGGCGTCAGCTTTGCCGCGATCGCCTTGAAGGTCGCATCCGTCGGCTTCCTCAGCTTGACGATCTCGTCGGTGAAGGCGAGCGCGGCGCGCTGCAATTCATTGAAGCAGGTTGCGGCCTGCCAGTTCTCGAGCGCCTCGTTCTGCTCGTCGCTGACGCCGACATTCTTGCCGATGCGCTTGTGCGCGACGATTTCGTACGGCGCCTCGCACAGAATGCCGGTGCGCGTGATCGCGAGCTCGCGCACGACCGGATCGAGTTCGCCCTTGTGGCGGATGGCGCCGCCGAGGCGGCAGTACTGCTCGAAATAACTCGGCGAATGCGACATCATCCGGAAGATGTTGGCATTGCGGTTCTTGTCGAGGATTTCGCGGGTGCGGTCGGATGCCTTGGTCGGATCGTTGTAGTTGATGCGGGCCATCAGTCACCTTGGGTCTTGGTCTTGTTGTCGTTTCTGGCAGTCCCCAAGAGTATGCTCGCACCGGCTCGAGAGCAACATCGTCGCGTGAGAGTGCCCGTCATGTAGAGGCTTTCGGCGGCGGGAATGGCTCCGGATCGGCAAAACGCTTGACGATGTTGGTCACCAGCAGAGCCGCGACGTTGTCGTAGCCGTCCACCGGCAACGCGCCGATGAAATTCATCGAGCCGACGGAGAACACCGCGCCGCCATTCGTCGTCTCGAAGAAGGTCAGGTCGGATCGGATGATGTCCTCGCGCGACGCCGGCCAGGTGTGGTCATAGCGCTCCTCGTTGACGGGCTGATAGGTCGGATCGGTCAGGACGGCACGACCGATGATGATCGCATGATGCGGCGTGCCGAGGCGCGTGTCCGCCCGGTCCAGCTCGTGGCCGGCGGCGCCACCGCCCATGAAGCCACGCTCGCCGAGCTTGGCGCCGGGTCTTGCCAGATCCTCGATACCCTCGCGCATAAAGGCGACGCGGGGATCCAGGACGCCATCGAGGAAAGTATAGGGGAAGCCCATATATTCCCCCTGCGTGCTGAAGCCAACGCCGACCAGCGCCTGCGGCGGGCGGCCGAGCCGTCGCCAGAGGCCGCCATAGGATCCGTCAAAGGCGTGATAGCTCTCTCCGGGCAGCGTTTCCCAGAGGCGGATGCCGCCCTCGGCGCGTCGTAATTCGAAAGCCCAGGTGCCAGTCGCATGCGGCACCACCTTCCAGTAGAAGCCGTTGCCGCCGAGATACATGAAGCGGCCGCCATTGCCGAGGGCAATGCGTATGCAGGAAGCCGTCGAGCGGGAGGCCGAACTCGCGATGCATGCGCGGCAGGCCGCACATCGAAGCAGCAACGATCGTCGAGCCATGGAAGCCGCGATCGCGGGCGATGATCTTGCGCTTGCCGGGCTTGCCATGGACCGCGTGATACACCCAGGCGAGCTTCACCATCGTCTCGGTGGCTTCCGAGCCTGACGTCGCGAAATAGGCCTGCGCATCCGGGATCCGCGATATCTCGACCAGCTTCTCGGCGAGGTCGATCGTGTTGTCGGGCGTCTTGTGATTGAAGCTGTGATAGAAGCCGAACTTGTCATAGGCCGCGGCGGCCGCCGCCTTGAGCCGCGTCTCGGAAAAGCCGAGCGAGGTGCACCACAGCCCCGCCATCGCTTCCAGATAGCGCTTGCCGCATGACGCTGCGGATTGGTCTGCGAGTGCAGATGGAACGCGATATCGCGCGCCTCGGCTGAATTGGGCTTGCTGTCGAACACGCGCGCAGCCTCCATCGACCCGCCGAATTCCCAACCCCGGTCGCGCAAAACTGGTCAGTCCAAATTGGTCTGACCAGCTTGGCTTTCGTGCGCCGGCTTGTCAAAGTCAAAGAAACAGCTGACGAGCACGAAGATGTTGCACGATCCCCCGTCCAAGCCCGAACGCAGCTTCGAGATCGTCGCCAGGCGCATTGCTGCGATGATCCAGGCGAGTTACCGGATCGGCCAGCGCCTGCCGGCCGAGCGCGATCTTGCGAAGACCTTTGGCGTATCGCGGCCGACGGTGCGCGAGGCCATACTGTCGCTGGCGATGGCCGGCATGCTGAAGGTGCGCAGCAACAGCGGCGTCTACGTGATCAGCCGTCAGGAAGCACCTGACGTGCATGTGCTCGAAGGCTTCGGGCCTTTCGAGAATCTGGAAGCGCGCCAGCTGATCGAGCCGCAGATCGCGGCGATCGCGGCACAGCGCGGCACCGAGGCCATTTTCGCGCAGCTTGCCGAAGCGCTCGCCATGATGCGCTGGGAACATGCGCAGGGACGCGAGGCCGACACGTCGGACCACCGCTTCCACATGGTGCTGGCCGAAGCGACGGGAAACGGCGCACTGGTATCGATCTGCGACTCGCTATGGCGCGCACAGACCGAGTCCGGCATCTGGCAGGAGATTCACAAACACATGCAGATGGAGGACTATCGTCCGATGTGGCGGAGGGA
Organism: Bradyrhizobium betae; assembly: GCF_008932115.1. Taxonomy (NCBI): domain Bacteria; kingdom Pseudomonadati; phylum Pseudomonadota; class Alphaproteobacteria; order Hyphomicrobiales; family Nitrobacteraceae; genus Bradyrhizobium; species Bradyrhizobium betae. The sequence goes on from NZ_CP044543.1 coordinate 416,531, forward strand.
TCACGAGGCCATCTTCGAAGCCGTCCAAGCGAGGAATCCGCGCAAGGCGAGTACTGCAATGACGCGTCATCTCAACAACATCAGGGATGCGCTGATGAAGGCGTCGAAAGCCAAATCGATGGCAATGACGAAGCCTGCGAACTCCCGCGGGAAAGTCCGATGATTTGTCGCGATTGAGGAAAGTGCTCGCAAACCCTTTGCTGCACAACCTCAAGAGCAACATCATCGAGTCAAAATGCCGCCGCAATGCTGATCGACCTTGGCACAGTCGATATTCGCTGCGTGGGGACAAATCGCGGTGAATACTCGCAAGGGGTGTTCCGAGTAAAAACAATTGGCCGCGGGGTGTGCGAGTAGCGCACAACGATGAGTCACGCCCAAGTCTAGGGAGAAAAAGGCATGAAGGAAGCCACCAAGGGGGCGGCCTCGGGATCGCTCGCGCATATGCTGGCGGTGACGGCGATGCTGGTCATCGCCAGCATCTTGTTCTACGGGCGTTAGGTAGAGTTGCGTTAGCAAGAGTTTTCGTCATTCCGGGGTGGCCCTCGCACAGGCCAGGCCCAGAACTCCCGTTCCAGGCTCGGTCCCTCGGACCGCCCCGAATGACGAATCCCGCTATTTCCGCTTCGTGAAGAACGGCACCAGCTTTCCGGCAAACGGCCTGAAGCTCGCATCGACCTCGTCGCCGATCGCGAGGTCATGTTCACCGTGCGCCATCATGCGAAACCCCTCGGCGCAATCGACCAGCAGGATGTTGTAGGGCACGTGCGCGCGCGTCTCGGGCGTGGCGGCGCGGCAGACCAGCGAGGTCGCATAGACCCTGCCCTTGCCGCCGGCGCGCGCCTCCCGCGGATCGGAGGCCCCGCACACCGCGCAGAACGCGCGGTTAAAATACTGCACATGGCCGCATGCGGTGCAGGTCTGAAAAGTGATGACCTCTCCGCCCTTGGTCCAGTCGGCGATTCGTTCGCTCATCGCACCCGCTCCAGGAACATGCTGACGTGGGACGACAGCACGCCGCCATCGCCGTGCAGCAGCGCGATCGAGGCGTCGCGCACCTGCCGATTTGCAGCCCGCCCCGTCATCTGCACATGCGCCTCGACCAGATGCGCCATCGCGCCGCCGACGCCGCAATGGCCGTAGCTGAGCAGGCCGCCATGGGTGTTGAGCGGCATGGCGCCGTCGCGGCTGAAATGGCCTGATCGCACGCGGGCCGCCGCCTCGCCGCGGCCGGCAAGGCCGAGGTCTTCAAGCAGCAACGCCAGAGTGATGGTAAAGCTGTCGTAGATCGCGGCGTAGCGCACGTCAGAAATCGCAAGGCCGGTGGCTTCCTTGGCGCGGGCAATCGAGATTTCTGCACCGAGCTCACTCAATGCCGGTGCCGCCGTGACATGCTGATGGGTATGCGCCTGCGCGCAGCCGCGGATGCGGACGCCGGCTTCCCCGGTCCGCTCGCGGCTGATCACGAACGCCGCGCCGCCATCGGACACCGGGCAGCAGTCGAGCAGCTTGAGCGGCATCGCCACCGGCTTCGAAGCCATGACGTCGGCAACCGTGATCGGATCGTGGAATTGCGCGCCGGGATGGGTGCAGGCGTGGCTGCGCATCAGCACCGCGAACTCGGCGAGGTCCGCTTCGGTGACGCCGTATTCGTGCATGTAGCGGGTGGCGACGAGGCCGTAATAGGCGGGAATGGTCGGACCGAGCGGCACCTCGTAGTCGGGATGGCCGACCTGCGCCAGCGCCTGGATCGAGGCGTCGCGGCTCTGCCCGGTGAGCCGATTCTCGCCGGCGACCACCAGCACGTTGCGCGCAACGCCCGCCTCGACGAGATGATGCGCGAGCATCGTCATCGCCAGCCCCGTCGCGCCGCCGACCTGCACGGCATGGGCGTAGGACGGGCGGATGCCGAAGTGCTCGGCAAACACGGTCGCCAGCATGATGTGCGGAGAGACCGTGGAGTAGCCGCAGAGGATTCCGTCGATGTCCGTACGCTTGAGCCCGGCATCGTCGAGCGCAAGTTGAGCGGCCTTGCTCATCAGATCGAGCGAGGACGAGCCCTCGTGCTTGCCATAGGGCGTGAGGCCGACGCCGGTGATGAAGCTCATGGCAGTCCCCTACGTCTCGTCCGGCGGCGAACGCGTCACGCCGTCGCGGACCATGGCCGCGATCTCATCCGCGGAGTAGCCGATCTCTCGCAAAATCTCGGCGCCGTGCTCGTTGAGCCGCGGCGCCAGCCGCACCGGCTCGGCCTCGGTCTCCGACCAGGTCGCCGTCACCTTCATGCTCCGGATCGGCCCCTCGGTCGGGTGGTTCACGACCGGGAAGAACTTCGTCGCCTCCAGATGCTCGTCGTGCAGCACGCCCTGCAAATCGTGCATCGGCATGACAGGCACGTCGGCCTCGGTCAGCAGGTCGATCCATTCCGCCGTGGTGCGCGTCTCGAAAATGCGCGCGAGCTCGGCGTAGACGACGTCGATGTTGGCGGCGCGGCCGGCGAAGGTCGCGAACATCGGATCGGCGCGCAGATCGTCGCGCCCCGTCGCCTTGAAGAAATTCTCCCACTGCTTGTCGTTATAGACGATGACGCTGAGATAGCCGTCCGAGGTCTTGTAGGGCCTGCGGTCGCGCGAGAGGTGGCGGGCATAGCCGCCCTTGTCGAGCGGCGGCTCATAGGTGAGGCCGCCCATGTGGTCGCCCATGACGAAGCCCGCCATGGTCTCGAACATCGGGATGTCGACGCGCTGGCCGCGGCCGGTGCGGTCGCGATGCACGAGGCTGGCGCAGATCGCGCCGACAGCGGTGAGGCCGACGATGCGGTCGACCAGCGCGTTCGGCACGTAGCGCGGCACGCCGTCGCCGGTCTGCGCCATCAGCGCGGGAAGCGCCGTGGCGCCCTGGATCAGATCGTCATAGGCGGGCTTTGCGGCATAAGGCCCGTCCTGGCCGAAGCCGAATACGCCGGCATAGACCAGGCGCGGATTGATTTTCGAGACGATGTCATAGCCGAGCTGAAGCCGCGCCATCGCCTGCGGGCGAACATTGTAGACGAGAACGTCGGCGTCCTTCAGCAGCCGCAGCACGGCATCGCGCCCCGGAGGCTTCTTCAGGTCGAGGCAGATCGAGCGCTTGCTGCGATTGGTGTTGAGGAACACCGGGCCCATGCCGGTGTGCCGCATCGGGCCGATCAGGCGGGTGACGTCGCCGTCGAGCGATTCGACCTTGATCACGTCGGCGCCGTAGTCGCCGAGCATCTGGGTCGCATAGGGCCCCATCAGCACGGTGGTCATGTCGACGACCTTGATGCCCTTCAGCGGCCCCATTCGTTTGCTCCCGATTGCGCAAGGCCAGATCAGCCCCGCGATTTCGGTCAGCTAACGGCAGCGACGCCGCGCGCGCAAGGGCGGCCGGGGTATGGCCGCATGCGCCGCGCGGCGATATCGGCCGGCTATTTCTTCTGGCGGGATTCGCGGATCTTGAGGAGCCGGTCGAGCTCCTCATTCTGCTGGTTGAGGCGGTCGGCAATGCGGGACTCGCTCTGCTCGCCCGAGGCAGCCGCAGCCTGCTCGATCAGCTGCCTGATATTGTCCTCGAGGATCGCAATGCGATCGTTGAGTGCGTCCATCGATAGCGAGTCTTCGTAGTCATTGCTCATGATGTATTCCCTGCAAATCAACCAAGAGCTTTAAGGGGCCCCGGCGGGCCCACCATGATCTAGCGCAAGAAAGAAGGTGGGCACGGAGCTTTCGCACCTTTGCCCACCCAACGGAAGCGACAAGACCTACTTCAGCGGCTCCAGCACGGAGACGTAGTTGGCGACCGCGGCGCCGCCCATGTTGAAGATGCCGCCGAGTTTTGGATTCTTGAGCTGCATCCCCTCGGGCGCCTGGCCTGCGAGCTGCATCGCTGTCATCACGTGCATGGACACGCCGGTGGCGCCGATCGGATGGCCCTTGGCCTTCAGGCCGCCGGACGGATTGACCGGCAGCTTGCCGTCCTTGAGCGTCCAGCCTTCCTTGATGGCGCGGGCGCCCTGCCCCTCGGCGTCAGGCCCATCGCTTCGTATTCGATCAGCTCGGCGACGGTGAAGCAGTCATGGGTCTCGACAAAGGAGAGATCGGAGAGCGTCACGCCCGCCTGCTCCAGCGCGCGCTGCCAGGCGACGGTGCAGCCCTCGAACTGGAGGATGTCGCGCTTGGACATCGGCAGGAAGTCCTGGGCATGAGCGGTGGCGCGGAAGCCGATCGACTTGCTCATGCTCTTGGCAGTCTCGGCATCGGCCAGGATCAGCGCCGCGGCGCCGTCGGAGACCAGCGAGCAGTCGGTGCGCTTCAGCGGGCCGGCAACGTAGGGGTTCTTCTCGCTCTCGGCGCGGCAGAAGTCGAAGCCGAAATCCTTGCGCATCTGGGCGAAGGGATTGGCGACGCCGTTCTTGTGGTTCTTGGCCGCGATCAGCGCCAACGCGTCGGACTGGTCGCCGTATTTCTGAAAATAGGAGCTGGCGATCTTGCCGAACACCCCGGCGAAGCCGCCGACGGTTTCACCGTCCTCCGGCAGATATGAGGCCTTGAGCAGGTTCTTGCCGATCTCCGGGCCTGGCGTGCGCGTCATCTGCTCGACGCCGACGACGAGGACGATCTTGGCCGCGCCGGCGGCGATCGCGCGCAGGCCCTGGTGCACGGCAGCAGAGCCCGTGGCGCAGGCGTTCTCGACGCGGGTCGCGGGCTTGAAACGCAGCTTCGGGTCGGCCTGGAGCACCAGCGACGCCGTGAAATCCTGCGGCGAGAAGCCGGCGTTAAAATGGCCGAGCACGATCTCGTCGACGTCGCCGGCCGAAATGCCGGCATCCGCCAGCGCCTCGTTGGCAACCTTCACCACGAGGCTTTCCACAGTCTCGGTGTCAAACTTGCCGAACGGCGTATGGGCCCATCCGACGATGCTGGCGGTCATGGTATCTCTCCCTGGGGACATCTGATCTAGGTCTTGGCTGAGCTAAGTCTTAGCGCAGGGTTGGCAAGACTTCACGCGGCTTTCAGGGCCTGGAGGCTGCGCTGGCAGATGGCAGTTATGCCGGCCCAGTTCCCGGCCTTGATCTCCGCCGCCGGGCACAGCCAGGAGCCGCCGACCGCGACCACGTTGGGCTCGGCGAGCCAGGTCGCCGCATTGGCCTCGCCGACGCCACCTGTGGGGCAGAACCGCACATTCGGGAACGGGCCGCCGAGGGCGCGCAGGCCCTTGATGCCGCCGGCCTGCTCGGCCGGGAAGAACTTTGCGACGTCGAAGCCGTAGGACAGCGCCATCATCAGCTCGGACGCGGTGGCAATGCCGGGCGCAAACGGCAAGGAGCTGTCGGTGGCGGCCTTCAGGAGATCGGGGGTCAGGCCCGGGCTGATGCCGAACGCGACGCCGAGTTTCTCGACGCGGGTAAAGTCGGCCGGATTGAGAATCGTGCCGATGCCGACGACCGCCTCGGGCACCTCGGCCATCATCGCCCGCGCCGCCTCGATCGCAACAGGGGTGCGCATGGTCACCTCCAGCGTGCGGATGCCGCCGGCGACCAGTGCACGCGCCAGCGGCACGGCGTCCTGGATACGCTCGATGGTGAGGACGGGAATGACGGTCGCGGCCTTGAACAGCGCGACGAGGTGGTTCTGCTGGGCGCTCGTGGTCATCTTGGCTTTCGTTTCACTTGGTCGCGAGTCACTTGGTCGCTTGACGCGTGGTCGGCGGCCGGTGCCGCTTCTTCGGCGGCATGGCATAGCCCGGAATGATGGCTCCAGCATAGCAGATCACCAGGCTGGCGAGGCGATGCCCGGCCTGGGCCGCCTCAACCGGATCGGAACCGGCCAGCCGCGCCGCGATATAGGCCGCCGCGAAGCTGTCGCCGGCGGCGGTGGTGTCGACCACCGGCTTGGTCATGGGCTCGGCGCGGACCTCGCTGGTCCCGCCGGGGAAACGCAACAGGCTGACAGGCTCGGCGAGCCGGAACACCAGCTCCGGGCTCGGGATCCGTGCCATCAGTTGCTCCTGGCTCTCGCCGGGATAGAGCGCGAGCAGATCCTCGGTCGAGGTCAGCACGATGTCGGCGGCCGCGAAGGCCGCGGCGAAGACCTCGCGGGCGACATCGCGATCGGGCCAGCCGCGCGCACGAAAATTGGTGTCGAACACGAAGCGGGTGCCGAGCAGCCGCGCCCGCGTGATCGCCGCGAACAGGCGATCGCGCCCGGCCGCGTCGTAGATCGAGAGCGTGATCGCGGAGAGATAGACGATGTCGTAGCTCATCAGCGAGTTGAGCAGCTCGTCCGTCTCCGGCAGGTTCATCAACTGCCGCGCCGCCGCGCTGTCGCGCCAGTGGAAGAACTGGCGCTCGCCGTTCGCATCGGTCTGGATCATGTAGAGGCCGGGCAGCTTGCCCGGCAACCGCACGACGCGCCTGGTGCCGATGCTCTCGGCGGTCCAGGCCGCGATCATCTCATCGCTCAAGGCGTCATCGCCGAGCGCGGTGAGATAGTCGACCTTGACCTCGAGCCGCGCCAGATACACCGCGGTGTTGAGGGTGTCCCCGCCGAAGCCGCGCGAGTACAGGCCACCGCCCTGCCCGGCATGCTGCCCGGAGGAATGCCCCCCATGAGCCTGCCGGAGCTCGACCATGCACTCGCCGATGCAAGCAACGCTCGCCATCGTCATATCCAAGCTGTTCATCGGTTGGATCAGGCGACGAAGTTGCCGCCGAGCTCGTCTTCGATGTGAATGCGGATGATGTCGTCGAAGGTCTTCTCTTCGGTGGTGAAGCCGAGCTCGCGCGCCCGCTTTGCCTCGAAATTGCGCGGCCAGCCGCCGACGATGCCGACGATGAACGGATCGGGCTGGTGCTTGATGCGCGCGGCGACCTTGTCGCCGGCGACACGCCTGAGCGCGGCGATCTGTTCGCCGACCGTGGCCGAGAAGCCCGGCATGGTCAGGTTGCGGCGCGGACCGACCTTGGCGAGGTCCATGGTGCCGGCATGGAGCAGGAAGCCGACCGCCGAGCGCGGCGTGGCGTGCCAGTGGCGGACGTCCTCGGACACCGGGAGGATCGCTTCCTTGCCGGCCAGCGGCTCGCGCAGAATGTTGGAGAAGAAGCCCGATGCCGCCTTGTTGGGCAGGCCGGGCCGGATGCAGATGGTCGGCAGGCGGATGCCGATGCCGTCGAGGAAGCCGCGGCGCGAATAGTCGGCGAGCAGGAGTTCGCCGATCGCCTTCTGGGTGCCGTAGCTGAGCAGCGGGGTGTGGAAGAACTCGTCGCCGATCGCGTCCGGGAACGGGGCACCGAACACCGCGATCGAGGACGTGAACACCACGCGCGGCTTGTAGCCGCCGCCGACGAGGCGGACGGCATCGAGCAGCATCCGCGTGCCGTCGAGATTGATACGGTAGCCCTTGTCGAAATCGAGCTCGGCCTCGCCCGAGACGATCGCGGCGAGATGGAAGATCACGTCCGGGCGGCCGGCGATCAGCTTTTCGGCTGCGCCCGGCACGGCGAAATCGCCCGACACGGTCTCGACTGGGAAACCGGCCTTTTCCGGCTGCTTGGGCTCGACAACGTCATGCATGGTCAGCTTGGTGATGTCGCTCTTGCCGAGCCGGCCGTCGCGCAACAGCCGTTCACACAATTTGCGGCCGACCATGCCGGCGGCGCCCAGAACCAGAATGTGCAAGAGCCTACTCCTTCTTGTTGTCGGAGCGCATCAGGCGAGAGGCGCTCTCATGGCGGCCCCGAGATCATTCCTTCACGGCGCCGGTCATCGCCGACACATAGTACTCCACGAAGAAGGAATAAAGGATAACTACGGGGACCGAGCCGGTCAGGGCCGCCGCCATCAGCGCGCCCCAATGGTAGACGTCGCCGTTGACGAGTTCGGTGATGGCGCCGACCGGTATGGTCTTGTTTTCCGACGAGGAGATGAAGGTCAGCGCGTAGATGAACTCGTTCCAGGACAACGTGAAGGCGAAGATGCCCGCCGAAATCACCCCCGGGAGCGACAACGGCAGCGTGATCTTCATCAGGATCTGGAGCCGCGTGGCCCCGTCGATCAGCGCGCACTCCTCCAGCTCATAGGGGATGGTGCGGAAATAGCCCATCAGCAGCCAGGTGCAGAACGGGATCAGGAAGGTCGGGTAGGTCAGGATCAGCGCCAGATTGCCGTCGAACAGGCCGAGCTGGAACACGATCGCCGCCAGCGGAATGAACAGGATCGAGGGCGGCACGAGATAGCCGAGGAAGATCGCAAGACCGACATAGCGCGAGCCCTTGTAGCGGAGACGCTCTATCGCGTAGGCGGCGCAGACGCTGGCAAACAGCGAGATGAAGGTGGAGGACACCGAGACGATCACCGTGTTCCACATCCACAGCGGATAGTCGGTGTCGAAGAACAGCTTCTTGATGTGCTCCAGCGTCGGATGGACGATCCAGAACGGATTGTACTTCTCGTAATCGTACATCTCCGCGTCCGGCTTGAACGTCGCGATCGCCATCCAGTAGAACGGGAACAGCAGGAAGAAGATGATCAGGCCGAGCGGCAGGTAGACGCGCAAGAACTTCCGCGGGAAGCTCTCGAGGTAGTCCATACCGACGCTTTGGTCGTCCGCGGTGCTCATGGTCAGTCCCTTCCGCCCTGCTGCCAGCGGGAGCGCTGAAGTCCGAAGAAGCTCAACAGAATTGCCGCGACCAGGAACGGGATCATCGCATTCGAGATCGCCGCGCCCTCGCCGAGATTGCCGCCGGTAATGGCGCGCTGGAACGACAGAGTGGCCATCAGATGCGTGGAATTGATCGGCCCGCCCCGCGTGATGGTGTAGATCAGCTGGAAGTCGGTGAAGGTCATCAGCACCGAGAACGTCATCACGACCGCGATGATCGGTGACAGCATCGGCAGCGTGATGTGGCGGAAGCGCTGCATGTTGGTGGCGCCGTCGAGATTGGCGGCCTCGTAGAGCGATGGCGAGATGGTCTGCAAGCCCGCCAGCAGCGTGATCGCCACGAATGGCACCCCGCGCCAGATATTGGCGGCGACGACCGACCAGCGCGCATTCCAGGGATCGCCGAGGAAGTCGATGTAGCGCGTGATCAGGCCGGCCTTGATCAGCACCCAGGAAATGATCGAGAACTGGCTGTCGTAAATCCACCAGAACGCGATCGCCGAGAGCACTGTCGGCACCACGAACGGCAGCAGAACGATGGCGCGGACCATCGACTTGAAAGGCAGCCGCTCGTTGAGCAGTAGCGCCAGGTAAAGCCCGATGGCGAATTTCACGGCGCTCGCGGCGACCGTATAGAAGATGGTGTTGAACACCGATAGCCAGAACACCGAGTCCTTCGACAGCGAGACGAAGTTCTGGAAGCCGATGTAGCGTCCGGCCCCGCCGATCTTGGTGTCGGTCATGCCGAGCCAGAAGCCCAGCGCCAGCGGGTAAGCCAGAAACAGGATGAGAATCGCGATAGCCGGCACCATGAACATCGCGCCGAGAAAATGCCTGCTCTCGAATGCTCTGCTCCACAGGCTGCTGCGCCTTGCAGGCGCGACAACGGGCTCGGCCATGACTGCCATGTCGGATTCCTCTCGACGAATAGTCACGGCGTCCGGCGAACCGGACGCCGTGCGGATTGGACCTGATCAGACCTGATAGTAGCGCTTGGCCCGCTCGGCGGCGCGCGCGGCCGCCTGCTTCGGCGTCGCCGAGCCGGAGGCTGCTTCCGCGAACATGTCGACGACGACGAAGTCGCCCATCACGGCAGCGGAGGCGTAACCGAGGTCGCCGGCAAAACCGTTGTCGCGGCTGCGCTTAAGGCAATCGCGGAACGGGGTGATCTTCGGATCCGACGTCCAGACCGGGTTTTCGTTGTAGGCGGGCAGCGGCGGCGAAACGTAGCCGTTCGAGGAAACCTCCCAGGCGTCGTAGTTCTCCTTGTCCATCATGAACTTGATGTATTCCTTGACCGCCTTCGGATACTTCGAGTGCTTGTAACCGTAGTAGACCAGCACGTTCTGCTGCTCGGTCGGCACACCGACAGGGCCAATCGGCATCGCCGCGTGGTTCATGTCCTTGGCGATCTCCTGCTGCTTCGGATCCGTGGAGTTCTTGCCGACGGTCCAGATCGAGATGCCGTTCAGGGTCAGGCTGAGCTCGCCGTTGAGGAATGCCTTGTTGTTGTTCGAGTCGTTCCACGACAGCACGCCGGGGATGAAGGTTTCGTACAGCTGCTTGACGTATTCGAGCGCGGCGATCGTCTCGGGCGAGTCGATCACGACCTCGTTCTTGTCGTTGACGACCTTGCCGCCGAACGCCCACAGCGCCCACTGGCACCAGCCATTGGCATCGCCGGTGGCGTGGCCCAGAGCGAAGCCGGCGGGCGTGTTGTTCTTCTTCAAGGCCTGGCAGAGCTTGAGGAAGCCGGCGGTGTCCTTGGGGAATTCCTCGAAGCCCGCGGCCTTCACGTGGCTGATGCGGTAGTTCAGGCAGCCGCCGGTCGCGCCCTGCGGGATGGCGATCCAGCTGTTGCCCTTCTTGCCGTAGCGTTCGGCGACCGGATACCAGCCGCCATACTGCTTGCCGAGATAGTCGGCGATGTCAGTCATGTCGATCAGCTTTTCCGGGAATTTGTGGGGATCATCGAGCGTGCCGATGATCAGGTCGGGACCGGCGCCGACATTGGCGGCGACCGCAGCCTTGGGACGGATGTCTTCCCAGCTCTCGGCTTCAAGCTTGACCTTGACGCCGGTCTTTTCGGAAAACTTCTTGGTCTGCTCGGCGAACTTGTCGAATTCCGCCTGGATGAACTGCTTCCAGCGCAGCACGCGGATGGAGGCGTTCGCCTCCGGCACATTGGTCCACTCGGCCGCGCGGACCGGGACGATACCCGGGCCGGCCAGCAACGCTGCGCCGCCCAGGCCGGCTTTAAGCACACTTCGCCTGTCGAAATTGCTCATCGTTCACTCCCTGAATTTTATATTTATATTTTGGTAGTTCTTCGTCAGTCCTTCGACGTCGCTACAGGCGTTTGCCCGTCGCATCGTCGAACAAATGCACCAGCGACGGATCGGGCTTCAGCTTGACCTTGTCACCCGGATTGAACTGGTGGCGCTCGCGGAACACCGCGACGACCTGCTCGCCACCGACCTTGGCGAACACCTGCGTCTCCGAGCCGGTCGGCTCGACCACGATGATCTCGGCATCGGCGCCGTCGTCGGCGATGGTGAAATGCTCGGGCCGCACACCATAGACGGCCGGACGACCGTCGGACGCGGCCGGCGCGTTCTTGAGCGGCAGCTTGACGCCGTTCGGCCCTTCGAAGGTCGCAACGCCATTCACGCGCACATGCCCCTTGAGGAAGTTCATGGCGGGCGAGCCGATGAAGCCGGCGACGAACTGGTTTTCCGGCTTGTCGTAGAGCTCGAGCGGCGTGCCCATCTGCTCGACGATGCCGTCATGCATGACGACGATCTTGTCGGCCATGGTCATGGCCTCGATCTGGTCGTGGGTGACGTAGACGGTCGTGGTCTTCAGCCGCTGATGCAGTTCCTTGATCTCGGTGCGCATGGCGACGCGCAGCTTGGCGTCGAGGTTCGACAAGGGCTCGTCGAACAGGAAGACCTGGGGATCGCGCACGATGGCGCGGCCCATGGCGACGCGCTGGCGCTGGCCGCCGGAAAGCTGGCGCGGATAGCGCTCGAGCAGCGGCCCCAGCGCGAGAATTTCGGCGGCGCGCTTGACTCGCTTGTTGATCTCGTCGGAGCCCGCATTCCGCAGCTTCAGCGAGAAGCCCATGTTCTCGGCCACGGTCATGTGCGGATAGAGCGCGTAGTTCTGGAACACCATCGCAATGTCCCGCTCCTTGGGCTGGACATTGTTGACGACGCGGTCGCCGATCGAGATCGTGCCGGAGGTGATGTTCTCGAGGCCTGCGAGCATGCGCAGAAGCGTCGACTTGCCGCAGCCGGAGGGACCAACCAGGACGACGAACTGGCCATCCTCGATCGGAATCGAGACGCCGTGCAGGACTTCAAAATTGCCGAACGATTTCCGCACGTCGCGGATTTGCACAGACGACATCTAGCTCCCTCCTCGAAAGTCCACGACGCTTCGAGCGCCGCGACCGTCTTGTTTTTTCAGACTTCACCGACCGAAGCCCGATCTTAGCGAGCGACATTGTCGGCAGTTTGTGCGGTTTTGGCAATTTGTCTTTGGTTAGTCGCTGCTGGTAGCGCTGTCAACGTTCCTTTGTTTGCGGGAGTGACTGTGTTAAGAGCAGCAAATGGGTCGAAAACGCACCAAGTCAGGCAAAATCCGGCTGGCGGAAGTCGCCGAGCTTGCCGGCGTCAGCCCGATCACGGCGTCGCGCTTCTTCCGTAATCCGGAGGCGCTGTCGGTCGCCAAGCGGACGCGGGTCGAGAGCGCCGCCAGGGAGCTCGGCTACGTGCCGAACCTCGCAGCGCGCGCGCTGGCCTCGCAACGCACCGAAGTGATCGGCGTCTTGATTCCGTCGCTGACCAACAACGTATTCTCGGACGTGCTGCGCGGCATCTATGACGCCTCCGAAGGCAGCCGGTACTCGATCCAGTTGTCCAACACACGCTATAGTATTCTCCAGGAAGAGAAGCTACTCCGCCTGTTTCTGGCGCAGAAGCCGGCCGGACTGATCGTCACCGGCATCGACCAGACCGAGGAATCGCGCGCGATGCTGGAGGCCGCCGACTGCCCGATCGTGCAGATCATGGAGGTCGGGCCGAATCCGGTCGACATGATGATCGGCTTTTCGCACTATGATGCAGCGCGCGCGGCGGTTGCGCACCTGTTCGCGCAAGGCCACCGCAAGATCGGCTTCGTCGGCGCGCGCATGGACCCGCGGGTGCAGCGGCGGCTGGACGGATATGTCTCGGCCATGAAGGAGGCAGGCCTGTTCGAACAGCGCCTCGTCGTCACCACGGCGACGCCGACCTCGGTGACGCTCGGCGGCACCCTCTTCGCCGATCTGCTCGGACGCGAGCCCGGCATCGATGCGGTGTTCTGCGCCAACGACGACCTCGCGCTCGGCGTCCTCTTCGAATGCCGGCGCCGCGAGATCGCGATCCCCGAACAGATCGCAATCGTCGGCTTCAACGACCTCGAATTCATGGCCTCCGCGGTCCCCACCCTCACCAGCGTGCGCACCAACCGCTACGAGATGGGCAACACCGCCGCGACCATGCTCATCGAGGCGATTGAAGGACGGCGCCCGGAGCGTCCGGTGCTCGATCTCGGCTTCAAGGTGATCGAACGGCAAAGCTCGGCATCGCGGCGTTCGGACAGCAAGCCAGCTGTATCCGGCGCAGGCACGGCGAACAAAATGATAGCGTTACCAAGTAGCCATGAGTAGTATCGCCCTCGTGAGGAAATGACCCGCAAACGGGCCTTTGAACCATCGACCGCGCCGTTGGGCATCGCACCAGCCGAAGCTGAGCCCCCGACGCCAGTGCGTTTGCATTGCAGGAGAAACCAATGACAAAAAACCCAACCAATGGGCATGCGCCCGCCAGCAACGGCGCTCGCCGCCACCTCCGCTCCCAGGAATGGTTCAACAACCCGCATAATCCGGGCATGACCGCGCTTTATATGGAGCGCTACCTGAATTACGGCCTCACCCGCGCCGAGCTGCAGTCCGGCAAGCCGATCATCGGCATTGCCCAGACCGGCAACGACCTCTCCCCGTGCAACCGCCACCATATCGAGCTGGCGCACCGCGTCCGCGAAGGCATCCGCGAGGCCGGCGGCATCGCGATGGAATTCCCGACCCATCCGATCCAGGAGACCGGCAAGCGCCCGACCGCGGCGCTCGACCGCAACCTCGCCTATCTCGGCCTGGTCGAGATCCTCTACGGCTATCCGCTCGACGGCGTGGTGCTGACCACCGGCTGCGACAAGACCACGCCCGCCTGCATGATGGCGGCCGCGACCGTGAACCTGCCCGCGATCGTGCTGTCGGGCGGCCCGATGCTGAACGGCTGGCATGCCGGCGAGCGCACCGGCTCCGGCACCATCGTCTGGAAGTCGCGCGAGCGGCTCGCCGCCGGCGAGATCGACTACGAGGAGTTCATGGAGATCGTGGCGTCCTCGGCGCCCTCGGTCGGCCATTGCAACACCATGGGCACGGCGTCGACCATGAACGGCCTCGCCGAAGCGCTCGGCTTCTCGCTGCCGGGCTGTGCCGCGATCCCCGCGCCCTATCGCGAGCGCGGCCAGATCGCATACGAGACGGGGAAACGCGCCGTCGAGATGGTCTGGGCAGACCTCAAGCCCTCGGACATCCTGACCCGCAAGGCGTTCGAGAACTGCATCGTCATCAACTCGGCGATCGGCGGCTCGACCAACGCGCCGATCCACATCAACGCGCTGGCCCGCCACATCGGCGTCGAGCTGTCGATCGAGGATTGGCAGAAGGTCGGCCACGACGTGCCGCTGCTGGTCAACATGCAGCCGGCCGGCTTCTATCTCGGCGAGGAATTCCACCGCGCAGGCGGCGTGCCGGCCGTGGTGCGCGAATTGATGAAGCACAAGCGCATCCACGAGGACGCGGTCACGGTGAATGGCCGCGGCATCGGCGAGAACTGCAAGGATGCGCCCAAGCCCGACAACGACGTGATCTGGGCCTATGACAAGCCGCTGGTGAAGGACGCCGGCTTCCTGGTGCTGAAGGGCAATCTGTTCGATTCCGCGATCATGAAGACCAGCGTGATCTCCAAGGAATTCCGCGACCGCTATCTCAGCAACCCGAAGGACCTGAATGCCTTCGAGGGCCGCGCCATCGTGTTCGAGGGACCGGAGGACTACCACGCGCGGATCGACGACGCCTCGCTCGACATCGACGAGAATTGCATGCTGTTCGTCCGCGGCACCGGACCGATCGGCTATCCCGGCGGCGCCGAGGTCGTGAACATGCAGCCGCCGGCGGCGCTGATCAAACGCGGCATCCTCGCGCTGCCCTGCATCGGTGACGGCCGCCAGTCCGGCACCTCGGGCTCGCCCTCGATCCTGAACGCCTCGCCGGAAGCGGCCGCCAATGGCGGGCTTGCGATCCTCAAGACCGGCGACAAGGTCCGCATCGACCTCAACAAGGGCAGCGCCAACATCCTGATCTCGGACGAGGAGCTGAAGAAGCGCCACGCCGAGCTGATGGCCAATGGCGGCTTCAAGCATCCGGCGAACCAGACGCCGTGGCAGGAGATCTATCGCAACACCGTCGGCCAGCAATCGACCGGCGCCTGCATGGAGCTCGCCACGCGCTACCAGAACGTCGCCGGCACGTTCGGTGTGGCGCGGGATAATCACTAGAACGACTGTCATTCCGGGGCGCGACGAAGTCGCGAGCCCGGGATCCATCATGCCATAGACCCCGTCGCGAAATAGATTCCGGGCTCGCGCCAAGAGGCGCGCCCCGGAATGGCGACAGACAATTCAAAGGAGAAAACAATGGCAGACCGCCTCAAGGGAAAACGCGCCGTCGTCACGGCAGCGGCAGCAGGCATCGGGCGCGCGTGCGCCATCGCATTCGCGCGTGAAGGCGCGACCGTGATCGCCACCGACATCAACGAAGCCGGCATCGCGGGCCTCACCAAGGACGGCATCGCCGAGGTCGCCAAGCTCGACGTCCGCAACACCGCCGACGTCAACGCCTTCGCCAAGCGCATCGGCAAGGTCGACATCCTGCTCAACGCGGCCGGCTTCGTGCATCACGGCACCATCCTGGAGTGCTCGGAGGAGGATTTCGACTTCTCGTTCGACCTCAACGTCAAGTCGATGCACCGGACCATCAGGGCGTTCCTGCCCGACATGCTGGCGGGCGGCGGCGGCAGCATCGTCAACATCTCGTCCTGCGCCGCGCTGCGGCCGCCGGCCAACCGCTACGTCTACAGCGCGTCGAAGGCCGCGGTGTCGCTGCTGACCCGCGCCGTCGCGCTCGACTTCATCACCAAGGGCATCCGCTGCAACTCGATCTGCCCCGGCACCGTCGAGACCCCCTCGATGCTCGATCGCGCCGCCGCGCAAGGGCCGCAGGGCAAGGACATGTTCATCTCCCGCCAGAAGATGGGCCGGCTCGGCACCGCCGAGGAGATCGCCTCCATGGCGGTCTATCTCGGCAGCGACGAGAGCGCCTTCACCACCGGCGTCGACCTCGTCGTCGACGGCGGCTACATGCTCTGACGCCAGAGGCCGCCAGCATGAACAAGATCGATCTCAACGGCCGCGTCGCCATCGTCACCGGCGGCGCCCAGGGCTTTGGCCGCGCCATCACCGAGCGCTTCGTCGCCTCCGGCGCCAGGGTCGCGATCTGGGACTTCGACTCGGCGCTCGCCGAGAAGACGGCCAAGGACGTCGGCGGCGACACCAAGGTCTTCAAGGTCGACGTCACCGACACCGCGGCCGTCGAGCAGGCCCGCGATGCCACGCTCAAGGCCTTCGGCAAGGTCGACATCCTCGTCAACAATGCCGGCATCGCCGGCGTCAACAAGCCGGTCTGGGAGACCGATCTGGAGGAATGGCGCAAGGTGCTGCGTATCAACCTCGACGGCCCCTTCATCGTCTGCAAGGCGATCGTGCCCGCGATGCTCGCGCAGAAATACGGGCGGATCGTGAACATCGCCTCGATCGCCGGCAAGGAAGGCAATCCCAACGCCGCGCACTACTCGGCCTCCAAGGCCGGCCTGATCGCGCTGACGAAGTCGCTCGGCAAGGAGCTTGCGGCACACGACATTCTCGTCAACGCCGTGACGCCGGCGGCGGCGAAGACCGCGATCTTCGACCAGATGACGCAGCAGCATATCGACTTCATGCTGTCGAAGATCCCGAAGGGCCGCTTCGTGCTGGTGGAAGAGCTAGCGGCGATGGTGGCGTGGCTCTCATCCCAGGATTGTGCCTTCTCCACCGGCGCGGTGTTTGATATCTCCGGGGGACGGGCGACCTACTGAAGACCTTGGCCGCCCGAGGAGGCGGACCATGCAGCCTGGACGTCGGGATATCGTTAAGCTCGCAGCCGGCGCGTGCGCATTGCCGCTGCTCTGGCACCGTGCGCTGGCGCAGCCCGCGCCCAACCCGCCGAGCATCCGCGCGCCCTCGCCGGCCGAGCGCAATGCGATGGGTCGGCTGGCGCAGGCCTTCATGGACAAATACGAGGTGCCGGCGCTCTCCGTCGCGATTGGCTATGCGGGTGCAATCGTCCATCAGGCCGCCTTCGGCATTGCCGATCGCGAGCAGAACGAAGCGGCGACGCCGCAGCATCTGTTTCGCATCGCCAGTGTCAGCAAGATGATCACCTCGGTGACGCTGTTCCGGCTGATCGAGGAGAATCGCGTCAAGCTCACCGACCGCGTGTTCGGCCCCGGCGCGCTGCTCGGTACCGATTATGGCGCGCCACCCTACTCGCCCGGCATCGAGCAGATCACGCTCGAAAATCTCCTGACGCATACCGGCGGCGGCTGGAGCAACGACAACCGCGATCCCATGTTCACGCACCCGCACATGGATCACGCGCAACTCATCACCTGGACGCTGGCCAACCGGCCGCTGGACCGTCCACCGGGGCAGCACTACGCCTATTCCAATTTCGGCTATTGCGTGCTGGGCCGCGTCATCGAAAAGCTCACCGGCCGACACTATGCCGAGCACGTCCGCACCGAGGTGCTCGGCCGTTGTGGCGTCACCGATATGACGATCGCGGCAACACCCGCGATCAGCGTCAGGCTGGCGAAGTGGTCTATTACAGCCGGGGCGAAGGCCCCTACGACATGAATGTCAGGCGAATGGATTCCCATGGCGGCTGGATCGCGACGCCGACCGACCTCGTACAGTTCCTGATGCATGTGGACGGCTATGCGCGTCCGGCGAACATCCTGCGGCCGCGTACCATCGAGACGATGACCACCGCGCCGAGCTACAGCCCGGACTACGCCAAGGGATTTTGCGTCAACAAGTCAGACAATTGGTGGCACAATGGCAGCCTGCCGGGCACCAGCACCATTGCGGTCCGAACCCATGGCGGCTTCTGCTGGGCCGCCTTCACCAACACCAGGCGCGAGAATACCAACATGGATAGCGATCTCGACCAGCTCAACTGGAACATGGCGCGCCAGGTCGGCGAATGGCGGGTGGCCTGAGCCATGACCCGGGAAGGTGGATGCCTCTGCGGCGCGGTGCGGTTCAAGGCGGAGGGCGAGCCGCTCAACGTCCGCATCTGCCATTGCCGCATGTGCCAGAAGGCGATGGGCTCGCCCTACTTCGCCCGAGCCCAGTTCGACCAGCGCGCCCTCACGGTCGAGGGCGAGACCGCGCGCTATGCCTCGTCCGAGGCCATCGACCGCGTGTTCTGCAAGCGCTGCGGCACCCGGCTGTTCTCGTGGCGCCGCAACGGCACGCTGGCGGGCGTGGCGCTCACAACGTTCGACGATCGCAACGCCTTTGCGCCGACCGAGCACATCTGGGTGTCGGAGAAGCTCGCGTGGCTGAAGCTCGACGACGGCCTGACGCAATATCAGGGTACGATCCCGGCATAGAGCGTGGCATTTCGGCACCGGCCACCCTATGTTGAGCTGAAGCGTTGCTGCACCGCCGGTTCGGCCGGGTCGTCTGCAAGGCCGCAGACACAACCGGGACGGACCAGCCGTGAACATCAATGTCTATGACCTCTCGGTGTGGGTGCTGCCGCTCGTGCTCGCGATCACCTTCCACGAGGCCGCGCACGCCTTCGTCGCGCACCGGCTCGGCGACAACACGGCCTGGCAGCTCGGCCGCGTCAGCTTCAACCCGCTCCGCCACATCGATCCGTTCGGCACCGTAATCCTGCCGGCGATGCTGCTGTTTGCGCATTCGCCGTTCCTGTTCGGCTACGCCAAGCCGGTGCCGGTGAATTATCGCAACCTCAACAACCCCAGGGTCGACATGGTCTGGGTGGCGCTGGCCGGGCCCGGCACCAACATACTGCTGGCGCTCGCAGCGGGTCTTGCAGCTCACGCCCTGCCCTGGATCCCCGCCGGTTCGGCGCAGTGGATAGAAGACAACCTCAAGAACGCGATCCTCATCAACGCGGTCCTGGCGGTTTTCAACATGATGCCGATACCGCCGCTCGACGGCGGGCGCGTCGCGGTCGGGCTGTTGCCCCGCCCGCTCGCCCTGCCGCTGGCGCGCCTCGAGCCGTTCGGGATGATGATCCTGATCGCCCTCCTGATCCTGCTGCCTTTGGCCGGCTCGCAGTTCGGTCTAAATCTTGATGTTATTTCAGCAATACTGCGAACGTTGACCGGTTATGTGATTCAGGCTGTTCTCTTTCTGACCGGCAATGCGTAGTTGAACAGCGACATCCGAACACACAAGCCGAAGGGCCAGAGGCCGACTTGGTCAAAGCTGCCGATATGCTGATCGCGCGACGCGCCGACACCCGTGCCCGCGCCGATTTCGCCACCTGGAAGATGATGGCCAAGCTCAACGGGTCGTCCGCTCTGCCTCCGGAGGCGCAGGAGTTCCTCGCGAGCTACAAGAACCTGCTGGCGCAGATGAGCGAGGGCGAGGCCGGTGAGGCCACCATTGGCGCGATCTACAAGGCCTACTATGCCGAGATGGGCGGTGCGGGAACCGCGCCCGACATCCAGACGCGCGCGGCCGAGCCAGCGGCGGACAATGTTACCGCTTTCCGGCGCCCCGCGCCCAAGCCGAAGAAAACGGCAGCCTCCTTCGTGTCGGCCACGTTCGGCGGGACCCAGAAACGGCCGCTCCCGGTGGCGCTGATCTTCGCCTGCCTGGTCGTGGTCTACGTCGCGATCCGGCTCTACTGGCGCTGAGTCGAGGGCCGCGCTGCGGCCTCGGCCTTGGCGCCCTTCTCGTTCTTCCTGAACAGCACCGGCAACACGAAGGTCAGCCCTTCGTCGGCAACGAGCGCCGGCGGGGTCGGGACGGGGTCGGAGCGCCTGACCATTCCGATGGCGGCCTCGTCGAACGCCGCATCGCCCGAGCCTTTTTCGATGGCAACCTCGACCACGTGGCCGAGCCGGTCGAGCGTCAGCCGAACCGAGAGCTCGGCCGCCTTGAACAGGCCCTTTGGATAGCGCTTGTGCCGGTCGAGATGCGCGACCAGGTCCTTTTCCCAGCCCTGGCGAATGCGCACCGAGCGGTCGCTCTTCTTCTCCGCATCGGAGGTCGGCATCGCCGTCGCTTCGGCGGCGGGCGAGGCCACCGAGGCGGCCGTGGGAACGACCGATTCCTTGGTCTCCTCCTCGACCGGCTTCTTGGTCTCGTTCAGCGTCACGGCCCGATCGGCCTCCTCGACCTCCATCGGGACGTCCTTGGGCAGGCTGCTCTCCTTGAGCTCGGCCTTCTGCTGGGTCAGCTCGGGCGAGGCCACCGACTCGTTCGAGTCAGGCCCAGGCGGCAATTCGCTGGGTTCGCCATTGGGCGACATTGACTCGAGTCCAACCTCGATGCCCTGCGGATCCGCGATGAAATCCGGTTCTTCGTTGCGCAGATAGGCCAGCGCCAGGGCGGCGCCGCCCAGATGCAGCGCGAGCGCTCCCACGGCGGCGAACAGCCACAGCTTGCGAGACGGTTTCAGTTCGTATTCGGACATCGGCGTCGGGCCTTCGTCACGGCTTCGGTGCTTCCGCCGGCGCGCCCTGCGGCGCTGCCCCCGGGACACCTTCCAGCGTCACCAGCTTGACCTTGGAATAGCCTCCCTTGTTCAGGAACTCCAGCACGGCCATCAGTTCGCCGTACGGCACGGCACGATCGGCGCGCAGGAAGATGTACTTGTCCCTGCTCATGTCCGGCGTGTTGTCGAGCGCACTGACGAGGTCGACGCGCTTGACGAAATTCTCCCCGATCGCCACCGAAAGATCCGGCTTGATGCTGACATAGGTCGGCTTGTCGGGCTTCTTCTGCGGCGTCGATGTCGACGTCGGCAGATCGATCGGCAGGTCGACCGTCGACAACGGAGCCGCGACCATGAAGATGATCAGCAGCACCAGCATGACGTCGATGAACGGCGTGACGTTGATGTCATGCGTTTCGTTGAAATCGTCGTCGTCATCGTTGTCCGTGATCGATACGGCCATGGCTCACTCCGCCGCGCGCGTATGCACGCTGCCGTGGCTGCGGTCGAGATCGCGCGACAGCAGCCGCGCCGCCGCGCCCGAGGCGCGGCTGACGAGCTCGAGATAGCCCTTCGTCACGCGCGAGAAGTGGTTGTAGATGATGACGGCGGGGATCGCGGCGACGAGGCCGATCGCGGTGGCGAGCAGCGCCTCGGCGATACCAGGCGCGACCACGGCGAGGTTGGTGGTCTGCGACTTCGAGATGCCGATGAAGCTGTTCATGATGCCCCAGACCGTGCCGAACAGGCCGACGAAGGGCGACGTGGAGCCGATGGTCGCCAGCACGCCCATGCCGATCCGGATGCGCCGACCCTCGGCGCGCACGATCTCGGAGAAGCTCGAGGCGGCGCGCTCCTTGATGCCGGCATCGCTGGAGATACCTGCCGACATCCGCGCCTCACGCAGCGCTGACGCGAGGAAGGCCGGCAACACCCCCTGCTTGGCGCCGAGCGCCATCTGCGCCTCCGCCAGCGAGCGCGCTTCCGAAACCTTCTTCAATGCCGAACGAAGCTTGGCGGAAGCAACCGACAGCTCGATCGATTTGGCGATGAGGACGGCCCATGTCGTCAGCGACGCGAAGGCGAGCCCGATCATCACCGCCTTCACGATGATGTCGGCCGACATGAACATCACCCAGGGCGACAATTCCTTCATGACCGGCGCGGCCGGCTTCAGCGAACGGCCGCCCGGCTCGCCCGGCGTCCCGTCCGCCGGTGCGGAGGCAGCGGAAGGCGTTCCAGGCGCCGTCGGGGCGGCAACCGCAGGTGCCGTGGTCGAAGGCGCAGCCGCCTGACCGGCCGCCGCCGGCGTCGATGACGGCGCTGCCGCGGACGGGGCTGGTTGCTGGGCAGAAACAGGGAATGCGAGCCAGGCGGCCGCCAGCATGACGGCTGCGGCAAGGCTTGCTCGGAAGGACATGATCTTCATACTTCGGCCCAGTGGCGAATGAGGTTGTGATAGATACCCGTCAATTTGACCGTTTCGGGATCGTCTCGCCCGAGCCGTTCCACCAGCGCCTGAATCGCGGTGTCGAGGTCAAAGATCATGCTCCGGGCTTGATCGTCCCGTATCATGCTCTGAAGCCAGAAGAAAGACGCAACCCGCGCCCCCCTCGTCACCGGCGTCACGAGATGCAGGCTGGTCGAGGGATAGAGCACGCAGTCGCCCGCTGGCAACTTGACTTCGTGCGAGCCGTAGGTGTCCTCGATCACAAGTTCGCCACCGTCGTATTCCTCCGGCTCGGCGAGGAACAGCGTGACCGAGAGGTCTGTGCGGATGCGAAGGCCGGTCAGGCGGTCGCCGCGGATCGCATTGTCGACATGCAGGCCGAAATGGTGGCCGCCGCTCGCAGCGTAGCGGTTGAACAGCGGCGGGAAGATCTGCAGCGGTATCGCTGCCGCGATGAAGCGCGGGTTCGACGTCAGCGCCGAGATGATGCGGTTGCCGAGCTTGCGCGCGACCTCGCCATCCGGCGGCAATTGCTCGTTGCGTTTGACCATGGCCGACTGCGCCCCCGCAGTCGAGCGGCCGTCTTCCCAATCGCTGGCGTCCATGATGCGGCGGAAATCCGCCACATCATCTTTGCTCAGAACGCCAGGCAGGCACGTCAACATGATCAGAACTTCGCCGACGTTACGATGTAGAACGCCCGTCCCGGCGCGACCGCCACGAACGGCGTCGCACTGCGATAGAGCGTGTCATAGTAGAGCTTGTTGGTGAGGTTCTGCGCGTAGAACTTCATGGTCCAGTTCTTGTCGATCTTCTTCTCGACGAACGCGTCGAAGCGCCAGTAGCTCGGGATCAGCGTGCCGGTGTTGGCGCCGAAGGTTCCGCCGTAGACCTTGGAGCGGAACACCGCCTGCCCGCCGACCTCCCAATCGCCGTCGAACTTGTACTTCGTGAGCAAGCTGAACGACTGATGCGCGACGTTGGCGAGCTGCAGGCCGACATTGCTGGCGATGTTGCTCTTGGTGACCTTCGAGTCCATCAGCACGATACCGCCGAAGATGCTCCAGCGATCGGTCAGCTTGCCACTGGCCTCGATATCGATACCCTGGATCCGGTAGGCCGCGCCCGAGGTCAGCGTCGTGCCGACGGTCTCGCGGGCGTTGTCCTTGGTGGTGTGGAACAATGCGCCGCTCACCAGCAGGTGACGGTCCAGCAGCTCCCATTTGGTGCCGACTTCCGCGGCCTTGTTCTGCTCGGGCCCCAGGATCGTCGTGCCGGTCGGCGGAGACGAGCCGTAATCCGTACCGGTCGCGTCAAGCTCGGAACCGAACGGATTGGTCGAGGTCGCATAGGCCGCATAGAGGCTGCCGATCGGAACAGGCTTGTAGACGATGCCGGCGTTGTAGTTGACGAAGGCCGAGTCGACGCTGCTCGACGCAGCCGCAATCGACGATTTCAGCTTGTAGCTGTCCCAGCGCACGCCGCCGTTGACGATGATGGTGTCTTCCCAATTCGCAGTGTCCATCGCGTAGACGGCGCCGCTGTCGACGTTGTAGCGGGTCGGATCGCCGGTCAGCACGGGGTTGAACGGGCCGGGAGTGTAGGTGTAGCCCGGCGAGTACATGTTCTGCAGCGTCAAGGCACCATTGCTGGTAAAGCCGCTTCCGTTCACTTCGGACGCAAGCCCGTTGTAGCGGCCGATTCCGATACGCTCGTTCGAGACCTCGAGCCCGGTCACCGCCGTGTGCTTGACCGGCCCCGTGTCGAACTTGAACGTGGCGTCTTCCTGGTTGGCGATCACGTCGACCCACTGGTTGCGGCTCTGCGCGCTCGCGGTAACGGTCCACTTCGTCGGATCAGGATTGGTCGTGATGGGCGACTGCGGCAGGGTGCCGATATATTCCAGCGTCGACTGCTCCATGCGAGTCCGGCTGGTCAGGGTGATGTTGTTGGTCGGCTTGTACTCGGCCGTGAGCGTGCCGAAATCCTGCCGCGCAGTCTGGAAGTCGCGATTGAGAAGGCCGTACCAGGTCCCGCGCGGAATGCCCGCTTCGGTGGCCGGCACGTTGCCCTGCTTGTAATAGGGCACGCCGAAGTCCGGGTAGCCGCTGAGGTCGGTGTGGACGTAGTTCGTGGTGATCTTGAAGTCTTTGGTTGGGGCGTATTTGGTCGAGATGAAAGTGCCCCAGCGATTGTCGGTCACGAAGTTGCGGCCGGCAACGTTGGCGTCCTGGAACAGGCCGCCGGCACGCACCGAGAAGGTGGGGTCGATGACCTGGTTGACGTCGATCGTGACGCGC
Source organism: Bradyrhizobium betae (assembly GCF_008932115.1). NCBI lineage: Bacteria > Pseudomonadati > Pseudomonadota > Alphaproteobacteria > Hyphomicrobiales > Nitrobacteraceae > Bradyrhizobium > Bradyrhizobium betae. The sequence continues at coordinate 440,925 of NZ_CP044543.1, forward strand.
TTGGTCATGTCGGTGCCGAACGTCGTCTCGGCGTTCTGGAAGTTGCGATCGGTCGCCTGCTTGGTGACGATGTTGATGGCGCCGCCCGCGGTGCCGCGGCCGGCATAGGACGAGGCCGGGCCACGCAGGATCTCGAGCTGCTCGGTGAAGAAGTTCTCGCGGATGGACACCGCGGGATCGCGGATGCCGTCGATGAAGACGTCGTTGCGCGCGTCGAATCCGCGGATGAAGAAGCGGTCGCCGAACGCGTTGCCGCCTTCGCCCGAGCCGAGAGTCACGCCGGCGGTCGAACGACCGACTTCCCTCAGCGAGGTGGCATTCTTGTCCTCGAGCACTTCCTTGCTGAGCACGGTGATGGACTTCGGCGTGTTCAGCAGAGGCTCGGGAAACTTGCCCGAGGCCTGGACGCGGTCGACCTTGTAGGGCGCGGCCGGATCCGCATAGGGATTGCGGTCTGCGGCTCCGACGGCACCCGGCGTGACGGCTGCGGCCTGCTGAGCCTGCTGGCGCTGTGCGGCGCGGCGCAGCGCATTGCGCGCGCGAACCTGATCCGCGGTCGGCTTCGAGGCTGCCGGGCGCGGACGCTCAACGGGAGCATCGACCGTCACCGGCGGCAGGTTCGATTGCTGCGCCTGTGCGCCGGTCGACACCGACGCCACCGCGATCAAGCTCGCGACCGCCGACACCGTTTTGCCGGAACCTGCCGACGACTTTTCATCCATCAAGTCGAACGCTGCGACCGAACGCAACGACCTCGGTGCCAACACCTGCCCCATTTCAACACGCCCCATATTCCAGTTCGTTCGTTCACTTCGACGAACGATGAAGCTGTTGGTATCGGCGGCAAAATAGCGGGTCAATGCGAGCAAGCCGCGAGAACCCTTGAATAAGTCCAGATCAAAACGATTCTAAACTTCAGTTTGAAACGGTTCTAAATCGAGATTGGAGTCGTTCTAAATCGAACGCGAAAAACGCAGCGAAAACCGGCGTCGTGCGCGCGACGTCAATCGCTGCTCGGCGGCTTCATCAGCGAGAACAATTCGTCGACGGTCTTCTGCGCAACCGCGCGCACGCGATCGGAATTGTCCATGCCGGCGATGTTGACGCCGCCGACGACCGCTTTGATCTCGTCGCGGAAGTCGGTGAGGAAGCGCAAGGGATCGCGCTGCTCGTTGGCGACGCGCGCGATCAGACCCGTGATCAGAATCTGACACGCGATCAGCTTGCCGTTCAGCTCGTCCATCCTGCGCTCCCGTTGTGGCGGGCCGATATGACCGATGCAGATTTTCCTGACAACCGAAACGCCGCGTTGGCGGTTTAGAACCGTTCTCACGCCAGCCGTCGCGTTCACCGCCGGAGCAGGCTTTGCCGACGACGCGATATGCCCCCGCCCACACCGGTTCCGAGCATTGCACGAGCTTTGCTCGCTGATCGTTCGTCACGGGAAAATGCAGCACTGCACACTGCTTCGCCAAAGGGCTGCCTAGGCAGTGCAAAGCTTTCGAATTGTTTAGGATTCTCAGCCGATAGTGCTGTTTACACTCGAACTTGGCGTGTATTATAGAAGCGCGCTGGAACCTTATGATTGGCCCATAATTCGTAACTTTGGGCATGCGAGCCGATATGAAGACATCACGGCCGATCCTCTGGATTCTGATCATCGCGGCCGTGGCCTCCGCGGGCTACTATGGTTGGCAGAAATACGGCTCGCCCGAGAGCGGAAAAGCCCAGACCGCCCAGAAAGGGCCGCCGCGCCCGTCCGCCGTCCCCGTCAGCGTTTCACCGGTCCAGAAGGTCGATTTCCCGGTCTACCTGACCGGCCTCGGCACGGTTGCCGGCTTCAACACCGTACAAGTCCGGACTCGCGTCGACGGGCAGATCGACAAGATCGCCTTCACCGAAGGCCAGATCGCCAAAGAAGGCGAGCTTCTGGCCTCGATCGATCCCCGCCCCTATCAAGCCACGCTCGACCAGGCCAAGGCCAAGAAGTCGCAGGACGAAGCGAATCTGGCCAACGCCAATCTCGAGCTGCAGCGCGCCATGAAGCTCGGCGAATTCGCCACCGCGCAGCGGGTCGATACCCAGCGCTCCACCGTCGCCCAGCTCACCGCGCAGATCGCCGCCGACGAAGCTGCCATCTCCAACGCCCAGACCCAGCTCGACTACACCCAGATCAAGGCGCCGATCACCGGCGTCGCCGGCCTGCGTCTGGTCGACGTCGGCAACATCGTCAACGCATCGACACAGACCGGCATCGTCACGATCTCGCAGGTCGAACCGATCTCGGTGATCTTCACAGCGCCGGAAGACCAGCTGCCCTACATCAGCGAGGGCCAGAAGGCCGGCGTGCTGAGGGTGATCGCCTTCACGACCGACGGGAAAAAGACGCTGGCCGAAGGCAAGCTTGCGGTCATCAACAACCAGGTCGACACGACCAGCGGGACTATTCGGCTCAAGGCGGTGTTCGACAACAAGGACCACGCGCTGTGGCCCGGTCAGTCGGTTTCGACGCGCCTTCTGGTGCGCACCCTGAAGGACGCGACCGTGGTCCCGGACGATGCGGTTCAGCATTCGACCAACGGCCTCTACGCCTACACGGTCAATCAGGACAACAAGGCTGAAGTGCACAAGATCAAGGTCAGCTACGCCATCGACGGTCGTTCGGTCGTCGATGAAGGGCTGACCCCGGGGCAGCAGGTGATCACCGGCGGCCAGTTCAAGGTGCAGCCCGGGAGCCTCGTCTCGACGGCCGTGGCGAGCTCGGATCCAAGCCAGAACAAGGTACGACAGGAATGAACGCGGGCGGGATTTCGGCACCTTTCATCCGTTATCCCATCGGCACCTCGCTGCTGATGGCCGGCATTCTCTTCGTCGGTCTCGTCGCCTATCCCCTGCTGCCGGTCGCGCCGCTGCCGCAGGTGGACTTCCCGACCATCCAGATCACCGCCAATCTGCCGGGCGGCAGCCCCGAGACGATGGCCTCGTCGGTGGCGCAGCCGCTGGAGCGGCAATTCGCCCAGATCCCCGGCATCGCCCAGATGACGTCGACGAGCTATCTGGGTACCGCGTCGATCACCATCCAGTTCGACCTCAACCGCAGCATCGACGGCGCCGCGAACGACGTGCAGGGCGCCATCAACGCCGCCAGCGGCCAGCTGCCGAAGAACCTGCCCTCGCCGCCGACCTACCGCAAGGTCAACCCGGCCGACGCGCCGATCCTGCTGCTGTCGGCAACCTCGGAGACGATGCCGCTGACCAGCGTCAGCGACGCGGTCGACGCCCAGCTCGCCCAGCAGATCAGCCAGCTCTCCGGCGTCGCGCAGGTCTTCATCGGCGGCCAGCAGAAACCCTCGATCCGCATTCAGATCGACCCGGCCAAGCTCGTCGCCAAGGGCCTGTCGCTCGAGGACGTGCGCAGCCAGATCGCGATCACCACGGTCGACAGCCCGAAGGGTAACATCGACGGGCCGAAGCGCGCCTACACGATCTACGCCAACGACCAGCTGACCCAGTCCAAGGACTGGAACGACGTCATCATCGCCTATCGCAACGGCGGTCCGTTGCGGATTCGCGACATCGGCCAGGCGGTCAGCGGCCCCGAGGACGCCAAGCAGGCGGCCTGGGCCAACGGCAAGCGCGGCGTGTTCCTGGTCGTGTTCAAGCAGCCGGGCGCCAACGTCATCGAGACCGTCGACCGGATCAAGGCGACGCTGCCCCGCCTCGTCGCCGCGATCCCGCCCGCGATCAAGATCGAGGTGATCAGCGACCGCACCACGACCATCCGCGCCGCGGTCGAGGACGTCCAGTTCACGCTGCTGCTGACCATCGCCCTCGTGGTCATGGTGATCTTCATCTTCCTGCGCAGCTTCTGGGCGACGGTGATTCCCACCATCACGGTGCCATTGGCGCTGCTCGGCGCGTGCGCCCTGATGTGGGTCTGGGGCTATTCGCTCGACAATCTGTCGCTGATGGCGCTCACGATCGCGGTCGGCTTCGTCGTCGACGACGCCATCGTGATGCTGGAAAACATCACGCGCTACATCGAGGAAGGCGAAACGCCGATGGCCGCGGCCTTCCGGGGCTCGAAGGAAATCGGCTTCACCATCGTCTCGATCAGCATCTCGCTGGTCGCGGTGCTGATCCCGTTGCTGCTGATGGGCGGCATCATCGGCCGGCTGTTCCGCGAATTCGCCGTGGTGCTGGCGATGACGATCTTCGTCTCGATGTTCGTGTCGCTGACGCTGACGCCGATGATGGCCTCGCGCTTCCTGCGCTCGCATGGCGAAGTGACCCACGGCAAGTTCTACCAGTGGAGCGAACGCGGCTTCGACGCGATGCTGCGCGGCTACGAATGGGGCCTGGACCATGCGCTGGCCTGGCGCCGCACCACGCTTGTCATCTTCTTCGCGACCCTGGCCCTGTCGGTCTATCTGTTCGTGCTGATCCCGAAGGGCTTCTTCCCGCAGCAGGACGTCGGCCTGATCACCGCGACCTCGGAAGCCTCGCAGGACATCTCGTTCGCCGAGATGCAGCGCCGCCAGGTCGAGCTCGGCAAGATCGTGCTCGCCGATCCCGACGTCGCGTCGGTGGCGATGAACATCGGCGGCAGCGGCCGTGCCGGCAACAACGGCAACATGTTCATCACGCTGAAGCCGCGTGACCACCGCGATGCGTCCGCGCAGCAGATCATCGCGCGGCTGCGTCCACAGCTCGAGAAGGTATCCGGTGCCCGCCTCTACATGCAGGCGGCGCAGGACGTCCGGCTCGGCGGCCGGCCGACGCGTACGCAATTCGAGTTCACCCTGCAGGACGCCGATCTCACCGAGCTCAACGACTGGGCGCCGAAGATCCTCGCCAAGATGGCGACGCTGCCGCAACTGCGCGACGTCGCCACCGACCAGCAGACCCAGGGCACCACGGTCCAGCTCAAGATCAACCGCGACACCGCGGCGCGCTACGGCATCCAGCCGCAGCTGATCGACGACACGCTCTACGACGCCTTCGGACAGCGCCAGGTCACGCAGTATTTCACCCAGCTCAACACCTACAAGGTGATCCTGGAAATCCTGCCGGAGATGCAGGGCAATCTCGAGAGCCTGAACAAGCTCTATCTGCGCTCGCCGCTGACCGGCGACCAGGTGCCGCTGTCGACGTTCGCGACCTGGAGCACCGATCCGGTCCGGCCGCTCTCGATCAGCCACCAGGGCCAGTTCCCGGCGATCACGATCAGCTTCAACCTCGCGCAGGGCATCGCGCTCGGCCAGGCTACGGAGGCCGTGCAGAAGGCGATGGCCGATCTCGGCGCCCCGCCGACGCTCAATTCGAGCTTCCAGGGCACCGCGCAGGCGTTCCAGCAATCGCTCGGCACCGTGCCGCTGCTGATCCTCGCCGCGCTGGTCGTGGTCTATCTGATCCTCGGCATTCTCTACGAGAGCTACATCCACCCGATCACGATTCTGTCGACCCTGCCCTCGGCCGGCGTCGGCGCGCTCGCGATCCTGATGGCGGCCGGCTTCGAGTTCAGCCTCATTGCCTTGATCGGCGTCATCCTGCTGATCGGCATCGTGAAGAAGAACGGCATCATGATGGTCGACTTCGCCATCGCCGCCGAACGCGACGAGCACAAGACGCCGGAGCAATCGATCCGCCAGGCCGCGCTGCTGCGCTTCCGCCCCATCATGATGACGACGATGGCAGCCCTGCTCGGCGGCGTGCCGCTGATGCTCGGTCACGGCACCGGCGCCGAGATCCGCCAGCCGCTCGGCTACGCCATGGTCGGCGGCCTGATCGTCAGCCAGGCGCTGACGCTGTTCACGACGCCAGTCGTCTATCTCTATCTCGACCAGCTCAACAACTGGTTCTCGGGCTGGGGCCGTTCGGGCGACGGCGAAGGCCACGAGACGCCCGAGCACGGCAGCGTCAAGGAAGCCGCCGAGTAGGCTTGCACCTCGGCGGCCACGACGCTACAGCGAGGCCCCCGGTTCACGCCAACGCGGTTTCGCCATGCCCATGCAATTCCGACTTGTCGCCCTTGCCGCTGCACTGCTGTTGTCGACAGGTGCGGCCCATGCCCAGCAGGGCGCCAGGAAGAATGCTGCGCCCGCCGCACAGCCCGCACCTGCCCCGACGCAGCCGCAGGCTGACGGTGCACCCGCGCAGCAGGCCGGTTGGGTCGCGCGTTGCACCAGCCCCAGCCGCGACGCGCCGCTCGAATGCGCGATCGAGCAGAACGCGGTGCTGACCAAGACCGGCCAGACCATCGTCCTGATCAACATCCGTATCGCGCCCGACACCCGCACGCCGGTGGCGCTGCTGCAATTGCCGCTCGGCCTCAACCTGCCCGTCGGCGCCAAGCTGCAGGTCGACGAGGGCAAGACGGTCGATCTCCAGATCCAGACCTGCGAGAACCGCGGCTGCTACGCCTCGACCCCGATCGCAGCCGACCTGCTCGCGAGCCTGAAGTCAGGCAAGCAGCTGAAGGTCTCTTTCCAGAACATGGCCAAGGAGACCATCGCGATCCCGATGCCGCTGGGCGATTTCGCGGCCGCCTACGACAAGATCAAGTAACGGATACTGTCATCGCCCGCGAAGCGGGCGATCCAGTATTCCACCAGCGCCGGTGATTGGACCGATGGGCCGCGGCGTTCTGGATGCCCCGCCTTCGCGGGGCATGACACCGGTTTACTCCTACTGCCGCGCCATCTGCGCATTGCCGACGGCGTCGCCGTCGAGCTTCTGGTCGTTGTGCATGGTGACCGTGACGCGCAGCAGCCGTCCGGCGAATTCGAACGGCGCCTCGTAATGCGACACCGGGCTGCCGCGGTCTCGGCCGATGTCGAGGCCGGACCACGAGATCAGCGTGTGGAAGCCGAGCTGGGTCTGCAGCGATCCGGCCGGCTCGCCGTCGATCAGCAGCGTGTATTCGGTAATGCCCGTGCGCGAGCCCTGCGCCGGCGGCTCCTTGCGCACCAGACGCTCGACATGCACGCCGAGCCGCCGCGCACCTGACGGCACCTTGCGCTCCGAGCGCACGATCTGATGGCTGCCGCCGATGTTCAGATCGTGCACGAGCTGACCGTCCTTGACGTAGAGGCTGTAGCCCGATGTCGCATCGCCATGCGAGATCAGTACGCCGTCCGCACCTTGCTCGCCGATCTCGACATGCGCCTCGATCGTGTAGCTGCGGCTGCGCACGTCGGGGGCGACGTCGGTCGGCACGTGGCCCATGCCGGCGTGGAAGACGAAATGATGCCGCGCACCGTGGAAGCGCGCGGCGTTTTCGGCAAAGCGCGGCCCGAACCGGTCGTCGAGCGGCAGCACGTTGCGCGTCTCGGCCTCCGCCCACCATGTCGCGATCATCGCGGCCAGACGCTCCGGCTCCTTGGCCGCGAGGTCGTTGGTTTCGGAAAAGTCCTCGTCGAGATGGAACAGCTCCCATTTGTCGCTCTCGAACGGCGTGCCCGACGGATGGAACGTGACTGCCTTCCACCCGTCCTGCCAGAGGCCGCGATGGCCGAACATCTCGAAATATTGCGGTGAGCTCTTCGACGGCGCCGCGGCATTCGCGATCGAGCGCGCAAAGCTCTCGCCCTCCAGCGGCATCTGCGCACAGCCCGCGATCTCGGCGGGCGCCGCGATGCCGATCAGTTCGAGCAAAGTCGGCGCAAGGTCGCAGGCGTGGACGAACTGGTGCCGCAACTCGCCCTGGCCTGCGATCTTCTTCGGCCAGTTGATGACGAAGGGATCGCGGATGCCGCCGCCATGGGTGTTCTGCTTGTAGCGCCGCAGCGGCGTGTTCGAGGCCATCGCCCAGCCATGCGGAAAATTGCTGTGCGTGTCGGGCCCGCCGATCTCGTCGATGCGGGCAAGCTTCTCCGCGATCGGCTCCGGCTTGAAGTTGAACGGCCCCATCGCATTGACGAAGCCGAGCGGCCCGCCCTCCTGGCTCGCGCCATTGTCGGACATCACGATGATCACCGTGTTGTCGCGGATGCCGGCGGTTTCCAGGAACGCGACCAGCCGGGCCAGATGCCGGTCGGAATGATCGAGCATGCCGGCGAAGGCCGCCTGCAGGCGCGTGAAGACGCGCCGCTCGTCGGCCGAATGCTCCTCCCAGGCCTTCACGCCGTCGTTGCGCGGCGGCATCCGCGTATCCGGCGGCACCAGCCCCAGCACCTTCTGGCGCGCCAGCCGCTGCTCGCGCTCGACGTCCCAGCCGTGCGCGAAGGAGGCATCGTAGCTGCGGATGATATCCATCGGCGCCTGGTGCGGCGCGTGGCAGGCCCCGAGCGCGACCCAGGTCAGCCAGGGCACGTCGGGGCGATCGGCGACATGATCGCCGATGAAGCGGATCGACTGGTCGATCAGGTCCTCGGTCAGATGATAGCCGTCGGCGTAGCTGCCCGGAGGATTGATATGCGTGTTGTCCGAGACGAGCTCCGGCGCATATTGGTCGGTCTCGGCGTCGAGGAAGCCGTAGAACCGATCGAAGCCGCGCCCGAGCGGCCAGCCGTCGAACGGACCGGTGGCTCCGCTCTCGGTCAGCGGCGTGACGTGCCATTTCCCGATCATGTAGTTGCGATAGCCGTGCACGCGCAGCATCTCCGCGAGCGTCCCCGCCTCGCGCGCGATCTTGCCGCGGTAGCCGGGATAACCGGAATCGAAATTGGCGAGACACCCGACCCCGACCGAATGATGATTGCGTCCGGTGAGCAGCGCCGCGCGCGTCGTCGAGCACATCGCCGTGGTGTGGAAACCGCTGTAGCGCAGGCCTTCCGCGGCGAGCCTGTCGATAGACGGCGTCCTGATCGCCGAGCCGTAGCAGCCGAAATCGGAGAAGCCGACATCGTCGAACAGCACGACCAGAATGTTCGGCGCGCCCTCCGGCGGCCTCGCCGCCTCCGGCCACCAGGGCTTCGACTCCGCAACCGTCCTGCCGACGGTGCCGCGAAACGGCGTGCCGCTGCCTGCGCTCATCTGCTCCTCCCTGTTTGCCGCGTGAACCGCACGGTTGACCCGCGGCCCGTTCGCGCTTAAATTATAATCAGAATTATGATTATGATTTAACACGGATGCAAGCGCTGATGCGGTCCTCGCCGGACGATGCCGGGTTTCGCGATTTCGAGCTGCCGGGCGTCGCCCCGTCGCGGCAGAAGCGCAGCCGGGAGACGACACTGGCACTGCTGCGCGCCGGCGCCGACATGCTGCGAACGCGGAGCCTTGCCGAACTGTCGATCGAGGTGCTCTGCACCGAGGTCGGCGCCACCGTCGGCGCTTTCTACAGCCGGTTCGAGAGCAAAGAGGCCTATTTCAACGCGCTGATGGCGCTGGCTGCGCGCGACGGCGAGCAACGGCTCGGCGAGATCAGGTCACCGTCACCGGATACAAGCCTCGACAAGCTCTGCACCATCATCGTCAGCGGCATCATCGCCTGGATGCGCAACCACGAGGGCGTGCTGCGCGCCGCGCTCCAGCACGACGACACCCGCCCGGACACATGGTCGCCGTTCAAGGCGCTGGCAAAAGCGTCCACGATGCGCGCCACTCCGTTCCTGCTGCCGGCCATGGGCAAGGGCCGCAAGGCCGCCAAGACCCGCACCATCGCGTTCGGCTTTCAGGTTGTGCTGGGCACGCTGGTGAACGCGATCCTCAACGATCCCGGCCCGCTGTCGCTCTCGTCGAAAGAGATGGAGACGCGGCTCGCCGGCTGTCTTTTATCGCTGCTCCGAGCGGAAGCCGATCAGTCCACCCCGAGATAAGCCTTCTGCACCTGCGGGTCATCCGCCAGCGCCGCAGCCGTGCCGGACAGCACGCTCTTGCCGACCTGGAGCACGGTGGCGAAATCCGACACCTCCAGCGCCAGCTCGATCGACTGCTCGGCGAGCAGGATGGTCAGGCCCTCGCGATGCAGGCGGCCGAAGGTCTCGTACATGGACTCGACCACCGCCGGCGCAAGGCCGAGCGACGGCTCGTCGAGCATCAGGAGCTTCGGATCGCTCATCAGCGCGCGGCCGACCGCCAGCATCTGCCGCTCGCCGCCGGACATGGTGCCGGCACGCTGGTTGCGACGCTCCTTCAGGCGCGGGAAGAACTCGTAGACGCGCTCGAGCAGCGTGGACTGGCGCGACTTGTCATGCAGCGGCGTGGCGCCGAGCATGAGGTTGTTCTCGACGCTCTGCTGCACGAACAGCCGCCAGCCCTCCGGCGACAGCGCCAGACCCTTGCGCACGATGGAAAAGGCCTTCTGGCCCGCAATGTCCTCGCCGCGAAAGCTGATCGAGCCGGAATGCACGGGAATGAGACCGGCGATCGCGTTCAGCGTCGTGGTCTTGCCGCCGCCATTGGAGCCGAGCAGCGCGACGACGCTGCCCTCCGGCACCTCCAGCGAGACGTCGGAGACACCGATGAGGTCGCCGTAGCGCACTTCGAGGTGCTCGATTCTGAGAAGCGCTCCGCTCATAGGTCCGGCCCGCCCATCAGCTCGACCGGCGTATGGCCGGCGGCCGCCTTGGCCGCGCGCTTGCCGAGATAAGCCTCGATCACCGCGGGGTTGGAGGTGACGTCGCGCGGCGAGCCGCGGGCGATCTCTTTGCCCTGGTGGAACACCATCACGCGGCTCGCCAGCGACATGATCACTTCCATGATGTGCTCGACGATGACCAGCGTGATGCCCGAGCGGTGAATGTCACGCACGAGATCGATCGCGAGCTTCACCTCATGCGCGTTGAGTCCGGCCATGGCTTCGTCGAGCAGCAGCACCTTCGGCTCGGTCGCGAGCGCGCGCGCGATCTCCAGCCGCTTTCGGCCGGGCGTGCCGAGCGAGCGCGCCGGCGCATCCGCAAGCCTGATCATGCCGACACGTTCCAGCACGGCGCGTGCTTTTGTCTCAGCCTCCTTGCGATGCGAGGTGCGGAGGAACGCGCCGATCATGACGTTTTCCAGCACCGTCATGCCCTCGAAGGTCTGCGGCACCTGGAAGGTGCGGGCGAGCCCGAGGCCCGCGCGCTGCTCCGGCGTAAAGTCGGTGATATCGCTCCCTTCGAACAGCACGCGTCCCGACGTCGTCTTGAGGTCGCCGGTGAGACAATTGAAGAAGGTGGATTTTCCGGCGCCGTTCGGCCCGATCAGGCCGAGGATGTCGCCCTGCTCCAGCGTCGCGGAGGCATCGTCCACCGCCTTGAAGCTGCCGAATGCCTTGGTGATCCCGCGCGCCTCAAGGAGCATGGCCGGCTCCCGTGTCGGTGTTCGGCTTGCTGCGGCGCGTGAACAGTGCCAGCAGGCCGCCCGGCTGGAAGCGCGCGATCAGCACGATGATCGCGCCATAGAGCACGAAGGTGAGCCCGGCGCCCTTGCCGCCGAGCCAGCTGTTGGAGATCTCCTCCAGTGGCACGAGGATCGCGGCTCCCACCAGCGGCCCGAACAGCAGCCCTGCCCCGCCGAGCGCCGCCATGATCAGGATTTTCACCGAAATCAGGATGCCGAGCCCGGACTCGGGATCGACGAAGCCGAACATCATCGCATAGAGCGCGCCGGCCACGCTCGTGAGCGCTGCACTCAGCATGTAGGCGTAGAGTTTCGTGCGTGCGGCCGGAGCACCCAGCGAACGCGCGGCACGCTCGGAATCCTTGATCGCCCGCAGATAAAATCCCATCCGGCTGTTGGTCATCCACCACGTAACGAGCAGTGTGATCACGAGCACCGCGAGGAACAGATAGTAGTACGGCAGCGACGACAGGAACGAGAGATCGAAGACGTTGCGTGGCACGGTCGGTCCGGAAAGGCCGACCGCCGCGCCAAGCCATTCGGTGTTGGTCACGATCAGCCGGACCGTCTCGGCGACCGCGATGGTCGCCATGCTGAAATAATGGCCTGACAGCCGCAGCGTCGGAACGCCGATGATCGCGGCGAGCCCCACCGCCAGCGCGATGCCGCCGGGAATGCCGAACAGCGGCGACAGGCCGAATTTGGCGTAGGAGGCCATCGCGGCATAGGCGCCGCAGCCGAAGAACACGACATGGCCGACCGACACCTGCCCGGCATAGCCGCCGACGATGTTCCAGGCGGACGCAGCGATGGCATAGAGCAGCACCAGCGCGCCGAGCCGCTGCTGGAACGGCGAGGACAGCAGCAGCGGATAGGCGATCGCCAGCGCTGCGACCACCGAGAGCCAGATCAGGCGCCGCATCACATCTTCCTCATCAGGTCTTGCCCATCAAGCCCTGCGGCCGGAACCAGAGGAAGAGCAGGAACAGCACATAGACGACGATGTCCTTGTAGACCGCGCCGATCAAATAGCCTGACAGCGACTCGATCACACCAATCAACAGGCCTGCGACGAGCGCTCCCGGCACGCTGCCGAAGCCGCCGAGCGACACCGTGACGAAGGCGACGATGCCGAGCGTCTCGCCGACCGTCGGCACGATGTAGAAGAAGTTCGCGATCAGCGCGCCGGCAAGGCCGGTGGCGCCCGCCGCGATGCCCCACGCGATCGCCTGCATGGTGTCTGGCCTTATGCCCATGAGCTGCGCGGCGGTCTGATCCTCCGCCACCGCCAGCATCTTCGAGCCGAGCGAGGTGCGCGTCAGGAGCAGATGCAGGCCCAGCGTCACCAGCAGCGCGACCACGCCGGCCAGCAGTCGCGAGGCCTCGATGCGCAGGCCGGCAAACGCATAGGTGCCGCCGACGATGTTCGGCGGCATCGACAGGAAATTGGCGCCGAACCACCAGAACACGGAATAGCGCAGCAGCAGCGCGAGCCCGAAGGTGCCGAGGATCTGCGCCAGCATCGGCCCCTTCATGATGTCGCGGATCAGGGCGAAATAGACCACGACGCCGACGGTCGCGAGCACCAGCGTCGCCAGCGGCGCACCGAGGAGCGGCCCTCCCCCCATCAGCGTGTAGACGACATAAGCGACGTACATGCCGAGCATGACGAAATCGCCATGGGCGAAATTGACGATGTTCATCATGCCCCACACCAGTGTGAGGCCCGAGGAAAACAGGGCGTAGACGGCGCCAAGCAGAAGCCCGCCGACGATCACCTGCACGAGGACAAAGGACATGAGCTGCGTTGCTCTGATCAAATCACCCACGGAAAGGCGGGACGCGCGGTCCCGCCCTCAAGCAACCTTACCAGCCCTTGTAGGGCAGCATCGGCGCCTTTTCGGCGTTGGTCTTCGGCCACACCGAGACGTAGTTCTCGCCGTCCTGGAGCTGGATGATGGCGCCTGAGGCGAGGACGTTCTGGCCCTTGTCATCGAACTTCACGCCCTTGTAGCCGATCATCAATTGTTCGGGCTTCAGGTCTGTCGCCTTCAGCGCGGCCTGGATCTTGGCGGGTTCGATCGAGCCGGCGCGGTCGATGGCTTCGGCCAGCACGAAGAAGCCCTGCATCTGCCGGGCGACCGTGTCGTCCATTTCCTCGCCGCTCTTCTTCTTGTACATGTCGGCGATAACAGCGGATGCCGAACCCGACGGGCCCACGACCCAGGAGGAGCGGTTGAAGACGCCCTGCGAGATCTTGCCGACCGCCTTGGTGAAGGAGGGATCGGAGTAGCCGGCATCGTCGGCCAGCAGCACGGCCGGCTTGTAGTCGAGCGACTGCATGGTCTTGGCGAACAGTATCGCGTCCGACGTGTAGCTGATCATGATGACGACGTCGGGCTTCTTGTCCTTGAGCTGGAGCACCTGGCCCTGCACGTCGGTCGCGTTGACGGGATAAGCGACGTCGAGCGCGATCGGCTGGCCCTTGTCCTTGAAAGCGCCCGCAATCGTGTTGGCGACCGAGCTGCCGTATTCGGTGTTGTCGTGAACCAGCGCGACGCTGTCGGTCTTGGCACCCTGCGCCTTGATGTCGGCGAGGAAGTCGACATAGATCCTGGCGAAGTCGGTGGCGATCGGCGTGGTGCGGAAGAACCATTTGAAGCCGCGCTCGGTGAGATTGGCGGCGACCGATTCGGAGTTCAGGAAGGGAACGCCGTATTTCTCGGCGATCGCGCTCGTGGTCAGCGTGACTCCGGACTGATAGGAGCCGAACAATGCGGCCACCTTATCTTCCGTGATCAGGCGCAGCGCCTGGTTCTGGCCGGTCGCCGGGTTGCCCTGGTTGTCGGCGATCACCACCTCGACCTTGGCGCCGCCGAGGCCGGCAAGCCCTGCGTTCTTCGCCAGCGTGAAATTGCCGAGTTCCGGATGCGCGTTGTTGATGATGTCGGTGGCGACCTCGATCGCCGCCTTGGCATGCGCGCCGATCGAGGCGGTGCCGCCGGACATCGGCAGGATCACGCCGATCTTGACGACCTTGTCCTGGGCGTGCGCGTTCGGGCCGAGCGCAAGGGACATAGCGGCCGCGCAAAGCAGCCCGGTGACGTGCTTCAAATTCATGAAATCAGACCTCCCAAAGGGTTTCCCCGACCAAGGTTTTTCGGAAGCTGTGACTGGCGCCCGCTTCCGCTTGTTTATGCCTGGCTGACCCTAGGATGGCATGCCATCTGGATACCGGCAAGGTGAAACGGACTTGCACAATGCCGCACAAGGATGCAGTGACCGCCGCGGCATGCGCGGCGTTCTATCTGGCGTCGCTTGGCGCGAGAAGGACAACTGCTGCGGCTACGAGATCTTGTGTTGCCCGTCGGGCAAAACACCCAAGCGATCGGTCAACCCGCGCTGCCAAAAATATTCGCCTTTACAGAATTTCGGAATAGGCGGATATTGCGCGCACTCCGGCCCAAGGAAGAGGGGCGTATCGCGATCGTCACGAACGCGGGCAGGACGGCGGTGGACGTGGGCCACATCGGTGCGACGGTGATCGCAGGGCGGGAAACCGTGAGCGAGGCACATCGCACGCACGACCGGTGTGATCTGCGTACGGCAAAATCGTGTGGTCCTGGCGCCCGCAGGCTGGCGTCAAGCGTTGCGGTGATGTGGCGGCCCGACCGGGCGCGCGCATCGTCAGTCGCAAGGCGACGGGGGCAAGAGTGCATCGCTCCCCGGGGAGAGCGCGACATAAGCCGTCAAGCCACTGCGCAGGGAAGGCCGGATGTTTTGGCTACACCTGTATGCCGCTGTGCAAATTCTTGTTGCCACCTTTCGCACAGTGGACCGTGGGTGCCAGCCGGCACCCGGTCTTCCCTGCGCCCTCTTTCATTTTGGGGCAAGGCGATGAAGCAAAGCTCGGGCAAAACAAGCCGCGAGGCTGCGAAGGCGTGTCTAACGCTTCAGAAGTCGAATGCTGCGACGAGCACTTGCCCATCACCGTCACCCCCGCGCAACGGCGTAGCCGTTGTCGCTGGAGGTGCTCGCCTCTTCGGCGAGCCTCGAAGGGCGACGGCCCGGCTGCATCTCGGCCGTTCATCCTTCGAGGCTCCCGGCGCGATGCTTGGCATCGCGCCACTCGCACCTCAGGATGACGGAATGGGCATTGTCGCCGCGGCGAGATTCTGGCTGCGCTCGCAAGGCCGATGTGGAAACAGTTGCGCCCGATACCGCAGTCTCGTGCCCCGGACGCTGCGCAGCGCTACTTCAGCGGTGCGCTGCAGAGCCGGGGCCCATCCATCAGCGCGTTGCGCCGCCTCCTGGGTCCCGACTCGACGCAGCGCTCGTTGCGATCATGAGGTACGGTCCGCGCCGGCTCGATCCGTACATGGTGTTTGGGGGCACTCCTGACCCGTCTCTTTTGGATACCGAGGACGACGGGGTGCTTGCGACGGCGTTCGCGGCGCGCCGACGTGCAGGTCACGGACAACCTGTCCGACTTCGCGGCTGCGGATTGCGAAACGTTTGCAACGTCGGTTGTCAGGCGACCAGACGGAACGAAGCGTCAGCTGTCGTGCCAGATCCACACTCGACCCGACGGACAAACGCTCATGGTCGTCCATCCCGCCGATTTCGCGCACTGGATCGAGCGTCGTTTTGAGATATCTCCCGCCTCCCTCAAGACGACGTTCGATCGAGGCGCGCCCGAGCCGAAGAAGCGCGGCTGATCGTCTCTGCTGCTCTGCTGCGCGTAAAGTTGCAGCATCACGACGTGGCGAGAGTCTCCGTAATGCTGCGTCAGCGAAGTGGTGATGGCGGCCTATCGACGCCTAAGCGAGCCTGTCGTTCGCCTCGCCAGTTCATGCGCTCTCGCTTCGCGACAAGACCGGGCGCGGTGACGGCCGGACCGGACTCGAAATTCGCCGTGTCGTTTCGCGTTCGATCTGAGTCGTTTGCGTTCGATCCGAGTCTGGACCGCAGCTTTGCGTGCTGGCGGGCCGCGCGCCGAGCTGAGCATACTGCGTCGTGCGGCCGCAGCTCATTCGCCGAGGACTTTGCTCCAGCGCAAGCTCCTGGCTGTCGCCGTCCTCCTATCTACGAGCAAAGAAACTCTTCGGAGAAAGTCCAGTGATCTTTCCGACCAAGTCGCTCATTCCCGCCGTCGTCGCACTCGGGTTTGTCATGGGCCTCCCTGCCCTCGCTGCTGGACCGCACGCGCATGACGGACCCGCCGCGACAATCCAGCTCCAGCTAAACCACGGCAAGAAGTGGCCGACGGATGACGCCCTGCGCCGCGGCATGGGCGAAATCCGTGTCGCTATGGCGCAATCGCTGACGCCCATTCACGACAATGCGTTCACGCCTGCGCAATATGAGGCCCTGGCGACGCGTGTCCAGGCGCAGATCGACTATGTGGTCGGAAACTGCAAGCTGCCCGAACAGGCCGACCAGCAACTTCATCTTGTCCTCGAGCAGATCATCGACGGCGCGGCCGATATGAAGACAGGGGCCGGTCGCAATCAAGGGGCCATGAAAGTTGTGCGGGCGCTCGCTCAGTACGGCAAGTATTTCGACCATGCCGGTTGGCAACCGCTGGAACATTAAACTTTCGATAGCCGATGGCTTGCGGCGGACGCGGCGCCCGCCGCCGCCAATTGTCACGAAGGTGATGCACGAGCTGACGCTGTCAATCGGCCTGCTGGACGCCGATCCCCCGGCTTAGGGGGTCAATATTGCAGGCCGAATGACAGTCTCCGGAAACGTCTTGAAGACGTTCAGAAGCGTCGCGTCGTTCGACAGTGAAGGAAGATGGACCATAAGTCGTTCCCGTGGCCGGCTGATGCGACGAGCTTATCGCTGAATTGAATGCCGAACTATTCGGCTGCGAAATGGGCGCGGTTGGCCACCCAGGAGAACATCCGGCTGCCGAAGAGGCTGCCGAGGCCGACGAACATGACCCCGGTACCAATGTTGAACATGAGGATCATCAGGGTCGCGTCGCCGGTATGGAAGAGAGACAGGGCCGTTGCTGTGATCGCCGCCACCGAAAGGCTTCCCATCAACGTCACGGCTGTCGGGCGGAGCGGCGCCGCGTAGCGCAGCATGACCAGCAGGGCAAGCGACAGCGGCAAGCTGGTCAGCACCAGCGTCGCGAAGCAGCGTACCGCTTCACCCATGCCGACGCCGTTCGGGCCGAACGACACCCATTCTCCCAGACACTGATAGCCAATGTTGGATAGCCACATCAGCACGGCCGGCACGGGAAGCAGGAGCCAAAGCCGCGAGCGATCCGGCAAACTGACTAGAAATGCGGCGACTGCTGCGAGCACGCCCGTGAGGATCGAGCCTACCATTCCGGCCGCGAAGGTCGGCTGCTGGAGCCGCTGAACAAGGTCGGGACGGATACCCTGACTGACGGCAAGAAGCGTCACGACCAGGGCCGCCAGCAGCAGCCAGCCGAGCGCCCGGATCACGGGTGGCCGCAGGCGCCGCACCGGCTTCATGTTCGCCGAGAGCGATTCGATGAGATCGGGTGTCGCGATCATGACTAGCTCCGATCGCCCAACATCTTCCGCAAACTCTTTACGGCTCGATGGACGTTGACCTTAAGGGACGCAATTGACATTCCACTTACTATTGAGGCCTCCTTCAACGACATCTCCTTCAGCTTTAGAAGCTGGATTGCCTGTCGTTGCATGGGCGGTAGATCGTCGATCGCCCTCTCCAACTCTTTCCGGTCCGGCCCCTCATCGAAGTTCGCTCGATGGTCCGAAAAGGTTTCATGCTCCGGCGTAAGAGGCGTTTCGCGATTGCGTCTCCGCCCTTGGCTGCGCAGTCTATCGATGAAGCGGCGGTTCGCGATGGTCACCAGCCACGGACCGAACGGTCGCGTCGGATCGTAGGTGCGCCGGATGGCGTGAACGGTCAACAATATGTCCTGCACAGCGTCTTCAATGTCCTGGGGGGCGCGGTGCCTGCGCGTAGCAAGGGCTCGAAGATACGGTGCAATTTCCTCCAGGAGCCGACGATAGGCCGCCCTGTCCCCGTCTTGGGCCCTGGCCATCAGGATCGCCCAGTCCGGATCGCGCATTGCGGGCTGCTGGATGCCCGTACCTGTGGTACCGCCCTTTTCGACGAGCCTCAAGGGAGGGCGCATGCCCGGATCGCCCGTCATTCGCAAGCTCCGCGATGGCCCCGATCAGGTCCGTCAATGCCGCATTCGACCGGCAACCTCATCAATCGCCTCCGTACATAAGCCGGGAACCGCGCAACGACCACAGTAATCTGTCCATCGACAGAGCACCCGGACCCACCGCCATGAGGCCGATCGCCAACGCCGCCCAGGGAAGATGGAAGTTCGCCCAGCCTTCGGGCACGGTAAGCTGAATGATGCCCGTCATGACCAGGAGCGCGAGCGCACTGAAACGCGTCGCAAATCCCAAGATCAACAAGACGGGCAACACGATCTCGGCCACGCCGTCGAAGTACGCGAACAGGGTCGGGAAAGGGAAGTCGTAAGCCTGGCCGAACAGGTGCAGCTTAAACTCCTCCTCGAACAGGAAGGCCGCGGCCGGCGAGAGGGAGAGGAAGCCATCCCACTTGGTCAGTCCTGACCTGAAGAACGGCAGAGCCAAGGCGATCCGGAGCACCAGAGGCGCGACGATGAGGGCGATGTGGCCAAGCCATTCGCTTAGTTGCGTCACCCCATCGACGAGGATCGCGGTGCTGGCGTGGCGGTTCATATCAGTTTTGGTGTTGGTCATGAGGCAAGCCTGTAGCCGATCAGCGCACCCACCCGGATCAGGTCCGACAGATTCGCCGAGAGATCGAAGGCGGGGTCGCAATCCACCGCCGTTTTGAGCGCCGCGAGCACTGATTGTCCGTCGCCGAGCGCCTGGATGAAATCGACGCTTCCGTGGGGGACAAATCTCACCTCGACATCGATCGTCGGCCGAAGGACGAGCACGTCCTCGCCGCCCGCTTCGAGGTCTACCGGCGCGGGTACGCCACCGTCGATATTCATGCGCCAGATCGACAACGCCGGGAACCGAGAGCGTATGGTACGCACCGACGGATGGAGAGCCAGGCTCATCGAAGGTAGCTGGTCGGGGCGAACCTCCGAAAGTGCATCGGCGTCGATCGGCGAAACGTCGGCGGCGTGATAGGCTTCGGACCAAGCACGCTCGATGCGGGCTACGTCGGCCAGATAGGGTAGGACGGCAGCCGGTTCGAACCGCCCGATGAAATCGGGAAAGCCCGCCCCGTAGTCAAACATCATCGGAGAACGGGGAGGCTCGATCGCAACGTAGGCGCGCGCCATGGCCTGGAAAAAATCGGACCCGACGATCCGCTGCACCGCCGGAAAAGCGTCCTTCAAGGTCCCCACAAGCCCGAGCACCACGTTGTTGCGGTAGACGGAAAACCGCCTCACGCTTTCCTCGCGATCCGGTCCGACCACCCCTGCGGGAACGGGCAGACCGGCATCCATGATCGCCGCGGCGAAGACCCGCTGTTTCTCAGCAAGCGATGGCATGGCGCGTCACCTCATGGCTTGAAGACATCACGACCTCGGCACGAAGCGCCTCCCCTTGGAGGACCGCCCAAGGCGGCACGTCGGCATCCCACTCGATAAGGGTCGGCACCGGACCGATACGTCGCACGGCGAGCGCGTAGAGCTTCCACACCATTTGATCGACGAGCCGATCGTGCGTGTCGATGAGGAGCGGCCGCTTCTTCTCATCCAACTCGCGTTTGTGACCAGCCAGATGAATTTCACGGACGTGAGCGAGCGGATAGGATTCAATGTACCCGACGGGGTCCCACTGCTGATTGGTCGACGCGACGTAGACGTTGTTGACGTCGAGCAGCAGTCCGCACCCGGTGCGTCGGACGACCTCGGCGATGAAGTCAATTTCGGAATAGGTGCTCTCGAGGAAAGCCACGTAGGTCGACGGATTTTCCAACAGCATCTGGCACCCCAAGACGCCTTGCACCCGATCGATGTGCTCGATGACGCGCGCGAGCGTCTCGGCGGTGTAGGGGACCGGCAAGAGGTCGTTCAGGAACCCGGTGTCGTGCGACGACCAGGCGAGATGCTCGGAAAAAAGGCCCGGTCTGTAGCGTCTAACAAGCTCCTTAAGCCGGCTCAAGTGTCCTTCGTCGAGCGGACGATCCGCTCCGATCGAGAGACCTACGCCGTGCAGCGACAGCGGATAACGCTCGCGGACGGCCGATAGGTAGTGATGAGGTGGACCGCCCGCCCCCATGTAGTTTTCTGCATGAACCTCGAAGAAGCCGACGTCCGGAGTCGTCTCGATGATCGTGCGGTAGTGCTCTGCCTTGAGACCGACTCCCCCGCGAGGTGGAATCGGGTCTTGTTGCGACAAATACGACACGGGCGTCTCCCGAAAAGGATTGTGGCGGGCCGTCGCGCGGCCCGCCCGCGATGAGCGCGATCAGGCCTTCGGCGTGAGGCTGCCCGCTCCCTTCGGCGTGTTCATGGTCGTGCAGGTGCCCTTGGGTTCGAGCTTGAACGCGTTGCCCTGATAGTCCACGTTGCTGGTTCCGGCGCAGGTCGTGCCGGCACCTGCGTAACAGTCGTTCTGCCCCTTCAGCGCGACGCCGTAGCACTTCTCCATCTTGCCGCCTTCCATGGCCTTCATGACCTTGGCTTGCTGCTCCTTCATCATCTTTTCCTTGTCCGCCATGCTTTGCGCGTGGGCGGATGTGGCGAGTGAGCCGATGACCACGGCAAAAGCGCCGGCGACCATTGCATTGAGCGTGCGATTGGACATCTATCGTTCTCCGTGTTCGTGATGACACTGCGAAATACGCAGTCGCCTCCTGGGAGGGCCGATCGCCCGCCCTGACAGAAGTTCGTCGCACGGGCTGAAAGGTTACCTTCTTCGCGAAGTCCCAACCCATACTCCGTTCCCTTGCCGTCGCTCGACCGGTACGCCATCGCCGTCTGCGGCTACTTCCTGAGCGTGGCGGACTCGGCGATTTTCCCGAAGATTTCGTCCAGCTCGGCGGCGATTCCTTTGAGCTCGCTTGGTTGCTGTTCGTAAGGCGCGAACACGGTGGTGGCCTTCTTGTAGGACAAAGTTGCGGTCCCGTCGGCATTTTCCGTCACGTAGAAGCGGATCGGAGCCTCGATGCCGGCGGCGACGTTCGCGGCCAGCATCCGTCGGGCGAAATCGTTGCGGAAGACGCCGTAAACCTTGTTGCCGGGAATCTGAAATCCCGCGGCCTTCGCGCCGTCGGACGCGCTGGCCGAAGTGACCAGGCCCATACCTTGGTCCTTCACGGCCGTCTCGAGCCGACCCGTCAGCTCCGAAAACGAATAGGTCGTATCGATCACGACCCATCCTTCTCGGGCGCCGACCGTACCGCCCATGACGGAGGACATCGCGGAAAGGGAGACGAAGAGGACTGCAAGGACGTAGCGCATATTCGAACTGCTCCTATTGCGAAATCCGTAAAGGTCGTCGGCCGGTTTCGCCGCTTGCTAAGCTTGAAAGCCCATTAGATCTGGCCGTCGAGCCACTCGATGTGACGTTCGAGCGATATGTCGATCGACGATGTGATCTCGAGGCGCCGATCCTCGAATACGTCGATGCCGGGATGCAACGAACGCCAGCGTTCGACGGTGGTATCGCGTTCGTGAAGGAGCCGCTCGATATGGGGCCTGAACAGGACCATCATCGCCGTGATCCAACGGTTGAGCGTCTGAGAGCCCGCGGCCGCGTCCAGGGAGAACGCGTTCAGCATCGCGACAACGTCCGGGGCCGCGTACCAAGTCTCCGCAGTCACCCACCTGTTTGTCGTGAACAGTCGCTCGGGCATTGCCCTCGGCGTGAGCGAGATGGCGACAACATGAGACATCTTGCCGCCATCTCCCGCGTCGGGCGCGCCGCCATGCAACTTTGCGGGCCGAACGCCTACCGGCATTCCGGCGGCGCCCATGAAAATGTGAAAATGTGCGAAGTCTGGCGCATCCCGGCCGTCGGGAGCGTGGGCATGAAGGAAGTACTGCGCGTGCGTCTCCGGATCTCGCACGTCGTCAGGCGGATAGTGTTCCCACTCGACGAACCCTTCGCTGCCGTGCAGCGCCTCCATGACGAGATTGCTCCTGGCCTCGTGGAGTTCGCGCATGCAATCGACCACGGTCTCAGCGGCGGCCGCCATGCGCGACAGCGCCTCCCGCGGGAGACCGGACGGGTCGGAAGCGAGCATGTCAGTCGCAGCGAGACGAGCCATCTTGGTTACCTACCCAGTCCATCCACAGTGAACAACGGCCGGAGACGGCGTCATGCGAGATGCCCGCCGTCTCCTCCATCGGTGCCCGGTCTCAGCGCAGGGCTACTTCTTCATTGCGCAAGGATTCTTCGCTGCACAGGGGTTCGCCTTGGGCGCACAGGGATTTGCCTTGCACGGGTTCGCAGCCCGTTTGGCCGACTTGTGCTTGGGCGCGCAGGGGTTAGAACCGGCCGCTGCGGGGACCGGCGTTGCAGCGACCATGCCGGTGACGGCGGCAATTGTACCGAGGGTTTGCAGCGACTTTTTGAGCGTAGACATCCCGTATCTCCTTGGGTTGAAATTTCGACGGCTTCACAAGCGCGTCGTCACGTTCACCAGCCAGTCGGGCATGGCGGCCGTCAGGGAGGCTTCGACAATCTTGTCGAGGCCCGTAAGCACGAAGAGTCCGATGCCGAAGAAGGCAGCTCCCATCAGCGGCTTTCCGATGCGCGATGCGCGCGCCATCCAGTCCCTCCGCGCCAAGATCGCCTGGCGAGAGCCGTAGGCGAGCAGGAGGATCGGCGTCGCCGCCCCCAGCGCGAAAGCCGACATGGTGGCGGCAGCCTTGCCGAGATCGTCGCCCTGAGCCGCCAGACCGATGGCCGCGCCGAGCGTCGGCCCAGAGCACGGCGACCAGATCACGCCGAGTACGGCGCCTAGAGCGAACTGCCCTAGGATGCCGGACGGTTGAAGCCGATCGAGCAAGACCTGGCCTTTGCCGGCCACCGGAGAAGCCATGGAAGCCACCCTGCCCTGCAGCGCGGGCACCAGCAGAACGACGCCAGCCGCACCCATGAGAGCCGCGATGGCGAGCCGTAGCGTCCCGGGGTCTATGCCGACGCTGAAGCCGAACGCAGCAATCACGATTCCGACCCCGGCGAAGGACGCCGCCAAGCCCGCGGCGAGTGCCACCGGACCCCAGAGATGCCGTTCGAGCGCGCCAAACAGCACGATCGGGAGGATCGGAAGCACGCATGGCGACAATGTCGACAGCGCGCCGGCGGCATAGCCGAGCGCGAGATTTGCAGACATCTCAGAACGCCTTCGCCACCAGCGCGCGCAGCGGCGCGGGATCGGTCTCGCCGGTCGACCGCGCGACTTCCTTCGATCCCTTGAACACGATCAGGGTGCTCTGATACTGCACGCGGAACTGCTTCAGGACGTCCTTGGCCGTATCGAAGTCGACTTCGTAGACGACGAGGTCGGGACGCTCTTTCTCGATCGCCTGAACGATGGGCCGCTGCTGCTTGCAGGTCGGGCACCACGGCGCGGAGACGTCGACGAGAATGGACTTGCCTGCCGCCTGAGAAGCCTGAAAGGCCTTGGCGTCGTAAGGCTGGCCCGCCCACGCAACGGATGCCAACGAAAGGAGCCCCGTGGCCAGTGCCGCCCTGAAGATGTTCGCGAACATGATTGTCTTCCCCATGTTGGAAGTTGCTGTTCCGTCCCGCCGTTCAGGTTCGTCCCTGCGAGCGAAAGGTTACGTCGCGATAAAAAAAGATCGTTCGTGCTCTCCCAAGCGTCTCGAACTAGTGGTGGGCGAGGGCAGCACTCGAAAGGACAAAGAATGACTGATCTCGTTCCTCTCTTTCCCCGCCAACCGGCTCCGCCGTTGCGTGTCGATCTCGCAGGCGGCAACCAGTTCGATCTTGCGTCAGAGAAGCCGACGAACTTCAC
This sequence comes from Bradyrhizobium betae, assembly GCF_008932115.1. Classification (NCBI taxonomy): domain Bacteria; kingdom Pseudomonadati; phylum Pseudomonadota; class Alphaproteobacteria; order Hyphomicrobiales; family Nitrobacteraceae; genus Bradyrhizobium; species Bradyrhizobium betae. The sequence continues at coordinate 465,153 of NZ_CP044543.1, forward strand.
CCTCATCGTCTTCTACCGCGGCCTCCACTGTCCGATCTGCAAGGGTCAACTCAAGGACCTCGAATCCAAGCTCGACGACTTCGAGAAGCGTGGCGTCTCGGTGGTGGCAATATCGACGGACACGAAGGAGCGTGCCGAGCAGACCATGCAGACCTGGGGGCTGTCGCGGCTTCGCCTCGGCTACGGTCTGGGTCTTGCCGCGGCCCGCCACTGGGGGCTCTACGTTTCCTCGGGACACGGAAAGACGTCCGCTGGCGTCGAGGAGCCGGCGTTGTTTTCTGAGCCTGCGCTCTACCTGTTGCGTCGGGACGGCACCCTGTATTTCGGCAGCGTGCAGACGATGCCGTTCGCGCGCCCGCACCTTGGAGATATCCTGACGGCCATCGACTTCGTGGTGAAGAGCGGCTACCCGGCGCGCGGTGAGATTACGGAGTTGTCACAGGATGATGAGCGCCAACGGCAGCAGGTATCTTAAGCGGCAGGACACGGGCGCTTTCCGTGAGATCGAGTTAGCGCCCGTTCGCGCGATCGTCAACGCAGAGTGACCTACTGACAATCGAGCGCATTGTTGACCACCGCGTTCTCGGATACGGCGCAGACGACGACCGTCAGCTCTTGCTCAGATACCCGATCAGATCGTCCGCTGCGGGAGACGACCAATCGGCATCACCAGGCATGTAGCCGACGACCGATCCCGAACTTGAGATCGCGTACGTTATCGGCATTCCGTAAAGCGAGAACGGCGCGTTCTTAGCGTTGTCGCGGTTCGAGTGCGCTACGTAGCCGTTGGGATCAAGAAAGATCGGAAGCGCCTTCAGATCAAGCAGCTTGACGAAGCGGACGACCGCGTCGCGGGGCCCTTATCTTCCGAAACGGCCGCAACATGAACCGTGTCCCGCCAGCGGCCGCGATACAGTCTGTCGAGCGCGGGTAACTCCATCCGGCAGGCCGCGCACCACGAAGCCCAGAAATTCAAAAGGATCGGCTTGCCTCGCAGCGAGGCGAGATCGGTCGTTCCCCCTTCGAGACGGAAGAGCCGGAGAGGCGCCAACGCCTCCCGCGGGCGCAGGATCGTGAATTGGTAGCGTCCGGATTCGAAGTTTGGAACATCGTCGTCCGCAGCGGCGCCCGCCAACGGCGAGACCACCGCAGCCGCTGTACCAACGAGAGCCTGCAGTACGATGTCACGGCGCGAAGCGAGCTTCGCCCGGTCCGGACGTCCGTCAGCGTCCATCGTCAAGCGATCTCCTCGACCAAGAGCGCCGGCGACGAACGAGGAACCGCGGGCCGAAAGGCGATGAACGGCAACAGTGGATTGGGCAACCAGTACATCCATCCGATGAAGGGCTCTCCCCTATCATCGGGAAGTCGCAGGTCGAGCCAAACGTACAGGAACTTGTAGATGCAAAGACCCGGAACCCAGTTCGGCTTGAGCCGCGAAGTCTTCACATATTTTCGGCGGATGTAGAGATTGCCCTCGAAGGGAGTTATGCCGAGAAACCCAATCGGCCCTTCGGCGATCACCTCTCCGCTCGACCGGTGCGTGATCCGGACGGACGTCTGCTTCTTGGATGGCATGGCCGCTCTCCTTGTTCCGCAGTTCGTTGCATACCTTGAAAGGTTACGGAACTTGCGACCGACAAGAACGGCCGAAACGCGAGGCCGCGCGCCTACCCGCGAAAAAGTGTTTCGATCAGCGGACAATCCGACCGCGTATCGTCCGCGCACTGCGCCACTACGTCCCTCAGAACCCGCTCCATCCGCCTTAGATCGGCGATCTTCGCTCGCACGTCATTGAGGTGAGCGACGGCAACTGCGCTCGCTTCGGCACATGGCCGATCGCGCTCGTCTACGAGGCGAAGGAGTTCTCGGATTTCATCGAGCGGAAATCCGAGTTGGCGCGCCCGCAGCACGAAACGGAGGCGACGTTCGTGCGTCGCATCGTAGGTGCGATAGCCGCCTGCCGTCCGTGGCGGTGCTGGCAACAGTCCGACCTTCTCATAATAACGTACGGTCTCCAGGTTGGAGCCCGTTCGTCGTGCAAGCTCGGCCCGCTGGAGACCCTTCACCACAGCGTGACTGCGCACCATTCCAACTTCCCTTGACCCTGTAGCCGCTACAGACCGCACATTACGCCGTGCTTCGGATTTGGACAAGGAGGCGAAGCGGAGATGGACGCATCACGATCAGGGACGGCAAGCGTTGCGCCGACGACGGCAGAGAACGAAGGCGGTGGGCAGAAACGGCAGCGCTTGGTCGCCGCGGGCAGCATCCTCGGGGCGCTTCACATTCGCGTCGACAACATGTACTGCGCCGCGTGCCCTCATATCGTGAAGTCGTCCATGGCGGCCGTGCCCGGCGTCTCGACTGTAACCGTTTCCTTTACGGCCAAGACTGCAACGGTGACTTTCGACGACGCGAAGGCAACGACGGATACCATCGCGGCCGCGAGCATGAACGCAGGCTACCCGGCGCAGGCGAAGCAATAAGGCGGTTGAAGCCAACGTTTCGCTCTGACGCGCTTCGGCACGACCAGCGCTCACCTGCCGAGCCACCGCGAGTCTCCGCACCACAACGGTCGCTGACCGATTGCTAAACACGACGAGGGCGTGAAGCCATGAACGATTGCTGCGGCTCTTCCATTCCGGTCGGCGAATTTGGACCGCCCGCGTCTGCGAGCGGCGCACTAGCCGCAAACCGGCCGGTGAAACGCGACCTTCGCAATTCAGGCTACGACCTCGTCGTGATCGGAGCTGGCTCGGCCGGATACTCGGCTTCCATCACCGCCGCCGAACAGGGTGCCCGCGTGGCGCTCATCGGCAGCGGCACCATCGGCGGTACCTGCGTCAACATCGGATGCGTCCCTTCGAAGACTCTGATCCGCGCGGCAGAGACTCTGCACAGCGCTCAGTCGGCATCGCGCTTCGCCGGCATCGCTGCCGAGGCGCGCATCATCGATTGGCGCCGAACAGTGCGCCAGAAGGACGCGCTGGTTTCCATGCTGCGTCAGGCCAAGTATGTCGACCTGCTCCCGGCCTACGACGGCATCGCCTATCGCGATGGGCCGGCACGCCTCGTCGACGGCGGCGTCGAGGTAAACGGCACGCGGATCCCCAGCGACAGGGTCATCATCGCCACAGGTGCCCGACCGGCCGTGCCCGCCATCCCAGGCATCGAGGCCGTGCCTTATCTTACAAGCACCACGGCGCTCGAGATGGAGGAACTGCCGGCGTCGCTCGTCGTCATCGGCGGGGGTTACATCGGCGCAGAACTCGCCCAGATGTTCGCCCGCTGCGGCGTCAAGGTGACGCTCGTCTGCCGGTCCCGCCTCGTTCCCGAGGCCGAGCCCGAAGTCGGCTCGGCACTTACGCGATATCTCCACGACGAAGGGGTCACCATAGAGAGCGGGGTCGTCTATCGCTCCATCCGCAAGACCGACGACCGCGTGTCGCTCGTCGTCACCCGCGGGGGTCGAGACTTCGCGATCGGCGCCGATCAAGTGCTGGTCTGCACTGGCCGTAGCCCGAACATCGAAGGCCTTGGGCTCCCCCAGCACGGCATCGCCGTGTCACCGAAGGGTGGTATCGTGGTCGACGATCATTTGCAGACGACCAAAGCCGGCGTTTATGCGGCCGGTGACGTGATCGGGCGCGACCAGTTCGTCTACATGGCCGCCTACGGCGCCAAGCTCGCCGCCAAGAACGCGCTCAATGGCGACAGCTTGCGCTACGACAACAGCGCCATGCCGGCCGTCGTGTTCACCGACCCACAAGTCGCGAGCGTCGGCCTTACCGAGGCCGCAGCGAGGGCCGCTGGACATCTGGTTCGCGTCTCGACGATCGGTCTCGACAAGGTGCCGCGCGCCCTCGCCGCGCGCGACATTCGCGGCCTCATCAAGCTTGTGGCCGACTCCGGTAGCGGTCGGCTGCTCGGCGCCCACATCCTCGCTCCGGAAGGTGCTGACAGCATTCAGACCGCGGCGCTCGCGATCCGGCATGGCCTTACGGTCGACGATCTCGCGGACACGATCTTTCCGTACCTCACGACGGTCGAGGGACTGAAGCTTGCTGCGCTGGCTTTCGGGAAGGACGTCGCCAAGCTTTCCTGCTGCGCTGGTTGATCCCCGAAGCACAGCCTCTGTCGTCGGCAAAGACGACCGAGACAGGGTTCGTCCTGAGGACGCAATTTCTGTCGGGGTCTAAGTACGATCGTCCTAAGACACGTCTATACCGACATGACGGTAGGAGTGCCGGCCGTACCCCGCGCGGTCGTGGTATCTGAGTAAGGAATTTGTCTGTGGTTGGTAACCTTGCCGCCCGTCGGAACGAACTGCCGTTCGGAGCCTAGCGCTCTCACCACCAACTCAACGGGCAAATAATTCAATGAAACAAGAATTCAATCGACGTATCGTCGTCCTGGCGGCCGCCGGCGGATTGCTCCTCACCTCCTTCGAGACCGGATTCGCGGCCTCACCGATAAAGCCAGCATTCGTCACGCACGCCGCCTTCTTCTCGGCGGAGACGAAACAGCCGAAGACGCTCGATCCGCAGGTCTTCGTCGAGGATGCCTCCGCTCCGGAAGCCACTGGTCCGCAAGGCATCAAGCACGTCGCCGGCGTACGGCCGCCGTTCATCGACCAGGATCCCAAGACGTCGAAATTATTCAACGCGGAGCACAAGCCCCTCGGCTTCGATCTTCAGTCATGGCTGGCAGCCACCGGCACCGTCACCATCACGGAGAAGGACGGCAAGGCGACTCTGGAGGCGACCTTTAAGAACCTGCAGCCAAACGCGAGCTATAGCCTCTTTGAGAACCACTTCGACACGAAACCGATCAGCTTCACGCCGATGGACGGCGCCGGGAAGACGAACAGCTTCACCGCGAAGGCCGACGGTACCGCCAGCATCGTTGTGACGTTGCCTAGCATTCCGACCCACGACAACGCAGTACTCGTCATCTACAACAGCGGCGGACAACCGCACGGAATGGAGCGCGGCCGCATCGGGGTCGATGCTCATCATCAGATCATAGCCCGGCCCGAGTGAAACTTGGGTTCGCGAGGTCGCAGCGCAAGGGTTAGGGGACCAACTTTGCCCCGATTAACGGACCAACTTATAGGGGACCAACTTTACCCGTGGCTGCAACGGGTGCCGTCGGCCCTCGCTCCAGTGCGGCTTTACCCGGATCACGACTGGCTGTTTTTCATTTTGGACGTTTTGAATGTGCAGCCGCTCGCTGTCGCAGCGCCGCTCGAACGCTGCGATCGTCTCGATCAGGCGCGTATTGGAGACTTCAAACGGCGGATGGTGCGTGCCGTCGCAGGACGACGTCTGCCAGCCTCGGCGGACTGATCGTCCAGATCCGCCTGAACAGAAGCTCGCTCGGGATGAAATCGATGCCGCGAGACGTCAACTCAAGATCCACCTCGAAAAGCTCATCGCAATCGTGAGGGAGCGATACATCGAAGTCGACATCGACAAGACGAATCTCGTCTTCGCGAAAGCTTATGCTTCTATTTTGGAGTCGGTTCGGAAAGACGAATAGGCGCGAGCGAACCCGAATCTAGCGTCTTTTTTGCCTATTGAGCGCGAATCCGAACGACAATACAGCGATCATGACGATCTGAGCGGCGACGGTCTGCACTGTCGGAAAGAAACCGACAAGCGAAAGGCGCGGCACCGCGTGCAGCGGGGAGATGCCGACGATGCCCGCTTCCTGCAGCGCGGAGATTCCCTTTCCTGCCAGCACGACGGTGAGGACCGCCATGAGCCAAGAGCTGTAGATGAAGAACTTGCCGATCGGCAGCCGACTGCTGTAGCGCAGCATCGCCCATGCCATGACCGTCAGTGCGATGCAGGCACTGAGCGCGCCGGCGAGAATCGCGCCGCCGTTCCCTTGATGCCAGAGCGCGGCGTAGAACAAGATGGTCTCGAACACCTCCCGATAGACGACGACGAATGCGAGGGCGAACAGAAACCAGGCCGACCCGCCGGACAGCGCCCTGGACATCCTCTCGCGGATATACCGTTGCCACTGATCCGCCTGCGCCTTGCCGTGCATCCAGATGCCGACCGACAGTAGCACCACCGCGGCGAAGACCGATCCGAACCCTTCGGTCAGTTCGCGGCTGGCTCCGCTGATGCCGATCATCCAGGTCGCGACGACCCATGTCAGGAAGCCCGCGAGGAGAGCGCCGATCCAGCCGGCGTGAACGTAAGGCATGACCTCCATTCGCTCGGCCTTGCAAAGAAAGGCGATCATCGCGACCACGATAAGGAGCGCTTCGAGACCCTCGCGCAACAGGATCGTCGCTGCCCCAAGGAATGTCGAAAGTGCACTCGTCGCATCCGGAGATAGCGCAGCTTGCGCGTCGTCGAGCATACCGTCCAGAACCTGAACCCGCTTCGACAGCGCGTCGGCGGTCTCGCCCTGGACAGCCGCGCGATACTCGCCCATCAGCCCTTCGATCCGCTCCATCAGGGTGCGGTCGCTCGCGATCAGCGCGGGTTCGATCGGCTCAAAGCCGTCCAAGTAGGCGGACAACGCCAGTTCGCCGGCGCGTTTGCGGTCGCCTGCCCGGACAGCGTCGATGCTCTCGGTCAAGCGTGCGCGGACCAGCGACAGCGACCCATCCTGCTGCGCGACGGCCTCCGGATGGCGGCGCAGGTACGCCATGACAGCATCAGCCTTGCCTTGTCCAATCCTGGCGGCGAGCGCGGCGGGCGTCGTCCTGACCAGTGCCTTCAGATCGGGAAGAAAACGGTGAAGCGATATGTCCTGCTTCCAAAGGCGTTCGCCTTCTGCTGCGTCGGCCTCCGGAAAGGCAAACTGTCCGGCGTAGAAGGCCAGTGCCCAGCGCTCATCGGCCGGCAGCCCCCGAAGGTTGCCATCGCCGTTCCGTCCAGTCCCTGCGTAATGACCTGATAGAGCCCGAAGATGCTGCGCTGACGAGCACGATCGGCAGCCGTGAAGGCGATGGGAGGTGTATCCAGCTTGGCCGCCTCCGGGCCGTGGCCGTCCCCCGCTTGTCCGTGGCAGGTCGCACAGTTCTGGCCGAAGGACGCGGAGCCGCGCGCGAGGTCGGGAGCTTTCGCCGGCGCGAGCGGCACGGGATAGGCCGCCAGGAGGGCGGCCGCCAAGCGGTGCGCGATCTCCGCAACCTGTTCCGGCTCGGCCTTGTCGGCGATCGCGCGCTTCAGCCTGTCAGCCTCCCCCAGGATCACCCCCTTCTCGGGCTTCGCCGGAAGCCCACGCAGCTTTTCGGCGACCGTGGCGGCGAACTCGTTCTGTTCGGCGTATTCCGAGGGGCTCGACACATGTCCGTGCGCGACCGCACCCGCGTAGTCGACTGCGATGTAGTCGAGGAGGCGCCAAGTGGTCTCGACATCGCCAGTTTCGGCCTTGGCCGGCCCCTGGAGCACAACAGCGAACACGACAAACAATACGAAGCGCAGCGGTCTGGCTCTCACGACGGTGCCTGCTGAAATGACGGGACTGAAGTTCGTAGCGCCTGGGCCAGGGTGAGCTCAATTGGAGCCGCTCTAATCTGGGCAGGGATCACCTCTTGTTGAAAATCTCGGCTTCGGCTCTCGAGGCGCTCGCCGCGGCGGCGACCACCGCGAGCGTCGCCGCCACGACGTCCGCCTCGCCCTTTTCGAAGTCGCCCTCGGTCTGCGCCATGGAATTCGTCTCGTGCGCAAAGCAGACGATGGGATTGCCGCTCGTCGTACCAAAGGCATAGAGAGCTGCAGCTTCCATTTCCACGTCAAGCGTCCCCATTTCGCGTGCACGCGCGATCGCCGCCTCGGTCTCGCGATAGGGTGCGTCCGTGCTCCACGTGGAGCCCCGATGCACCTTCTCGGGGAGCGAACGCCCGGCAATCTGAAGAAGTTCGGGAGGAAATCCGCCGAAGCCGTGAATCATCCATCCGTTCGAGTCACGACCCTGCGTCCAAATCCAGCCCGAGATCAGTGTCCCATTCCAGGCATAACCTCGCCGTTGAATATTTCAGGGTTCTTCGGGCCCTCTACGTGCAGCACACCGAGCAGGCCCCGCTCCATGCGGGCAAGGGCGTGATCGACGAGAGTGTAGTTGCCGGGCACGTCCAGCTTGAATTCGGTGATGACAGCGCCGCCCGCCGGAACCATAACCGTCTGGATGCCTTCGAGAGGAGGCGACGTGATGCCACCCAAATTATAGACCTTGTCGAATATCTCGCCGATGACATGAAACGACGAGGTGTAGTTGGGGCCCCCGACGCCAAAGAATATCCGCACGGTATCGCCGACCTTGGCCTCGAGCGGATGCAGCTTGGTGAGGGCGCCGACGGAGCCGTTGAACACGAAGTATTCGGGGCGCTCGTTGAGGAGCTTGTCCACGCTGAACTCGGCGCTACCGTGCTGGCCAAAGGCAATGTCGGAATAGATCTCGCCCTGCATGACGTAGAACTCGTGATCGACGGGCGGAAGCCCGCCTTCGGGCTCGACGAGAATGAGGCCGTACATACCATTGGCGATATGCTCGGCGACCATCGGCGTCGCGCAGTGATAGACGAAGAGGCCCGGCACCAGCGCCTTCCACGTCATTGACTTCTCGCCGCCCGGATCGACCTGCAGCGCGGCCGCGCCGCCGCCGGGACCGGTCGCCGCATGGAAGTCGACGGAATGGATCATGGCGCTGTCTGCGGAATTTTTCAGGTGGATGTCGACGGTGTCCCCGACGCGGACGCGAATGAACGGGCCCGGCACCTTGCCGTTGAAAGTCCAGTATCCGAACGTGGTGCCTTCGGCGAGCCTGCCCTCGACCTCGACGCTCAAGAGATCGACGCGAACGGTCTGCGGGTCGCGCTTGCCGATAGGAGGCGACAGATCGCCGGGCTCGCGCGAGATGTCGGCCTCGACGACTGTCTGCGGGGAAGGTCTCGGCGTGACGATGAACTGGCCTTCCATGCCCGCCAGTCGATGTCCAGGGACGCTGCAGTAGTAGGTGAAGTCCCCGGACTTGCCGGCTCTGAACGCTATGGTGGTACTCGCGCCCTTGCCGGTGACGCGCGGGGACTTGGTGTCCTGGTCGGGAAAGACGATGTCGTGCTCGGCGCCTTCGCCGTTAATCAGCGTGAGCTGGACCACCTGACCCTCGGAAGCGGTCAGCACCGGGTTGACCTTGCCCTCGATCGCGCCGCCGACTCCGATATAGACCATACGTCCTTCGGCGATGCCAGACCGCAGCGTGTATCTCGCATCGGCAACGTAGCCGATGTCGGCGCCGGTCGCGCTCTGTGGCCGGCTGGGGGGCGGCGCGCCTGCCGGCGTTGGCTGCGCCTGAGCGATGGGCGTCCCCGCGGCGCTCTGGCCCGCGGCTGCCGCGGTCGCCAGATAGGCGATGACGTCGGCCCGGTCGTGATCCGTCTTCAAACCCGGGAACGGCATCTTGTTACCGGGCACGACCTTCGCGGGATCGCCGAGATACCTGTCGAGCGTCTGGGGATCCCAGACTAGGTCCGCCTGCTTCATGGCAGGCGAATAATTGTAGCCGGGCTCGGTACCCGACTTGCGACCGATCACACCTGCGAGCGAAGGCCCCAGCATGTTCTTGCCAGCATCAAGCGAGTGGCAGGCCTGGCATTTGCGGAAGACCAGACGTCCGGCGGCAGCATCGCCGGCGCCTGCCGCAGGTGCCGCTCCGGCCACCGATGTCGCTGACTGGGCGACTGGCGCAGCTTGGCCGCTCGGCGTCGGAGCCGGCACAGACGCCATCTGTGCCATGTGGTCATGCGGCTCGTCAGCTCGTTTTTGTTCCACGGCCCGCGGAGACGCCGCCGTCTCCGACGAGGAAGGCGGCGTCTGCTGGCGAGCCGGTGGAGTCGACGCCTGCGCGCGCTGTGGCTCGGCTGTCGTCTTTCGAGTTGATTGATCAGGCGGTGTGACGTGCGCCATCTGGTGACTGGTGTCGCCAGATGGCTTCTCGGAGGACGCCATCTCGTTCTGCAGCCCGGCGCTCTCCGTCGAGTAGAACAATTGGCCGAGCCAGAGCCCTCCGACAATCAGCACCAAGCCAATCAATAGTATCGACCAGCGGCGCAGCGCCTCGGTGGCAGTGTCCCACATCGAGCTCCTCCCCTAGGATGGCGTCCCCTCTTCCTGGTCCGTTCGAACCAGTCAGTAACCTCTACGATGTCGGGCTGCTGCGACGCGTAGTCAAGTTGGCCATTCGGAGGCCTTCGGGACGGACACGCGCTGCTTTCGTGGCGAAAGAGGTAATTCACCTATCGAGAGACGATATTATGGCCGAAAGCCGCATCGGCTCGAACTCAGTTCCTTGGCGGCGCAGCGTGCGCGGCGACGCCTGCTTGAACACAAAAAAGTGGTCCATTGTCGGGCTTTCCGTCATCTTGACACATCGAGCACAGTGAGCGTCCGGATCTGATGACCCGGAGTCTGAAATTCGATGCTTTGCCCGACAGTCAAGCCGATGAGGGCAGCTCCGACCGGCGTCAGAACCGAGATCCGGTCCAGCTTGATGTCCGCTTCGTGAGGATAGACGAGCATCACCTCACGGGTCTCACCCGTCCTGTCATCCCGATAGCTCACGCGTGAGCTCATCCTGACGACTCCATGCATGTCCATGTCGTCGGTGACGACGGTCGCACGCTCCATTTCCCTTGCGAGGAAATGAGACACACGGGGAAAGAGCTCGACGCTCAAATTGGCCAGCGCGTTGAGACGACGCATTTCTTCCTCGATCACCTTGATGGGTGGCAGGGGCATTGCTTCCTGCCGGCGGTGGCGGTTGGTATTGGTCATGCTCACTCCAATTGTAAATCTCGCCATGTCTAGGCGGCGGTTGGCCGGGTCATCGTCAACCGGTTTGGTCTTTGCGGACCCCGGTGCGCGGAACAGGGGGCGACATTCGTTCGGACCGCTTCACGCTGTGGATCGTGACGACGGTCGGGCAGCCGGGATGCGCCAGTTCGTCCAGTAGGTCCCTCAAGATCCGACTTTCGCGAACGGCTCGACGTCATCCGCCTCGTCGCGCACGATCTCGGCGCGGTTGATCTCGCCCCTCAGCGAGGCCGCGTCGACATCCCCCTGGTGGGCTGCAGCGCGCGAACTGCTCGAGACGTGGATAGTCAACCGGTCAATGTGATCTTCGGAAGAGGCAGCACCAGAGGCTCCTTCTGTTCGAGTCGAAGCGGCCTCCCAGGCGGAAGCCACGACAAAAGGATGGAAAATCCGGACGGCGCGTGCGGCCGTCCGGCTAAATGCCTGCTTGCAGGCGACCGCCGTGAAGATGAAGTCGCGCGAGACGCGGGTCGATATCGACGGAATAGGTCATAATGTAGTGAACATAGCCCACCGTTACGCTGTGACCATTGTGACGAAAACGCGCATGGCGAACTAGGACCGCGATTCGCGTCGCGGTTTTGATTCATGGTAGCGAGACTGTGCGGCAGGCCGCGCCAGCTATCTCCACCAATTGTTTGCGGCGGCAACCGTTTGGAAGTGCACGGCAATGACATGGGAAGCGTTGATCAACTGCGAGGAATCCTGCTCGTAAGCCGCGCGCAAATGCGACCTTACCTGATCGGAGGGCTGTGTGAGCTTCACGCCCATGCGCGAGAGCTTGACGGCGAGCTCAAAGCCAGCCTGTGGAGTGTCGGTCTTCAGCGACGGCAGCCAGACATCGGCCATTTGGGAGTCCTCCAAATTCTACTTTGCAATTCAAGCCTACTCCTATAAATATGTATTTTGAATACCTATTTATGGAGCCTGTCACGACTCGGGAGAGGTCCGCGAGCCTCGGACTGGCATCGCGAGTGTCAACGGCATCACACCCGATCTCGGCAAAGGGTTCAGGAGTCAACAGGAAGGAACCATGAATGAGATATCGATACCGTCTCGTGACCGACGAAGCGTCACCTGATCCCTATTCCGGCAGCAGCCTGGTGCCGATGCTGGTCGCCGGCCTTGTCTTGACCTTCGTTGGGATGATCGCCGCGGTCATGTTAGCCTAATGCGGATGCGATCCACGGGCGACGTAGAACTATCGCGGTACGCAACGATCGTTAGATGAAACACGTCACGAGAGCGAGAGGAGTTTCACGGTAGCGATGGGCCAATGGCCGTGGATCTGCGACCCGCCTGGTCAGCCGAGGCGATGCTGCGCAAGCCGTCGAGGGCCCTGTTGATCAGTTCATCGTCGCCTTGCGCTGAACAGACAGCATAGACCGGATAAAAGAAACTGGGGGCACCCGCAACGAGATGCAACTTTCCGCTCGCGATGTAAGGTGCAACGACGCGCTGTCGAAAGTAGCCTGACCCGCCCGCTTCAAGAATGTAGGTCAGCGCCAGCGGCCCGAGACCGACGAAGAGACCCGGATTGTTATCTTCAGGGAAGCTCAATTCGTGATGGTGAGCAAAGTCGGCGCCCCAGTCGACATAGACATAGCTGTCCAGCTCGACCGCCTCGGTATTCGCCTTAGTCGTGACGAGAACCAGCTTTTCCTCCAGAAGCAATTCAACACGCGCACCCGGCCGATGCTGCGGCGCATACATCACCGCGATGTCCAACGCGCCCGCCGACACTTGACTGGTCAGACTGTCGGGCACGTCGACCTGGACGCGAAGCGCTACGTCGGGCGCGGAACGACGCATCCAGTGAAGCCATTCGATGAGCCATGGATGCCACAGGCTCAACTCACCGCCGATGGTCAGGACGGCCCGCCGCCCAGGAGGCACCGCGACCTGATGTCGGGCTCTCTGCCACAACTGGACGAACATTGGCGCGTAACGCAGAAACTGCTCGCCGGCTGACGTCAGCGCTGCGCCATTCTTGTTGCGGACGAAGAGCGGACGACCGAGTTGCTGCTCGAGCGTCCGGATGCGGGCACTGACGGCCGTCTGGCTAACGTTGAGCTGCTCGGCGGCGCGCACGAAACTGCGCGCTCTGACGATTTCCAGAAAGGTCCGCGCAAGCTCGACGTCCATGGCACCGATCTCCCTCACGGCAATCTAGCAATTTTTATGCTACAATGAAGCGATTAAATTCGTTTGCTTGTTATAAAAAGCCGACCGAGGATCGTCTGGAGCAGAACGTTGTATTTGGCCGCGGGCGATCCTTCCCGCCGGACCGTGGGAGCGCATGGCGATGCCAGGGCTTGCTGCGACGGCACCAACCAAGCGAAACATTGATTTCGTCGGGAGCGACCTCGCGATCGTGAGGCCCGATTGTGGGTGGCAAGAGAGCCCTTCGCGCGGAGCATCGCAGGACGTTGCTTCCGGAAACATCACGGGCCATCTCACGTCGCCCGACGCCATGGGCGATCGGGGAGCGGTTCCAGCCGTGCAGACGGTCGCCTCCTGCGGAGCATCCGGTCCCGCTCATTGGCGACATGCGACGGGAAAGGCGCTTCCCATTCCCGCAACATACTCGCTTTGGACGAGCGGCCGAGGGCGGCCCCCTGCTGCAAGCGACAAACACCTTGGAGGTCATGATGCCTGAAGACGGCGGCGGTTCGGGGCTCGTCTCCCTTTTCTGGGGATTGTGGATGTACTGGTTCTTCTCCTCCTGGTGCGAACATTTCTTATCCGCCTCCAACGCGAGAGACGCTCGCCAGTCCCGGCGAGCCACTTCGCCCGCGGCGGCTTCCGCACGGCGCATCGCGGCGGAATGCGCAGGAGTTGAGACGACCGTGCTGCGGATCCTCGAACGCTGCGGCGGCATCGCGGTCGACGACTTCCTCGCTGGAAGACTCCCCGTCTACGAGGCGATCGTAGCTGCATTCGACGCCGGAGATCGAACGACACTCCAGACCTACGTCTCCGCCGAGGTTTACGACGACTTTTCCGAGGCCATTGCGGCGCGAGAAGCCCGCCAGCAGACGACGGAAACGCGGTTCGTGCGCATCGAGCCACCTGAGATCGTCGCCGCTCACTTCGATGAGGCCCGTGCGGAGATCTCCATCCGCTTCGTCACGGACTCCTACAAGCTGATGCGAAACGCTTCCGGACAATCGATCGAGAGCATGCATGCCGAGCGGCACAGCCTCGACGTCTGGACGTTCGGCTCCATGCCCTCGACCAACGACTGGCGGCTGATTGCAACCGGGGCTTCGTGATGATCCAGAACCGCGGGTGCTTCGACCGGTCCGAGGACGAGACCGACGCCGAATATGCGTCGTCCCCCTGCTACATGCACGGAGTCGATCTCTCCTACTTCGGACTGAAGCCATCGACGTGCCTCGTCTCGGATCCCGATCTGAACACCTTGGATATCTCCGCAAGCACCTCGCGATACGTTCACTCCCAGAGAGACGCTGTCGTCGTGTGGATCGGACTGCGAACGCTCCTGAGAGCGCTGTCTCAAACCATCGGACGAGAAGCGGCCGCGCAAATCGAAGGAATGGAGGCGCGTCGCAAAATTCGAGCGCTGGCCCGTTTGCGTGCCCGCACCACGTCAAAACGCTGAGGTTAGCCACCCCAGTGATCTCGTGAAAGGAAGACGGACAAATGTCGTTTTCTCAAGACGTCACTTCCCATCCGCATGCACACGAGCAACCAACCGGCTGGCGTCGATACGTCTATTCGACCAATCATAAGGACATCGGCACGATGTACCTGGTGTTTGCGATGTCCGCAGGATTGATCGGCGCCATACTTTCGGTCGCGATCCGAGCCGAATTGCAGGAGCCGGGCGTGCAGATCTTCGGCGATCCGCACACGTACAACGTCTTCGTGACTGGACACGGCCTTATCATGATCTTCTTCACGCTCATGCCAGCGATGATGGGGGGCTTCGGCAATTGGCTGGTGCCTCTGATGATCGGGGCACCGGACATGGCCTTCCCGCGCATGAACAACATTTCCTTCTGGCTGCTCCCTGCCTCGTTCACGCTGCTGGTCATCTCCATGTTCGTCGAAGGTGAGCCCGGCACGTCCGGAGCCGGTACCGGCTGGACGCTCTACGCGCCCCTCTCCACGGCCGGACATCCCGGCCCGTCGGTCGATTTCGTCATCCTGTCGCTGCATCTGGCCGGTGCATCGTCCATCCTGGGCGCGATCAACTTCATTACCACGATCTTCAACATGCGCGCTCCCGGCATGACCATGCACAAGATGCCTCTGTTCGTCTGGTCGGTGCTGGTGACGGCATTCCTGCTGCTGCTGTCGCTGCCCGTGCTCGCCGGCGGCATCACCATGCTGCTCACCGACCGCAATTTCGAAACGACCTTCTTCGCGCCGGAAGGCGGTGGGGATCCGGTGCTGTTCCAGCACCTCTTCTGGTTCTTCGGCCACCCCGAAGTCTACATCATGATCCTCCCGGGCTTCGGGATCGTCAGCCAGGTGGTCTCGACCTTCAGTCGCAAACCCGTGTTCGGCTATCTCGGAATGGCCTATGCGATGATTGCCATCGGGTTCATCGGTTTCGTCGTCTGGGCTCATCATATGTACACCGTCGGCATGTCCAGCAGCGCCCAGGCCTACTTTGCCGTCGCCAGCATGGTCATCGCGGTGCCGACCGGAGTGAAGATCTTCTCCTGGATCGCCACCATGTGGGGCGGTTCGTTGAAGTTCGAAACGCCGATGCTCTGGGCGATCGGGTTTATCTTCGTGTTCACGATCGGCGGCGTGACCGGGGTGGTGCTGGCCAATCCGGGGGTCGACCGGTCGCTCCAGGACACCTATTACGTGGTGGCGCACTTCCACTACGTGCTGTCGCTGGGCGCCGTCTTCTCGATCTTCGCCGGCTGGTATTACTGGTTCCCGAAATTCACGGGATACATGTATTCGGAGACGTTGGGCAAGCTGCACTTCTGGTTGACCTTCGTCGGCGTCAATCTCGCATTCTTCCCGATGCATTTCCTCGGCCTGTCCGGAATGCCGCGCCGCATCGTCGACTATCCGGACGCGTTCGCAGGGCTCAACCTGATTTCGTCGGTCGGCGCCTATGTTTCCGGCGCCGGCCTCATCGTGTTCTTTGCCGGCCTGGTCTACGCCCTCCTCCGCAAGTCGAGGGCTGCCGGCAACCCCTGGGGCGAAGGTGCGACCACGCTCGAATGGACCTTGCCTTCGCCGCCACGGTTTCATGAATTCGAGGTTCTCCCGCGAATTCGATGACCGTGCCCTGATGCTTGATTGCGCTCAGGAGGCTGACTTGGGGGAAAGCAAATGAGAAGGAGAGCCCCATGACGAGACGGTTGCTCGATCCCAAGGCCAAGAAGGTTCTGGATGTTCAGCTGGATACAGAGCTTCAGGAAACATTTCCCGCCAGTGATCCATTGAAAATCACGCGCTTCGCCGGCCCGCTCTACGAAGCGAATGCAAGGACCGAGATGTCGATGTTTCCCCGCCGTCGCTCGGTACGAGTTCGCTCCACCAGCAAGGGAAGTCCAAAAACCATGAGCACAAAGAGCGCAGACCACATCAAGATCAAGCGAGCCTACGAGCCGCCCGCCTCCGAAGACGGCACCCGAGTCCTCATAGACCGGCTGTGGCCACGCGGAGTGAAGAAGGCCGATGCCGCGATAGATGAATGGATGAAGACGATCGCGCCGAGCACGGAATTGCGTAAATGGTTCGGACATGCCCCCGAGCGCTGGCCGGAGTTTCAGCGGCGCTACCGGTCGGAACTCCAACGACAGGGCGCCGAGCTCGGGCGATTGCGCGAGCTCGCGCAGGACGGGCCGGTCACGCTCGTCTACGCCGCGCATGATGCTGCACACAATGACGCCGTGGTACTCAGAAAGCTCCTCCTCAGCGGAGATTGAATGGACATGTTCATCTCTGGAGCGCGTCGCAGATTTGGAGGTGAGCCGTGATCACTCGCCGTTCCGACGAAGTACCCCATTTTACGCTCCTGAAGCGCTTTCCGGTGCCCAGAAACTTCGGCGTACCCGCCGAGTCCCGCATCGGAAAGGGACGAACGTGGCCGGCTCCGACGGATGCAGTCCGGATCAAACGATTTGACGTCTATCGCTACGATCCGGATTCTGACGCACGCCCACGCATCGATACCTTCCAGGTCGATCTCGACGATTGCGGTCCGATGCTGCTCGACGCTCTCATCTGGATCAAAAACAAGGTCGACCCGAGCCTCACCTTCCGCCGCTCATGCCGTGAGGGTGTCTGCGGCTCTTGCGCGATGAACATCGACGGTACGAATTGGCTGGCCTGCACGAGGTTCATTTCCGATCTGGGCGCGCCGGCAACGATCTATCCCCTGGCGAATATGAGGATCATCAAGGATCTGGTTCCCGATCTCACTCACCTGTTTGCACAACACAGGCTGATCGAGCCATGGCTTCGCTCCAAAACGCCTGATCCCGAACGCGAGCGGCGTCAATCGCCGGCGGAGCGGCACCGGCTCGACGGCCTGTACGAATGCATTCTGTGCTTCTGTTGTACCTCGGGCTGTCCGAGCCACTGGTGGAACGGCGATCGCTTTCTGGGTCCTGCGGTACTTCTTCAGGCCAAACGTTGGCTGGCGGACAGCCGCGACGAGGCGACGGGCGAGCGGCTCGACGAACTCCAAGATCCATTCCGGCTCTATCGCTGCCATACGATCCTGAACTGCACCCGGACTTGTCCCAAGGGACTGAACCCTGGACAGGCGATCGCCGACATCAAGACCATGCTGATCGAACGCCGAGACTGAAGGAGAGAGGATCGATCCATGCCAAGTGCTCCAACAGATCGCCAAAGGCCAACTTCGCCAAACATTCAGATCTACAGGCCTCAGCTCACCTCGGTCCTGTCAATCGCGAACAGAATGACTGGCATGGCGTTGAGTGCTTATGCGGTCGCGCTGGTCGTCTGGCTGGTTGCAGTGGCGGCCGGGCCGGTCAGCTACGCTACGGTCCAGTCGTTCATCGGATCGTGGCTCGGTCAGATCCTGCTGCTAGGGTGCACATTCTCCTTTCTTCTGCACCTTTGCGGCGGAATTCGGCACCTCGCCTGGGATCTGGGATACGGCTTCAGTCTCGGCGCAATCTACGCCTCCGGATGGGCGGTGGTCGCGACAAGCGTAACGCTGACAGCTCTCACGTGGGGCCTCGGAATCAGTTTGGCGGGACACGGCAGATGAGCAGGACCGGGATGCGTTCCCCGCTCGGCAAGGCACTTGGGCTAGGCTCTGCTCGGAATGGGACGGAAGATTGGTTGCTTGAACGCATCTCGGCGGTCGCCCTCGTCCCGCTCACCTTGTGGTTTACGGTCTCAATCGTGATGCACGGAGGCGACGACTACGCGACGATGGTGACCTGGCTCAAGATGCCCGTCACGACGATCCTGATGACCCTGCTTCTGATCGCGCTGTTCCATCATACCGCGCTCGGACTCCAGGTGGTGATCGAAGATTATGTTCACTCGCGCATCAAGCTTCCGGCGCTGGTCGGCATGCGGCTGGGCTGCCTCGCGATGGCGGTCACGGGACTCGTGACAATGCTGAAGGTCGCATTTGGAGATTGAGCCGAGCCGAATCGAACATTTCCGTCAGACATCAGCGAGCGCTCCGGCGCAACTGCGGATCACGACGCAAATATCCATCATGGGAGTATCAGCCTTCAATGATCGTCGAAGCAATCCTGCCCGCCGCACGCGAACGGCTCATCATCCTCAGCGACGAGGCTCCGCTCATCGATGCCGCAAGACTCCTGCGAGACTTCGAAGCGGACCTCGTTGTCGTACACAACTCCGACCGACGGCTGGCTGGAGTCATCACCAAGACGGACGTTGTCCGCCAAATCAGCCATTGTCAGGGTACTTCCTGCATTGCGGCAGCTTCGACCATCATGACCAAGCCAGTCGTCTATTGCCATCGCGATGACTTGTTGAGCGATGTCTGGTCCGTGATGAAGGAGCAGCATCTGAAGAACGTTCCGATTCTGGATCCGGATTCCCGTCCGATCGGCGTGCTCAACGCAAGGGATGCACTCGAAGCCCTCCTCGAGGAACTAGAATATGAGGAAGTTCTGCTGCGAGAATACGTGATGTGCGTTGGCTATCACTAACGGCGGTGATCGCGCGCCGGCCGCGAGGAAACGACTGGATCCGCTTTCGCGGAGAACAAGGAGTGTTGAAATGAGCGATACGCTGTACCCGACGTCGTCGCGCGAGCTTGCCGAGAAGCGTCGGCTCCTCGCCCCGGAGACTGAAAAGGCGTTCCAGGCTTTCAGCCGCCAGGTGTTTGCCGATGGCGCACTACCGGCGAAGACCAAGCAACTGATTGCGGTTGCAGTGGCCCATGTGACGCAGTGCCCCTACTGCATCAAGGGCCACACCAAGGCCGCGCTCCGCCACGGCGCCACGCGCCAGGAACTGATCGAAGCAATCTGGGTCGCGGCCGAGATGCGGGCCGGCGGAGCCTATGCCCATAGCGCCCTCGCGTTGACGACCATGGACGAGGTCGAGGGTCCGTCCAAGGGCTGAAAACGGGCACGCGCTTCCCAGGGGATCATCGTGGCCGACGGCAGCCATCGCGAGCCCGGTCACAGCGAGTGCGACCAGAATGAGGAGGGCAGATTGGCGTTCGCTGCGTGTGAGCTGTCCGATCATCCCGCCTCCCCCGGTCGTTTCCGGCGCACCGCGACGACACGTCCGGCTGGCCGGAGCCGCTGCACGTCGTCGCCGTCTCCATCCCTCAAAGAGACATTTTAAATATATCTTAATGAAGCGGCAGCTGCAATTGATTTTTGGTCGCGAGCGCAGCCTCGGAACCCACTATGGATCTTTTTCCGCGACGACGTAGATGGCGCTCAAGTTCGACCGATAACGCTCGAACACCCACCGCATGGCCATCACGCGGCGTCGCGCCGCGTCGTCCTTCAGGAGATTTCCCGCGAGTCTCAATGCTCCGAGGATGCCTTCGTCCTCGACCAGCCGGAGCGGCCGAAGCAAGTGCATCGGCGCATGGCCGATGGCAACGACGCGGAATCCAACGCCCTGCAGAAGGTCTTTCCATTCCCGGCTGCGCAGCGGCCGGGCGCCGACGTGAATGACCGACGAAAGCGCGCGATCGATCTCCTGCTGACGGTCGGACGGCATGTCGTCGGGGACGATCGCGAGCTCGTGAATGCCGTAGCGGCCGCCGGGACGCAGCAGCCGGTACGCCTCGGCCGCGATCATGCGCTTGTGCTCCGCGGTCTGCATGCTCAACATCGCCTCACCGACAACCGCCGAGGCGGATCCGGCGGGCAGCAGCGTCCGGTCGGCCCGACCGACGACAACGGAAATGGAAGGAGCGGACGGCAGCTGCCGAGCGGTCCATTGCGCTGCCTGAGCATCGCGCTCGATTGCCGTGTAGCGCAGCGGCTCACGTTGCAGGATCAGACGGGCAGTGCCCCCGAGACCCGGCGCGAACTCCACCACTTCGTCCGCCGGGCCGATGGCGAGATCGGCGAGCAGAGTTCGCGTCAGCTTGAGACCTCCTGGACGCAAGACCCGCTTGCCGAGCCTGGCGAGCAGCCAATGTCCCGGCATCTTCGCGATGTCGAGTCCACTGCCCGGCAATTCCGCGCCGTGGATGGAATGAATATCCGTCATCTTTCGTCTCCTTCGGTTCGCAACGCCATCGGTGTTAGCCGGCCGCCCGCTGCAAGGCGCCCGGCATCGCGTGGTCGCCGAAATCGATCGCCGATCTGCGGATCAGGCGGCCCGCCGAGTCCGTGATCAGCCGCGCGCGCCGGTTCCGATGGAAAAAGGTCAGCCGAAACTCTCCCTCGTCCTCCCCGGTTCCACGCTCGCAGACGCTCGTGATTTTGCCCTTGCGCATCAGCATCGGCACGCTGGTCGCCGGCAGGTGCAGAAGCTCGCCGATCAGCGCGGCATCAACGACGAACGTGTCGTCGCTGAACTCGATGACGCCACCGGCCGGTGCTTGGGATTCGGGTTTCTGGAGGCTCTTGATCATCAAAGATTCTCCTTGTCGCGGGACATTAAAAGATATACTTGATATATATCTTTTATGAGAAAGTGTCAAGCGATGACCCTCCCAGCAACATTGGACGACCAGCCGGCCACGCGGCCGGCGCGTAGCGCAGACCGACGACGCTGGCCCGAGCTGTTGAGCCACGCGGCGCCAGACAGCGCACGACGCCCAGAACTTTCGACGGCCGAGCTCGCGTTTCGCATCTACGCCGCCTTTCGCGCTCACCCGCATGTCTGCAACGTGCTGACGCACATTTCGCGCGCCAGGTGGATCGATGTGGAGCAGTCGATCAACTCGATTCTCGATCCGGCGACCTCTCGCGACGATCTTTCGCCGCTTGGACAGAACATCGTCGAGTTGATGGTCGCCGAGCGGGGGATCAGCGGAAAGATCCTGAAGCCATATTTCCAAGTCGTGTTGCAGAGGCTTCTCGGTCCGCTCCAATCGGAACGGCTGATGCGCCGGATCGATGCGATGTATCTCGATCTCGAGCGGAAGATCCAGCATCCGGTGCAGTCGCCTGCGCCGAGCATATCCCCAAAGGAATCCGACCATGCCAGATCCAAATTGCAGTGAACGCGTCGTCAACGTTGCGGATATCAATCCGCAATATCGTCATGCGATACTCTTCCGGCTGGTCGAGCACCTGGCGCCGGATACCTCGCTGCAGATCGTGGTCGATCACGATCCGAGGCGGTTGCGCCTGCAGCTCGAGGCATGTCATGGCTCGCGTTGCGGCTGGTCATATCTGGAAGCAGGGCCGGATGTCTGGCGCGTTCGCCTGCGCCTGCTCGATCGCGGGACCGAAGGTCATGGCTGATCTGCTCGCTCCCCGGCGAGGCGCCCTGTTCAGCTACGCGCGGCGGGCGGCCAATCGACGCGATGAGCGCGGCGACTCCAGTGAAGATCCGACGATGGAGAAACCAGAATGTTGAGCAATTCCCATCATCACGTGAATCCGGCAAACGAAGCGGAACGAACCTTCCTCGAATCGCTCATTCGGAAGGATTTCGAGCGCTGTCACCCCGGGGAAACGCTCGATGACGTCAAACGTCGTGCATCGTTCTCGAAAGAGGACAAGGGAATTTTGCGCGATTGGATGGCGGTGGCAGCGACGCAGGCTGCCACCGATCGAATGACCATGCCACCGGCGCTTGCCGCCTGACCGACGCTTTCGTCGGTCAGGCGGCCGGCCGCACGCCGAAATCCCTGGGCCTGAGCATCAGGTCGGCGAGCGTGTATTTGTCGAGCACCGCATTGAACGCATCGAGCCCTTCGTGGAAGATACCGCGCAGCCGGCAGCTGCGCGTGATGATGCACTGGTTGCCCGTCGCAAAGCATTCGACCAGCGCGAAGTCGGGCTCGGTCGCGCGAACGACGTCACCCAGGCTGATCTTGCGCGGCGGACGGGCCAGGGTCAGACCGCCGGAGCGCCCGCGCACGGCCTTCAAGAAGCCGGCGCGCGTCAACGTGTTGGTGATCTTCATCAGGTGCGCGCGCGAGATCTTGTACATCCCGGACACCTCCTCGATGGTGATCAGCCGATCTTCATGGGCGGCTGCGTACATCAGCAGCCTGAGCGCATAGTCGGTGAAATTCGTTAGCCGCATGCTGATCCCGAATTGACAAATCGATGACGTGAAGGGGCGCTAAAGATACACGCAGCCTCTATGTTTTGCAAACCCAAGGCGTCTTTCCCGCCTTGGACCGCACGAACTGGTGGCGTTCCTGCGCCTGATCACAGCCTGCGTACCAAGCGATGCAACAGGGCGTTGAAGCGTCGCTCGTCCTTCGGCGCGGTGCTGCGAAGAATCTTGCAGGCCTTGCCGGCGATGCGGCAGGCGGCATCCGGCTCCCCCGCGTCGGCAAGCTGCTGCAGCGTCTCGAGCAACAGCAGGTTGATCTGCTCCTGGACCGAAGTGATGGGAGACAGCGCCGAGTAGTCGAGGCCGGAGCCGGCGGAGGACTGCGTCATCAAGCTACTCCGAGATAGTTCTTCGCCGCCGGGCTCATCATCTCCGGCGTCCAGGGGGATCATAGGTGAGCTGGACATCGGCCCAATGGACCCCGGCGACGGACTGCGCCGCTTCGCCGGCACCGTCCCTGAGATAGTTGGTCGCGGGGCAACCCTTTGTCGTCGTTGTCATCGAGATGCGGGCGACACCGTCCTCCTCGATGGCGACATCGTAGACGAGGCCAATATCCACGATATTGAAGCCGATCTCCGGATCGATCACCTCGCGAAGCGCCGCGCGCACGCGCTCGACCAGACCGCTGGCGTCAGTCATTCGGCCGCCTCCCTCTGGGCTGCCTTTCGCACCAGAAGCTTGTAAGTCGTCCCATCGGCCTCGAATCCGCCCAGCCATTCGAATCCTCGCTTGCCGAGCTCCGGCAACAGGAACACCGGCTCGCGGCACAGAAGAGCGCACAAGACCTCGCCCGGCTGCAATTCCTCGACGGCGGCAAGCGTGCGCACCATCGGCTCCGGCGGATCGAGATCCCGGTTGTCAAGCTGACTCACGGGCTCGGGCCATCTCGAGGCCGCTGCGCCACCAGGCGTCGGCGGACCGGCAAGCACTCCGACCTTTGGCGTGAACAGGACCTCCCAGTCGCCACCGCCAATCTCACGCGCGGCGTGATCGAATCCCTTCTTGCCCAGCACTCCGTACAGCGGCACCGGCTCGAACGTCGCCAGCAGCCGGAGCGCCTGCCCGGCACTCAGGCCGCTGACGGCCTGCATGATCGCCGAGAAGGGCTCTCCGCCAGAGCGTAGAATGGGACGTACGTCGAGCTCATGGGAAGCTTGCGCCATTTGTCGTTCCTCCGTTTGTGAACGCTATAGAATCGGCAGATGCAGCCGCAGCCTGACGCGATGGCCGTTGGGCAACATCGCCTCCGGCACCGCGGCCAGGTTGCGGGTCAGAACGAGTTCGAAGCATATTTTCGCCGTGGCGATGAGCATCGCGAACGCGGCGCACCGGAACACCAGATGCGCGCCCAGGAACGCAGCCAGGGATGCGACGCCAACGCCCGCAAAATAGAGCGAGAACCAAGGCATCGCGCGCGGCTCGTTGACGAGGTCCTGCACGCGGGGCGTCGGACGTTTGCCCAATAGCCCACCGTAACACTCGAGCCAGGTTAGAAAGGCGACGATCTTGTAGAGTTTCGCGAGGCCGAGTCCAGTGAGCCAGCCGAAGACGAAGAGGAACACCACTCCTCCGATGTCGCGATCGGTCGGCCCGAGGGCCGTCACTGCCAACAACAGAAGAGCGGCGAGCCCGAGAGCGCCGAGCGCCCAGGCAACCACGCGCGCGTTGAGTTCGATCCTCGGCCGTTTGCGGGTCCGGTAGAGCCGCACGATGTCGTGCCCATAGAGAGCGATACTGACAAGCGCGAGCGCGAACGCTGCGAGCAGTGGATGGATCACCCCCTGACCAAAGATCAGGAGACAGACGGGACCGCCGATCAGGACGACGAGGATAGCCACGGCGCCGGCCGCGAACGCGATGCGGCTGGTACGGTGTTCGGCTTCGGGGGCAAGCATGAACATTGCGAGCAATCGATAGCTCACGCCCATCGCGGTGAATGTGAGCCAGCCGCCGAGCCCCAGCGCGGCGTGAAGCGGAATAGCCTCCGATGTGAGGCGCAGGAAGGCCGCATTAGTCATCCACCCGCCGAGCGTCAGCGAGAAAATGGTTCCCAGAGTGACAACGCCGACGAGGCTCAACAGACCGGCGGCGACGAAACGGGCCGGCAGCGCGATCGGGCGCGCCGACCAGAGGGTGCGGCCGAGGTTCCAGAGATTGAGCGCGAAGCCGCTCGCGAGACCGATGGCGCCGAGCGGCAACCAGGGCATCGCGCTGACGGAAAACCCGGCCATGCCGAGAAAGCCGAGAAGCAGACTTCCAAGTCCCGCCGTCAGAAGCGCAAGAGCGACCGCAGGCAACTCGGGATGCGCCAACGGCTTCGTGACGAGGACCGGAACGAATTGAATGAGCGCTCCGGATATCAGGAGGCTGAGCCAGCCGATCGCAACGAGATGCACGAGAACCAGGGTCTGAGGCGCGGTCACCGGTTGACTGGGAAAGCCGACACCGGCGACCATCAGCACCTCTGCACCGAGCAGGGCTGCGAGCGCGGCCGCAAAATAGCTCATCGTCCATCTGGACAGCGATGCGCCGAACATGGCGTTCCCTCGAAGTTGGACGGAAGCGAAGCGACGGCGCCTCGCTCCCGTTCGCCCGGTCGTTCAGGCTGCCTTGGCGCGCTTTCCGATCTCGACGCGCCATACCGTGGGACCGCTCTCGACATAGGTCCAGGAGAACTGCTTGGGATACTCCGCCTCCAATTGGTAGTAGAGCGGCTTCGGGTCGTGATCGTTCACGAGGATGAACGAGCCGCCGACCGCGAGTTCGTTGACGAGCTCGAAGATCTTCTGGTGGCGCTGAGCCGGCGGGAGCTCGCGCACGTCGATCGTCGAAGCGCTGGCACTGGACATTTTTAAAGGTCTCCTTTGGTCGCTCCAAGATTTGGTCGATTGCCGCCGGCGACCTCGGCGGCGGTTCGAGGATCGGTCGTCTCACCGGGCGCCCCGGCACCCTCCTCCGGGTTCGAGCTGAAATGCTCGGAGAATTTGTTGGTGACGCCGTTCCAGACGTCGGCGTCCGGCGGCGGCGTGCCCTTCGCGACGATGTTCGGCCAGAGCCCGGCATACTTGCGATTGAGACCGAGCCAATGCGAGTCGGGCGGGATGTCGCCGTCCGGGAAGATCGCCTCGGCCGGGCATTCCGGAACGCAAACGCCGCAGTCGATACACTCATCGGGGTGGATGACGAGCATGTTCTCGCCGACATAGAAGCAGTCGACGGGACACACCTCGACGCAATCCATGTACTTGCACTTGATGCAGTTATCCGTGACGACGTGCGTCATCATTCAGCCCTTCAGCCGAGTTCGCGTGGCCGCATCACGCCATAAGATATATTTGGCATATATCTAATAATGCTTGCGTCAATAAAAGCAATACGAAACATGTATCTTTTTGGTTGCGACCTCGCGTGCCCGCATCGCCCGGATCAAATCCGCCGGGCCCCTCCGCTGCCACGTGGTTGATTGAAGCAGTCTCGAGTGGCAAAATGCAGCAACGACCCTTTACTGCTATGTCGTTCGTTCAAGCTGATCTTCAGCCGCCTTGTCCGCTTCCAGTCGGCCATCACGCAGGTTGAAGATCCGATCGAAGCGATCGAAAATCTTCTCGTCATGCGTGACCGCAATGATCGCAGCGTCCTGCTCGATCGCCACCTTCCGCAGGAGGTCCATGACGATCCCCGCGCGTTTGGAATCGAGGGCGGCCGTCGGTTCGTCGGCAAGGATAATCCGCGGCCGGTTGGCCAGGGCGCGGGCAATGGCGACGCGCTGTGCCTCACCGCCTGAGAGCTTGGCCGGCATGGCGCTGCCACGGTTACCCACTTCGAGATAGTCAAGGAGTTCGACCGCGCGGGTGCGGGCCGCTGCCGCCTCCACCCCCGCCAATTGGAGCACCAGAGCTACGTTGTCGGTCGCGTTGAGAAACGGAATCAGGTTGTGGAACTGGAAGACAAAACCGATCTTGTCGAGCCTGAGTCGGCGAAGGTTGGGTTTCAACCATTGGCCGCCTTCGAGCACCACCTCACCGTCGAGCTCCATGGAACCCGACGACGGATCGAGGATGCAGCCGATGATGTTGAGAAGCGTCGACTTGCCCGAGCCTGATGGACCGAGCAGCGCGACGACCTGACCTGGATAAACATCGAGTGAAACGTCGCGCAGTGCGTCGACCCGGGTCTCGCCTTCGCCGAAGTGCTTGGAGAGGTGTTCGAGCCGCACCAGCGGACGATCCGTTCCCGCGGGCGCCATGTCAGCCTCCGAGTGCCGTCGCGGGATCGACCCGAAGCGCGGCGCGAACGCCGAGGCCGCTTGCCAGAAGGCAGACGGCAAACACGATCAGGCCGAGGATGGCGACGTTATCCGGTTCGAGGACGACGCGCCGCGGAAAGTGGTCCTTGACGTTCGCGATCAGGGTGGCGCCGATTGCGAAGCCGATGAGGCCGAGCGCCAGCGCCTGCTGCACGATCATGCCGATGATGGTTCGGTCCGGAGCGCCGATCAGCTTCAGTGTGGCGATCTGCTTCAGCTTCTCCATGGTCATCGTGTAGATGATCAGGGCGATGATCACCGCAGAGACCACGAGCAGGAGCGATGTGAAGAGTCCGATCTGGCGCCTTGCGCGGTCGACCAGCGAGCGCGTCAGGATCAGCTCCTGCTCCCCCTGCGTGATTGCGGCCAGGTGCTTCCAACGGTGCACCGCTTGGGCCACGGCGTCCGGAGACGCGTTGGCGTCCAACCGGGCAATCACGGCGTTGACGGTGTCCCGGTTGAGGCCGCTCGTGCCGCGCGCAAGTTGCACGCGAGCGGCCGGCGGCGCCAGGTCGAACTGCAGTTTCTGGGCGTCGAGCAGAGTTACGTAAACGACGGGATCGCCGCCGGAGTTGACCTGTTGTCGGGTTAGTCCGACGACGGTGAACACGTTTCGGCCAAGACGAATGCGATCTCCGAGGGCGAGTCCCGTGCTTCGGTCCGCGACAATCTCGTAGTGAGCGCGTCCGATCTCGCGCCCTTCCACGACTTCCGGCGGGCCTCCCGGACGCGTCGGCTCGTAGCCAATGACGTAAAGCCTGAGCTTACCGCCCATATGCTCCGCCTCGACGGTCTGATAGGTGACGCTGCCGGCTGCCGCCACGCCGGCAATGCGCGCAACGGCCTCGCGAAGATCGCCGGGGATGCGCGATGCCTCGGCGAAAGGACCGCGCGTGTTGGCTTCTACAACCCAGAGGTCGACGGCCGGTGCGCGCGGGACGGTCAGGGCTTCGACGACCAGCCCGCGATAGATGCCGATCATCGCCAGCACGACGCCGAGCAGAAGTCCCAGCCCGACGCAGGTCAGGAGGAAACGGCCAAGGCCATGCCTGATGTCGCGGTAAGCGAGGTTCACGGCTTCCCACCCTCGCTGATCCAGGCCGCGCGGTCCTCGCGGAAACCGGTCTCGACGCGGGTTGCCACGTGCGCGCCTTCCGGCAGACCCCCGACGATCTCGAGGCGCGAGTCCTCGGTGCGATGACGGAACCGGACGAGCCGCCGGTGCAGCCGGCCGTCCTCGACGGTCCAGACGGTGCCCTCGCGTCCGTTGTAGCCATGGACCGCGGCCTCCGGCACCAGCAGCGCCTTGTCGAGATTTGCAACCGTGATCAGGAATTCCACCTGCTCGCCCAGGAATACACGCGGCGGCGGATTATCGCCCTTGATGAACACGCGCCGTTCCTCGGTCACGCGGTCACTCTCCAACCCGATTCGCACGACCTTGCCGGTGAAGGCATCCTGGGGACGCGATCGGAGGCGGGCGTCGACCCGCTGTCCCTCCGCGATGTAGCCGGCGCGCGCCTCGTCGACGTAAGCAAGCCCCCAGTAAGAACCGGCGGCAACGAGCGTGAAAATCGGATCTCCGGCCTTCACGACGGTACCGAGCTCCTTGAATCGCTCGATGACGATCGCATCGTAGGGTGCCACGAGCGTCCTGTGTCCCAGCAAGGTCTCCTCGAACTGAAGTTGCGCGCGTGCGTCGGTCAGCTGCGCCGCGGCGCTCGCGATCTCCGCCTCCGCGACGATCACATCCGCTCTCGCCACCGCCTCGTCGCGCGCCGTCTCCTCCGCGACCTGCTGGGAGACGACATCGCGCCCTGCCAGCGTCTGCTTGCGGCGGTTGGCTTCCTGCTTCTGGGCCAGCACCGCCCGCGCCTTCTCTAGGTTCGCATCCGCCCGCTTGATGCCGGCC
The DNA here is from genome assembly GCF_008932115.1 of Bradyrhizobium betae. Taxonomy (NCBI): domain Bacteria; kingdom Pseudomonadati; phylum Pseudomonadota; class Alphaproteobacteria; order Hyphomicrobiales; family Nitrobacteraceae; genus Bradyrhizobium; species Bradyrhizobium betae. The sequence goes on from NZ_CP044543.1 coordinate 493,942, forward strand.
TCGGCGACCTCGAGCGCAGCCTTTGCCCTGGCGACCTTGGCCTCCTGCTCGCCGAGACTGAGCCGGGCCAGCACCTGTCCCTTGACGGCACGGTCACCGTGATCGGCGTTCAGCTCGGCGAGGGTCGCGCCGACCTCGAAACCGATCTTTGACATCACGCGCGCTTCGACCGTGCCAAGTCCGAACACGCGGACGGCGACGTCGTGTTCGACCGATGCCGCCTCGACCCGGACAGGGCGCTGATTGACGACGGCGATGATCGCCAGAATTGTGGCGAGGGCTCCGGCCCCGATCAAGGCGTAGCGGACGAAAGGTCGACGGAGAGCCGTCATGGCGCGCGCCTTCGCCGACGTTGCCTCGCCGTTGGCCGCGGTCCCGGCGGCGCTGGATGATGCCGATGATGTACTCATGGTCGATCAGGCCCCTTGCGTCGGGAAAATCGCGCCACCGATCCGGTCGCCCCGGCCGGCTCCCAATCCCCGCAAATAGATTCCGAGAACTCCCGGCGCGTTGGATCTTGCCGCCTGCAGATCGCCGGACAGCAACGATTGCATGACCAGTCCCTGGATCGTCCCGATGAACAGGATGGCTGCGGCTTGGGTATCGGTGTCGCTCTCCACCTCTCCTGCGGCCTTGGCCCGTTCGAGTTGTCCGGTAAGCCGCTGCGCGTAGCCCTGGAGCAGGCTCCGCACGACCTTCTTGGCCAGCGTCGCCTCCGCGCGCTGCAACTCGCCAAACAGCATTCGGGGTACGCCGGGGTGGGCGATGACGAAGTCGACGTGGCTCATGAACATAGCCCGCAGAGCCTCGACCGGTGACGCCGCTCGGTCCGCCGCCTGATCGATACGACCGAGGAGCTGAACGGTCACCCAATCCATGACCGCCTGCCAGATCGCGTCCTTGCTCGGAAAATGGCGAAACAGGGCGCCTTGGGTCACATGCATTCGCTTGGCGATCACCGCGGTCGTGATCTCGCTCGGATTCTGCACCCCTGCGAGGGCGACGACCGTTTCAACCGTCAACTGACGGCGCTCCTCGGCGGAAAGATATCTGCTGTCCATCGCGAGTCCAAAAGATAGTAATTAATTACTATCTTTAGAACTCGAAGTCAACGCCACTGCCCACAATTTGGAAGTTGATATCCCGGCGGACCTCTCGCCCTCCGCCGCTCTCAATGGGACGAGGGACCGGCTCGGCCGGTGCTGGGGGCCCGGAGTATCCGTCCGCCCCACCATCGGCAACACGCAGTAGGTCGCGGCCCCAGCCGCCGCCACCTACTCCCGGGAGGGACAGCCTCCGAACCCGCCAAGTCAAACGACTCCGATGGAACCAGAATAGACTCTAAAGGAGCCAACATCTGTAGGCTGAAACTATTGGTTTTTTCTCACTTCGAGACTCAGATCGAACGAGAAACGACAGCGTGTTGTGCGCGGCGCCCGAACCAACCGCTCCCGGCGACACTGTTGTGCAGCGCACGAAGCGAGAAATTACGGGAGACGATACGCCTCATTTCGGGACGAGCCGTGCGGATGACGACGGCCCAGAGTGGCGTGCCCATCACGCTCTCTCCGCTTGAGCATCGGCTCGTCTCCCATCTCCTCCGCAATCGGGGAAGGGTGCAACAGCGTGACGCGGTACAGCTTCCATGATGGATTTCCTGAATCGCAACTTGAACCCTGAGGTCATCGGCGTCGTCGTTGCACTCTGCATCGGGCTCCTTATCTGCCTCGAGCGGGAGCGCCGCAAGGGCGAGGGTCCAGGCCGCTCGCCGGCCGGATTGCGCACCTTCGCGGCCGCATCACTCGCCGGCGCCATCAGCGTCATGATCGGTGGCAAGGGTCTGCTTGCGGTCGTGACCGCCGGGATCATGGTCCTAGTTGGGATCGCCTATCTGCGGTCCAGGAGCGACGACCCCGGTTTGACTTCGGAGACTGCACTCATCCTGACGGTTCTGCTCGGCGGACTGGCCACGCAACGTCCCGTCTTGGCCGCAGGCGTTGCCGTTATCCTAGCCATTCTTCTCGCGGCACGTGCGGCATTGCACGACTTTGTTCACACAGTGCTCAGCGACAACGAGATCAAGGACGGTCTGATCTTTGCCGCCGCTACGCTCGTTGTCTTACCCTTGCTTCCGGATCAGCCTGTCGGCCCGTTCGGCGCGCTCAATCCGCGTGCAATCTGGATCATCGTCATTTTGGTGATGGCCATCGGCGCCGCCGGACACATTTCAATACGCCTGCTCGGCGCAAAAGGAGGCCTCGCGATCTCAGGCTTCGCCTCGGGCTTCGTCTCCAGTACAGCTACCATCGGAGCGATGGGGGCCCGCGCTCGCAAGGCCCCGGAGTTGCTGGGAGCCGCTACCGCCGGCGCAACGCTTTCGACCGTCGCAACGATCGTGCAGCTTTTCGCGGTTCTCGCAGCAACGAGTCTATCCACGCTGCAAAGCCTGCTCGTTCCGCTCCTTTGCGCCGGTGCGGCGGCAACGCTCTATGGCGTCATCTTCACGGTCAAGGGCATAAGGGAGACCGGGACAGCCGAAACTCGAGCACGGACGAGCTTTCAGCCTGCCTTCCGCCTTGTTGCTGGCTTTGACGCTCTCCGGAGTGCTCCTGCTCTCCGCCAGCCTGCGGGAGACCTTTGGTGAAATCGGCCTAGTGGTCAGCGCGGCTATAGCTGGGTTCGCCGATACGCATTCGCCAGCCGTGGCGGCGGCCACCCTCGCCGCCTCAGGCAAGATCAACTCGACGGACGCTGTCACTCCGATTCTGGCGGCGCTGTCGACCAATACCCTCAGTAAGATCGTCGCAGGCTGGGTCAGCGGCGGACGCTCTTTCGCGCTACGGCTGATCCCTGGCCTGGTCTTGGTCATCGCTGCCGCATGGGGCGGCGCCTGTTTGGTCTCGATCTTCTGGTGGCTTAGCGCTGCTACTGTCACGACCGACCCAGACATTCGGTCCGCTGTTGGACGAGCCTCGGGGAAATCCGCTCTTACACCTGCCGTTCGATCCCGCCGGGGAGATTCATACCTGCGCTTACTGCTGCGGGACCACGCTCTTGGTTCCTCGGATGAACGCCATCATCTCCGCTGGCGTGAGCTTTCCATCCTTATTGCTGTCCACTGCCTTGAAAATACGTTCGTGGGCGACCTGAAACTCCGGCAATGAGACGGTCCCGTCGCCATCGGCATCCATCAGCGCGAAGATCATCCGGAACATGGGCGGTGGACCCATCGCCTCGCCCATCATGGTATGCCCTTTCATCCCGCGCCCCATCATTTCCATCATATCTCCCCCACGCATCGTGCCCTGCCGCTCCGCGCCTTGGTTTGCGGGAGCATTCGTCTGCGGGGATGCGGTTGTCTGGTCCTGGCCAGGATGATGGGCCTCGTGGTCGGCTGCCGATTGAGCGAAAGCAGGATGGCTCAAACTGGCGAGTAGCAGGCCTGCAGCAATGGTTCGGCTTCGCATGACATTTCTCCGGCTTTGGTGTGCCGTAACAACCTGTCGAACGCCTCCGAGTTTGCGTTGAGCCAAGTCAAAACGCGGCTTTGGGGAAAGAAGCTCCTACCTGCAATCAGTTCCGCGCTGACGCGATTAGGCGGGGAAGGTCAATTCCGACCTTGTGCCGCTGCGGCCCTCCCGATTGGAGATCGTGACCTGAGCGCCGATCTTCGCCACCGCGAGCTTGACGATGGCCAGGCCGAGCCCGCTTCCGATCGGACTTCTCAGCCTGCCGCGGAAGAAGCGGTTGCCGAGCTTATCGAGTTCATCGGAGGGGATGCCAGGCCCCTCGTCCTCGACCGAGATCGTGCTCGGCCCAGCCGACCAAAGGATGCGTCCGTCGCGGGTGTGTTGGACTGCGTTTTCATGCAGGTTGCGCAATGCGAGCTGAAGGCATTCGGCGTTTGTGTTGAGCACCAAGCCCCGGACACTGTCGTCCATCGTGACACTCGTCCCCTGGTGTTTTGGGGTACCGGCGACGATCTCCTCCAGGAGAGGCCCGACCGCGACACGCTCGAGCGGCGCGTCGACGGCATCGGCATCCAGCCTTGCGATCGTCAACAACTGACGCACCAGGCGCGTGCTCCTGTCGACGGCAGCCACAATCTGCTCGAGCGCGCCGCGCACCACCTTCGGATCGTCGGCCGCCAGGGCCACCTGGGCCTGCGTCTTCAGCCCCGCCAGGGGCGTGCGTAGTTCATGTGCGGCAAACGCCGTCACTTCCCGTTCGTGCCGCCGGGCCGCCTCGACCTTGGTGAGGAGCCCGTTGAGGGCGATGGCCAAAGGCCTCACCTCGGTCGGCGCCTGGTCGGCTTCGACGTGTCGCATGTCATCCGGCTCCCGCGCGCCCAGGTCCTGGGCCATCCGCCGCAGCGGCCTCAAGCCCTGCCCGACGCTCGCCCAGATCGCCGCGCCGAGCAGCGGCGCGATCAGGAGTGCGGGCAGCATCAGTCCCTTGATGAGATCGGTCACCAGGCGCTCGCGTAATCCGACCCGATCTCCCACCATGACGCGCAAATTGTGGCCGGCGTCCTCAACCGTGAAGACACGCCACGGCTCGCCGTCGATCGTCCGATCGGAGAAACCTGATGAAGCGGTCGATAGCTGCTGGTCGGGAGCGCCGCTCGACTTGGCGACCATCCTCCCATCGAGCGACCATATCTGGCACGACAGTTGGCGTTCGTAGCTTCCGAGCAGCGGAACAGTGGTCAATGCTGCGTTACCCCCCGGAAGACTGTCGAAGCCGGAGGCAAGCGAAGCGACCATGCGTGCCGCTTCCTGCAGGCGGGTATCCAGGACATGCTCCACCTCGTCGCGGCTTCCGACATAGATCCAGACCACCGCGGCCAACCAGACGATGCCGGTTGCCGCGATGAGCGTCGCGAACAGTCTCAATCTCAGAGATCTCATCGTATGGCTCCCATGCGGTATCCGATGCCGCGCAGCGTCTGGATCGCATCCTTACCGATCTTGTTGCGGAGATTGTGGATGTGCACCTCGACCGCATTGCTTTCGACGTCCTCCTGCCAACCGTAGAGACGCTCCTCCAGTTCGGAGCGAGAGCGCACTTGCTCCGGATGCTCCATTAGCGCTGATAGAATAGCGAACTCGCGCCGCGACAGATTGATCGGCTCGCCGGCGACGGTTACCGAGAGGTCCGCTGGCGAGAGCACGATGGCGCCGTATGTCAGCGTCGGTGCCGCGCGACCTCCTTCCCTTCGGACGATGGCGCGGAGCCGGGCGGCGAGCTCGCCGAGATCGAATGGCTTGGCCAGATAGTCGTCGGCTCCGGAATCCAATCCCGACACCTTGTCGCTGATGCTGTCGCGCGCCGTAAGAAGAAGAACGGGGGTAGCATCGCCGCGGCCCCGCAGCTTCCGCAGCAGGTCCAGGCCGCTCCCGTCGGGCAGCATGATGTCGAGCACCACCGCCGAGTACCGCGACGTCGCGAGCGCGGCTTCGGCATCTTCGCAGGTCTCGACAGCATCGACGGTAGCACCCGTCAGCGACAGGCCCGCCCGCAGACCGTCGGACAGGATCGGATCGTCTTCGATCACGAGTATGCGCATTTTACCTCCGAGCCCTCCTTTGCTCGCCTGCCTTAAGGCTGGCTTAAGGTAGCCCATCCAAGTCGCGGCAACCGCTCACAAGACGCAAGGTCGCCGCAGAAGATGCCGGGCTTTCAACGACTTTCCATCATCACGCTCATTCTCCTGTCCTCCCTCGCGACGGCTGGGGCAGGAACGCCGCCGCCGGCCGATCAGGCCTTCCAACTGAAGGTTTCGCGCGACGACGCCGAGCTGTCGCTGCTTTGGACCATTGCGCCCGGAAGCTACCTCTACCGGGCGATGATCGGCGCCAAGAGCGCCACGCCGCCCGGCGCGCTGCTCGCGGTTCGCACGACCCAGGGAGAATCCAAAGACGATCCGGACTTCGGTCCGCAGGAGGTCTACCGCGGCTCGGCGAAGGCCGAGATCGCATCGGCCGACCTGCAAGGGATACGCGAGATCTCAGTGACCTACCAAGGTTGCGCTGAGACTTATCAGATCTGCTATCCGCCCGTCTCGAAGGTAATCGACCTGCAGACGCTGGCGGTCAAGGACCGTGACGCCGCGAGCTCCGCTTCGCCTTCGTTCTCCTTCGTGGACCCTCCGCAAGACGCCGCGGGCGGAACAGGCGGCGGCAAACCGATGACGCCCCCGCAAGGGTCCAACATGGACATCTCCTCCTGGGTGACGCTCGGCGGCATGTTGGCGTCGTTCTTTGGATTCGGACTCCTGCTGTCGTTCTCGCCGTGCACCTTCCCCCTGGTGCCGATCTTCTTCGGCCTGATGGCACGATCTCAGGAGCCTCTCTCGTTCGGCCGCGGTCTCGCTCTCGCGGCGATATTCGTGGGCGCCTCGGCGTTGGCCTACGCGATGCTCGGCGCTTTCGCCGCATGGTCCGGATCTGGAGAAAATCTGCAGATCCTGCTGCAGACGCCGATCGCGCTGGGCATGATGAGCGCCGTCCTCGTTTTGCTCTCGCTCTCGATGTTCGGTCTGTTCCAGATCCAGTTGCCGGCAGCATTGGTCGACAGGATTTCGGGTGCCGCCTCTGGAAGTCGTCGCGGGCCGCTGGCGGCCGCCGCCGTGCTCGGCTTCGGATCGGCGCTCATCGCCGGCCCGTGCGTCACGCCACCGCTTGCGACCGCCCTGCTCTACGTCGCGCGCACCGGCGAGGTCGCGCGCGGTATGGCCGCGCTCTTCCTGTTCGGCATCGGTATGGGCGTCCCGCTTCTCGTCTTCGGTGCGCTCGGGCCCCGTTTCCTGCCGAAGCCCGGGCGCTGGCTGGTCCGCGTCCGGCACGCCTTCGGATTCATCCTCCTGGGCGTTGCGATCAGCATCTTCTCGCGCGTGCTGTCGCAGCAGACCACGCTGCAGCTCTGGGGGGCACTCGCGACAGCCCTCTCGGTCTACTTCGGAACGGAGTTCCTGATGGCGCATACCGCTTGGAGGTTCGCGTCGATGGGCTTGGCGAGCTCTGCTTTGCTGATCGGCGCGGTTCTTCTGGTCGGCTCGGCGGGCGACGATAATCTCGGCGCGACTCGCATTCTCGACCAGTTTGTGACGCTGGAGCCCGGATCCGGAACTCCGGTTCGAACGATCCGATCTGTCACTGCTCTGGAGCACGAACTTGCAGCGGCACGGACTGAGGGTAAGCCGGTCGTGGTCGACTTCTCCGCCGAATGGTGCGTCGAATGCCGGGCGATGGACGCGATGCTGCGCCGGCCTGACGTGCGCGAGCGGCTGCAGGACTTCCGGATGGTGCGCGCCGACGTGACCACGGTGGACGACGCGAGCCGCGACTTGATGCAGCGCTTCGAGATCGTCGGACCCCCAACGATCCTCCTGTTCGCCGCGGAGAACGCCGATCCCATGACCAAAATCGTTGGTGCGATCGATGCCAACGCCCTGCTTGCGAAACTGTCGGCCGTCCCATCGGTCGACTGATCCCTCACCAATCATCGAAGAAGGAATTCGATCATGTCGCCGAATATTTCCCGACGCACGCTCGCCCAGATCATCGCAGCCGCAGGCGTCGGCTATCTCGTCGGCCCCGCGCGGGCCGATGACCGCCCCACTGAAGCTGACGTGTCGCGCGAAGCCATACTCTTCGACCCCGCGACGCCCACCGCCGGAAACCCGAAAGGCGATCTGACGATCGTGGTGTTCTTCGACTACAACTGTCCCTACTGCAAGCAATCCGAGCCGGAACTGACGCGGCTGGTCAAGACAGACGGCAAGATACGCCTCGTCTACAAGGACTGGCCGATCCTCACGCCGGACTCGATCAAGGGCGCGCAGTGGGCGCTGGCCGCAAAGTATCAGGGCCGCTACGACGACGCGCACCTTGCGATGATGGCCATTCCGGGGACGAAGATTCCCGCGGCACGGATGCGCGAGGCAATCGCCAAATCGGGCGTCGACATGGACCGTCTCGATGCCGATCTGCAGACCAGCGGCGACGACATCACCAAGCTTCTGAGGCGAAACCTCGCGCAAGCGGACTCGCTCGGACTGCAGGGCACCCCAGCCTATATCGTCGGCGACTACCGGGTGACACAGGCACTGAACTACGAAGGCTTCAAGCGCGTCGCCGCTGACGCGCGCGCACGCGCGGCCAAGAAGTAGCTGTCGCGGTCGGCGCCTTAAGCGTGGCTTAAGCTGAACATCAAGACTGTGCGAGGTCGGGCGCATCGGGACGGTCCGCCCCGACGTGGCTTCATTTCGGAGGGCGGAAGGCATGGAGCGAAGGATCTTTCTCACATTGACTGCCGGCTTGCCGCAACACGCTCGACTACGGCGGCTTCCGCGGCCCCGTCGAGCACGCAAGCCGACAAACCGCCCGGGGGCATCATGACAGCCAACAAGCGACGCGCTGCGCTCGTCGCCCCCCTGATTCTGACGATATTACTCGGAGGATGCGTATCCGACTCCGGCATCATGCCGATCGCTGCGGCCGCGTCGCATCCACCTGCCGTGGATGCCCGCTACAGCGCAGTTTCGGACGGCGCCTACGTCGTGCCGGCCGTCCCCGCCGGCGACCTCAAACAGCGCTACATGCGCCAGCTCGTTGATGACCCAACTGGTCAACCGCCCGGCACCGTCGTTGTCGATCCGAGGAACCGCTTCCTCTACTTTGTCCGAGAAGGCGGCAAGGCGCTGCGCTACGGCGTCGGCGTAGGCAAAGCCGGCATGGCCTGGTCCGGCACGGCCGACGTACAGATGAAACGCGAATGGCCGCACTGGACCCCGACGGATAATATGATCTCGCGGGAGCCGGAGAAGTATCGGAAGTGGGCGAAAGGTATGGATGGCGGCACGGGCAATCCGCTCGGTGCGCGGGCGCTGTACCTTTTCAAGAATGGTAAGGATACGCTGTACCGGATTCACGGCACCAACGAGCCTTGGTCGATCGGCCAGGCCGTGTCGTCGGGCTGCATTCGGATGATGAACCAGGATGTGATCGACCTGTACGGTCGCGTGTCGACGGGAGCGAAGGTCGTGGTGCTACCCGTGAATGGCTCGGATAGCGCCGCGGCGGTCGCGCGATGAGCAGTCGTCCGACCTCGCTGCCGTGGATTGTCGCGCTCGGCCTCGTCGCCATATCGGTCCCGCGGGCCGACGCGCAGGACGCGGCGAGCATCGTACGCGACGGTAACGCAAATGGTGCGCCCGCCTGCAGGTCCTGCCACGGCGAATACGGCGAGGGAAATCCCGACGGCGGCTTCCCTCGCCTTGCGGGTCTGCCGCGCGATTACATCCTCCACCAGCTCCGCAGCTTCCAAGACGGCAGTCGCGCCAGCGACATCATGCAGCCCGTGGCCAGCTCGCTCAGCGACAGCGAGCGCGAGGCTCTCGCGACCTACTACGCCAGCCTTCCTACGGCGCGCACCGAGGGGGGCGAAGCGCCGGACGCAAGACTGGTCATGGAAGGTAAGCGCCTCGCCCAAAAAGGGGACTGGCACAAGGAGATGCCCGGCTGCGGACAGTGCCACGGCCCGTCCGGACAAGGGGTCGGCCCAAACTTCCCGCCGCTCGCAGGCCAACCTGCCCTCTACCTGTCGGCCCAGTTAAGCGCCTGGAAGAGCAAGACCCGAAAGAATGATCCGCTTGGGCTGATGGCAGGTGTAGCCGGCAAGCTGACCGATGGCGAAGTCGCCGCGGTTTCGGCCTACTATGCGAGCCTGCCGGCGCCGGGCTCCAACAAGGAGCTCGCGCGATGAGCGGACACGTACCAGATGCGAAGATCTGGTTCGCGGGCATCGTCTTCTTCGGCCTCGTTGGCGTCGTCGGCTACAGCCTGCCGCACCTCCAGGCTGCGGCGCCCGTCGAAGCAGCCGCCGAAACGATCGCCAAGCCCGCGCCGCAGGCCTTCAGGCCGCCGCTCGACGCAGAGCCCACCGACGACAAATTCGGTGAAATGGTGCGGCTTGGCGAGCGGATCTTCAACGACACGGCAGCGAACGCCGGCGAATTCGTTGGCAACGACCTGCGTTGTGCCAACTGTCACCTCGACGGTGGCCGTCTTCCGAACTCGGCGCCTCTGTGGGCCGCGTTCGTGAACTTCCCAACCTACAGACCGAAGAATGACCACGTGAATACCTTCGCGGAGCGGCTCCAGGGCTGCTTCAATTACAGCATGAACGGCAAGGCCCCCCGCTCGGCGACAAGGTGCTGGTGGCCCTGGAAAGCTACGCGGCCTACCTTGCGAAGGGCGCGCGCGTCGGCGACAACCTTCCTGGCCGCGGATACCTGAAGCTCGCCAAGCCTCCGGAGCTCGACGTCGCGCGTGGCGAGCAGGTTTACGCCGCCAAATGCGCAGTGTGCCACGGCGGCGGCGGCGAGGGCCAGGTGACCGCCGACGGAGATGTCGTCTTCCCGCCCCTATGGGGATCGCGTTCTTACAATTGGGGGGCAGGCATGAGCTCCGTCACGAACGCCGCGGGCTTCATCAAAGCCAACATGCCGTTGAGCCAGGGCGGCACTTTGAACGATGAAGATGTCTGGGCGGTGGCGGCCTACATCGACAGCCGCGAGCGTCCGCAGGATCCGCGCTTCAGCGGTTCCGTCGCCGAGACGCGCAAGGCTCATCACGACAGCGACTACGACTTCTACGGCAAGATGGTGGATGGCCGACTGCTCGGCGAGAATTCGCCGCCCTCCGGCACCGTGCCGCGATGAGCCGCCCGCGGCACAACGGCTTACCGAGCGGCACGAACTGAGAACCGGCGCGCTGGTATCGCCTTCTTAAAGACCGAGTTCAGCGTCGCCCCTCATTTTCACGGGAATCTGCAGGTAATGCACGCCATTGGCCTGCTTGGGCGGGAATTTCCCCGCCCGGATATTGACCTGGATCGAGGGCAGGAGAAGACGCGGCGCGGCGAGCGTGGCATCGCGCTTGGAGCGCATGCCCACGAACTCGTCCTCGGTCACGCCTTCCTTCACGTGTACGTTTTTGTTGCGCTGCTCCGCGACTGTGGTCTCCCAGGCGTATTCGTCACGACCTGGGGCCTTGTAGTCGTGGCACATGAACAGCCGGGTCTCGGGAGCCAGTGCGAGCAGCCGCCTGATCGAGCGGTACAATCGCTGAGCATCGCCCCCAGGAAAGTCGGCGCGCGCCGTGCCGTAGTCTGGCATGAAGATCGTGTCGCCGACAAACACCGCATCGCCGATCTTGTAGGAAATGTCTGCCGGTGTGTGACCGGGCGTGTGCAGAACTTCGACGTCGAGCTCACCTAACAGGAAATGCTCGCCGTCCTTGAAGAGGTGGTCGAAGTCGCTGCCGTCCGTCGCCAAATCGGTTGCGTTGAAGACCGGCCGAAAGATTCGCTGTACGTCCCTGATGTACTCGCCGATGCCGATCCGAGCGCCGGTCTTCGCCTTGATGTACGGCGCCCCGGACAGATGATCGGCGTGAGCATGTGTTTCCAACACCCAGATGACGCGATAGCCCGCCTCCTCGGCCGTGTGAAGAATGGCCCTGACGGAACGCGTATCGACCGCGCCCGAATTGTGGTCGTAATCGAGCACGGGATCGATGACGGCGGCTGCCTGGGTCGCCGGATCGGCAACCAGATAGCTGATCGTATTCGTCGGCTCGTCGAAAAAGGCCCTGATGATCGGCTTCGCCATCGCCTCACTCCTATCTCGTTTCGATGCCTCGGTTCTTGACAGACATATTAGCATTTCCTAATTTAGCAATATCTAAATAACATGTGAGGCAGATGTGCCGACGGTCGTCTTCAACTCGCAAAGCGTCGAAAACGCCGCCCAGGAAATCGCAACCCTGTTGCGAGCCGTGGCAAACGAGCGGCGGCTGCTTATCCTTTGTAGGCTCGTGGAACTAGGAGAGGCGAGCGTGAACTCCCTCGCCGATGCCATCGGCCTGTCCCAGTCGGCGCTGTCGCAGCACCTAGGGAAGATGCGTGACGAAGGCCTGGTGACCTACCGCCGCGAAAGCCAGACCTCTTGGTACCGGATCGCCGACGCGCGCATCGAGCGGCTCTTGGCAACCCTGCACGAACTGTACTGCAAACCGACCAAACGACGTTGAACAGGAGCAGACCATGTCACTTCCGAAAATCGATCCCGCGACCGCGCGCCACCTCGTCAATCAGGGCGCGATCCTCGTCGATATCCGCGAAGCAGAGGAATTCGCTCGCGAGAACATTGTCGGCGCTTACCATCTTCCGCTGTCCAGATTGCACGAAGCGGCTTTGGCTTTGAAAGCTGGAAAAGCCTTGATCTTCCACTGCAAGAGCGGCGCTAGGACTTCAATGAACGCCGCCCGTCTCGCAGCGAAAGTGAACGGCGCTTGCGAAGCCTACATTCTTGACGGTGGGCTGGACGCCTGGAAGCGATCGGCCGGCTGACAGGCTGATGACTCCGTAGAAGCCCGCACGCCCGTAGGGTCTGCAGCACGTACTCGAGGCCAGGCCGCCGTCCCGCAAGGACCGACCTTGGAGTTCCGCAATGCAATCACTGTTGACGCAAGCCGCCCTCTCGGCGGCTTCCGGCTCTGTCGTCGGCTTCTCGCTCGGTCTTGTGGGCGGAGGCGGGTCGATCCTGGCTGTTCCACTTCTGGTGTACGTCGTCGGTGTAAACGATCCGCACGTGGCCATCGGGACGAGCGCGATCGCCGTGGCGGTCAATGCCGGCGCCAACCTCGCAGCACATGCGCGCAGCGGCAATGTGAAATGGCGCTGCGCCACGACTTTTGCCGTCGCCGGCGTTGCCGGGGCCTACTTCGGGTCCACCCTCGGCAAGATCATGGACGGGCAACGACTGCTCGTCCTTTTCGCCGTGTTGATGATTGTCGTCGGCGGATTGATGCTGCGCAACCGCGCTCACGTCGGCAACTCGGCCGTCAGCTTGTCCAAGGAGAACCTCCCGAAACTGATCGCATCGGGTCTGGGCGTCGGTGTGCTGTCCGGATTCTTCGGGATTGGCGGGGGATTTCTCATCGTCCCTGCGCTCATGCTTGCGACCGGCATGCCTATGCTCAATGCCGTCGGCTCGTCGCTGGTCTCGGTGACGGCATTCGGACTGACCACTGCCGCGAATTACGCCCTTTCCGGGCTGATCGACTGGCAGATCGCCTTCCTCTTCATCGCAGGCGGAATCTTTGGCGGGTTGATCGGGGCGCGGTTGGCGAAGTCGCTCGACTCCCATCGGGGTGCTTTGACCTTCGTCTTCGCGGGGCTGATATTCGCGGTCGCCGTTTACATCCTGTTCCGCTACCTATCGCCGACTTAAGGCTGGTCGGTTTCTTCGCAGGCTGTTCATGCACTCTGGCCGGAGCGGGTTGGAGCCGGATCACGCGGACCTACTCGGCATAGTGCGTGCAACAGGCGCAAAACTCGATACGGTCACCGCATTAACCATATCGTCCCAACGGGACTGGAATGTCTCCGCGCATATCCGCATATTAGACTAGGACTGGGAACGGCAGCACACAGCGCAGAGCAAAGCCATCCTGATTGACACCGATCCGACCTGATTATGACTTGAAGAACGCCCTGAACCTTTTGGTCTGTGCCATTTGGCCGCCAAACTGGGTGAAAAGCTGTCAAGCGGCGTCAACTTCCATTGTTCCGGCCAGCTTGCTGTTCAGGGTCGCGCGAGACGGGCGCAATTCTCTCGGTCCGCCTCCTGGCCACGGCGTTTGGCATCGGCCGCCAACTATCAAGGATCGCTAACCGTAGAAGGCTTCAGTACGCTGTTAGCCAGAACGTTGCGCAAGCATGCTGGAGAAATCTGGCGCCCGGCCCCCCCATTTGCGTTCAATTAAGCTCGAATTGGAATGATGGTGCTCCAATCGAGGGGCTTGGCTTGCTGTCCAAAGAAGATTTCTTCGTATTCATTCAATTGCAAAACTTTCGGCGGCCTGGAAGGCCAGAGTAACTCGCATATCGATCGCGAGCGGCGGCGGTGTATTGCGATGAGTTGTTGTAAGGCAGTTTCGGTCATTCAGGTAGCCGCGATCCGGAAGACTGGAGCCAACCGCTGAGATGCGCGCCCGTCTCGGCAATTCTGACTCGCTTAAGCAGGGCCTCGCGCTCTGCTCCAGCGGGGAGCCCGCTGGCTTGGTCTCGCAGCCTTTTGGCCTGTTCGGCCATTCGATCTTCAAGGGAGCGGGTCTGTTGCACCCGGCGGCGCTTCTCGGTCATGGCGATAGGCTCCAAAGCCCCACCATCAACGTTCCAGCTCACTGACGGTTCGAACAGCACGTAACGTCTTAACTTAGGAACCGGTAGGACAACCACTGCATTGAATCGCGCTGGCCCGCCGACCGAGCTGGCGGAGCGGCCCAGGCCTCCAGCCCCCAAAAGCCCCAAGCCGGGGCCGTCTCTCCGCGTAGGATATCGGAAAATACGTATGCGTTTCTCTCCCTTGATCGCGCCGGCCGATCGCCCAGATCGTAACATCCTTGAAGACTTCGGCGCCCGAGTGACGCGGCCTCACTTCTTGTAGAGAAGGAGCCTCAATTGTCGAGCCTGACGGCGGACCGAACCGACGCGACGACCGAACAACAGTCGTGCTCTCGTGGGCTAAGTTAGAAGCCGCTAACCGTACGGTCACGCAGTTGGTCAGAAGTGGTAGTTCACGCCAATACGCGCGACGTGAAAATCCGCCCGACCAAAATTGGCGTTGTAGCTAGCGAATGCCGTGCCTGCCCTTTTGAGCGTATTGGCGACCGAGTTCACCGAAGCATTGCCGAGATCGACGTATAGATACTCGGCTTTGACCGTCCAGTTATGCGTCCACCGCCACTCGCCACCCGCGCCCGCGGTCCAGCCCGTCTTCACACTCGAAGTGGAGCCCGAAAAGCAGGTGACGTTGACCGCGCATAGAAACGAGCGTCCGGCCAAGTCGCCCAATAAACCGGCGGGCGGCGCTCCGTTGAACACGTAACTGTCGGACAACATGACCCGACCATAGGCAAACCCGGCAGTGCCGTAGAGCAGCAGGTCTGGAGTGGCGAGCACTCCTAAGCGCGCGCGCACGGTGCCCCACCAATCGATCTTCTCCTGGCCCGCGACGGTCTGAGTAAAGAAACCTGGCGCCGCCGTGGCCAGCACGCTTGTGCCGCTGCCGCTGCCCTTAATGTCAGAGCCGCTGAAGTCGGCCTCGACCCCGATGACCCAGCTGCGGTCGATCTGCAGATTGTAGCCCGCCTCGAGGCCGCCGGTAACACCACTGATATTTACGCGGTGGCTGGCAAACGGTTGCTCGCCAACAGCTCCGAGTCCGCCATTGACGAGGAGCGTGGCAATGGGATCGTTACCGACATAGGTGACCGTGCGGTCGCTCCAGCCGCCGCCGATCTGCCCGCCAACATAGAATCCCGTCCAGCTCGGCAGCGCAGTTATAGGCGGCGCCTTGAGCGGCATATCAGCAGCGTGGGCCGGAAGTCCAATTGCTAGCGCCAAACTGCTGAGGATGGCAGCAAAACCCAATGCGCGGTGCATCCGACGGTCCCCATGAATCTAATCGCGGAAAATATCAGGCCGCGGTCATGCCGTCTGTGGCTTCAAAACCACACCGCCTGGAAGATTCCAAGCCAGTTAACTCAATACTTCATCTGTCCCTGGCGCGCCGCTTGTGCGCGGATCGCTTGATCCAAGGTGCGGCTCTTCACGGCATCCACTCCAGCTGGCTCAAGAGCCAATCCGTCACCCTGCGCACTTCGCGCGCTGCTTCACCGTGCGGGTGATACTTCGTCACTCCGAGCCCCCGGAGGGCAGAGTCCTGATAATCGACGCGATACCCGAGGAAGGCGTCCACGATCTCGCCCAGCTCCTGGTGCCTCGCGAGCCACCCGCCAGCCGGGTGTTCATCGTCGCGGGCGTATGCGAGAAATCTCAAGCAAGAGCGCCTTGCCGTGAGTGGGCAGCTCAGCAACTTTTGCTGCTGCCACCCTGCTCTCGAATGCATCAAATATTTCTCGAAACTCGGGGGTGTCAGACAACGTCACTTGGTGCCCAAGGCAATACAACCCGCCAACTCGCCAGATTTTAGACAAGTCGAACTCGGGGATTTTATCGTCCTTTGCCAATGCGTCCAAACATTGCTCGCATTCAGTGACGACATCGCGCTTTGTTGCAGCAATAGCGCCGATTTCAGCAAATTGAAGCCGCAACTCAAAAATATGCAGCATTTCCTCGGACGAGCCGAACTCGCGTTTATTGAATATGTTCTCTAGCTCATCCACTACTGCTTTGTACTCGTCGTCTGTGAGGTCCCATCCGCGCCACGCGCGCAACCACACAGGTTCTGAGGCCGGGTCAGAATAATAGCGACCGCCGTCCAGCGCCTTAGCTGTCTCTTCTGGGTCGATCCAGCCCTCAAATAGAAGCGTCCGAACGTGTTCAAATGCCAATGGCGTTTCTTCGAGACGAAGGCCGCTGCATTTCTTCTCCACTCTCGTTGCAGCGCTGTCATCGTCTCCATTTGCCGACGCCCCAAGGACCTCTCAGGAGCACCGCATAGTCAAAGTCACTGCCTTGATCGCAATAGTAATTTAGATAATCGATGACGTGCTTATTTGGGGTCAGTGACCGACGCCATAGTAGCCATTAATTGGTGCAGCAGTGAGAAATTGAAAAGATTTTGGCCGATTCCATTTAACGCTGTCGAAATCCGGCAAGTTTACTATCGATGAAAGTTACCACCAAATCGGGCTTCTATTATGCTTATGGTCAAGCGCTTCATCGAAGACGAAAGTGGTGCAACCGCTATCGAGTACGGGCTGATTGCGGCTGGAATCGCACTGGCAATCATAACAGTCGTCAACAATCTGGGCACTACGTTGAATGACAAGTTCGGATCGATTAGCAGCTCGCTTAAATAAGGCCTCCAGTGCCCCTCACCGAAGACGATAATTCGGTGGCGGGTTCTAAGATGCTGCAGCACCACATCGATTATCAAGGCACGTTCCCGGCGGGCATATCTGCCGTCGCGAGCGGCGTGAATGGGCCACTACGAAGGGCGACTATCGCGACGAGTGCGAAAACCAAAACAATGATAGCGCGTATGACGAGGCCCCTCATAGGGATCAACTCTAGGCAAGTCCCATCGACGCCATTGTGAATTAGGCCACAAGTGCAACTGTTGTTACTGCAACTGGCAGTACGCTAACCGAAACAAGAGCCTCGCAAAAAGAAAGGCCGCCCGAAGGCGGCCTTGTTTGAAGCGGCTACCGAGTTTCCCACCTGTCGCCATGCCAATTAGACGAGGCTGAACGAAACCGACTGCTCTATCTCGCAGACCTTGGCACCGCGCTCTGTATGGCGGGATTGGCGGTCGCCATCCTCCAAAGCCTCGGAAGCATGTTCATCGGGTGACTTTTTGAAAGTTTGAAGCTTTCACCGTGCGGCGATTGAGGGTGCTCTAGTAGTGCGCGGGACACCGTCTTCTGCACAGTAGACGGGAAGCATCAAAAGGCGGACAGCTTGCGGTGCTGTCTTTGCAATCCAAAGAGGGCACGACGGAACGAAAGGCCTCAACCCCGCCAGCCCCGGGTTGGGGCCTTTCCATTCTCAGAAGCAAAAACGCCGCCCGCTTAAATGACCGCGGGCGGCGGCTTTCCAGCTCCGGAAGGTGATGCAAAATCCGGTAAGCCATTCTGGCACAAGTTGTGCCAAGATTTTGTGAAAGGACCGTTCGCAGGGCAAGTCTGCATACTGCGAACCGTGGCTGGGAAGAGGCCGCAAACCCGGTCACCCCAACTGTCTTGCGGGCCGCAAATCTGACGGTTGTACGGTGAGCCGATAGGCGACCTCGCTAGAGCCGTCGAAGATTTCCAGCACGCGGTCGCAAACCAGACATTTGTAATGCCCCGGCCGTCCTTTTCTGGACTCCAGTTCGATCCGCCGATAACCAGCAGAGCAATCAGGACAGGTCACGTCGCCCTTTTTCATGTGACAATAGTGCGATGGACAGCCGCAGGTATCCAGACAAACTAGCACACTGCGAAACCCAACCTGACGCCACCCGCTGGCGGAAACCGGAAATAACGCGGGTAGAATGCGATCATCCCGCGCTATAGCATTGCCGTGAAGCAGCGAAGTGTCCTGTGCACTTGGGAGGTGCATCACTCAGCCGAACCGTGGGTAAAGGCCACCCGAGGTGAGCGGTAACCTTCAATCCTCACCCGACGGTCTTGGCACAGGACGTGGTGAACACGTTGCCCCGGCATTGCCAGCCGTTGCCCAATTCTGTGCGGTCGATGCGGTGGGGAAAAAGGGCAACAGCCGTGAGAAGCAAAGTAGCTGCCGCCGAACCAAGCATCAAAACTCTGATCATGATGCGCTCCATCAATTCAAGCATCATGCACCCGGTCTGCTTCGGCCGAATGTCGCCTCACCCCATATCGTGTTTCAGCAACGTTTCGTCCGCAATTGCCGAACAAACCCATCTAGAAGCCGAAGGCAACTTGGGTCCAGCTGAAGTTCTATGCTGAAGTTGAGTACCGTGACATCACGTCGGAGGGGCTGTTGCGTGCCAGCTCGTTCAAGGGGCTGTCGCGAGGAACGCGGCGACCGTGAGCGCGTTCTCCAAGCAATCGTCAAACCGGCCGGCGATGGGTCGACTTCATGATGAGATTCGAATTGGGGCTCGAGCGTCCGGATCCGAAGCGTGCCGCGATCGGAGGCTCGTACGTGATCGGCGGTCTGATTCCGCTCGTGCCCTCATATTCGCCCACGACATCGGAACGGCGCTGTATATCTCGGTCGCGCCGACCGGCGTGGCCCTGCTCTGCTTCGGAGCCGTCAAAAGGGCACTTCACCATTGAAGCGGAAGAGCGAGTGAGATTGGTGCAGCGAATTTTGCCCGCGATTTTAGGTGTACGGAGGTCGAGAAATTCGAAGCGCTCGATTTGTCGCCGCAGCGGTCGCGCTTTCCGCATCCCGCAGCAAGGATAGCGCCTGGACGCTGACGCGTCACAAACCTCAATGACGCGCGGGAGGTGCTTGGCACTAACGTAGCGAGACAAACAAGGCCCGGCGGAATATGCCCCTTAGGGGCGATGCGACACTCGGCCGTGCGCCCGTCAGGACGCGGGATAGCTTTGGCACCGGTTGCATGGTCCACGAGTGTGGTCCAAGATGGCGTTGACGGTCCATCTTCTGCGGCAAAAAGCCTGTTCGGATCAAGCGCTTGATTAGGTTGCCGAGTCTGGCTGGGGAACCTGGATTCGAACCAAGACAAACAGAGTCAGAGTCTGTTGTGCTACCGTTACACCATTCCCCAACGGAATAGCCAAACAGATTCAATGACTTAACGATCTGTCCGGCTGCGGCCGGAAGCGCTTTTGGGCGCAAATCACGGCTCAGGCGTGGCAGCCTTCTACCCGCTCGTCCCGGGACTGGCAAGCGTTGCGGTGCACGGAGCTGTTGACCCGACTGTGGGTCCTGGGGACGCGCCTATTCCGGCGCGAGCGTCGCGAGCCCGGCTTCGATGATCGTGATCTCCTCGCTGACCTGCGCGATGGCCTGCCTGGGGTCGACGCCGGTCACCGATACCAGCTGCCGCAGCAGGTCCTGCCGATGCGTCAGGATATCGTGGAGTGCATCGAGATCATTCAGCCGCACATATCCTTCGACGATCAATTCAACGGAACGAGACATCGTGCTCTCAAAACATGGGTTACTGTCCAGGCGCCGAACCTATCGCGATCGGCGCCCCCATGTGAGCACGATGTCACGTCAACCTTGACCGGTAAGGCTAACGCGCGGACCCGGACCGCAGTGCGCTGGGATCGTGCCCTTCCCGGCCCCCTAATGCGGGCGCCCGATGTCAACGACGATTTCGCCCTTGCCGGTCGCGATCATCACCTGCCCGTACTCGTCCTGCGGCGGACTTTCCTCGTAGCGAAGCGGGATCGTGGTGATCTCCTCCGGCACTTCGCCGCCCGGCTGCTGTGTATTGACGTCGAGGATCAGGATCTTTGGATTGATGCCCTGCGGCGAGCGCTTGGTCAGGCGGGCCTGGCAGCCATGGGTCGGCACCCGCACGTCGCCGATCATGACCAGCTTGGGCGGGGCGCCCGGTGCGCGGTCGATCCAGGCCTTGAAGGTGTTTCTCAGCAGGACAGTCATGACGCGTCCCTCCTATGCCAAGTTGCGCGATCCTTCGGTCACGGACGCAACATAGGCCGGCGAAGCGAAGCGGAACGTGAATGCCCCGCGAATTGGACACGCGCGCGAGGCGAACAGGTCAAGCCGCACACGCGAACAAGCTCACCCACGAGCCGCAACCGGATCGCACGCGCCGCACAGGTCACCCAGGACTTCCCCATTCAGGACTTCCCCATTCGGGACTTCCCCATTCAAGACTTGTCCATTCACGCTCATTTCACGCTCGTCGGCTCGAAATGAGAAGCGCTTCCAATTCGTCCGCCAGGTCGCGTGTCGATCATTCAGCAACCCTTGACCATCTGACAGCCCAAGATGTACCATTCAGAAATTGCAAAAGATCTGGCGGGCTGCACTCCTGAGCTCACGTGTCATTGGTTTCGCGAACAGCGCAAGCCGATCATTTTCATCTCGCCAAGCCTAAGCTCCCGGGACCTGCCCTCCTGCACTGTCGTCGACGATGTCGACGGGGAATGGGACGAGATGTCGGGAGTCAACGATGACAAGGCAGTTGGCAAGGCCGAGACCGGCCGGCTGAGGCTCAACATCATCGGAGCATTTTCGGCGTCGGTGGATGGACACGAGATCGGCCTCAGCCGAAAGGCGCAAGCGCTTCTCGGTTACATGGTGCTCTCCTCCGCACGCCAATTGCCCAGGACAAAATTGGTCGGGCTGCTCTGGAGCGAGAAGGAAGACCCGCTCGCGAAAGGCTCGCTGCGTCAATCGCTCAGTCAGATCCAGCGCGAGTTCAAGGCGCGCGGCTGCACGCATTTCCATGCGGACCAGATGCATGTGGCGCTCGAGATCGAACGGGTGGCCTGTGATGTGATGGAAATCGTCGCGGATGCCGAACGCGGCATCGTTCATCCGACCCTGCTGGCGCGCGAACGCCTGGCCGACGACATTCTCGACGATCTGGAGGGTGTCGATCCGGCGTTTTCGGAGTGGCTTGCGGAGACGCGACCGCTGATCCACGAGCGGTTGATCGATGCGCTGACAAGGCTGTTGCCCGACGAGACCGCGACGATCGTTACGGCCACAGCGGAGGCTGCGGCGAAGGCCATCCTCCGGCTGGATTCAGAGAACGAACGAGCCGTTCGTGTCCTCATCAGGAGCCACATCACGGCTGGCAGTATCGGCGCGGCGCTCGCGATCTACGCGCGGCTCTGGCGCCAGTTGGAAGACACTTACGATATCGAGCCGCACAAGCTCACGCAGGACCTGATAACCGGCTTGCGACAGCAGCAGCCGGAAATTGTCGCACGGCCGGCGCCGCCCCCCGTTGCGGCACCCGCGGTCGGCATGGTTGGATTTGCTGCCAGCCGACCGTCGGTCGCCGTTCTCCCCTTTCGCGCACTGTCGCCAACGCTGGAGCCTCAATTCACGATCGGAATCGTCGACAGCGTCGTCCAGGCCTTGTCGAGCTTGAAGGAGCTGCTCGTCATCTCCCGGGGATCGACGATGATCCCGATATCGCAGACGCTGGATCTGCGCGCAATTGGCCGCGATCTCAATGCCCAATATCTGCTTCATGGGAGCATTCAGCGTGCCGGAAATCAGATCCGGATTTCGACCGAACTCGTTGCCGCCGAGACGGTTGAGGTCGTCCGCGTCGATCGTCTCAGCGGAACCGCAGCCGACGTCTTCGACCTGCAGGATCGCATCGCCGTCGAGGTCATACGCTCGCTGGCGCCCCAGGTCCGCGACCGGGAGCTTCATCGCGCAATGCAAAAGAGGCCCGACGATCTCGACGCCTACCAGCTGGCCCTGGTCGGCTACGATCAGATGTTCAGTCCGGATTACACCACGTTCGTGACGGCGCGAACCAATTTCGAGCGCGCGCATGTGCTCAGCCCGGGCTGGGCGCCGCCTCTCTCCGACAGCGCCATCTGGCACATGCAGCGCGTGGCGCGCGGATGGTCTGCGAACGCGCCGGCCGAGCTCGACACCGCGCGGTCGCTCGCCGAACGTGCGCTCGATCGCAATTCGTCCGATCCACTCGCCAATGCCGTCGGCGGCTACACGCTGTCGCAATGCAAGCATGATCACGCCGGAGCCCTCAAGCAGCTCGACCGTGCGATAGAGCTCACACCCAACCTGGCGCTCGCATTCGCATATCGGGCTGCGGTCCATGTTCGCTGCGAGAACCACCAGGAAGCACTGTTCGATACAGCCATCAATCTGCGCCTGTCGCCGCGGGACCGGCACGCCTGGTTTGCGGAGATGATTGCGGCTCAGGCACACTTTGCCATGAACGATCTCGACCTGGCGATAGAACACGCGACGCGCGTCGCGACGCTGCTGCCAAGCAATCAGGTGAACCTGCGCGTTCTCGTTGCCGCACTCGTGGAGAGCGGACGTCTCGACGATGCGCGGACCTTTGCTCGGCCGCTCGTGACCGCAGGCGAGCTCGACCTGAAGTGGATCGCAACCTCGCCCTGGCCGAAACCGACCCTGGCGCGCATCGGAGCTGCGCTCTCGCGGCTGGCATCGACACTCCGGCATGGAAACATCTAATCGCAACTGAGGAGGCACATATGGCAGGCGGATATGGCGGTTATGGCGGCTACGGGGGCTATGGCGGATACGGCGGCTACGGTGGGTATGGAGGATACGGCGGGACTGGCGGATCAGGCGGCGCCATATTCGCCGATCGTGTCAGTCTCCCGTTCGCGGGGGATCCCGGAATCGAGGGCGCGAGGTTCAATTCCAGCGGCTTTGGCACGAGGCTCTGGTCGACCCGGTGGTACGCGTGGGTGGTGATGTCCGATCTTGCCCGCCGGGCAGATTGGTTCGACCGCCTCGGCGGGTTTGCACTGTTCGGCACGGGGCCGACACCATGGGACGGAGACCTTGAAGCCGACATCGCCGCATTGAGAAAGATGACCGAGATACCCTTCTCCGAGCGCGCCGATGCAATCGACGAAATCGTAACGGAGGCCGACGAATTCATCAGCAAGTTCCTGCACCTCGTATCCGCGACGGCGACGACCCACCCGGCGACATCGCGCATGCTGATCGTCGCCGACGCGCTCACGGCCTTGATCACGATGCACTACAAGGCTCATTTCAATCGTCCACGCCCCACGCAGGTGGCCCCCGCATTGATGTCGCCGATCCAGCATGGCGGGCACGCGTCATTCCCCAGCGGCCACGCCGCCCAATCTCACGTCTTTGCGGCGCTTCTGACGGAAGTCATGCCGAAGTCGCTCAATGCCCCTGCATCGGAAGCTCCCGAGAGAACCACGATCGAGAAGTCGCTTGGCGTCCTTGCCGACAGAATTTCGCGGAATCGCGAAATCGCCGGCCTTCACTATCCCTCCGATACCAGAGCCGGAGTGACGCTCGCAGCAGCGATCATCGCGAAGATCCTCCTGGATCGGGCATACCTGCCGAAATTCGCGGAGCTCGTCGAGAATGCGCGGCGCGAGTGGAAGGACACCGGCGTCTTCTCGGGAGGAAAAGATGTCGGAGAATGACAGCTACGGCTTCTACGAAGTCGTGCCCGACGGGTTCAATCTCCTCGACGCGACACCTGACAAGCTCGATCTCTACGGCATTCCGCAAAGGCCGGATGCCGTCACCGAGCCGCGCCTGTTCGCGTTCTGGAAACGGCTCGTTTCATCGCCGTTCACAGCAAGGCAACCGACGTTCAGCAGCATCGATTCCCCGTCGCTTGGAGGTCCGCCACAATCGCTGTTGAACTGGTCAGGCGCGCTCATCTCCTCGCCCTCACCCGAGCGGATCGTCTTCGCGACCGCCGGGTGGACGGCACCGAACGTGAGTCTACCGTCTTCACCGGCACTCTTTACGCCCTTGAACGATCCAAGATCGTTGTTATGGATAGGCCTCGACGGCCACAATGGCGCGTTGCCGAACATTTCACTCCCTCAAATCGGCACCGCCCACTGGCCCAATCACAAGCCCCAGCACTTTGCCTGGTGGGAGTGGTGGCGCAACTCTGCGTCGGACGAGACGCCAAGGACATCACAGCAAGCAATTACGTTGATCGCCAACCTCCCGATCGATGCCGGCGACGAGGTTCTCGCAGGGCTTGCGGTTCAGGTCAGTGGAGACGTCCTGTTCTTCATCAAGAACCAGAGCACGGGTGAATTTCGTTCATTTCTTGCTCGGCCGCCCGGTGTGATCCTGCCGCTTGGATCATCGGTGGAATGGGTGGTGGAGCGGCCGACAGATCCGCCTAGCCGGAAATTGTACCCGCTTCCCGATTATGGTTCTGTCGATTTCAGATACTGCCTGGCCCGAGCGGCAGCCAATGGGCCACTCGCGCCAGGGCGTTTGATGACGCTGAACGAGAAGGCACTCATGATCCATATGCGCGAGGCTTTCGCAGATCCCTATCGCACGGCCACGGTCTCAAGCCCGGCGCTACGCCAGGACCCGGACGGCTCGGTTGGCTTGACATGCAGCTTCAAAGAACCGACATGAGCGGCCTCACCGCCCCCAATGCCACGCGAGCAGCAGCGCGTACAGGCCCATCGATCCCGCATAGAGCGTGGCGAGCAGCGCGTATCCCGCGATCTGACGGCCGAGCGCCGCCTTCGGTGTAATCCACCAGTCGAGCGCCCTGAAGGCAGCTGGCACCAGCCACCAGCCGAGCAGCTGGGTGCTGACGAGATTGCCGACGAACAGCGACAGCCAGACCGGCACGCCATGGCCGTCGATCAACGGCGCGCTGACAAAAAAGCCCCAGAGGAAGACCACGGGATAGAGCACCAGCAGGACGATCAGGTTGCTCTTCCAGATCAGGGCCGGTCCCTGCTCGGGAGCCTGCGTCTTGCCGGCCGGGAACCAGAAATTGAAGCCATAGCTCGCCCGCTTCACGCTCATGCCGGCGTTGAATCGCGCGCCGTCCGTCAGCAGGGTCTGCCGCAAGGAGGAATCGAGCCACGCATTGAGATTGGCATCGCTGTCGAACGACAGGATGATGATCCATTCGTCGTGCAGGCCCGGGATTGGCCGCTCGATCTTGTGGCGCAGGAATCCCTTGAACTCAGCCTCCGCGGCCTGGATCCGCTGTTGCCATTTCAGGAACGCGTCCTCGAGTCCGTCAGGCACCTTGAAGGAGATAACGGCCGAGACCGCGCTGTCGCGCTGAACGCCGGTGTCCGGCAAGATATGGACATCCTCCGAACCGACGAAAAAGCGCTGCACCTCCGCGATCAGCCGCGCCCGCACCTCGCTCTGAAGCCACGCCCGCGCGGCCGCCGGGCTGGCGAAACGCAGGATCGTCACCCAGTCGACATGCGCCGGCGGCTGCGGCGGCACGACTTCCTGGCTGAGAAAACCCGGCCATGTCTTGAGCGCCTCGCCTACCTCGCCGTTCCAGCGCGCGAACGCGGCAAAGCCGTCGTCCGCGATGCGGCGCTGGATGACGAGGGCGACCGGCTGGCCTGCTCGATCCGGTGATCCGTTCATCGCGGCCGTCCGTCTCAGCTTTTCTTGTAGAGGCGCTTGCCCATCACCCAGGTCTCGTCGACGCAGCGATCGTCGCCGACCATCATGACGGCGAACAGCATGCTCGCGGCTTCGTCCATCGTGCGCGGGCCGGCGCCGTCGGCGATCAGCGACTGGTGCCAGGGCTGCGCTGCCGGGCCGCCATTGGGATCGAGCGCGACGAAATCGGCCTCCTTGCCCGGCTCGAAATTGCCGAGCTTGTCGTCGATATAGAGACCTTCGGCACCGCCGAGCGTGATCGACCAGAAGCCACGATAGGGCGACAGCTTGTTGCGTTCGGCCTCGGCGAGGTCCTTGCGTACGGGATCGATGCTGCCATCAAGCAGCGTGTTGTTGCACATTCCGACCTTGTAGGCGTCGTCCAGAACGTTGATCATCGAGAAGCGGTTGCCGCCACCCATATCCGTGCCGAACGACATTTTCACGCGGTGCTCCGGATCGGTGGCGCGGCCGAGGCGGAACAGGCCGCTGCCGAGGAACAGGTTTGAGCAGGGGCAGAACACCACTGCCGCGCCCTGCTTCGACATGCGGCGGAACTCGTTGTTCGAAAGATACACACCGTGGCCGCCGGAGAATTTCGGGCCGACCAGGCCGAACTTCTCGTAGACGCCGAGGTAGTCCTGACAATCCGGATGCTCGACCAGCACGCCGCTGCATTCGGCGGGGTTCTCGGAAATGTGGGTGTTGACCCAGCAATCCGGGTGCTCGTGCTTGAGGCGCTGACACGCCTTGAGCAGCTCAGGCGAGGCGCCGAAGGCGAAGCGCGGCGTGATGGCGTAGAGGTTGCGGCCCTTGTTGTGATACTCCGATATGAGCCGCTTACTGTCGCGATAGAAATTCTCGGGCGTGTCGACATAGTCGGCCGGCGCGTTGCGATCGATACCGGTGAGGCCCGCGATCACCCGCATGTTGCGGCGGGCGGCTTCCTCGAACAATTCCTCGGTCGAGACCGGAGAAGAACTGGTGAACGCCTGACAGGTGGTGGTGCCGGAGGCCAGCAGCGCGTCGAGGAAGCGCTTCACGCCCTCGCGCGCGTAGTTGCGATCCCTGTACTTCAGCTCTTCCGGGTAGATCCACATCTGCAGCCACGGCAACAGCTGCTCGCCATAGGCACCTAACACCCGGGTCTGCGGCAGATGGATGTGGCCGTCGATGAAGCCCGGGACGATGATGCGGTCCTTGATGTGGGTGATCTGCACGCCCGGATGCGCGGCGGCGACCGTCTCGTAGGAACCGAACGCCTTGATGACGCCGTCGGTGACGACCATGAGGCCGTCCTTGTGAAAGCGCGCGGCGGCCTGCTCGTTGCCGACGTGCTTCCAGGGATCGTCGACGAAGTCGAAGAACGTGCCGCGAATACCGACAGTGGTCATGATGGATTCCTTCTTCAAGTCTGTGCCGCGCGGCGCGCCGCAGGCAGCGAGATGGCGAGCAGCGCGCCGGCGACGGCGCAGAGGCCGAGATAAAGCCAGCCGATCGGCGCCTGCGTCGCTTCAGGCAGCACGGCCGCAATCGCCATTGCGCCGCTCACCGCGAGATAGCAGAGCGCGCTGATGAGGCCGCCGATCAGGCCGTGGTCGCGCTCGAACAGGCCGAGCGCCATGCCGTACATCATCGGGCACAGCACGCCGCAGCCGCCGAGCACCAGTGCGCCGCCGAGCGTGATCGACGCAAAATCGAGACCGAGAGTCATGCCCGTTGCGGTCAGCGTCGCGGCGCCGGCGAGGAACAGCGCGAAGGCACCGAAGCCCATCACACGGGCCGGCATCCAACTCGCGAAATGCGCGCAGCCGAGCTCGCCGGCGAGATTGACGCCGCCAAGGCCGAGCGCGACGAGGCCATAGATGGCCGCCGAATAGCCGAGGCCGGTCTGGTAGAAGAACGGCGCGACGACGCAGAATGCGAGTTGCGCGCTGGCCGCGGCGGCGAACACCAGCACGAAGGCCAGGAAGCCCGGACGGATCAGCGCCTCGCGCAAGATGCCTGCCGTGCGGCGCGGATCGAACGGGGCGCGTCGCTCGGGCGGCAGCGTCTCGGGCAGCAGCAGCACGACGATCGCGGCAATGATAGCCGCGGCGATCGCAATGATGACGAAGACACCGCGCCAGGATGTCAGCTCGACGATGAAGCCGCCGGCGGCCGGCGCCAGCACGGGTGCAAGGCCCCAAGCCGCGCCAAGCAGGCCGGAGATCGCGGTAAGCTCACGGCCGCGAAAGCAGTCGGCCGCGACCGCATAGGCGACCACGAGGCAGGTGCAGCCGCCGATGCCTTGCAGGAACCGCAACGCCAGCAGCAGCGAGGCGCTGGTGGCCAACGCGCAGGCAATGCTCATCGCGACGAGCACCGTCAGGCCCGCGAGCAGAACGCTGCGGCGACCGAGCGTGTCGGAGGCGATTCCGACCGGCACCAGCGCCAGACTCATGCCGAGCATGTAGGCGGTGACGGTGTTCTGCATCGAGGTGGAATCGGTAGCGAGATCCACCACCATCTGCGGCAGGCCGGGCGTGTAGGCATCGAGCGGGATCTGGCTGAACGGCACGACGCACAGCAGGATCGGCACGATCCCGCGCTTCGCGCAACCGGCGTCCGAAGCAAGTGCAGTCATGAAGCAACGCCCCCTCAGCGTCCGCGGGCCCCGTCTTTTCGTGCGCGCGTTGAGACGCGACGATGCAGGTTGCGGATATTGACGCGCGGGAGCGTGCCAGAACTGTGTGTAAAATCTCTTAGGGGGTTCCGATCAATCCTGCCGGCTGATGCCCCGAGCCCTGTGGCGTGATGACGCTCTAACAGGAATGCGAAAACAACCCCATGCACAGTAGAGATCGTATCGAAATCATTGACCTTTCCCAAAATTCTGGCAAAACGAAATACTTACTTGCTCCGTCGGGCAAAACAGGCGCAGAATTGCATCATCGCCGATCGTGAGTTCTCCGCTGGCCGAGGGACTTCCCCCTTCGGAAGGCGTCGCGCACGAGGCGGGCCTCGACGTCAATCCGGTGTCGAAGGCGCGAGGCAGAGCACTATGCTCGCTTCGACTGCGCCTCAACCGCCTGCACTGCCACGCTCGCCACCTGACGCAGCGCCTCGCGATCAGAGCCGGATGACGCCATCACGCCCATGCCGACTGACACCGCCGACACATAGCGCGCGAGCGCGGCGGGATCGGAGGTCGGCTTGAGATCGCCTTCGGCCTTGGCGCGGACAAAACGGTCGCGGAGCTGGTCTTCGTTTTCGGCGCGGCGGGCGGCAAGCTCGAAGGGGACATTCTCTGAGCCGCTGCCGCAGGCAATGCCGCCCTGCACGAGCAGGCAGCCGGGCGGATTGGCGGGATCGGTCTGCCTGTCGGCGATGCCCATCAGCATTCGCTCGGCGACATCGCGGGCAGTCGGAGCCGCCACCACCTCGCTCATCCAGACATTGCGCAGCTTGGTGTAACGGTCGAGCGCAGCCTTGAGCAGGCCTTCCTTGTTGCCGAAACAGGCGTAGAGGCTGGGTGGATTGATACCCATGGCCTCGGTGAGCTGGGCGATGGTGGCGCCCTCATAGCCATGGCGCCAAAACACTTCCATCGCCTGGTCCAACGCCGTTTCGGCGTCGAATTCTCGGGGGCGTCCCATGCCCATGTGCCTGTTCTCCTCGGAATCGGCGTCGTCCCTCAATCTAACGCTTGATCCTATCTATTTGTTCTATCTTTCTTTTCTCTTCCGCCTTCCCATTCTTGCGGTAAGCGGCTACAATTTTCTTAGTGAATGGTACATAAGTATCTTGCACTGCGACATCCAGCTCCACATCTGTAGTGAACACTACATATCTGGAGCGCGCAAATGCATCCCTCGCAAAACTCCCCCCGCACCGGCCGTTTCCGCCGCCTTCTTGGCGGCGTCGCGGTCGTAGGCGCCCTCGCCGTGGCCGGCTCGATCGCGACCGGCCATTATTTTCGTGCCGCGCAGGCCACTGCAACGGCCGCCGCAACCGAGCAGGCCGTGCCTGTCACGGTCGCGCTGATCGAGCCAAAGCAGACCGTGCTGTGGGACGATTTCTCCGGCCGGCTCGAGGCCATCAACCGGGTCGAGCTTCGACCGCGCGTCGCGGGTGCGATCCTTGCGACCAACTTCACCGAAGGCGCGCTGGTGAAGGCCGGCGACGTGCTGTTCAAGATCGATCCGGCGCCTTACGCGGCAGAGGTCGACAAGGCCAACGCCCAGCTCGAAGCCGCCAAGGCCCGCGTGGTCTTCACGCAGAGCGAGTTCGAGCGTGGCGCGCAGCTGGTCGGCAACGCCGTGGTCACGCGGCGCGACTACGACCAGCGCGACAACGCCAATCGGGAAGCGATTGCCAACGTGAAGGCCGCCGAGGCAACGCTCCAGACCGCAAAGCTCAACCTCGACTACACCGAGGTGCGTGCGCCGGTGGACGGCCGCGTCGGCAAGTTCGAGATCACCGTCGGCAATCTCGTCGCCGCCGGGACCGGCTCACCCGTCCTGACCTCGCTGGTCTCGGTCAATCCGATCTACGCCTCGTTCGACGCTGATGAAGAGGTTGTGCTGCGCGCGCTGAACTCGATCGCGGATGCCTCCGGCCAGCGCGGCAAGCTCGACCAGATCCCGGTCGAGATGGCGACGTCAGGCGGTCTTTCGGCCAAGGGCCACATCCAGCTCATCGACAACCAGGTCAACGGCCAGAGCGGCACCATCCGCGTCCGCGCAGTGTTCAGGAATGAAGACGGGCGTCTCATCCCCGGCCAGTTCGCCCGCGTTCGCATGGGCCAGCCGAAGCAGCAGTCGCTGGTGATGATCGACGAGCGCGCGATCGGCACCGACCAGGACAAGAAGTTCGTGATGGGGGTCGGTGACGACAGCCGCGCAGTCTACCGGCCAATCACGCTCGGCGGTTCGGTCGATGGTCTTCGCATCGTCACCGCGGGCCTGAAGCCCGGCGACCGCATCGTGGTCAACGGCCTGCAGCGCGTGCGTCCAGGCGCCCTCCTCAAGACGGAGATCGCCGCGATGGGTGCGCGCGGGCCGCAGCAGGCCTCCAACCACAGCAACCAGGACGTGGTGCAGCGTTAGTTACCTCATTCCGGGCCGCGCCCGGAATGATCAGGTCTCGAAACTCCGAGCACATCATCTCTGGATTCCGGGTTCGCGCTCTGCGCGCCCCGGAATGACAGCGGAGCTGTGTGGAGACGACCAAGATATTGCCCAGGGGCGAAGCCATGAATCTCTCGAAATTCTTCATTGATCGTCCGATTTTCGCCGGGGTGCTGTCGGTCCTGATCTTCCTCGCGGGGCTGATCTCGCTGTTCGCGATGCCGATCTCGGAATATCCCGACGTGGTGCCGCCCTCGGTTCTGGTGCGCGCGACCTATCCCGGCGCCAATCCGAAGGTGATTGCCGAGACGGTGGCGACGCCGATCGAGGAGCAGATCAACGGCGTCGAAGGCATGCTGTACATGTCGAGCCAGGCAACCACCGACGGCGCGATGACGCTGACGGTGACGTTCCGCCTCGGCACCGATCCCGACAAGGCGACCCAGCTGGTGCAGAACCGCGTGCAGCAGGCCGAGCCACGCCTGCCGGCCGTGGTGCGCCAGCTCGGCATCATCACCAAGAAGTCCTCGCCCGACCTCACCATGGTCGTGCATCTGTTGTCGCCGAACGGCCGCTACGACATGACATATTTGCGCAACTACGCGGTGCTCAACGTCAAGGACCGGCTGGCGCGGATCGACGGCGTCGGCGATGTCCAGCTTTACGGCGCCGGCGACTATTCGATGCGGGTCTGGGTCGATCCGCAGAAGGCGGCCGAGCACGGCCTGACCGCGAGCGACATCGTCAAATCGATCCAGGCGCAGAACGTCGAAGCGGCCGCCGGCGTGGTCGGCTCCTCCCCGAACGTCAGGGGTATCGACCTGCAAATGTCCGTCAACGCGGAAGGGCGGCTTGCGAACGAGGACCAGTTCGGCGACATCGTCGTCAAGACCGGCACGCGTGGCGAAGTGGTGCGGCTGCGCGACGTCGCACGCATCGAGCTCGGGGCTTCCGAATACGGCCTCCGCTCGCTGCTCGACAACAAGCAGGCGGTGGCGATTCCGATCTTCCAGGCGCCGGGCTCCAATGCGCTGGAGATTTCCGACCACGTTCGCGCCACCATGGCCGAGATCAAGAAGAACATGCCGGAAGGCGTGTCCTACCAGATCGTCTACGATCCCACCCAGTTCGTGCGTTCCTCGATCGAGGCCGTCATCCATACGCTGCTGGAGGCCATCGCGCTGGTGGTGCTGGTCGTGATCCTGTTCCTGCAGACCTGGCGGGCGTCGATCATTCCACTGCTGGCCGTGCCGGTGTCGATCGTCGGCACCTTCGCCGTGATGCATCTGTTCGGCTTCTCCATCAACGCGCTCAGCCTGTTCGGCCTGGTGCTCGCGATCGGCATCGTCGTCGACGACGCCATCGTCGTGGTCGAGAACGTCGAGCGCAACATCGAGGGCGGACTGTCGCCGCGCGACGCCACCTATCAGGCGATGCGCGAGGTCTCGGGCCCGATCATCGCCATCGCGATGGTGCTGATCGCGGTGTTCGTGCCGCTCGCCTTCATCTCCGGCCTCACCGGCCAGTTCTACAAGCAGTTCGCGCTGACGATCGCAATCTCGACCGTGATCTCCGCCGTCAACTCGCTGACCTTGTCGCCGGCGCTGTCGGCGCTGCTGCTCAAAGGACACAATGAGCCGAAGGACAGGTTGACGATCATCATGGAAAAGGGCCTTGGCTGGTTCTTCCGTGGCTTCAACAAGGCGTTCACGCGCTCGTCGGAGAATTACAGCGGCACCGTCACAAAGGTGATCTCGGGCAAAGCGGCGGTAATGGGTCTCTATGTGGTGCTGGTCGGCCTCACCGCCCTTCTGTTCCAGCAGGTGCCGAGCGGTTTCGTGCCGGGCCAGGACAAGCAATATCTGGTCGGCTTCTCGCGCCTGCCCGATGGCGCCGCGCTCGACCGCACCGAAGAAGTGATCCGCAAGATGAGCGACATCGCGCTGACCCAGCCCGGCGTCGAGAGCTCCGTGGCCTTCCCGGGCCTGTCGATCGCCGGCTTCACCAACTCCTCCAACGCCGGCATCGTGTTCTCGACGCTGAAGCCGTTCGGCGAGCGCAAGGGTCCGGCCCTGAGCGGAAATGCCATCGCCGCCGACCTCAACAAGAAGTACGCCGGCATCCAGGAAGCCTTCATCGCCATGTTCCCGCCGCCGCCGGTCAACGGCCTCGGCACCATCGGTGGCTTCAAGCTTCAGATCGAGGACCGGGCCGGTCTCGGCTATGAGGCGCTTAACGAGGCGACCAAGGCATTTACGGCGGCGATGCAGAAGGCACCGGAGATCGCCGGCGTGTTCTCGAGCTTCCAGGTCAACGTACCCCAGCTGTTCGCCGACATCGACCGCACCAAGGCGCTGCAACTCGGCGTCCCCGTGACGGAGGTGTTCAACACGCTGCAGATCTATCTCGGCTCCTACTACGTCAACGACTTCAACAAGTTTGGCCGCACCTACTCAGTCTATGTCCAGGCCGACGCGCCGTTCCGCGCCCGCGCCGACGACATCAGGCAGTTGAAGGTGCGCTCGGCCTCGGGTGACATGGTGCCATTGTCGGCGTTGCTCACGATCCGGCAGAGCGCGGGTCCGGAGCGGGCGATCCGTTATAACGGCTTCCTGTCCTCCGACATCAACGCGGCGGCTGCCCCCGGCTTCTCGTCCGGCCAGGCGCAGGAGGTCGCGACGCGGATCGCGGCGGAGACGTTGCCGCCCGGCTTTGCCTTCGAATGGACCGACCTGACCTATCAGGAGTTCATCGCCGGCAATTCCGGACTCTGGGTATTTCCGCTGGCGATCCTGCTGGTGTTCCTGGTGCTGGCCGCGCTCTACGAGAGCCTGACCTTGCCGTTGTCGATCATCATGATCGTGCCGATGGGATTATTGGCAGCGATGTTCGGCGTCTGGATCTCGAAGGGCGACAACAACGTCTTCACCCAGATCGGCTTGATCGTGCTGGTGGGTCTCTCGGCCAAGAACGCGATCCTGATCGTCGAATTCGCACGCGAGCTCGAATTCGCCGGGCGCACGCCGATCCGGGCCGCGATCGAGGCGAGCCGGCTGCGGCTGCGCCCGATCCTGATGACGTCGATGGCGTTCATCATGGGCGTGCTGCCGCTGGTGCTCTCGACCGGCGCGGGCTCGGAGATGCGGCGGGCGATGGGTGTCGCCGTGTTCTCCGGCATGATCGGCGTCACCGTATTCGGCCTGTTCCTGACGCCGGTGTTCTACGTGCTGCTGCGGACCGTCACCGGCAACAAGCCTCTGGTGCATCATGGCAGCGACATCAGCGCGGCCCCGGTCCAGGGACTTCATCACGAGGGCGCGGGTCATTAGAACGGGCCGTTAGATAAGGGAAATCCCCGACAGCAACAACAGAACGAGCACGGTCTTGCGAAAGACCGTCTCGTTGACCCGGTGAAAGGCGATCACGCCGAGCGCTGAGCCCGCAAACAGCGCCGGCAGGCTGATCGCGAGATCGACGAAGACCTTCGACGACAAGTCCTCGTGTCCGACCAGCAGCGCGATCCCGAAGATCTGCATCGCGGCGATGAAAGGCTGCACCAGGCCGCGCTGCTCGCTCTTGGGCATGCCGCGCATGTCGCACCAGATCGTCGGGATCGCGCCCGGCATGGCGGTGAGGCCGCCGACCAGCCCTCCCCCAAATCCGATCAGCGCCACCCAGTGCCGGCCGACGGCCTCGCCGGCGGTGACCAGCGTCGGCCGCAGCAGCATGTAGGCGGCATAGAGCGCGACGATGACGCCGAAGCCG
This sequence comes from Bradyrhizobium betae, assembly GCF_008932115.1. Taxonomy (NCBI): domain Bacteria; kingdom Pseudomonadati; phylum Pseudomonadota; class Alphaproteobacteria; order Hyphomicrobiales; family Nitrobacteraceae; genus Bradyrhizobium; species Bradyrhizobium betae. The sequence goes on from NZ_CP044543.1 coordinate 528,459, forward strand.
CGCCGCAGCAGATGCGTATCCGTGCTCTGCAGCAGCGATACCGCGATGGGAACACCGATCAATCCGCCGACGATCAGCAGCAGGCTGCCCTCCCAGCGGATGCTGCGCCGGAGCGCCAACAGATTCGTGGCCTGCACGCCGATGCTGCACGCCATCATCAGCGGCACCGCCTCCAGCGGCTGAAACACGCGGAGCAGAATGGCGCCAGCCACCGCCGAGAAGGCAAACCCCGAGAGCCCGGAGACGAAGGCTCCGGCAAAGACGGCGACGCTGAGCAGAAGGCTGGTCGTGATGTCAGGCACCATGTCTCTCCGCTCAATCGTAGGGCGTCTGTGTTGTGGAAATTTCGGCGCTCTCGGCGCAACTCGTCTGGGACGACTTCATCGGCGATGGCGGAACCGATTGCGCGTGCGAGCGCTCCAGCATTGCCAGTCCCACCAGTTGAAGCATCACCAGTGCCGCGGTCAGCGCGATGGCGACGATGTTGAAATTACGCGCGTTCGAACGTCGACTGCCCGGCCGCGCGCTCGCGCGGATCAACTCGGTTGGCATCTCTGGAAGAATCCTCTTCAATGGCATCGGGAATCATTTCACTTGAACGCGACGTTTCCGGCGGCTGCTCCAGCAGTTCGCGATAGCGTTGCAACGCGCGCCGCGCGTCGATTTCGCGCTGCGCGCGGAATGCCGCGCCGATACGCGTGAAGATGTCGCGGAACCTGCTTGTCAGGACTGATGACGCCGTCGGCATGACAATCTCCTCTCAATCTGCACGAGAGATTGCTGGGATTTACTTCCGCCTGCTGTGAGTTGCTTCACACGACAATCGAACGCGTCGAACAAGTGATCGTGTGACGCTCTCGTAAGTGAGAACGCAAAACGTCGCGTCATTCGATCGAACGACGCGCGATAACTTTCTAATGATGCTTCTGATTGAACCTATTGCGAGCTGGAGCGACTCGCCTCGCGCGCCCTGGCGCGCGCGTCAGTGCACGAGCGGATTGGAGAATCCCGCGGCGAGCTTGACGAGATCGGCCTGACGCGAAACGCCGGTCTTTGCGAACACGCGATGCAGATGCGTCTTCACCGTCGTCTCGGCAATACCGAGCGCGACCGCCGTCTCCGGCACGCCGCCGACGTCCACGATCGACTGCACGACCCTGAGTTCCGCAGGCGTCAGCTCGAACGTGCGGTCCAAGACACCGGCACAGGAGTGCCCGTCGAGTTCCGCCTTCCAGACGAACAAAGCGCCCACCGCCGAGGTGCGCTCGGCCGCGGCTTCACGCAGCAGCGACGGCAGCGCGATGACGTGCGCGATGTAGTGGGAACCGTTTTGCGACATCAGCGAGATCTTCCGCCCCGCCGCTGACGCCAGGGCAACCTCGTTTGCATCACGGAATATCTCGCGCAGGGCTGAATTCGCCGTGGTGGATCTCGCCGCCAGCCGGCCCGCGACGGACCGCAGGACATCATCGGCGCCGAGCAGCGTGTCCGCGGCCGGATTGCTGTGGACGATGCGGCAGGACGTGTCGAGCAGGATGACGCCGGCATTGAGCTGGTCAACGACATCTGCGAGCGCGATCGCCCGTCGCTGCTTGCGCTCGATCGCCCGGTTGATCAGCAGTGCCCGGCTGACATGCGGAACGAGGAACTGCATGCGCGCCCGCTGCTCGGCATCGAGCATGTCCCTGCCCGGAATCACGGTCATCAACATCGGGCTGGGTGACTTCGACTGCTCCAGCACCACGTTGGCGACATCGACGCTGCCCTGGGGGCGCAACCATTCCTGATAGAAGCGGCCACGGCGATACTCGTCGTAGTCCACGAGATCGGGGATGTTCCGCACCTCGCCGTATTTCGGAAGCCGGGCAAGCGGATCGTACCGGGCGTAAGTCTCGGCATAGAGCTTGATGTAGCGCGGATCGACACCGCAGTAATAATGCGTCGCGCCGGACTTGCTGACGGGGTCCTTTGAAATCAGGCCGCAGGCGCGGCTGCCGATGAACGCATTGAGCATGACGATAACGTCGCTCCACGACTCCGGGTGGAGGCCCGCATCATAGATGCTCTCGATCAACTCGGACTGTCTTGGAAGTCGGGGCATCGGAACAGCCAATCATCACACACGGAGATTGCGAAATCTCGTTCATGCCTTGCGGCTCCTGTGAGTTTGTCACGCCAGCAAAAGGTTCAATCGCGGAATTGATCGGCCGATCAGTTCACGAGCGGATTGGAGAATCCCGCGGCGAGCTTGACGAGATCGGCCTGACGCGACACGCCGGTCTTGGCAAAGACGCGATGCAGATGCGTCTTCGTGGTTGTTTCCGCGATGCCGAGCGCGGCCGCCGTCTCCGGGACGCCCCCGACCTCGACGATCGACAGGAACACGCGCAGTTCAGCCGGCGTCAGGTCGAAGGTCCGCGCGATCAGTTCGCCATAGGACTGGCCGCCGAGCGATACCCTGCGCAGCAGCAGAGCGCCGGCGGCATCGGCGACCCGCTCGCTGCCATTGCGAAGCACCGACGACAGCGGCAGGACATGCGCGACGTAGCGCTCGCCGCTCGGCGACAGCAGTGGAATCGCGTGGCCTCTCGCAGCGAGCAGGGCAATGTCGCTTCCGGCCGCAAACGCCTCGCGCAAGGTCTGATTAGCTTCAGTGCTGCTGGTCACGAGTTGCCCGGCGACGGATCGGACCACGTCGTCGGCCGCCAACAGGGCGTGCCCTGCGGAATTCGCATGCACCACCCGGCAGGCGGCATCGAGCAGGAAGATGCCGGAGGCCAGATTGTCCAGGACGTCCGCCAGCGCCGTCGCCAGGGTCAGCTGCGAGGTGATGGCACGGTTGATCAGCAGCGCGCGGCTGGCGTGGGGGACGATGAGCGAGAGTCGCTGCTTCATCGCGGGATCGACCATGCGCCGGCCCGACAGCACCGTCATCATCACGGGGCAGCTCGCATTCGACTTGTCGAGCACGACATTGGCCGCATCGCTGCAGCCCTGCGGCTGCATCCATTCCTGGTAAAAGCGCCCTCTGCGGTATTCGTCAAAATTGACGAGATCGGGGATGCTGACGATCTCGCCCTGCGGCGGCAGGACGCTCAGCGGATCGAACTTCGAATGGGTCTCGGAATAGAGCTGGATGTAATGCGGGTCCGCCCCGCAATAATAGTGTGTGACGCCGAATTTGCTGATCGAATCCTTGGAAAACAGCCCGCAGGCCTGCCCGCCGACGAAATCGCGGATGCCGGCGACGGCGTTGTTCCATAGCGTGGGATCCAGCCCGGCGTCATAGATGGACTCGACCAATTCCGGCAGCTTCCGAGGTCCGTGCATGGCTGTCACTGGCCTGAGTGATCAATATGACCCAACATAGCACAACCGCAGCATGCAACATCCTCCGATCGGATGAGGCGCCGGCCGGGCGGAGGGGCCCGGCCGGCCAGCGTCGTGCTCAAAGCCGCCGGGGCTGGGTGCCGGCTCAGAACGCGACGCGAACGCCACCCTTCGCCGTGCCTGTCCGGCTCTGGTCCGACATGATCATGCCCTCGACCGCGCCGAACACGGACACGTTGCCGCTGGTGCGATAGTCGAAGCCGAAGCCGGCGACGGCGCCGACGGTGCTGCTTCTGCCGGGCGTGACGAAGGACAGATTCTGGCCGATGAGCACCGCATTGATATTGCTGTCGCCGGCGCGCTGAAGCGCGATGACGCCGCCATGGACATTGGCCTTGAGCTCGCCGCCGGCGAGACTCGTCACCCGCGACAGATCGACCTCGCCGCGCTCCTCGAAATCCTGCAGCGTGCGGCCGCCGACCGACAGCCCCTGTGCCGAGCCGGTTTCGCTGTAGCCATCGAACCGGCCCGCGACGTAGCGCAGCCGCGCCGTCGGCGTCAGCAGGTAGCCATTGCCGAGAGCGAGCTTGTAGCCGTAGGCGACTTCCGGGCTGACATACCAGCCGCTGTAATTCGCGGTCGCTGTCTCCATGCCGCCGGCGGCGGCGCTGTTCAGCACCAGACGGCGCGACTTGTTGTCGGCATTGCCGCCCTGGAAAGTGAAGTCGAAGAATTGCGACGCCCATTCGAAGCGGCTGTAGACACCGGCGAATGCGTAGTTGGTATCGACCGACTGCGAGTTGAGATCGACCGAAAGGCTGCCCTGCCCGCCGCCGAGGAAGGCGCCGACCAGCCAGTTCGGCTGCACCTTGCGATCGATGCCGATCGCCCCGCCCCACGCCGTCGAGGTCGCGCGCAATGTCGCCGCCGTCTCGTCCTGGATACGCTGGCCGCCAAAGCTGTTGGCCCAGACCGTGATCGGCGCCGGATCGGTCCACAGGCTGCGCGGCGCCTTGGCGAAGGGACCGGCCTGCGCCGTCTCGGGTGCATAGGCCATCGCCATCATGTTGCTGCCGGCTGCACCCGCACCGCCGTTCAGCCGCCCCTGCACCAGCGAAGAGGCACCGCCGGTGAAGTCCATCAATGTGCGGTCGGCTTGTGCCAGCGCGGTGGGATCGAGCGTTGCGAGCGTCGTGCCGGCGGCGACCGACGGGCCGCTGAACCTGCCGCCCGATGTGATCGTGTTGATGGTGCCGGTGAAGTTGACGAAGGTCGGCAGGTCGACGGTCGTCAGCGACGACACCCGGCTGGTCGGAGCCAGACTGATGTTGACCACGTCATTGCCGAAGCCGAAATCAACCACGCCGTTGATCTTCGATCCCGGCAACAACGTCAGCGTGTCGGCCGCATTCGACAATTTGATCGCGATGCCGCCGGTCCCGGTGATGGTGCCGGCGTTCGCAATCGTCGCCGCGCCCCCGGAGGCAACGCCGGAATTGCCGGTGATCGTGCCGGCATTGAAGAGATTGAGACCGCCACTCGTACCCACGACGGCAGTGCCGTTAGCTGCAGTGGCCTGGATCAGACCAGTATTATTTACGTAGCCCTGATTCGTGTTGATGCCCTGGAACGAGCCGGTGATCGTTCCGGAATTGGAGATCGTTGCATCGACCGCGCTGATGGCCTGGAGTCCGGCCACCGTTCCTGAATTGTCGAGGCTCAGCGTGGTGGCGCCTACGGCAACGCCGTTGTTGGCCAGGATCTGTCCCGTATTGGTCACACTGACCGTCGAAGCGGAGATTCCAATATTGGTGCCCGAGACGATGCCGCTGTTGACCACATTGGCCGTCAGGTTCGCGACGATGCCACGATCATCTCCCGAGATCGTGCCGCTGTTACGGATGGTCGCATCCCTGACGTCCGCGACGATGCAGACACCGCCGCCGCCGGTACCGGTAATTCTGCCGGCATTGTCCACGACAGCGGACTTGTCGGCTAAGACGGCGACCTCGCCTGATATCTTGCCGTCGGCCAGGTTCGACAGGATCACGTTGTCGCCCGAGATGCCTGCAAGGCCGCCCTGGATGATCCCCGAATTGGTTACATTTGCCAGGTTGGAAGCTGAGATCGCGTTTGCCGTGAAGGCGCGGATCAGGCCGGCATTGTTCACCGTGATATTGCCCTTCCCGGTCGCCGGATTGCCATTCGCCACGATCGTGTCGGCGCCCGAGGAAATCACGCCAGACGCGGCGTTCGTCAGGTTCACGTCGCCGGTCTGTGCGACCACGGCGTTGCCAGTCGACTGAATCAGCCCCGCATTGGCGACCGTGACGGATTGATCCGCGATCACCGCATCGGTGGCTTTGACGCCGCCAGTTGCGGAATTCGTCAGGCTTATGTTTTGGGCCCTTATGCCGAACTCATGGCCGGAGATCGAACCGGAGTTGTTCACCGTCAACTGCCCACCGGCGGAAATCGCACCACCGATATTACTCGTCTGCGTAATGTTTCCCGTACCAAGGTTGGTGATGGTCCCGTCCGAGGCGATCGCAACCGCGCCCTTTCGCCAAAGATCAAGCCGGCATTGCTGAGATTGATTGACGACGGCGTGATGGCGAAGTAGCCGGAAATCGTGGCGCCGGACAGATTGGTGATAGTCGCCGCACCGGTTGAAATGCCCGCCGCACTCGTTCCGCTTATGGTGCCGGCGTTGATGAAAACGCTGTTCGTCCCGGTCGTGAAGCCGAAGGTGCCGCCATGAACCGTGACGCCCGCTGCGATGGTGTAGGTGTTGTTATTGTCGTGATCCGTGCCGTAGCCGGTGTTTCCACCTTGCTGGTTGTCCGTATCGCTCGCGCACACCACGTTCACGTTGCTGACGGGTGCCACCGGTGTGCAAGCCGCCTCGGCCCGCTCGATCGTGAGCAATGGCGCAATCAAGATCGTGGGCGCGAGAACGCATGTTGATCGCCACATCAAACGCCAACGCACTACCCTGCTCACAACTGTCGCATTCATTTCCAGTTCCTCGGTCGTCATCCCGGCCTCCTCCAGTTAGAGGAGGCCGGCCCACGCGAATTTGGATTCGCTGAACGCCAAGGTAGAAAGGGTTCTCGTGACCGACTTGGACATACGCGACCGGGCCTTGTCCTCGAACGCGCACGACGCTGCTTCGTGCCGCACTGATGCACAGCCGCGACAATTTCCTCCCCCAATTGCATTACGCCTGGTCCCAGCCGACCTTCTCCTCGCTCTCCGCCCAGACGGCCGCGCGATAGATCTCGCGTCCGCCGGAATCCCTGACGCGGATCCAGGCATCGCGATCGCGCAAATCGTCGCGCCAGACGAACAGATGCCGCGCCATCTCGTCGGCGACGACGACCGTCGCCTTGGCCTGCTCGAACACCATGCCGCCGGGATCGATCTTCACGACATTGTCGACCAACAGATCAAAGAAGAAACGGTGCATTCCAAACTCCACTCTCGACGCCGCCGGGAAAGCGGCGCCACAAACTATTCCGCACGCCAGAACACGTAGTCGGCCGAATACGGTACGCTGCGATAGGCGCCGGCTTGCTCGCAGGAGCCGCGCAGCAGGCCGCCTTGGGTGTCGATGCGCTGGACGTGAGTGACGCCGTAGAACAGGCCGTTGCCCGCCTGCGCGACGACCTTCAACTTCAGCCAGGGAAGATCATCCGCGGCGCGGCCCGCAACGCGCGCGACGATCCTCGCTTTCACCGAGCTGCCGTCCTTGTGCTCCCAGACCAGCGTGCTGGCATCGACCGCCTCCCAATGCAGCGCCACATAATGGCGACCGACCGAGTTGCCGCCCTCCATCAGGGTCGCTGCGGGCTCACGCGGCTGCCAGACCAGTTGCTTGGCCGCATCAGGCTGGCATTCGTAGATCTGCGCGCCCTCGGCATGCAGCGCGATACCCGGAATTTCGCCGGGCACCCGGATCTCGTCGGGCGTGCCCGCCAGCGCCGAGGCCCCGTAGAGAAGGCCTGCAAGACTGAGACTGCGGCAAAGGCACTGCGCCATGGCCATGAGTCTGCGATCAAGGATCATGTCAAATCATTCCCTGCTTGAACCGATATTTCGCTGAAATTCAGTTGGGCGCGGTCACAACGCCTCGCCGCTCCTGATGGCGCTCGGCGTCGCGCCATAGGCCCGCCGGAAACAGCGGTTGAAATAGGAGAGATCGCCGAAGCCGACGTCGTAGGCAATCGAGCTCACCGGCCGCCCGGCGAAATCGGGCTCGCGCAGCATGCGATGGGCGCGCTTGAGACGCTGCTCGGTCAGGAAGGACGAGAAGGTCTTGCCGTCGGCCTCGAACAGCCGCTGGAGATAGCGCGTGGTCACGCCGAATTCCTGCGCCACGGTCGCGACCGATAGGTCCTGCTGCCAGCAATTGTTGACGATGAAGGATTTCACCTTGCGCAGCCGCGCCGCCCTGACGCCCCGCCGCCCGGCCAGCTCGTGCACATCATCCGTCGCGCCGAGAACGCGCGCCATCAGATCGTGCAGATGTGTCACGCCAAGCTGGCGCAGTGCGGGCACCGAGAACGCGCGCTCTCGCACCAGAGCCGCCGCGTAATCGACCAGCAGCCGAAGCCCGGCGGCGCGCTCCGGAATGACGCGCATCACCGTGTCGTCGATGTCCACGATCATGGGTGCCAGCACCCGCCGCGGCACGCGCAGCGACAGGCAGTTTCCCAGCGAGAAGCGCTCGTAGGTCGTCACGTCCTCCGCGCTGGTCAAAACCGCATCACCCGGATGAAGCTGGAGATCTCGCCCCCGCGCGGATATCCCGACGACTCCGGAACGATTGACCATCAGGCCGAGGCTGTCGTCGCCGTCGATGACCAATTGCCTGGTGCGGATGACGCGCGCCCCGATCAGCCCACCGATCACGAGCTGCGCGTCCGGCACACCATGAGATACGAGGCTCGCTGCGAACAGCTTGCCTTCCGTAGCCTCGACCTCTGCCTTCAGCACGCCGCGGCAGTAGAACTCCCGCAGCAGCGGTACGCGCTCGTCCTCGGGAATATGGTCCGTTGAAACGTCGAGAATGGAAACTTCTTCCTTGCCGCTCACTGCAATTTCTCCAACCGACGAGCAAGCCTGGCCATGCGCTGTTGCATCCCCGCACCTGTTCAGTGCCGGTGCGCTCCGTTCCGTGGCACACGCTGCCCTTCTCATTTCAAGTGGCGCCATATACGAAAGTCTCACGCGGCATGCGTCCTACGTTCGGAGGACCCGATAGTCCTGCTCATCACAATGGATTGAGATTGCATCGTCTGACGGCGCGCGCTGTGAAATGAATCACACGGCGTCGTCGTTGCTGCTCGCTCGCGGCGCGAACGGAGCGGAGAATCCTGCCGCGATCTTCACGAGATCTGCCTGCCTTCCAGCACCAGTCTTCTCGAACAGCCGGCCAAGATGCGTCTTCACGGTCGTCTCGGCGATTCCGAGCTTCGCTGCGATGTCGGGAACGCCGCCAATCTCGACGATCGCCATCAACACGCGCAATTCGGACGGCGTCAGCCTGAAGGCACTGGCAATGGCGTCGGGCACGAGCGAAGGCGCCATCGTTGCCCTTTGAACGAGCAGCACCGCTGCGGCGCTGTCTCTCGGCTGGAGCCGTTCCCTCTTCAATGGCGAAGCGCAGAGGAGATAGTGTTGACCGGCCGCCGATGTCACGAGCTCGATCCGGCGCGGACCCGGCACATGAGTTCCATCATCTGCAGCAATTTCGAACAGGCTGCGGAATATCTTGTCTGTCTGGGTGTTGCGCGCGACGATCCTGTCGCCGACCATCGACAACAGACTGCCATCGACGAACAGCTCGCGGCACGCCGCGTTGGCATGGACGACCCGGCCGTCAGCGTCGAGCAGGCAGATCGCCGTGCTCAGGCCGTCGAGGACATCAGCGAGATCGTCCACGGTATGAGAACGCGCCCTGATCTGCCGGCCCATGATCCTTGAACGCTGGATGTGCGGCGCGAGCAGCCGCATGCGCTCGCGCATCGGCTCGTCGACCGTCCCGCGCGACCGGTGACGCAGCACCTGCAGGATCGTGGTGCGCACGTCCGACTTCTCGATCGCGACCGTGGCGAGGTCGATCGCGCCCTGCGGCTCGACCCATTCGCGATAGAAGCTCGTCGCCAGAAACTCCGCGTGGGGCATGATGTCGGTGACGCCGATCGTCTGCTCGGCGGCGAGATCGAGATGACGATCGAGCAAGGGATCCTGCTCGACATAGCGGTCACGATAGAGCTGTCGAAAGCGGGATTCGGTGCCAAAATGCTGGTGAATCTCGATCGACAACCTAGCGGCATCACGGGACAGGATGGTCGCGGCACACCCGCCGACGAAGTTCGAAACCTGCTCCAATACGCCGCTGCGCAGCGCGGGGTCGGCCGCCGCATCGTAGATCTCGCCGACGAGCGAGGAAAAACGGTTTGCCTGAAGGATTGTCATCGAAGCGGCGATGCGATCGGCGCCCTGGCCCGGAGACAACGGGGACGCGCACGCTGGGAATTTGCAGAGACGACAGGCCGGTCAATCGTCGCTTTGGACGATGAAAAATAGTTACAACGATATGCTGGAATATCGAACATCGTCCTTGCGTAACGTCAACCGCAGGGTGCGGCTTGGACGTTTTCGCCAAAGACTAGGATAAATGCGAACAGCAAGCGGGGCTGTGTGCGTTGCGTCACGCGGCTGCGCGTAGCCACCGAACTTCATTGCCACCAATTCCCGCCCGCCGGCGCTGGCAATTTACTTCCGGTTCTCCTCGCAGAACTTCAGCGCGGCAAGCGCTTCGCCGGCGCGCGGGATCTGCATCTCGATGCTGTCCTCATCATCATCCTCGAAATCGAGCGAGAGGCGCCTGGCCTTCGAGAGGCGGTCCATCATCGACTGGTCGTATTCGAAGATGCCGCGCACGGTGGTCTTGTCCATGACCTCCCACTTCGCCTTCTTCATGATGTCGGCGTCATCGGTGCCGACGTCGGCGCGCAGGATCTCGCCGACCTTGTCCCACTCCCAGCCGTCATAGATCATCACGATCACGATGGCTTTCTCGGAATAGGTGATGACGATGACGTAGTCGCGGTTCTCGTCGTCCTTGTCCTTGTAGCCGCGGCTCGCATTGCAATGCGTGTCCTGCGTACGCTTCTCGATGGTCCAGTCGCCGACCCTGGATTGTTGCGGGAGCGCTGGCCCGGCGGCCAAGGCACCTGCGGCCAACAAAGCGGCGAAAAAGACTCTTTTCATGTCGGCCTCCAGCGTGTTCCCCGCGTGGAGATGACCACCTCTGCCGGCGGCCTGCAAGGGTTTGAGGAGGCTGACCAGGGCCGATGGCGACGGACTTACGCTCGCCTGGGGATGATGGCGATCGGGGTGAAGGTGTAAACCTCCTCGTCGTTCTGGTTGAACATCGTCCATTTCACCAGCGCGACGCCCTGCGGCTTCGATTTCGACGGCGTCAGGCTCATGACCTCGCCGACCAGATGCAGGCGGTCATTCGGTCGCACCGGAATGGTCCAACGCAGGCCGTCGACGCCCGCGCCGATCAGCGGATGCGGGCCGAACGGGCGAGTCTGGATCGCGAGGTTCATGGCGATCGCAGCGGTATGCCACCCGGACGCGGCCAGCCCCTTGAACAGGGTCTCCTTGGCGGCTTCATGGTCGAGATGCATCGGCTGCGGATCGAACTCGGCCGCGAAGCGCTTGATGTCGGCCTCGGTGACCTCGACCTCGGGCGATTTGAACCGCATTCCGATGGTGAGATCGTCGAACCACTCGACCAGCGCCATGATTTTGCCTCGCAATGTGACGTGTGGCCCGCGGGGAGCGCGGCCGACGGGATGGATCGGAAGCGGGATGTAGCGGGTCCGCAGCGCACAAACCAGCCCCGGGTTCCCCGCGAAACCCGTTTCCACAATCGACGAAACACGCCTGAAACAGACGGCCGGTTAAGTAGCCGTCAAAATAAATACAGGGACGGCCACCATGCAATTCCTCCTCGACCTGATCTACGATTTTTCCTGCTGCCGGAACCTCGTCGCAGAGCCGCTACGGGAGGACGAGTCATGGTTGAGCTGATCTCCGCCCTCCTCGTCCTCTGCAGCATCGGTGTCTTTGCGGCACATGCGCTGGATGCCTATCGCACCACGCACTTCTGATCATCCCGGGCGCTAGAACGGGCGCCGGTAGAAGTGATCCGAATGTGTCGCCGGCGGAAACCGGTTGGCGAGCGCGAGTGCGCCCTTTTCATCCGTCTCGAGCGCGATCTTTTGCGCCAGCATCACATCGCCCGGCACCAGGAAGCCCGACGGGACGAAGCACCAGCCCATCGTCGCGTGCCCGTCGCGGTCAATCTCGTGGACGTTTGCGGCGGTGCCGTAGTGAATGCGATACGTCCTGCCGGTATCGCAGCCGATGACATCGAAATAGCGATGCTGCTCGAATTGCGCGCGTTGCGCCGGCGACAGCCATTCGGCCAAAAGGCGGCGGCCCCGCGCATCCGGCGTGTTCTCGCCGAAGAAGCGTCGGTAGAGTTCGCGCAGCGCATGCAGACGCGCACGCGCCGGCGTGCGGAACCAGTATGCCGCGAACATGAGCAGCTCTGATCAGCCGCCGACCAGACGGGGATAGAACAGTGTTTCCTGTGCGGTCGGATCGAACGATCTGATACGGGTCACTTCGCCGGGCCCGGTCCGGAAAGCGGCGGTGAAGCCGGCACCGGTCAGCTCCCGAAAGCGCTGTTCGGCCCGCGCCAGCGCTTCGGCATTGCCAGGATCAAACTCGTGGCGTGTGTCGCCGGTCTGATCCATCACGATCTGGGTTGCCATTGTGAGTCTCCTCATGCCCAGCCCCGAACCTGATCAAAGCAAACCTCATGCCGTGCGTTCCTGATGGCAACAACTTTCTTGTGCCGGCGCATCACGCCTTGCTGAACAAGCGCGCTAACGCGAGGCGGCCGCACCTCCTTCGTCGATCTGCCGTCCCATCAGCGCGATCGCCTTCTGATAGACGCCTGCGGCGTTCCAGGCCTCGATCGCGACGAAGTTCGGCTCGCCCGGCTGGTAACCGGCCCCCGCACGCCAGCCATGGGCCTTGAGGAAATTCGCGGTCGAGTTCAGCGCGTTGGCGGCGACCTCGAGATTGCCGGTGCCATAGGCCAGGATGTTCTTCGGCATGAACTGGGTCTGGCCGACCTCGCCATGCATGGAGCCGCGGGTTGATCCCGACAGCGTGCCGCGGTCGATCAGCTTGAGGGCGGCATAGAGCTGGTCGGTGAAGAATTCGGGACGGCGGCAGTCATAGGCAAGGGTTGCGATCGACGACAGCATGTTCTGGTTGCCGCGCTGGCTGCCGAAACCGGTCTCCATGCCCCAGATCGCGATCAGCGGCCCGGGCGGCACGCCATAGCGCTGCTGGATCGAGGCGAACAAGGCGGCCTGCGACTGCTTGAGCTGCCGGCCCTTGGCGACGATGGTGGTGGCGCCGCGCTTGGCGAGGAACTGGTCGAGCGTCAGCGAGAAGCTGCGCTGGCCGCGGTCGGCTGCGATCGTGGCACTGGCGTAATTGGCCTGCATCAGCGCCGACAGCGCGGTCTGGCCGACGCCCTTGCCCTGCGCCTCCGCGCTGAACTCCCGCTTCCAGGCCTCGAAACCCGCCGGCGAGCTGCCGCATGTGGCGGCTTGCGCGGCGGGCGCCAGGCAACCAAGCAGCGCCATCGCCCGAAAAACCGCCCCAGCTACGGTCCTGCCCTTGATCATGTCCGACGTCCTCTCTGTCTGCGGCGATCCGATGCCCGAGCTTACCCGGACGAAGGCGCCGACTCCATGGCGTGATCATACGACAGTTCGAGTCCTTCCAGATTGCCCGCCTTGCGCCACTTGTCGAGCAGCCGCAGGAACGCCACCGGCCCGCGCCAATATTGGCTGTTTCTGGCCGCGATCGGATCGAACACGCCCTCATTGTTGTAATAACCGGGCGTGCATTCGGCCAGATAGGTCTGGCGGCCGAGTGCGGCCTTGACGACCTCGTCGACCCAGGCGTTCTCGGCGGCGAGCGTCGGCTCGAGCGTTCGCGCCTTGCGCTTGCGCGCCTCCTTGATGACGTAGGCGATGTGCTGCGACTGCTCATCGATGATGTGCGGAAAATTGGCGCTCTGGCCGGCCTGAACGGTGACGATCAGAAAGCAGTTCGGGAAGCCGCGGCTGTAGAAACCGTGCATCGTCTTGACGCCATCGCGCCAGCGTTCGGACAGGCTCGTGCCGCCTCGGCCGTAAACCTCGAAGCCCATGCGGCGAGCATAGTCGGTCCCGACCTCGAAGCCGCTGGCATAGATCAGGCAATCGAGCTCATAGGCCCTGCCGTCAACCACGACGGCGTTCTCGGTGATGCGCTCGACGCCCTGCCCTTTGGTGTCGACGAGATGCACGTTGGGGCGGTTGAACGTGTCGAGATATTCGTCGTGGAAGCACGGCCGCTTGCAGAACGCCTTGTACCAGGGCTTGAGCGCCGCCGCGGCCGCCTCGTCCTTCACCACGGCATCGACGCGGGCGCGGATCTCCTCCATCTTGCGATAGTCGGCCTGCTCGATCACCTTCAGCGCCTCCTCCATCGAGGTCACCGGCTGCGGCTGACGGCGCGGCGCCAGCAGGATCTCGCCGAGCAGGCCGGTCCAGCCGTCCTGCACCAGATCCTGCTCGAACGGCTCGCCGGAGATGACGGCGGTGAAATTGTCCATGCGCTCGCGCTGCCAGCCGGGCTTGAGGCCCTGCGCCCAGCTCTGGTCCGTCGGCCGGTCGTCGCGGACGCCGATCGCCGACGGCGTACGCTGGAAGACGTAGAGCTCCTTCGCGGAGCGGCCGAGATGCGGCACGCATTGCACGGCGGTGGCGCCGGTGCCGATGATGCCGACGCGCTTGTCGGCAAGACCGGTGAGACCGCCTTCGGCGGTCCCACCGGTGTAGCCGTAATCCCAGCGGCTGGTGTGAAAGCTGTGGCCCTTGAACGTCTCGATGCCAGGAATGCCCGGCAGCTTCGGACGGCTCAGCGGGCCGCCGGCCAGGATGACGAAGCGCGCGCGGATGCGATCGCCGCGATCGGTCTCGACCAGCCAGCGCGCCTCCGGCTCCTGCCATTCCATGCGCGCGATGACGGTCTGAAACAGCGCGCGCTCATAGAGACCGAAGTGACGGCCGATACGGCGGGAATGTTCGTAGATCTCGGGAGCCCGCGCATATTTACGCACAGGCATGTAGCCGGTCTCTTCCAGCAGCGGCAGATAGATGTAGCTTTCGGTGTCGCAGGCCGCACCGGGATAGCGATTCCAGTACCAAGTGCCGCCGAAATCCGCGGCCTTTTCCACCATGCGAAAATCGTCGATGCCGGCTTCGCGCAGTCGCGCGCCGCAGAGGAGGCCACCGAAGCCCCCGCCGACGATGAGCACTTCAGTCTCTTCGCTGACAGCTTCGCGCGCAAATGCGGGATCGGCCCAGGGATCGTCGAGGTAGCGGCCGAAGTCGCCGGTCGCTTCGACATATTGCGCCTTGCCTTCGCTGCGCAGACGGCGATCGCGCTCGTCGCGATAGCGCGCGCGGAGTGCGTCAATGTCGACCCTAGATTCGCCGGCTGCACCGGTCTTGTGTCTTTCCGCTGACATCGATGTCCTCCACCGCGAACGCTGCTTCGCCGGCAGCTCGGATCAGTTAGCCCCGAAAAAGCGCCGCACGCAATCATGCCTCTCGCTTTTTGCGTGAACGCCGCGTGGCGTTCCGCTAACCTTCCGCGCAAATCACAAGCATACGCCACGCAACGACGTGGCGGCCTGGAGGAGACGATGCAGGGATTGATGATGGACATGCCGCTCTTGATCAGCGGCCTGATCCAGTATGCCGCCGACTATCACGGCGAAGCGGAGATCGTCGCGCGCGAGATCGAAGGCGACATCCACCGCTATACTTATGCGGACGCCCATCCGCGCATCAAGCGCATGGCGCTGGCGCTCAAGCGGCTCGGCATGAAGCAAGGCGACCGCGTCGGCACGCTGGCCTGGAATACCCATCGCCATTTCGAGATGTTCTATGCCGCGCCGGGCATGGGCTATGTGCTGCACACCGTCAATCCGCGACTGTTTCCCGAGCAGCTCGTCTACATCATCAATCACGCCGAGGACCGGCTGCTGTTCGTCGACCGCGCCACGCTGCCTCTGGTCGAGGCGATCGCACCGCAGCTCAAGACTGTCGAGGCCTACGTGATCATGTCGTCGCGCGAGCGGATGCCGGAGACCAAGCTTGCGAACGTGCATTGCTATGAGGAGTTGCTGGCCAAGGAAAGCGACGCCGGCTTCGCCTGGCCGGAGTTCGACGAAAAATCCGCCTCCACCATCTGCTACACCTCTGGGACGACGGGCAATCCCAAGGGCGTGATCTATTCGCACCGCGCCGCGATCCTGCAGACGATGACCTGCAGCAGCTTCGACTTCCTGCCGGGCCATCTGGAAGGAGTGCGCGAGGTGATGATGCCGATGGCACCGCTGTTCCACGGCAATGGCTGGAACATGCCGTTCACCGCGCCCTATACCGGCTCGAAGCTGGTGCTGCCCGGCCGGAACTACGAACCCGACAAGCTCTATGAATTGCTCGAAGGCGAGAAGGTGACGCTGTCGGCGGGCGTGCCGAGCTTCTGGCTGATCCTGCTCGACTGGCTGGGCCGCACCGGCAAAAGGTTCTCGACATTGCGCGCGACGCTGTCGTCGGGCTCCGCACCGCCGCGCGCGATGGTCGAGAAGCTCAAGCGCGACTATGGCATCGACTATATCCAGGCCTGGGGCATGACCGAGGCGCTGGGCTGCTCGATGCCGGGCTTGAGGCCCGGCTCGGAGCATCTCACCGACAAGGAGAAATTCGACCGGCGCCAGGTGTCGGGCCGCGCCTGTTTCGGCACTGCGCTACGCATCGTCGACGACGGCGGCGCTGAGCTGCCGCGCGACGGCAAGACCGTCGGTCATCTGCGTGCGCGTGGGCCGTGGGTCGCCTCCGGCTACATGAAGCTGGAGGAAGGCCTCGACCGCGACGGCTGGCTGATCACCGGCGACATGGCGGTGATCGACCCCCAAGGCCACGTGACGCTGACCGACCGTTCCAAGGACGTCATCAAATCCGGCGGCGAATGGATCTCCTCGATCCAGCTCGAGGACGTCGCCCTGTCTCATCCCGACGTGCTGCAGGCCGCGGTGGTCGCGATCAACCACGAGAAATGGCAGGAGCGTCCCCTGCTTCTCGTCGTCCGCAAGAAGGGCGCGACGGTCGACGGCAAGACGCTGCTCGACCACATGCGTCCGAAGATCGCGAGCTGGTGGATGCCGGATGCGGTCGAGTTCCTGGACGAATTCCCGATGACCGGCACCGGCAAGGTCCTCAAATCCGCACTGCGGGAGAAATTCAGGGAGTACCGCGCGGGTTGACGACGCGCGCACGACAGCAAGCCCGCTCTTCCCTTCGCTCGATATCTGCGCCACCCGGACGTCACGTCGATCGTCCGGGTGGCGCCTTCGCATTTGGGACCCGCTACCAGGAATACTGGAGGCCGACCCGTCCAAGTGCCCTGATGTCGCTCCACGACTGTGCTGGGATCGCCAGCCCGAACTCCGTCGCGGTCCGGTTGGAGTTGGACGTCAGGCTGCCGCGATCGAGGCCGAACGCGATGCCCATGGTCAGGGACAGGTTTCCCTGGATCCTGATCATGCCGACGGCTCCGGCGGCATGCTGCCCGTCGAACACGGCCCAATGGGTCGAGATCGCGTAGTTGGTCCCGTCAGGCAGGAACGGATTGACGAGCGAAGCGGCCATGGCCGTTCCAGTTGCTGCACGGGTGACCTGGCGTGCGATGTCGAACTGGCTCTGCACGGTCTGCGCCGCGTTCACGCAGGTGTCAGTCCCCGGGATGTAGAAAAAGCCGGCGCCGTAGAGTGAGCAGACCTTTTCGTACTCGACCGCGGCATGGCCCGGCGTCGGGATCGCCAGAGCCAGGGCAGCAGTCGCTAGCATCGCGCGCAAGCTTCGTCCAAGGACGCGCCGTGCCGCGTTGGTTTGCTTCCACATGGTTGTCTCCAATCAATGATGGGAACGCGGCTCAGTAACGAGCAACGATGGCATCGCCGTTGAAGCGGTAGTTCACGCCGAGCTTCACGAGATGCAGCTCATGGTCGACGTTCTGGGTGCTGATCCGTGTGTTCAGCGCGATCGCGGCCGGCCCGAAATACAGGTAGTCGTATTCGAGGCGGGCCGAGAGATTTCTCGTCAGCGCGTATTCGAGGCCGACGCCGCCGGTCAGGCCGGTTCGCTGATGGTTCACGTCGAGCGGAGCAACCGTGCCGACGAAGGACTGATAGGCGACATTGGCCCATGCCACGCCGCCCTTGGCGTAGACCAGCACGTTATCAAATGCGTAGCCGATGCGACCGGTGCCCGTCGCCAGCGCCTGGTACGACAATGAAATGCCGGAGAAGATGGGGTTCGCCGGATCGACCGGGCGATTGCCCTTGATCGACGCCCAGGAGAGATCGAGCTCGGCACCAACCACGATGTTGTCGAACTGCCAGTTGCCGCCGACCTGCGCACCTGCGAGCGCGCCCTTCGTGTCCATCGTGAAGCGGTCCTGCGCGAAGACGAAGCTCGGATCGACCAGACGGCTGCTGCCGGCGCCGTAGCCGCCGTGAGCACCGATGTAGAAGCCGTTCCAGAGCGGCACCGGAGCAACGACGGGGGCCTTCACGGTCATGTCGGCCGCATTCGCCGGCGTCGCGGTGAGCGGTGCGATCGCGATGAGCGTGGTGACTGCAGCGGCACAGGAGAGAAGGCGGCGCGCCGATCGGAGGATGGAGATTGTCATGAGATGATCTTTCAAAATGTCGGAATGAATGTTCGGTGCGAATGTCGGGTGCTTCACCAGGCGTACATGAAGCCCGCGCGGCCGAGGCCGCGGACGTCGCTCCACGATTGCGCCGGGATCGCCGTGCCGTATTCCGTCTGCGTCCGGTTGGTGAGGGAGGTGAGGCTTCCCTTGTCGAGGCCGAGCGAGAAGCCGCCCGAGAACACGAAGTTGCCGGAGACCCGCACCAGGCCCGAGAAGCCCGCAGCGTGCTGGCCGTCATAGGTCGCCCAGTGGGTCGAGACGGCGTAGTTGGTGCCGGTCGGAAGCCACGGCGCGACGAGCGACGCAGCCATCGCCGTGCCGGTCGAGGCGCGGGTCTGCGCACGCGCGATGTCGAACTGGTTCGTCTGGATCTGGTTGGCGTTGCTACAGGTGTCGGTACCTGGAATGTAGAAGAAGCCGGCGCCGTACAACGAGCAGACCCTGACGTACTCGACCGGAGCCGCGTGGCTCGGCGCGGCGATCACGGCAGCAAAGCCGATGGTGACGGCGGCAGCGACCGTATGGGCGGCGCGGCGGTTGCTGGAGCGGTGGTTGCTGGAAATGATGGACATGATGTTCTCCAAATTTCTGCTGAATGCTGTTTCGATTGAGCTCGGGGCGTTAGCGCAGCGGGCCATCGTCGCCGTTGAAGCGGATGTTGATGCCGGCCTTCACCACCTGGACGAAGTGCTTGATCTCGGACGTCGTGTCCGGGGTCGCCCAGCGGAGCGTCTCGGCC
The DNA here is from genome assembly GCF_008932115.1 of Bradyrhizobium betae. Classification (NCBI taxonomy): domain Bacteria; kingdom Pseudomonadati; phylum Pseudomonadota; class Alphaproteobacteria; order Hyphomicrobiales; family Nitrobacteraceae; genus Bradyrhizobium; species Bradyrhizobium betae. The sequence goes on from NZ_CP044543.1 coordinate 547,468, forward strand.
GGGAGAAAGATCGCGTTGTATTCGACCTTGGCCGAAACGTTGCGCAGGAAGGCCACTTCAAGGCCAACGCCGCCCACGGCTCCGAACAGGTCCCTGTTGTAATTGGTGACCTCGGGCGTGAACCTCGACGAAAGCTCCATGCGGGCATAGGCGCCGCCGCCCTTCGCGTAGGCGAGCCATTGGCCGGACGCGTAACCGACGCGTCCCGTCGCGGTCGCAAGCGCCGTGTAGCCGACCCCGTTGTTGGTGCTCGACGTGAGGAGGGGCGAGGTGCTGGTGTTGCCCTTCACAAAGGACCAGGAGCCGTCGATCTCGGCGCCGATGACGTAGTTGCCCTGCTGCCAGTTGTAGCCGAGCTGCCCGCCGGCGAGCGGCCCGTTGTAATAGGCGAAGAACGGATTGTTGGAGGGATTGTTGGCGGGATCGCGAAACTCGCTCTTCCCCCACCCCCAACCACCGTGAACACCGGCATAGGCGCCAGTCCAGGAGACGACGGGTGCGGGCAGCGGACCGCCGGCAAGAACGGGTGAAGCGATGATCGCGGTTGCCGCTGCAACGGCGGCCGCGAATCCACGGCTGTGAGTTACGAATCGTCCTGAATGTGTGGGCATGTCGAGGTCCATTTCCTTCTCTTGATTTAAGATTGTATATCTGAATGACGCTATTTTAGATTGTATTCGAGGTTACGACGTATGGGTCAAGCCCCTGCTGGTTTTTGAACGAACGAAGCCGGCGATCACGCACCAGCGGATCGACGGGAAGACTTATTGGGTGTTGGAAAAGCCCGAGCGCGGTTCAGGAAAATGCGCCCGTGGCTGGTCGATGGGTGAACTAAAGACGAGCGATCCGCACGGATGCGCGTCCAAAGCCCCCTTGTCTTGTCATGATTGCATGCCCCCGCTTCTAATTGAGGCTGATCTTAGGCACAGCGCGGTGAATAGCCAGTCCCGCAAAAGCAACAGTTGCTGTTTGTTGCTGCCGGTTGTCTTGCCCGCCTCTTAATCGCGGCACGACACAAGACAGACTGTGAATGACCATTAACATGGCAGCGTGCCGGGCCGGCTCTGACGCAAGTTGCGGCAGACCAGTTGGTGAAGATGTGGCGCCGATTCGAAGCCAGCCTGCCCCGAACGCAGGCAAAGATCTACCTGCAGGAGACCCAGATGCTCTACCCGATGTCGCCCAAAGTCGTCGAGCTCAAGCGCAAGCTCGAGAGTTTCATGGACCGGCACATCTACCCGAACGAGGAGCGCTTCTATCGTGAGGCCGAAGAGCTGGGACCGTGGAAAGTCTATCCCGTCGTCGAGGAGCTGAAGCCGCTGGCGCGTGCGGAAGGCCTCTGGAACCTGTTCCTGCCCGAGTCGCGCCACGGCGCGGGCCTCACCAATCTCGAATATGCCCCGCTCTGCGAAGTGATGGGCCGCTCGCATCTGGCGCCCGAAGTGTTCAACTGCTCGGCGCCCGACACCGGCAACATGGAGGTGCTGGAGCGCTACGGCACGGACAAGGACAAGGAGCGCTGGCTGAAGCCGCTGCTCGCGGGCGAAATCCGCTCCTGCTTCGCCATGACCGAGCCGGCGGTCGCATCATCCGACGCGACCAACATCGAAAGCTCGATCGAGCGCGACGGCGACCATTACGTCATCAACGGCCGCAAATGGTACACGACGAATGCGACCGACCCGCGCTGCAAGATCTGCATCTTCATGGGCAAGACCGATCCCGACAATCCGGACCGCCACAAGCAGCAATCCATGATCCTGGTCCCGATGGAGACACCAGGCGTCGAGGTGAAGCGTCCCCTGCCCGTGTTCGGCTTCTACGGCGTGCCCGACCGAGCTTCGGAAGTCGTCTTCACCAACGTGCGCGTGCCAAAGGAAAACATGCTGCTCGGCGAAGGCCGTGGTTTCGAGATCGCACAGGGTCGCCTCGGCCCGGGCCGCATCCACCACTGCATGCGGCTGATCGGACTAGCCGAACGCACGCTGGAGAAAATGTGCCGCCGCGTACGCAGCCGCGTCGCCTTCGGCAAGCCGGTGTCCGAGCAGACGGTGACGCAGGAGCGCATCGCGGAATCCCGCATCATGATCGAGCAGGCCCGGCTGCTGACGCTCAACGCCGCCTATGCCATGGACACGGTCGGCAACAAGGTGGCGAAAGCCGAGATCGCGATGATCAAGGTCGCCGTGCCCAACATGGCCTGCCAGATCATCGACTGGGCCATCCAGGCCCATGGCGGCGGCGGCACGTCGAACGATTTCGGGCTGACCCAGGCCTATGCGACCGCCCGTCTGCTGCGTCTCGCCGACGGGCCGGACGAGGTCCACAGGAACCAGATCGCGAGATTCGAGCTGAAGAAGTATTCGAATGCGTGAAGCCCAATGGCGACCTAATCCAGCACCTCCACCGTCGCCGAACGTCCGGCTACCAGCGACATCCCCGCCGGCACCGGATCCAGCGCGATGCGCACGGGCACGCGCTGGGCGAGGCGCACCCAGCTGAAGGTCGGGTTGACGTTGGCGAGCAGGCTGGTGCCGTCGGCGCGGTCGCGGTCCTCGATGCCGGCGGCGATGCTCTCGACATGGCCAGACAGCGTGACCTTGTCGCCCATCAGGCGGATCCGCACCTTGTCGCCCACCCGAATGCGCGCGAGTTTGGTCTCCTCGAAATAGCCTTCCACATGCAGCGTGTCGGTATCGACCAAGGCCATCACGCCCTTCCCGGCCGTGACGTAGGCACCCGGACGCAGATCCATGTTGGTGATCACGCCGTTCACGGAGGCATGGACCTCGCTGCGGTCGAGATTGAGCTGGGCGACCGCGCGGTCGACGACGGCCTGATCGACGGCCGCCTTGGCCTGGAGCTGGGTCGCCAGCACCTGCTCCTGCTTCTGCTGCGATACCGCGTCGGTCGTCAGCGCGCTGTAGCGCTTCAAATCGGCATTGGCCTGATCGAGCGTGGCCTGATGACCGGCCACTGCGGCATCGGCCTGCCGCAGCGCCAGCGCGAAACGTTCGCGGTCGATCCGGAACAGCACGTCGCCGCGATGGACCTTCTGGTTGTCCTTGACCAGCACTTGCGTGACGAAACCGGACACGTCGGGCGCGACCTGCACCACGTCGGCGCGGACGCGGCCGTCGCGGGTCCACGGCGATTCCATGTAATACACCCAGAGCTCGCGGCCGACGGCGAGCGCCGCGACGACGGCAAGCACTGTCAGCGCTAGGCGACCGAGCCAGCGAAAATTCCCCTTCATGAGAGATACTCCGAGAGATAGACGACGCCGCCGAGAAGGCAGACGAAAATTGCGAAATCGAACAACGCCCGGTGCCAGACCAGCCGGTAGAGATCGAAGCGATGCATGAGCCGGCGGAGAATCGCGCTCAGGATATAGGCGACGATGATCCACAGCAGCAGCGCCGGCACGAGCACGCCATAGATGTCGATCACATATCTCATGCCGCAACACTCTCGCCTGCGCGCGGCCGGTAGGCCGGCGCGTCCGGAAACAGGCCGCGGCGGATGCCGACGAGGCCGATCAGGGCGTCTTCCCGCGCCTTGTCGTTGGGATCCTTCACCGCCCCGGCCAGCGCCCGATCGATGCTCGTCAGCAGTTCGACCGGCATCCCATCGCCTGCAAATTTGCGGCAGGCGATGGCGAGCTGGTCGAGCATGTGGTCGATCACGGAAATGGTCGATGCCGCGAGCCCGTAGCGGGCCCGGCGAAGGTCGATGATGTTGAGGCCGATGCGGAGCTGGACGAGGCTGTCGGTATCGCGGCGGTCGCTCTCGGACAGAAAGGCGATCCGCTGCACCAGGAGCCCGAGCCGGTGCAGCATGAGGCCGGCAAATTCCGCGCGATCACGCTTGCCGCGGCGTTCGGCGGCGACCGCAAGCGTCGTCCAGCTCGACAGCACAAGGCGATTGGCAATCCACTCGGCGCCAACGCCGCGCGCGATCCGCGTCACGAGCTCGGCGATGACGACGCCGACGAAAAAGGCGACCGCGGAATTCGCATAGGACGCAAAGTCCGCGCTGTAGGTCGATTGCAGCGCCAGCAGCGTCGCCGTGTTGGCCGCCAGCGCCATGCCGGTGCCGGCTGTCGCCGGTCGCGCGATCAGGAAGCCGTAGAGCAGGAATGCCGGCGCCAGCGCCACGACCAGGACCTCGAGATGGGAGATCGCCGGCACCAATGCGAACAGATAGATCGCGACAACGACGATGGCGACCAGCGACCACAGGCCGAAACTGCGGATGAAGCGCGCGGGCTCGTCTTGCGCGGCAAAGAACGAGCACGCCACCGCCGCCATCATCGGCGCCGACGCGCCGTCGGGCCAGCCGGTGCCGATCCAGAACGCGCAGCAGATCAGGATGGCGCCGGCCGCACCGGCCGCGGACCACAGCGCAAGGCCGCGGTCCCGGTGGCGCACGGGCGCGGCGCCGGTCTCGGGATGAAAAGCAAGATCGAGCGTCGAGACGTCCTGGCCCTCGGCAATCGCCTCGGTCAGCGCGCGGCAGTCGCGCGAGAGGTCGACCAGCTCGCGCAGCCGCGACAACAGGCTGGTGGTGATGATCCGCTCCCAGGAGGCGTCGTCATCGAGCACGGCTTGCCGCTCCGCGATCATGGAGCGAATCCGCTCGGCCGGCTGCCGCGCACCGACGTCTCTCACGATCCATTGCGCAAGATCCTCCAGCAGCCGACTCAGCTCCGGCTGCCGGCGCAGAGCCTCCTCCCCCAGCGCAGCCAGACGGTCCTCGAGCGAGGCGACGACCGGCAGCAGCATCAGCATGCGCAGACGGATTTCGCCGAGGCTGCTCACGGCATTGCGATCCGCCAGCCGGTCATAGGCAAGATGGGTCGAAAGCGTATCGATCTCGACGATGTCAGTTGCGAGCTTGAGGCGCCTGGCGCGGTGCCCTTCGCTGGTACCATCGCGCAGCAACACCGCTCGGCTGAGATTGCGCGCATCGGACAGCCAGCTATCGACGCGGTGCGCGACGGCGGGCGCGACGCTGCGGGGAAAGACGATGGTGGAGACGAGGCTGGCGCAGATGATGCCGAGCGATATCTCCTCCAGCCGCGCCACCGCCGTGTCGAAGATGGCGGCTGGCTCAGACACGGACGGAAACCCGATCAGCGCCACGGTGTAACCGGCCAGCATGAAGACGTAGCTGCGTGGTGTGCCGTCGAGCAGCGACAGATAGAGGCAGAGCCCGACCCAGAGCGCGATCGCGAGGCAGAGCAGCTCGGGCGCATCGATCAGGTTCGGCACCAGCGCCACCGTCATGATCGCGCCGGCCAGCGTGCCCATGACGCGAAAGAACGCCTTCGAGCTCGTTGCGCCCGCCAGCGGCTGCGAGGTGATGTAGACCGTCGCCATCGCCCAGTAGGGCCGCGGCAAGTCCATCGCCAATGCGATGACGAGCGCGAGGATCGACGCGGCAAACGTCTTCAACGCGAAAATGAGGTCCGCGTGGCGGACCAGGAAAGGCTCGTCTGCGCGCATGAGTTACTTCGCCTCTGGACCGGTCTTGCTGTCCTGCAGGCGACTGGCCCGCCGTTCGATGCGCTGAAGCGTCTCGAAGGTTATCGCAAGTTCGTCCGCGCCGATATCCTTCAACAGGCTCGCCCGCACCCGGCGCAGCACGCGGTTGGTCTCCTCGACCTTGGCCTCGCCCGTCTTGGTCAAATGGAGCGTCTTGGCGCGGCGGTCGGTGGGGTCTTCCCTGCGCTCGACCAGCCCCTCGGCCTGGAGCAGGTCGATCAGGCGCACGAGCGACGGCCCCTCGATGCCGAGCTCGTCGGCAAGCACGCCCTGACGGACGTTTTCACCCTGCCTCGACAGTACCAGAAGCGGAATCGCGGTCGCATAGGACAGGCCGTGATCGGACAAGGCCTGATCGGACTCGCGGCGCCAGATTCGAGCAAGGCGCGCGATGAGCCGGCCGAGTTCGGCATGGATATGAGCCTGCGAGGGAGCCATGCAAATTAGATAGGACACGAACTATTAGTTCGCAACTATATTGCAGCCGATCACGCAAAAGCGAACGAGAACGACGCAGATGGGACCGGGTTCCGCGACACAGGCAAGGGAGGCGATGGCGGGCGCAGGCACGCTGACTCTGATCCCGACCTTCGTCGTCGTGGCCGTGGATGCCACCGGCATGGGAATCATCCTCCCGCTGCTGCCGTTCTACTCGGAGCGGCTCGGCGCCACGCCGGTCCTGCTGGGCGCCCTGATCTCGGTCTATGCCGTCTGCCAGCTCATCGCCGGTCCCGTGGTCGGCATGCTCTCGGACCGCCATGGCCGGCGCAAGGTGCTGGTCGTCAGCCAGATCGGGACCCTGATCGGATTTGTCCTGCTGGCGCTGGCCGGCAATCTGACGCTGGTGTTTCTGGCGCGCATCATCGACGGCCTGACATCGGGCAACATCTCGGTGGCGCACGCCTATGCCGCCGAGCACAGCGCGCCTGCGACGCGTAAGCAGGCGCTCGGCATGACCAGCGGCGCAATCGGGACCGGGCTGCTGCTCGGCCCTGCACTCTCGAGCTTCCTCGTGCATTACGGCCAGACCGTGCCGGTGTGGGCCGCGGCCGCGCTTTCCCTGGTGAGCATCGTCGCGACAATCGCCCTGCTCCCGCCGGATCACCCGGCGTCCGAGCCGCTCCACCAGCATCGCGTGCCCGAGCCGACGTTCACCCGCGGCCTGCTCGGGATGCGCTACGCCTGGCGCCTGCTCGGCCTGCTCATCGTATTCTTCTTCGTCAACTCGATGTTCCTGTCGCAGATCGCGCTGTTCCTGTCAGCACGGTTCTCCTGGGACGGTCACCCCTTCGGCGCGCGCGAGCTCGGCTGGATGTTCGCCTATGCGGGCTTCATCAACATGGTGGTCCAGGGCCTCTTGATCACACGCGCCAACCTGGTCGCCTCCGATCGCAACATCGTCATGGCCGCGTTCGCCTGCATGGGACTGGGATTTGCGGGGCTTGCGGCCGGCAACAATGTCAGCCTGCTCGCGATCGAGCTGACGCTCATCATCGCCGGCACCATGTTCGCACGCAGCACGCTGACCGCGGAGCTGTCGCGCTCGACCGCGATCAATCGTCAGGGCATGATCATGGGCCTCAACCAGTCGCTGATGTCCGGCGCGAACATCAGCGCCCCGCTGGTGAGCGGCGCGCTGATCGGTCATCGGCTGTTCGTCCCGTGGGCGCTGGTCATGGCCGCCATCGCGGTGATCGGTGCGGCGCTGGCCGGCCAGCTATTGGATATGCCGCGGACGCGCTAGCGCCCTCGCCTAGTTCACCACGTAAACGTCGGGATCGGCGCTCGAGCTCGGCTTCTTGAAGGCGTTGCGCAGCGCGGGCGAGATCGGGACGTTGTAGTTGAGACCGTTCGGCGGCGTCGGGGATTCCAGCCACTTCCTGTAGAGGATTTCGATCTCCGGGCTGGCGTAGAGCTCTGCCGTGGCGCGATCGGCCAGCGCCTTGAACGGCGCGTCCTCCCGCCGCAGCATGATTCCGAACGGCTCGGCCTTCGAGAACGTCTCCTCGCTGATCATGAACAGGGCCGGCTCCTTCGCGCGCGCGATCGCAACCGCGAGCTGGACGTCGTCGAGCGCGTAGGCCTGGGCGCGGTCGGTCTCCAGCAACAGGAAGGCCTCGGCCTGGTCCTTGGCCGGCATGATGTTGATGCCGAGATTGCGCTCGGTGTTGACCTTGGCGAGCTGGGTCAGGTTGACCGAACCCGCCACTGCCGTGACGGCCTTGCCCTTGAGATCGTCGATGGTGTTGATCTTCGCCGCCTTCTTGGCCGCAAACCGCGTTGCACTGAGGAAATGCGTGTTGGTGAACGCGACCTGCTTCTGGCGATCGGCATTGTTGGTGGTCGCCGAGCAGTGCAGATCGAGCGTGCCGTTGACCATCAGCGGAATGCGGTTGGACGAGGTCACCGCGAGATACTCGACGCCGATGTCGGGCATGCCGAGCTGCTTCTTCACGGCGTCCACGATTCTGAGGCAGATGTCCATGGCAAAGCCGACAGGCTTCTGGTTGCCGTCGAGGTAGCTGAACGGCACGGACGCTTCCTGGTAACCCAGCGTGATCTTCCTGGTCTCCTTGACCTTCTGGAGCGTGCCCGACAGGTCTTCGGCGGAAGCAGCGCCCGCAAGACATGTGACGGCGAGGAGAATGGCGGGAAGACGCATCGGGGGCTGCTCCTTGAGGGGATCATGGGCCGCGCCGGCGCGCAGCCGTGCACGGTGTAACTCAGGGGCGAACCAATCGCCAGACGAGGTTCCGTCTATCAGCTATCGCTGTTTTATATGTACCGATGCGGGAGGAGATATCGCCCGGCACCGTCAGGGTTGAGACCTCTGCGGCGCAAAGCCTTCTGGTCTGACAACCAGTCAGCACAAGTTTTCATCGGGGGCGCGCAATACCTTGCCTTCCGCGAGGCCGCCTCTCTCCTGCGATTTTATCCCGCTCCGATTGCGGCGCATTGCCCCGCCAAAAATGACTGGCTGCCGTCAGCGCGGCCGCGACAACGAGGGATGAACGGCCGAGTGGCAAGTTCCGGGGAAACGCGTCGCGGCGCGAGCGAGGTGCTGCGCGTCGAGGGGCTGACCGTGCAGTACGGCGCGCTCGTCGCCCTGCGCGACGTGAGCTGGTCGGTCCATAACGACGAGATCCTCGGAATCATCGGCCCGAACGGCGCCGGCAAGAGCAGCTGTTTTGCCGCTGTCACCAATGCAGTCACCCATCGCGGCAGCACCTTTCTCGACAGCAATGACGTCTCGGCGCTTCGGACATTCGATCTTGCCGACCGCGGCCTGCGCCGCACGTTCCAGCAGAATTCGTTCTTCGGCGAGCTCACGGTCCTGCAGAACGCGGTCTCGGCCGTCTTCCGCGATTTCTCGACCAGTCTGGCGACATCGCTGTTCGCGCCGTGGCGCGAGGCCACCACGCGCCGCGCCGCCGAGATCGCCGCCGCGCAGCTGCTCGACTTCTTCGGCATCGCCCGTCAGTACCACGACCAGCTTCCCGGCGACATTCCCTACGGCGTGCAGCGCCTGCTCTCCGTTGCCCTCGCCTACGGCACCGGCGCAAAAGTGCTGCTGCTCGATGAACCCGCCGCGGGCCTGAGCGGCGGCGACATGAAAAAGCTCGCCGACGTCCTGATCGGCCTGCGCAAGCGCAACCTCGCCCTCGTCGTCATCGAGCATCACATGGACCTGATCATGTCGATCGCCGACCGCATCGTCATGATCGACCAGGGGGCCATGCTGGCGACGGGAACGCCGGCCGACATCCAGCGCGATCCCCAAGTCCGCGAAGCCTATCTGGGGCGCGACGAATGAGCGGCGTGCTCCAGAGCGACAATCTTTCGGTCCGCTACGCCGGCAACGTGGCGGTATCAGGCGTCAATATTGGCGTGCCGGCAGGGTGTATGGTCGGCCTCGTCGGCGCCAACGGCGCGGGCAAGACCACGCTCGTCAACGCGCTCGCGGGCTGGTCTCGTGGCCGCGCCATCGTCACCGGCAGCGTCCAGCTCGAAGGACGCAGCATCGAGAAGCTTGCCGCTCACGAACGGGTGGCACGCGGCCTCACGTTGGTGCCGGAAGGCAAGAACATCTTTGCCGAACTCACCGTCGATGAGAACCTGACGCTGGTGCGGCCGCCCGCGGACATCACCGGCCGGCATCTCTTCACCATTCCCGAGGTGTTCGAATTCTTCCCCCGGCTCGCGGAACGCCGCTCGCACAAGGGCGCAGCGCTCTCCGGCGGCGAACGCCAGATGCTCGCGGTCGGACGCGCCTTGCTGGCCGGCCCGCGCGTGCTGATGCTCGATGAGCCCTCCGCAGGTCTTGCGCCCCGGCTGATCACCGATCTGCTGTCCCGCATCCGCCTGCTGGTCGATCGCGGCCTGCCGGTGCTGCTGGTCGAGCAGAACGTGAAGGCGGCGCTGAAGGTCGTCGACCATCTCTATCTGCTCGAACGCGGCAAGATCGTCGGGGAAGGCCCAGCCGACGTGATGGCCGCCGATCACCGCATCATCGAGGCCTATCTCGGCACCATCGCGGATGGAACGCCGGCATGAATGTCGCGCAGCAGATCATCAACGGCATCGTCCTCGGCTCCGGCTATGCCTGCATCGCGCTCGGCTGGACCATTCTGCTCGGCGTGGCGCGGCTCGTGAATTTTGCCCACGGCCAACTCTATATGCTCGGCGCGTTCGTCACCTGGTACGCCACCACCAGATTGGGCCTGCCCTATCCGCTCGCCATCCTCGTGGCCATCGTCGTGCTTGGTGCCATCGGCCTGTTGATGCAGGGCGCGATGATGCGCCTGGTCATGACGCAGAACCTGACCAGCCTGATGATCGTGACGCTCGGCCTCGGCTACGTCCTGCAGGGCGGCAGCGCACTCATCTTCGGCGGCAATCCGCAGACCCTGCCGGGAACACTGGCGCGCGCCAAGGTGGATCTCGGCCCGCTCTGGTTCACCTGGCAGGATGTGCTGGTTCTCGTCGTCACGCTGTTGCTCTATGGCGCGGTCTGGCTATTCACCCAGCGCACCCGGTTCGGCTCGGTCATCCGCGCCGTCGCCGAGGACCCCAAGCTCTCGGAACTGTTCGGCATCAACGCAAAATTCGTCTACCTCGGCGTCTTCGTGTTCGAATGCGCGGCGGTCGCGCTCGGCGCCGCGCTGGTAGCGCCCCGCTCGCCGATCCTCACCAGCATGGGCTTCAACGAGGTCATCATGACTTTCGTCGTGGTCGTGCTCGGCGGCATCGGCTCGATCGGCGGCGCGCTCGCGGCCGGACTCGGGCTTGGCCTGTTCACGGCCTTCTTCGGCGCGTTCGTGGCGCCGGCCTATACGACGGCGGCGGCCTTTGCGTTGTTGCTCGCGCTGCTCGTGATCCGACCCGCGGGGCTTGCGACCAAATGACCGCGATCGAGTCCCCTCGCCCCGCCTCGATCCCGTTCCTGCGCTGCGCCGCGGTCGCGGCCCTGGTGGTGATCGGCTTCTTCCTGCCGCGCCTGCTCGGCGGCACCTCGGTCGCCTATTCGACCCTGACCACGATCGCGATCTTCGCCGTGATGTGTTACGGCGCGGACATCGTGCTGTCCTATCTCGGCGAGGTCAGCCTCGGGCATACGGTGTTCTGGGCCATCGGCGGCTATGCGGCGGCGAACCTCTCGGTCAAATACGGACTGAACGGCTGGGTCACGGCGGCTGCCACGATCGCGCTGTGCCTTGCCGCAGCGGCCTTCCTCGGCGCCGTCACACTGCGCACCCGCGAGTTCGTGTTCTCGCTCGTGACCTATGCTGCCGCGGTCGTTGCCTACGAGATCGCGTTCAACTGGGACGCCGTCGGCGGCTCCGACGGCATCGTCGGCATTCCGCCGCTGAAGCTCCCCATGCTCGTCACCAATTTCTCCGGCGCCATGCAGGAAGACCTCTGGCCGATCGCCTTCATCCTGCTGCTGCTGACGCTCGCCTTCATCGCCCGCTTCCGCCGCTCGCGCCTCGGCACCACCGCGCTGATGGTGCAGATGAACCCGGCGCTGTCCGCGAGCCTCGGCGTCGATCCGCGCCGTATCAGGCTCGCCGTGTTCGTGATCTCCGCGCCGATCACCGGGCTTGGCGGCTGGCTGTACGCCTATCAGCGCGCCTATGTCGGCCCCGACATGTTCGAGTCCTACTTCCTCGTGATGATGCTCACCGCGATCGTGCTGGTCGGGCGCCGTATCCTGCTCGGCCCCCTGATCGGCACCGCTTTGCTGATTGCGCAGCAGAACCTGCTGTCGCTCGGCGGCGACTGGAACAAGATCGTGCTGGGATCGGTGCTGGCGCTGGTCCTGATCTTCTGGCCTGCGGGTCTCGTGGGCCTGTACCGCCGCATCACCAGGAAAACATGAAACACATTGGGAGGACGCGCATGCACAAGACGAAACTCGCTCTCGCGCTGCTGTTGGGGCTCGCATCCGTGCCGGCGACAGCGCAGGACATCAAGGTCGGCACCATCTTCCCGCTCAGCGGCGGCGCCGGCCCCGACGGCCAGACCGTGACCAATGCGGTCAAGCTGATGGTCCAGCAGATCAACGACAAAGGCGGTCTGCTCGGCCGCAAGCTGACCGTGATCTCCAAGGACGATGAAAGCACGCCCGCAGTGGGCGTCAGCCGCGCCAACGAGATGATCGCCGAGAAGGCCGACGTCGTGATCGAGGGCTGGAATTCGCCGGTCACGCTGGCGATGCAGCCGATCCTCGCGCGCGGCGGCGTCCTCGATATCACCGCCGTCTCGAAGTCGGACCTGATCCTCAGCGGTGAAACCAACCCTTACGCAATGCGCATCAACAGCTCGAATGGCTTCGACGCGGAGGTGATCGCCAGATACGTCGTCCAGACCATGAAGGCGAAGAAGGTCGCCTTCCTGACCCAGAACGACGTCTACGGCAACGGTTTTCAGACCGCGGTCGAGGCCGAATTCAAGAAGCTGAACTTCTCGGGCCACGTCGTCATGACCGAGAAATTCGCGTTCAAGGACACTGATTTCCGGGTTCAGCTCACCAATCTGAAGGGCACAGACGCCGACGCCATCATCGTCACCAACTCCTCGAACTCGTCCGGCCTGCCGGCGATGGTCGATCAGTATCGACAGGCCGGTATCAAATCGACCTTCGTCGGCGCTGTCGGCATCATGCTCAGCACGGTGTTCAAGGTCGCGGGCGATGCCAACAACGGCGTGATCTCGGCCGATATCTTCTTCCCCGATCTGCCGCCGTTCACGACCCAGCCGGAGAGCACCTCCTTCGTCGCGGCCTACACGAAAGCCTATGGCGCCCCGCCCGACAAGAGCGCGGCGCTTGGCGCCGCGGCCGTACAAGTCTGGGCACAAGCGGTTGAATCGACCAAGTCGCTCGACCGCAAGACCGTGGCGGAAGCGATCCGCGGCAAGCCCGTCAAGGGCACCGTGTTCGGCGACGTCCAGTTCCTGCCGAACGGGCAGATGCAGCCGCGGTATGTCGTATTCAAGGTGGTCGACGGCAAGAACGCCAAGCTCGAGGCGCTGCAGTAAGCGCTGCGCGCGAGACTGGAGGAACGCCCGCCTGGTCGTCAGGCGGGCGTCTTCCTGCTTCTATTCGCAGGTGAGCCGCTGCTCGAACCAGCCGGACAGCCGCTCCGCCAGCGGCGGCCACATCCGCTGAAAGCGTTCGAGCTTGCCGGCATTTACGCGGTACATGGCCCGCAATTCCTGCTCGATGGCCGGAAGGTCAACGCCAACACAGATCCCGTCCCGCGCGACGGTCTTGCCGGCGACGACGACCTCCTTCACCGGGGACGCATTCCCGCGCGCGAACAGCAGGGCCATGGGGTCGACCGGCATGATCTGGTCGCGGTCGAGCCGGTCGAGATCGATCACGACGTAGTCAGCCGGATGGCCGGGACTGAGCTCGCCGCTTCCGGGAGCGCCAGTCGCGCGGCGGCCGTTGCGGATGGCGAGCGCGAACAGCTCGGCCGGCGTCCATGTCGCCTTGAAGCCGAGACCGCCATGGACCATCTGCACCAGCCGCATCTCGCGCAGGATGTCGTCGTCCTCGTCGAACGCCAGCCCGTCGACGCCGACGGCGATGGCGCAGCCGCATGTATGGGCGGCGGCGATCGGAGCAAGTTCGGAGCGCAAATGCATGTTCGAGCTGAAATTGGTGACGATGCGCGCACCGGAGGCAGCGATCATCTCCAGCTCGTCCGGGCGGGCGTGGATGCAGTGCGCCAGCGTCAGCCGCTCCGAGAGGAAGCCGATGTCACGCAGCCAGCGCACCATGTCCGGAAAGTGCCGGTCGGCCCAGGCGCGCTGGTATACGGTCTCAAGCAGATGCATGTGGATGCGGCGGCCGGTTCGCGCCGAGTTCTCCGCGATCGCTTCCAGCAGAGGCTTCGAGCACCATTGCACGCCGGCCGGTCCGAGCTGCACGTCGACCATTGGACCGGCGATGGCCGCGGCAATGGCGTCGGTCAGCTCGATATACGCCGTCGGCGACATCGGCGCACGGACGAACAGGTCTTCGATCGTCTTGCGATCATCGTCGGGAATACCAGAGAGCAACGGCTCGGCATCGCCATAGACGATCGGATTCTGGTCGCGCACGGCAAGCGCAAAGGCCATGCGGATGCCGACGTCGGACGCGGCCTTGGCAATCGCCTTGGCCTCGTCGAGCAAGGGCATCGTTCCGCTCGGGCGGGTGTAGTGCACCATCATGGCCGCGCAGCCCGCCTTGGCGGAACGGGCCAGTGCGGAGGCCGCGGTCAGGTAAGGATCAACCGGCGTGCCGAGCGCGGTCCGCAGGATCCAGCTTTCCAGCGGCATGCGGACCGCGCCGAAGGACGAGGCGGTGGCGCGGGCGTGGTCGTGGGCGTTGACGAAGGCGGGAATGACGAAGGAGCGCGGCCCTGGCCCCGCTCCTTCCGAGATATCGGTGATGACGCCACCATCGTGCCGTAGCACGAAATTGTCGCTGACGCCGCGATCAGGGCCACGGAACAGGCTGGTTGCCGCAATCTCCGTGGCCATGAGCGCCTCCTCAAACTCAGTTGGCGGTATAAACCAACTCCCGCTCCGCGCGCGGCGGCAGGAACTCGCGCGAGAACACCTCTGCCGGCGTCGGCGCGCGGCGCAAAAGTGCTCGAACGCGCCATCGTGCACGGTACGACGCGCATGCGCACCCATGTCGAGATCGACCCGCGCATCGGCCTGCGCGGCTACGAGGCGGTCAAGGCACTGAAGCGCGACCATGCCTGGGCCATCGACCTCTCGCTCTGCGTCTTCCCGCAGGAGGGCCTGACCAACGATCCCGGCAGCGACGAACTCCTGGTCCAGGCGCTGCGCGACGGCGGCGGGGCGATCGGCGGCTGTCCCTATATGGACACCGACCCGAACGCGCACCTCGAACGCATCTTCGATCTCGCCCAGGAATTCGACGTCGACGTCGACCTCCATCTCGACTTCGATCTCGATCCGTCCTGGTGGCACCTCGACGAGGTCTGCCGGCAGACCGAGCGGCGCAGCTATCAGGGGCGCGTCGCGATCGGCCACGCCACGAAGCTCTCGGCGCTGGCGCCGGAGCGCTTGAAGGCGGCCACCGCGCAACTGGCAAATGCCGGCGTCGCCGTCACCGTGCTGCCCGCGACCGACCTCTATCTGATGGGGCGCGAGGCCACCCACAATGCACCGCGCGGATTGACGCTCGCACACAAGCTCGTCGACAATGGCGTGCTGTGCTCTGTCGCCACCAACAACGTTCTCAACCCCTTCACCCCGTTCGGTGACGCCTCGCTGCTGCGGATGGCGAACTTCTACGCCAATGTCGCGCACGCCTCGGTCAGCGACTTCGACACCTGCCTCGATCTCGTGACCGACCTGCCGGCACGGCTGATGAACCTTGGCGATTACGGCATCAAGGTCGGCAACCCCGCCGATCTCATCGTGCTCGATACGAAGGACAGCCGCTTCGCCATCGCCGAGCTGCCGGATATCGTGATGGGGTTCAAGAACGGCCGGCAGACGTTTGAACGGCCGCGCCCGACGCTGTTTTCGCCGCGGAGCTGAACAGCGCCGAAACGATCAACGGAGGAACCGATGGACTTCGACACAATCTTCCTCCACGCGCGCTTCGACGGCGGCACCCAACATCACATCGCGGTCACGGATGGTCGCATCGCGGCGATCATGCCCGCTGACCAGCCTCCGACTGGCGCTACGACGATCGATCTCAATGATGCGCTGGTCGTCCCCGGCTTCGTCGAAGGCCACATCCACCTCGACACCAGCTTCTATGGCGATGCCTGGCGTCCGCACAAGCCGTGCACCAACGGGTTCAATGTGCACGAGCGCGTCGCCTTCCAGGCAGAGAACATGGCCGAGGCTGCGCCGATGGACGTGCGGGCACGCAACCAGCTCGATCTCTGCATCGGACACGGCACCACGCAGATGCGCAGCCATGTCATGGTGGACGGCTCGGTCGGGCTCAAATCCCTCGAGACGATCCTGCGCGTGCGCGAGGAATATCGGGGCCTGATCGACATCCAGCTCGTCGCCTTTCCCCAGAGCGGCATTCTGGCGAGCCCGGGCACGCCGCAATTGCTGGACGAGGCGATCGGGCTCGGCGCCAACCTCGTCGGCGGGCTCGATCCTGCGAGCTTCGACCGCGATGTCGAGAAGCATCTCGACGTCGTGTTCGGCGTGGCCGAGAAACATGGCGTCGATGTCGATATCCACCTGCACGACATGGGCACGCTCGGCGCGTTCGAGATCGAGCAGATCGCAGCGCGCACGCGCGCGCTCGGCATGGAAGGCCACGTTGCCATCAGCCACGCCTACGGGCTCGGCGATATTCCGGCGGATTATCTCAGGAAGATCGCAGACGTTCTCGCCCGTTCCGGCGTCGCCATTATGACCAACGCGCCCGGCGCGCGGGCCTTCCCGCCGATTCTCGCCCTGCGCAACGCCGGCGTCACCGTCTTCAGCGGCAACGACAACATCCGCGATTCCTGGTGGCCTTATGGCGACGGCGACATGCTGCGCCGGGCCGCCACGCTCGGCTATCGCTCCGGCTTCAACATCGACGAAGAACTGCGTGTCGCGTTCGATGTCGTGACAGAGGCCGGCGCAAAGGCGCTGCGGCTCGAAGGCTACGGCCTGCGTGTCGGCGCCAAGGCCGATTTCATGACGTTGAACGCGGACCATGTCCCTGAGGCCGTCGTCGCGGTGCCGCAGGGGCGTTCCGTGTACAAGGACGGGAAACTTGTCGCTGTAAACGGCCAGGTTGTCGGCAAGCACGCCTGACCGTTCAATCGTACCGCCGAGCCTCCCCAAAACTCCGAGTCCGGTAGAATCCCGGTCCGTAGCCCAACGCGTTGCGGCAACGATCGGGTAATCTTACTAAGACCTTGCACTGACCATCTGCGTTCACCAGGAGTTTGGGAATGTTCAGCGCATTCAGTAGTATCGATTATCATTCCATCCGGGCCAGCACGCCTGCCGAGACCGCCGTCAAGCGCTTGAATGGCATCGGCGAAGTCCTGTCGGGCCTCGACATCACGGCAATCCACACACAGGACGACATGGCGCGTGCGCTCTGGACGCTGGATACAGCCGACAAGTGCGTTCGCCTGATCCTGACCGAGTTCCGCAGCGAGCGGACAACGGAGGTCGTGCGAGAGGCCAACAGCCTGATCGATCTGATCGAGGCCGCCCGCGACGAAGTCTCGGGCTATCGCGACGGCAGCAGGGTCCTGAGCTGAATGCGCCCCGACGTCAGCGCTTGATCTTCGCGAGAATCCTGTCTGCCTCGGTGCGCCAATCGGCGCTGCGGGCGAATTCCTTCGTTCCCTTCGGTCCGAACAAGCCCTCATCGGCGAGATCGGCCACCGAGGCCTGACGCTCGGCCGTGCCTTGCGCCGACCACGGCGTCAGCCCCGCCTCCCGCACGGTCTCCGCGACCTCGCGCACTTCCTCGGCGCGGCGGCGGCCGTGCTCGATCACGCGCTGGAAGAAATAGGTGCCCTGCTTCTCCCAATTGATGCTCGGGAAGGTTTCCGTGAGCGAAGCCAGCACCGCATCCTCGACGCCATAAGCGCGCGCGGTGGTGAAGCTCTCGATCACCATGGCCTCCAGGCCCTTGATCATGATGCTGCGGCACATCTTCACGGCCGACGACACACCGAGCTTGTCGCTGGCAACCTTCGCCGCAAAACCGATCGCGTTGAGCAGCGGCTCCAGCTCCTTCGCGCCGGGACCGCCGAGCAGCAGCGGCACCTTGATGCGATAAGGCGGCACCGAGGTCATCACCGCGCCCTCGACATAGCGGCCATCAGCGCCGTCGATCAGCGCCGCGGCGCGCTGCTTGGCGCCGGGAGAGGCCGAGTTGAAATCGAGGAACCAGGTGCCCTGGTTGATCGCGGCCGCGCAAGCCTGTGCGACCGGAACAGCCTGGCTCGCAGTCACGGCAGAGACGATGAAATCGGATGTCGCGGCCAGCTCCGTATGAGATGCCGCAAGCGCAACGCCGAACTTCGCCGCATGCTCCCTGAGCGCCGCGCCCTGCTCGCCTCCGAGCTTGATGTCGTAGGCGGAGACCCTGATGTCCTCCTGGCGCAAATCCTCGGCCAGAATCCGGCCGACCTCGCCATAACCAACCAACCCGATCTGCCAGCGTTTGGGATCGCCCGCCATCAGTTCAGTCCTCGCGTCGTTTCGTCGAACAGCTCCTCGACCGCGTAGCGGCGCGGGATCAGCGCCTGCTGGAATGCGTAATCGACGATCAGCTCTAGCGGCTTCCTGTTCGCCTCGATGCCGAACGGAACGAGGTCGGGTGAGCCCGCCGGCCCCGTCCGCACCTTGTTCTGCTTCAACAGATCATAGACGCCCGCAACCACATCAGGCCGCGATTTCGCAAGCTTCTCTGTCACGACCACAAGGTGATTGACCGGGACGACACCGCGGCGGACATACCATTTGGCGGCTTCCGCGGCCGGATCAGGAAACAGCGGCTTCAGCCTGAGGTCGTTCGACGTCTCGCCGAGGATCGCATCGAGCTTTCCGTCGAGCAGCATCTGCAGGACTTTCTTGTCCTTCGGTGCGCGCTCGGTGGTGTCGACATATTCGGCGACATGCGGATCCTCGAACGTGACCCAGCGGATCCTGTCGAGATTGACGCCGTAGTCGTTGGCGAGGATGCCCCTGATCCACGCCCCTGTCGTCGTGGTGAAGGAGCGGATACCGACGCGCTTGCCTTCGAGATCGGACGGCCCGAGCGTTCCATGCGCGGGATTGTACAGCGCATAGGAATGCTGGAAGCGGCCCATCATCGTCGCCGGCAGCAGGACCAGCGGCTTGCCATGCGCCTTCGCCATCAGATAGGTGACGATCGCCATCTCACAGACGTCAAAAGCCTGCTCGCGCACCATTGGCTTGAACGCCGTGTTGGTCGGCGTGTACTCGATGAAATCGAGGTCGAACAGGTCGGAGCGCAGCTCGCCGCTCTTCACTGCCTGGACATGGGGGTGACTACCGAGCACCGCCTTCAGTCTGAGACGATCCATCCGCCCGCTCCGCTTCTCGTCGCTTCAGACGTCCTCGGGATTGTCGACGTAGACGAGCCCCGCTTTCGCCAGCGCCTCGCGCATGCTGTACATGTCGAGACCGAGCTCGCCCGAGGCGAGCCGCTTGCGCTTGCCGCCCTCGTCGGCGTTTCGCTTCTTCGCCTTCTCGGCGACCTCGGCGGCATAGCGCTTCGGCACCACCACGACGCCATCGTCATCGGCCACGACGATGTCACCGGGATCGACGTTGACGCCGGCGCAAACCACGGGGACGTTGACCGAGCCGAGCGTCGCCTTCACCGTACCCTTGGCCGAGACCGCGCGCGACCACACCGGAAACTTCATCTCGTGCAGCGCTTTGACGTCGCGGCAACCGGCGTCGATGATCAGCCCCTGCACGCCGCGCGCCTGAAGCGAGGTCGCAAGCAGCTCGCCGAACATGCCGTCGGTGTTGTCGGTGGTGCAGCCGACGACGAGGATATCGCCCTTTTTGCACTGCTCGACGGCAACATGGATCATCCAATTGTCACCGGGCTGCGCCAGCACGGTGACGGCCGGGCCGGCGATCGACGCACCGGCCCAGACCGGGCGCAGGTACGGCTTCATCAGGCCGATACGGCCGTAGGCCTCATGCACGGTCGAGACGCCGTACTCCGCCATCCCGGCGGGATCGGCGCGCTTGATGTTGCGAACGACGACGGGCTTCATGCCAACTCCTCCGCGACCGTCGGGAACAGGCGCTGATAGGCCTCGCCATAGGTCATGGGCACGCCGGTGTTGCGGCTACCCTGGATGCCGCGGTTGAGCGCGACGCGCTCATAGTAACCCCAGAGGTGCTTCTGCGCGGCGAGGATCTGGAACGCCTCGTACTTCTCCTTCCAGACCTCGTCGATCTTGAGCAGCAGGTCCGGCTTGTAGTTGCACTGCTCGGGCTGGTGTGGCTCGAACAGGAACACCGGCGGCGCCGAGTATTTGTACTGCGCGCCGGGTTTGTGGCCCATCGCCTGCGCCACCACGCGGGTCTCCTGCGCGAAATGCGCGGCGTTCGGATGGTCGAAATTATAGGGATCTTCCAGCGCATGGGTCAGCACGAAGCTCGGATTGAGCTCGCGGTAGATGTCGACCATGCGGTCGAAATGCGCCTCGGTGAGCTTCAGCGGATAGTCGCCGCAATCGAAGAACTCGATCTCGGCACCCAGCAGCTTTGCCGCGCGCTCCGCCTCGTCCTTGCGGCCGGCCTTGACCGATTCCAGCGTCGCGCCCTTCTCCTTCCAGGCAAACTGGCTCTCGCCGCGCTCGCCAAAGGACATGCAGACGATCTTCATGCGATAGCCCTTCTTCGCATGCAGAGCGATGGCGCCGCCGGCGCGCCAGACGAAATCGCCCGGATGGGCGGTGACGACAAGACCTGTTTTCATGGGACTGCTCCCCTCTTTGGTTCGTAACCATCATAGGCTCCCTGCCTCATGCAGAAAGCCAATTCGTCAGGCGGCAACGGCGGCGGGCTCCTCGCCGTCGAGCACGCGCCTCAACCGCTCGCCGTCGAGCGCGCCTTCCCATTTGGCAATCGCGATGGTCGCAACCGCGTTCCCGATCAGATTGGTCGGCGTCAGGCCCTGCGACATCAGGCGATGAATGCCGAGCACCAGCGCGACACTCGTCACGGGAATTGTGCCTGTCGCGGACAGTGTTGCCGCCAGCACGACAAAAGCGGCGCCCGCGATCCCGGCCGCGCCCTTCGAGGTCACGAGCAGGATCAGCAGTAATTCGATCTGCTCGGCGAGGCCAAACGACGTGTTGGTCGCCTGCGCCAGGAACACCGAGGCAGCGGCGAGATAGAGACAGGTGCCGTCGAGATTGAAGGAATAGCCGGTCGGGATCACCAGCCCGACCACGCTTTTCTCGCAGCCCGCGTTCTCCAGCTTGGTCAGCATCCGCGGCAGCACGGTCTCCGACGAGGTCGTGGCGATGCAGATCAGCAGCTCCTCCCAGATGTAGCGGATCAGCTTGAGCAGCGAGAAGCCGCAGAGGCGCGCGACGGGGCCGAGCGCCAAGATGATGAAGATCACGCAGGTTAGATAGAAGCCGCCGAGCAGCTTGCCGAGCGAGGCCAGCGATCCCACGCCGAACTTGCCGACCGTGAAGGCGATGGCGCCGAACGCGCCGACTGGCGCCGCCCACATGACGAAACCGACGACGGCGAACACCATCTTTGCGGCGATGTCGACGAGGCTCACCAGCGGTGCGGCGCGCTCGCCGAGCTGCACCAGCGCAAGGCCGCACAGCACGGAGACGAACAGCACCTGGAGGATGTTGCCCTCGGCAAAGGCGCCGATAAACGTCGCCGGCACGATGTTCATCAGGAACGGCACGAAGCCGATTGCGCTGGTCTGCTTCACGTACGGCTCGATCGCGCTCGTGTTGATGCTGGCGGGATCGATGTTCATGCCGACGCCGGGCTTGAGCAGATTGATCGCGATGAGGCCGATGACCAGCGCGATCGTGGTCATGATCTCGAAATAGACGATCGCCTTGATGGCCACGCGCCCGACGCGGGCCATGTCCGCCATATGGGCGATGCCGTGGACCACCGTGCAGAAGATGATCGGTGCGATCAGCATCCGGATCGCCTTGATGAAGGCGTCGCCGAGCGGCTGCATCTTGGCGCCGGCCTCGGGACTTGCGATCCCAAGCGCGATGCCGGCCGCCATGGCGATGAGCACCTGGATCCAGAGCTCCTTCCACCAGGCGCGGCCGCGCGGCTTGTCGATCGCCATCGCCGTCATCGGCCGAACTCGAACAGGCGCGCGGGATTGTCGACCAGGATCTTCTGCTGAAATTCCGGCTCCGGTGCGAACAGCGGGATCAGATCAACGAGGTCGCCGTCATTCGGCATCACCTTGACGTTGGGATGCGGCCAGTCGGTGCCCCAGATGACGCGGTCGGGCGCGGTCTCGACGATCTTTCGCGCGAACGGCACCGCGTCGGTGAAGGGCGGACCGGCCGAAGACACCCGCTCCGAGCCGCAGATCTTGACCCAGCATTTCTCGTCACGCTGCATCAGCTCGATCAGTATCCTGAACGGCAATTGATCGAGTCCTTCGGACGATTTCACCCGCCCCATATGGTCGATGGTATAGCTGAGCGGCAGCCTCGCCAGCATGTCGGCATAATCAGGCAGGTCGATCGCGTCGAAATGCAGGTCGATGTGCCAGCCGAGCGGCGCGACCATCGCGATGACGCGATTGAACACGCTCTTGTCGGGGACGCCGCCGAGATGGCGTACAAAATTGAAGCGGCAGCCGCGGAAGCCGCCCTCGTGCAGCACGCGAAGTCCGCGCTCGGTGATGGTGTCGTCGATATTGGCGACCGCGCGATAGGCACCGCTGCTCTGTGCGATGGCATCGAGCGCCACGGTATTGTCAGTGCCGTGCACGCTGGCATTGACGATGACCGCACGATCCACCCCGAGCTTGGCGTGCAGCGCCCTGAAATCCTCGAGCGGCGCATCCGGCGGCGTGTAGGAGCGATCCGGCGCGTAAGGATATTTGACGCCGGGCCCGAAGATATGGCAATGCGCGTCGCAAGAAAGCTTCGGCAATTTGAACTTCGGCGTGCGCGTGTTCGGATCGGGCGGCGGAATGGTCGGCGTGTACATCATCGTCATCAGGTGAACTTGAACAGGCGCGCGGGATTGTCGACCAGCAGTTTTTGCCGGACCTTCTCATCGGGCGCGTAAAGGGGGATCAAATCGACGATCTCGCCATCATTTGGCATGATCTTGACGTTGGGGTGCGGCCAGTCGGTGCCCCAGATGACGCGATCGGGTGCGTTGTCGACCAGCGCCTTCGCGAACGGCACAGCATCGTGGAACGGCTTGCCGGAAGCGGATGCACGCTCCAGGCCGGTGATCTTCACCCAGCACTTCTCGTCGTTCTTCTGCAGGTTGAGCAAGGCGGTGAAGCCGGGATCGTCCAGCCCCTTCCCCGCCTGAACCGTCCCCATGTGATCGATCACGTAAGGCGTCGGCAGCGCGGTGAGGATTGGTGCGAATTCGGCGATCGTGCCCGGTTCGAAATAGACGTCGATATGCCAGCCGAGTTCGGCGACGCGATGCACGATGCGCTGGAATTTGGTCATGTCGCCGACGCCGCCGAGGCGCTTGAGGAAGGCGAAGCGGCAGCCGCAGATGCCGGCCTTGTCGAGCGCCGCCAGCTCTTTCTCGGTCATCTCATCATTGACGTTGGCGACGCCCTTGTAGGCGCCCTCGCTCTGGGCAATGGCATCGGTGACGACGCGGTTGTCGGTGCCGTGCACGGTGGCATTGACGATCACGCAGCGCTCGACGCCGATCTTCTCATGCAGGCTGCGGAATGCCTCCAGCGGCGCATCGGCCGTGTTGTAGGGCCGCTTGTCCGAGAACGGATAGCGGGACGCCGGTCCGAAAATGTGGGTATGGCTATCGCAGGATTTCGGCGGGAGCTTGAAGGACGGCAGCTTCGGATCGGGATCAGGCGGCGCGATCGTCGGGATAGCCTT
The DNA here is from genome assembly GCF_008932115.1 of Bradyrhizobium betae. NCBI lineage: Bacteria > Pseudomonadati > Pseudomonadota > Alphaproteobacteria > Hyphomicrobiales > Nitrobacteraceae > Bradyrhizobium > Bradyrhizobium betae. Next base: position 571,115 of record NZ_CP044543.1, read on the forward strand.
GAGTTCTGCCTTGAGTTCGACCTTGGGTTCGGCTCCCTGCGCGCAGGCTTCGCCCGTGAGCGCCGCGCCGGCCAATCCGGTCAAGAGATGCAAGCACTCCCGCCTGTTCATTTCCCAAACACCCCGTCACACGGTCCACCTGCAAACGGAAGCGAGCGACCGCATCTCCGCTCGGGCGGTTTCTTTCAAGTCTTGCTGCTGACGACCGGCCGCCGCCGCGCCGGAGCGGCCTGATCCAGCGCCGGCGCCTGGAATGCGGCAACGGTCGCCTGCACCAATTGCTCGATGGCGCTCGCGGCATCGCTGCCGTCGGCCTCGCCGCGCGACAGGCGCGAGACGCGGTCCGGCGTCACCAGCGAATAATACAGTGCGCCGAGCAGGAAGTGACTGCGCCAGACGATGTCGGTGCGTGGAATGTGCGGGAGACTATCATGCACCGCATCGATGAAGGCGTGACTGGTGTCGTCAAAGGTCTGCGCGATGATTTTTCGCGCGACTTCGTTGCCTTCGGCCGACATCACGGCGCGTAGCCGCGTGAAGCGGGCACCGCCGCCGGCAAGATCGCTGCCCGAGGTGAAGGCCGGCACCACATAGGCCCGCACGATCGCCTCCAGCCGGTCCTGGAGATCGCGCACGCGCCTGGCGGCGGCGAGCAGCTCGGAACGGCGCAGGTTCATCGGCCCGCAATGACGCCGGTAGATCTCCAGCAGCAGGCCGTCCTTGGTCTTGAAATGATAGGTGACGCTGCCCGGATTGGCGCCGGCGGCCTGCGCGATGTCGCGCACCGAAACGGCATTGAAGCCGTTGATGGCGAACAGCTCCTCGGCCGCGGCGAGGATCGCCTCGCGCATGTTCGGCTTGCGGGCCGTTTCCTTGCTGGTGGGCTTGCGTGCCATGTGATTTGTACTATCGTACAAAAGATCAGTTCTCGTCAACAAGAACCATGGGCCGCGTCCGGACGACCCGAAAAGACCGACGGCAGGGATGCGAACGCCCGCAAGGAGTGCTGGACTATGCTGGGTTTGAACAAGACGATCGGCCGCTTGATGCTGGGTGCCGGCCTGTTGCTGGCGGGCAGCGCCGCGCAGGCCGCTGATAATTATCCAAGCAAGCCGGTTCATATCCTCGTGCCCTACGCCGCCGGCGGCGCCGTCGACGTGCTCGCGCGCACGCTCGGCCAGGCATTGGCGAAGACCTGGGGCCAGCAGCCGGTGGTCGATAACCGGCCCGGCGCGGGCGGCATCGTCGCCTCGCAGGCGCTGGCGCAGGCGGCGCCCGATGGCTACACGCTGATCCTGGTCGCGAGCGGCCATCCGCTCAACCAGTTCATCTATCCGAGCGTGCCCTACGACACCTTCAAGGATTTCACCGCGATCAGCGAAGTCGCCTCCTCGCCGCTCGCGATCGTCGTTGCCAAGGACAGCCCGTACAAGACACTCGGCGATCTCCTCGCCGCCGCGAAGAAGGACCCGGACAAGCTCTCCTACGGCATGTCCGGCAACGGCACCTCGGCGCATCTCGCCGGCGAGCTGCTCAAATACATGTCAGGCACCAAAATCGTCGCGATCCCCTACAAGGGCGGCGCGCCTGCGCTGACGGCGGTGATCGCCGGCGAGATCCCGCTCAGCATCAATCCGCTTGCGGAGGCGATCGGCCAGCTCGAAGGCGGACCAGTGCGTGCGCTCGCAGTGACCTCGGCCGAGCGCTCCAAGGCGCTGCCGAACGTTCCGACCATCGCAGAGTCGGGTGTACCTGGCTATGACGTCTCGGTCTGGTGGGGCGTCCTTGGCCCGGCCAAGATGCCGCCGGAGATCGTGGCGAAGGTCGAGACAGATTTGAAGGCGGCGTTGCAGGACCCGAACGTGCTGTCGACCCTCGGCAAGATCGGCGCAGCTCCGGTCGGCTCCTCCGCCAAGGATTTCGACGCCTATATGCGTGCCGAGGCGACCAAATGGGAGCCGGTGCTGAAGGCCGCCGATATCCGCGCGCAGTGAGGCTCTGGACATGAGAACCTCTTCCGGACCCCTTGCGCGTGCCGCGCTGCTCGCGGCCGCCATCACCGGCCTGCTCGGCGCGCCCGTTCGCGCCGACGGCGAAGCCAAGCTCCTGGCGCCGGGCGGCGCGTTGCGTGTCGGCATCTATCCAGGCAGCCCGACCTCGATGGTGACGGATGCGGCCGGCAAGCCGCATGGTCTTGCCTACGATCTCGGCGGCGAACTGGCAAAACGGCTCGGCGTCGGCGTCGACTATGTCAGGTTTCAGCGCGTCGCCGACATCGTCACCGCGATCCGCGACGGCCAGGTCGACTTCACCGTGACCAATGCGACGCCGGCCCGCGCCAACGACGTCAGCTTCAGCCGGCCGGTGCTGGCGATCGAGCTCGGCTACCTCGTTCCCGCGAACTCGCCGATCGGCAACATCGAGGATATCGACAAGCCAGGCGTGAAGATCGGCGTCACCAAGGGCTCGACCTCCGAGCGCACGCTGCCGGCCAAATTCAAGAACGCGACGATCGTTCCGGCCGAAAGCGTCAAGGTCGCCATCGGCATGTTCGGCCGCGGCGAGATCGACCTTTATGCCACCAACAAGCCGACGCTGTTCGAGATGTCCGACCAGATGCAGGGCGCAAAAATCCTCGACGGCAATTGGGGCGCCGAGCATATGGCCATCGCGATCCCCAAGGGGCGCGAGGACGCCCTGCCCCTGCTCAACCGCTTCGTGGCCGAAGAGCAGTCGTCCGGCGCGCTGGATACGATCCAGCAGCAGGCGGGCCTCCGCGGCGCCACCAAGGCGACGCGCGACTAATCGTGACGCTCGAACCTGCGAACGACTAGCATTCGCTGACATTGCTGCGCCGGACACTGATTCCGTTTGCTGCAAATCAACGCAACAACATGGATAAAGCGTCATTTGTCTTCGGCGCCGCACTGAGCGACCAAAGCTGCGGATTGCAGGAGACCGGGAATGAACAAGCATTTGTTGTTGACACTCCATCGCTGGATCACGCTGGTCTTTGCGCTCCCCCTGCTCGCGATCATCGCGACCGGCCTCATCCTGTCCTTTGAGCCCCTGGCGCAAATCAGCGCCGTTGGCGGCCCGCCGATCGCCTCCACCCGCATCGTCGACCTGGTGAAACGATATGATCCGGATGGCAAGGCGCGCGGGCTTTCGATCAATGCCGCCGCGCAGCGGATGACGTTGCAAGGCGCGGGAGCGCCGGCGATCGATCTCGCCACCGGCGAATCCGCGGCCACCGGCTCCGGCCTCTCCGATCTCTTCGTGTGGGCGCGCGGCACGCATGAGCGGCTGCTCGGCCAGGCGTGGCTGGTCACGAGTTCCACCGTCGCCATGGTCATCTTGATGCTGCTTGGCGTCCTCATGGGACTGCCGCATCTGCGCAACACGCTGTCCGGATGGCACAAGGGGACCGCCTGGTTCGCATTGCCGCTGATCCTCTTGAGCCCGCTCACCGGCCTCTGCCTGGCGTTCGGCCTGACGTTTCAGAGCGCGTCCGCTCCTGCCGGCGGCGGCCGTTCGTTGCCGCTGCCCGAGGCGGTTGGCATGGTCGCGGCCTCCCATGATTTGTCGCACGTGATATCGATCGGCGTGCGCGGCGGACGCATGATGGCGCGAGTCTACGAAGGCGGAGAGCTGCGCGCCTATGCCGTCAGTTCGTCAGGCGTCACGCCGCTGCCGCGCAACTGGCCGCGCCTGATTCACGAAGGAAACTGGTCGGCCTTGATCGCCTCGCCCCTCAATGTCGTGACGTCGATCGCGCTGCTCACACTGCTCTCGACCGGCCTGCTGATCTGGGCGCGGCGAAAACTTCGCAAGCGGCGACCGCGTACAGACGGGCGGACGGACACCGCCGTCGCGAAGGCCGCCTGACCGCATCCATTAATTTTACGCCCTTGCCCGCATTTTCTCCGGTGCGGCGGGGCGCTGCAGAAACCCGGTGTCGTCGCCGCCGCCTGACGGAATCAGGATCGCGCGCTCGCGCGGCAGGGCTTCTGGCATCTCGTCGCGAATGAAGGCGATCAGCCTTTCCCTCATCTCGCAACGAAGGTCCCAGGATTGCGGCGCATTCCGCGCACTGACCAGCGCCCGCAGCTCGATGGTGCGCGAATCCGCGTCGATCACCTGGAGATTGACCACCGCGCCGTCCCACAGCTTGGATTCCTTCACCGCGCCCTCCAGCCAGCGCCGGATGCGCGGCACGTCGGCGCGGTAATCGACGTGCAGCGCGATGACGCCGATCAGGGACGCAGTGTCGCGCGTCCAGTTCTGGAACGGCTTTTCGATGAAGTAGGACAGCGGCACCACCATGCGGCGCCAGTCCCACAACCGGATCACGACATAGGTCGCGGCGATGTCCTCGACCCAGCCCCACTCGTTCTCGATGATGACGGCGTCCTCGATGCGGATCGGCTGGGTGATCGCGATCTGCACGCCGGCAATCAGGTTGCTGAGCAACGGCCGGGCAGCAAGACCGACGATGATACCGGCGGCTCCGGCGGAGGCGAACAGGCTGACGCCGTATTGCCTTACTGAATCGAATGTCATCAGCGCCGTCGAGATCGTCATGATCACGATGACGATGTCGGTCACGCGCTTGAACACGCGCACCTGGGTGACGTGCTTGCGCGCGACGAAATTCTCCGTGACGTCGCGAAAATTTTGCAAATAACGCGCCGCGCTCATATCCACGATCCGGATCGAGATCCAGCCGATCAGCGCGATGAAGGCGACGATGAACAGGCTCGTCAGCGGCGCGCGGAACATATCGTCCAGGGGGGCAAGCGGCAGCACCAGCGCGACCGCCGCCAGACACAGCGCCAGTTGGGCCGGGCCGGACGTGCGCGCGATGAAGACGCTCATCAGCGGAAGACGCGTTCCAAAGGCGCGGTTGAGCAGCCAGGCCGCGAGCCGGTAGAGCGACAGCGCAAGCAGGATCGCCCCGGCGACCAGGCCGAGGCCGACGAACCATGACGGTATCCATCCGAACATCCTGTCGATGTCGGCCATGAGGGCCTGCCGATTCATTGAGATCCCCGCATTTGCATTTGCGTCTCAACGCGCTTCAACAGGCTTCGCTCCCCCGCTCAGTGCAATGCAGCATCCCTCTGGTGCAACGGCCGCCGAACTGCGCTATTTATGGGCGATCATGACTCGCCGAACCGGCAGCGCCGATCTTCCCCTTCACACCGGCCGGGTTCCACCCTGGCTTGCGACCCGCATGTCGTCGCTCGGCGCGATCGTCACGCAGGCGATCGTGCATCATTACGGACGCGATGCGTTCCTCCAGCGCCTCTCGCATCCGTTCTGGTTCCAATCGTTTGGCGCCGTGATGGGGATGGACTGGCACTCGTCGGGGATCACCACCTCGGTGATCGGCGCGCTGAAGCGCGGGCTCGGCCCGCTCCAGGACGAACTCGGAATTTACGTCTGCGGCGGTCGCGGTCGACATTCGCGCAAGACGCCTGACGAGTTGTTGCAGCTCAGCGACCGCGTCGGCTTCGACGGCGCAAAGCTCACGCGCGCCAGCCGTCTTGTGGCCAAGGTCGACAGCGCCGCAGTCCAGGACGGTTTTGATCTGTATCTGCACGGCTTCTTCGTCACCGCGGACGCCAAATGGACCGTGGTGCAGCAGGGCATGAACGGCGACAAGCGGCAGGCCCGCCGCTATCACTGGCATTCCGAGGCACTGCAGAGTTTCGTCGATACGCCGCACAGCGCGATCGACGGGCCGCAGCAGGGCGAGATCGTCAATCTCACCGACCATCGCGCCGAAATCTCGCGCGCGGCGCAGCTCGAGCTTTTGAGCGATCTCGGCCCCGACCGCATCCTGACGGAATTCGAACGGCTCACCGGAACGGCGCCCGAGCCGGCGCAAGCCATGCTGCCGCACCTGATCATGCCGGCGCATCACGATGTCAGGCCGAAGGACGTGTTCGCGCGGCGCCTGCACGGCACGCTGGCGGCCGCCGCCGAGCGCGGCCCGGTCGACTTCCCGGAGCTCTTGCTGACGCCCGGCGTCGGCGCGCGCACCGTGCGCTCGCTGGCGATGGTCGCCGAAGTCGTGCACGGCGCGCCGTATCGGTTCAACGATCCCGCGCGCTACTCGCTCGCCCATGGCGGCAAGGACCGGCATCCCTACCCCGTCCCGATCAAGGTCTATGACGAGACCATTCGCGTGCTGAAGGGCGCGATCCAGAACGCGAAGCTCGGACGCGACGAGGAGATGCAGGCGATCAAGCGTCTCGACGATCAGGCGCGTCGGCTGGAGCGGACTGCCAGTGGTCCGTCGCTGGAGTCGTTCATCGCAGGTGAACGTGGCGCATCGCCTGAGCTCGACGGACGTTCCGTGTTCGGCTGGGAACGCGACGTCGCGGCGAAGAAGCTGACCGGCTCTTGATCCTTATCCGCGCCCCGGCGCTCGCGGCGCGGTCTTGCGCTGCTGCTGGCTGGTGTAGGCGTCCCAATGGCTCCAGCTGCCGTCGCTGAGGCTCCGCAGATCGGTCGTGAGCGGACGCCGCGTGCGCTTGTCGTGGTCCGCGATCACGCGCTCCGACTGCGCGATCTTGCGCTTGAGGTCCGCGATCGACTTCTGGGTCTGGCCGGTCCGCTTGGAGGACGCAATCTCGCCCATCGTGAAGCGTGCGGTCTCGAGCGCCTTCAACTCGGCACGGTTCTTCTTCAACTGGACCCGGTGCCAGGCGATGTTGCTGTCGCTGTCCGCAACCATGTGGGAACTCCGCTGATTCGCTCCCACAGTGTATCGCGCGCCGAATCGGCGCCGCAACGCCCGTGCGGCGGCGAAACTACGGTCTTATTGCGCAAGAATTCCGAGCTTAGCGCTCGGCAAAGGCCTTTTCGACCACGAACTGGGCCGGCTCGCCGTGATTGCCCTCGACAAAGCCCCTCTCGCCCAGAAGCGTGCGGGTGTCGGCCACCAGCGCCGGGCTGCCGCAGATCATGACGCGGTCGTGGGCGGCTTCCAGCGCCGGCAGGCCGATATCGGCAAACAGTTTGCCGGAGGTGATGAGGTCGGTGATGCGGCCGCGATTGCGGAAGGGATCGCGGGTCACGGTCGGATAATAGATCAACTGGGCGCGGATATAGTCGCCGAGCATCTCGTCGTTCGGCAGATGCTCCGTGATCATCTCGCCATAGGCGAGTTCCTTCACATGCCGGCAGCCGTGCAGCAGCACGACCTTCTCGAACCGCTCGTAGGTTTCGGGGTCCTTGATCACGCTCAGGAACGGCGCAAGGCCGGTGCCGGTGCCGATCAAATAGAGGTTGCGGCCCTCTTCCAGATTGTCGATCACCAGCGTGCCGGTGGCCTTGCGGCTGACGATGATCTCGTCGCCTTCCTTCAGGTGCTGCAGCCGCGAGGTCAGCGGACCGTCCGGCACCTTGATCGAGAAGAATTCGAGGGTGTCCTCGTAATTGGCGCTGGCGACGCTGTAGGCCCGCAGCAGCGGCTTCTCGCCGACCTTGAGCCCGATCATGGTGAATTCGCCGTTGCGGAAGCGGAAGGTCGGGCTGCGGGTGGTCTTGAACGAGAACAGCGTGTCGGTCCAGTGGTGGACGCTCAAAACGCTTTCCTGGTTGAAATTGCTCATCTCACCCTTCCGTGTCGCTTCCAATGCGGTTCGAGGCGGTCAGCTATGCGTCGTTTGTACACGATCATTCGTATACTAATGAATAATCCCGCTTGCTCCCGTGGTCAAGGCTGACCAAGATCGCGAGCGTTGCAGTTAAGGACAAGGACCCCTTCCATGGCGCATGACGCACCCCAGGCCACCGGACCCTCGAAACTCGTGATCCGGAATATCGGTCTGATCCTCTCCGGAGCGCTGGAAAAGCCGATCCTGGACGGCGACACCATCGTCGCCGAGAACGGCAAGATCTCCGCGATTGGCCGCTTCAAGGACCTCAACACCGAAGGCGCGACCACCATTGTCGATGCCAACGGCACGACGGTGACCCCCGGCCTGATCGACAGCCATGTCCACCCCGTCGCGGGCGATTGGACGCCGCGGCAGAACCAGATCGGCTGGATCGACAGCTCGCTGCATGGCGGTATCACCACCATGATCTCGGCCGGCGAAGTGCACATGCCCGGCCGCCCCCGCGACGTCGTCGGGCTGAAGGCGATGGCGATCTTCGCCCAGCGCGCGTTCTGGACCTTGCGTCCGGGCGGCGTGAAGGTTCATGCCGGAGCGCCCGTCATCGAATGCGAGATGGTCGAGGAAGATTTCAAGGAATTGGCGGCTGCCGGCGTCAAGCTGCTCGGCGAGGTCGGCCTCGGCGGCGTGAAGGACGGACCTACCGCGCGAAAAATGGTCGGCTGGGCGCGCAAATACGGCATCCAGAGCACGATCCACACCGGCGGCCCTTCGATCCCCGGCTCCGGCCTGATCGACAAGGACGTGGTGCTGGAGGCTGACACCGACGTGGTCGGCCACATCAATGGCGGCCACACCGCCCTTCCCGACGATCAGATCCGCTGCATCTGTGAGGGCTGCAAGCGCGGGCTCGAGATCGTTCACAACGGCAATGAGCGCTCGGCGCTCTACACGCTGCGCATCGCGCGCGAGATGGGCGATCTGCATCGCGTCATCCTCGGCACCGACGGGCCGGCCGGCTCCGGCGTGCAGCCGCTCGGCATCCTGCGCATGGTGTCGATGCTGTCCTCGATCGGCGAGCTGCCGGCCGAGATCGCGTTCTGCCTTGCCACCGGCAACACCGCGCGGATGCGGCAGCTCGACTGCGGCCTGATTGAGGTCGGCCGCTCCGCCGACTTCGTCATCATGGACAAGGCGCAGCACTCGCCCGGCAAGACCATCCTGGAGAGCGTGCAGCTCGGCGACCTCCCCGGCATCGGCATGACCATCATCGACGGCATCGTGCGCACCCAGCGCAGCCGCAACACCCCACCCGCCGGCAGGGTGCCGGAAGTGGTGGCGAAGTGACGCAGCTTCAAGCGCATTGAACAGATCTGCTGCCTGCTGCGTCTAACGCAGGCAGCCCTCGGCGGGGGCAGTTCATTTGCTGGACCATCGAGCGAGACATGACAAACTCATCGCGAATAGCCGTCGGCGTTGCTGGCGCGGTAGCGGGCTATGTCGCAACCTTTATGCTGTTCTCGCTGCTGGATTTCGGCAACCGCGCCGACCCGATCACATCGGGTCTGCTCGGGCTGTTCTTCTACTCCCCGATCGGGGCGATCGCCGGCGCCGTGCTTGCCAGCTGGCTGGTGACGCGTTCGGGCGGGGGCGCAGACAATGGGGGCGTCGCACGCAACAGCCTGAAGTCGCTCGGTGCCGTCGTCCTGCTCTGCGCCACGGGTATCGGCATCTACATTGCCTATGCCTATGCGACCGCAACGCCCTGGCTCAATCCGAACGCCAGCAATCCCCTGCTCGTGTTCGAGGTTCGCTTTCCCGCCGGCGCTACGGTGCCGACGTCACCGCAGGGCATCACCATCGAATTGCAGACCGACCTCAACACCATGCCGGGCGAAGTGACACCCGCCGCCTTCCATCGCGACGGCGACCAGCCCGTCATCGCGGGCGAAGTCGAACTGGCGTTTCGAACCTCGCACCGGCAGCTTGCCGTCAATATCGAAGGCCAGCCGAGCCGAATCTATCCGATCGACTTGACCGCCCGGGCGCCGCATACGCCGGAATTCGGCACGTGGCGCCGGCTCACTGATGGCAGCGAAATCCGCTACCGCGCCAAATGGCCGGGAAAGACTTAAGGGATCACCGCTTTTTCGCGATCTCACAACGCACATAAGTCTGGCGCTTGGCCCGCCCGACCGGTCCGTTGTCCATCACCAGCCTGCCGTCCGCCGCGATAGAGACACGCGGGCTGGAGCGAAATGTCTCGCCCTCGCCTTCGCAGGCGAGCTTCATCTTCCAGCCGAGCTTACCGTCGGTGGTGATCTCGCTGGCGCGGCAGCGAGTCTCGTACCAATAGAGACGGTTGCCGCCCTCGATGCTCATGCGGTTGGCGCTGTCCTGATCGCGACAGTCCTTTTGGGTCGACGCCCAGAAGCCTTCATAGGGCTGCGCCGCAAAGGCAGGCACACATTGGCCCGCCAGCGCCGCGCCAAGACTCAAGGCTGATGCAAACCGCGCCGTCGCTCTCATGACGAAAAACCTCGATAAACCCTGACCGAGATTAGTCGCCGCTCAACGCAGCTTGTTCAACAGCGCCATCAGCGTCTCGCGCTCCTTAGGCTCGAGCGGCGCCAGCGTCTCACGGGTAATCGCGAGCGCATTTGGCGCTGCCTTCTCCGCGAGTTGCTGACCGGCCCGCGTCAGGCTGACCAGCAGCCGCCGCCCGTCCTCGGGATCCTGGCTGGTCTCGGTGAGGCCGCGCGCCGTCAGGCGATCGATCACGCCCTTGATGGTCGCGACATCCATCGCCGTCAGCCGCCCGAGCTGGTTCTGCGAGCACGGCCCGGTCTCGGCGAGTTTCGACAGCGCCGCCCACTGCGTCGGCGTGATGTTGGTGCCGATATCGCGCGAGAAGATCGAACTGTGGCGCTGCCAGACCTGGCGCAGGATGAAGCCGACCTGCTCGTCGAGCACGTAAGACGACTTGTTGGACGATTTGGCCAGCTTGACGCCCTTCTTCACCGCGACGCTTCTCGCCATCCGTTCCCCGCCCCTCACAACGACAAATGCGCGTCGCGGATATCCGGACGCGCGTCGAGCTCGGCCATGGTGCCGCCGAAACAGATGCGGCCGCGCTCGATGATATAGGCGCGATCGGAGATCAGCCGCGCAAAATGCAAATTCTGCTCGGAGACGACGATGCTGACGCCTTCTTTCTTCATGGTCAGGATGGCGTCGACCATCTGCTCCACGATCTTGGGCGACAGGCCTTCCGAAGGCTCGTCCAGCAGCACCAGCGACGGATTGCCCATCAGCGTACGCGCGATCGTCAGCATCTGCTGCTCGCCGCCGCTCATGCGGCCGCCCGGACGGTTCTTCATCTCACCGAGATTCGGAAACAGCGAGAACAGCTTTTCGCGGGTCCAGTATGGCGCGTTCGGGCGCTTCGGCTGACGGCCGACTTCCAGATTTTCCTCCACCGTCAGATCGGTGAAGATGCGGCGCTCCTCCGGCACATAACCGAGCCCATCGCGTACGATCTCATGGGTCGGGCGTGCCGAGATATCCTTACCCTCGAACATGATGCGCGCGGTGCGCTGTGCGACGAGGCCGACGATCGAGCGGAACGTGGTCGACTTGCCCGCACCGTTGCGGCCCAGGAGCGCGACCACCTCGCCCTCGCCGACCTCGAAGCCGATGTCGAACAGGATATGCGCCGGGCCGTAATGGCTGTTGAGGTCCTGCACCGTGAGCTTCATGCGGAGGCTCCCTCGCGATGCCCGGCCTCGTAGAGCAGGCCCTCGCCGAGATAGACCGCCTGCACCTGCGGATTGCCGCGCACCTCGGCCGGCGAGCCCTCGGCGATCAGCGTGCCGCGGTTGAGCACGATGATGCGGTCGGCATGCTCGAACACCACGTCCATGTCGTGCTCGGTGAAGAGCACGCCGATCGATTTTTCCCGCGCGATCTGCGCGGTCAGGCGCATCAGATCGACGCGCTCGCGCGGCGCCATGCCGGCGGTCGGCTCGTCCATCAGCAACAATTTCGGCTGGTTGGCGAGCGCCACCGCAAGCTCGAGCCGCTTGAGGTCGCCATAGGCGAGCTCGCCGCAGGGCCGGTCCGCATAGCCGCCCATGCCCACGAGCTCGAGCAGGCGTCCAGCCTCGCCGCGATCGTAATTCGGCGCCGAGCCCCAGAGATTGAACAACTGCCTGCCGTGCGAGACCAGCGCGACCTGCACGTTCTCGCGCACGGTCATGGTCGCGAAGGTCGCAGTGATCTGGAAAGTGCGCCCCACCCCGAGCCGCCAGATCTCGCGGGGCTTCTTGCCGGTGGTTTCCTCGCCGAGCAGACGGACATGGCCTGAATCCGGCCGGTTCTGGCCATTGAGCATGTCGAAACAGGTGCTCTTGCCGGCGCCGTTGGGGCCGATCAGCGCCAGGATTTCGCCTGATCGCAGCGAGAACGAGACGCCGCGCACGGCGTGGATGCCGCCATAGGATTTGGTCAGGCCTTCGACCGCGAGAAGTGTGGGTGCGACGCTCATTCGGCTGACTCGATCGGCTTGGCAATGAGAGGCGATCCGGGCGGCGATGCCTTCCTGCGGCGTTGCGCCAGCATCTCCAGCATGCCGACGATGCCCTTGGGGAAAACCACGACGATCAGCACGATGAAGCCGCCGAGCACGAGCTTCGACAGATCGGTCTGGCTCACCAGCCAGATATTGAGGGCCTTGTATACGATGGCACCGATCACCGCGCCCGACACCGTCTCGACGCCGCCGAGCAGCACCATGACCAGCGCGTCGACCGAGAGCGAGATGCCGAGATTGTCCGGGAAGACGCTGCCCTTGAGGTAGGCGAACAGCGCGCCGCCGATGCCGGCGGTGGTGCCTGCGATCACGAAGGCGGTCCACTGGATGCGCTTGGCGTTGATGCCGATCGCCTCGCTGCGCAGCAGCGAGTCCCGTGTGGCCCTGAGCGCGTAACCGAACGGCGAGAATACCATGGCGCGCAGCGCGATCGTGACGAGCGCCGCGACGCCGAGCGCCAGCCAGTAGAAATTCGACGGGCTCGCCGCCCATTTCTCCGGCCAGATACTCAAGATGCCGTTGTCGCCGCCTGTTACGCTCACCCACTGGAACGCGATCGACCAGACGATCTGCGCGAAAGCGAGCGTCAACATCGCGAAATAGACGCCGGAAAGCTGCACGGCGAAGAAACCGAACACCGCGGCGCCCATGCAGCCGAGCAGCGGGCCGAGCAACAGGCACACGATCATCGGCAGCCCCGCCATCTTGGCGAGGAAGGCGACGCCGTAGGCACCGAGGCCGAAATAGGCTGCGTGCCCGAACGAGGCGAGCCCGCCGACCGACATCAGGAAATGCAGGCTGACCGCGAAGATCACGAAGATCGCGATCTCGGAGCCGACGGTCAGCGCATAGTTGCCGGCGAACAGCGGCAAGGTCGCCGCGATGATGAGCGCCGCCAGCGCGGCCAGCCGCTCGTTCGACGTCAGCGGCCGCCACGGATTGACGGTGAGCCCGGGCGTCTTGCGCGCGGGGGCCTCGGGCTTGCCGAACAGGCCCCAGGGCCGGACGATCAGCACCGCCGCCATCACCAGGAAGACCAGGATGATGGAAATCTTCGGAAAGATCAGGATGCCGAACGCGTTCAGCTCGGAGACCAGCACCGCCGCGACGAAGGCGCCGACGATGCTGCCGAGACCGCCGATCACGACCACGACGAAGACTTCGACGATGATGCGCAAATCCATCGCGTGATGCACGGCATCGCGCGGGATCTGGAGCGCGCCGCCGAGGGCGGCGAGGAACACGCCGACCGCAAACACGGAGGTGAACAGCCATTTCTGATTGACGCCGAGCGCTGCGACCATGTCGCGGTCCTGCGTCGCCGCGCGCACCAGCACACCCCAGCGGGTGCGCTGGAACAGCAACCAGAGAATGCCGAGCACGACAGGACTGAGCACGATCAGGAACAGATCGTAGCTCGGAATGTTCTGGCCGAAGAAATCGACCGCGCCCCTGAAGCCCGGAGCGCGACGGCCGACGAGATCGTCGGGCCCCCAGATCAGCACCACGAGATCCTCGACCATCAGGGTCAGGCCGAAGGTGCCGAGCAGTTGAAACAATTCAGGCGCGTGATAGATGCGCCGGAGCAGCACCATCTCGACAAGCACACCGATCACCGCAACGGCCAGCGCCGCCAAAACGATCCCGCCCCAGAAGCCAAAGGTGCCGGACAGTCGCTCCGTCAGCGTGAAGGCGATATAGGCGCCGATCATGTAGAAGGCGCCGTGCGCGAAATTCACGATCCGCGTCACGCCGAAGATGATCGACAGGCCCGAGGCCACCAGGAACAGCGACGCTGCGCTGGCGAGACCGGTCAGAAACTGTACGACGTAGAAGGCCATCGGCGGTCCAGGTTGGGTGAAGTCGTAGGGTGGGTTAGCGCAGCGTAACCCACTACCTTTTCTCGTGTGGCACCGAAAGTGTTGGGTTACGCCCAACAGACGCGCTTTGCGCATCTGCTGGGCTAACCCACCCTACGGCACTTCCATCAATCCTTCGGGCGCAGCTTCTCGACTTCGGCGTCACTCGGCAGATAGTCCGAGCCCTTCTTGTAGACCGAGTCCACCATCACGCCCTTGCCGTCCTTCAGCGCGGTCTTGCCGACATAGGCACCGAGCGTCGACTGGTGGTCGATCTTGCGGAAGGTGATCTCACCGAGCGGCGACGGCATCGAGAGGCCTTCCGCCGCGGCGATCAACTTCTCCGGATCGGTCGAGCCGGCCTTCGCCAGAATCGCGGCCGCCGACTTGATGGTCTGGTAGCCGACGATCGAGCCGAGGCGCGGATAGTCGTTGTACTTGGCCTGATAGGCCTTCAGGAACGCGTCATGCTCGGGCGTCTTGATCGAGTACCAGGGATAGCCGGTGACGATCCAGCCCTCGGGCGTCTCGTCCTTGAGCGGATCGAGATATTCGGGCTCGCCGGTCAGGAACGACACGACCTCGCGCCCCTTGAACAGGCCGCGGGTGTTGCCCTCGCGCACGAGCTTCACGAGGTCGGCGCCGAAGGTGACGTTGAGGATCGCTTCCGGATTGGCGGCGGCAACAGCCTGCACCACCGGACCCGCGTCGATCTTGCCCTGCGGCGGCCACTGCTCGTCGACCCACTGGATGTCCGGGCGCTTCTCCGAAATCAGCTTCTTGAACACCGACACCGCCGACTGGCCGTACTCGTAGTTCGGCGCGATCGTCGCCCAGCGCTTCGCGGGCAGCTTCGCGGCAGCCTCCACCAGCATCGCAGCCTGCATGTAGTTGGAAGGCCGCAGGCGGAAGGTGTACTTGTTGCCCTTCGACCAGGTGACGGCGTCCGTCAGCGGCTCGGCCGCGAGGAAGAACACCTTCTTCTGGTTGGCGAAGTCGCTGACCGCGAGGCCAATGTTCGACAGGAACGTGCCCGCCAGCATCGCCACGCCCTCGCTCGAGACGAGTTCGTTGGCCGCGGTCTGCGCGTCGGCCGGCTTGCCGCCGTCGTCCTTGGAGATGACGACGAGCTTCTTGCCGTTGATGCCGCCGGCCGCGTTGATCTCTTCGACCGCGAGCTGCCAGCCCTTGCGGTAGGGTTCGGTGAAGGCCGGCAACAGCGAGTAGCTGTTGATTTCGCCGATCTTGATGTCCTGCGCCATCGCCGAATGAGCCATGCCGCCCGCCAGAAGCGCGAAGGCCGCGCCGACGAAATAATTTCTTGCTCGCATCCCAACCTCCAGTTTTGAACTCTCTACGTTTTCAGCGCGATGATGTCGGAGTAGCTGTGCCCGCTATCTCAGACCGTCTTCGCCCTTGACCTCCGCAACCGTCAGCCCGCCGACGCGCGGCAGCGGACGGCCGCTGTCGGTGACGGCGACCGCGACCATGATCTCGTTGGCGCGCGGCGCGTCGTTGATCTGCACCTCCATGCCGTCGAAGTGACTGCGCACGAAGGCTGCGTCCTTGTGACCAAGCGGAATATCCAGCGTCGTGCCGGGACCGCTGCGCTTCTTCGACGACGGGATCAGCGCGGCGCCCTTGCCCAGCACCTTGCGCACCGGAGCGCCCATCTTGGGGTGAAGGATCGCAGCCGCGTGTTCCAGCTCGCCATTCTCACCGACCGCTGCGGCCTTGCCGTAGCTCTGCGCCTTCGAACCGTCGATGCCGAGCGCGACCACAGCGCGCTTCGACAGCAGCTCACCAAGTTCCTCACCGATCGCGATCAGCGGCGAGAGGTCCTCGACGTATTTTCCGGCGAAGGGATTTTCGATCACGGCGATGGCCGCGGCGCGCCTTGTCGGCGGCGAGACCTGGCGGCCCATCTCCATCTGCGTCTCTTCGACGACGGTGACGATCTTACGGATGATCGCGCTCATGATTGTTTCCCTTGGTCTCTTCCCTGCTCAGGCATGAACCGCATTCTCCAGCACCAGCGGGCGCGATCTCTGCAGTTCAATATCTTTCGGTCCGATGACAAGCATATCACCACAAAGCTGCAACACGGCATCCTCGATCAATCCGCGATCGAATAATTGCCGTGCACATTCCGCGCCAGATTCCAGCGCAGCCGCGATCTCGGTCTGCGACAATTCACCGATATCGCGGGTCACCAGGCGTGCGCCGAGATCGCTGTCGAGCTGAAGCGCGTTCGCGGGCTTGCGGATGATGGCGGGATGTCCGGGCAGGTCGACCGCATTGGCGATGATCGTAGCCGCCGCATCGGCCTGCGATGCCGTCGCGGCCAGCACCGTCACCGCGTCCGCGATGCCGAGCGAAAAGCTGCGGCCATGGCGCCCGCTGGTCGCGATGCCGCGCACAGGGTCATTCGCATCGACCGTCATCGTTCGCATCACGCCGTCGCGATCGGGCCGGTCCATCAGACCGACGGAGAAGTGCTCGCCCTGGCCGAGGTGGAGCGCAATGTCGCCGCCATTGTTGACATACGCACGATCAAGCGACGCAGCACCGAGCATTGCGCCGAGGATTTCCTCCGCCACGCTGCCGGCGACGGCCGCCATCGGCGTGATGAAGCAATCGGCCGCATAGGGCGCGACGGCGGCGTGCATCCGGCGCGCGACAACGCCCCTCAGCAAGGTCCGCTGCTCAGCCGCCGACCGCAAATCCGGCAATTCCGCACAGAGCTCATCGAGCAGGCCGGTGAAACGGCGCGCCGCCGCCTCATAGGCAGCCCGCACCTCGTCCGCGCGCCCCCTCGCCTCGACGATTAGATCAATGGGACCATCCTGCAAATGCAGCCGCCGGCCATCAGACAGCAATGCGATTTGCGGGAGCCTGGTCATGCCCGCGGCCCCGGAATCGGGTTCTGCCAGGGCAATTGGCGGACATCATCGCCGTTCTTCACCTCGGAGAGCGGCTTTACATAATCCATGTGCCCGCCGAGCGCGGCGTAATCGGACAGCTTCATCGTGAACTCGATCGGCGCGACCAGCGCCGGCGTCGGCACGTAGCCGAAGGCGCCCGCCGGCATCTGCGTCACGTCGACCATGTAGGTGATGCCGCCGCCCGGCCAGACATAAACAGGAGCGCCGCCACTGGTGACACGCGTCAGCGCATCCTTCACCGAACGCGTCAGCCGCACCGGATTGTCGGTGACCCCCGCGCGCAAGGAGCCGCCGGCCCCCGCCATGAACAGCACCGTGCACAGGGCAGGCTCGCAATTCTCCTGGATGCGCTCGACCGAAAACTTCAGCTCATCGGGCATCTCGGCCTCGACCGGATTCAAGGTCGCGTCGAGCACGTAGTAGGACGAATGCTCGCCGGTCGTGGAGACCATCAGCATGGAGAGGCCCACCCTGGCCTCCTTCGCGTCGAACGGCCCGAGAATGGAGAGCGGATCGGAGATGTTGGTGCCGCCCCAGCCGGTGCCGGGATCGGCAACCTGGAAATAGCGGCCGGGGGTCGAGCGGCGCCCCTTCATCTTGATGCCGGTGTCGGCGATGTCGAGGAGCTTGCCGGCCTGGTGCTCGCTGAGCACGCCGGTGATGTGGTCGTCGACCACGACGACCTCGTCGACCTTGCCGTGCCACTGTTTTGCGAACATGCCGATCGTCGCCGAGCCGCAGCCGACGCGCATGCGCTCTTCTTTCATGCCGTTGACGATCGGCGGCTGGCCGGCCTGCACCACCACGCTCGCGCCGCCGTCGATGGTGAGCTCCACCGCCTTGCAATTGGCGAGATCCATCAACGTGTCGCAGGTGACGCGGCCCTCTTTTTTGGAGCCGCCGGTGAGATGATGCACGCCGCCGAGCGACAGCATCTGCGAGCCGTATTCGCTGGTGGTGACATGGCCGACAGCCTCGCCCTGCGCGCGAACGGTCGCGGTCTCAGGCCCGAGATAGCGGTCGGTGTCGATCTTCACCTTGATGCCGCAATACGAAAAGATGCCCTCGGTGACGACAGTCACCATGTCGACGCCGTCGACCTCCGCGGAGACGATGAACGGCGCCGGCTTGTAGTCGGGATAGGTCGTGCCCGCGCCGATCGCGGTGACGAAGGTCGAGGGCTCGTGGACGATCTTGCCGTCCCAATCTTCGGTGCGGCTGAACGGGACGAGCTTGCCACCATGCGAGACCGTGCGCTCGAGAATGATGTGCGGATCGACGCGGACGAGCTTGCCGTCGTGATTGGCGTAGCGATCGCAGGCGCCCGCCGCGCCCGGTTTGATGTAGCACATCACCGGACAGGCATCGCAGCGGATCTTGTCGGCAACAGCGCTCGTCGTTTCCATCACCATGTCAAAGCCAGCGGACACCGCGGTTATCATTCGTATACGAACGATGGTGCGCGTGCTCCCGAAGGCTGTCAAGCGGCGGTGCATCGCAAAAGATGCGACTGCCGCATAAAACCTCATTTGCCTACCCACCCTGTCCACAAAGCGGGCAATCGCGCTGCACTGCGGCATGCCGACTTGCACGTTTGTGTACAAACGGTATCGTCACGACTTGGATTTCGAGCGATGTGGAATTTTTGCGATCTCGTGATCGCGGGGCTTGGGAACGAGGATGATTCAAACACCGATCCGCCTCACCGTGAACGGCAGGATCCACGACGTGACGGCAGCGCCGCAGACGCCGCTGCTCTACGTGCTGCGCAACGATCTCGGTCTCAACGGCCCGAAATACGGCTGCGGCTTGGGTGAATGCGGCACCTGCACCGTCCTGATCGACGGCGTGGCCGCACGCTCCTGCGTGATTCCGATCGCCGGTTGCACCGGCCGCGACATCGTGACGCTCGAAGGCCTCGGCACGCGCGACAAGCCCGACGTGGTGCAGCAGGCCTTCATCGACGAGCAGGCGGCGCAATGCGGCTACTGCCTCAACGGCATGATCATGACCACGAAGGCGCTGCTCGCGATCAATCAACAGCCGACCGAGCAGGAGGCGCTTGCGGCGCTGCGCTACAATCTCTGCCGCTGCGGCACGCATGTCGAAATCCTGCGCGCGGTGATGCGCGCCTCGGGCCAGCTCGCCGAGGCCGGTGATTGATGGCCTTCCCTCTTCCGAATGAAGCTGAGCGGCAACCGGGCTCGCTCGTCGTCGTCCGCACGGTGGACGAGGTCACATCCGAGACCTTCGTCCGCATCACCGCGGACGGTTCGGTCAGCGCCTATAACGGCCATGTCGATCTCGGCACCGGCATCCGCACCGCGCTCGGGCAGATCGTCGCCGAAGAGCTCGACGTCTCCTTTGCCCGCGTCGTCGTGGTGCTCGGCGACACCGCATTGGTTCCGAATCAGGGCGCGACGATCGCAAGCGAAACCATCCAGATCACTGCCGTGCCGCTGCGCAAGGCCGCCGCCCAGGCGCGCCACTTCCTGATTGCGCGGGCGGCCGAGCGGCTGGAGCTGCCCGCGGCCGACTTGCGGATCGAGGACGGCCTCGTGCGCGGGCGCGACAACCGCAGCGTCAGCTATGGCGAGTTGATCGGCGGCGAGACGATCCGCCTCGAGCTTGCCGACGACGTCGCCTTAAAGCCCGTCGGCGACTACGCCATCGTCGGCCAGTCGATGCCGCGCGTCGACCTGCCCGCCAAGGCCACAGGTGAGCTGACCTTCGTGCACGATATCCGCGTACCCGGAATGCTGCACGGCCGCGTGGTGCGGCCGCCCTATGCCGGCGTCGATGCCGGGCCGTTCGTCGGCACCAGCCTGATTGCCGTCGACGAATCGTCGGTGCGCGACATCCCCGGCCTTATCGCCGTCGTGCACATCGGCGATTTTGTCGGCGTCGTCGCCGAACGCGAGGAACATGCGATCCGCGCGGCGGAGCAGCTCGCGGTGAGCTGGCGGCCGACGCCCGCACTCACCGACCTCGCCGATGTCGAGACAGCGCTGCGCGCCAATCCGTCGACGCCGCGCACGCTCATCGACAAGGGTGACGTCGACGCGGCGATATCAGGCGCGGCCAGGCCGATGCAGCGCACTTACGTCTGGCCGTACCAGATGCACGCCTCGATCGGCCCGTCCTGCGCGGTCGCCGATTTCAGGGACGGCAATATCCGCGTCTGGTCGGGCACGCAGAACCCACATTTGCTGCGCGGCGATCTCGCGCTGCTGATCGAGCATCCCGAGAGCGAGATCGAGGTCATCCGGCTGGAGGCGGCCGGATGCTACGGCCGCAACTGCGCCGATGACGTCACCGCCGATGCGCTGCTGCTCTCACGCGCCGTCGGCCGGCCCGTCCGCGTGCAGCTGACGCGCGAGCAGGAGCACGCCTGGGAGCCCAAGGGCACCGCGCAGCTCATCGACGTCAAGGGCGGCCTCGACGCCGACGGCGGCATCGCGGCTTACGATCTCGCTACGCGCTACCCCTCGAACGCCGCGCCGACGCTTGCGCTCCTGCTCACCGGTCGCGTTTCATCCGAGCCCGCGGTGCTGCAGATGGGTGACCGGACCGCGATCCCGCCCTACGACTACGACCACATGCGCGTCGTCGCGCACGACATGGCGCCGATCGTGCGCGCGTCCTGGTTTCGCGGTGTCTCGGCGCTGCCGAACACCTTCGCGCATGAATCCTATATCGACGAGGCCGCAACCGAGGCCGGCGTCGACCCCATCGAATACCGCCTGCGCTATCTCAAGGACCAGCGCGCGGTCGATCTCGTCAACGCGGTCGCCGAGCGCGCGGGCTGGACGCCGCGGCCGGTCCGCGAAGAGAAGAGCGGCGAGATCGTGCACGGTCGCGGCTTTGCTTACGCGCTCTACGTCCACAGCAAGTTTCCCGGCTACGGCGCGGCGTGGTCGGCCTGGGTCGCGGACGTCGCGGTCAACAAGACCACCGGCGACGTCAGCGTCACCCGCGTCGTCGCCGGGCAGGACTCCGGCCTGATGATCAATCCGGACGGCGTGCGCCACCAGATCCACGGCAACGTCATCCAGTCCACCAGCCGCGCGCTGATGGAGGAGGTCTCGTTCGAGCGCGGCGCGGTGGCCGCGCGCGAATGGGGCGCTTATCCGATCATCCCTTTCCCCGACGTGCCTAAGATCGACGTCCTGATGCTGCCGCGGCCGGACCAGCCGCCGCTCGGCGTCGGCGAGTCCGCGTCGGTGCCGAGCGCGGCGGCAATTGCCAATGCGATCTTCGATGCCACCGGCGTGCGCTTCCGCGAGCCGCCGTTCACGCCGGAGCGCATCCTGAAGGGCCTGCACGGCGAGACATCGCCCGTGCCGCAGGCCCTGCCCGCCCCCACCGCGCCGCCGCCGTCCCGCATCTGGCAAAATCCGTTCGCCAGGCCCGCCGGCATCGTCGCGACAATTGCCGCCGTCTGCACCGCCGCGATCGGCATCGGCGCAGCTCTCCTGCCCGGTCGTGCCATCGTGCCGATCGCCCGGCCCGATGCGTCGGTCTATTCGGCCGCGACGATCGCCCGCGGCCAACAGCTTGCCGCACTCGGCAATTGCGCCGAGTGCCACACCAGCCTCACGGGCGCGCTCAACGCCGGCGGCCGTGCGCTGGAGACGCCGTTCGGCACGATCCACAGCACCAACATCACGCCCGATGTCGAGACTGGCATCGGCGCCTGGTCCTACCCCGCCTTCGAGCGCGCGATGCGCGATGGGCTGCATCGCGACGGACGACAGCTCTATCCCGCCTTCCCCTACCCGCATTTCGCCAAGACCAGCGACGCCGACTTGCAGGCGCTCTATGCCTATCTGATGGCACAGCCCTCGGTGCGGGCGACGGCGCCGCCGAATGCACTCGCCTTCCCGTTCAATCTCCGCCCGCTGCTCGCAGGCTGGAACGCGCTGTTTCATCAGACGAAGGAGTTCAAGCCCGATACCGCCAAATCCGAGGCCTGGAATCGCGGCGCCTATCTCGTCGAGAGCCTCGGCCATTGCAGCGCCTGCCATTCTCCGCGCAACGCGCTCGGCGCCGAGCAGCGGAATGCCTATCTCGCCGGCGGCTTTGCCGAGGGTTGGGAGGCGCCGCCGCTGAGCTCGCTGTCGCACGCACCGATCCCGTGGAGCGAGGACGAGCTGTTCGCCTATTTGCGCACCGGCCAGTCGCGCTATCACGGCGTCGCCGCCGGTCCGATGGCGCCGATCGTCAAGGATCTCAAGGCCCTGCCCGATCACGATATCCGCGCAATGGCGGTCTATCTCAACTCGTTCAACGACGACGTGGCCGATGCGCCCGCACTCGCCGCGAAACTCGAAAGCGCAACGCAAGTCACCACCGCTGCCTCCACCGGCGCGCGCCTCTACCAGGGCGCCTGCGCCGTCTGCCACGAGGTCGGCGGCCTGCCGCTGTTCGGCAGCCGGCCCTCGCTCGCGCTCAACAGCAACCTGCACAGCGCGACGGCGGACAATCTCGTGCAGGTGATCCTGCACGGCATTGCCGATCCGGTCTCCAGCGATCTCGGCTACATGCCCGCCTTCAGGAACAGCATGAGCGACGCGCAGGTCGAGGAGCTCGTCAGCTTCCTGCGCAAGCAGTTCGCGCCGGACAAGCCGGCCTGGACTGGTGTGCGCGAGGCCATCGCACGCGTGCGGATTTCAAGCCGTTAATCGTGCTTCTTCACTTCCACCGGCGGCGTGCCGTGGGTGTGAAACGACTCGATCGTCTTCAACCCCCAGGCCTGGCCTTTCTTGCGCTCCTCCTCGGTCCACACGATCGGCTTCCAGTCCGGCGCGAGGATCAGGCGCGCGCCGGCGTTGGCGACCTCGACGCGGTTGCCGCCGGGCTCGTAGACATAGAGGAAGAAGGTCTGCTGGATCGCGTGCTTGTGCGGACCGGTCTCGATGTGGACGCCGTTCTCCAGGAAGATGTCGGCAGCGCGCAGAATCTCCTCGCGGCTGTCGAGCGCGTAGGTGACGTGGTGGAAGCGGCCGGGCACGCCTGAATGGTCGAGCGAATAGGCGAAGTCGTAGCTCTTGTTCGACATCGTCAGCCACATCGCCGCTTCCCTTCCGTCATTGAGCACGATCTGCTCGGTGAGGCGGCAGCCGAGATAGTTTTGGAAGAACTCGCGATTGGCCTTGATGTCGACGGCGAGGCAGTTGAGATGGTCGAGACGACGGACATTGACGCCGCGTGCGGGAAAGCGCTGCGCCTGGTTCTTCAGCGCAGGCTTCAGCTCCGGCGGCGCCTGATACCATTCGGTCTCGTAATAGAGCTCGACGATATGGCCGTCGGGATCGCGGCAGCGGAAGGTCGGCCCCTGCCCCATGTCGCCGTCGATCCAGCCGATGTCGAAGCCGGAGCCCTTGAGCGCGGCGACGCGCCGCTCCAGCGCCTGCTGACTGCGGGCGCGTAGCGCCATATGCTCCATGCCCGATGTCTTGGAGGCCGTGAGCTTGAGCGAATAGCGCTCGTAATCGTCCCAGCCGCGCAGGTAAACGGATTCACCCTTCTGCCCGCTCACGGTCATGCCCATGACGTCGACGAAGAATTTCAGGCTCTCGTCCGGCTTCGGCGTCAGCAGTTCCATATGGCCGAGATGGGCGAGATCGAGGATCGGTTCGGGCTGCATGGTCTCCTCCAGGGCTTGGCTGCGATCCCTCTCACGGGATCGCGCAATCGGGCGCAGGCGCAAATGTCGATGGCTGCGCCGGGCGGCGCAGCGGGCCGCAGGCTCATTTGTACTAATGTACAAATGATTAGGTCCCGTCAACAAATTCAGTCCCGGCGTACCCCGGTACGGTCGCGACGACGAAGCCGACGGGCGCGGCAATTTGCCGTCCGAACAGGTTTATGCCGGCGACAAGCGCAATCTTACGATGTAACGTGGGGCATTCGTTTTGCCGGGAGTTGGGGGAAGCTCGATGGCCAAGCAATCCGGGAGCACGCAGCCGTCCGGCAATTCAGCGTCAGGACGCATCGCCACGATACGCGCGGCGGGGGTGCCCGATACGTCCGTCACTCATCCCCAGCAGCTCCCGCGCCTGGCACAGGAATGGACCTATCTCCTGCGGGTGCGCTCGCGATGGGCGTCCGATGTCGAGCTGCGCAAGTCCATCGCCAAGCGCGCAGTCGAGGGCCTCGAAAGCGTTGGCGTCTCGCTTGAGCGGCTGCGCGAACTGGCGAAAGCGGATCGCATCGAGATCGAGCTGCACGACTGGAATCGTCAGGACGCGCAGATCTGCGCGATTCATGAGGCGGCCTGCGAGATTCCCTGGGAATACCTGCTCAGCTCCGGCACACGCGCAGAAGGCCGTTACAACAGCGTCTTCATCTCGCGCCTCTTCGACAACGGGCTGGCGCGGGTGAGACCGCATCCACCGACCAGCGTTCTGTTCGTCGAGAGCGCGCCCGGACGGTTCAAGGACAAGTACGAATTCGAGGACGAGGAAGATCGCATCAGCGCCGCCGTCGGTGCTCCCAACAAGCCGGATGACGACAAGTACCGGACGATTCTCCGCACCCCCCAGAAGAGTGAACTCGCCGATAAGGTTGGCGGCGCCAACTGGGAGGCGATCCACGTCACGGGAATAGACACCCATCAGGCCGGATGGGTGATCGACGATTTCTACGTGGACATGAAGAAGAAGAACAAGCCGCTGTTCGAGAGTCTGATCGACTCGGCCGGCCGGCTGGCTGATGGAATGATCCTTCGCCAGGGTCACGAGAGCGAGCTTCCCGTTCTCTACGACGAGCTGGCCAAGGTCCTGGTGGGCCCAACGCCGCCCCGGATCGTCACCCTCAATCTCTACTATTCCGGTGCACGCATTGCGCGTGAGCTGGTCAGAAACAAGGCCCACGTCGCCCTCGGATTTCTCGATGAGATCGACGATGAACTGGCGGAGCTGTTCTTCCAGGCCTTCTACTGGAATTGGTGCCATGGAGAAAACAACAAGATCCTTTCGATCCCGGATGCATTCCTGAAGGCCTGGGAGGCGATGCCCCTGGACAAGGTGCACGGCACGTCGATCGTGATCTGGATGGGGCGCAGCGTCTTCGAGCCCGGCAGCAAATCCATCAGCAAAACGGCGTCGAAACCATCCCCCGCAAGGAAGAAAGCGTCTCCCCGAAAGAAGAGGGCAGCCAGATGAACCAGATTCAGGTCGATCTGGAAGTGCCGGAGGAAGTCAACTACTCCCTGCTCCATAACAACAGACCCCTGCTCGACAAGCTGACGCTGACGCGGCTGGTTCGGGACCCCGTTCGTGCGATTACGATTCAGGTCGAGCTCTGTGTCGGGGCCGAGAACTACCCCTACCGTTACACGATCGCGGAGATGGAGGAGTTGCAGCTCCCGCTGTCCTCCGACGTGATCATCCCCCTCACCGCCAGCTTGACCCGCTCGCTGCACGAACGGGTGCAGTCCGCCGTCTACGTCAAGGTGACTTGCGCCGGGCACACCGTCTTCGAGGACACCAGACGCGTCACGCTGATCCCCGTGGACGAATGGCTCGACGACACCGAGAACAATCCATGGCTGCCGTCTTTCGTGTTGCCGCGAGATCCCGCAATCCTGAAGATCATCCAGGCTTCGCGGCGTTACCTGATCGGCATCCTCGACGATCCCGCCGCAGGGTTCGACGGCTATCAGCAGGGCGTGCAGCGCGCCGTCGATCGCCAGGTGCAGGCGATCTGGACCGCGCTCGTGAACGAGTACCGCCTGCAGTACATCAACCCACCGCCGGCCTATTCGGAACAGACGCAGCGGCTGCGCACCCCGAGCGAGATCGTCGCGTCCAACACCGGCACCTGCATCGACCTCGCGCTGCTGCTCGCCTCCTGCCTCGAATATGTCGGCATTTTCCCGGTCGTGGTCCTGCTCACCGGTCACGCCTTCGTCGGCTATTGGCGATCCGAAGAGGCTCACGACGACTTCAAAGGTGTGGTGAAAGTGCCCGCCACGGTGCCCGCCATCGGCGATGCCGCGACCCGCGACGCAGGATTGTGCTACGTCGATCCTTATGGCTGGCGGCTCACCAGGATGAGCTACACCGAGGTCATGGCCTATGTGACGTCAGGCGATCTCGTGATGCTGGAGGCCACCTACCTGACGGGAGCCTACGGGTTCAAGGACGCGCAAACCGAAGGTCGGGCCAACCTGCGCAGCCAGAAGGAGTTCGACAGCCTGCTCGACATCCAGCGCGCGCGCGAATTGAACGTCACACCGCTTCCGATCATCAACGAATGACGGCATCGAACATGTCACAGTTTGCCGCGGAAGATCCCAGGCGTTACCTGTCTCTGATCAAGGCGGCCGAGGATCATGACGACCTGTTCCAGGCTCTCTATGTCGATCATGATGACAGGATGGACTCCGTCGCCGGCTTGAGACGCCGCCGGCGGCGTGCCTCCAACACGCCCGACGACAATATTCTTGCGGCTTCCCTGGTCGAGGAAAACGGCGTCCTGCGCTGGCATGACGGCGTTCCGGCCCGGGAGGAAGCGCCGCAGCGCCGCCGCCGTGCACGACGTGCCGGAGGGCCGCCGCCGCTTCCGGACCAGACCGTCGTCCTGATCAAGGAGTTTCCGAGGCTTCAGCCCAACAGGGCCGCCGCCGCCATTGGCGCGATCGACATGCGCCTCAATTCCGCGATCGGCGTCTCGCTGCAGTCCCACCTCAGGCAATTGCGGGGTGGACCGCAAAAATTCGTCATCGATGCCAATGATGCCCACGGACCGTTCGACGGCCGAACCTTGTTGCTCGTCCACGGGACCTTCTCCAACGCCGTCAACATGGTTGGCGAATTCGAGGCGACGACGGACGGCCAGGCATTTCTCAATGCCGCTCTGAACGGACCCGACAAGTACGACCAGGTTCTCGTGTTCGAGCACGCAACGCTTGCCGTAAGCCCGGTGCTGAATGCGCTCGAGCTCGGACGCGCTTTCAGCGGCGCCTCCGGAGCGGTCCACGTCATTGCCCACAGCCGTGGGGGACTGATCGTTCGCTGGTGGCTGGAGGCGTTCGGCGCTGCGCTCAAGGCCGAGACCCGCGTGGTCTTCGCGGGCTCGCCGCTGTACGGCACCTCGCTGGCTGCGCCCGACAAGCTCCAGCACGCGTTGAGCCTGATCTCCAATATCGGGACGTTTGCCGAGAGGACGCTAACGCTCGTTGGAGGTGCCAATCCGTTCCTCTGGGTCGCGGGCAAGCTGGTCGAGGTGGTGATGACCGTCACCGGGACGCTCGCCCACACGCCTCTCCTTGACGGGCTCATCGCGCTCATTCCGGGGCTGTTCGGACAATCCCAGATATCCAACAACTACGAACTCAATTTGCTGCGACTTGGCCCTTGCACGACGCAGCCTGCGTATTTCGTCGTCAAGTCGAATTTCGCCACGGTGGACCCCGGATGGCAGTTCTGGAAGAACTTCAGAGCGCTACGGGGTGCCGACCTTGCGGCCGACCAGATTTTCCCCGGCGACAACGACCTCGTGGTCGATACTGGCTCGATGACCAACCTCGGAGAGACAGACTTTCCGCTGAAAATCAGGGACGTCGAGGATTTTGGCAACGATCCCGAAGTCTGGCACTGCAACTATTTTCGCCAGAAGAGGACCATCGACTTCATCCGGCGCAACCTCCCTTAGCCTGCCGGCACCGACAGCTTCGTCGCGTGCTCATGGAATAACGCCCGCAGCTTTCGCCGCAACGGCATCAACGCCTTCGACGCAAGACCGAGCTTGCCCGAAGGCGCAATCAGATAGGCCTGGGTTTCGTCCTCGATGACGTGTTGCGCGTAGCCGGCCCTTGCGAGCTGCCGCCCGAGCGTACGCGTATCATATGGACGCATCGCCTCTCGCACCTTGCTGCGGTAATCGGCATCGGTGAAGAACAACGCGTGAGCGAGTTCGTGCGTCAAGGTGCTGCCGCGGCCTTGGTAGACGCCGATGACGTAAAACCGTCCGCGCAACCTAGCGAACAATCCGAGCAGTCGCTTCTCCTTGCGCGTGAGCGGATCGAACGCGCCGGCATAGAACGGAGCAAACGCGGTCGAAGGAACGTTGAAGCCGGACCAGTCCTGATAGTAGGTGAAATTGCCGTGTCGCGCGGCATACCAGTCCATGTACTGCTCGAGCGAGAAGACCCGCCCGTGAAACTCCGGCGACTCGTAGTGCTCCTGCACGCGCAGGAAGGTCGATGTCAGCTCATATTGCGTCTTGAATCGAAGCAGGTAGATGCGCGGCCCGACGCGCGTCTTGACGATCCCTCCCGACATCCGTCGCGTCCCCCTCGCCGGCCGTCGCGACTTGCGCCGTTCATCAACCGCTGTTCGGTACATGGTAAATCATTCCTTAACCGGCCGCGACAAGACAGGCCTAGAAAATCAGCATTTTTCCGCCGATTCCCGGAGCAAGCATACATTCGGAACAAATCTCATGGCCGAATTGTCGCAGATTTAAGAAAACGCCTGCACCTGCTGCTTAACCGTTTGTGCAGCCCCGCCTCTCATAGTCAGGGTTAAACTCCTCGCTCATTCCAGGTTCATTCATCGTGACATCCTTTGGACGCGTGATTTCGGTTCGCGGGTCGCTCGCCCGGGTCGGACTTCTGGCGGAAAGTCAGATGCCGGTCTCGGAGGTCCGGGCCACCGTCGGCCGCTTCGTCAGCATCCGCTGCGCCAGCTCGGTCATCGTCGCCATGATCACCGAGGTGTCCTGCGAGAATCTGTCGAGCAGCGACAACTACATTGCCATCGCCTCCGTCGACCTGCTCGGCGAAATCCACAATGCCGCCGACAAGGCCAAGTTTCAGCGCGGCGTCACCAACTATCCGACCATCGGCGATTCCGTCGACCTGATCACCAGCCAGGAGCTGCGCACGATCTACGCGCCGACCGGGTCGGACCAGATCAACGTCGGCTTCCTCCAGCAGGACCGCTCCGTCGTCGCTTATGTCGACGTCGAGGAAATGCTGTCCAAGCATTTTGCGGTGCTCGGATCGACCGGCGTCGGCAAATCCACCGGCGTGTCGCTGCTGCTCAACGAGATCCTCAAGGCGCGTCCGAATCTGCGCATCTTCCTGCTCGACGTGCACAACGAATATGGCCGCTGCTTCGGCGACCGCGCGCTGGTGCTCAACCCGCGGAACCTGAAGCTGCCGTTCTGGCTGTTCAATTTCGAGGAAATCGTCGACGTGCTGTTCGGCGGCCGCGCCGGCGTGCCGGAGGAGCTCGACGTCCTCGCCGAGGTGATCCCGATCGCCAAAGGCATCTACACCCAGTACCAGAACACCGACCGCCTCGGCCTGAAGCGCGTCGATCCCAAGCAGGTCGGGTTCACCGTCGACACGCCGGTGCCGTATCGCCTGGTCGATTTGATGTCGCTGATCGACGAGCGCATGGGCAAGCTCGAAAATCGCTCCTCGCGCATCATCTATCACAAGCTGATCTCGCGCATCGAGGCCGTGCGCAACGACCCGCGCTACGCCTTCATGTTCGACAACGCCAATGTCGGCGGCGACACCATGGCCGAGGTGATCAGCCATCTGTTCCGTCTGCCCGCCAATGGCAAGCCGATGACGGTGATGCAGCTCGCCGGCTTCCCCGCCGAGGTCATCGATTCCGTCGTCTCGGTGCTGTGCCGCATGGCCTTCGATTTCGGCCTGTGGAGCGACGGCGTCTCGCCGATGCTGTTCGTCTGTGAGGAAGCCCACCGCTACGCCTCCGCCGACCGCAATGTCGGCTTCGGGCCGACCCGCAAAGCGGTCTCGCGCATCGCCAAGGAAGGCCGCAAATACGGCGTCTATCTCGGCCTCATCACCCAGCGCCCGGCCGAGCTCGACGCCACCATCATCTCCCAGTGCAACACGCTGTTCACGATGCGTCTTGCCAACGAGCGCGACCAGGCGCTGCTGCGTGCCGCGGTGTCGGATGCGGCCGCGAATTTGCTGTCCTTCGTGCCCTCGCTCGGCACCCGCGAGGTGCTGGCATTCGGCGAAGGCGTCGCGCTGCCGACGCGCCTGCGCTTCAAGGAGGTACCGCCGCATCAATTGCCCCGCGGCGAAGCCACCATCAGCAGCGTGCCGTCCGTCACCTCGGGGCATGACATGCATTTCGTCGGTGCGGTGCTCGAGCGCTGGCGCGGCGCCACCTCGCAGCGCGACGTGCCGAACGACCCGGTGTTCCAGGCGCCGCCGGCCAAGACGCTGGCACCCGCCGAGACACCGATGCTGCAACCGTCGATGGGGCTCGATCCGGATCGCTTCTCGCTGCTGAAGAAGCCGCTGCGGTAAGATCCTCTCGTGTCCCGGGCGCACTGCAGCGTGCAACGCTGCTGCGCAGAACCGGGACCCACGCGTTGAGCCCGTCGTCCGCATCGACTATGGTTGCCGGCCCCAAGCCGGAAACCATCCCCATGACAAAGCCCGCCGCTCCACGCTTCGCCGCACCCGCCCTCGACACGCTTCCCGACGACATCCGCACGCGCCTGCTCGCCGTGCAGGACAAGAGCGGCTTCGTGCCGAACGTGTTCCTGACGCTGGCCTATCGGCCCGACGAATTCCGCGCCTTCTTTGCCTATCACGACGCGCTGATGGAGAAGGACGGCGGCCTCACCAAGGCCGAGCGCGAGATGATCGTGGTGGCGACTTCGGCCGCCAACCAGTGCCAGTATTGCGTGATCGCGCACGGCGCGATCCTGCGCATCCGTGCCAAGAATCCCCTGATCGCGGACCAGGTCGCGGTGAACTACCGCAAGGCCGACATCACGCCGCGGCATAAGGCGATGCTGGACTTCGCGATGAAGGTTTCGGTCGATGCGCAGCGGATCTCCGAGGAGGATTTCGTCGCGCTTCAGCCCCACGGCTTCAGCGACGACGACATCTGGGACATCGCCGCAATCTCCGCCTTCTTCGCGCTGTCGAACCGGCTGGCGAACTTCACCGGAATGCGCCCGAACGAGGAGTTCTATCTGATGGGACGGCTGCCGAAAAAATAGCCGAGAAGAAACACCCGAAAGCCGGGTTCAATCAGCCGATGCTAGAATCGCAGCCGCTGCCCCCACAGCGGCTTCAGCAGCTCGAGCACCGTCAGCACCAGCAATCCCGCGCCGAGCGTGATCATCAGATCGTCGGTATGCAAGGGACCGAAGCGGAACAGGCTGGACGCCGGAGGCCACAGCAGCGCCGTGGCGAGAACGAGCGCGACCGTCACGAAGATCAAGACCAAAGCGGAATTTGGACGGGAGAATGCGGACACGAGCGACGCGCTGAAAGACCGGTTGACCAGGACCAGGGCCAGGATGCAGACGACGAGGGATACGAAGGCGAGCGCCCTCGCCTCATCGGACGTGAGGCCGGTGCGAAGCGCACCGACGAATATGGCAGCGGTCGCGGCAAATGCCAGGGCGCCCTGAAGCACGCTCCAGCCGATCAAGGGCCACGAGAACAATTCGGAATCGGCCCGCCGCGGCGGACGCGTCATCGCATCGTGTTCGTCCCGCTCCGCCTCGAACACGAGCGCGCACACGGGGTCGATGATCAGTTCCAGAAACGCGATGTGCACCGGACTGAAGATCAACGGCAGCCCGAACACCAGAGGCAACAGCGCAAGCCCCGCGATCGGGACATGGACGGCGAAGATGAAGGCCATCGCCTTTCGCAGATTGTCGTAGATGCGCCGGCCCAGGCGAATGGCCGCCACGATCGAGCCGAAATCGTCGTCGAGCAGGACGATCGACGATGCCTCGCGGGCGACGTCGGTCCCGCGTCCTCCCATCGCGATGCCGATATGGGCGGCCTTGAGCGACGGAGCATCGTTGACGCCGTCGCCGGTCATCGCGACGATCTCGCCGTTGAGCTTCATCGCCTGGACGATGCGCAATTTCTGTTCCGGCAAGACCCGGGCGAATACATTGGCATGCCTGACACGGTCGGCGAGCTCCGGATCGTCCGCCAGCTTGAGCTGGTCGCCGGTCACGACGTCGCGGGCGTCGAGCCCGGCCTGGTTCGCAATGGCAACGGCCGTTGCTGGATAATCGCCCGTGATCATGACGACGCGGATCCCCGCCGCACGGCATTCGCGAACCGCATCGGGGACCTCTGGACGGAGCGGATCGGCCAGCCCGACCAGACCGACGAAGCGATAGGCGAAATCCGTCTGGGACGATGGAAGCTGCGTGTCATCGCCCGCTGCTACGGCCACTCCCAACACGCGAAGCCCGTCTTTGGCCATCGCTCCGATTGCATCTCGCACCGCCGCCTGGTCGGCGTCGCTCAGCCGGCACAGCCGTGCGATCGCCTCGGGCGCGCCCTTGGCACAGATGACGAGGTCGGCCCGACCGGGTGTGCGCCAGACCTGAGACATGGCCAGCAGCTCGGGACGCAGACCGTAAGTCCGCACCAGGGTCCGCGGACCGTCCGCCGCATCGCTCTCCCGCAAGGCATCCCGCGCGAAGACATGCAGGGCCTTCTCCATCGGATCGAACGGCTCCGGCGAGCTCGCCAGCGCCCCGCAGCGCGCCAGCTCGACGAATTCGGGCGCGGCATGATCTTGTCCGGCCGGCGCCGGACGCATCGATGCCCCATTGGGCAACCGCAGCTCAGCGACGGACATCTGGTTCTGCGTCAGCGTCCCGGTCTTGTCGGTGCACAGCACGGTCGCAGAACCGAGGACCTCGATGGCCGCGGCGCGGCGCGTCAGCACGCGGGCCTGCGAGATTCGCCATGCCCCCATCGCCATGAACACCGTCAGCACGACGCTGAACTCTTCCGGCAGCATGGACATGCCGATTACGATGCCTGCGAGCAGCGCTTGCAGCCAATCCCCGCGCAGGGCTCCGTAAAGCGCAACGGCGGCCAGGCTGACTACCGCTCCGCCGAGAAAGCAGAGCCGCACCAGCCTTGCCGTCTGTTGCTTGAGCCGCGGCGGCTCCGCCTGCAAACCGCGCAGCGACAGCCCGATCTTCCCGATCTCGCTGCGAGGGCCGGTGGCTCCGACCCGCGCCAGCCCCTCACCGCGCACCACCATCGAGCCGGAATACACGAACGGCTGATCCTCGCCGCCGGGCCGGTGATCGACCGCTAGCGCCTTGTCCGCGACCTGCTTGCGAACGGGCACCGACTCTCCGGTCAGCAGGGATTCGTCGATTTGCAGATCGCGCGCGTCCACCAGCATGGCATCGGCGGGAATCCGGTCGCCTTCGCCGAGAACGACGAGATCGCCGCGCACGACCTCGCGGCCTGGAATCCGGCGGCGTGCGCCGTCCCGTATGACGAGCGCGCGCGGGCTGGTCAGGTCCCGCAAGGCCTCGAGCACGCGCTCGGTCCGGGTCTCCTGCACCACCGTGATCACGATGGACATCGCACCGAATGTCAGCAGGATGATCGCTTCCTTGAGATCGCCGAGCGCGAGGTAGACCAATCCGCCGCCGAGGAGCAGCGCCAGCATCGGTTCGCGCAGCACCTCGAGCACGATGCGCAGGGGGCTGCGCCGGTCGGGTCGAGGCAATTCGTTGTAACCGTCGTCCGCAAGCCGCGCCCGAGCCTCGGCCTCGCTCAGTCCGGCCGGGCTCCCGCTCTCCGTGCCGCTCACGTCTTCCGCCGCAGGCTCCAGAGGCTCCCGGCGAGCAGGACCGCGGTCACGAGCAGGATGGCGACGAAAGTCTGAATGATGGTGAAGTTCAGCGCATCCCGCGCGACGAACAGCGCGGTGACGGCTCCGGCAAGGACAAACAGAAGGCGAAAGATCAGACTCATCGTCACGTCTCCAGGTCGGCATAATGTACCCACCTGGCGCTTCCACATCAAACGCTGTTCGGCATCATGCCGGCGGACCTTAGCGGCCGACACCAGCGCCGATTTGCGATACGTCAAGCCGGCCTGCGCCGTCGGGCCGCAGGTTCGGCGCTGTCACCGTTCGAATGTCAAAATTGGAATCGCGGCATCTGGCGCCATCAAAGCGTCGGCGACTGGTGCAGATAACGGCCGTCGAAATCCGCCAGCTCCAGGAGCTTCCGCTCGTCCAGCACCGTCACCCGGCCGCGCTGCAGCTCGACGATGCCCTCCTGGCGCAATTGCTTGATGACGCGGTTGGCGTGAACGGCGGTGATCCCCAGAGCTTCACCGATCTGCTCCTGGGTCAGCGGCATCTCGAAATCGTTGCCGTCCACGCGCCCGATGATTCTCAGTCGCTCACGAAGCTCGATCATCACATGGGCAAGCCGCGCCGGCGCGGGGCGCTGGCCCACATTGACGATCCATTCGCGAAACATCGCGGCGTCGATCAACGTGTCCCGCCAGAACATTTCCGCAACATTCGGCCTGCGGCGATGCAGCTTCTGCAGTGTCTCGTGGCTGATGAAGCCGAGGGTCGACGGCGTCAACGTCGACAGATCATGGTCCATCACATGCAGGAACAGGCTCATCAGATCCGGTATCTCGCCGGGGATATGGATCGAGAGGATCTGCCGCTTGCCGCTTGCGATCGTCTTGGAGCGCACGCAGAAGCCGTCGGCGATCAGGCAGCAATCGGTCGCCCGCTCGCCGTCGCGCACGACCGGTGTTTCCGCCGGATACTGCCGCACCGAAATTGGCAGGGCCTCGAGCTCCTTGATGTCCTCCTCCGCGATCGCGGACGAGATGCGCAAACGCCTGATGAGCGCAGCGCGGATCGTATCGCTGGACACGCGAGGAAGCTCCGGTTGGCGTGAATGGGAACCCGTATTGCAAGTCGCGGCACCCGGGCGCCGCTGCAATGAAAACCCGCGATCCGCGCCGCCGGTTCCAACAAAAGTTAAGGACGCCGCTGGCGTCGGCATGGTTGGTTTCGCGCCGGAAAGGCCAAGCCATGACCAAGAAACGCAACCGTACGCGACCGCCCCTGACGCTCCAGGAGCGCCTCAACAAGTTCACGCAAGAAGCCCGCGCCGCCGCAAAGAACCTGCCGGCCGGTGCCGAGCGCCACACGCTGCTTCAGAAGGCGCGCGATGGCGAGGCCGCAGTGGAAATGGAGCGCCTGCTGTCCTCGCCTGGCCAACCACCGAAGTGATCCGCATGGCGCAGCTCTGAAGGGCTATGCCGCTAGCGTTTCGCCATCAACTCGAGCGCTGGCGCGAAGCGCTCGGAAAACGTCAATGTCTTGGCGTGGTGAACCGCGGCAAACGATGCGGATATCCCTGCTGAAGCGATCGCGAGCAAGGCAATAACGAAAACCAGACGGCGCATTTTGGCCTCCTGTGTGAGCTCGACTACTCCACACAGATGAGGCGGCTCTGTTTCAGGACAGTTTCATGGGCGCCGAAAATGATGTCGCTCAAGAGGCTGTGATGAGGCCCGGCTTGACGGCCGCCTGCTGTCCTCATGCGAGGCCGCCGCTGCCCTAGTCGTCCGACGCCGGGCCGCACCAGCCGGGCAGGTAGATCGCATCCTTGCTCTTGGCTGCCGACAAGGCCTTCTCGAGCGCCTTGTCGAAATTGGCGTCCACCTCCTTGCGCAACAGTTTCCGGCGCAGATAGTCGGCCCACAGGAATTCGGAGAACGGCGTGGTGTCCTTCGCGAAGCCGCCCATGCGACGCAGCTCGCCGGCGAGGCTGCGGAAGGGGTCGTCCTTGAGATCGACGACCG
This sequence comes from Bradyrhizobium betae, assembly GCF_008932115.1. Lineage (NCBI taxonomy): Bacteria > Pseudomonadati > Pseudomonadota > Alphaproteobacteria > Hyphomicrobiales > Nitrobacteraceae > Bradyrhizobium > Bradyrhizobium betae. The sequence goes on from NZ_CP044543.1 coordinate 606,775, forward strand.
ATTTCGGCAGGTCGCGGAACGGCCGCCGCTCGCCCTTGGCGTCGTAGGGATAGACCCAGCGCTTGTTGTCCATCACGCCCCAGAAGGCCTCGCGCTCGACCATCCTGAGATCGCCGACCACGGTCACCAGCACCTCCTTGATGCCCTCGTCGTGCAGGGCGCGGCCGAGATGATGATGGTCGATCACGTAATAGCGCTGGTCCGGCCCGTAGACGACGGGAATCATGTGGGTGCCGAGCAGCTCGGATTGCTTCTTCTTGCCGTGCTCGCGCCAGCGCTTGCGCTTCTCCTTGACCTCGCGCATGCCGACCGTCATTTGCGTCGGCCGCAGCGACAGGATCGGCACCGGATGCACTCTCGGCTCGCGCGCGTTGCTGGTCATGGTCGAAGGGCCCTCACAGGATTGCAGCCGGTCGTTCAGGTTCCCGGATTATGCCATGACGCCGGCGGCGACAAAATGCGTTCGGCCCCGGCACCGAGATCACAAGCCGATGTTCACGGGCGGGACGGCGGGGGCTCGGGGCTGTTGTTGCAACGCAACCCGGGCCGGGCACCGAGGTCACGGACGCCGCCACGATCGCTCGCAGCGAACCAAGAAATCCCCATGAAGGATAGTGCAAACGCGCAATGCACGTGCGCGTTGAGAAGATTTTCTGCAACGCGTTCATCGCGTATGCTATCTAAAATCGCTGCTTCGGAGTGATCCCTGCACCATGAAAACCCAGCGGCCCATAAGCTCGGATGACGAGCACCGGGTGCTCCAGTTCAGGCCGCGCACCTCGCCTTCCCCGGCCACCAACCGGGGCGGCGGTACCGTGCAGCCGCTCCGCGTCGCCCCCGAACCGCTCGACCTGTCGCGCTACGAGCAGCCTCGCCCCGAGCCGGACGATTTCCGCCACCGCATGCTCGCGAATATCGCCGCACTTGCCTTCACCATCGCACTGACCGCGGTCGGAATCTGGCTCGCGGTCAGCATCGCCGACCTCAGGCGGACCCAGGATTGCGTGCTGATGGGCCGCCGGGACTGCGCGAAGATCGTCACGCCGCAGATCTAGCCACGGCCTACCAACCGCCCCTTGAGCCGAAAGGGTGCCGGCGGGCATCCCCAGCCCTGTCCCCGCCCCTGTCCGGCTCCATTGAACTCAGGGCGGCGCTCCGTTATACGGGCACTCAACCCGGCCAGAGGGGGGTTTGAGGGCGTCATCAGGGGCGCGATGCCCACCCACCATGCCACTCTGGAACATCTGACAATATCCGCAATATATCAAAGGCTTAGTGATGTCCTCCACATTCGATCAGGTCGCTACGATCATCGCTGAAACCTGCGACATCCCCCGCGACACGATCACGCCGGATAGCCACGCCATCGATGACCTCGGCATCGACAGCCTCGATTTCCTGGACATCGCCTTCGCGATCGACAAGCAGTTCGGCATCAAGCTGCCGCTGGAAAAGTGGACCCAGGAGGTCAACGACGGCAAGGCGACCACCGAGCAGTATTTCGTGCTGAAGAACCTGTGTGCGCGCATCGACGAACTGGTTGCCGCCAAGGGCGCGAGCGCCTGATCGGGCGGTCATGCAACTCGAATATTTTCATATGATCGATCGCATCGTCGACCTCAAGGTCGACGAGAAGACGATCGTCGTCGAAGCCCAGGTCCCGAAGGAGAGCACCATCTTCGAGGGACACTTCCCGGGCTATCCCTTGATGCCGGGCGTGCTCCTGATCGAATCGATGGCGCAGGCCTCGGGCTTTCTGCTGCTCGGGGTCCTGAAGTTCGAGCGGATGCCGATTCTTGCCGCCGTGAAGGAAGCCAAGGTGCGTGGCTCGGTATTCCCCGGCGATCTCATGAGCATCGAGGCAAGCGTCGCCCATGAGGGCTCGGGCTATGCCATGACCGAGGCCAAGATCAGGGTCGACGGCAAGCTGCGCGCGAATTCGACACTCACCTTCACGCTTATCCCGTTCCCCAATGCGGATATGCGCGGATACATGGACGCGGTCGCAAAGCGCGTCGGCTTTCCGCAACAGGCCGTTTCGCCATGACTGACACTGCTGCTCTGAGGCCCGGCCAGACCGAAGTCTGGATCACCGGCATTGGACTTGCCACCTCGCTCGGCGAGGGCCTGGACGCGAACTGGACCGCGCTCCAGGAGAGGCGCATCAATGTCGACGAGAAGGGTTTTGCGCCCTACATCGTGCATCCCCTGATGCCTGTCTCCTTCGACAGCCAGATCCCGAAGAAGGGTGACCAGCGCCAGATGGAAGCCTGGCAGCGGATCGGCACCTATGCCGCCGGCCTCGCGCTCGACTCCGCCGGGATCAAGGGCAACAAGGACATTCTGTCGAAGATCGACATGGTGGTCGCCGCCGGCGGCGGCGAGCGCGATCTCAACGTCGACACCGGCGTGCTCACGGCCGAGGCCAAGGGAGCGAACGCGCCCGGCTTCCTGAACGAGCGGCTGATGAGCGATCTCAGGCCGACGCTGTTCCTGGCCCAGCTCTCCAATCTCCTCGCCGGCAACATCGCCATCGTGCACGGTCTCGGCGGCACCTCGCGCACCTTCATGGGCGAAGAAGTCGCGGGCGCCGATGCCGCCCGCATCGCGCTGGCGCGAATCGCCTCGGGCGAGAGCGACATCGCGCTGATCGGCGGCTCGCATAACGGCGAACGCAAGGACCTGATGGTCCTCTACGAATTCGGCGACTTCAATCTGAAGGACAAGTTCGCCCCCGTCTGGGCGCGCAAGGAACACGCCGGTTTCGCGCTCGGCTCGGCCGGCGCCTTCCTGGTGCTGGAATCGAAGGCGCATGCCGAGGCGCGCGGCGCCAAGCCGTTCGCAAAGCTGTCGAGCGTCGTTGCTGATCTCGCCCGGCGCAAGCAGCCCGGCGACATGGCCGCAACGCTGGAGAAGCTTTGGGCCAAGCTGCCGAGGCGCGAGGGCAAGGGCGCGATCATCACCGGGGCGACCGGCGCGGAGCCGGCGACCTCGGAAGAGCGCGGCTTCCTGAAGAGCCATGCCGAATTCCCGGTGCGATCCACCGGTACGATGTTCGGCCACACCATGGAAACGCAATTCCCGCTTGGCCTCGCGCTCGCCGCCCTCTCGATCTCGCGCGGCGCGCTGTTCCCGCCGAACGATTCCACGGGACTTGAGATTGAAATGCAGGGGGCGCCCACCCAGATTGTGGTGGTGGGGCCGGACACTGGCGCGGCGAAGGCATGGCGCTGGTCGAGGCGGTCAGCTGACGCGCGGCGCGCTTCGGCTGATGACGCTCTAGCTCTATCGGGGGACACATGACTGCACCACGCGACAAACTCGGGCGTCCCGTCGTCGTCGTCACCGGCATGGGCATCATGACCTCGCTCGGCGCCGGCAAGGCCGACAATTGGGCCAAGCTCGTCGCCGGCGAATCCGGCATCCGCACCATCACGCGCTTTCCGGTCGACGGCCTCAAGACCACGATGGCCGGCACCGTGGACTTCGTCAGCGTCGATCCGTTCTCCTCCACCGGCCTGTCCGAGCGGATGGCCGAACTCGTCACGCAGGAAGCGCTCGAGCAGGCCGGCATCGGGGCCAAGGCCGATTTCCCGGGCCCCCTCTTCCTTGCGGTTGCGCCGGTCGAGGTCGAATGGCCGCAGCGCCGCGAGCTCGGCCGCGCCGTCGGCGCGCCGGACTTCACCTATGACGATCTGCTGCGGATCTCCGGCGGCGGCAAGTACAGCGCTTATCACCACCGCTTCATGTTCGGCTCGGTTGCCGCCCATCTTGCCGAGACCTTCGGCACCAAGGGCTCGCCGATCTCGCTGTCGACGGCCTGCGCCTCGGGCGCGACCTCGATCCAGCTCGGCGTCGAGGCGATCCGCCGCGGCGAGACCGACGCCGCGCTGTGCGTCGCGACCGACGGCACCGTGAACCCGGAAGCCCTGGTGCGCTTCTCGCTGCTCTCGGCTCTGTCGACCCAGAACGATCCGCCGCAAGCGGCCTCCCGCCCCTTCTCCAAGAACCGCGACGGCTTCGTCATGGCCGAAGGCGCCGGCGCACTGGTGCTCGAAAGCTACGAAGCCGCGACCGCGCGCGGCGCGAAGATTCTCGGCGTCATCGCCGGCTGCGGCGAGCTGACCGATTCCTTCCATCGCACCCGCTCCTCGCCCGACGGCAAGCCGATCATCGGCTGCATGAACAAGACGCTGGCCGATGCCGGCATGACGCCGGACCAGATCGACCACATCAACGCGCACGGCACCTCGACGCCCGAGAACGACAAGATGGAGTACAACACGACATCGGCCGTGTTCGGCGATCTCATCTCGAAGATCCCGGTCACCTCCAACAAGTCGATGGTCGGCCACACCATCTCGGCCGCCGGTGCGGTCGAGGCGATCTTCTCGTTGCTGACGCTCGAGCATCAGCGCATTCCGCCGACGATCAACTACGAGACGCCGGATCCCGCGATCCTGTTCGACGTCGTCGGCAACAAGGCGCGCGATGCCCGCGTCACCGCGGTGATGTCGAACTCGTTCGGCTTCGGCGGCCAGAACGCCTCGCTGATCCTGACGCGCGAACCCGCCTGACCGGACGCATGGCGCTGATTCCCATCAGCACGAAGATTCGCGCGCGAAATGCAGCCAAGTCGATCGGCGGAAGCCTGATCGGCGCGGCCACCGTCGGCATGCTGCGCACCACGCGCTATTTCGATCCGGCCAAGACCTCGGACTTTTTCGCGCGCGTCACCAAGCTGATCGGCCCGCGCCTGCGCGAGCACCGGATCGGCCGCGCCAACCTCACCGCCGCGTTTCCCGAGAAGTCGCCGGAGGAGATCGAACAGATCCTGATGGGCGTGTGGGACAATCTCGGCCGCGTCGGCGGCGAGTTTGCGCACATGGACCACGTCTGGGATTACGATCGCGACCATCCGGAAAAGAGCCGGATCGAACTGCCTCAAGCCAGCATCGAACGGTTCGACCGAATCCGCGACGACGGCAAGCCGGCACTGATCTTCGCCGCCCATCTGTCCAATTGGGAACTGCCGGCGCTGGCAGCCATCGCGCATGGGCTCGACACCGCGATCCTCTACCGCCGGCCGAACATCGCCTCGGCCGACCGCATCATCCAGGAGATGCGCCAGGTCAACATGGGCACGCTGATCCCGGCGGGCCGCGACGCGCCGCTACGGCTCGCGCAGGCGCTCAAGGACGGCAAGCATGTCGCCATGCTGATCGACCAGTATCTGACCGGCGGCGTCGAGGTCACCTTCTTCGGCCGCAAGACCCGCGCCAATCCGATGCTGGCGCGCCTGCTCCGCCAGGTCGAATGCCCGATCCACGGCGTCCGCATCATCCGCCTGCCCGGCAATCGCTTCCGCGCCGAGCTGACCGAGGAGGTCAAGCCGGTCCGCGATGCTGACGGCAGGATCGACATCCAGGGCACGACGCAGGCGATCACGAGCGTGGTGGAGAGCTGGGTGCGCGAGTATCCTGAGCAGTGGTTGTGGCTGCACCGGCGGTGGCGGTAGCTCTGCCGTCATTGCGAGGAGCGAAGCGACGAAGCAATCCAGAGCGTCTCCGCGGAGAGATTCTGGATTGCTTCGCTCCGCTCGCAATGACGACGCCTCGCCCCTCTACCTTCCCGTCTTCACCTTCGTCCACAACCGGTTGATGACCCGCTGCGTCGCCGGCTCGCGCGCCGTGATGACGAACAGCTTTGCGAGCGTCGCCTCGTCCGGATAGATATTCTTGTCGCCGAGAATCTTGGGGTCGATCAGCTTCTGGCTGGCGAGGTTGCCGTTGGCGTAGGACAGGAAGTCCGAGTTCTTGGCGGCAACGTCGGGGCGATAGAGGTAGTTGATCAGCTCGTAGGCCTCGCTGACATTCTTCGCGTCCGCGGGGATCGCGAGATTGTCGAAAAACATCTGCGCGCCCTCCTTCGGGATCGCGTAGCCGATCTCGATGCCGCTTTTAGCCTCGGCGGCGCGGGCGCGGGCCTGCATGATGTCGCCGGACCAGCCGACCACGAAGCAGATCTCGCCGGTGGCGAGCGCGCTCAGATATTCGGACGAGTGGAATTTTCGTACCGACGGGCGCACCTTGGCGACGACGTCAGCGGCCTTCTCCAAGTCCGCTTGTTTGGTCGAGTTCGGATCGAGCCCGAGCCAGCTCAGCGCCGCCGGAAAGATGTCGTCGGCGGAGTCGAGCATGTGGACGCCGCAGTCTTTGAACTTGGCGAGGTTCTCCGGCTTGAAGACGATGTCCCAGCTGTCGATCTTCGCGTCGGCCCCGAGGATCTGCTTCAGCTTGGCGACGTTGTAACCGATGCCAGTCGTGCCCCACATGTAGTTGGCGGCGTAAACGTTGCCGGGATCGTAGATGCCGAGTCGCTCAGTCACCACGGGCCAGGCGTTGCCGAGGTTCGGCAGCTTCGTCTTGTCGAGCTTCTGGAAGATGTTGGCCTTGATCTGGCGCTGCAGGAAATAGGCCGTGGGCACCACAACGTCGTAGCCGGACTTGCCGGCCATCAGGCGCGTCTCCAGCGTCTCGTTGGCATCGAAGGTGTCGTAGACCACCTTGATGCCGGTCTCCCTGGTGAAGGCCTCCAGCACGTCCGGCGCCATGTAGTTGGACCAGTTGTAGAAGTTGACGACGCGCTCCCCGGCCCCCGCCGGGGCCGAGAGGAACGTCAGCGCTGCGGCGATTGCGAGACCAAAGCCAAATCCGGAGCGGCCGACGTTCGTCATTCCTGTCTACCTCTTGCGTCCACGCACCGCGTCCGACAGCCGCTCCAGCGCGGTGTCGAGGGTCTCGTCCTTCTTGGCAAAGCAGAAGCGCACCACCGAGGTCACGGGGTCCTGCTCGTAGAAGGCCGAGACCGGGATCGCGGCGACCTTGTAATCCTTCACGATCCGCCAGCAGAACTCGGTGTCACTCTCGTTGAGCCCGAGCGGCGACAGGTCGACGGTCAGGAAGTACGTGCCTTGCGACTTCAGCACGGGGAAGCCAAGGCTCTCCAGCCCCTTGGTCAGGCGGTCGCGGCTGCGCGTCAGGTCCTTGCGCATCGACAGGAAGTAGTCGTCGGGCTTGCCGAGACCGTAGGCGACGGCCGCCTGGAGGTTCGGCGCGGTGGTGAAGGTCAGGAACTGGTGCACCTTGGCCGCCACGCGCAGCAGCGGCGGCGCGGCGCAGACGAAGCCGATCTTCCAGCCTGTCAGCGAGAAGATCTTGCCGGCCGAGCCGACCTTGATGGTGCGGTCGCGCATGCCGGGGATGGTGATCAGCGGGATGTGCTTGTGCTCGTCGAAGGTGACGTGCTCCCAGACCTCGTCGGTGATCGCGATGACGTCGAACTCCTGGCAGTAGCGCGCGAGCAGTTCGAGGTCCTCGCGCGGATACACCACCGCGGACGGATTCAGGGGATTGTTGAACAGCACCGCCTTGGTCTTTGAATTGAAGACGCTTTTCAGCATGTCCTCATTCAGACGCCAGTGCGGCGGCTCGAGCCGGACCAGGCGCGGAATGCCGCCGGCCTGGCGGATGATCGGCAGATAGGAATCGTAGACCGGCTGGAAGCAGACCACCTCGTCGCCGGGCTGGACCACCGCGAGGATGGCCGAGGTCAGCGCCTCGGTGCCGCCGGAGGTCACCATTACTTCGCTCATCGGGTCGAGCTTGAGGCCGTGCCAATGTCCGTAATGGGTCGCGATCGCCTGGCGCAGTTCCGGGATGCCCATCATCGACGGGTACTGGTTGTAGCCGTTCAGCGAGGCCTCGGCCGCGGCGCGGCGGATGTCCTCCGGACCGGGATCGTCAGGGAACCCCTGGCCGAGATTGATGGCGGCATTGTCGCGCGCGGCCTGCGACATCGCCTCGAAGATGGTGACGGGAAGATCAGCGAAGATCTTGTTCAGGGACGAACTCTTGGACATCGGGTCGATCAGCCACCGACCTTGCTGGGAAGACCCGCCGCCTTCCAGCCGAGCATGCCGCCGGCCAGGTGCTTGTCGTAAGGCAGGCCCGCCGCCTGCGCCGCGAGCGAGGCCGTCACCGATCGCTTGCCCGAGCGGCAGGCGAACACGACCTCCTTGCCGGCGCGGTCCGGGATCGCCCTGGGATCGAAAGTCGAGAGCGGCACGACGACGCCGTAGGGATAGGCCTCGGCCTCGACCTCGTTCGGCTCGCGCACGTCGACGAGCAGATAGCGCCCTTCCGCGACACCCTTGGAGACCTCGTCCGGGGTCAGATCCTGTACTTGATTTGCCACATCATCCTCCAACGTCGCGGGCCGCTGCCGGGGCGATCCCGGCGGCCGGCAACCTCGCCTCTCGGCAGGCGAAAATCAAGCGCTACAAAGGCTTGAGCCGCATGCCGCAAGTTAAAGCTAAATCGCAGCGACTTGAAGTGCAGCTTTCAGACGGCCACCGGAGGTCGGCGGCGGGGACTACGGGGCGGCACTCGGGCTCGGCCGCTGGACCGGTCCCTCCCGCCGTCGCGGCGGTCCGCGCCGCGGGGTGGGAACCGGCGTCGGCGTGACTGCGGGTTCGGTTCGTTCGGTCGTCTGGGGCTGGATGGCCGGCGGCGGAGGGGTTTCAGGCGCCTTCTTCGCGGCCTCTGCCTCCGGCGCCGCAACTGCGGCCGGCTTTGTACTCTCGAAGCCGTTAAGGATGACCGGAATGCCCCCCGGTCCGTTGCCCACCATGACCACCTTGCTGTTCGGCGACTGCGCCAGCTTCAAGGTGGCCTCGATCCCCGTCCAGCGGAGATAGGCGTCGGAAATGGTCGGCGTGACGATCTCCTGGAACCTGCGAATGCCGTTCGCCTCGACCTCCTTGCGCTGGCTCTCGAGGATCTCGCTCTGCACCTTGAAGCGGTACTCCTCGACATATTCGGCCTGTGCGAACTTGCGTTCCACGGCCGCCCGAAGCGTCTCGGGAAGCTTCACCTCCGATATCAGGACGTCGGTCAACGAGATCGGAGCCAGCGGGCCCTGCTCCTCGGTCGCGCCGCCAATGTTCGAGCTCCGGGACGAGACGAGCGTCCGATAGATCGTATCCTGGATGGCGTGACGGTCTTTGGCGTACAGATCCTCGGCCCTGGATCTGGATATCGTTTCGCGCAGGATGGATCCCACCTCGGGAATCAGAAGCAGCCTGACATAGTCCGGACCGATCGAGCGGTGCAGCGCGCCCAGCTGATTGCGTCTCGCCCGCCAACGGACGCTCGCGGTCACCCGCAGGTTCAGTCCGTCATTGGAGACGACCCCGAAATCCTCGGTGAACTCCTGCAGCCTCGTGTCGTAGACAATGAGCTGGTCCCACGGGAAGATCAGATGAAGGCCTTCGTCCCTGGCAGGACTGACCATGTCGGTACCGCCGAAAAAGCGCCACCACATCACGCCTGCATGTCCTGCCGGTACCGTGATCACCATGTGACGCCAGAGCATGAACACGACGAAGAGCGTGAGCAGGATCAGGAAAATCAAGCCTGTCGACAGCTGGCGGATGGTGCGTTGAACATTCATGCCGGGCCGACCGGCTTCAGTCGCCCGTCCTCCATGTGGTAGCGCCGGTCCGCCAGCTCGAAATAGCGCTCGTCATGCGTCACAGCGATGATCGCCTTGCCGGTCGCCTTGATGCGGGGGAGAATGGTTCGATAGAAACGCTCCCGGTAGCCGGGATCCTGATCCGCGGCCCACTCGTCGAGGACCAGGATCGGGCGCGCGTCGGCCATCGCCAGCGACAGCGCCAGCCGCTTGCGCTGGCCGGTGGAGAACGCCTCGGGGTCGTAGCCCTGTTCGAAATCCGGCGGCAGTTTGTCGGCAATATCGAGGTCCTGCGCGTTCTGCCGAAACAGCGCCAATCCCGCCTCGTCCAATCCATAGGGCTTTCGAAACGTGTGGAAGTCCGCAAAGACCGTCGAGAACAGACCACGATAGCTCTCCATCGTCGCCTCGGACATCACCTGGCCGTCGACGGAGATCGTACCGTGCCCGGCCGGGTAGAGCCCCGTCAGCACCCGCAGCATCGTCGTCTTGCCGGATCCGTTGTTGCCGGTGACGAACACGAGCTCGCCCGGCGCCAATTCGAATGTCACGTCGCGGATTGCAAAGCCCTCCTCGCCGACGCCGCGCCGATGAGCATAACCGACGCGGTCCATCTGCATGCGCTCGAACGTCCGCGGCGCTGGGGATGCAACCTGTGCCACCTTGCCACGCTGGTCGAGCGAGGCTTCGAATTCATCGATGCCGCTGAGGGAGAAGCGTGCGATGGAAAGCGGCTCGGCGGCCCGCACCAGTGCTCCGAGCGGCCCAAGCAGGAACAGCTCGGTGGTCACGATCCTGGAGAGCTCCTCCCCCGCGACGCTGGAGATCAGCGGCAGGATGAAGACCACGGTCGCGCCGAGCATGTAGGACGTGGAGCCGGCCAGGATGACCAGATCGCTGATCACGGCCGCGCCCTTGGTGCGGCATTTCGCAACATTGCCCGAGAGCTCGACGATCTCCCGATGGATCGCGTCCTGCTTCAGCCGGCTCAGGCGTAGTTCCTTGAAGCCGTCGACCAGGTCCTCGGCGGTCGCGCGCAAGGCCGCATCCGCGCGCGCGGCCCCGATCATCTGCGTCTTCAGCTCGCCTTCGCGGTTCAGATAGTACTGAATGATCAACCCGACGAAGATCACGGTGAGAACACCGGTGACGAACGATTGCCAGAACAGATCGATCATGACGAGCAGCAGCAGGATGCCGTTCTGAAATCCGCTCAGCATCGGCATGACTGCCTGCGACACCGCCTCGTAATGGCGAGCCATGCCATCCAGCAAGGCCGTCCGGCTGACCTGATTGAGATCGCTCAGGTCGAGCTGCAGGACCTTGACCGCGACACGCACCCGCTGCTCATGGAGCGCATCCTCGATCGCCCGGGCGCTTTTCCTCAGCAGCAGAGTCTGGGCATAGCGATAAATCAGCAGCAAGCCGACGAATGCCAGCCCCAGTTCAAGGGACTTGAATTCGTCGTTCTGCTCGCTGACGCCGGCCGTGATCACCATGATGATGAACGTTCCGGAGACTGCCGAAAGCATTGCGACCAGCAGCAGGTCCAGCGGCGAAGCCAGCGCAATGACAGGTAGTCGCTTTGGAACCGAGAGCCGGATATCCCGGCTCTTCAGCAAGAGCCCGATCAGCCGCCTGCCCAAGTTCGAACCTGGCTCGGCCGCGGATGACTCGGATGTACTCATTTTGAAATCCGGCTAGGACGCGCTGCGCCGCATTCCGAGAATAAAGACGATGAACATGACCAGAGGCGTCAACACGAAGGACAGCAGGAAAAAGCCGGCGAAACCGATCACCCGGTCACGGGCGAGATACCCGACCAGCAGGCAGCAAGCCAGATAGACGAGGAATGGCCCGACCATCGGGCGGCGCTACGTCGCCGCCGGCGGCTTGCCGCGCCTGAACTCGGCCTTCAGATCATCCGCAATCGATGTAGCGCTGAAATCGCCGGGCTTGCCGCCTCCCGCCAGATGGCGGGCGAAAACCTTGCCGATGGCGTAGGTCGCGGCGGCACCAAATGCCGACACCGACGCAATGCCCGCCAACGTGCCCACACCCGGTACGGCCTTCATCACCGCCCCGGCGGCCGCGCCTGGTATCAGCGTGCCGGGAAGAACGGACACAATGGCGTTGGCTGCTTCCTTGCCGAACGAATGGCCATACACATTGCTGAGATCCATCAGCATCCGCGTCTGAACGGCTCCGAGGGCAACGAGGTCCACGAACGGTAGCGGGACGAGACCGGCTGCGGCCGACCATTTCACGGCCGACGACACGATCTGGCCAACGTTGTCCAATTTGGCTTCGTCGAGGCCGCCATCGCGAACATCGGCATCACCAGTGGTTGCGCCGGTCACGGTCGATACGGTGGTCATCGCTGCAATCCCCCAATAAAGCTCGCGACCATACACTCGATTCTAATCAAGACAAAAGCCGCAGTTGCATGCGTAGCGGTTTTCCACGTCATTGCGAAGCTGAGAATTTTCAGCCGCGCATGTAACGCACGCAGCGAATCGTAGCGGGCTGCTCTATGCTGAGACGTTCTTCATGCAACTCCTTGTTGCGTTCGCCATTGCTTGACCGAAAAATGCATCCGGAGCCCCGAGAAGCGCCAAATGATCAACACCCAGCAAGTCAGAAGCACTGTCGACGGCATCATCGTCGAGGTCATGAAATCGTCAGGGGCCGGGCGAAGCCGCCTTGGCAATTGCCAGTCCGTCGAGCCGCAAATGCAGCTGAAGGACTTCGGCCTCGACAGCCTCGACATCGTGGAGCTGGTCAGCGTGCTCGAGACCAAGTTCGACATCGAAGTGTCGGACGATGTCTTTGAGGCCATCAAGACGGTCGACGACCTCTACACCTACATGTCCGCGACATTGGCGCAGAAAGCTGCATTGGCGCAGAAGGCGACACCGGCGCAGCAAAAAGCAAGTTGACGCCGTCGCATGTCGAGCTGGCGAAGCTCTTCCTGAACATCCTGGGAAGCGGCAATCTGTCTTCGCTGAAGGACATCTTCAGCGAAGACATCCGGATCGAGTATCCGGGGCTGCGCGCCGTGGCGGGCAGCGGCAAGGTCGTGCTGTTGCTCAAGAGGATCTTCTCGCAATTCGAGACATTGCGGTTCGAGGCGCTCGACTTCATCCAGGATGGCGAGAAGCTCTGCGTCACCTGGAAGAACGACGGACGGCTGAAGACGGGCGATGCGTTCCGTAACGAGGGCGCTACCGTGCTCCACATCAGGAACGGCGCCATAGAATACGTCAGCGACTATTTCAAATACGATCGGAAAGATACCCAGCCATGACGATCGAAGGATCTGCTTCAGTGATGCCCAATCCCGCATTCCGCAAGTCGGTGGGCGACGGGCACGCGGCGATCGACCTGAAGGATCCCGATTTTCATTCCCGTCCCGATCAGTATCAGCTGCTCAAGCAGCTGCGCGACAACGATCCGATCTACTGGAATCCGGAGGTCGGCGGCCCCGGCTTCTGGGCGGTGACCCGCTTCGACGATGTCGAGGCCGTCACCCGCGCCCGTGACGTCTTCTCCACCGACTACAGGCGGGGCGGAATGCGCATCTTCGACGCCAAGGACGTGACGGCCAATCCCCGTCCGGACATCTTTGCCATCGACCCGCCGGACCACACCACCTTCAGGAAGGCATTTCAGCCGGTCTTCTCCGCCGAAGCGGTTGCGACCTTCAAGGACAGGGCCCGGCAGCGAATCCGGCGTCTGATCGCCGGCATCGCCCCCCGGGGGCGCGCGGAGTTCGTCTCGGAGATCGCCAATCCCGTCGCCGCCGGCCTGCTGACCGACCTCCTCGAGGTCCCCGAGGCTGACGGGACGACACTGATGACATGGTCGAACGCCATGATCGGAGACGACGACGATGACTACGTTCCATCCATCGACCACCGCATTCAGTGCGTCCGCGCGCTGGACCGGTATGTCGAGGCGCTCATCAAGGAGCGGGCGGGATCGGACCGGACCGATTTCCTGACCGTCGTGACCCGCCTGACGATCGACAACAAGCCGCTGGACCTCGATGCACTCTGCGAGAACTTCGCGAGTTTCGTGGTCGCCGCCAACGAAACCACACGGCATACGATGACGCGATCCATCGTCGCGCTCACCGAGAATCCGTCCGAGCGCGCCAAACTTCAGGCCGATCCCGCCCTGGTGCCCCAGGCAACGAAGGAATTCGTGCGCTGGGCCACGCCGCTCATTCACGCACGCCGGACCGCCACCCGGGATACCGTGCTGGCAGGCCAGAACATTCGCGAAGGCGACAAGGTCGTGCTTTGGTACAAGTCCGCCAATCGCGACGACAGTCGTTGGCCGGATGCCATGCAGTTCAAGGTCGATCGCTATTGCAGCAAGGACGCGCCGAACCACATCTCGTTCGGCTCGGGGATCAATCACTGCCTGGGCTGGCGATACGCCGAGATGCAGATCACGATCCTGTTCGAGGAACTGCTCGCGACGCTGCCCGACATTCACGCCATCGGCGCCCCGAAGCTGCTGCGGTCGAACTTCATTGCCGGCATCAAGGCGCTCGATGTCGCATTCACCCCGGTTGGTCGTCCGGCCTGACCGACGAATTGACGGGTTCGGCCGCCGCTTCCGATCACGATCCTCGGGTCGCTGCCCGGATCATGTTGCGGCTCAGGATGGCGCCAATCCTGGCCGCGTGCGGCGGTTCGAACACCGAATAGTGGCCGGCGTCCACCCCCACGATTTCGATGGCGCCGCTGGTCACCGCCCCGAGCGACGAGCTTAGATCCGCATCGAGATTGTCGGTGGCGCGGACGAAGACAAGAGGCGCGCGGACGCGACGCGGCGTATGGTCCGCAAGCAGCCGACCGCTCCATTCGAAAGCCGCGGCGATCCGGTCAAGCAGGTCCTCCGACGTTTCGTCGCCACCGGACAGCGACGCATCCCCCTCTCCTCCCAGCATCGAGCCCGGCACGGTGCGGGGACCCGCGACGTCGGCGCTGACGTTGGAGAAGTAGGAATCAATCAGAAACAGAACAGCCACCTCATCACCCTCGGCCTCCAGCAGGCGCGTCATGTCGTGGGCGACAACCCCGCCGAACGACCAGCCCATCAAATGATAGGGACCGCGAGGCTGCACAGTCCGGAGGGCGTCGACATACCCCCGCGCCATGTCGGCAATTGACCCGGGCGGCGGCGCCGCATCGACGACACCAGCCGCCTGCAGCCCATAGACGGGAATTCGGACGTCGAGGCCGTCCAGCATGCGATAGTACACTTGGGCCAGCCCCGCGGCGGGAGGGACGCAGAACAGCGGCCTCAGCGAGCCGGAGACGCGCAGACGCACGAGCTGGTGATGGGCCGCGGCGAATTCGCGCGCGGTGATCGCCTTCGCCAGTGCCCTCGGGGTCGGATTGTCGAAAACCAGCTCGATCGGCAGTTCGCGGCCATGGTCGGCCCGCAGACGCGAGGCCAGTTGCATCACCATCAGCGAGTGCCCGCCGAGCAAGAAGAAATTGTCCAGCACGGTGACGCGGTCGGCGCCAGTGAGCGAACCGAACAGCCGGCAAATGTCCGCCTCGAGATCGCTCTCGGGTTCAACACGATCAGCCGACACGTCCCGCTGGCCTCTCGGCAATGACCTGCGGTCGAGCTTGCCATTGGGCAGGAGCGGCATGGTTTCCAGCACGACCACGACCGACGGCACCATCACCGGCGGCAGCGTGGTGACCAGCACCGCGCGCAAACCGGAGCCGTCGAGCCGGACGTCGCCGGACGGCACCACATAAGCCACCAGGCGCGCATCCGCACTGCTGTCGTCGAAGATCGCCGCCGCTTCGGCAACCCCGGCCTGCCCCAGCAACGCTAGCTCGATTTCTGCCAGTTCGATCCGCACACCCCGAAGCTTGACCTGTTCGTCCTTGCGACCGCAGAAAACGATCTCTCCATCCGCATCGCGATAGGCGCGATCGCCCGTACGATACATGCGCTCCCCGGCTGCGCCGAACGGACACGGCAGAAAACGCTCGGCCGTCAATCCGGGCCGCCGCCAATATCCCCGGGTAAGGCCAGCGCCGGAGATATAGATCTCTCCGACAACCCCGAGCGGCATTGGGCGCAGGCATTCGTCGAGGATGTGGACGCCGTAGCTCGGCAGGGCGCGACCGATCGGAATGGCCTGGTCAACGGCAACGGCGGCAATCTCGAACGCTGTTGCGTCGATGCAGGCCTCCGTCGGCCCGTACATGTTGAAGAACCGGCAGGATGGCAGGCGCGAACGGAGCTTCTCCAGCAACGGCGCCGGCAGCACTTCGCCGCCCAGGATCAACACACGAAGCGTGGACAATCCGATCGGAATGGAATCGGCGATCACGGCGGCGAATGACGGAACGACATCGATATGCGTGGCGGCCAAATTGACCACCGACCGCATGAACAGCGCCGGATCACTCGTCTCGGCCGGCGACAGGACGATGCAGGTTGCTCCCGCCACCAGCGGCAGGAGCATCTGATGGATGCTCGGATCAAAACTCATCGAGCTGGAGAACACGAAACGCGACGATGGCCCGACATCCCACAGGCCAAGCTGGTCGCCGAGCTTGCCGACCAGGTTCTGATGCGTGAGCGCCACGCCCTTGGGCCTGCCTGTCGAACCAGAGGTGTAGATCAGGAACGCAATGTTCTGCGCCTGCAACGGTGCCGACCGGTCCGACTGGCTCAATGGCTCCGGGTCGCACGCCGCGATCCCCTCTTCCACCGCACCATTGCCAAGCACGATTGCCGCAATGTCGTGCCCTGCGAAAATGTCCGCAGTGCCGCGCTGAGTGAGCACGACCGGAGCGCCGCTGTCCGCGATCATATGGCTCAGCCGCTCGGCTGGATGTTGTGGGTCCAGCGGCAGACAGCCGCCTCCCGCCTTCAGCACCGCCAGCACGGCCGCCACCGCTTCCAGACTGCGGTCCAGTCCGATGGCGACCACTGTTTCCGGGCCAACGCCGCGATCGATGAGATAACGTGCGAGGCGGTTCGAGCGCTTGTCGAGTTCGTCATAGGTCTGCGACTGGCCACCGCCGACGATGGCGACCCTGCCGCTGGCGGCGGCGAATGCAGCAGCCAGAACGTCAGGGAGCGTCTTGCCGATCGTTGCTGCGGTAGTGGTGGTCACCGGATCGGCGCGTGGCTCGTCGATGTCGACCGGCAGCGCGAGCGCACCGACGGGAAAGCCTGTTGTCGCGATCTGTGCGGCGATGGCGACGATCCGCGACAAATGCGACTGCAGATCCGTCCGACGATAAAGGGCGGCATTGCCATCGAGATCCATGCGCAATCGTCCCTCCGCCTTGTTGTCGATCAGGCTCAGGGACAGATCGCGGACGGGACCGTAAGAGAGATAGTGCGATGATGACTGCGCGCCGCTGAACTGCAGATCCTGGTCCACCAGCATGATGTTCACGGACAGGCTGAAATAGTCCGGCTCGCCCGGCCGCAGCCCCAGATCGTTGCGGACGTGTTCGAAGCGATAGGCTTGATGGCGCAGCGCAAGCCGCATCTGCCGCGAGATATCCCTGGCGACCGCATCGAAGCCAAGTCCCGGCGAAACATTGACCCGCAGGTGGCATTCGTTCGACGCCATCGCCGGGAAGGCTCGCGCCGCGCTTGCCAGGCGGCCCAGCAGTTGCGTGCCGAGCACGACCTCGTGCTGCCCCTGATAGACCGATTGCAGGACCGCGGCGGCGGCCATCAGCAGGTGCTCGGGTCTGATCCCGGCCTGTCGTGACAGTTCGCGCAGTTGATCGGAGACCGACGCCGGCAAATAGCAGGTCTCGCGCAGAACGGCATCGGACGAGCCGCCGGCGCGGGCACCGGTCGCGGACCAACTGCTCATCTTTTCGGCGCCGGCGAGAGTCGTCTTCCAGTAGCGGCGGTCGTCGTCACATCGGGATGACTTACGATAAGCCTGCGCTTCGCTCGCCATCGCGGCCGTGCCGCCCAGCGGATAGTCGGGACACGACTGCCCTTCTCGCAGCGCTGAATAGGTTTCAGCCAGGCGATTGCCGACGATCCAGGCCGACTGACCGTCGAAGGCAATGTGATGATAGATCTGGCCCCAAAGCCAGCGCGCATCAGCGGTCTGAAGCAGCAGCCAGCGGAACGGCGGCTCGGTCTCCAGCCGGAAGGGACGGCGGAGCTCCGAATTGATCCGACCGACCGCTGCTGCCGACGGATCCGGCGCCTGCCTGACATCGATGATCGACAGTATCTCGCCGCGAGCCGCAACCACTTCCTGCCATAGCGCGTCGTCGCGCGCATAACATCTGAGGCGGAGCGACTCGGTGTGGTCGACGACATGCTCGGCGGCCGTCGCCAGCGTCCGCAGATCCAGCTCACCGACGATCTCGGTGTACAAGCCTATGTTGTAGACACAGCCCGTCTTATCGAGCAGCTGTCCAAACCAGATGTCACGCTGGGCAACCGACAGCGGAAAGCGTTCTGGCGCAATCGACGCTTCCCTCATCACACCGAAGCTCCCGCGGATCTGCAAGATTCAACCGTTCAACGCTGGACGGTCCGGTCCGGGAGTTTGCCGGCACGCATGTCGATCCAGCAGCTTTCGACGAAGGCCAGACAGTCGGCCTTTTGCGCCGCCGAATGTGCCTGATTCCAGCCAGCTGGAATCGGCTTGGCAGCCGGCCAGATCGCATATTGCGCGTCATGATTGACAAGGACGACGAATTCATCGCCGTCGATTGACCAATTGCCAGACGCTGGCTCCCCATCCATCGCGCCTTACCTGATCATGGCCTGACCGATCACGCCGGACGGCATCGATTTTCGTCTCGCACGGCCGATGATTCGAGTCCAGCAGCGGCCCTTCATCGCTACCACAGCGATGCGGCCTCGCGCGCATCCGCGATCGCGAATTTCGCCTCAGGCGGCTAGATCGTCACCTGCGTTCCGACCTCGACCACGCGGCCGGAGGGGATCTGGAAATAGTCGGTTGCGTCGTTGGCGGAGCGGCTGAGCGAGATGAACAGCCGGTCCTGCCAGCGGGGCATGCCGGAATGGGCGGCGGGCTTCAGCGCCCTGCGCGACAGGAAGAACGAGGTCGACATGATGTCGAACTGCCAGCCGAGCTTGCGGGCGATCGCCAGCGCCTTCGGCACGTTCGGCGATTCCATGAAGCCGAACTTCAGCGTCACCTTGGAGAAGGTCGGGCTGATCTGCTCCAGCCTCACCCGCTCGGCCGGGTCGATGCGCGGGGTCTGCGCGGTCTCGATGGTGAGAATGACGTTCTTCTCGTGCAGCACCTTGTAGTGCTTCAGACTATGCATCAGCGCGGTCGGCGCGCTCAGCGGATCGCTGGTCAGGAACACGGCGGTGCCGGGCACCCGCTGCGGCGGCCGCTTCTCCAGCATCGCCACGAGATCGGCGAGCGGAAATTCGAGCTTGCGCGACTTCTCGAACAGCAGCCGGCTGCCGCGCCGCCACGTGTACATCAGGATGATCATCAGCGCGCCGAGCGCCAGCGGCACCCAGCCGCCTTCGAACACCTTGAGCAGGTTGGCGGAGAGAAAGGTCAGGTCGAGGAACAGGAACGGCGCAATCAGCGCGGCGGCCGCGAACGGCGACCACTTCCAGACCTTCCAGATCACGACAAAGCCCATCATCGCCGTGACCACCATGGTGCCGGTCACGGAGATGCCATAGGCCGAGGCGAGCGCACTGGAGGAACGGAACAGCAGCACCAGCAGCACCACCGCGACCAGCAGCAACTGGTTGATGCGCGGGATGAAGATCTGGCCGGAATGGGCTTCCGATGTATGACGAATTTCGAAGCGCGGCAGCAGGCCAAGTTGAATCGCCTGGCGTGTCAGCGAATAGGCGCCGGTGATGACCGCCTGGCTCGCGATCACGGTGGCGGCGGTGGCGAGCACGACCATGCAGCCGCGGAAAAAACCCTGCGGGAAGAGCTGGAAGAACGGGCTCACGATCGCGCCGGGATCGCCGAGCACGAGCGCGCCCTGCCCCAGATAGTTCAGCGCCAGCGACGGCAGCACGATGAACAGCCACGCGGTCTGGATCGGCCGTTTGCCGAAATGGCCGAGATCGGCATAGAGCGCCTCGGCACCGGTGACGGCCAGAAACACCGCGCCCAGCGTCACGAAGCTGATGATGCCGTGGTGGAGCATGAAGGACACGGCGTAGAGCGGGTTCAGCGCATACAGCACCTGCGGCTGTTCGATGATCGGATGGATCGCCGCCAGTGCGATCACCGCGAACCACACGCACATCACAGGGCCGAAGAAGGCCGCGACCCGGGCGGTGCCGCGCGACTGCACGGCAAAAAGGCAGGCCAGGATCACCACCGTCAGCGGCACGATGTAGGGCTCGAACCGCAGCGTGACGTCCTTCATGCCTTCAATTGCCGACAGCACCGAGAGCGCCGGCGTGATCACGGCATCGCCATAGAACAGCGCGCCGGAGATGATGCCGAGCATGACGATGGTCGCCCCGCCAGTGCCGACCGCGCGCTGCGCCAGCGCCATCAGAGCGAGCGTGCCGCCTTCGCCGTTGTTGTCGGCGCGGAGCAGGATCACGACGTATTTCAGGGTCACCACGACGAGCAGCGCCCACAGGATCAGCGAGAGCACGCCGAGCACGGCGGCCTGGGTCGGCGCCCCCTCAGTCCCCGACGCAGCCATCACGGCTTCCCGGAACGCATAGAGCGGGCTGGTGCCGATATCGCCGTAGACGACCCCGATGCTGCCGAGCGTCAGCGCACCGAAACGGGCGGTCGTATGGGCTTCGCCATGCCCATTGGCCGCCGCCGTTTCCGGGGCGGAAATCGCTATATCACTTGTCATGGGAGAGCCCAGTGGCCTCTAAAATGCTTCACTGCACAACGGCGGAAGAGCGCGCGGCTTATAGTCCTGCGCTGCCGGCATAGCCTAGCCCGTTTCTGGGCCCTCACCATGCAAAAATCGCATAAGTCCGTCGATTGCAATCAGATGGTGACTTGTGTGCCGACTTCAACCACCCGCCCGGTGGGAATCTGGAAATAGTCGGTGGCGTCATTGGCGGACCGGCTCAGCGCGATGAACAAATGGTCCTGCCACAGCGGCATGCCGGACTGCGCCGAGGCCTTGAGCGACCTCCGTGACACGAAGAATGACGTCGACATGATGTCGAACTGCCAGCCCTGCTTGCGCGCGATCGCGAGTGCCTTGGGCACGTTCGGCTGCTCCATGTAACCGAACCTCAGCCGGACCTTCGAGAACTTCTCGCTGACCTTCTCCATCCTGAACCGATCCACCAGATCGACCCGCGGCGTATGCGCCGTCTCGATGGTCAAGATCACGTTGTGCTCGTGCAGCACCTTGTTGTGCTTGAGATTATGCAGCAGCGCGGTCGGCACAAAGGAAGGATCGCTGGTGAGGAAGACCGCGGTGCCCTTGACGATGTGCGGCGGCCGCTTCTCCAGGCTTTTGATCAGGTCGTCCAGCGGCACCTCGATCCGGCGCGTCTTCTGGATCAGGATCGCCGAGCCGCGCCGCCAGGTCCAGATCGTCCCGGCCATGGCGACGCCGAACAGCAGCGGCACCCAGGCGCCCTCGAGCAGCTTGAGCAGATTGGCGCTGAAGAAGGTCATGTCGACGACGACGAAAGGCACGATCACGGCAGCCGCCGTCGCGGCACGCCAGTTCCACAGCTTCCAGATCACGACAAACCCCATGATGCCGTCGGCAACCATGGTGGTGGAGACCGCGATGCCATAGGCCGAAGCCAGATTGCTGGAGCTGTGGAACAACAACACCAGCAGCATCACGCCGATCAGCAGCAGCCGGTTCACGCGCGGCAGATAGATCTGGCCGGCATGGGTCTCGGAGGTGTAGCGCACCTCGAAGCGCGGCAAGAGGCCGAGTTGCACCGCCTGATAGACCAGCGAATAGGCGCCGGTGATCACCGCCTGGCTCGCGATCACGGTCGCCGCGGTCGCAAGTCCGACCAGCGGCAACACCAGATACTCGGGCACCATGCTGTAGAAGGAATGCTCAATCGCGCTGGGATCGGACAGCACCAGCGCGCCCTGTCCGAAATAGTTGATCAGCAGCGACGGCAGCACGAAGAACATCCAGGCGGACTGGATCGGCTTGCGGCCGAAATGGCCGAGATCGGCATAGAGCGCCTCGCCACCGGTCACCGCCAGGAACACCGCGCCGAGCGTGACCAGACCGATCGTGCCGTGCGACAGCAGGAATTGCAGCGCGTAATAGGGATTGATAGCGGCCAGCACCGACGGATCGTCGGCGATGTGAACGATGCCCATCACCGCCAGGCAGGTGAACCAGATCACCATCACCGGGCCGAAGGCCGAGGCCACCAGCGCCGTCCCCTTGCTCTGGACCGCGAACAGCAGCGCCAGGATGAAGACGGTGAGCGGCACGACATAGTGCTCGAAGGCGGGCGTGGCGAGCTTGAGACCTTCGACCGCCGACAACACCGAGATCGCCGGTGTGATCATGGAATCGCCGATGAACATGGAGGCGCCGACCACGCCGAGCGCGAGCAGGAACCAGCTTCGCCGCCCGAGCGCACGCTGGCCCAGCGCCATCAGCGAGAGCGTGCCGCCCTCCCCGTTATTGTCGGCGCGCAGCAGCAGCAGGACGTATTTGGCGGTGACGACGATAAAGAGCGCCCACAGGATCAGCGACAGCACGCCGAGCACCATGACCCGCGACACCGGCTCGCCGTGGGCCGCGCCTCTGACCGCCTCGTGGAATGCGTAGAGCGGCGAGGTGCCGATATCGCCAAAGACGACGCCGATGCTCCCGAGCGTAAGGGACCAAAAGCCCGAAGTGACCGGCCCTTCCTGGGTCTCGGTCGATGTGATGCTCGCCGTCATGTGGATGGAAAACGCTTCGTCCCTGGAATTGATCCGGCGCCTTTCGACGCTTCCGGCGCGGCTGTCAATCGGCACAGCACCTTAGCAGGCGGCGAGGCAGATGCTGTGACGCCGCAGCAACGGTTGCCACCAGCGCGACGACATGCCTCAGGTAAGATGGTAGCGCAAGACCTCTAGGGCTTCAAATTCGGCGGCAGCGGCGGATCTTCCCGCATCAGGGTGATCGTCACCCGGCGGTTGGCCGCCAGCGAGGGGTCGTCCGGAAACAGCGGCTGGGTGTCCGCCTTGCCCGAAACGGCGAAGACGTGCGACGGCGGCAGGCCCTCGCGTTCGAGGATCTGGCGCACTGCATTGGCCCGATCGGCCGACAGATCGAAGGCGCCGTAGTCGCTGCGGCTCGGCACGAAACCGGCTGCGGTGTGGCCGGCGATGGAGACGCGGAGCGGCGTGGCCTTGAGCGGAATGGCGAGCTTCTCGATCAGGCGGCGCGTGCGGTCATAGGGCACCTTTGAGCCGTCCGCGAACATCGAGCGGCCGTCCTGGTCGACGATCTCGAGGTTGAGGCCCTGCTTGGTCTCCTCGAACATGATGTGCTTGGACATCTCGGTCAGTTCCGGCATGTCCTGCAAGGCCTGACGCAGCGACGCTGCGGCGAGCGCGAAACCGCGGTCGACCTTGAGCCTCGCGCCGGACGTCTTGTCGTGATCCTCCTGGTCCGGCGTCGGCGTGTTCGACGACTCCTCAGGCTGGATGTGGTCGACGTTCTTCAGCCGCGCGCGGGTCGGCAGGCCGTCGGATTCGATGATGCCGGCGTAGCGCGCCTCGCTCTGGACGCCGAAGGCCTCGCGCATGGAGCCCGCGACGATCTTCAGCTTGTTGGAGTCCTGGGTGGAGAACGCGACCAGCATCACGAAAAACGCCAGCAGCAAGGCCATCAGATCGGCAAACGTCACGAACCAGCCATGGCCGCCGTGAGCTTCTTCGCGTTTCTTCTTTGCCATCTGTCAGATCCCGGCGTCCGGCGTTACGCCGGAACCGGCTCGCCTTCGGCGTGGCGGTGCTTTTCGGGCAGATAGGCCAGCAGCATCTCGCGCACCAACGTCGGACTCTTGGAGTCGCGGATCATCAGAATGCCATCGATGATCAGCGTACGATTGGTTTCCTCGTCGATCAGCTTGCCATGCAGCTTGTCGGCGATCGGCAGGCAGAGCAGGTTCGCGACCAGCGCGCCGTAGAGAGTTGCCAGCAGGGCGGTCGCCATGAACGGGCCGAGCTTCGAGGGATCCGACATGTTCGAGAACATCTGCACCATGCCGATCAGCGTTCCGATCATGCCGAACGCAGGCGCGCAGTCGCCGACGGCGCGGTAGATCTTGCTGCCTTCGTTGAGATGCAGCAGGAAGTTGTCGCGGTCGCGCTCCATATTGTCCCTGATGAAATCGAGGTCGTAGCCGTCGGCGACGTAGCGGATACCCTTCGCCAGGAACGGCTCGTCAGTCTCGACCTTTTCCAACCCCACCGGGCCCTGCTTGCGGGCGATCTCGGCGATGCGGGCGAGTTCGTCGACCAGGTCGTGCGCCGACAGCCGGCTCATCGTGAAGGCGAATTTCATGCCGAGCGGCAGGCCATGCATCAGCACCGAGAGCGGAAAGCGGATCATGGTCGCAGCGGCCGAGCCGCCGAAGATGATGATCGCCGCATGATCGCTGATGAACATGTGCAGATCGCCGCCCATGAACACCATCAGCGCGATAACTGCGAGGCCGCCCACAAGCCCGGCGCCCGTCATGATATCCATGGGAGACTCCAACGCGAACGCAACAACGGCCGTCCTGGCCGGTGGCGCGGCCCAACCCCGAACCGCATTGGAAACCCTAGTGAGCCGCGATTAAAGACGCGTAAAGGTTAAGTCCGGACAGCGTGTCCCGCCGCTGCTGATGGTACCGCGATTGCCGTACAGCGACATGAATCTCAACACTTCGCTAACCATGATGACGTCGCCATGCGACGAAAACCTCGGCGTCTCGTGCAGGCCGATGTCTGGAATGGCCAGGCGCTTCTGAAGAAGCGATTTGTCTTGAGATGCGATGTGTCTTGCGCGTCAGGACCACACCCATGTCGCCGGCCCGCGCGAGCCGGCGACATGGCTGGCAAGTCAGGAGCTCAGTGAATTTCCGCGGAGCGCTTCAGCGCGGCCTTCAGCTTCTCCAGCGAGAAGTCGGGGCTGCGGGCAATCTCGAGGATCGGCGTCTCGCGGCGGCCGCAGAGTTCGGCCGCTTCAGGCAGCTTCGCGGCGATGTCGAGCGGGATCACGATCGCGCCATGCTGGTCGGCGTGAATGAGGTCATCCGACTTCACGGTCATGCCGGCGACGCGCACTTCGCCGCCGAAGCTCTCCGCATGCACCCACGCATGCGACGGGCCGATCGAACCGGCCAGCGCCTGGAAGCCCGGGGCCCATTGCGGGATGTCTCGGATCGAGCCGTCGGTGATGACGCCGAGGCAGCCGAGCGCCTTGTGTACGTTGCTCTGCACCTCGCCCCAGAACGCACCGTAGCCGACATCGGGACCGTCGATGTCCTGGATCACCGAGATGCGCGGACCGTGGCCGGTACCGACATATTCGTAATAGTCGATGCGGCGCTTGGACTGCTCTTCGGCCGGCAGCGAGGATTTCAGCACCGAGCGGATCGCGACCGTGCGGGCGTAACCGACGATCGGCGGCAGATCGGGGAACGGGCAGACGAGTTGCTTGGTGGTGTAGCCGATCAGCCGGCGCTCGGGCGCGACGATCTCCATGGCATTGCAGATCGTCGGGGTGTCGTAGCGGCCCAGCGCTTCGAGGACGGAAGCGGGCAGCGGCCCGGTCGCGGAATTGGTCACGGCGTTCTCTCCCAGATTGGCGGCCGCTGTTGGCGCGGTGCCGCCTGCACAGGCGATATAGCCGAGATCAGGCTTCAACCCAACTCAGCACGCCCTCATGGCAGATATCCGTGTCTTGTCGTTCAGTGCAGCCGTCCGGGCCGGTCGTCCTCGTCCGGCGGCTCCGCCAGATTTGCCAGCGTCGGCGCGGAGGGCGGCGACGGGACCTCGCCTCCTCCTGCCGGCGCGGCGGTTTCCATCGCACGGGCCTGGTCGCGATAGGATTTGAAACCGAGTGGCAGTGAGGCCAGATACAGCACCGTGCCGATCGAGAGCACGTACCAGGGATAGCTGATCAGCAGCGCGATGAAGAAGATCACCGCGACGAAGGCCGGCAGCACCAGCTCCGGCGGCACCCGCATGCGCATGCTCTTGCCGGAGAACACCGGCAGGCGCGACACCATCAGGAAGGCAATCAACAGCGTGTAGCCGGCCGTGAGCGACGCGGGCCAGCGGCCCAGATCCAGGAACGCGGCATAGATCGGCAACATCACGGTGATTGCGCCGGCCGGCGCCGGCATGCCCGTGAAGAAATTGGCGGCAAAGGCCGGCTTGTTCGGATCGTCCAGCGTCGCGTTGAAGCGGGCAAGCCGCAGGCACATGGAGATCGCAAACACCATGGCCGCGATCCAGCCGGCATTGCCGAGCTCGTGCAGCTGCCAGAAATACAGCATCAGGCCGGGGGCCACGCCGAAATTGACGAAATCGGCGAGGCTGTCGAGCTCGGCGCCGAACTTGGACTGGCCCTTGATCAGCCGCGCGATGCGGCCGTCGATGCCGTCGAGCGCGGCCGCGAACACGATGGCATAGACGGCGAGCGTCATCCGCCCTTCGATCGACAGCCGGATCGCCGTCAGGCCGGCGCAGATCGCCAGCAGCGTGATGACGTTGGGCACCAGCATCCGCACCGGGATCGGGCGGAACCGGCGGCGGCGCACGTCTGGATCTCTGGAGTCGTAGGGCGTCATGGATCGTCCTCACCTCAAGGCGAGATATAGCAAGCCCCGCCCCCTCCGCCATTGCGGCGGAAGGCCCTCATGGACCGACTTATTGGTTAATTGGCGCGGAAGGCGCGGCTCGGGTCGTCGCCGGCAAGGTCGGCCAAAATCGTCTCGCCTGCGATTGCGGTCTGCCCTTCCGAGACCAGCGCCTTGGTGCCGACGGGCAGATAGACGTCGAGGCGCGAGCCGAAGCGGATCAGGCCAAAGCGCTCACCGGCCCCGATCGCCTGCCCTTCCCTGACGAAGCAGACGATGCGCTTGGCGATCAGCCCTGCGATCTGGACCACGCCGATCCGTGCCGTCGGCGTCGTGATCACCAGCGAGTTACGCTCGTTGTCCTCGCTCGCCTTGTCGAGTTCGGCATTGATGAAGAGGCCGGGCCGGTAGGCGATGCGGTCCACCCTGCCCGCCAAGGGGGCGCGGTTCACATGGCAGTTGAACACGCTCATGAACACCGAGATGCGCGGCAGCGGGCGGTCGCCGAGCCCGAGCTCGGCCGGCGGCAGCGCCATGGTGATCATCGAGACACGGCCGTCGGCCGGCGACACCACGAGCCCCTCGCGCACCGGCGTCACCCGCACGGGGTCGCGGAAGAACAGCGCGCACCACACGGTCAGGATCGTGCCGATCCACCCGAGCGGCGACCACAGCCAGAACAGGATCAGGCTCGCCAGCGCAAAGCCGCCGATGAAGGGATAGCCCTCCTTGTGGATCGGCGGGATCTGACGCTGGATCGAATCGAGAATGGACATCACTATCTGCCGCCTGAGGGTTGATGGCACGCGGGGTGCCCCGCGCGGTTGTTTAGGCCAGAGTTGGGACCGGAGACAAGGTCACTCCGCGGCCGCAGGCGCTGTCAGGGCGTCCTGAACCGGCGGCGGCTCCCGGTTTGGCGCCTCGCTGGTATCAGCCATCTTGGCCAGCTTCTCGCGCGCGGCCTCGGCCTCGCGCTGCCTGTTCCACATGCTGGCATAGAGGCCGCCCTGCGCGAGCAGCTTGGCGTGGGTGCCGCGCTCGGCGATGCGGCCCTGGTCCAGCACGATGATCTCGTCGGCGCCGACAATGGTCGAAAGCCGGTGCGCGATCACCAGCGAAGTGCGGTTTTTCGCCACCCGCTCGAGCGCGCCCTGGATCTCGTGCTCGGTATGGGTGTCGAGCGCCGACGTCGCCTCATCCAGCACCAGGATCGGCGGTGCCTTCAGGACGGTCCGCGCGATGGCGACACGCTGCTTCTCGCCGCCGGACAACTTCAGGCCGCGCTCGCCGACCTGGGTCTCGTAGCCCTTCGGCGCCATGCGGATGAAATGGTCGATCTGCGCCAGTTGCGCCGCCTGCTCGACCTCGGCATCGCTGGCGTCCCAGCGGCCGTAGCGGATGTTGTAGCGGATGGTGTCGTTGAACAGCACGGTATCCTGCGGCACCATGCCGATCGAAGCGCGCAAGCTGGCCTGCGTGACCTCGCGGATGTCCTGGCCGTCGATCAAAATCCTGCCGCCGGAGATGTCGTAGAGCCGGAACAGAAGCCGCGAGAGGGTCGACTTGCCCGCGCCCGACGGGCCGACGATCGCCACCGTCTTGCCGGCCGGCACCTCGAAGCTGATGCCCTTCAGGATCGGGCGCGCAGGCTCATAGGCAAAGCGCACGTCCTCGAAACGCACATTGCCGGCGGAGACCACCAGCGGCTTCGCATCGGGCACGTCCTTGATCTCGGCTTCGCGGCCGAGGACGCCAAACATCTTCTCGATGTCGATGATCGCCTGCTTGATCTCGCGATAGACCATGCCCATGAAGTTCAGCGGCTGGTAGAGCTGAATCATCATGGCGTTGACCAGAACGAAATCGCCGACCGTGTTGGTGCCGTTGCGCACGCCGATTGCGCACATCAGCATGGTCGCGGTCAGCCCCATCGTGAAGATCACCGCCTGTCCGGTGTTGAGCACGGCGAGCGACGTATAGGCCTGGACGCTCGATTCTTCGTAGCGCGCGACCGACTTGTCATAGCGCTGCGCCTCGCGCGCCTCGGCGCTGAAATATTTCACGGTCTCGTAGTTGAGCAGCGAGTCGATCGCCTTGGTATTCGCCTCGGTGTCGGAATCGTTCATCTTGCGGCGAATGCCGATCCGCCACTCGGTCGCGATGTAGGTGTAGTACATGTACACCGTCACCGTGATCAGGGTCGCGACCACGTAGCGCCAGTCGAACTGCCAGAGCAGCACGGCCATCAGCAGCGAGACCTCGACGATGGTCGGGATCAGCTGGAGGATCACCATGCGCACGATGACCTCGATGCCCTCGCGGCCGCGCTCGAGCACCCGCGTCAGGCCGCCGGTCTTGCGTTCGAGGTGAAAGCGCAGCGAGAGTTCGTGCATGTGAATGAAGGTGATGGTGGCAAGCTTGCGCACCGCATGCATGGCCACGCGGGCGAAGATGCCGTCGCGCCATTGCGTCAACACCGCCATCATGATGCGCATCACGCCGTAGCTCGCGGTCAGCAGCAACGGCGAGGCGATCACCCAGAGGTGCCAATTGTCGGGCTGCACCGGCGCGGTGTTGGCGCCGGTCAGCGCATCGGTCGCCCATTTGAAGCTGAATGGAACCGTGAGCGTGATCAGCTTGGCGGCGAGCAGCAGCACCATCGACCAGACCACACGCATCTTCAGGTCGAAGCGGTCGCCCGGCCAGATATAGGGCCACAGATGCGCCAGCGTGCCCATCAGCGTGGCCCGTTCCAGCGGTCCGCCGGCCGGCTCGGGCGCTTCGGCGCCATGGGGCGAATGGGGATGAGTCATCAAAACAGCCTGAAAGCCCGCCGGATGCGGGCTGCGTTGCGATTAACGATTTTCGCTCGTCATATAGAAGCTTCCGGAGCCGAACGCACCCCGCCAGATGGCGAATCTTCGATTGTTTGTCGCCATTTACCGGTAGATTTCCGGATGCTCCGAATCACCGATTGGGCTTGACGCCCTTTCGCTGCAATGCATCATGGCACCAATGAGCACCATCAAAACCGTCTGTGTCTATTGCGGCTCCGGCCCGGGAACCAATCCCCGTTTCACCGAAGGCGCCAAGGCGCTCGGCAAGGCGCTCGCCGAGAACAACGTCCGTCTGGTCTATGGCGGCGGCTCGGTCGGCCTGATGGGCGCGGTCGCGACCTCCGTGCTCGATCACGGCGGCACCGTCACCGGCATCATCCCCGAATTCCTGCGCAAGCGCGAGAACGCGCTGACGCGCGTGCAGGAGATGATCGTCACTCCCGACATGCATGAGCGCAAGCGGCTGATGTTCGAACGCTCCGACGCCTTCGTGGCATTGCCGGGCGGCGTCGGCACGCTCGAGGAGCTGGTCGAGCAACTGACCTGGAAGCAGCTCGGCCGTCACGCCAAGCCCGTGCTGCTCGCCAATATCGACAATTTCTGGGAGCCGCTGTTCTCGCTGCTGTCGCACATGCGCCAGACCGAGTTCATCCGCGCCGGCCTGTCGGTCGACATCCTCAAGGCCGATCGCGTCGAGGAGATCCTGCCGAAGCTGAAGTCCGCGGTGGCCCAGCTCGCCGAGGCCGAAAAGCAGCTCGCCCCGGACGTGGCGCGCAAGCTCTAAGAGCTGCAGTCCATCGCAGCCTCCCCGTCATTGCGAGCGAATCGAAGCAATCCAGAATCCCTCCGCGGAAAGATTCTGGATTGCTTCGTCGCTTCGCTCCTCGCAATGACGGCGTTTGTGGCGACCGCCTACGCCGGCGCGCCGGACTTCACGAGCTTGTAGATCACCGAATCCATCAGCGCCTGGAACGAGGCGTCGATGATGTTCGGCGACACGCCGACCGTGGTCCAGCTGTCGCCGTTCTCGTCCCTGCTCTCGATCAGCACGCGCGTCACCGCGCCGGTGCCGCCATTGAGGATACGCACGCGGTAATCGATCAGCTCCAGCCCCTCGATGTATTTCTGGTACTTGCCGAGGTCCTTGCGAAGCGCGACGTCGAGTGCGTTGACGGGGCCGTTGCCTTCAGCGGCCGAAATCAAATGCTCGCCGGCGACGTCGACCTTGACCACGGCAAGTGCCACGGTGACCCGTTGACCCAGCGCATTATAGCGCTGCTCGACATTGACGTCGAACTGCTCGACCTCGAAATAATGCGGCACCTTGCCGAGCGTGCGGCGCGCCAGGAGGTCGAACGAGGCGTTGGCGGATTCATAGGCGTAGCCGGCCGCCTCGCGCTCCTTCAACTCCTCCACCAGCCGCGTCAGCTTCGGATCGCTCTTCTCATAGGCGATGCCGGCGCGGTCGAGCTCGGCGATGACGTTGGAGCGGCCGGCCTGGTCGGACACCAGCACCTTGCGGTGATTGCCGACCGTCTCGGGCAGCACGTGCTCGTAGGTGTGCGGGTCCTTCAGCACGGCGGAGGCATGAATGCCGGTCTTGGTGACGAAGGCGCTCTCGCCGACATAGGCCGCATGCCGGTTCGGCACGCGGTTGAGCATGTCGTCGAGCGTGCGCGAGACCTTGACCAGGGTCGCCAGCTTCTCCGACGTGACCGATATCTCGAAGGCGTCGGCAAACTCCTGCTTCAACTTCAAGGTCGGGATCAGCGAGCAGAGATTGGCATTGCCGCAGCGCTCGCCAAGGCCGTTCAGCGTGCCCTGGATCTGCCGCGCGCCGGCGCGCACAGCGGCGAGCGAATTCGCCACCGCCTGCTCGGTGTCGTTATGGGCGTGGATGCCGAGATGATCGCCGGGGATGTGCTTCGTCACCTCGGCGACGATCGCCTCGATCTCGTTCGGCATGGTGCCGCCGTTGGTGTCGCACAAGACCACCCAGCGCGCGCCGGCCTCATAGGCGGCCTTGGCGCAGGCGAGCGCGAAGCTGGAATCTTCCTTGTAGCCGTCGAAGAAATGCTCGCAGTCGAGCATGACCTCGCGGCCGGCCGCCTTCGCCGCCGCGACGCTGTCGCGGATGGAAGCGAGATTTTCCTCCTTCGTCGTCTCCAGTGCGACGCGCACCTGATAGGCGGAGGACTTCGCGACGAAACAGATCGCATCGGCTTTCGCTTCCAGCAGTCCGGCAACACCGGGATCGTTGGAGACCGAGCGCCCTGCCCGGCGCGTCATACCGAAGGCGGTGAAGCGCGCATGGTTGAGCTTCGGCTTGCTGCCGAAAAATTCGGTGTCGGTCGGATTGGCGCCGGGATAGCCGCCTTCGACATAGTCGATGCCGAGATCGTCCAGCATCGCGGCGATGATCTGCTTGTCGGCCAGCGTAAAATCGACGCCGTTGGTCTGCGCGCCGTCGCGCAGCGTGGTGTCGAACAGATAGAGGCGCTCCTTGCTCATGACGCGGCCCCGAGCGTCTTCTTCATCGTGGTGTTGGCCAGCCACTCGTCGTTGACGGTGATGCTGTTGCGCTGCATGGCGACGTAGCCGCGCTTGGCAAAAAAGCCCTGCGCGGTATCGCTGGCGTCGACCGAGAGGCTGGTCGCCCCGCGGCCGCCGGCAAGCTTCTCCAGCGCGTCGACCAGCATGGTCGCGATGCCCTGCCCGGTCACGGCGGGATGCACATAGAGCATGCGGAGGTGATCGGCGCCGTGCAACGAGGCGAAGCCGATGGGCGAGCCCTCCAGCGTCGCAACCAGTGTCAGGTCTGCAGCAAGCCGCTTGCCGAACTCTTCGCTGTCCGCAGCCTCCATCCAGGCCTGCTGCTGCGCCTCGTTGTAGTCCTCGCCGGTCAGCTCCTCGATGCTGGCCGTGAAGATCGCGGCGAGGACCTGCACATCAGCCGGCAGGAAGGGCCGCAGGCCGGGCTTTGGCAAAGTCTGTCCCATGGTCTTCACCATATCCCATAGAGCTTGAGCGCCAGCGCGATCGCGGCGCCGAGCAACAGGATCTTGAGCGCGATGTAATAGAGCCAGTGCCGCGGAAACGGCGTGTCGGGGCGCTTCATCGCACAACCTCCCAGGTCGTCCCGTCCCTGGAGTCCTTGATCGCGACGCCCATCGCGGCGAGCAGATCGCGGATTCGGTCGGACTCTCCAAAATCCTTGCGGCCACGGGCCGCCGTCCGCTCCGAGAGCAGGCGCTCGACCTCCTTGGCATCGACGCCGCTGGCCTGCTGCTTGCGCCCTTCCCACTGCGCAGCGCTTTCGGACAGGAAGCCGAGCATCCGCAATGAACCCGCCAGCGCGGGTACGTCGCTGCTGCGCAGGCCGTGCAGCGCCGCGATCGCGAGCGGCGTGTTGAGGTCGTCGAGCAACGGATCGACCACGGACGCAGCCGGCTTGCCCGGCGCGACGTCGGCCGCGACGCGATACCAGTCGTCGAGCGTCTTGGCGCTCTCCTCCAGCGACTTCATGGTCCAGTCGATCGGCGAACGATAATGCGTCTTCAGCATGTTCAGGCGCAGCACCTCGCCCGGCCAATCCGCGAGCAACTCGTGGATCGTGATGAAGTTGCCGAGGCTCTTCGACATCTTCTCGCTCTCGACCTGCAGGAAGCCATTGTGCATCCAGTAGTTTGCCATGCGCTCGCGGTGAAAGGCGCAGCAAGTCTGCGCGACCTCGTTCTCGTGATGCGGGAACACGAGATCGATGCCGCCGCCATGGATGTCGAAATGCTCGCCGAGATGCTTCCAGGCCATGGCCGAGCACTCGATGTGCCAGCCGGGACGGCCCTCGGCCTTGATGCCGGCCGGCGACGGCCAGGACGGCTCGCCGGGCTTCGACGGCTTCCACAGCACGAAATCGGTGTTGTCCTTCTTGTAAGGCGCGACATCGACGCGGGCGCCGGCGATCATCTCGTCCAGCGAGCGATTGGACAGCGCGCCGTAACGCGGCAGGCCGGCATTGGCCGCGTTCATCGCCTGCGGCGAGAACAACACGTGGTCCTCGGCGGCATAGGCAAAGCCGCCCTTGACCAGCTTCTCGATGATCTCGCGCATCTCGCCGATATGCTCGGTCGCGCGCGGCTCGACGCTCGGCCGCAGCGCACCGAGGGCATCGACGTCGGCGTGAAACTGCTGTCCGGTCTGCTCGGTGACCTTGCGGATCGCCTCGTTCAGCGGCAGGCCGGGAAAATCGCGCGCGGCGCGGTCGTTGATCTTGTCGTCGACGTCGGTGATGTTGCGGACATATTTGACGTGCGCCTCGCCATAGAGATGGCGCAGCAGCCGAAACAGCACGTCGAACACGATCACCGGCCGTGCATTGCCGATATGGGCGAAGTCATAGACGGTCGGTCCGCAGACATACATGCGGACGTCGTTGGCATCGAGCGGCACGAACGGCCGCTTCTCCTTCGTCAGCGTATCGTAGAGGCGCAATTCCATATGGATACCCGTCGGCTGTTGGCCGGGCGTCCAGTGCTCTCAATGGTTTTGAGAAAAGACGGCTCCAGCCAGCGAATCGCTAGCTCGTAATCTCGCGGCAAATGGCGCAAATGACGAGGAGACCGTTCATGGCGGAACATATGGGCTATGAGGCGGCCCCGCGTCAAGAGTGCCGCGGAAATGCCGTTTTGTCTCCGCGCTTCCCCCTCGCCGGCCTTAATGGTTCATGATCCTTAACTATTTGCGCCCATTCTGGAACTGGCAGTTCCTGCTTTTTTGCCTCCGGTGTTCTCATGCGATCATTGCTCGCGCTCATTTCCTGCGCCTCCATCATTTCAGCATCCAGCGCTTTCGCCGAAACCCGCGTCTTCATTATTCCCAACCAGGCGGACGGCTACGGCGTCGATCATTGCTTGGCCAAGGGCGACAAATGCGGTGCACAGGTCGCACGGACCTACTGCCAGTCACGGGATTTTGCCCAGGCATCGAGCTATCGCCGGATCGATCCCGACGAAATTACCGGCTCTGTCCCCAAAACCGGCGCAAACTGCTCGCATGGCCATTGCGACGAATATGTCGCAATCACCTGCCAGCGCTGAATTCGCTCGGAACTGGCGTATCTTAGGCCCGGTCTTTGGCCCCGAAACGACGTGACGATCCCGCGGGAAGCGGCTATGGGAGGGCGCGCTTCGGCCCTCCAATGTCACATGGGGCCGTGACCTCGCTAGAATGGCGGATATGCCTGAATTTTTGTCTCTCTCCCGTGCCCGCTTGATCTCTGCCTGCACCGTGCTTCTGAGCACCGTCGTGCTCGCCACCGGCGCTTTCGCGCAGGCCGGCCCGCCCGGTCCGCCGCCTCAACCCGGCCAGAATGGGCTTGGCCCCAATCCGATGTGCGTGCGACTGGAAGGCCAGCTCGCCGCGCTCGATCGCGGGGGCGGCGGCGGTGATCCCGCGCGCGACGACCAGATCCGCCGCTACCAGGACTCCCAGGCCAAGCAGCAGGCCGAGCTCGACCGCGTCACCATGCAGGCCAAGCGCATGGGCTGCGATTCCTCCGGCTTCTTTTCGCTGTTCAACGGCCAGTCGGCGCAATGCGGTCCGGTCAACACCCAGATCCAGCAGATGCGCGCCAATCTGGACCAGATCACCGGCAATCTCGAACGCCTGCGCGGCGGCGGCCCCGGCGGCTTCAGCCCGGAGCGCGACAGCCAGCGCCGCTCGGTGCTGGCGGCGCTGGCGCAGAACAATTGCGGTCCGCAATACGCCAACGC
The DNA here is from genome assembly GCF_008932115.1 of Bradyrhizobium betae. Lineage (NCBI taxonomy): Bacteria > Pseudomonadati > Pseudomonadota > Alphaproteobacteria > Hyphomicrobiales > Nitrobacteraceae > Bradyrhizobium > Bradyrhizobium betae. The sequence continues at coordinate 641,717 of NZ_CP044543.1, forward strand.
GGCGCAGTCGCAGGGCGGCAACTTCCTGAGCAATCTGTTCGGCGGCAACAATCCCAACAATCCGCAAGGCGGCCCGCCCTCCGATCTCGGCCCGCAATCCGGCACCTACCGCACCGTGTGCGTGCGCACCTGCGACGGCGCCTATTTCCCGGTCTCGTTCGCCACCGTGCCGGCGCGCTTCCCCGACGACGAGAAGACCTGCAAGGCGCTGTGCCCGGCCGCGGAAGCCGTGCTCTACACCCACCGCAATCCCGGCGAAGACATGAACTCCGCGGTCTCCACCAGCGGCCAGCCCTACACGGCGCTGCCGACCGCGTTCAAATTCCGCAGCGAGTTCAACCCGTCCTGCTCCTGCAAGGCGGCGGGACAGACCTGGGCCGACGCCTTGAAATCGGCCGACGACAAGGCGGCAGCCGAGCAGCAGGGTGACATCATCGTCACCGAGGAGAGCGCCAAGAAGATGCAGCAGCAGCGGCTCGGCAAGGGCACGCCTGCGACGACCGCGAAGAAGGGCACGACCCCGGCGCCGACGACAGCGAACGCTCCGGCCGCAACGCCGCCGGCAGACACGGGCACGGCGACATCGACCGAGAACAAGCCAATCCGCTCGGTGGGGCCAAGCTTCCTGCCGCAGCAGCAGAAGTAGGTTTTTGTTCCCTTCTCCCCTTGTGGGAGAAGGTGGCGCGGAGCGCCGGATGAGGGGTTCTGTCCGCGCTCACATGTCCAAATGAGTACGTGGATAGAACCCCTCACCCGAATGAGTTTGTTTCGACTGCGGTGCTGCCCTCTCCCGCAAGGGGCGAGGGCACAATAACGCCCATCTCGCTTGCGGGTGCGGAAGCGATAATCCGCAAAAGCCGGAGCCTACCCCTCGAACGCGTCGATCGACGCCCTGCTGCCGCGCGAGACCAGCGTCTCGTCCGCCACCGGCAGCCCCTCGCCCTTGTCGCGAAAGCGATTGGTGATGGGATAGCGGCGGTCGCGGCCGAAATTCCGAGCCGTCACCTTCACGCCCGGCGCGGCCTGGCGGCGCTTGTATTCGGCGACGTTGAGGAGATGGTCGATGCGGGTCACCGTCTCGCGGTCGAAGCCGGCCGCGATGATCTGATCGAGCGGCTCCTCGCGTTCGATGAGACGCTGCAGGATGGCATCGAGCACTTCGTAAGGCGGCAGCGAGTCCTGGTCGCTCTGGTTCTCGCGCAGCTCCGCGCTCGGCGGGCGCGTGATGATGTCTGGCAGGATGACCTCGCCCGCAGGCCCGAGCGCGCCGTCCGGCTTCCAGGCATTGCGCAAGCTTGCCAGCCGAAACACCTGCGTCTTGTAGATGTCCTTGATCGGATTGAAGCCACCGTTCATGTCGCCATAGAGCGTGGCGTAGCCGACCGACATTTCCGACTTGTTGCCTGTCGTGACCACCATCAGCCCGGTCTTGTTGGAGATCGCCATCAGCAGCGTGCCGCGGGTGCGGGCCTGCAGGTTCTCCTCAGTGATATCGGGCGGCAGGTTCTTGAAGATGCCGGACAAGATTGTCTCCAAGCCGGTCACGGCTTCGGCGATCGGCAGCACCTCGTAGCGGATGCCGAGATGGCCGGCGAGCTCGCCGGCGTCGGCGATCGAATGTGCGGCGGTGTAGCGATAGGGCAGCATCACGCCGTGGACCTGGTCGGCGCCGAGCGCATCGACCGCGATCGCCGCGCAGAGCGCCGAATCGATGCCGCCGGAGATGCCGAGCAGCACGCCGGGAAAGCCGTTCTTGGCGACGTAGTCGCGCAGGCCCAGCACGCAGGCGGCGTAGTCGGCGTGGTCGCCCTCGGGCAGCTGCGCGATCGGCCCCGCGCAGCGCCAATCGTCGCCATGTCTGGTGAAACGCAGCGTCGTGGTCGTCTCTGCGAAAGCGGGCAATTGCGCGGCGAGCGAGAGATCGCCGTTGAGCGCGAAGGAGGCGCCGTCGAACACCAGCTCGTCCTGGCCGCAGACCTGGTTGAGATAGACCAGCGGCAACCCGCTCTCGGTGACGCGCGCCACCGCCACCGACAGGCGCACGTCGTTCTTATCGCGGGCGTATGGCGAGCCGTTCGGCACCAGGATGATCTCGGCGCCGGTCTCGGCCAGTGTCTCGACCACGTTCTCGTAGTCTTCGGACTCCTCCAGCCAGATGTCCTCGCAGATCGGCACGCCGATCCGCACGCCGCGCACGGTCACCGGGCCGGCCGCGGGCCCGCGCGAAAACAGCCGCTTCTCGTCGAACACGCCGTAATTCGGCAGATTGCACTTGAAGCGCAAGCTCGCGATACGGCCGCCGTCGAGCAGCGCGCAGGCATTGTAGAGCCTGCCGTCCTCGACCCACGGCGTGCCGACCAGCATCGCAGGCCCGCCGTCGGCGGTCTCGCGCGCGAGGCTCTCGATCGCGGCGCGACAGGCGGCCTGAAAGGCCGGCTTCTGCACCAGATCTTCCGGCGGATAGCCGGCGATGAACAATTCCGGAAACAGCACGAGATCGGCGCCGTCGGCGATCGCCTGCGCGCGCGCGGCCCGCACCTTGGCTGCATTGCCCTCGATGTCGCCCATGGTCGGGTTGAGCTGGGCGAGCGTGACCGCGAATGCGTTGAGACGTTCGGTCATGGCCGCCGCGCTCCGATCCCTTGGCTAGACGAAGCCCAATCGTTCGACGATGGCAAGGATCCAGAACGCGCCGGCCATCAGGAGGGCGACGCCGACCGCGGCGGAGCCCATGTCCTTGACCCGGCCGATCTGCTTGTCATGGTCCATGGTCAGGCGATCGGCGAGCTTCTCGATCGCCGTGTTGAGCAGCTCGACCACCAGCACGAACGCAACTGAACACACCAGCTCGACCGAGCGCGTCGCGGTCGCGCCGACGAACCAGGCGAGCGGCAGCGACAAGAGGAGCGCAACAACCTCCTCCCGGACGGCCTGCTCCGAGCGGAACGCAAAGGCAAGACCATTGCGGGAATTGATCGTGGCCTTCCAGATCCGCAGCAAGGTCCTAGAGCCCCGCTGCGACCGGCATCGGCCTCGCCTTACCCACGCGGTCCTGCTTGAGGAGCTCGGCGACCAGGAAAGCCATGTCGATGGACTGCTCGGCGTTGAGCCTGGGATCGCAGACCGTGTGATAGCGGTCGTTGAGATCTTCGTCGGTGATGGCGCGGGCGCCGCCGATACACTCGGTGACGTCCTGGCCGGTCATCTCCAGATGCACGCCGCCGGCGTGGGTGCCTTCCGCCGCGTGGATGGTGAAGAACGACTTCACCTCGGACAAGACGCGGTCGAACGGCCGCGTCTTGTAGCCCGACGTGGAGGTGATGGTGTTGCCGTGCATGGGATCGCACGACCAGACCACGACCCTGCCCTCGCGCTTCACGGCGCGGATCAGGCCCGGCAGATGGTCGGCGACCTTGTCGGAGCCGAAGCGGTTGATCAGCGTCAGCCGGCCCGGCTCGTTGTCCGGGTTGAGCACGTCGATCAGCTTGAGCAGCTCGTCGGGCTTGAGCGACGGGCCGCACTTCAGGCCGATCGGGTTCTTGATGCCGCGGAAATATTCGACATGGCCATGGTCGAGCTGGCGGGTGCGGTCGCCGATCCAGATCATGTGGCCCGAGGTCGCGTACCAGTCGCCGGTGGTGGAATCGACGCGGGTCATGGCCTGCTCGTAGCCGAGCAGCAGCGCCTCGTGGCTGGTGTAGAAATCGGTGGCGCGCAGCTCCGGATGGCTCTCGAGGTCGAGGCCGCAGGCGCGCATGAAGTTGAGCGCGTCCGAGATGCGGTCGGCCAGCTCCTTGTAGCGGCGGGACTGCGGTGAGTCCTTCAGGAAGCCGAGCATCCACTCATGCACGCTGCCCAGATTGGCGTAGCCGCCGGTCGCAAACGCGCGGAGCAGGTTCAGCGTCGCCGCCGACTGGCGATAGGCCATCAGCTGACGCTGCGGATCCGGCACGCGCGCTTCCTTGGTGAAGGCGATGTCGTTGACGATGTCGCCGCGATAGCTCGGCAGCTCGACGCCGCCGATCTTCTCGGTCGGCGAGGAGCGCGGCTTGGCGAACTGGCCGGCGATGCGGCCGACCTTCACCACCGGCACGGCGCCGGCATAGGTCAGCACCACCGCCATCTGCAGTAGCACGCGGAAGAAGTCGCGAATGTTGTTGGCGCCGTGCTCGGCAAAGCTCTCGGCGCAGTCGCCGCCCTGAAGCAGGAAGGCCTCGCCGGCCGCCACGCGCCCCAAGGCCTTCTTCAGATTGCGTGCCTCGCCCGCGAACACCAGCGGCGGAAAGGTCGCAAGCTGCGCCTCGACGTCGGCCAAAGCCTTGGCGTCGGGATAATCGGGCACCTGTAGCACCGGCTTGCTGCGCCAGGACTCGGGCGTCCACCGCTCGGACATCGCAATCTCTCCGTGAAGCAAAAAACACAACCTGATCTGTGGGTTGCGAGGGCCGCCTTATACACAGGCTGGCCCCGCCCCGCCAGTTGTAAATCCATTTCGCACTGCAAACCCTTGCGGGAAAAGCTGAATTCGCATTTGCTAGGGGCGTAGAAGAAACTGGCAGCACACCATCCCTCCATGGACGCCGCACCGGACGACGTTTTCATCGACGAGATCAGCTTCCCGGCGACCGACGGGTATGCGCTGACCGGCACCCTGTTCCTGCCGCGCGGCGCCAAGCGCCATGCCGTGCTGATCAATTCGGCCACCGCCGTCCCGCGAAAGATCTACCGCGGATTTGCCTCCTACCTTGCCCATCGCGGCTGCGCGGTCCTCACTTACGACTATCGCGGCATCGGCGACTCCCGCCAGCCGGCGATGGTCGGCTACAACCAGCCGAAATCGCTGGTCGGCTTCAAGGCCTCGATGTCGGACTGGGCCGCGCAGGACGTCACCGCAGCGGTGCGCTGGATGCGCGAGCGCTACACCACCCTGCCCCTTGCCTATGTCGGCCATTCCTTCGGCGGCCAGGCGCTCGGGCTTATCGCGAACAACGCGGAAATATCGCGCGCCGCGTTCGTGGCCTCGCAGGCCGCGACCTGGCGGCTGATGACGTCGCCGGAGAAATACCGCATCTTCGCCTTCATGAATTTCATCGGTGTGCCGCTGGTCCACGCGCTCGGCTACGCGCCGGGCTGGGCCGGGATCGGCGAGGACTTGCCCAAGGGCGTCTTCCTGGAATGGGCCGACTGGGTCTCGAGCCCGCGCTATCTCTTCGATTCAAAGCTGCCCGCGCTTGAGAATTTCGCGAAGTTCAAGGGCGAGCTGCGCGCGCTGTGCTTCTCCGACGATCCCTGGGCGACGCGGCCTGCGGTCGAACTCCTCACCGGCGGCTTCAGCGCGATCAAGCCGGAGGTATTGACGGTGAAGCCGTCCGACGTCGGCGCCCAGGCGATCGGCCATTTCGGCTTCTTCCGCCCCGAGCACCGCGACACGTTGTGGCGCGGCGTGGCGGAATGGATCCAGGGGGAGTGAGAGTCAGGCGATTGCCGCTGGCAGCTTGATGACGATCCGCAATCCGGTTCGCTCACCCTCCGTGATGTTCACGGCGTCGATCGACCCTCCGAGACGTTCGACGATCCGCTTGACGATCGAGAGGCCGAGACCGACACCCTCACCTTCCGGCCGCTGCCCACGGAAGAACGGCTCGAAGATCCGGTCGATCTCGTCGGGCGGCACGCCCGGTCCATTGTCCTCGATCTGAAGCACGGCCATCGCGCCGTCCCGGTAAATCGCCACATCGATCCTGCCACCCTGCGGCGTGAAACGGAGCGCGTTGTCGATGAGATTGCGGATCATGGCCGCGAGCATGACGGGCTCTCCGCGCACCGGAACGGACTCGGCCCGTTCGAAGCCGAGATCGACGCCGCGGCTGATCGCCTCCTGCAGGAGATCGGCGATGACCCCTCTCGCTGCACGATCGAGCTCCACCACATCCCATTGCACGCGTTCGGCAGGTGCAGCGTCGTGCCGCGCCAGTGCAAGCAACTGCTCCAGAAGGTGCTTGCTGCGGCGCATGCCCTGTCGAAGCGACGCTAGGCGCTCGCGCGCGGCCGGCGGCAATTCGACCTGGTCGAGATTTTCGGCTTGCAGGCTCATCGCCGTCAGCGGCGTGCGCAGTTCGTGCGCGGCGTCCGCGATGAACCGCCGCTGCTGCCCGATCATCTCGTGCATGCGCTGCAATAGCCCGTTGATCGAGGATACGAACGGCTTCAGTTCGCCTGGAAGGTCGCGGAGCGGCAAGGCCGTCATGTCGTCAGCGCGCCGGACGTCGAGCTCGTGCGCCAACCGGACCATGGGTCGAAGCGATCCGGCGATGACGAAGGCGATCACCAGCATCAGGCAAGGGATCAACGCCGCGATCGGAAGCACGGTGCGCAGCGCCATGTCACTTGCGATCTCATCCCTCACCCCCGTGCTCTGCGCCACCGCGAACCGGCTGCCGTCGGACCGCGTCTTCAGCACCACCCGGACCGGCTTTCCCTTCCGCGTCGCATCGCGCATTCCGTCCTGGAGCCGCCACAGCTGGCGGTCCTCGGGTGTGCCCTGCGGCGTCTGTCCCAATTCCATCAACCAGACTTCGGAGGCCTCATCGACCCCGTGGAGGTCCTGACCTCCCGTGAAGCCACCGCTCTGAACGAGGCCCGCGATCTGGATCAGCACGGAGTCCTGCGTCTCGATGGCTTCGTCAGCCGCCCACCGGTGCGCAAACACGCCTCCGATGAGGCCCGTGAGCAGGACAATCGTCGTCAAGCTGATGAACAGCCGGCCGCGCAGCGAGTTGATCATGGCGCGCGATCCACCATCCATCCCATCCCGCGCACGTTACGGATCGCCTCGTTGCCGAGCTTCCTTCGGATGGTGTGGATCAGGAATTCGACCGCATTGCTTTCGACCTCCTCGTTCCAGCCGTAGAGCTGCCGCTCGAGCTCGCTCCGCGACAGGATGGTGCCGGGCCTGGTCAGCAAGGCCTGAAGCAGCGCGAACTCGCGCGCGGTCAGGAGCGCGGTTTGACCACACAGCGACGCCTCTCGGGTCGCAGGATCGAGCGTGAGCTTGCCATTGCCAAGCACGGCGCTCGCGCCACTGCCCTCGCGGCGCAGCACCGCCCGCATGCGCGCCAGCAGTTCGCGGATCTCGAACGGCTTGACCAGATAATCGTCGGCACCGAGATCGAGGCCTTCGACCCTGTGGTCGACGCCGTCCCGCGCGGTGACGATGATGACGGGGCACTTGCAGCCATTCGCACGCAACTGCCGCAGGACATCGCGGCCATCCGCGTTCGGCAGCCCGAGATCGAGCAGCAGCACCTCGTAAGTCTCGCTCGCGGCAGCAAGCAGTGCGGTTTCGCCGTCCCTGACCCAGTCGACGGCATAGGCGGCATCTTTCAACGCCTGCTCGACGGCGGCGCCGACCATCCTGTCGTCCTCGATCAACAAAACCCGCAAAACGCGATCCTCGCACCCGCCGGGCCATCCGGCCGTCAAAATCATGCCGATTCCGACTTAGCGCAGAGTTAGCAAGCGCCGGCGGGACCAAATTGCGGCGAAGTTCGTCCTGCCCCGAAAATCCTCGTCCCTAAGCCGGGCCTAAGTCGGCTGCGCGACGGTCCCGCACCGTTTCGGTTTTGGGAGATTTGGGCGTGTCGCGATATTCAGGCTTTGGCGCAGGACGGATGCTGAACAAGGTCCCGGAGGTCACCGCGATCTTCTGGGCCATCAAGATCCTATCGACCACAGTCGGCGAGACCGGCGCCGACTACCTCGCCGTGCATGTCGGCCTCGGCGCCAGCCTGACCGCAATCTGCATGTCCGGCCTGCTGCTCGCCGCGCTGCTGGTGCAACTCAGCCGTCGCGCCTACGTCCCCTGGATCTACTGGCTGACCGTCGTCCTCGTCAGCATCGTCGGCACGCAGCTCACGGACCTTCTCACCGACAAGCTGGAGATCAGTCTCTACGTCAGCACCGCTGCGTTCGCCTGCGCGCTCGCGGCAACATTCGCAATCTGGTACGGCGCCGAGCGGACGCTGTCGATCCACAGCATCGTCACGACACGGCGCGAGCTGTTCTACTGGACGGCGATCCTGTTCACATTCGCGCTCGGCACCGCCGCAGGCGATCTGGCGACCGAAGCGCTGGGGCTCGGCTTCCAGCTCGGCGTCCTCGCCTTCGGCATGCTGATCGCGGCGGTGACGATGACCTATTACATGGGCGCCAATCCGGTCCTCACCTTCTGGCTCGCCTACATTCTCACCCGCCCACTCGGCGCCTCGCTCGGCGATCTGCTGTCGCAGTCGCGCGAGTACGGCGGCATGGGCCTCGGCACGATCCAGACCAGCATCGCCTTCCTGACCGTGATCATCGGCCTCGTCGCATGGGTGACGTTCGAGGGCGACGGCAGCCGCCGCGCCGATCCGGCGCAATAGCTTCAACCGCGAAATCTTCACCGCTCCCTGCATGGACGCAGGAGCACAGTAGGAGAAACCACATGATGAAATTCGTTACCGCCATCGCCGTCGGCCTGCTGACCACCTTCACGGCCGAACCGAACATGCATGCGAGCCAGCACTTCACGTTCGTGCCGCTGACGGAAGCCGCGACCGCAAAACTCGGCGACCTCACGCCGTTCCGGAGCATCGTGGTCGATGTCGCCGCGCTGATCGACAAGGGCGACCTTGCCGCCGCCAAGACCCGGATCAAGGATCTCGAGACCAAATGGGACGAGGCCGAAGCCGGCTTGAAGCCGCGCGCGGCGGCCGACTGGCACACCGTCGACAAGGCGATCGACCGCGCGCTGGAGGCATTGCGCGCCGGCACGCCGGATGCGGCCAAGTGCAAGCAGGCCATCATCGATCTGCTCTCGGTCATGGACAGCGCCGCCAAGGCCTGACGCTGCCCGCGCACCGTCGTTCAGTCAGCCGCGGGTCCAGGCCGCGGCTGATGCAGCGGAGAGGACACCATGGAAGACCAGACCAAGAGCGGCATCGTCAGCGACAGCAAGGTTCCGGAAGTCACACTCGGCTTCTGGATCATCAAGATCGCCGCCACGACGCTTGGAGAGACCGGCGGCGACACCGTGACGATGACGCTGAACTGGGGCTATCTCACAGGCACCGGCCTTTTTCTGGTCGCCATGATCGTCCTGGTCGCGGCGCAAATCCGCTCGCGCAGATTTCACCCCACGCTGTACTGGGCCACGATCGTCGCATCGACCACATTCGGTACGACCATGGCCGACTTCGCCGACCGCTCCCTTGGCATCGGATACACCGGCGGCTCGACCTTGCTGCTCACCTGCCTCGTGCTGGTGCTCGGGGTCTGGTATCGCACCGAAGGAACAATCTCGGTCAACAGCGTCAGCACGCCGCGCATCGAGGCGTTCTATTGGGGCGCAATCACGTTTTCCCAGACGCTGGGCACCGCGCTCGGCGACTGGATCGCCGACACCGGCAACATGGGCTACCGCGGCGGCGCGCTCATCTTCGGAGCGGGCCTCGCGATCATTGCCGTGCTCTACCTCTGGACGCGCATCTCATGTGTCACGCTGTTCTGGGTAGCCTTCATCCTGACGCGTCCCTTGGGTGCGACAGTGGGCGACTTCCTCGACAAGCCGCTCGATCATGGCGGCCTCGCCTTGAGCCGTCCGCTTGCCTCGGCCGTGATCGCGGCGTTCATGCTGGTGTGCCTGCTGCTGATCCCGCAACGCGCGGGGCAGCATCCCCGCGATCAAGAGGTGGCAGAGCAGGCCTGAGACGTCGATGGCGGCGTGACGTTAACGAATGATCGTCGTCAGAGACGAGTAACGCCTGTTCGGCCTGGCTTCGCTCGGCGCGAATTGCGCAAAGGCTTCGCTGACGCGCGCCGCCGGCGGCGTGTCGCCGGCGAAGCGAAATTCCTTCGGCCGCGGCGCGTAGGTGCTGGCGCTGTAATAGGCGTCGTCGAAACGCGCCTCGCCGACCCCGAACAATGCGTCGCACACGAACAGGAGCGCGTAGACTCCCGCGACCGCAGCGACGATCTCCCTGACAACTGACATGCTGATGCCCCACCCTTTGCAGGCAGCATGCACGCCGGTTGCAAAACCCAGGTTTAAGGCGCCGCGTGACTTGTCGGGAGGGTTTGCAGCCGCTGAGCGGATCGCGGACAATTTTATCGATCGTCAAAACCGAGCCCGCCTGACCGGACGGGTCAGGCGGGCTCCAGGACTGGCCGGCTCGGGAGGTGTCAGACGGCCAGATTCATCCACACCGCCTTGGGCTCGGTGAAATTGTCGATCGCGGCCGTGCCATGCTCGCGGCCGAGGCCGGAGTCGCGCTCGCCGCCCCAGGGCAGGCGCACGTCGGTATAACCATAGGTGTTCATCCAGACCGTGCCCGCGCGTGCCCGCTTGGCAAAACGCTGCAGCTTGCCGATGTCACGGCTCCACACGCCGGCGGCGAGGCTGTAGGCGGTGCCGTTGGCGATCCGCAGCGCATCGGCCTCGTCCTTGAACCTGATGACGCTGACGACGGGACCGAAGATCTCCTCCTGCGAAATCCGCATCTCGTGCGCGACATTCGCAAACACCGCCGGGCTGATGAAATAGCCGCGCTCGCCAACCCTCGCCCCGCCGGTCACGAGGCTCGCGCCCTCCTGCCGACCGATGTCGACATAGTCGAGGATCGACTTCATCTGCTTCTCGGAGATCACGGGGCCGAGCGCCGTCTTGCGATCGAGCGGGTCGCCCATCCTGAGCGACTTGGCCCGCGCCGCGATTCGTTCGACGACTTCGTCATAGGCCTTCTCCTGCACCAGCACGCGGGAGCCGGCCGAGCAGACCTGCCCCGCGTTGAAGAAGATGCCGGACGCCGCCGCCCTGGAGGCTGCTTCGAGATCGGCATCGTCGAAAATCACGTTGGCCGACTTGCCGCCGAGCTCGAGCGAGACGCGCTTGAAGTTGCCGGACGCGCCTTTCATGATTCCGCGGCCCACACCGGGCGAGCCGGTGAAGGTGACCTTGTCGACATCGGGGTGATTGACCAGCGCGTCGCCGACGACGCGGCCGGGTCCGGTGACGACGTTGAACACGCCCGGCGGAAGGCCCGCTTCGAGCGCGAGCTCGGCGATGCGCAGCGCCGACAGCGAGGTCAGCTCGGCCGGCTTCATCACGACGGTGCAGCCGCAGGCCAGCGCCGGCGCGAGCTTCCACATGCCGATCATCAGCGGGAAATTCCACGGCACGATCGCCGCGACCACGCCGACCGGCTCGCGCACGGTGTAGGTCAACGCGTCGTCGCGGACCGGCACGACGTCGCCGCTGATCTTGTCGGCCCAGCCAGCGTAATAGATCAGCGTGTCGATCGCAGCCGGAAAGTCCTGGCGCAGCGTCGCCGAGATCGGCTTGCCGGCGTCGATCGACTCGATCTCGACGATCTCGTCCGTGTGCTGCTTGAGCAGCTCCGCCCAGCGCAGCAGGATCTGGCCGCGCTTGGACGCGCGCATCGTGCGCCACGGACCTTCGAACGCCCGGCGGGCGGCGGCGACGGCGTGATCGACATCGGCCTCGTTGCCCTCGGCAATGATGGCGATCACCTGGCCGGTCGCGGGATTGAGGGATTTGAAGGTGCGGCCGGAGCTTGCGGGCACGCGGCGGCCATCGATGAGCAGGTCCTGGGGCCGGGCCATGAACTCGGCGGCGGGGGACCGCGCAAAGTCATATGCAATTGACATCATATTTCCTCCGTTTCTGGTATACCAGATTAGGAACGTATTGGCCGCAGTAAATATGATATGGTTTGCCTATGGGTGCTCTTCATATGAATTCTACTTCATAAAGTCTGTTGCATGCTCCAGATCGAGATCGAGGTTGTCTGGCGGTTTCACCGGGAGGGCAGCCCGCGCACGGCGGTCGTCATGCTCGGCGTCCTCAACGAGATCCGGAAGACCGGAAAGATCTCCAGCGCCGCTACCGATGCTCACCTCTCCTACCGCCACGTCTGGAATCTGATCGAGCAATGGTCCGAGTTCTTCGGCACGCCCCTGGTGGAAACCCGGCGCGGCAAGGGCACCAAGCTCACCGCATTCGGCGAGCGGCTGGTATGGGCGGGCGAGCGCATGCAGGCGCGGCTTGGCCCGCAGCTCGAAAATCTCGCGCAGGAGCTGGCCAGCGAGATCAAGCCGTTCCTCGAGCAGCGGCCGTCGGTGATCCGGGTCCATGCCAGCCACGGCTTTGCGGTGGCAAAACTGCGCGAATTCCTCGACCGCGAGCCCGGCATCGGCGTCGACCTGCGCTATGTCAGCAACCAGAATTCGCTGGTCTCGCTGGCGCAGGGCGCATGCGATCTCTCCGGCCTGCACCTGCCGCACGGCGCGCTGCGGGCACAGGGCATCAAGTCGGCGCGCGAATGGCTCGATCCGCGCGAGGATCGCGTCATCAGCTTCGTCACGCGCGAAATGGGACTGATGGTCGCGCGCGGCAATCCGCTTGGCATCCAATCGATCGAGGATCTCACCCGCTCCAAGGTGCGCTTCGTAAACCGCGACCACGATTCCGGCACGCGCCTGCTGTTCGATCAGCTGCTCGCCGCGAACCACATCGATGAGGCCAGGATCAACGGCGCGCAGCAGATCGAATTCACCCACGCCGCGGTCGCGGCCTATGTCGCGAGCGGCATGGCGGATGCGAGTTTCGGCGTCGAAGCCGCGGCCCGGCAATTCGGCCTCGATTTCATCCGGATTCTCACCGAGGATTATTTTTTCGTCTGCAAGCGCGCGTTCCTCGACACCGAGCCGATGCAGCGCATCCTGGAGATCATGCGCAGCGCCGATTTTCGCACCGCCGTCGGGAGCCTGCCCGGCTACGTCCCGTCGGATACCGGCGAGGTCACCGGCGTGAAGGCATTCCTGGAGAAGCACGCCGTGCGATGATGTGGCGGACCGCGCTTACCTTGTCCGCGACGGGCAGGAGTGGCAATCTCTGATGCAATTGACTCAAGAGACCCGATCATGTCGCGCGCGAGCGCAAGTTCAAGTCCCCAGCTGAGCATTCGCATCGATCTTGACGACCGGGGCCGTATCGGGCCAGGGAAGATCGAGCTGCTGGAGCAGATCCGGGAGCATGGCTCGATCTCGGCGGCCGGCCGGGCGATGGAGATGTCCTACAAGCGCGCCTGGGATCTCGTGGACGAGATCAACCGCATCTGCGGTCGTACTGCGGTCGAACCGCAGGCGGGCGGCAAGAATGGCGGCGGCGCGATGCTCACCAAGTTCGGCGCGACCCTGGTCGCGCGGTACCGCAAGATCGAGCGCGACGCCGCGCGCGCGGTGCGCAAGGAGCTGACAGCACTCAAGTCGGACATCGCACGCTCGCGGAAATCCTGACAGGCCCCGCTCAGATCGCCGGCTCGTCCTTCAGCGCCGAGATCACCTGCTCGCCTTGCGTCGTCAGGCGATAAGTCACCAGCGGACGGCTCGACGGCGGCTTGCGTGCGACTTCGACGACATAGCCGCGCACCATCAGGGCTTCGAAACTGCCGTAATAGCCGAACATGCTGATCTGGTTCTGCTTGAGCAGCTTGAACTCGCGCAAGAGACGAATCTCATTGCCCGACAGCAGCGACCGGCGCACGCGCTGCACGAAACTTGCGCGCTGCTCGAACCAGGCCTGATCGGGCAATTCGTGCGAGACCGGCGCCGGGTCGCGTTCACACGGGCGCGCGTCCGGCGCAGCTCCGACCGTGACCTCCGGCAGGCGCGGCATGCTGCTGACAACTGCGTCCCTGGCAATATCGAGCAACGCCAGCGGCCAGCGCCGCTTGTTGTCCACCATGACCGGCGGCGGCACGACATTGTCGCGCACCAATTGCTCGAAGCGGCCGGCGGTCACGCCGACATAGGCCGCGGCCCGGCGGCGGTCGACCATGCGGGTGTCCCGCACGACCTCGCAAGCAACGTTCTCGTCCACCCCAAAATCCCCTGGCGCCTCGTCGCGCAAGCCCGGCGGCGAACCTAGGGGGGACCGCCGCTCTCGAAAAGCAGAGAATTTCGCACATGTTGATGCCGTTTCGGCAACGGCTATAGTCGGACCGGGGTCCCCTGCGCTTTCACTCACCGTCGATCCAATATTTCCATGCGGTCCGCCGCACCGGCTCGATCCGGGCCGCGGCGCGTGTCCTGAACGTCGCCTCATCGGCGGTGAGCCGCCAAATTCTCAAGCTCGAACAAGAGGTTGGATCGCCCCTCTTCGAGCGCAATGCGCGCGGCCTGACGCTGACCACGGTCGGCGAGATGCTGGCCCGGCACGTCATGAACGTGCTTCAGGACCTCGACCGCTTCCGCTCCGACGTCGCCTCGCTCTCCGGCGCCTGGCACGGCACGGTCAGCATCGCCTGCATCGAGTCCCTGACCGAGTCGGTGCTGCCGGACCTGATCGCCTCGCACCGCGGCCGCGCCCGGCGCGTCAGCTTCACCACGGAGGTGAAGGGGTCCTCAGACGTGCTGGAAGCGCTCAGCCGCGGCGAGGCCGACATCGGCATCGCCATGGCGCTGCGGCATCCGCCGGACCTGCGCCAGGTCGCCTTGAAGCGGTTTCGCCTTGGCGCCGTCGTCGCCCGCGAGCATCCGCTGGCGCGTCGCAAGACGGTCACGCTGGCACAATGCCTCGCCTTTCCCGTCATCAACGCAATGCCGGAGCTGTCGATCTATCATTTGCTCCAGCCGCTGATCGCTCAGCTCCCGGAAACGCCGGAGCCCGCAATCCAGGCCAACTCGATCGACCTGATGCGCGAGCTCGCCGCGCGTGGCGCCGGCGTCGCCTTCCAGACCCAGCTCGGCATTGGCCGCCTGTCGCGCGAGAGCCAGCTCGTTTTCCTGCCGCTCGACAATGCCGGGAGCCCGGTCTGGTCGGACCTCGGCATCTATGTCCGTGCCGAGCGCACCCTGCCCGCCTACACCGAGTCATTTCTTCAGGAGCTCGTGAGTGAGCTCGGCGAGCGCGAGCGGCGCGAGAACGCGGCCTATCCGCATGTAGCGTGATGGCCTGACAGTAGTTTCCCGGGATAGGGCCGATGCTCGCCATCTGGTAACCTCTGCGCCCGCTCACTCCTGAGGAATTCAAATTGCCGTTAGCTCGGCTCAAGCCTTCGCGAGTCCTCGGCATCGAGCGTTTCACGGACTTCGGCGAATTTCGCGCCAACGAGGTGCTCGGCCTCGCCACCTCTACGCCGCTCCGTCCGCGTGAGTTCTCGCTGACCCGCGCCATCCTGCCGCTCCAGAACGGGCTCTTCGTGCTCCAGCGCGCCTTCGCACGCCAGCTCGAGCTCGATGTCGGCACCGATCAGGGCATGGGCCTCGTGGTCCCGTTCAGCTTTCACTCCCTCTACAACGGCCGCGAGATCGATAATTCGACGGTGAGCGTCGTACGCGGCAGGGTCCCGATCAAGTCTGTCGAGCCCCAGCCCAACACTTACCTGATGATGCGCTTCAACTCGGACATGCGCCATCGCGGCTGGGCGGACTACGACAGCGGGCTCGGCTTCTTCCGCACCCACGACGCGCCGATGGCACGGCTGCGCGCCACGATCCTGAACATGTTCTGCCTGGCCTCGGAACATGGCGAACCCCGGCAGTTCGAAGCGATCAACCGGCCGATCCAGGAAACCTTGCTCGACTGCCTCGACGCTGCGCTCGTGCCGGCGGACGGGCTGGCTGCGCGGCGCGGGTCGTTCGACAAGCACCGCAAGCTGATCGCGCGGCTCGACGAAATCGTCGCGCTGTTCGGCAGCAAACCGCTCTACAGCGACGACCTCGCCCGCGCGCTCGGCGTCTCCGTGCGCACGCTGCAGACCGCAACGCACGCCGTGCATGGCGTCAGCCTGCATCACTATCTCAGGCTCAAGCGGCTGTGGTCCACCCGCATCCAGCTGATGACCGGCGGCGCCGGATTGAGCGTCAAGGCCGCGGCGCTCGGCAACGGCTTCTGGCACCTCGGCGACTTCTCGCGGGGTTACAAGATGACGTTCGGCGAGGCGCCGTCAGAGACGCTGGCGCGGGGCCGGCGTCTCTGAGCGCGCCCGCTCAGCCGTGATTGGACTCCTTGCGGTGCCCGTGCCCGTGTCCGCTCTCGCTGAGACGGTCGACCCAGGCGATGCCGACCGCGGAGATGATGAAGGTCAGGTGGATCAGCACCTGCCACATCACGCCGCTTTCGGTGAAATTGCTCCGCGTCGTGCCGAGATTGCCGGCCTCGATGAAGGTCCGCAGCAGCGAGATCGAGGAGATGCCGATGATCGCCATCGCCAGCTTGATCTTGAGCACGCTGGCATTGACGTGGCTCAGCCATTCCGGCTCGTCGGGATGGCCGTCCAGGTTCAGGCGCGAGACGAAGGTCTCGTAGCCGCCGACGATCACCATCACCAGCAGGTTGGAGATCATGACGACGTCGATCAGTCCGAGCACGACCAGCATGATCTGCTGCTCGCTGGCGTCGAACGAGTGCAGAACCAGGTGCCAGAGCTCCTTCAGGAACAGGAACACATAGACGGCTTGCGCGACGATGAGGCCGACATAGAGCGGCACCTGCAGCCAGCGGGAGCCGAAGATCAACTGGGCGAACGCGCCGATTTGCGGCGGCGGCAAAGGCGCAGCAGACGGTGCTTTGGGTTCAGACGTCATTGATCACTCCGGAGTGCGGTCAGAAAACGTCACCTCAGAGACTCGCGATCACAGGCGCAAGCTCGAGCGAGCCCCGATAGATCATTTCGAAGGCGACGTAAACGATGATGGCGAGACCGACATAGGCGATCCAGCGCTGCTTCTGGAGCACGCGGCCAAGCAGGTCGGCGGCCACGCCCATCAACCCGACCGACAACAGCAGGCCGAAGGCGAGGATATAGGGATGCTCGCGCGCGGCCCCGGCGACCGCAAGCACGTTGTCGAGCGACATCGAGATATCGGCTGCGACAATCTGCGCCGCCGCCATGGCTGAACGCAAGCTCGCTGGACTGTGCGGCCTGCTCGCGCAGCTCGCGCCACATCTTCCAGCAGACCCACAGCAGCAGCACGCCGCCGGCCTGCAGCAAGCCGATCACCTGCAGAAGCTGGGTCGCGACGCCGGCAAAGACGATGCGCAGGGCGGTTGCTGCAATGATGCCGACGACGATGGCGCGGCGGCGTTGCTCGGCCGGCAGGCCCGCGGCAGCAAGGCCGATGACCACGGCGTTGTCGCCGGCCAGCACGAGATCGATCAGGATGACCTGGAGCAGCGCGGACAGCGCGTCGGCGGTGACGAATTCAAACATGTTTGATCATTTTTTCGGTAAGGACGGATCGAGCCAATGCGGCTTCTTTCGCTCGATCCAGTCGAAGACCTTTGAACGGGAGGAGCGCAATGCGGGCACGTCTTCGGCCAGCAGCGCAAGCCCCAGCGGCAGCATCCAGACGCCGAGCACGGGCAGGAACGACAGCACGCCGCCGACGACGAGCAGCGTCCCCGAAGGGATCCTCACCCAGCGGCTGGACGGTTTGAGCAGATAGGAGACGGTGTCGCCCACACGGGACGGCATGCGATCGACCAGCTTGTCGAGGCGCGGGTCGCCGCCGGCCATCTGGCCGGTGCTGCGCTTGGTTCTACGTTCGTCCGATGCTGCGCTCATGTTTGCTCCATCAAGCGGTGCGCTATTCGGCGCGCACCGCGTTCGGCGTGACCTGCTTGGCCCGTGGCAGCACCAGCGTCAGCAGGCGCAACAGCTTGATCGCCTGCACCTCGTGGGGATGCACGTCCTCGTCCGCGGCCGCAACGCGCTCCGACAGCTCCATCAGATGCGACGAGAGCGGAAGATTCGAGACTGGCCGCAGCGTATCGATCACCACGTTGGCAAAGTCCGGCTCCTCGAGTCGTTCCGCCAGTTCGTCGAATATCGCAAACAGCCGATCGTCGCTCATGTGCGGCGCCAATCCGCGATCCCTGATGAAACGGACCACCTCGTCGCGCTCGACCGGCGAGACGCGGCGGTCGGCGACCGCCACAAGCGCGCCGGCAATCACCAGCACGACCGCAGCCTGCTCATTGAGGCGGGACGGTTCTGTGATCTCGGGTTCGGTCGGATTGGAAAGGGCGGCGTCAGACATCGGTGCTCCTCAGTTGCGAAATGACCGCGCGGAGCTGCGATGGGGACGATTGGGTCGGAGGGAACAGAGAAGGCCCGACGATCGGCCAATCCATCGCATTCGCGCGGGACAGGTCATCCGACATCGCGAGGTTCGCTGACATCGTCAGCGGCCTCGCCAGAGGGGCCCGGATTCGTGTTCGTTCCAGACATAAAGATGGGGCCGCCGGAATCAAGGCGGCAGCCGTGCGACCAGCCGCCGCATCGGGTTCCATGGTGCTGCGTTTGGTAAAGCAATGGTGCGCGTGTCCCGGACGCGCTGCAGCGTGCAACGCTGCTGCGCAGAGTCGGGACCCAGGAGGCGACGGAGGCCGCTGCTACATGGGCCCCGGCTCTGCAGCGCATCGCCAAGTGGCGCTGCGCTGCGTCCGGGGCACGAGGCCATCGCAGCGTCGCTCGCAACGTCTAACAACGGCTAACGAGCCAGCGATCTGATTTGGATGCAGATTGGCTGGGGCGCCCCGCTATATCGGGCCGCACACAGGAGCGTGAACCGATGGCACGGTTGCTTTCAGTAAATGTCGGCCTGCCGCGCGACGTCGCGTGGCAAGGCAAGACCGTCCATACGGGCATCTGGAAAACGCCCGTCGAAGGCCCGCGAATGGTGCGCCGCCTCAACATCGATGGTGACGGCCAGGGCGATACGGCGGGTCATGGCGGCGAGCAGCGCGCCGTCTACGTTTACCAGCAGGAGTCCTGTCTGTTCTGGCAGAAGCATCTGGGCCGATCGAACCTCGTCCCCGGTCAGTTCGGCGAGAATTTGACAGTCGATGGCCTCGCCGACACCGAGGTCTGCATCGGCGACTGCTACAGGATCGGCTCTGCCCTGCTCGAGGTGACGCAGCCGCGCGTCACCTGCTACCGGCTCGGCATTCGCTTGGAGGAGCCGGATATGGCCGCGCTGCTCGTCAAGCACGGCCGGCCCGGCTTCTATTTTCGCGTGATCGAGGAAGGCAATGTCAGGGCCGGTGATGAGATCACGCAGGTCGCCGCGGGCCCCGAGCGCATGAGCGTGTCCGACATCAATGCATTGCTCTATCTGCCGCCTCACCCGCGCGACCACCTCGAGCGCGCACTGCGGATTCCCGCGCTGAGCCGCGGCTGGCGACATTCGTTCGAGGCGTTGCTCGCGCAGCAGCGCAAGGACAAGACAGTCGCGGGAAATGCCGGGCTTGGCCCAACGGCAAGCCCGGCTCCGGCCTGGCGCGGCTTCCGACCGTTTCGCGTCGCGCGCAAGACCGCCGAAAGCGACACCGTGACGTCGCTGACCCTCGATCCCACGGACGGACATCCCGTCGCCGCCGCCCTGCCCGGCCAGTTCATCGTAGTGCGGCTCGGGCCGTCGGCGGCACCTGCGATGACACGCAGCTATTCGCTGTCGAGCCGCTCCGATACCGCGTCCTATCGCGTCAGCATCAAGCGGGAGTCACACGGGGCGGCCAGCCGATATATCGCCGACGAGCTCCGGATCGGCGACGTCGTCCAGGTCGGCGCGCCGCGCGGCAGTTTCACGCTGCGTCAGGACGCGCGGCCGATCGTCTTGCTGAGTGCCGGCATCGGCGCGACGCCGGTGCTCGCCATGCTCCAGTCACTCGCCGCGGAAGGCGCCACACGAGAGGTTTGGTGGCTGCATGGCACCCGCAACGGTCGCGAACATGCATTCGCCGCGGAGGTGCGCGGGCTGCTCGCTGGGCTCGCTCACCATCGCAGCCACAACTGCTACAGCGCGCCCGATCCCGGCGATCGTGCCGGCACGGATTTCGACTGCACCGGGCATCTGGATGCGGGCTTGCTGCAGCGGCTCGACGTGCCGCGCGACGCTGACTTCTATATCTGCGGGCCGGCTGCATTCACGACCGACCTTGCGGCGGGTCTCGGCGCGCTAGGCATCGGGCCGGATCACATCTTCACCGAGCTGTTCGGCACCAAGCCTTCACTGACGCCGGGCATTGCAGCCGCGCCGAAGATCGCAGCACATCTGCCGGCCGGAGCCCCCGGCCCGGGTCCGATGGTGTCGTTCGTCCGCAGCGGCCTGAATGTCCGCTGGGGGCCGTCCTATGCCAGCCTGCTCGAGCTCGCCGAAGCGTGTGACGTGCCGGTGCGCTGGTCGTGCCGGACCGGCGTGTGCCACAATTGCGAGAGCGGGCTCATAGCCGGCGACGTCAGCTATGCGCCGGATCCGCTCGACCCACCGGCGGACGGAAATGTGCTGATCTGCTGCGCACGGCCGCAGGGCGACGTCGTCATCGATCTGTGAAAGCGTCGGCGTATTCAAAACTGACATGGGAGGGCTTGATGCGTACTGACATGTTGCCGGGAGTGGCTTTTCCGGATTACGAGCTCAGCGACCATACCGGCAAACACCGCAAGCTCTCGGAGCTGCAAGGAGGCGACCCCACGGTGGTCGTTCTCGGCCATGGCGGCTTTTGTCCAAAGCAGGCCGAAGGACTGCTGCAGCTCCATCGGGAGATGGAAGTCGGCTATTGCCGGATGGTGACGATCACGACCGACAATATCACCCAGACGAACGAGTAACGCAGCGGCGTCGGGGCGCACTGGCCCTTCCTGTCCGA
Organism: Bradyrhizobium betae; assembly: GCF_008932115.1. Lineage (NCBI taxonomy): Bacteria > Pseudomonadati > Pseudomonadota > Alphaproteobacteria > Hyphomicrobiales > Nitrobacteraceae > Bradyrhizobium > Bradyrhizobium betae. The sequence continues at coordinate 662,427 of NZ_CP044543.1, forward strand.
TTCCCGGCGGATCGTTCAGAAGGATCTCGACATCGCCGAATACACCGATCCCGTCCACAATCCGATGATCCCGCATGTCGTCGTGCTGGAGCCCCGCCTCGTCATCCACAAAGTCTACAACGGCTACTGGTTCTTCGGACGTCCGACCGTCGAAGAGCTTCGCCAGGACCTGCGGGCCGTCACCATGAAATGCCGCCCGGATTGGGACATCACGGCCCCCGGTCTCAAGACGCTCTGGGACCAGGGCCGCAAGGAGCACTTTTATCCCTACGGCAAGGCTTACGTCGAAACTCTCGGCGAACGGGATTAGCCCTCGGCCTCGTTGCGCCAGCGCTGGGCGTATTCCGCGCCCCATCCGAGGCCGAGCGTCACGGAAATCAGCGAGCCGAGCAGCACGCCGAGCTTCGCGGCATCCAGCAGTCTGTCGTCGGTGAACGCGAGCATCGCGATGAAGATCGACATGGTGAAGCCGATGCCGGCCAAAAGCCCGATCAGGCAAACGCCGCCCCATGACACGCCGGGAGCGAGGCGGCACCAGCCGGTGCGCACCGCCAGCCACGTTGCACCGATCACACCGACCGGCTTGCCCGCACACAGGGCCAGCGCGACACCGAGTGTCACGAACTGTGCGCCGCCGGAGAGCTCCGTGCTCGCGAAGCCGACCCCGGCATTCGCGAGCGCGAACAGCGGCATGATCCCGTAAGCGACCCAGGGATGCAGCGCGGTCTCGACACGCATGACGGGCGGGACGATCTCCGGGCTGGCCGACCGCACCGGCGTGATCAGGCCAAGCACGACACCGGCCAGCGTCGGATGAACCCCGGCCATGAGGAAGCCCGCCCAGACGATGAACGCCGGTACGACATAGGCATAAGCAGAGTTGAGCCCGAACCTCTGAAAGCCGAATGCAAGGACGACCCCGAGCGCCGCGACGGCGAAGCCGGTGGAATCGAGTCCGCTGGTGTAGAACGCAGCGATGATGAGTACCGCGATGATGTCGTCGATGATGGCGAGCGCCAGCAAAAAGACCCGCACATTGCCCGGGATCGATTTTCCGAGCAGCGCGAGCACGCCGACGGCGAAAGCGATGTCGGTTGCCGTCGGGATCGCCCAGCCTTGGCTGCGCCCGGGAGCGGCGTTGAAGCTCAGGTAGATCAGCGCGGGAACGACGACACCGCCGACAGCGGCGAGCACTGGCAGAATGGCCTGATCAAACCGGCTCAGTGCGCCCTCGTGGATCTCGCGACGGATCTCCATGCCGACGACCAGGAAGAAGATCGTCATCAAGGCGTCGTTGATCCAGAAATGCAGCGGCCTCTCGAAGGCGAACCCGCCAAGGCGAAGCGGAATCTCCAGGTGCCAGAGATCATGATACGAATGGGCGAAGGGTGAGTTGGCCCAGAGCAGCGCGGCCGCGGCGGCCACGAGCAGCACGATGCCGCTGATGGCCTCGACATGCAGGAATTGCTGGAGTGTGGAAAGCGCCCGCTCAACGAAAAGAGGTGTTTTGGGCAGGTCCCCGCCGGGCAGCTGGTCGTTCATGGGCACACGCATCCTGCGTGGCGGCCCGACCATCGCTTGACCTGTCGCTGCCACATGCAGCGAGCACCCGGACCCGTTCTACACGGCGCCGGGCGTAAGGCAACCCTGCTCCACGCGCATATGCGTCCAGCCCATGCGGCGGGAACTCCGGAGCGGCAAGGATCGTTGGTGCACCTCACGACACATTCTGACGGGAACCCCATGTGCCGCTGGATCGCATACCGGGGCGAGACGACCTCGTTCGAGCCTTACGTCACCGAGCCCGAGCATTCGCTGATCGCGCAGAGCATCCGCTCGCTGCAATCGACAGCGGGCTCGAATGGTGATGGCTTCGGTCTCGGCTGGTACGGCGAGCACCCGGAGCCTGGGCTTTATCGCGAGACGCGCCCCGCCTGGTCGGATGAAAACCTCCGCTACCTCTGCCGCCATCTCCGCTCGCACCTGTTCTTCGCCCATGTGCGCGCCGCCACCGGCACGGCGGTCACGCGGCAGAACTGTCATCCCTTCGCCTGCGGCCAGTGGATGTTCATGCACAACGGCTTCATCGGCAGCTGGAATCGCCTGCGTCGGAAGGTCGAGGCGCTGATCCCCGATGCCTATTATCCGTCGCGTTTGGGCTCGACGGACTCGGAAGCCGTGTTCCTCGCCATCATGGGCGCCGGTCTCGACAGCGACCCGGTCGGCGCGACGCACCGCGTGCTGCAATCGCTTGCTGGCCTTGTCAACGAAGGCGAACACCGCGAGCGGCTGCGCTTCACCAGCGCGATCGCGAACGGTCGCGATCTCTACGCCTTCCGCGTTTCGGTCAACGATGCCGCGAACACGCTGTATTTTCGCGAATCCGGCGGCCAGGTCGTCGTCGTGTCCGAGCCGTTCGACAAGGAAACGGACTGGACCGAAGTGCCGCCCAATCACGCTCTAATCGCGCGCGCGTCCGAAAGCGTGAAGATTGTTCCGTTCGACCTTGCAATTTCCAGTGTGTCCGGCGCGGAACCCGCCTCCGTCAGGAGGATTATCGCCCGCAGGTAATACCATCGCCGGGTGGACAATGACATTTGCTTCGGACGTTTTGAAACTGCTGCGCCTCGATTCCTCCGACGACAAGCAGCACCTCGTCATTCGCTCGGCCGGCGGCCGCGGCAAGGCGGCCGAATATTCGTTCGGCATCGAGGAGGAATACTTCCTCGCCGATCGCCGCAGCTTTGAGGTCGCGATCGAAACGCCCAATGCGCTGTTCGAATCGGCGAACTGGTCCACCGGCGGCCAGGCCATGCGCGAGATGCTGCAATCCCAGCTCGAGGTCGCCACCAACGTTCACGTCGACGTCAATGACGCACGGGAAGAGCTGAGGTTCCTGCGCCGCGAGGTCGCCAACGTCGCCGCGCAATACGGCTTCGTCATCATGGCCTGCGGCACCCACCCGACCGCGGTCTGGCGCATGTCGCAGCCGAGTCCGAAGCCGCGCTACGAGGAGATGATCGAGGATCTGCGCAGCATCGGCCACCGCAACATGATGTGCGGCATGCATGTGCACGTCCAGTTGCCGGATCCCGAAAGGCGGATGGCGGTGATGCGGGCGATGCTGCCGCATCTGCCGCTGTTCATCGCGCTGGCCGCGTCCTCCCCGTTCTGGAATTCCCACAAGACGGGACTGAAGGGCTACCGGCTGGCGGCCTATAGCGAGCTGCCGCGCACCGGCATGCCCGAATTGTTCGAGAACAGGCAGGACTACGACGCCTATATCGGCGCATTGCAGCGCTCGGGCGCGATCCCCGACGAGAGCCACATCTGGTGGGCGATGCGTCCGTCCATGAAGCATCCGACGCTCGAGCTTCGCACGCCCGACACCTGCACCTTCGTCGATGACGCTATTGCCATAGCCTCGCTCTATCGCTGCCTGACGCGGCACCTCTATCTGCGGCCTCATCTGTCGAAGGAGGTCACCGTGGTCGAACGCGCGATCGCGGTCGAGAACAAATGGCGCGCCCAGCGCTATGGCACCGACTGCATCTTTGCGTCCAAGGATGGGCCGGTCACGATCTCCGAACTGCTCACACGCATCATCGACGACACCGCCGAGGACGCCGCCGCGCTGAACTGCGCCTCGGAGGTCGAGCATTGCCGGACCATCGTCGAACGCGGCAGCTCGGCCGAGTTCCAGCTTCGCGCCTACCGCGAAAACGGCGACGACATCGCATCGGTGTCACGATGGATTGCTACAGCTACGATCTCGGGAACGAGCGCTCCGATCGGGCGCAGCGTTCAGGCGCCGACATAGCGTCCGCACAAGCTTCGAAAACGATAAGGGCGCTGCGGAGTTTGCCGTGGCGTGGAGGAACGCATGACCGACATCACCTGTTGCGCTGGCTGTGGCCACAGCCTGGTCCCCATGCTGACCAGGAAGGGCTCGACGGAGTTCAGCTGCCTCTGGTGCGAAGGCATCGACGCACGGGCAATGGACATGGCGAAGTGGGCGGACAGCCCGACCGGCAAGCCCCAACGGTCCTCGGCTGCACATCCCCCATCACGCCTGCCGCCAAATTAGACAACCGGCGGCACATCCGGGGGATCGCACCGCTTGCAAAGCGAGCAAATCGTCCGGCGAATCGGTCGACCTAACTACCGGTGCAACCACCGGATTTTGCTTGCTCCGCGATGGCGCGCGGGCCGTCCCATCGCTGGAACCGAACTGGCCCAGAATTCGCAACGCGGCATTCAGACCTTCAGTCTCCGCTGCCCGCCAGATCGCGCGCGGATGACCGGCCAGATCGGAGAATGCCATGAACGTGCATGCTGCCGCCGATATCAAATTCACCGGACTCACCCGCCCGAACGGCGCGCCGCTTCGCCTCAACGACCAGGATTTCGTCGCGATCGACCGCGACAAGAATGCGAAATATGAGGCGACCTACCGGCCGCAGGCACTCTACAACCGCGCCAATGAAGGCTTTCACGCCAACAACGAAACCTTCCTGCTGCACGAGGTCGCCACCAACCTGCCGATCTACCGCCCCGACACCGGCCCCACCGATTTCCATCTTCATCTGCCGCCGGGCGGCTTTCAGCTCGTGCTGGTCACCTCGGGCGCGTTCACCTTCGACTACGACGGGCGCTTCTACAATGTCGGCCCCGGCGCGGTGATGCTGCAAAGCGCGATCGTGCACCGCCAGCTGTTCTACACCTGGTCGGGACTGTCGACCGAAGAGAACCTGAAGACGGCGCAGACCGTGGTGCCGGACCCGATCTCGATGGGCTATTCGAGCAAATTCCTCGAAGCCTTCATCACCGACCCCACGACCTTTCCGAACCCCACGATCGTGGGTCCGGACCAGATCAACGAGGCCGAGACGCCGCGCGTGGCCTGGAATCATCCGTTGCATGATCGCCCGACCGATGCCGGCTTCTGGCTGCAGGACCCGCTGGCGCTGGATGCGCTGTTCAAGCCACTGACCGACAATTCGGTCAAATCGGCCCTGCCGGTCTATGTGCGCGATATCGGCATCGAGATTCCGAGTGGCCATCTCGTCACCGGCCACATCATCGCAACCGACCCGCGCGGCCAGTCGCTGCTGCCGAAGAGCACGTCGATCGCCGCGGACACCGCCTTCTTTGCCAAGGGCGAGGTCGTGATCTATCGCGTCATTCGCGGCACGGCCGAGTTCAGGAAGAGGTCCGGCGAGAGCTTTGAACTCTCCGCCGGCGATGTCGTAACGGCGGGCAAGGAGTCGGTCAGCCTCATTGGCCTCGGCGAAAACACCCAGGTGCTCAGGCTCGGCTGCTCAAGGGCATGAACGAGCTGCGCAGCTGGACCCCGACGCAGCGTGACGAGATCGACGGCCTCGCCGGCCAGATCATCACGCAGAGGGACGTTCGTCCCCTGCGCACCGAGGGCAAGCCGGTCGGGTATCTGTACGGCTAGCGCAAAAAGAACGGCCCGCCGAAGCGGGCCGCCGAACTCTCATTTAGCGGAGCGATCCGCCGTAGAGCTGCCGCTCCTTGCGAACTTCGTCGGCGCCATAAGGCTTGCTGGCGGGGTCGAAGGACTTCCACCCGGCCTTCTGCCAGGCAGCGCTACGGTCGCGCAAATCGACCGACGACTCGTTCAGGATTGTGTCGAGGCGCGCGCGATCGGCCTCCGCAACGCGCGCGGACACCAGCGTGCCTCCACGACGAACGCCCTCGGCATAAGAGTCAGCATCCTCCTTGGAAATGCCGGCTTCAGTCAGCGCCCCAACGACGCCGCCGGTTGCAGCGCCTGCAGCCGCGCCGACGGCAGTCGCAGCGAGCCAACCTGCTGCGACGACAGGACCGAGGCCGGGGATCGCGAGAAGGCCGAGACCGGCCAAAAGGCCGGCGGTGCCGCCCACGCCCGCACCGATGCCAGCGCCCTTGCCCGCACCTTCGGCGCGGTCGTCGACACCGTCGCGGTCACGATCCACCTTCTTGTCGGTATTGAACCAGCTGTCCGAATTGTTGGCGACGATGCTGATGTCCGAGTGCGGCACGCCGGCAGCTTCGAGCCGCTGAACCGCCTGCTGCGCATTGGTGTAGTTATCGTAAAGACGAGAGATTGTAACGGTCATTTTGATTCCTTGCTTACTTGGCCGAATTGACGTTGCCCTGGAAGTCGACGCTGACCGCAGTGGCTGATCCGCCCTTGCTGGCCTGGCCGCGCCACACACCCTTGTCGTCCTTCTTCAGTGCGGTGACGTTGGCGTAGCCGGCGTCCTCGATCTTGGACTTGGCCTGACCTTCAGTGAAACTGTTGCGACCCGCGACAGGCGCATCGGAGTTGTTCTGACCTGGACTGTTGACCGCGTTGTTGTTCGGCCCAGACTGCGCCGGCGGATTCTGCGCTGAAGCGGGGGCAGCTACGAAAGCCGTGGCCGCGGCGAATAAAGATATGCAAACGAAAAGTGTCGGGCGCTTCATGATTGTCTCCAGTGACTAAGGACTGAGCCAAGCTCCCAACGGAGCTTTCGTTCCTACGCCGCGCTCCGAGACATCGCCTGCGCGATTAAACTCTAAACGGCGCGACATCTCCACGCCGGTTGATGCCGCATCCCGCGTTGCGCACGCTGTTCACGTCGAATCGTCAATGAGGCCTCAATCGGACCCCCGGAGGTTCGTTCCTAAACATTCAGCAAAAGATCCAGGGGGCCGGCGAGGCATCGGCGATTTTAGCCTAGTCCCGAGCAGGTATGTGTCGGCACGCCGCAGAAAGCGCATTGCCTAGGTTGGAAGCCGCCGTGCGGGAGACGTCAAGCACGCGTTGATATCGGCAGCCATCTTGTTGCGATGCGCCTTCTTCAAGAGCGCCTCCCGTTCTGCACCGGGCTCGAGGCATGAGGCCTGTTCAAGCAGCCTCGATGCATCCGCCGCGAGACGTTCGGCAAGTGAATCAACCTGGCGTACGCGATTGCGCTTCTCAGTCATGACGAAATCTCCCCGAGATGCGGCAACATCGACACATCTTCCCAGCGCACTTTGCGACTGAGGTCGCGAGACCGGTGGCATCGTGCCGTCGAGCCAATCCTGCGTCTGCGCAAGAGCCGCCGATACCCTCGATGTGGTGTCTCGAATGACGTTCGCCAGTGCGCGCCCCCGAGAAACCGCTCTTGGCAGCACTAAGTTAGGAACAACTCTCCTTCGCTCCAGTTGCGCCTGCATGACATGATCCGTGAATGCGCATGCGACGACGTCCGGGCCCACAATGCTCCCGGCCCCAAGAATACGAATTCCAAGAATACGAAGCCGATCCGTGCTCCATGGTGCCGATCCAGCCGGCCTCGAAAACGCGCCCAGGCACGGCACTCTCCCCCGACAGAGGCCCGCGTCATCAAGGTCGTGACGAGACCGGGACGGTATTCCGGCGTCGACTCCTGCTCTCCAACAGCTGGCTCCCGCCAGCGAAAGTGCACATGCGCATCCTGAAAAGACGCTCGCCGTCGTTGGCGACCATGACTCTTCGTGCTCTCGCGGACTATCCCATCACCTCCGCCCTCGTCGCAACGGCCGGCCTGATGGCTGCCGGCGAGGACGATCGCCTCATCGACATCGACGAGCAGTCCGGCCGGCTGCATGACGAAATCAAGCACAGCAAGATGCGCCGCGTCCCGAATGCGGGTCACATGATCCAGCAATCGGATACGGCCGATCTGATGGCTGCGGTCGACGAGGCCGCGGCGGAAACGCTGCATTGACTCGCTGGACACTTCCCGAGAGGCTCAACATGACCGCGAAAATCAAGGAGCATATTTGCTCGACCTGCAACGGCACGGGTTTTCCCCCATCGGGGCAATCGACATTCCCGGGCCGCAAGATCTACCCAACCAAATGCTCGACCTGTCTTGGAAAGGGAAGGATTTCAGAGGCCAGCCAAAGCGACCTCGGTGCGCTGAACCTGGCGCGCGCCAAGCGATAGTCCGCTGAGTACAACCCCTACTCCGCCGCCTGCCGCACGTGGCGCGCGGTTGGCGTGCGCATGGTGACGAGCTCTTCGGCCGCGGTCGGATGCAGCGCGATGGTGGAGTCGAAATCGGCCTTGGTCGCCTTCATCTTGATCGCGATCGCGACCGCCTGGGTGATCTCGGCCGCGGCGTCACCGACGATGTGACAGCCGAGCACACGGTCGGTCGAGCCGTCGACGACGAGCTTCATCAGCACGCGGGTGTCGCGCCCCGACATCGTCGCCTTGATCGGGCGGAAATTCGTCTTGTAGATGTCGACGTGGCTGAACTGCGCACGCGCCTCGGTCTCCGTCAGGCCGACCGTGCCGACCTCCGGCTGAGAGAATACGGCGGTCGGAATGGTCGAATGATCGACCTGCACCTCGCGCTTGCCGAACACGGTGTCGGCGAAGGCATGGCCCTCGCGGATCGCGACCGGCGTCAGGTTGAAGCGATGGGTGACGTCGCCGATCGCATAGATGCTGTCGACCGAGCTTTTGGAGAAATGATCGACCGCGATGCCGCCATTGTTCGGGTTGATGGCGACGCCGGCCTTCTCCAGGCCGAGATTGGCCACCGCCGGATGCCGGCCGATCGCGAACATCACCCGGTCCGAGGCAAGGCTCGACCCGTTGGACAGATGCGTGGTGAACTCGTCGCCGTGGCGATCGACCTTCGCGACCGTGCAGCCGGTCAGGATGGTGATGCCCTGCTTCTCCATCTCGCTGCGGACGTGAGCGCGGACGTCCTCGTCGAAGCCGCGCAGGATGTTGTCGCCGCGATAGATCACGGTGACGTCGGAGCCGAAGCCGGCGAAGATGCCGGCGAATTCGAGCGCGATGTAGCCGCCGCCCTGGATCACGATCCGCTTCGGCAGCTTCTTGAGGTGAAACGCTTCGTTCGACGAGATCACGTGCTCGATGCCGGGAATCGCAGCGCCGTGGTTGGGCGCGCCGCCGGTGGCGATCAGGATGTATTTCGCCGTGATCTTCTTGTCGTCCACGAGCAGGCGGACGGTGTGCTTGTCCTCGATCACCGCACGGCTCTTGACGATCTGCGCGCCGGACTTCTCGACATTCGTCGTGTAGGCCGCCTCCAGCCGGGCGATCTCCTTGTCCTTGTTGGCGATCAGCGTCGGCCAGTCGAAGCTGGCGGGCGGAACGGTCCAGCCGAAACCGGCGGCGTCCTCGAGCTCGTGACGAAAATGCGAGCCGATCACGAACAGCTTCTTCGGCACGCAGCCGCGGATCACGCAGGTCCCGCCCATGCGGTACTCTTCCGCGATCATCACGCGGGCGCCATGGCCGGCCGCGATGCGGGCGGCACGCACGCCGCCCGAGCCGCCACCGATGACAAAGAGGTCGACGTCGAATTCAGCCATTGTCCACTCCGACCTCTGTCATCAACTCCTGATCAGATAGTGCCGATCAGATCTCCTTGCCACGCTTGCGCATCTCGGCGCGGAAGGCGCCCATCACGGTCTCGGCGAAGTTCTGGGCCCAGGAGTTCATGAAGGCCATGCTGAGGCCAATGGCGCGCGGCTCGGCGTCGATCAGCTTCTTGCCCAGCGGCGACTTGTAGAAGGTGACGAGGTCCTTCAGCTCCTGCTCGGTGAACTCGCTGGCGTAGATCTGCGCCATGCCTTCGCCGATCTCGTTCTGGCGGCCGGCGAGCTGCTGGGCGACGACCTGGGCGACCTCGTTGAGGTCCTTCTGGTAGTTCAGGTTCTGCTGGATCAGCGCGATCTTGGTCTTCTCGACCAGGCCCGGCACGGCGCCGGTATACATCGCGGTGGCGTTCTTGATCTGCAAGATCTCCCTGGCCGCGGCGATCGCCGCCGGCGAGGACTTCGGCTGGGCCGGCGCGGCTGCTGCCTTGGGCTGAGCCGGCGCCGGCTGCTGCGCGACGGCCGGGGCTGCCGAAAGCGCCAGTCCCACAGCGAGGGTCGCGGCCGGCAAGAACTTCAATACGCTCGTCATTCCTAGTCTCCTTTCGGCTTTCGCCGTTCAATCACGCGGATTCCCTCGCCACCCGCCAAAACAGCCGAGCTGGCCAAGCCGATGAACAACCCATGCTCGACCACCCCGGGGATCGCGCTCAACGCCTTGGCGAGGCTGGGCGGATCCACGATACGTCCGAGCTGGGCATCGAGGATCCAGTGGCCGCCGTCGGTGACGAAAACGTGGCCGTCCTTGTCCCCCCCTTTGGTCTTGCGGACCGCCATTTGCCCGGAAACACCGCATTCCGCAAATGCCTTCTCGATCGCGCGGCGCGTCGCGCCAAGCCCGAACGGGATCACCTCGACCGGCAGCGGAAAGCGGCCGAGCGTCGGCACCCATTTGGTGTCGTCGGCAATCACGATCATGCGATCCGAAGCGGCCGCCACGATCTTCTCGCGCAGCAGCGCGCCGCCGCCGCCCTTGATCAGATTGAGCTCGGGATCGATCTCGTCGGCGCCGTCGATGGTGATGTCGAGATGGTCGATCTCGTCGAGCGTGGTCAGCGGCACACCGCAACGTTCCGCATCGAGGCGCGTCGCCTCGGAGGTCGGCACGCCGATGACCTTGAGCCCGGCGGCGACGCGCTCGCCGAGCAGTTCGACGAAATGCTTGGCGGTCGAGCCGGTGCCGAGCCCGAGCTGCATGCCGTCACGCACCTCCTCGAGGGCGCGCGCCGCAGCCTGCCGCTTCAACTGGTCCATGTTCACGATGCGCCCGCCCCTGAATAATAAGTAGAGTGTGCCGCCGAGTCTGGCCGCTTGCGGCGGCCTATGTAGCCTCGTTTTCCCGGCGGGAACAGGCCCATAAGCTGATCTTATGGCCCCGCCCCTTGCGCAGCTCCGGCCGGGCCGGTAGCGCTTGGACCATGACCTCCTCCTATACCCTCGTCTTCGATCTCGACGGCACGCTTGTGGATACGGCGCCCGACCTGATCACCGCGCTGAATTACGTGCTCGACCGCGAAGGGCTGCCGCCCGTGCCGATGGCCTCGGCCCGCAACATGATCGGCGCCGGCGCCCGCAAGCTGATCGAGCGGGGGCTTGAGGCCGAGGGCCGCACCGTGAGCCTCGCGGACATGGACCGGATGACGGCGGATTTCATCGCCTATTACGCCGACCACATCGCGGTCGAATCCCGGCCCTTCGAGGGGCTGGAAGCCGCGCTCGACCATTTTGCCGCCGAGGGCCACCGGCTGGCGGTCTGCACCAACAAGCTGGAATGGCTGTCCAAGCGGCTGCTGGACCAGCTCGACATGAGCCGTCGCTTCGCAGCGATCTGCGGCGCCAACACGTTCGGGGTCCAGAAGCCGGATCCGACCATTTTCCGCGAGACGGTCGCGCGCGCCGGCGGCGATGTGAAGGCCAGTATCATGGTCGGCGATGCCGGAACCGACGTCGGCGTGGCCCGGCGCGCCGGGGTCCCCGTGATCGGGGTCAGCTTCGGCTATACAGACGTGCCGATCGCCGAGCTGAAGCCGGACCGGCTGATCCATCACATGCGCGACCTGCCGGCGGCTGCCCTCAGCCTGATGACAGGCTAGCCCGAACAAGCCACTGATTTGGCAACGCTATTTTTCGGAACCCTGCGTTAACCATCTATTATCTATGCGCCGTGCGCCGGTTGCCTGCCTGAAACGACACTCCTATGGTCGGCCGGGGATGTGGCGGTTCGTCGCAGTAGAAGTGGATGGTCATGCGTCGTGTCATCGCGATTGCGTTAGCGGGGGCGAGCCTCCTGGGGGTAATCAGCCTTGGGGGCTGCTCCTCGATGCCTTCAATGGACATGTTCAAATCGGCGCCGCCGACCGTTCAGGTCCGGCTCGAATCCAATCCCCCGGGCGCTGACGCCACGACCTCGCTGGGTTCGGGCTGCAAGACCCCCTGCTCCGTCTCGGTTCCAGCTCCCGATGCACCGTTCACGGTCGCTTTCGCGCTGCCAAAGTACCAGCCGGCCAGCGTGCCGGTGAACGTCATCAGGAATCCCGGCGATTTCACCACACCCGCCTCGGTCACCACCGACCCCAATCCGGTGTTCGCCGAGCTTCAGCCGGCCGCGCCGCCGAAACCGGTTCGCAAGCCGCACCGGCCGAAGAAGCCGAAACCGGCCGCAGCCGCGCCCGCCGCGGCGCCGGCCGAGACGGCTCCTGCTGCAGGCTCGCCGTTCCCCGATCCGAACGCAGGCAAACGCTGATTACGTATACCACCCGATTGTCCTAGACGCGTCCGATGCTTAGATTGCTTCCAGAGCACCGCTGAAGCAAAAGGTGCGCCCGTCGCCGTAAGTGACAAGGCATTTGGTATGAACGGATCTTCCGCGAGCTCTCTCGCAACGGCGAGCCCTCTCGCCGCGCTGTCGAGCGCCATGACCGATCCGTTCGGGCGGACCATCTCTTACTTGCGCGTCTCCGTCACCGACCGCTGCGACCTGCGCTGCTTCTACTGCATGTCGGAAGACATGACGTTCCTGCCCAAGGCGGACCTGCTGACGCTGGAAGAGCTCGACCGGCTCTGCTCGGCGTTCATTGCCAAGGGCGTCAAGAAGCTGCGCCTTACCGGCGGCGAGCCGCTGGTCCGCCGCAACGTGATGACGCTGGTGCGCTCGCTGTCGCGGCATCTTTCCAGCGGCGCCCTGCACGAGCTGACGCTGACGACCAATGGCACCCAGCTTGCGAAATACGCGCAAGAACTGGCCGATTGCGGCGTCCGCCGCATCAACGTCTCGCTCGACACGCTTGATCCCCAAAAGTTTCGCGAGATCACCCGCTGGGGCGAGATCGACAAGGTGCTGGAAGGCATCGAGGCCGCGCGCGCCGCGGGCCTCAGCGTGAAGATCAACGCGGTGGCGCTGAAGAACCTCAACGAGGACGAGCTTCCCGAGCTGATGCGCTGGGCCCACGGCAAGGGCATGGGCCTGACGCTGATCGAAGTCATGCCGATGGGCGAGATCGGCTCGGGCCGCATCGACCAGTATCTGCCGCTGTCGCTGGTGCGCGCGCGCCTGGCGCAGCAATTCACCTTGACGGATCTGGCCGAGAGCACTGGCGGCCCCGCCCGCTATGTCAGCGTCGCCGAGACCGGCGGCAAGCTCGGCTTCATCACGCCGATGACCCATAATTTCTGCGAATCGTGCAACCGGGTGCGCATCACCTGCACCGGCACGCTGCACACCTGCCTCGGCCACGAGGATGCCTCCGATTTGCGCAAACCCCTGCGTGCATCGAGCGAGGATGCACTGCTTGCGGATGCGATCGACCGCGCCATCGGGCTCAAACCCAAGGGCCACGATTTCATCATCGACCGCCGCCACGACCGCCCCAGTGTCTCCAGGCATATGAGTGTGACCGGCGGCTGAGGGATTCGCGCCAGCGTCGCTAACCTAAGCTTTTGAGCGCGCGTCAATTTGTCCATTTTCCGATTGACGGCACGTGAAGCCGCTGGTTTGGTGCACCCGCCTTTGCTTGCCCGGCAGCAATAAGCCGGCCCGCCCCTCTGGCGGTCGCGGTCAAGACGGCAAGGCACGAGGGGAGGACTGACGCCGCAATCGCTTTCGGAAAACGATTCCCGCGGTCGCGTGCATTTTGCACGCGGGTCGAGCGATGCGTGCTGAAGCCTCCCGTGAAGTCTGAAGCGCGATGAGATGTGATGAATCATCTCATCGCGCTTCAGGTTGTTGTTCGAGCCTGGTCTCTTCGGAAAGCCGCTTCGCAACTCGCGCTGGCGCGGCCCTCCGGGTCCGGATCACGCTCATGGCCGCGACGGAGAGAAAGTAAGATGCGTCCCTTGCTGGCGGTGAGCAACGCCATCGACCTCCTCAACGAAAAGATCGGGTACGTCTGTAACCTGCTGGTGCTGCTGGCGTGTCTGGTCAGCGCGGTCAACGCCATGATCCGCTATGCCTTCAGCAACTCCTCCAACGGCTGGCTGGAGCTTCAATGGTACATGTTCGCGATCCTGGTGATGTTCGGCGCGTCCTACACGTTCAAGCGCAACGAGCATGTGCGGGTCGAGATCTTCTATCTGACGCTCTCCGAGCGCGGCCAGCTCTGGCTCGACATGATCGGCACGCTCTGCTTCCTGATCCCCTCCTGCCTGCTGCTCGCCTATCTGTCGTGGCCGTTCTTCATGCAGGCCTATAGCGTCGGCGAGATGTCCGGCAATGCCGGCGGCCTGATCCGCTGGCCGATCAAGTTCGTGATCCCCGCCGGCTTCGTCCTGCTGGCGCTCCAGGGTGTTTCCGAAGTCATCAAGCGTATCGCGGCTCTCAAGGGCTACGTCACGATCGACGCCAAGTACGAGAGGCCGACCCAATGATTACGCTGGAGATGATGCCGCCGTTGATGTTCGGCGGCCTGGTTCTGGCGATGCTGATCGGCTTCCCCGTCGCGTTCACGCTCGCGGCGGTCGGCCTCTCCTTCGGCTTCCTCGCCATCCATCTCGGATTCTTCGACCTCAACTTCCTCCAGGCGATCCCCGGACGCGTGTTCGGCAGCGTGCTCTCCAACGAGCTGCTGCTCGCGATTCCGTTCTTCACCTTCATGGGCGCGATATTGGAGAGATGCGGGCTCGCTGAGGACATGCTGGATTCGATGGGCCAGCTGTTCGGCCCGATCCGCGGCGGCCTCGGCTATTCCGTGATCATCGTCGGCTTCATTCTCGGCGCCATCACCGGCACGGTGGCGGCACAGGTCATCGCCATGGCGCTGATCTCGATGCCGATCATGATCCGCTACGGCTACAACATGCGCTACATCACCGGCGTGCTCGCGGCCTCCGGCACGATCACGCAGCTGGTGCCGCCTTCGCTGGTGCTGATCGTGCTCGCCGACCAGCTCGGCAAGTCGGTCGGCGACATGTATCTCGGCGCCTGGGGTCCCTCGGTGTTCCAGATCATGCTGTTCGCCGGCTACACCTTCATCCTCGGCCTGATCAAGCCGGACCACGTACCGCCGGTGCCGCTGGAAGCGCGCACGCTGAACGGCTGGGCGCTGTGGAAGAAGTGCCTGATGGGCATCATTCCCTCGGCCGTGCTGATCTTCGTCGTGCTCGGCACCATGATGATGGGCCTTGCGACCCCGACGGAAGCCGGCGCCATGGGCGCGGTCGGCGCCATCGTGCTCGCCGCGATCCATCACAAGGACTTCACCTCGAATGATCGCAGGGTCCTGATCATCGGCGTGATCGCCGCCGGCATCGGCACCATCGTCGCGATGCTGTTTACCGAGAACCTTGTGTTCAGGCTTTCGTTCGCGGTGTGCTATATCGCCGTGGCCTGGATCTGCATCCAGGCTGCCCGCATCCCCGACCTGCGCGACCTCATCAAGCAGGGCTACGAATCCACCATGCGCCTCACCTGCATGGTCACCTTCATCCTGATCGGCTCGACCTGCTTCTCGGTGGTGTTCCTGGGCGTCTCCGGCGGCGTCTGGCTCGAGCATCTGCTGACCTCGCTGCCCGGCGGCGTCTGGGGCTTCCTGATCTTCATCAACCTGTTCATCTTCTTCCTGGCGTTCTTCCTCGACTTCTTCGAGATCGCCTTCATCATCCTGCCGATGATCGCGCCGATCGCGCAGAAGGTTCTCGCGCCGGTGGTGGGACCCGACGCGGCGCTGATCTGGTTCGGCGTGATGCTGTGCGTGAACATGCAGACCTCGTTCCTGCATCCGCCGTTCGGCTTTGCGCTGTTCTATTTGCGCGGCGTCGCGCCAAAGGAAGTGAAGAGCTCCGACATCTACTGGGGTGCGATCCCGTGGATCGGCCTGCAGATGATCATGGTGCTTCTCGTGATCATCTTCCCGGTCACGGTGACGGGCCTGCTCGACAAGCCGCTGAACGTCGACCTCGACAAGGTCAAGATCGAGGTGCCGCAGATCGACCTGCCGCCGCTGGATCTGGGACCACCGCAGAAGTAACGGACGGTGTAGCAGCGATCGCTGACACTTCTTCCCTTCTCCCCTTGCGGGAGAAGGTGGCGCGAAGCGCCGGATGAGGGGTATACCTCCGCGCGTTCGATTGAGAGTTGGACTCGCGGATAGAACCCCTCACCCGTCTCGCCGCTATCGCCATAGCCGATGCAAAGCATCGGCGTTATCAGGACGGCGGCCGAGGGCCGCCTATGCCACCCTCTCCCGCAAGGGGAGAGGGCGCAGCGTCAGTGCCGCGCGAATTCTTCCCCGCGACGTTGACCTTCTCCGCCAGCCGAAACCGCAGCGTGAACTCCGCGCCGCCGCCCGGCAAATTCTCCACGGCCACCGTGGCGGCGTGATCGTCCGCGACACCGCGCACGATCGACAGCCCCAGGCCCGCGCCGTCGCTACGCTGACGGTCGGCGCGCCAGAAGCGCTGGAAGATCAGGTCGCGCTCGGCCTCCGCGATGCCGGGACCGCAATCGCGCACCCGCACCGAACCGTCGTCACTCACCTCGATATCGACGGAAGTGTCCTTTGCGGTGAACTTGATGGCGTTTTCGGCGAGGTTGAAGATCGCGCGCTGGAGCATCTCGGAATTGCCATGGATCAACACCGGCTCGTCCGTGCCCTTCAGCGCGATGTCCTTGTGCTGCGCGATCGCCAACGGCGCGATCGCGGCGACCACCTCGGCGCAGACGGCGCGCAAATCCGCGGTCTCGCCGGGATCGAGCACCAGGGTGTCGAGCTCGGCGATCTCCAGCAGCTGCGCGACGATGCGGCTCATGCCTTCGATGTCGTCATGCAGCGCCTGCCGCGCGGCGGTGTCATGCAGCGTTTCGATCCGTGTCCGCAGGATCGCAAGCGGCGTGCGCAATTGATGCGCGGCGTCGGCCGTGAACTGGCGTTGCACGCGAAAGCCGCCTTCGAGCCGGTCGAGCGCCTGGTTGACGGCGGTGACCAGCGGCATGATCTCGCGCGGGATCTGCCGGGTCGGCAGGCGGATGTCGGTGCGCGCCGGCCCGATATTGCTGGCTTCCTCGGACGCCTTCCACAACGGCGCGAGCGCGCGGCGGAAGATGATGATGTCGATGGCGAGCAGGATCAGCAGGATCGGAATGGTGATCCACCCCACCCGCCGGAAGAAGTTCGAGATGATGTCGTCGATGATGACGTCGCGATGCGCCAGATCCTCGGCGACGCGGATACGCACGATCTTGCCGTCGATGATGCGCGTGACGCCGGCGCCGGAAATCGTCTCGGACAATGGCGGCGCCTGTGCCGCCGCGGCTCCCGTCTTGCGGCGCGACGAGAACAGCAATCGGCCGTCGGCATCGCGGATGTCGTAGAGATAGCGGCCATAGGCTTCGGAATAGAGGCCGCGAAGGCTGTCCGGCAGATTGAACGTCAGCAGGCCGTCCGGCGCCGCGACGATGCGCTCGGCCAGCACTTCGGCCTGCGCCCGCATGGCCTTGCGGTGCAGCTGGTCGACCTCGGAATTGAGCAGCCAGAACAGCACCAGCGGCAGGAAGATCGCGACCACCGCGACCGCCACGATGTGCATGAACACGATGCGCGAGATCAGCGATTTGAACGTCGGCCTGACGAACGCTCCGCCGGCCACGTTATTTCTCCTCGGCCATGAGATAGCCGACGCCGCGGATGGTGTGGATCACGACCTTGGCGCCGTGTTCAGCGAGCTGCTTGCGCAGCCGTGAGACGTAGACCTCGACCGCGTTGGAGGCGACCTCGCCTTCGAGCCCGAAGATGTGGTCCTCGACGTTCTTCTTCGGCACCACCCGCCCCTGCCGGCGCAGCAGGATCTCCAGCACCGAGGTCTCGCGCGCGGAGATGATCCGCGGCTGGTCGTCGACGAATATCTGGCGGCTCTCGGTGTCGTAGACGAGGTTGGCGAGGCGCAGCGAACGGCCGAGCAACTGACCGGGACGGCGCAGGATCGCCTCCAGCCGGGCCACCAGCTCCTCCATCGCGAACGGCTTGGCAAGATAGTCGTCGGCGCCGCTGCGCAGGCCGGTGACGCGGTCCTGCAAGCCGCCGCGCGCGGTCAGCACCAGCACCGGCAGTGGCTCCATCTGCCGGCGCAATTCGCGCAGCACCGACAGGCCGTCGCCGTCGGGCAGGCCGAGGTCGAGGATCATCGCGGCATAGCTGACGCTGCTGACCGCCTCGCGCGCCTCGGCGGCGCTGCCGACGATGTCGCTCTCATACCCCGCCGTCGCCAGCCCGGCGGCGACCAGCCGCGACAGTTCGGCATTGTCCTCGACGATCAGAAGACGCATCGCATTCCCGCCGGATGTTCCGGTGCAATCGCGGCTCGCGCCGCATCGCTGATCTCTTCCATCATTCGCGCAGTTTCGGCCAGCAAAAAGGCGGGGCTTGCCGGCCTTTTGGTGCGCTGTCAGGTTCGTGTAAGCCACTCAGGCGAGTGCGCACAAGTCTTACCGCAAAATCGCCAGCTTGCGATATATAGACCATACGGTCTATATATCAGGAATGCGCAATCAGACCCCAGTGCAGTCGCCCCGTGGCCGCCCCCGGAGTTTCGACCTGGACGTCGCGGTCGAACGCGCGATGGACGTGTTCTGGTCGCGCGGCTATCACGCCACGGCGCTCCCCGATCTGCTGCGCGCGACCAGGCTCTCGCGCGGCAGTCTTTACGCCGCGTTCGGCGACAAGCACTCGCTGTTCCTGCGTGCGCTGGATCGCTACATTGCCGACGCCCTGACCCGGATCGACACCGAACTCGCCCCCGACAGGTGGCCGGTCGACGGCCTGCGGGCCTTCCTTGCCGGCTACGTCGACCGCACCAGCGGTGCCAATGGCCGGCGCGGATGCCTGCTCGTGGCCACAGCCATGGAACTGGCCGGCCAGGATGCCGAGGTTGGCCGTCGCATCGCGAGCTTCTTCAAGGCGCTGGAGACCAGGCTGGCGGCTGCCTTGTCCCGCGCGAAGGCGGCGGGCCTGCTGGCCGATGGTGTCGAGCCCTCGAGTGCCGCCCGAATTCTGGTCTGTTTCGTTGAGGGGATGCGCGTGGTCGGAAAGACGGCGCCGGCACGGACGACGTCGAAGGCCACCGCTGACGCTCTTCTCGATCGCTTCATCAAGTGAGCAACCCAATCATATGAACGATCATGCCGCGCCTTCCGCCATCAGTGCATCTATATCTGGACCGAGCGGTCTCGAAATTAGGAATGCCATGTCGGCTCTCCAGGTCGTCTGCGCCGTCGCCGTTCCCCTGCTCTGGGGCTACCAGTTCGTGGCGATCAAGGTGGGCGTCACGGAGTTTCCGCCGCTGTTCTTCCTCGCGCTGCGCTTCCTCGCCATCGCGCTGCTGCTCGTTCCGTTCGTCAAGAGGCCCACGCGCCGACAGCTTGGCCCCATTGCCGCTATTTCGCTTTTCCTTGGCGGACTGAACTTCGGGCTGTTCTATGTCGGCCTTGGCCTCGGCTCGGGAAGCATGTCGGCCGTCGCATATCAGCTCGCCACGCCCTTCACCGTCCTGTTGGCCTGGCCGCTGCTCGCGGAGAGACCGTCCCTCATCACGTCGGCCGGCGTGGTACTCGCATTCGTCGGCGTGGTCGTGCTGGCAGCGCAGCCCGGCCTGTCGGCAAACCCGCTGCCGCTGCTACTCGTGGTCGGGGCAGCCTTCGCTTTCGCGGTGTCCAACGTCCTGGCCAAACGTTACGGCCCTTTCGATCCGCTGATGTTGATGGGGTGGTCGTCGCTGTTCACGGTGCCGCAGGTCATGGTGATGTCGCTGCTGCTCGAACACGGACAGTTGGCGAGCCTTGCCACCGCGGATGAAAATGGTTGGCTCGCCCTCGCCTACACGATTTTCATCGGCGGAATCGTCGGCTTTGGCCTCTGGTTCTGGCTGATCGCCCGCTGCTCGATGGGCCGCGTCGCCCCCTTCGGCCTGCTGCTGCCGGTGTTCGCCCTGATGTCGAGCGTGCTGTTCCTTGGCGAGCGTGTGACCCCGAGATTGATCGCCGGCGGGCTGCTCGCGATCTCCGGCGTTGCCATTACACAAATCCGACCGAGCGCGCGGCCACGCTGAACGCCTACAGTCCCTCTGAGCTGGTGCCCTGCCGCTGATAAGCCACCCTGAGTTCAGCCAACTGATCGCTTGTTGCTCCCTGCTCGGCGTTGGCGCGGCTTGCAGGCAAGTCCATGTAAGCGATCGGCTGCTCGAACTGGCTCGCCGTGAAGTCGTACCTTTCGCCTCCGATCCGATTGTAGAAATGATCGCCGGCCGGCAGGGGCGTCTTCAGCAGCTCGCCGCCGAAGAGGTCGTGGATCAGCAGCGCGGTGACGTTGCATTGCCCGGCCGCGGGGTTGCCCGCCGTCCATTGGCTGGCCGTCGACAGCGACCACGCCTTGCGTAGCGCGCGTTGAATATCATCGGGATCGAAGCGCATCGTCAGCTCCCAACGGATCCGCGTCGAGAATCAAATTTCGGATTATTCGATTTTTGCTTTATGCCATTGTTTTGCCCGACGTGTCAAACGGGTCCGTTGCGCGGCTGAGCGCAACTCCATCCGCGTGTCATTGCGAGCGGTGTAGAAGCGGACGCGCGCCTTCCTGCAAATTTACCCGGTAAGTCAAACTGTTGTCGGCCGCTATCGAGCCATTTTCCCGCACCCCGCGTCTACTGTGCATGGGGTTGTTTTGCGGACTTTGAGTACGCACATGCGCCGCCAAAGAAAAAGCCCGGCCTCGCGAACGCGGCCGGGCTCATTCATGTTGCGACGTTCATCGAAGGATCAGCCGCGGGTGCGCGAGCGGATCATGAAGCTGTCGTAGGTGTACTCGGCGACCTGCCACCACAGATATTCGTCGGAGCGGTAGGCCTGCATGGCGTCGATCGACTTCTTGAAGTCGGGGTTCTTGGCCGAGATCTCGCCCCACAGCTCGTTGGTCGCCTTGAGGCAGGCTTCGAGCACTTCGTTGGTGAAGGGACGAAGCTGGGTACCGCCGGCGACCAGACGCTTCAGTGCGGCCGGGTTCTGCATGTCATAGCGCGCGGCCATCCAGCTGTTGGCGTTGGCCATCGCATTGGTGAGGATCGCCTGGTAGTTCTTCGGCAGCGAATTCCACTTGTCCAGATGGACGAAGGAATGCACGGTCGGGCCGCCTTCCCAGAAGCCCGGATAGTAATAATACTTGGCAACCTTGGCGAAGCCGAGCTTCTCGTCATCGTAGGGACCGACCCATTCGGCAGCGTCGATGGTGCCCTTCTCCAGCGCCGGATAGATGTCGCCGCCGCCGAGCTGCTGCGGCACCACGCCGACCTTCTGGAGCACCTGGCCGGCGATGCCGCCGATGCGCATCTTGAGGCCGGACAGATCCGCAACGGTCTTGATCTCCTTGCGGAACCAGCCGCCCATCTGCGTTCCGGTGTTGCCGCAGGGGAAGCCGATCACGTTCGACTTCTTGAAGAACTCGTTGCCGAGCTCCATGCCGCCGCCCTGGTACCACCAGGAGTTCTGCTGGCGTGCGTTGAGGCCGAACGGCACCGAGGCGTAGATCGCGAAGGTCGGGTCCTTGCCGACATAGTAGTACGAGACGGTGTGGCACATCTCGACCGTGCCGTTCGAGGTCGCGTCGAGCGCCTGGAGGGCGGGGACGATTTCGCCCGCGGCGAACACCTGGATCTGGAACTTGTTGTCGGTCATCTCGGCGACGTATTTCGCCACCTGCTCGCCGCCGCCATAGATGGTGTCGAGCGACTTCGGGAAGCTCGAGGTCAGGCGCCACTTCACCTCGGGCGAGGACTGCGCGATCGCCGGCGAGGCCACAGCGGCGGTTGCCGCAGCACCAGCTGCCGACACTTTCAGAAAATCACGACGCTTCATCTTCAGGCTCTCCTTGCTGGGGCGTTTCCCCTAACTTCCTCTTTGCTGCCGCTCATTCCGGCGACGCGTTTTTGGGCCGCGTCGAACCGAAGGGGCTTGACTGCCGTGGGCCTTTAACACGGACCGCACGGTTTCGGAACGCGACATTGGCATGACGGGGCTCTACGAAAGTCGCACGTCCCCGGAAAAGACCGCTCAGACTGTGGCGACAACGCCCTTGAGCTGGTCCCGGACCTGGCCCGCAATGGCGCGGTAGATCGCCGCATGAGGCCCGTCCGGCTCGCTGTCGACCACGGGGCTGCCGGCATCCGAGCTGGCGCGAATCGCCATGTGCAGCGGGATCTCGCCCAGGAACGGCACACCCAGCTTCTCGGCCTCGTGGCGCGCCCCGCCGTGGCCGAAGATGTCGGATTTCGTGCCGCAATGCGGGCACTGGAAATAGCTCATGTTCTCGACGATGCCGAGCACGGGCACGTTGACCTTCCTGAACATCGCAAGCCCCCGCCGCGCGTCGATCAGGGACAGGTCCTGCGGGGTCGAGACGATCACGGCACCCTTCAGCGGCACGTTCTGCGCCAGCGTGAGCTGGGCATCGCCGGTGCCCGGCGGCATGTCGACCACGAGCACGTCGAGCTGGCCCCAGGCGACGTCGCGCAGCATCTGCGTCACCGCCGACATCACCATCGGACCGCGCCAGATCATCGCGGTCTCTTCCTCGACGAGGAAGCCGATCGACATGATGGCGAGGCCGAAGCGCCGGAGCGGAATCATTTTGCGCTCGCCGTCCAGCTCCGGTTTCTCGTGCAGGCCCGTCAGCCGCGGCACCGAGGGGCCGTAGATGTCGGCATCGAGCAGCCCGACCTTGAGGCCGAGGTCGCGCAGACCCAGCGCCAGATTGAGTGCGGTGGTCGATTTGCCGACGCCGCCCTTGCCCGAGGCCACCGCGATCACGGCGGCAACGCCCGGAATCTCGGACTGCCGTGCCATCGGCGATTGGGCACCGCCCTGCGGCGGCGGCTTGTGGGCGTGGACCGGCTGCACACCGGGTGTGCCGCGGCTCGGCGTTGGCGGCGGAGGCGGTGCGGCGCCGGCCTTGCGCTCGGCGGTCAGCGCCACCATCACGGTGATGACGCCGGGAATGGCGCGCACGGCGGCCTCCGCTTCGGCCCGGACGGATTCCCAGGCCCGCGCCTCGGCGGCATCGACGTTGATCGAGAAGAACACCTTGCCGTCGGCCGCGCTGATCGCGCTCAGCACATTGGCATTGGTGAGCGCGACCCCGCGGGGCGACTTGATCCGGGCGAGGCTGTCGAGAACCTGTTGCTGCGTCACGCTCAAAGCGCATCTCCTAAAGAGAGCATGATCCGGAAAAGAGTGAAGCGGTTTTCCGACCAGATCATGCTCAAGACCTTGGGATGCCCCATTAGAGCGGAAACGGCCAAAAGGCTACTGCCTGCCGATATCACCAGCCATCTCGACGGGTGCCGCCCCCTGCTCCAGGGCCGCCTCGTAATTCAGCTCGATCATGACCCCGTTGGGGTCATAGACGAAGATCTGCCAGAGCTCGCCGCCGGGCACCTGGCGGGCGTCGAAGGTCATGCCCTTGGAGGCCAGCCGCTGCTTCATGCCGTCGAACCCGCGGCTGACGAAGGCGACGTGGTGGACCACGCCCGAATCCGGCTTTTGCGGCTCCGAGGTTGGAGAAATATCGACGAGGTGCACCACCGGCTTGCCATCGCTGTACATCCACGCGCCGGGGAAGGCGAAGTTCGGCCGGGCGCCTTTTTCGAGGCCCAGCACGTCCTCGTAGAAGCGGACCGTCTCGGCCAGATTACGGGTCCGGATGTTGAAATGATCGAGGACGCCGACACTTGTGCCACCCATGCTTTCACTCCCTTTCCTTGAAGTCCTTGGCTCCGCCATCCTAGCACAGGGGGCCGCCAAACGAAGCCGTTGCCCTCCGGCCTCAAGGGTTTATGGTGCGCCCGATCCGTCGTTCGGCGGAACCTCAGGAACGCCGGCTGGCGCCCCTCGCCCGGCTGCAACCGTAAAACTCAAGCTACGGACAAGGTACCACACATGGCTAAAGTCGCTTTCCTCGGTCTCGGCGTGATGGGCTTCCCCATGGCCGGACACCTCGTGAAAAAAGGGGGCCATGAGGTCACCGTCTACAACCGCACCGCGGCCAAGGCGAAGGAATGGGCGGACAAATTCGGCGGCAAGACGGCGGCGACCCCGAAGGCCGCCGCCGAAGGTCAGGATTTCGTGATGTGCTGCGTCGGCAACGACAATGACCTGCGCTCGGTCACGATCGGCGCCGACGGCGCATTCGTCGGCATGAAGAAGGGCGCGACCTTCGTCGACCACACCACCGCCTCCGCCGAAGTCGCGCGCGAGCTGGACGCCGCCGCAACCAAGGCCGGCTTCAAGTTCATCGACGCCCCGGTCTCCGGCGGCCAGGCCGGCGCCGAGAACGGCGTGCTGACCGTGATGTGCGGCGGCGCGCAGGACGTTTACGCCGGCGCCGAGCCGATCATCACGGGCGCCTATGCGCGGATGTGCAAGCTGCTCGGGCCCGCCGGCTCCGGTCAGCTGACCAAGATGGTCAACCAGATCTGCATCGCAGGCCTCGTGCAGGGCCTCTCCGAGGGAATCCATTTCGCCAAGAAGAGCGGCCTCGACGTCGCGGCCGTGATCGAAACCATCTCCAAGGGCGCGGCGCAGTCGTGGCAGATGGAGAACCGCTACAAGACCATGAACGAGGACAAGTACGATTTCGGCTTCGCGGTCGAATGGATGCGCAAGGACCTCTCGATCGCGCTCGCCGAAGCCCGCCGCAACGGCGCCAATCTGCCGGTCACCGCACTGGTCGACCAGTTCTACTCCGAGGTCGAGAAGATGGGCGGCAAGCGCTGGGATACGTCGAGCCTGCTCGCGCGCCTCAATCGCTGACACCTGACGGACTGATCCCGCCTTGCTGATCGCACTCGCCGCCATCTTCGTTCTGGCCTATGCGGCGATTGCCCTCGAGCATCCGATCGGGGTCAACAAGAGCGCGTCCGCGCTGCTCGGCGCGGGCCTGCTCTGGACCATCTACGCCATGGCAACGGGCGACCATGCACTGGTCGGCCGTCAGCTCGACGAATCCGTCGCCTCCACCGCGCAGATCGTGTTTTTCCTGATCGGTGCGATGACCATCGTCGAGGTGATCGACGCCCACGACGGCTTTGAGGTCATCACCTCCCGCATCAGCACGACGAGCCAGGTCAAGCTGATGTGGCTGGTCGGATTCGTGGCGTTCTTCCTCAGCGCGATCCTCGACAATCTCACCACCACGATCGTGATGATCTCGCTGATCCAGCGGCTGATCGCAAGGCGCGAGGACCGCCTGCTGTTCGCCTCCCTCATCGTGATCGCGGCCAACGCCGGCGGCGCGTGGACCGTGATTGGCGATGTCACCACGACCATGCTGTGGATCGGAGGGCAGATCTCGCCACTCAAGATCATGGGTGCGGTGTTCCTGCCCTCGCTGGTCAATCTGCTGGTGCCGCTCGCCTTCATCAGCTTTGCGCTCAAGGGCAAGACCATCGCGGCACCACCGAAGGACAACGGCCTGCTCGCCGTCGAGCGGGCCGAGCGCAACCTGATGTTCTATCTCGGGCTCGGCGTGCTGATCGCGGTGCCTGCCTTCAAGACCGTCACCCATCTGCCGCCGTTCATGGGCGTCCTGCTCGGGCTCGGGATCGTCTGGCTGGCCGGCGAGATCGTGCATCGCGAAAAGGACGAGCATGTGCGCCGACCGCTGTCGCTCGCGCATGCCCTGACCCGGATCGACATGGGCTCGATCGTGTTCTTCGTCGGCATTCTGCTCGCGGTCGCCAGCCTCGAACATGCCGGTCTGCTGTCGATGCTGGCCAAATGGCTGGATACCGCGATCGGCCGCCAGGACATCATCGTCGTCGTCCTCGGCCTGCTCAGCGCCGTCATCGACAACGTGCCGTTGGTCGCCGCGACCATGGGCATGTACGACCTCGCACATTATCCGACCGACAGCTTCCTCTGGGAGTTCATCGCCTATTGCGCCGGTACCGGCGGGTCGATCCTGATCATCGGCTCGGCCGCCGGCGTCGCCGCCATGGGGCTCGAACGGATCGAGTTCCTCTGGTACGCGCGCCGCATCGCCGTCCCCGCGCTCGCGGGCTATCTGGCGGGGGCGGTCGTCTATGTCGCGCAGCATACCTGGCTGCACTGAGCGGCACGAGCGCGCCCGGAATTAACGCAGGGTTAACGTAATTCTTTAGCTCCTTAAGTCACCTCTTAAGGATTTCTTGCCAGAGATAGACAATGCAGAAGGCCCGCGTCCGACGCGGGCAGGAATCGTGTTGCTTGATGAGTAACCCCGCTGAAAAGCCTGAAGTCGTGCAGCTTCCGGCCGAGCCAATCAGCGCTCCGTCGGCGAGCAGCCGACGGGCTGCGGCGCAACGGGTCCGCGAGGCGCGCGATAAGTTAACGTCGACCAGTGGAACCCGGCCGGCCTTCGACGCCGAGATGCTGCGCCAATATGCCCAGACGCGGCTGTCGGCTTCCTATGTCGTGATGCTGCTGGTGGTCGCCACCGGCGTGCTGTTCGGGCTGTGGATGCAGCCGATCCCGGCCGCGGCCTGGACTGCCGGCATGCTCTGCATCCACGCCGCGATGATCCGCAGCTGCCACCGCTTCCTGGCCGAGCCCACCTCCCCGACCGCGACGCGTGCGTGGCGGACGCGTTTCGTCGTGCTCGATCTGCTCTATGGCCTGTGCTGGATGGCGATCCTGATCCACCCCGTGCTCGATATGGTCACGGAAACGCTGATGATGTTCTTGATGCTGCTGGTGATCGCAGTATCGAGCATGCTCGCCGCCAATCTGCCGATCGCAGCCCTTGCCGCCACCGCGCCGGTTGCGGTTGCGATGGCGCTGAGCTTTGCGATGACCGGCTCGCTGGACAACTACATTCTTGCGGCGCTGGCGCTTGCGGCCGAAGGCTATTTCGTGCTGCTGGCGCACCGCCTGCATTCCTCGACGTTTGCCACGCTGGAGGCGCGCGCCGAGAAGGACGCGCTGATCGGCGAGCTCGAACAGGCCAAGGCGATCTCGGACGAAGCGCGCCATCGCGCCGAAGCCGCCAACGTCGCCAAGTCGCGCTTCCTCGCGCAGATGAGCCACGAGCTGCGCACGCCGCTGAACGCGATCCTCGGCTTCTCCGAGGTGATGAAGAGCGAGATCTTTGGCGCGCACGCGGTGCCGGTGTACAAGGAATATTCCGCCGATATCCATAATTCCGGCGTGCATCTGCTCAACCTCATCAACGAAATCCTCGACCTCTCGCGGATCGAGGCCGGCCGCTACGAATTGAACGAGGAAGCAGTCTCGCTGGTCGGCATCGTCGCCGATTGCCATCATCTGATGAAGCTGCGCGCCTCCAGCCGCGGCATCACCATCCACGAGGTGTTCGAGCAGGCCATGCCGCGGCTCTGGGCAGATGAGCGCGCGATCCGCCAGGTCGTGCTCAATCTGCTCTCCAACTCGATCAAGTTCACCCCGCAAGGCGGCGAGATCTGGCTCAAGGCCGGCTGGACCGCCTCGGGCGGACAATATCTCTCGGTGAAGGACACCGGCTCGGGCATTCCCGAGGAGGAAATTCCGGTCGTGCTCGCCTCGTTCGGCCAGGGCTCGAACTCGATCAAATCGGCCGAACAGGGCGCAGGCCTCGGCCTGCCGATCGCCAAGAACCTGATCGACCTGCATGGCGGCACGTTCACGCTGAAATCGAAGCTGCGCATCGGTACCGAAGTGATCGTCACCTTCCCGCCAGAACGCGTGATGAGCGCGCTGGCGCCACTGTCGGAGGAGGCACCACCGCTGCAGCCGGAGGGGTCCCTCGTTCCAGACGAGAGGCGCCGGCCGCGCCACAAGCCGATCATGAGCGCCGGCACGGGCTCTTAACGAGATGCTTGCAGAAATGCCCGACGATCCCCCACTATATCCAAATGAGCAAAGAAACGCCGTGCGTCGCCGTCTGCATGATCGATCCCAAGACCAAGCTGTGCTTCGGCTGCGGCCGGACCTTGCCGGAGATCGCGCGCTGGCACGCCATGGAGAGTCCGGAACGCCAGTCCGTCATGGCGCTGTTGCCGACACGCATGGCGGACGCCGGACTCGTGCCGATCGCGGGATCACCGAAACGCGCCTGACCAGCCTGCGCGCCTTCGGAGGCGCGCGATGATCCGCTTCCTGCTCGTTCTCATCATGCTCGCCGGCACGGCAGGTGCGGTCGTCGCCTATGGCGATTCCGATCAGATCGTGCGTGCGAGCAACAAGGTCTCGCACATCTTTCGCGGACAGAGCGCGTCGCCCGCCCCGGCGGTGCAGATCCCGCGCGGCCAGGGCGGCGAATTCGCGCTCCGCGCCAAGATCAACGGCGTCGCCGCCCCCATGGTGATCGACACCGGCGCCACCTCCGTGGTGCTGACCTGGGAGACGGCGAAGGCGATCGGACTGCCGCTCGAGATGCTCGAATACGACGTCGATCTCGAAACCGCGGGCGGTCACACCAAGGCGGCTCGCCTCACGCTTGACCGTCTCTCCGTCGGCCATCTCGTCGAGAAGTCGGTGCCGGCGCTGGTCGTGCAACGCGGACAGATGAAGACCAATCTGCTCGGCATGAGCTTTCTCGATCGCCTGGAGAGCTGGGGCGTGCGCTCCGACAGGCTGATGCTCACCGGCTATCCGGAACTCCAGAGCAACCATCGCCGCTCACGCACGGCAGTGGATTAGGCGGCCGCCGCCTCTGCCGGCACGCGCGCGCCGACACGCGCGATCGCATCGCGCAGCACCTCGAGGCCGGCGCCCGGCTTTACCCCCTGCTCGGCAAGATGGCGACGGAACGCGCGTGCGCCGGGCACGGCGTGGAATGCGCCGACGAAATGCCGCGTGATGGCGTGCAGCCGCGTACCGCGCGCAAGCTGCTGCTCGATATAGGGCATCATCGCTTCGAGCGCGTCCTGCATGGTTGCATGCCGCCCCGCCTCGCCGAAAATGTCGGAATCGACGGCGAGAAGCCGCCACGGCTCCTGATAGGCGGCGCGGCCGAGCATCACGCCGTCGACATGTTCGAGATGTGCTTTCGCCTCTTCGATGCTCCGGATGCCGCCATTGATGATGACAGGTACGTTCGGCATCGCGCGTTTGAGCCGATAGACGCGATCGTAGTCAAGCGGCGGGATATCCCGGTTCTCCTTCGGTGACAGACCGCTGAGCCAGGCTTTCCGGGCATGCACGATCAGTGCGTCGCAGCCGGACGCGACCACCGCGCGGGCGAGCGTATCCAGCGCGACTTCCGGATCCTGGTCGTCGATGCCGATGCGGCATTTGACGGTGACGGGAACGACAACCGCACGCTTCATCGCTTCGACGCACCTCGCCACCAGCTCCGGCTCCGCCATGAGACAAGCGCCAAAGCGGCCGTCCTTCACGCGGTCGGACGGACAGCCGACATTGAGGTTGATTTCGTCATAGCCGAACTCCGCGCCGATCCGCGCCGCCGTCGCGAGCTCATGCGGATCCGACCCGCCAAGCTGCAGCGCCACGGGATGCTCCACCGCGTCGAACCCAAGCAGCCGCGCCCGGTCTCCATGAATAATGGCGCCGGTGGTCAACATCTCCGTATAGAGCAGCGCCCGCCGGCTCAAGTGACGGTGGAACACCCGGCAATGCCGGTCAGTCCAGTCCATCATAGGTGCACAGCTAAATTTCCAATGATTCTCAATCACTTAAGATTCTCTGTCGGTCCAGTCCTGGGAAGACGCGGCAACGTATCTATACTGATTTCGTTGGGCTTTTTAGGGGTGGTTCGATTATCTAGCCAGTTTTTGGCGGCCCTTTGCTACAAATTTGCTACCGAGCCGACTCGCGGGATGCGCTTCGCGTTTGGTAGCAAATCGAGACGCCGAAGATCGCATCTTCGCGCTAGATTTAGTCAATTCGGAAACTTGAAATGTCGTTTTGACTGTTGATGGTAATCGTGCGCTCGTTATCAAAGAAGAAAGCGACTTTGCCTCCAGCGACGGCGGTCTGCATTGCGTATTCTTTGAGACGGTGCCCGATAACGCCAGCGATGACGCCAACGTCAACGTGAGGATATTCCCACCCCTCGCTCGCGATCGTTGATGGGCTGGGCCGCCCCGGTGATGGCCGCCAAATTATGACACCGTGGTCGATGACCAGCCTGTGCCAAGCACCGGCGAAGCAAAGGTGAACGACGTTGGCATTAGCTACGAGTTCGCCGTTGTGAACGAACCCCTCGCAAATAAATGCCTCACACAAGAGCCCAGCCAATTCAGGCGCGCAACCAACTATCTCCATCGTTCCCACTACCTGAGGCGCCGCTGTGCTGATGCGATCAGAGATGGTTCGAAGCTATCACCAAATACGCGAATGCATTTGCTACGGTTTTGCTACGAGATGCAGGCGCACCCGCACTAACCTGTTGCGATCGCGCAAAAATCCCGTCTATCCGTTCTGTCCATCATGGGGGCGACGGAAAAGCGAAAATCCTGTGACTTCAATGAGCTATCTCATGCGGAGCAACGGGCTCATCCCGGCACCGGGAGAGAGTTTGCGTCCATCCTTCGCCCGAATGGGCATCTGATTCAATTGAAATAAGCATCGGATCCAGGAATGAAAAGCCCGATGGCCGGATCGCTAGTCCGGGCATCTGATCGCGCGTTCGGTACGATGGCGCCGACGGCGCCAGTGTAGCTCGACCATTGCTCAACTCAACATACAGGCGTACGAAGCCGAACAAGGACCACTGCCATGCCCGTTGATTTCGCCGAGATCGACCCGATCCGCGTTGCCGCCATTCTCTACCGGCCGCAAGATGACCTCGACACGTTGCTCGCCGACTTCGCGCAAGACCTGGTGCGGAAGGGTGAGCGCATCGGCGGTATCGTCCAGCGCAACATCAAGGACGGAGGCGGCTGCCAAGTCGGCATGCAGGCCATCGACCTCATGACCGGCCGCGAGATCTCGATCTGCCAGCCGCTCGGCAGCGGTGCCATGGCGTGCAAACTGGATGCCGCCGGTCTTGCCGACGCGTCCGTCGCGGTCGCAAGCGCGATCACGCAGGATGTCGACCTCATTGTGATCAACAAGTTCTCCAAGCAGGAAGCCGCCGGACAAGGGCTGCGCGACGAACTCGCCGACCATTGCGGCCGGTATTCCCGTGCTGACCGCCGTGCCCGAAAAATGCCTGGACGCCTGGATCAGCTTCACCGGCGGGATCGGCACGACGCTGCTCTGCGAGCGTCAGGTCATCGAAGCATGGTGGCAGGATATCTCTTCGCGCAAGAAGCGCATGCACGAAGATCGCGACGGGGTCTCGACCGCCGACCGGGCGGCTATTTGCCGATCACTACATCCGACGACTTGATCACGGGCGAGACAGTGTTGCCCACTTTCAGGGCGAGATCGTCGGACGGCTGGGCCCTTCAGCCCCTCTCGACGACCACCAAGCGGCGCAAATCGTGCCCCCGCTTCTCCTCACTCGTCCAGAAGATCCATCAGTTCCTCCACCCGGCCGAACGTATCCTCGTGCCCCCCGCCGGCGTAGACCACGCGATCGCCATCGCGCTGGAGCGACCGCGCCCTGGTTTTGCGCAGCCGCCCGGGGAGGAATGTGGCGGCGACGGCCTCAGGTCCGACATCGAGCCTGACGATGCCACGCCGCTTGCAATCGAGCCTGAGTCTCGCTGCGGCGAAGAAATCGTGCGCCTCCGGGGGGAGCTTTCCGAAACGGCGCGAGATCTCCTCCTCCAGATCCACCAGATCGTCTTCGCTCCGGCACCTCGCAGCGCGACCATAGATCTCGAGCCGCATCGCTTCGGATTGCACGTAGCCTTCGGGCAACGTGTCGGCACACGGCAGGTTCAGATCAGGCACCCACAGAAAGGCGCCGGTGTCGTTGGCTCGCTCGGAGGCCAGCTTCAGGAGATGACTGTAGAGCACCGGTCCGAACACCTGAACGTGGCCGGACTGCTGTTCCGAGAACAGGTCGCCGGCGCCCCGAAGATCCAGATCGCGCTCGCTGATGGCGAAGCCCGCGCCCGGCTTGCTGAACTCCTCGAGGACGGCCAGACGCTTCTCGGATTGTTCAGAGGCCGACTCCGTCAGCAAATATGCAAAGGCGCGTGTTCCACCCCGTCCGACCCGTCCTCTGAGCTGATGGAGCTGCGCGAGACCAAACTTCTCGGGCCAGCACACGACGATGGTGTTTGCGCGCGGAATGTCGAGACCGCTCTCCACGATATTTGTCGCGAGGAGAACATCAGCCTCGCCGTTGACGAAACTCATCATGCGCTCGTCGATCTCGTCGACTGGCAATCTGCCATGGAGACAGACGATGCGCAGGTCGGGAGCCACCGATTGCACACGCGCCAGCATCGGCTCCAGATCCTGAATGCGCGGGCAGATCAGAAAACTCTGTCCATTCCGCCTCCGCTCGCGAAGCAATGCGCCGGCGATGGCCGCATCCGACAGCGGGGCGATCTTGGTCACGATCGGAAGCCGGTGAACGGGCGGCGTTGCGATCACGCTGAGATCCCGGAAGCCCGCAAGTCCGGCAGCGAGCGTGCGCGGGATCGGCGTCGCGCTCATCCAGAGCGTATGCGCGCTCTTCGCCAGGCCCGAAAGCTTGGCCTTCTCGGCAGCCCCGAAATGCTGTTCTTCATCGATGATGACGAGACCAAGGTCGGCGAACTTCACATCCTTCGCGGAGAGCGCTTGCGTGCCGACTACGACTTTCAGCTTGCCGCTTCGCAGCCCCTCTTTCGTCTCTCGGGTCTCCGGGCCTGATATGGCCCGCGACAGGTTTCCGACTTCAATGCCGAGAGGACCGAAACGTTTGCGGAAGGTTTCGACGTGCTGCCGCGCCAGGACCGTCGTCGGCACCGCGATCGCCACCTGTTTCCCCGACAACGCCACCGCGGCCGCAGCGCGTAGCGCTACCTCGGTCTTTCCAAATCCGACGTCTCCGCACACCACCCTGTCCATGGGGTGACCTGCCGCCAGATCGTCGAGGACGTCCTGAATGGCCTTGGCCTGGTCGACCGTGGTGAAATACGGAAACCGTGCGACGAACCTCTCATAGGCCTGCCCCGGCGCGACCAGCTTGGGTGCACGGCGACGGTGGCGCTGGCTGATATGCTTGGCGAGCGCCTTGGCGGCAATCTGAATTTCCGCTTCAGCCTCGGTCCGGCGTGCCCACCATGTACTTCCGTCCGCCTTGTCCCGCGTCAGCTTGCCGGGCTCCGCCGCATACGGCCAGATCAGGGCAAGATCGGCCGGCGGCACGAGAACGGCATTGTCCGATGCGAAAGCAAGCCTGACCATCTCGCGCCGCGCCCCCTTGCCCATATCGAAGATCTGCAGGCCGTCGAGCACGGCCAGGCCGCGCTGCAGATGGACCACCGCCGTGCCGCGCCCCGGCACGTCGGGATGATCGAACGCGGTGGTCCAGACCTTCGCCATCGGCTGCGGATGATGAGCCCTGCTGCCGAGCACGTCGGATGCCGTCACGACGACCAGGGGCTTACGGCCGGCCCCGATGAAGCCGGCATCGAAGTCAGCCAGCAGCGCCGTCTCGCGATCGCGTCCCTTGGTCGCCTCGTTCCAATCGGCACAGCGTTCTGCCTTGATGCCGCTCATCCGCTCCATCGCGCGCAGGTCGTCCTCGACCGCCGCAACCAAGAGCAGTTGCGATCCGGCGCTTTGCATATCGGCAACAAACGCGCGAAGGATCTTTCTCGGCGAGGCGGCCTTCGAGAAATCCGGCGTCGGGGTGAAAGCCGACTTTTGCGGCAGCACACTCATGCGCTTCTTCAGCCGCTTCCAGTCCGCCTGTCCCAGATACTCGCGCTCCGCATCCCTGCGGCCGGCTGCCTCCTCGATGGTCCCGAGCCAGCTCTCGGCGTGGGCCAGCACGCCGGCATCCACGATCCACCGCGCACGGCTGCAATAATCCGGCAGCGTCGCCCGCTGTCCGCGCTTGTTTCCAAACGCGATCCGCTCGGACATCGGATCGATCAGCAGTTCCCGGGTCTCGAACAGGACCTCGTGCTCGACCGGATCGACGGCGACGATTCGGCGGAGAGTGCCGTCGGAATGCTCGATCCTGAACGGACCAAGCGCACCGGCTGGAAACACTTCGAACGTCTTGCCGTGGAACAGGACGCCTCCCGGATAATCCGCCTCTTCGTCGAGATCGTAGCCGAGAGCCTCCAGGCGGCGCTCCAGTTCCTGCTCGGAATAG
Source organism: Bradyrhizobium betae (assembly GCF_008932115.1). NCBI lineage: Bacteria > Pseudomonadati > Pseudomonadota > Alphaproteobacteria > Hyphomicrobiales > Nitrobacteraceae > Bradyrhizobium > Bradyrhizobium betae. The sequence continues at coordinate 696,545 of NZ_CP044543.1, forward strand.
GCTGCGCCCACCTTCAGGCTGAGGCTGGTCTTCGACCAGCTTGCCGGCAGCGGCAGCCGCTCCATGATGGCCTCTGCGGTGGACACCAGGAACACGGGCTTCTTTGTCCTGGCAAGGCGCCTCAGCACCGAGCTCCGCCGGCCCGCGATCTCGCGTGACGGCTCCAGACCGTCGAATGGCAAATTGTTGAGTCGCGGGAACACCAGCGCCTCGACCGACGGATCGAGCGCGTGGATCACGCTCCCCAGCCGCTCCGCCCTGTTCTCGTTGTCGCAGAGGAAGACGAGGCCATCGCTGCCGGACTTGCTCCATTGCGCAAGCAGATGGAGAGCCAGCATGCCGAGAGGCGATGAGGAGGAGATCGCGGGACGCGATGTCGTCTTGCTTTTCGTCTTTATCGCACCCGCCGCGGCGCGGGCTTTCCTTGTGGCCGCCAATTTGTATCCATCATTGTTTCGCAAAAACAGGCGAGCGACGACGAGCCCTCAGTCGAGCTCCGTCCATGACGCGCGCGGGGCCCCGAGGCCCGGGGACGTCATTACAATTTCGCGATCATATTGGAAAGCGGAGACACAAGCCCGGGAAAACGGCCCGAAGGCGCCTGAAGGCTATTGCAGGACCTTTGGCAGCACTACGACCACGTCGACGCTCTGCCTGAGGATTTGCGTCGCGACCACGGCGAGGTGATGCGAGAATTCGTCTTCGATCTCGCTTGCACAGTCTTCGTCCCTGGCGATGGCAAACAGCAGATTGCCGTCGACTTCGTCGAATCGGATGCCGGCGAACAGGCGATCGAACGTCTCGGCGCCCGCGATGGCCGCGATTCGCGCCTGGATAGCCTGATCTTCGACGAGGGACAGTTTCATCATGCGCAATCAGATATAGGCGGACCGCTCGAATGCAAGCGCTGGCACGGCGGGCTGGTCGAACTATATTTGATGATATCGTCCCGCCTGATCCTCGTCCGTCCTTGAGGAAAATCTTGATTCTCTTTCTGCTGCTGATCTTCCTGCCGATAGGACTGTCGGCCGGTCGCTACTTTGTGTTCGGCGATGGCCGCGGCAATTGGCAGACAGCGGATCGATCGAGCGCCGGCCTGCTGCAGCCCGCATCCGCCAGTCCGGAGGCGCTGATCCGGGTCTTTGCGGCGCGCACGGTACGCTGGCGCGGCATTTTCGCCGTTCACACCTGGATCGTCGTCAAGAACAAGGGCGCCGCGACTTACAACCGATACGATTATACGGCATGGGGTGATCCGATCCGCAGCAACGGCTTCGCGCCCGACGGCCGCTGGTTCGGCGCCGTGCCCGAAACCGTCGTGGCGGTCGACGGCACACTCGCCGAAGAGCTGATTCCCAAGATCCGGCACGTCGTCGAAACCTACAGGTTCCGCGCCTATGGCGATTACAGCGCCTGGCCGGGACCGAATTCCAACACCTTCGTGCAGGCGACGTTGGACGCCGTCCCCGAGCTTCGTGCTGTCCTTCCTCCGACTGCCGTCGGAAAGGATTATCCCTACAGCGGACGCTGGGTCGGCATCACCCCGTCCGGCACCGGCCTCTACGCCTCGCTTTCGGGTTACCTCGGAATGACGGTCGGCTGGATCGAGGGGATCGAGGTCAATTTCTTCGGAGCGGTGCTCGGCGTGGACATCCGGCGGCCAGCTCTCAAGCTTCCCGGCATCGGCCGGCTTGGCATAGCGGCTGGCTTCTAGCGCCACCGCCGGCACCCTCACGCCAACACGCCGAACAGATTTCCGAAAACAACCCCATGCACAGTAGAACAGCCACCGGCCGGCTGCCGGCCGTGGCGCGGCCTAAGCTGCGATGAGATCTGTTGAATCCCGGCAGAATTGCCGACGCCGGGTATCACCTGACTCACGTTCCCGAGGGACACCGAATTAACAGTTTAGTAACGATATGGATCTGCCTCGGCTGCGTTAATCCAAATCGCAGCCTGCCGGTGTCTCGACCGCAACGCCCCTGCTATAAACGCAGCGATCCGGCTCGATCGACTTTTCCGGACGATCCCGTTTTCCTGGTCATTCATGAATAAGCCCAGCAATACATTCGATATCGCCATCGAGCAGGCGTTCGATTTTCTGTCTCCCGAATACGCGGAGCTGTTCGCCAGCTCGGCCGCGACCGCGTTTCAGCATCCGCTCTGGCTGGACAGCCTCTACGCCAAACTCGCCTCCCATGCGGGGGCCAGGCCGCTCGTCGTCGTGGTCCGCCGCCGCGCGACGGGGGCGCTGGCGATGGTGCTGCCCCTGCTCCGAATCCGCCGCGGTCCGGTCCGCACCGTCGAATTCGCCGATCTGCGTGTCTCCGACTATCTGGCGCCTGTCTGCAGTCCCGAGGTGTTCTCCAGCCTGCTGGAGGACGAATCTGCATGCGAAGAGATTCGGCGCCTCGTCAGGCCGTTCGACCTGCTGCGCATGACCAAGCTGCCGGACGGACGGCTTCCGATCGAAAGTCTCCTGGGCGCACCGCGCCGGGTGTCGATGGATACGAATGCCTACGCGACCGTGCTCGTCGCCCCGTTCGAACAATGGCGCACGAGCACGCTGGATCGCTCCTATCAGAAAGAGCTCGCAAAGAAATATCGCCAGCTCCAGAAGAAGGGCGCGCTGGACTTTTCATGCTGTGACGGCAGCGCCTCCATTCTCGAAGCGATGGACGCGATGAAGCAGTTTCGTGGCCCTCGGTTTCAGGCCCAGGGCGACGGAGACCTGCTGCAGCGTCCCGAATATTACGACTTCTATTCCGGCATCGCGCTCAGCGGCCTCGGCTCGTTCGTCCGGCTCTATGCCATGAAGATGGACGGCAACGTGATCGCAGCCGTGCTGGGCCTGTGCCACCGCGGCAGCTTCCTCATCATCATGAGCGCCTTCGATATCGCGGGGTACAAGAGCCAATCCCTGGGATCGCTGATGTTCGAGCAGGTCGCGAGGGATTGCATCGAGCGCGGCGATCAGATGCTCGACTTCACCATTGGCGACGAGCCCTACAAGAAATTGTTCGGTGGGCAGCCTTCGCCGATGTGGATGGTGACGCAGGCCGGCAGCACCGCGGGTGCCATCAGCCTGTTCGCGCTGAAACAGGCGCCCTGGCTCAAGCTGGCGGCCAAGCGGCTATCGGATTTCAGGCTCCTGCCGGCCCGCACCCCAACGCCCACGCGGTGATCGGCGGCGGGCAAGAGGGCGCCGAATTCAGGCGCGCAGCACGCCGCGAACCCGTCCAAGCCAGCCCGGATGCATCTGATCGACGCGATGCGTGAGACTGCGCCGCAGGAAATGCAGGCGCCGCCGCACATCCCATCCGATATCGCTGCGGGACGTCAGGGCCTGACGAAAGCGCGCCATCTTCAGCGATCGCTGATCTGCCGCGACCTTGTCGAGATCGGAATAGAACTGCGATATCTTCTCGGTGCCCATGCCCGCGCTTGCGAGCCAACGCGGCGCGTACTCGGTGCAGAGACGATCGACGTCCACCAGCAGGCGGGCGACGCCCGTGCCGGCGGCAGGACAATTGGTCTGGAACGCATCGCCGATGAGGACGATTCCGGGCTGCAGATGTCCTTCCACCACGGTCAGGTCCATCACCCAGTTTTGAACCTTGTCGGTCACGCGGAAGTCGCCGAGATAAGGCCATAGTCCCGGCAGCAGGCGCAGAACGGTCGCCTCTGGTTCGCGGCGCAACTCGCGCATGATCGGATCGGTCGGATCGCGGAACATGAAGAGATTGGCCCGCATGCCCGATGGCACGGGAAACAGGCTGAGATAGTCGATCCCATCGGCCGTTCGCTCGCCATAACAGGTCAGCGCCTCGAAATCGAACGGCGTGCCGTCCTTGCGGGCGATCGTGAAGCCGAATGAAACGGAGTGGCGTTCGGCCAGCACGCGCCGCCTGATGCCGAGCTTGTAGCCGAGCGCGCTCGCCATGCCGGTGGCGAGAACGACCAGGCGTGCGTCCAGGCGTTTTCCGGAGGCAAGCTCGATGTGCTGGACATCGTCGCTGCAGCTGATTGCGGTGACTTCGTCGACGATCAGACTGGACGGATCAGGCAACTGGCTGCGCGCCATCGCCACGAGATTGGCGTAGGGAAGTCCGTAGGCTTGGCCGACGCTGACATCGACCACCTTGCCTTCCCGGATATTGAGCACCTGATCATACCGACAGGCGACGTTCGCGAGCGCATCGAGGAAGCCGAGCTTGCGGAACATCTCCAGCTGCTGGCCGCCGATCTTCTCGACCCGGAATTCGTCCGGATGCACCGCGCGCTTGTCGACGAGAACGACGCGGTGCCCTGCCCGCGCAAGCACGGCAGCGGCAAGCGATCCTGCGAGGCCACCGCCGACGATCGCAATATCGGCGATAATGGTCGCGGTTCCGGCAATATCGCCCGGCTCGGTCACGGCTCTATCCGTCGTCATGATCTGGGCTCCACGGTCAACTGTGGTTCCATGTGCAATTCTCTCGCCTGATGTCGTATCGCAGCGCCGGAGGCGATCATTTCCGAAGATCGAGGTTAATGGGGTGCGGGACAAACCTGTCCCGGCATGCGCCTTGCTCAGAACAGTCTTGAAATCCCGCTCTCTCGTCCGATCGGCCGCGCCAATCCCTTTTCAAGGACCATTCCGATACTGGAACAGCCGCACACCGACCGGCCGCGCCTCCGGACGCGCGTCAGTGCAGCATCGATCCGGGACAGGCGGAACGCAGCTGTTCCATGGTGACGCAGCAACTTGCGACTTTCGTCGACCACAGCTGACTGGCACAACGGAGCGCGCATTAACACTCGCGATTTCCCGGCATGCTAGGTTGGCGCCGTACTTGAAACCGGTATCTTCGGGGGACGCCCCGTATTTTCCATGATCGATTCCATTGTTCAGTTTCTGCGGCGCGACGTGACGCGCGGTGTGGTCGGGACCATCCTGCTCAAGGTTGGCAGCGGCGCACTCGCCTTTGCGTTGTTCTCGCTCGCGGCACGAACGATGACACCGGACGGTTTCGGCATCTTTGCGACCTGGCTTTCGGTAGCGCAGATCGCGGCGGTGGTGGGGCTGGTCGGCCAGGAATCGCTGCTGGTGAGATTCCTGAACGAGTATCAGGTCGGAGACAGGCCCGACCTCACCAAAGGCGTCCTCCTCTCGAGTTTGAAGATCGCCTGCGTCGCGATGCTGATCGCGATCGCCGCAGTCGCACTGATCGCGAATTTCCGGGGCGATTGGTGGCTGCTGATTCTGGCGGTCTCGGCCTACACGGCCGTGAGCGCCGGACTGATGCTTGGCAGCCAGATCGCGCGTTCGCTGGTCAGCATTCTCATGGGGGAAGGCAACCGCGAGCTCTTCTGGCGGGTGATCGTGGTCCTGTTCCTGCTCGCGATGCTGTTCGGCCACAAGCAGCTCGATCCCACCGAGCTGATCGCGGTGATGACGATCGCGATGTCGTTGGGCCTGGTGGCGCAGATCGTTGCGATCGCGCGGGCGCTGCCGGATCTGCGCGGCACGACCGCGCGTTCAGAGCGATCGCGCTGGCGATCGAGCTCGTTTCATTTCTGGGTTGCCTCGATCCTCGAAGTGGCAAACCAGTATTTCGACGTCATTCTGGTCTACTGGATGATGGATCCCGCGACCGCCGGCATCTACTTTGCGGCATCGCGCCTCGCCAACATCTTCGCCATGCTGTCCGCCGCGTTGTACACGTTCGGCGCGCGCCGGCTTCCTTCGCTGTACTTCAGCAAGAACCACCGGGAATTCGAGCGAACGTTGCAGCTGATGGCGGAGGTGACCGCGCTCTGCGTGGCCGCAGGCCTCGCCCTGATCTGGATTGGCGGCCCCTATCTTCTCAATTTATTCGGGCCACATTTCACCGCGCAACACTCCGTCCTGATCGTGCTCGCGATCGGCACGGCCATCCAGGCCGCGGGCGGTCCATCCGCGGCGATCCTGCAGCTGACCGGCCATGAGCGCATCTACGTCCCGGTCGTCGCCGCGAACGTCGCGCTGCGACTGGTCGGGTTTGTCGTCCTGATTCCCTGGCTCGGCGTGCTGGGTGCCGCGATCGCAGCAACCGTGTCGCTGGCCCTCACCACCGTCGCCCTCAACATCCTGTGCCGACGGCGAACCGGGGTCGATCCTTCGGTTCTCGTGCTTCTGCGCTTCTCTGCATGGAAGCGAGGAAGCTACGCGGTCCGCGGCGCAGACTCTGCCGAATAGGCGCGCACACGGCCAATTGGTTAACGAAAGCGCTGCACGCTATCCCGAAATCCGCGCAAAGCCGGCCAATGGGCAGGTTCCGCATTAACTCCGTTTGTCACTAGTCGATGTCTGCCCCGGGCCTGCGTGATAGGTACGGGGTTAAGAAGGTGAAGAATTCGTTTCTTTTTTAGCGGGTCGGAATCCGTGCTCCACTACCAGCCGAACAAGGACGAGACAACCGCGACAGCGCTTGCGCAGCCGAACGGCGGCGAGCGAAAGCTGCACGTGCTTCTCGTCCAGACCCAGGCCGAGAACGCGGGGGCGCAGGAAATCTCGAGACTGCTGGGCGCCGGCCTCTCCGCGCGCGGCCATCGCGTCTCCAACCTGTTTTTCTTCCGCAAATCGGACTCGTTCGACGAGCCGCCGGACACGTTCTACTGCGCGACGAGCCGGCCCGGAAATCCGCTGGCGCTGCTGCGCATGCTGTGGACGCTCGGCGGCCACATCAAGACGATCAGGCCCGACGCCGTCCTGACATTCCAGCATTTTGGCAACGTCATCGGCGCAGGCATGACGCGCCTCGTCAGCCGCGCGCCGGTTGTCGCCAACCAGGTTTCATCCGCGCTGGCGATGAGCTGGCCGGTCCGCACCGCCGACATCGCCATGGGCAGCATCGGCTTCTTCGACCGCATCACGCTCAACTCGAAGGACATGGAGCGCGAATATTCGCGTTACCCTCGGGCCTACCGGTCGCGCATGGTGCATGTCCCGCACGGCTTCGAAGACAAGGCGCTTATCCTGTCGAAGGACGCCGCGCGGCAAAGTTTCAATCTGCCGCCGGACTGCGTCCTGCTCGGATGCGCGGCGAGGCTGCACCCTCACAAACGGCTCGATGCGGCAATACGCCTGTTGCCGGATGAACCATCCTGGCACCTCGCGCTGGCCGGCCAGGGGGCCGACGAGACGCGGCTGAGGCAGCTCGCAGATTCCCTGAAGGTCTCGGACAGATTGCATCTGCTCGGCGAAATCGCTCCGCGTCAGATCGCCGGTTTTCTCGCCTGCCTCGACGTGTTCGTGTTTCCGACGCAGGCCGAAACCTTTGGTCTGGCCGCGGTCGAAGCCGCGAACGCCGGCGTTCCTTCCGTCGTCACGGATCTCCCCATATTGCGCGAGGTTCTGTCCTTCGAAGGAAAGCCGACGGCGCTCTTTGTTGACACATCGGATCAGAAGAAGCTGGCGGCTGCCGTCTCCAGGCTCCTGTCCGACCAAGCACTGAGCGCCGAACTGCAAGACAACGCCAAAGGCCTGAGGTTGCGCTATTCGGTCGACGCGATGGTGGAGGAATACGTTCGAATCCTCGGCCAGGTGATCTGACCCGATGCGCCGGAATGGATTGGCTCGACATGATCATCGAGTTTCGCTGCGAACGTGAACATGCGCGGCGGTGGATGCACCGCGAGACGCTGTCGATCGATGGCCGGGACGTTCCAATTCAGATCGCGTGGACGACGACCACGGAGCCTCGGCCCGCAGGTCTCGACGCGCTGTTCGGGCTCGAGCGCCTGGTGCTGCACAAGGGCAAGCCCGGCGGCGCCGACAGGCTGACGATCATTCCGGAGCAGATGCAGACGCGCACCGGAGCGGCCGACGTGGTCGTCGACTTCACCAGCGCCGCGCGCGATCCGAACAGCGCGGCGAAATTGTATCTGCGCCCGTTGTTCAATGGGACCGCTGGCGAGAACGCCGCGCTCGCCGCCATTCTCGGCGGTGACTTGCCCGTCATCGAGATCGTCAACGAGATCGATGGAGCGGTGCTCGATCGCGGCCACCCCTCCGCGGAAATCGCAGCCAGCCTGAGCGGCGGGCTCGAGACGGTCACGGCGCGAACACTGACCATGGTGGCGGCGATTCTATCCGGAAGGCCACGCATCGTGCCGCAGCTGGCGCGTCCCGCGCGGAGCGGCAACGGGCGTGGACCGGCAGCCTATGTCGTGCGCGGCCTCGCCGTATCGATCGCCAAGGAGATCTATCGCCTCTGCTGCTATGCCCCGCATTGGCACGTCGGATGGCGCTTCAATGATGGCGCCGGCGTCTGGCAGACCGGCGATCTCTCCGGACCCAATTGGAACGTGCTGGGCGATCCCGGAAACCATTTCTACGCCGATCCCTTTCCCATCACCTGGCAGGGGCGAACGTTCGTCTTCTTTGAAGACCTCGATCACCGGGTCGGAAAAGGCATCATCTCGGCGATCGAGTTCGGCGACACCGGACCGGTCCGCGACGTCGTGCCCGTGCTGGAGGAGCCCTGGCATCTCTCCTATCCATTCCTGATCGAGGACGACGGCGAGTTGTGGATGATCCCGGAGAGTTCGCTCCACGGGGACGTCGCGCTCTACAAATGCGTCCGGTTTCCGGACAAATGGGAGCGGCACGCGACGCTGCTCTCCGGCCTCGAGCTCGCCGACGCGACGATCACGCGGCACAACGGGCTGAACTATCTGTTCGGGGCCTGGCGCGACGGAACCGGCGGCTATTCGGATTCGCTGGCGATCTACTACGCCGACCGCCTGCACGGCCCCTGGACGCCCCATGCCAGCACCCCGGTCCTGATCGACCGCGCGAGCACGCGGCCGGCGGGGAATTTCGTCACCATCGACGGCAAATTGTGGCGGCCGGTGCAGGATTGCGCCGACGGATATGGTGCGGCGCTCGCTTTGGCGGAGATCGTCGAACTGTCGCCGACGACGTTCAAGCAGATAGTCCGCCACTCGCTCAAGCCCGGACCGCTGTGGCCGGGCCGAAAGCTGCACACGCTGAACCGCTGCGGCCGGCTCGAGGTGATCGACGGATCGCGGGTCCAACCCAAGACCCGCGCCTTCGCCGGCAAACTCCCAGCGGCGGTCTTGCCGACGCGGACCAGCCCGCGCACGGCCTGAACGACCCAAGCCTCTCGCTTTAGAACTGCACCCCGCGCGTCAGGGCGCCGTCGACGACGAGGTTCGTCCCCGTGATGAAGCTCGCGGCGCGGCTGGCGAGGAAGACGGCGGCGTTGGCCATTTCCTGCGGCGTGCCCATCCGCCCGGTCGGATTGAGTGCCAGCGCGGTCTTGTAGAGCTCGGGATTGTTGTCCTTGATCATGTTCCAGACGCCGCCCTCGAAATAGGTATTGCCCGGCGAGACCGAGTTGGCGCGAATGCCCTTGCCGCGTCGATCCAGATTCCCGGCTCTGAATGTTCTCGGATGTGGCTGACGAGAAAGTCGGAAAACACCCTGATCTTGGCGGGCAGCCGGACGCGGTTCTGATAAGCGATGTTCATGGTGAGCAGCGGCAGCTCCCAACCCATCAGCACGGGCACCAGACGGCCGGCCGCGATATCGCTCTGCACAATGTAAAGCGGCTGGATCAGGATGCCGAGCCCGGCGCGCGCGGCACCGCAGATGATCTGCCCGTCATTGCTGTCGAGCGTCGGTGCGATCCGGATCGTCTGCGTCGTACTGCCCTGGCTCAGCCGCAGCGAATAGGGATCGTTGGCGAGATTGTAGATCAGCATGTTGTGGCGGGCGAGATCGGCGGGATGCTCCGGCCGGCCGTGCTTCTCCAGATAGGACGGGGCAGCCGCGAGCACGCGATGCATCTGGCCGATGCGGCGGACGATGATGTTGGAATCCGGCTCCTGCTCGCGCGTGCGGATCGCCACGTCGATGCCGGCCTCGATGAAGTCCAGATAGCGGTTTGCGCTGATGATCTGCACGCTGAGATCGGGATAGAGCGCGCGGAAGGCCGGCAGCATCGGCGCGAGATAGATCATCGCGAAGGACAGCGAGCTCGTCACCCGCAGCATGCCCTTCGGCGACAGCGCTCGGTCGGAGACGGCGTCTTCGGCTTCGGCCAACTCGTTCAGAAGCGGGCTGCAGCGCTGCAGCAGCTCCTGCCCCGCTTCGGTCAGCCATTGCCGGCGCGTGTTGCGCTCGATCAGCCGGACCGCGAGCCGCTCCTCCAGCGCGCTGAGATGGCGGCTGGCAGCCGCGTTCGACATCCGCAGGGTTTCGGCGGCCTTGGACAGGCTGCCGAGCTCGGCGGTTCTGGAGAAGACTTCGAGTTGGAGCAACCGGTCCATTTTTGCATAAATCGGAAAAGAGACTTACAAATTTTGGTCTTTATTTCCACTTTCCGCAAGGCAAAATAGCGCCAACAAAGCACAATGGCAGGCGAGGAAATCAGGAAATGTCGGGCCCGATCAGGCACATCGTGATGTGGCGGCTGCGCGGGGAGACCCCTGAGGAGCGCGCCGCGGCCCGCTCCAAGGTCAAGACCCTGTTCGAGGGCCTGCGCGGCCGGATCGACGGCCTCACCCACATCGAAGTCGGTGTTGACGTCAGCGACGTCGACTATGCCTGCGATGTCGTTCTGTTCTCCGAATTCACCGACCACGCCGCGCTGGCAGCCTATGCCAATCACCCCGAACATTTGCGCGTCCGCGAGGCGCTGGGCGACTTGCGGATCGGACGCTTCCAGGTCGATTATCCCATCAAAGAGACCGGCGCATGATCGGTTCGTTCACCTTCGAAAACCTGCCCTGCCGCGTCGTGTTCGGCAGCGGAACGCTGGCCTCGGCCAAAGCGGAGGTGGAGCGTCTCGGCGGCAAGCGTGCGCTGGTGCTGACGACGCCGCAGCAGGAAGCCCAGGGCAAGAGCCTCGGCACGGCGCTCGGCTCGCTCTATGCCGGCATCTTTCCTGGCGCCATCATGCACACCCCGGTCGAGGTCACGGAGCGCGCGCTCGCGGCGATGAAGGCGTGCGAGGCTGACTGCGTGGTCGCGCTCGGCGGCGGATCCACGACGGGCCTCGGCAAGGCGCTCGCCTTGCGCACCGGCGTCAACCAGCTCTGCATTCCCACCACCTATGCTGGCTCGGAGATGACGCCGATTCTCGGCCAGACCGAGAACGGTTTGAAGACCACGGTGCGCGATGCGGCCGTGCTGCCGGAGACCGTGATCTACGATGTCGATCTCACCCTGACGCTGCCGGTGGGCCTCGCCGCAACGTCCGGCATCAACGCGATCGCCCATGCGGTGGAAGCGCTCTACGCGCGCGACACCAATCCAGTGACATCGCTGATGGCGGAAGAAGGCATCCGCGCGTTGGCGCGCGCCCTGCCCGCCATCGCGGCCAAAAGTGACGATCGCGAGGCCCGCACCGCGGCGCTCTATGGCGCGTGGCTGTGCGGGGTCTGCCTCGGCACCGTCGGCATGGCGCTGCATCACAAGCTCTGCCACACGCTCGGCGGCACCTTCGATTTGCCGCATGCGGAAACCCACACCATCGTGCTGCCGCATGCGCTCGCGTACAACGCGCCGGCCGTGCCCGATGCGACGGCCCGCATCTCGCGCGCGATCGGCGCAGCCGATGCCTCGCAGGGACTTTTCGACCTCGCGAAGCGGCTGGGCGCCAGGCTGGCCTTGCGCGACATCGGCATGCCCGAGAGCGGCATCGACAAGGCGGCCGATCTCGCCGTCACCAATGCCTACTGGAATCCGCGCCCGCTTGAGCGGGGCGCCATCCGCGACCTCATTGCGCGTGCCTGGGCCGGCGAGCCGCCGGTTGCCATCAAAGCGGCGGCGTGAAGCAATGCGGCGCACGCTGATCAAATCCGCCACGGTCATCAGCATGGATGATGCGATCGGCGATCTCAATACCGGCGATGTCCTGGTCGAGGGCAGCCGCATTGTCGACGTGCGTCCGTCGATCGACCTCGGCAGCGGTGCGAGCGAGACCGAGATCATCGACGGCAAAGGTCGCATCGTCATCCCCGGCCTGATCAACGCGCATATGCACACCTGGCAGACGGGCTTGCGCGGCTATGCCGCCAACTGGACGCTGCTGGAATATTTTCGCCGCATGCACGCCGGGCTCGCGACCGTATTCCGGCCCGAGGACATCCATATCGCCACCCTCGTCGGCGCGCTGAACCAGATCAATTGCGGCACGACCACGCTGGTCGACTGGTGTCACAACAATCCGACGCCTGCTCATACCGACGCTGCCGTGCGCGGCCTGATCGAAAGCGGCATCCGCGCCGCCTTCTTCCACGGCTCGCCCAAGCCCGAGCCGAAACCCGGCGAGCCGCATTTCTCCGAGGTTCCGCATCCGCGCCGCGAGATCGAACGGCTGCTGGCGGGGCCCCTCGCCGACCGCGATGGCCTCGTCACGCTCGGGCTTGCCATCCTTGGCCCGCATTATTCGACGCTCGACGTCGCCAGGCACGATTTTCGCCTGGCGCGGGAGCTGAAGCTGATAACATCGATGCATCAGGGCGGCGGTCCGGCCAAGACGCCCGGCGGCTGGGAGAAGCTGATCGAGGCCGGCCTTGTCGGTGCCGGCATCAACATCGTCCATGGCAACGACCTGCCCGACCATCTCCTCGACAGGCTGGTCGATCTCGGCGTCTCCTTCTCGGTCACGCCTGAGAACGAGATGATCCAGGGTCATGGCTTTCCGATCACCGGCCGTCTGCTCAAGCGCGGCGTGCGGCCGACCATTGGCATCGATCTGGAATCCGTGCTGGCTGGCGACCTCCTCTCCGTTGCGCGCATCGCTTTGTCGATGCAGCGGGCGCTCGACAACGCGGAGTCGCGCAAAGACAGTGGCACCATTCCGGCGACGAGCACGATTCCCGTGCGCGAAGCCCTGCGCTGGATCACGACGGAAGGCGCCCGCATGCTCGGCCGCGAGGACCAGATCGGATCGCTGACGCCGGGCAAGCTTGCCGACCTCGTCATCATCAATGCGTCCGATCTCAACCTCGTCCCGGTGCACGATCCCGTCGCGACCGTCGTGATGCAGACGGGCCTTGCCAATATCGAGGCCGTCATGATCAGCGGCGCCTGGAAGAAACGGAACGGCAGGTTGCTGGTCGATGGCTTGGAAGCAAATAAGGAGTTGCTGGCGCAATCCGGCCGCCGGCTGGTGCAGGACATCGAACGACAGGGACGTGCCGCCTGAGCGGCCAACGGACAACAACAATGACAGACGCATCAAAGAACGTCGCTTTCATCGGGATCGGCAAGATGGGCCTGCCGATGTCGGCCCTCGTCGCCAAGGCCGGCTATGCCGTCACCGCGTTCGATCAGAACGCGGCGCGGATCAGCGAGGCGCGCGCGCAACGCATCTCGATTGCCGCCTCGCCGGCCGAGGCCGTGAGCGGCAAGGCGGCCGTGATCACGTCCCTGCCCGATGATGCCGCGCTGCGCGGCGCCTTGCTCGGCCCGACCGGTCTCGTCGCCGCGATGGCGCCCGGAGCCATCTTGATCGAGACCAGCACCGTGAGCGTCGAGGCTTCAACCGAGGTCGCCGTCGCAGCTCAAGCGCGGAGCATTGCCTATCTGCGCTCGCCGGTCTCCGGCAACGCCAGCATCGTCCACACCGGCGCGCTGACCTGCTTCGTGTCAGGGCCGAAGGACGCCTTCGAGAACGCAAGGCCGCTGTTCGCAGCCTTCACCCGCGCCCAGACCTATCTCGGGCCCGCCGAGGAAGCGCGCTACGCAAAACTCTCGGTCAATCTGATGATCGCGGTATCCGCCGCGATGATGGCGGAAAGCCTGGCGCTGGCGCGCAAGGGCGGCATCGCCTGGCAGGACATCCTGAAGGTGCTCGACGACAGCGCCGTGGCATCGCCCATGGTGAAATACAAGACCGCACCGCTGCGCAGCCGCGATTTCGAGTCGACCTTCTCCTGCAAGCAGATGGCCAAGGATCTCGATCTGATTCTCGGCGCCGGCCATGCCGTGGGCGTGCCACTGCAGCTCGCAGCGCAAGTGCGCGAGACCTACGGCTCGCTGGTGGCGCAGGGCGACGGCGACGCCGACTTCATCGCGACCGTCAAGCACCTGGAACGGCTGTCTGGGCTTGGCGAACCCAAACTCTGATCGCGGAGACATAGATGCGCAACTTCGACGAAAACACGATTACCGACGCGGTGCTGGAGCGGATCAAGGACGCAACCGATGCGCGTATCAAGCACGTGAGCGAGGCGCTGGTGCGTCACCTTCATGCCTTCGTCCGCGAGGTGCGGCCGACCCAGAAGGAATGGGAATACGGCATCGACTTCCTGACCCGCACCGGCCACATGTGCGACGACAAGCGCCAGGAGTTCATCCTGCTGTCGGATGCGCTGGGTGTCTCCATGCTGGTCGATGCAATCAACCACCCCGTGCCGGAAGGCGCGACCGAGACCACGGTGCTTGGCCCGTTCTTCGTCCAGGCCGCACCGGAGAAGGATAGCGGCGCCGATATCTCCGGCCCGATGGAGGGCGATCCGATGCTGGTCACCGGCTCCGTCTCGACCGTCGACGGACAACCGCTCGTGGGTGCCACCGTCGACGTCTGGCACTCCGACGACGACGGCTATTACGACGTGCAGCAGCTCGACGACATCGGCGATCTCGCGATGCGCGCCCGCTTCCACACCGACGGCAACGGTCGCTTCCATTTCTGGTCGATCAAGCCTGCCGCCTATCCGATCCCGCATGACGGCCCGGTCGGCGAGATGCTGGAGGTTCAGGGCCGCCATCCCTGGCGCCCCGCGCATGTCCACTTCATGATCTCGGCGCCGGGCTTCGAGCAGCTCGTGACGCACGTGTTCGTCGCCGGTGACCAATATCTCGACAGCGACGTGGTGTTCGGCGTCAAGGACAGCCTGATCCGCGAGTTCGTCCGGCATTCTGCCGGCCGTGCGCCGGATGGTCGCATGGTGGAGCGCGACTATTTTCACCTCAATTACGATTTCGGCCTGAAGCAGGTCGCAAGCAACGCAAGAGCCGCCTAGACTTAAGCGGCGGCGGACCACCAAGAGTCCGGCGACAGGGAGCAGACGGGAGTTAGGGATGGGACCGCGGGTCAGCACAAGCATATTGGCCGAACGCCTCACCGGCATGATCGGCCCGCGCGCGAGCGTTGCGCGCGGCGTGCTCGATCAGCATGGGCAGAGCGAGTCGCATTATCGCAACCTGCCGCCCGACATTGTCGTCTTCCCAGAGACGACTCAAGAGGTCGCCGCGATCGTCAAGCTGTGCGCCGGCGCGGGCATGCCGATCGTTCCGTTCGGCGCCGGCACCTCGCTGGAAGGAAACGCTGCGGCGGTTGCGGGCGGCGTCTGTTTCGACTTCGCGCGCATGAACAAAGTTCTGAACGTGCATGACAGCGACATGGACGTCGTGGTGCAGCCCGGCATCACGCGAAAGCAGCTCAATGCGGAGCTGCGCGGCACCGGCCTGTTCTTCCCGATCGATCCCGGCGCCGACGCCTCGATCGGCGGCATGGCCTCGACGCGCGCATCCGGCACCATGGCCGTGCGTTACGGCACCATGAAGGACAACGTCATGGCGCTGGAGGTGGTGCTGGCCGATGGCCGAATCATCCGGACCGCCAGGCGCGCGCGCAAATCGGCTGCCGGCTATGATCTCACGCGCATGTTCGTCGGGGCGGAGGGCACGCTAGGCGTCATCACTGAAATCACGCTGAAGGTGCACCCGGTGCCGCAGGCCATCTCGGCCGCGGTCTGCAGCTTCGACACCCTGCATAACGCAGTGGATACCGCGATCTCCGTGATCCAGTCCGCGATCCCCGTGGCACGCATCGAGCTGCTCGACGACGTCATGATGCGCGGCATCAACGCCTACGCCAAGCTCGGCTATCGCGAGGCGCCGACCCTGTTCTTCGAATTCCACGGCTCCGAGAGCTCCGTCGCCGAGCAGGCCGAGGCCGCGCAAGCCATCGCCGCCGACCATGGCGGTCATGGCTTTGCCTGGGCCAAGGCACCGGAAGACCGCAGCCGGCTCTGGCACGCCCGCGACAATACGCTCTATGCCGGCCTCGGCTTGCGACCTGGTGCACGCGCCGTGATTACCGATGTCTGCGTGCCGATCTCGCGGCTGGCCGAATGCCTGACCGAGACGCGTCGCGATGCGGACGAGCACGGCTTTACCGCGCCGATCGTCGGCCATGTCGGCGACGGCAATTTCCACATGCTGATCCTGATCGACCCGGCCAGGCCCGAGGAAACCGAAGGTGCCAAGGCGCTGCAGGCCCGCATGGTCGCCCGCGCCATCGCGATGGATGGCACCTGCACCGGCGAGCACGGCATCGGGATCGGCAAGATCGATTATCTCACCGACGAGCTCGGCGAAGCCGTCGATGTGATGCGATCGATCAAGACGGCACTCGATCCCGATGGACTGATGAATCCCGGAAAGATCTTTGCGAGCGGAGCGCGCGCATGAGCAATGCTGCGTTGGCCATCGAGACCGCCTTACCGGCGCCGCTGCTGGAGCTGCGCGGCATCAGCAAGGAGTTTCCCGGCGTCAAGGCGCTGGATGACGTGTCCTTTGCCGTTTACCCCGGCGAAGTCCACATGCTGCTCGGGGAGAACGGCGCCGGCAAATCGAGCCTGATGAAGGTGCTGTGCGGGGCCTATCGCGCCGATTCCGGCGAGTTCTACTTCAGGGGCGACAAGGTCGATATCTCATCGACCGCGGATGCGCAGAAGCTCGGCATTGCCGTGATCTTCCAGGAATTCTCGCTGGTCCCCCATCTCGATATCGCCCAGAACATCTTCCTCGGCCGCGAACCGAAAGGCCGCATCCCCGGTACCATCGACCGCCGCAAGATCCTGGCCGATGCCAGGCGGGTGCTCGATACGATCGGCTTCGAGATCGATCCCTCCACCACCGTCGACAAGCTCGGCGTCGCGCAGCAGCAGATGGTCGAGATCGCCAAGGCGATCAGCCAGGACGCCCGCATCCTCGTCATGGACGAGCCGACCGCGGCGCTGTCGGACCGCGAGACCGAGCTGCTGTTCGCCCTAATCGCGCGGCTGAAGGCCGACGGCGTTTCCATCGTCTACATCTCGCACCGCATGGCCGAGGTGTTCGCGCTCGGCGACCGCATCACGGTGCTGCGCGATGGCCGCCGCATCGACGGCGTCAAACCTGCCGACGTCACCCCGGACCAGCTCGTCCGGATGATGGTCGGCCGCAACGTCGACATGACCTATCCGCGCAATTTTGCCGACAAGCCCGGCGAGCTGCTGCTCGAGGTCAAGGGCTTGAGTTCACCGACCGGTATCTCCGACATCAATATCGAGGTGCGGCGGGGCGAGATCGTCGGCCTGTGCGGCCTGGTCGGCTCCGGCCGCAGCGAGGTCGCGCGCGCCATCTTCGGCGCCGATCCCACCAGCGCGGGCGAGATCATCTTCGACGGCAAGACCATGTCCGGCGAGCCTGATCTGGCCGCCCGCCGCGGCATCGCGCTGATCCCGGAAAGCCGCAAGAGCGAGGGCCTCGCCCTGCTGCGGTCGGTGAGCGACAATCTGGTGGTCTCGGCGCTGCGAAAGCTGTTCCCGAGCGGGCTGTTCGACCAGCGCGCTGCGCAACGCACCGCAGACGGCCTGATCCGGCAACTCAGGATCGCGACGCCCAGCGCGCGCCAGACCGTCGGCCTGCTCTCGGGCGGCAACCAGCAGAAGGTCGTGATCGGCAAGTGGCTGGCGGCGGGCTCGAAGCTCTTCATTTTCGACGAGCCGACCCGGGGCATCGACATCGGTGCCAAGTCCGAGATTTTTGCCCTGATCGATCGTCTCGTCGCCGAGGGCGCCGCGGCCCTGATGATCTCGTCCGAGCAGATCGAAATCTGCCATGTCTGCGATCGCGCCTACGTGATGCGCGAGGGCCGCATCGCCGGGCACCTGACGCGCAACGAACTGACCGAGGAGAACATCGTGCGACTGGGGATGCATCATGCGTGAGGCCGCGATCGTCTCGCAACCCAACCCGCTGCAGCGTATTCCCGGCGTTGCCATCGTGCTCGTGCTCCTGATCGCGCTGTTTGGCGCAATCGCACCCGGCTTCCTGTCGGTTGCCAATCTCTCCAACGTGCTGGTGCAGTCGACCATCCTGACCATGCTGGCGCTGCCGATGACGCTGATCATCATGACCGAAGGGCTGGACCTGTCGATGGGCGCGGTGCTGACGCTGACTTCGCTCTGCGTCGCCATCGTGTCGCTGGCAACCAAGTCGATGCTGCTGGGCCTCGGCGCCGGCCTGCTGGTCGGCACGGCCTTCGGCTTCGCCAACGGCTGGCTGGTCGCCATCGTCGGCATTCCACCCTTCGTGGCGACGCTCGGCACGCTCGGCATGGCGCAGGGCCTGTCACTGATCGTCAGCGACGGCCAGAGCGTGGTCGGCATCCCCCATAGCGTGCGCGACATCTATTCGGCCACGCTGCTCGGCGTTCCCATGCCGATCGTGATGGCACTGGTGACCTACGCGGCATTTCACGGCCTACTCTATCACACCCGCTTCGGCACCTACATCTTCGCGCTCGGCGGCAACCGCGAGGCGCTGCGCTATGCCGGCCTCTCGCCGAACAAGCTGCTGATCGCGGTCTATGCGATCGGCGGCGCCATGGCCGGCATCGCCGGCCTGCTGATGACCGCGCGGATGAATTCCGGTCATCCCACGGCCGGCCTCGGCCTCGAATTCGACGCCATCGCGGCCGTCGCCGTCGGCGGCACCTCGTTCGAGCGCGGCAATGGCTGGCTGCTCGGCACCCTGCTCGGCGTCCTCTCGGTCGGGGTGTTGCGCAACGGGCTGAACCTGATCTCGCTGCCGTCCTCGGTGCAAGTCGCGAGCGTCGGCGTCCTCGTCATCGTCGCACTGTTCCTCGACGGCCTCCGGAGCCGCGCATGACCGACATCACCAAAGAGGCGATGATGCCGCCCCGCTCTTTCCTGTCGCAGGATGCGATCCAGGTGTTCTACCGCCTGCTCGCGGCGCTCTTGATCTGCGCGGTGCTCGCCGTGCTCAGCGATTCCTTCCTGAGCCTCGGCAACATCCTCAACGTGCTGCGCCAGGCGAGCCTGACCTTCTTCATCGCCTCCGGCCTGACGCTGGTGGTGCTGACCGCTGGCCTCGATCTCTCGGTCGGCGCCAACGTCGCACTGTCCGCCTGCATCGCCGGCACGGTGATCCACAAGACCGGCTCGCCGGCGCTCGGCATCCTCGCCGGGCTTGCCTGCGGCGGCATCGTCGGGCTGCTCAACGGGGTGATGGTCACTGCTCTGCGCATCCCCTCCTTCATCGCCACCTATGGCATGCTCTGGGTGCTGAACGGCCTCACCTACTGGTACATGGCGGGCGAGACGCTCCACGGCTTCCCCGCCGGGTTCCGCCAGATCGGCAGCGGCTATCTGTTCGGCCTGCCGATCCCGGTCTACCTGCTGCTGGTGTTCCTCGGGATCGGAACGCTGTTTGCCCAGCGAACGATCTGGGGACAGGAGATCTATGCGATCGGTGCCAATCCGGTTGCGGCCCGGCTCTCCGGCATTCCGGTCGCGCGGCGCTTGCTGCTGGTCTATTCCGTCTCCGGAACCATGGCAGGGCTCGCCTCGATCATCTTCCTGTCGCGGCTCAATTCCGCGGAGGCCGACATCGGCGAAAGCCTGACGCTGCCCGCGATCGCGGCCGTGCTGATCGGCGGCACCTCGCTGTTCGGCGGCGTCGGCACCGTGTTCGGCACCTTCATCGGCGCGCTGATCCTGACGCTGGTACTGAACGGCATGAATCTCCTGTCAGTCAGCGCCAACTGGCAGCCGCTGGTGACAGGCATCATCGTCATTCTCGCAGTCTGGCTCGACATGAAGACCCGCCACCGCGCGCAATGAGTTCCTGGACGACCAACAAGCAAAACGAGGGATGGAGGCAACATGAAACATAAACTGGGTTATCTGGCGCTGCCGCTGCTGATGGCGGCCGCGTTCACGACGCAAGCCCGCGCTGACGGCGAGACCATCGCCGTCTTCACCAAGAACCAGACCAACCCGTTCTTCCAGACGGTGCGGGTCGGCGCCGACAACATGGCGAAGGTGCTGAACGCCAAGACGCTGCAATACATCCCAACCAAGCCGGACTCGATCCCCGAGCAGCTCAGCCAGATCGAGGACGTGGTGGTAAAGAAGCCGAGCGCGATCGTCTTCACGCCGGTCGACTACAAGGCGATGGTGCCGGGCGTCGAGAAGATCAACGAAGCCAAGATCCCCGTCGTCAACATCACCGACCGCTCTGCCGGCGGCAAATTCCTCTCCTTCGTCGGCGCCGACGATTACAGCCTCGGGCTGGAGACCGCGCGCTTCCTGCTCAAGACGCTGGGTGGCAAGGGCAACATCGTCATCATCGAGGGCGTCAAGGGCTCGCTGACCAATGTCGACCGCGTCCGCGGTTTCAACGACGCGCTGAAGGAAAACGCCGGTGCCAAGCTGCTGGCCTCGCAGCCCGGCAACTACCAGCGGCTGCAGGCGCTCCAGGTGATGGAGAATTTGATGCAGTCGAACTCGCAGATCGACGGCGTGCTCGCTGCCAACGACGCCATGGCGGTCGGCGCGATCGAGGCGCTCGACGGCGCCAACCGCAAGGCGCAGGTGATCGGCATCAACGGCACCAAGGAGGCGATCGACGCGATCAAATCCGGCAAGCTGCTTGCCAGCGGCGACTACAACGGATTCGCGCAGGGCTGCCTCGGCACCATGATGGCGATCCGCTCCTTGCGCGGCCAGCCTGTCATCAGCGAGATCGTGCTGAAGCCGACCGTCATCACCAAGGACAACTACCAGCCGTTCGACGTGCCGCTGGAGCAGCGGACCTGCCCGACCTTCGAGGACGCCGGCAAGCTCGGCGGCAAATAAGCCACCTCATCACTCGAGCACGGATGGCCGCCTCGGCGGCCGTCCCAAGAAAACGAAGACATCAACGGAGACCACCATGCTGTTCGCCATTCACGCCCTCGACCGCGCCGGCGCGCTGCCGACCCGGCTCGCCAACTACGACGCGCACAAGGCCTTCCTGAGCGACACCTCGCGCTTCGGCGTCAAGATCGTGATGTCGGGACCGCTGGTCTCCGACGATGGCGCGACCATGATCGGGAGCCTGTTCCTGATCGAAGCGCCCGGCCGCAGCGAAGTCGAAGCCTTCAATCGCGCCGATCCCTTTGCGGCAGCGGGCATCTGGGAAAAAGTCACGATCACGGGCTTCCTGCGCCGCCAGGGTTGAGGGCCGGCTCAAGCCAGGACGCGAAAACAACCCCATGCACAGTAGAACGAGGTTGTTTTGACTTGCGAATTTTCGCTGCGCGCGGACTTTGACACGTCGGGCAAAACAGGGGCATATTGGCACCATCGCCAGATTGCGGCTCCGGCGCTCTCATCCAGACCCAGGCCCCTACAAACGTCAGCGTCGCTGACCGCGTCGGCGCGTATATGCATTCACTAGCGGCTGTTTGCATATCACCCCTTCCGCGTTGGTGACAGCTCACCAGCCGGTCAACGCAAGTCAGACTCTTCCATATCACCCAAGCTTTTGATGCGCGGCGAGGATTGCGTCGCGCCAACAATGCGCGGTGCTTGACAAGCCGTGTTCAGCGGAGGGAAGCGCATGCCGTTAATCGTGGCCTCGCGTTGCAGGTTCCCATGACAAGCGAGCGTCGCGATTGGCCGGCGGTCTCGCTCGACGAAGCCACCTGCATCCTCACGGGCCCCGGCGCGCCGTTCGAGATGGAGACGATCCAGATCGCGGGGCGTCCTGTCCGGATCTACAAGAAAGCCCATCGCGATCTTCGCGCAATCTTCGAGGCCAGCAAGGCGTGGGGCGACCGCACCTTCATCGTCTTCGAGAACGAGCGCCTCACTTTTCACGAGCACTATCGCGCAGCGTCAGCACTGGCGTGGCGACTGGCGGACGATTACGGCGTGAAGAAGGGTGACCGCGTCGCCATTGCGATGCGGAATTTTCCGGAGTGGCCGCTGGCGTTCTGGGCGGCGACCATCATCGGCGCGGTAGCGGTGCCGCTCAATGCCTGGGGAACCGGCGATGATCTGGCCTATGGCCTGCGCGATTCCGGCGCATGCGTCGCCATCGTCGACGGCGAGCGTCTGGCGCGTCTCAAATCGCTCGCTCCTGGCGATCACGGCGCCGCGCTCATCGCGGTGCGCGCTACGCCGGAGACCCTGGGCGACGCGACCGCGCTAGAGGATCTGATCGGCCCACGATCGAATTACCCCGCCTTGCCGGACCGGCCGCCGCCCGACCGGGACATCCAGCCGGACGACGACGCAACCATCCTGTACACGTCAGGCACCACCGGCCGCTCCAAGGGAGCGCTGGGAACGCATCGCAACATCATGTGCAACCTCGTGAACATCACGTTCTCGGGGGCCCGCGCGGCGATCCGGCGCGGCGATCCCCTGCCCGCGCCGCCGGACGCGCAGAAGGCGGTCCTGCTCCCGGTGCCGTTCTTTCATGTCACCGGGTGCCACTCGATCATGATCCCGGCATTGGCGAACGGCGCGAAGATCGTGCTCATGTACAAGTGGAATGCGGAAGCGGCCCTCGAACTGATCGAGCGCGAGCGTGTCAACGGCATGTCCGGCGTGCCGTCCATGACGTGGCAATTGCTGGAAACGCCGGACTTCCGGCGCCGGGACGTTTCAAGCCTGGAAGGGCTTTCCTACGGCGGCGCCGCCGCGTCGCCGGAACTGACCCGGAAGGTCGCTGCGCTGTTCCCGGGCAAGTTCGGGGGCACGGGCTATGGCGCCACCGAAACGTCCTCGGTCTCGACGTCGAACGGGGCCGAGGATTATCTGGCGCGGCCGGACTCGGTCGGGCCGGCCGTTCCCGGCTGCGACCTGCGCGTCATCGACGATGCTGGAAACACGCTGCCAACAGGCACGATCGGCGAGCTCGAGATCTACGGCGGCAACGTCGTGAAGGGCTACTGGAACAATCCGCAGGCGACTGCGGCCGCCTTTCGCGACGGCTGGTACCGGACCGGCGACATCGTCCGGATGGACGCAGACGGCTTTGTCTACCTGCTCGATCGCGCCAAGGACATGCTGATCCGCGGCGGCGAGAACATCTACTGCGTCGAAATCGAGGACGCCCTGCTCGCTCATCCCGATATCTTCGAAGCCGCCATCGTCGGCATCCCCGATCGCGTGCTCGGTGAACTCGTCGGGGCCGTCGTGCGCGCAAAGGCCGGATCGCGCCTCACGCCAGAACAGGTGATCGAGCACCTGCGCCCAAGGCTCGCGATTTTCAAGCTGCCGGTCCACGTCGACATCCGCTTCGAGGAGCTGCCACGCACCGCGAGCGGCAAGATCGTCAAGCGACAGCTCCGCGAAGAACTCGCAGCGAAGGCAAGTGCACCCGGATGAGGGTAAGAAAACAAAACATAATCGGGAGGATGAAATGAAGAAACATCTGTCGGCCATGGCGGTCTTATCGGCCGGGCTCTTCTTCGTGACAGGCGCAACGGCAGCCGAGAAGAAATACGACGAAGGCGCCTCGGATACCGAGGTCAAGCTCGGCCAGACCATGCCTTATAGCGGCCCGCTGTCGATCCACGGCATCCAGGGCCGCACCGAGGTCGCCTATTTCAGAATGCTCAACGAGGAGAAGGGCGGCATCAACGGCCGCAAGATCAATCTGCTCTCGCTCGACGACGCCTTTTCGCCGCCCAAGACCGTCGAACAGACCCGCAAGCTGGTCGAGAGCGACGGCGTGCTCGCGCTGTTCGGATCGTCCGGGACCGCGGCGCAATCCTCCGTGCAGAAATACCTCAACAACAAGGGCGTACCGCAGCTGCTGGTCTCGACCGGCGCGAACAAGTGGAACCAGCCAAAGGCGTTCAAATGGTCGACGCCCGCGTTCCATCTCTACGGCACCGAGGGCGAGATCCTCGCAAAGTACCTGCTCTCCGTGAAGCCGGACGCGAAGGTCGCGATCCTCATGCAGAACGACGATTTCGGCCGCGACTACGTCTCCGGGTTCAAGAAGGGCCTCGGCGACAAGGCCTCCACCATGATCGTCAAGGAGGTCACCTACGAGCTGACCGATCCCACGATGGATTCCCCGGTCGCGCAGCTCAAATCATCCGGCGCCGACGTGTTCTTCAACGTCTCGCTCGGCAAGGCCGCGTCGCAATCGATGAAGAAGGCCTTCGAGCTCGACTGGAAGCCGTTGCAATTGGTGGTGAGCCCGTCGGTCGGCCGGCAGTTCCTGGAGGCCGCCGGCTTCGACTCCGTCACCGGCATCATCGCGGCTACCCCTTACAAGCAGGTGTCCAGCCCCAAATGGGCCGAAGACCCCGACGTCGTCGCCTATCAGGCGTTCATGAAGAAGTATCTCCCCAACGAAGACCCCAAGAACGAGATCGGTTTCGCCGTCTATTCGTTCGCCTACATCATGGGGAAGATCATCGAGGCCTGCGGAGACAACCTCACACGGGAAAACCTGCTGTACCAGGCCACCCATCTGAACAACGTTCCGGCACCCTCGCTGCTGCCCGGCACCACCTACAGCACGACGCCGGACAATTACGTCCCGTTCAAGCGGCTGGTCGTGCAGAAATTCGACGGTAACGACTGGATCCAGGTCACGGCCGTGACGGTCGAGTAGCGATGCACCAAACGGCGACGGCTATCAGGCCGTCGCCGGCACACCGTCTTCGAGGTGGCAGGCCACCCACTGCTCGGGTGCGGCCGCGCGCAGCGTCGGCTCCTCAGTCCGGCAGCGATCGAACACGTAGGGGCATCGGGTGTGGAAGCGACACCCGCTCGGCGGGTTGATCGGGCTCGGCACGTCCCCCTTGAGGATGATCGGATTGCGCTGAGCGCCGGGCTCCGGTAGCGGCACCGCCGAGAGCAGCGCCTTGGTGTAGGGGTGCTTGGGCGCGGCAAAGATCTCGAAGCGCGGCGCCACCTCGACGATCTTGCCGAGATACATCACCGCGACGCGGTGGGTCATGTGCTCGACGATCGCGAAGTCATGGCTGATGAACAGCAGCGCCAAGCCGAACTCGCGCTGGAGATCCTGCAACAGATTGACGATGGCGGCATTCGTGACCGTCGATGCGGAGGGCGCCCGCCGTGCCGCGGCCATCTGCGACGCGGCGACTGCGCCGGCTCGCCGACGCTGTCGGCGCGGCTGCTCGATTCCCTCTTCATGTCGCCTCTGGTGCTGCCGGCGCTGGCTTTTGGTCTGGCTGCGCTGATGCTGTTCTCGCTGGTCGGGATGCAGGTATCGTTACTGACGCTGGTGATCGGCCACACGGTCGTTTGCGTACCCTATGTCGTGCGCAACACGGTCGCAGCGCTCGCCCAGCTCGAACCGACCCTGCTGGAGAGTTCCGCGGTGCTGGGCGCGAGCCGGCTCTACACGTTCCGGCGCATCGTGCTGCCGCTGATCCGGCCGGGCATCATCGCCGGCGCCTTCATCGCCTTCATGTCGTCGTTCGACAACGTGCCGGTCTCGCTGTTCCTGCGCGATGCCGCGACCGATATGCTGCCGATCCGGATGTGGCAGGACCTCGAGGGCAAGCTCGACGTCACCATTGCCGCGCTATCGAGCGTGCTGATCATCGCCACCGTTGCGATGGTCGCGGTGATGGAGCGCGTCACCGGCCTGTCGCGGCGGCTGACCAACTGATCAGGCACCGCGGAACAGCGAATAGCCCCAGCGCGTGAATTTCAGCGGCAGATGAAAATGCTCGTCGACATGCTTGATGCGGAAGCGGAACGGCGTCACCGTGAGAAAGCCGTCGCTGTCCGCAAAGAACTCGCCGAGATGAAACAGCACCTCATACTCGCCCGCCGTCACACCGGCGCCCTGCGCGACGGGATGATCGAGCACGCCGTTGGCGCCGAGCCGACCGTCGGCGATACGCGAGGAGTCCGGATCGATCCGCCAGATTTCGATGCGCAGACCCTGCGCCGGCCGACTGCTGGCCACGTCGACCGCGTGAATGGAAATGCCGCCTGCCATTGTGCCGTTCCTCCTGAGAGTGCCGCGCCATGGTAGACGCAAACACCGCCGCTCGGCCAGCGCCGCCGTTGCTGCCGGCGCTCGGCGCGATGACCTGGCTCCAGGCCCTGGTGGCGCTCGCCCTGTTTGCCCCGGGCGTGGTCGCGCCGCGCGCCCATATCGAGGTCTGGCAGCTCTCGATGTTCTCCTGTGCGGTGTTCGCCGTCGGCATCCCCGCCTCGTTCTGGGGCGGCGGCTTCATCGCGCGGATGGGCTCGATGCGGATCGCAAGCCTGTGCGCGGCGGCCATCGTCATCAGCATGGCGCTGGCCTCACTTGGATCGACCGCGGCCCTGCTCGCTGCCGGCCTCTGCCTTGGCCTTGCCTTCGGACCCGAGACGCCGGCGAGCGCGGCGCTGCTGTCGCGGCTCGTAACCGCGGAGCGGCGCGCCTTCGTGTTCTCGGTGCGCCAGACCGGCAACCAGATCGGCGCTGTCTGCGGCTCGCTGGTTCTGCCAGCGATCGCCATCTGGCTGGGACCTGCCTGGTGCTACGCGGCCGTCGGCGCCTGCGCGCTCGTCGCGATCGGGCTGTTCGAGCACCTGCGGCCGGCCTATGCCGGCAAGTCCGTCCCGCTTCCGCAACTCGATCTCCGCGCGCGGCTGGCACTGGTCACCGCCGACCGGCGCATCGCGATGCTGGCGCTGGCCTCGATGCCGTTCAGCGCGATGCAGGTGTCGCTCAACACCGTCTTTGTCATGCTCGGCACGCGCGAGCTCGGCCTTGGCCATATCGAGGCCGGCATGGCGCTCGCCTGCGCGTAGGCCGGCGGCCTCGTTGGCCGGCTCGGCTGGGGCTATGGCAGGGCGTAGATCAGGCCGCAAGAGTTGACCGCAACCGCCGCCAGCCGATGACGATGCCGGTGATGGAGAACACCAGCCCGAGCGCACAGAGCCCGACGATCAGGACATCGCGCAAACGCGGATGCGCGAGCAGGACCGGAACATCGAGCGTGTGCAGCGCGCTGCAGAACCAGCGATAGGCCCGCCGCGACGCATCGAGCCTCTGCAGCACGCGGCCGTCGGCCCCGTCGATATCGAACCAGAGGTCGCCGCAACGAGAACGATAGACCGGTGCACCCGCAACGATGGACTGCGCGGGATAGGCATCATCACCGGCAAGACTGGAGGGTGCGCCGCAGCCGTCCGCGACGCGCGACATCAAGCTTCCGACTTCCAGCGCGCCGAGGGAGTCGGGCTCTCCGTCGTCGGGACCGATCAGAACCTGCTTGTCGAGACCAACCCGCTCGCGTCGATGGAGTTTGCCGTTGAAGGCAAACCATTCGAGCTCGCCGGCCGCTGACGATATCGGCGTCCGATCAAGCGACGCGGCCGTCGTCCAATCCGGAGAGACTTCGATCACGCCCGCCTCGGCCGGGGTCAACTCCCCGCGCGAGAACAGCCGGCCGTGATCCATCGAGAGCCAGCCGCTGAATATCCAGGTCAGCACGAAAGCCGTCGCGACGAGGCCGATGACGTGATGCAGGGCGTGCCAACCGCGATAGGGCGAGAACAATCGCCGACCGCGAAGCCTGAGCCGCGCGAGCCCGAGCGCCGCGCCCAGCACTGCCGCAATCAAGGCCAGCAGCGATAGCGTCCAGACCACCCTGTCCCACAGCGCCCAATTGCTTCGCAGCACCGTCGGATAGATCCAGTGCAGCACACTGCCGGCCCAATTCCAGCCGCGCTCGCTCCGCGTCGTATCCAGGACGACCTCGCCGGTCAGCGATGAAACATAGACCTCCGTGCCGGCGGCATCGCCGAGGGCGACGCGGAACAGGGGCCGGTGGCGATCAAAGCCATTCGGCACGCTCCATTGATCGTAATCCGCGCGCGCGAGGATCGCGGCGCCGATGACATCGAGTCCGCGGCGTCGAGCGTCCTCCCGCGCGATGGCGAGTGCGACATCGGACGACATCACCGACGCCTCGGCTCCATCCAGGGCACGAACCGCGTGAACACGCGACGGTCCCGAAACGATATAGACCGGTCCATCGCTCCGCCGGATCAGGCGAACCCGCCTGGCATCCGCGATCCCGCTGGCGACCACGGCGTCATGGGCCGACATGGTCACCTGCGCGCCACCCACCGGTGCCAGTCCGGCAAATCGTTCCGCTTCCGTCAGCGACGGAAACGGAACGAAGTGCATCACGATTCCGGTCGCGAACCACATCGCGAACAGCAGGCAGAACGCGATGCCGAGCCAGCGGTGCAGCAGGACGATCGCGCCCATCATGTGGTCAGCGTCCTACCATTTGAACGCGGCCGACAGCTCATAGGTGCGCGGCGCGCCGAGCAGGATCTGGTCGGGATAGAACGGATCGCCCCAGATCGCGTAGCGCTTGTCGGCGATGTTGCGCACGCGGAAGGTCAGGCGGGCCTGATCGACCGCGTTGAACACCGTCTTCGGGATGTCGACGAAGGCGTGGACGTCGGCGACGGTGTAGGCCTTCATCGTGACAACGTTGGCGTCGGTGTTGTAGCGGTCACCGACATGACGGCCGGTGATGCCGAGCTCCACCGGCCAGGGCGTGAAGAAGCGCCATGACGCGCCGGCGTTGGCAACGATGCGCGGCACGTTCGGCGGCGTGTTGCCTGAGAACGAGCCGCCAACAAAATTGTAGTCGGCGTAGCGCGCATCGACATAGGCGACGTTGCCCCACAGCCGCAGCGGCTCGATCGGACGCACCGAGGCGGCGAGCTCGACACCCTTCGACTCCTGCTTCCCTGCGATGTTGAGCGCCATGCCGCCGGCCGCGGCATAGACGTTCTTGCGCAGGATGTCGTAGGCCGAGAAGGACCACTCCGCGCGGTTGTCCCAGAACAGGTGCTTGACCCCGGTCTCGTAGGTTCGCGAGGTCGTCAGGTCCAGCGGCTGGGTCGGCAACAGCAGAAAGCTGGTGTTTGCGGCAACGTCGGCGCCGGTCGCGTACTGGCTGAAGAAAGTCAGGCCGGGCACGGCCTCCCAGGTGTAGCCGATGCGGCCCGTCACCGGCGCCCAGTCCTTCGTGAACGGGAAGCCGGCGTTCTGCAAACCGAACTGGTCGGTCGAGTTGCGGTCGAGCCCGATATGCTCGACGCGCAGGCCGCCGATCAGCGCGAAAGTCCGCGTCAGCTTGAGCCGGTCCTCGAACGACAGCGCCTCGTTGTCGATACGCGCGGTCTGCAGCTTGGTCGTAAGCAAGCCGTAATAGCCGCGGGGAGGACCGACCAGCGGAACGTAGTCCCAAGGGAAGTTCGCCGCGCCAGGCCTGACAAAATCCAGATAGCTTGACGACAACGTCGTGACGAGACGATTGTCGAAACCCGCGATGTTCGCATCCCAGGTCAGGTCGGTGATGTTGCCGACAAGGCGCTGGCTGTGCGCGACATAGAAGCGCTCGCGATAGACCTGGTTGTTGGTGGAATCGAACGCCTCGATCTCGTTGTTGAACCAGGTGCGCTCGGCGCCATAACCATAGGCCTGGCTCTTCAGGGTCAGGTCCGGCGCCAGCTTCAACTCGAAGCCGCCGCGCAGCCACACCTCCTGCGCCACGTTGCGATTGTCGAGAACGTTGTAGTTGGTGTTGAAGGTGCGGTCGTCGATCGTGACGGCGCCGAGATCAGTCCTATTGGAATAGTTACCGGACACGATCCCCGTCGTCGCGTGCGAACCGCTGAAAGCAACCGGCACCAGCGGCGCCCCCCAATAGGCCTTCGAGCGGTCCTCGCGATACTCGATCGCGCCCCAGATCTTGAGGCTGTCGGAGATGCGGTAGTTGAGCTGACCCGACACATCCAGCGTCCTGGTGTTGGTATCGTCGGCAAAGCCGTTGAGCGAGGAGCGGCTGATGTCGAAGCGGTAGTCGAGCCCCTGCACATTGGTGCTGCCGCCCGAGCCGTAATGCGCACGAAACGAGTTCAGCGAATCCCAGGAAAAATCCGCCTCGTTCCGGATTGGCCCGGTGTGCGGCTGCTTGGTGACGAAGTTGATCGCGCCGCCGGCGGCGCCCTCGCCCGAGATCAACGAGGCCGGGCCCTTCAGGACTTCCACGGCCTCCAGATTGGCGGTGTCGGTGATCCGCGAGGTCATGTTCTGCGGGCCGATCTTGATGCCGTTGTAGAGCGTGTTGATCTGGCTGTTGGTGAACCCTCGCATCGAGAAGGCCGCGGGCTCGGCCGGATTGTCGCCGGAGGTGACGCCGACCGCGCCTTGAGCAACCTCGGACACGGTGCGATAGCCCTGCTCGCGCATGGTCTCAGCCGAAATCACCTCGACGGTCGCAGGCGTTTCGCGCACCGTCAGGCCGAGGCGCGATGCGCTTTCGGCGACAACGTTGCTGTTGAGCGGTGTTTGCGCTTGGGTCTGCGCCGCCGCAACCGGCGCGACGGGTTTGGGCGCGGCCGCTGCAGTCGCGGACCGGCGCGCCGCCGCGCGGCGCGGGCTCTGGCCTTCCCGGCCGGCTGGCCTCGCCTGCTTGCGGGACTCGACCGGGGACACTTCGATCGGCGGCAGGGGATCGCGGACCTGCTGCGCCATCGCGCCCGACAGATCGACGGCCGCAAGCGAGGTGAGAGCGGCGGACGCGAGCAGGACGCGGCGCGGTCGTACAATACGAATGGAAAACACGGTTTTGGACCTCGGTGTGACGTCAGTGGCACGTCACAGCGAATTAAGGTCCCATCTTCCGGCTCTTAGCCGTCCGATGAAGCCGAATGTCTGTACTCCCCGACCGACATCTTCGCGTGTGACCACGGCTGACGGCAGGTCTCCTGGCTCGCGGGTCGTCACCTTGCGTCGCCTTCCCGGGACCGAGATACCCAGTGGCTCGTGACGCAAGATTCGCCGCTTACAGTTGCGGGGGCAGCCACGGCATTGGAGACGACGTCTCCGCACCGCATTCCCTTTTCATCCCCTCTCGGGGAAACCGTCGCGGCCATCTAGGATTAGGAGCAAGACAGAGTCAATGTGCAGCGTGCGGCGATATTGCCACAGCGACCAACTTCCCGGGAGACGAGCATGGAAGGCGAGACCTTCCTCTGGCTGATACGACATGCGCCCGTCGCCGGCGTCGCAGGGACGATCCACGCGTCCGATGCGCCGGCGGATCTCGGCGATCTCGCGCAACTGGAGGCGCTGCGGCAACGCCTGCCGCGCGATGCTGCGAGCTATGCCAGCCCGTCGCGGCGCACGGTCGAGACCGCGCGGGCCCTTCGGCTCGAACCGTCATTGATGACCGAATTCAGCGAGCAGAACTTCGGCGACTGGACCGGCCGCAAGCACGACGAACTCGCCGCGACCGGTGGTGAGGCCTACACGGAATTCTGGAGCGATCCCGCCCACCAGAGACCGCCGGGCGGCGAAAGCTTCGAGGATCAGGTCGGGCGCGTGCGGCTGGGACTGTCGCTGATCGCCTCCGGCCCAGCGACGCTTGTCGTGCATTCCGGCACCATCCGCGCGGCGCTCTGCATCGCGCTGGATCTGACACCGGAAGCGGCGTTGCGCTTCGTGATCGATCCGCTATCACTGACCCGGATCGACCGGCTCGCGACCGGCTGGCGCGTCGTCTCGGTCAATCAGCGCATGCCCTGAGGCGGTTCAGGCGGGACGATCCGGCACGTTGGCCTGCGCGAACGTCGCCATGCCGTTGTGGAGCGCGCAGGCCGACCGCACCAGCGGCAGCGCGATGGCGGCGCCCGATCCCTCGCCGAGCCTGAGATCGAGGCTGATCAGCGGCTGCACGTCGAGCGCGCGCAGCACCAGCCGGTGCCCCTGCTCCGCCGATTGGTGCGACGGCAACAGGAATGGCTGGCACGACGGATTGAGCCGCACTGCTGCAAGCGCCGCGACCGAGACGATGAATCCGTCGATCAAGACGGGGATGCGGCGTTGCGCTGCCGCAATGATCGCGCCGCAGATCGCCGCGATCTCGAGTCCGCCGACCGCGCACAGAATTTTTTTGGGCGAGGCCCCGGCAACGCCATGGCGCGCGATCGCAGCGTCGATCACGCGCGCCTTGTGCGCGCGGCCAGCGGCATCGATGCCGGTACCGCTGCCCGCGATCTCCTCAGCGCTCACGCCGAGAAGGCTCGCAGCCATCGCCGCCGATGTCGTGGTGTTGCCGATGCCCATCTCGCCGAAGATCAGGAGATCGGGCTGACCCGCCTCCGCGCGCACGACTGCGCGTTGGCCGGCTTCGAAGGCAAACGCCAGTTCGGTGGCAGTGAGCGCGGCTTCGACGCTGAAATCGCGGGTGCCATGGCGCGGCTTGTCGGCGACGACCCCGGTCATCTCCCCCTGCGCCAGCGTCCCGGCATCGACCACCTCGAGGCTCGAGCCGAGCTCGCGCGCCAGCACGGAGATCGCGGCGCCGCCGGAGGCAAAATTCGCCATCATCGCGATGGTGACGGCTTGCGGATAGGCCGACACGCCTTGCGCGACGATGCCGTGATCACCGGCGAAGACGATGATCGGCACCCGCGCCGCGCGCGGCTGCTCGGTCGCCTGCAGACCCGCAAGCTCGATCGCGAGCTGTTCCAGCCGGCCGAGCGCGCCGGTCGGCTTGGTCAGCTGCGCCTGCCGCGCGATCGCCGCCTCGCGATGGATCGCGGAGACATCGGGGCATTTTCGAGTGACCCATTCGGGAAGCATGCTGCCTCGCTCGCCTTACGGCCTGCGCTTGAGAATGTAACTATCCATGATCCAGCCATGCCGCTCGCGCGCCTCCTGGCGTGCGGCCAAGATGCGCGGGCCGATCTCAGCCAGCGCGCCGGACATGACGATCTGGTCGGGCATGCCGAGATAGGCGCCCCACCAGATCTGCAGGCCTTCGGGATCAAGCGACTGGAATGCGGTGCCGCCGTCGAGCATCACGACCACAGTGTCGACGCCCTGTGGCCAGCCGCCTTCGCGCAGACGGCGCCCCGTCGTGACCAGAAAGGGCTCGCCGATGTCGTTGAGCGGCAGCGCGTGCGCCGCGCACAGCGCCTGGATCGAGGTGATGCCGGGCACGACCTCGATATCAGGCAAGGGAGAAAGGCGCCGCGCAATCCGCAGCGAGGAATCGTACAGCGAGGGATCGCCCCAGATCAGCAGCGCGACCTTGCCGTCACTGCCAAGATGGCTCGCGATCGTCCGCGACCAGGTCGCGGCAACCGCATCGTGCCAATCGTCTACGCCCTTGCGGTAGTCCGCCTCACCGGCGTCGCGCACGGGAAGATCGAACTCGGCGATCCCAGTCTTGTCGTTGGTCAGCACGTCCGTGCAGAGCG
This sequence comes from Bradyrhizobium betae, assembly GCF_008932115.1. Lineage (NCBI taxonomy): Bacteria > Pseudomonadati > Pseudomonadota > Alphaproteobacteria > Hyphomicrobiales > Nitrobacteraceae > Bradyrhizobium > Bradyrhizobium betae. The sequence continues at coordinate 729,902 of NZ_CP044543.1, forward strand.
TCCGCCTGAGATCGGCGAGATCGGATTTCGCGCTTCCCTTGCGCGGGATCAGGACGAGATCGGCCGCGTTGATGGCACGGATCGCGGCGCGCGTGAGCTGCTCGGGATCGCCGCAACCGATGCCTATCAGGGAGAGCGTGAGCATCGCGAGTGCGAAGGGCGGCCGCGATGGCCGCCCGTTCGCTTGTCTCTCAGGCCGCGTTGTGCAGGCGCGGGGTGACGAGGCCGGGTGCGGTGACGCCGCGCAGCGACTTCGCCAGCGCCAGCACCGCCAGATCGGCCAGCGGCTCGATCACGATGACGAGCGCATAGGAGGCCGCAAAGGTCGCGATGTTGGCGAGGTTGCTCATGGCAAAGCCGGAGCCATACAGCGCCCAGAACGCGACCCAGCCGATCACGCCGGCCTGGTAGGTCGTCGAAAGCGCCAGCGCCTGGCGATAGCTGAGATCGACATAGGCGGTGTTGCGCGAAATGATCCGCGCCGCAATCGCCTGGATGGCGAACAGCGGCACCAGCAGCGTCGTGACGTTCATGCCGAATTGCGGCAAATCCGGCGGCTCGAAGAACACGCCCTGGAACAGCAGACCGAAGGCTAGGCCGAGAGCTGCGGGGGCCGCCCCGAACAGCAGGAACAAGGTCGAGCCGAGAATGAAGTGCACCTCGGAGACGCCGACCGGGAAGTGCGGCAGGATTTCGAAGAAGGTGAAGACGAGCGCGGTGGTGGCGAGGGTGCGCAACGCAAGCGAGCCGATGCCCTGCTCGCGCACGGTCTCGACCGCGAGCTTCAGGGCAACGCCGCCTGCGGCGATGCCCGTTGCGTAACTCAACACGAGCTTGGCGCCCGTCACGATCCCGGGTTCGATATGCATGGCTCAGATCCTTCCTGCCGTCACACCCGACGGCGTTGGCCTCAAAACACGCACGGCCGGTCTCCTGGCTCGCGGCTCACTGGGTTCTCCGGCCTTCCCGAGCCTTGCGGCCCAGTGGCGGTTCGGAGTCCCTTCACCGCTTACAGTCGCGGGGGCGGCTGGGGTTTGGGGCGCCGCAATTGGGTCCGCCCATCCCCATTCCCGATTATGCTCCGGCGCTTTGCGCCGCGTCGAGCACCATGCATCTCCTGTGTGCCCCTTTCGCGGAGCCTGCGTCAAGGGGCGAGCGGCGGCCGGAGCGATCATGACGGATAATCCCCCGCCAGCGCACCGAACAGGATCACGGCCGCCGTCGACGCCGCGCCGCCGCGCGCAAGCTGCTCCGCCAGTTCGGCAATTGTGGTGCGGACCAGCCGCTCATCGGGGCGCCCGAGAGATTCGGCGAACAGCGCCGGAGTGCCTGGCGCCAGACCGTGTTCGATCAATTTCGCGACAAGCGCCGGAAAGGTGCGGCGGCCCATATAGACCACGGTGGTCGCTTCGGGATCGGCCAGCGCCGCCCAGTTCAGGTTCTGCGGCAGCTCACCGGTGACATCGGCCCCGGTGACGAACTGCACCCGGCGCGAGGTGTGGCGCCGGGTCAGCGGAATGCCGGCTTGCGCCGCAGCGACGCAGGCCGTGGTGACGCCGGGAATGATCTCGTAGCCGATGCCGGCTTCGCGCAGCGTCTCGAGCTCCTCCTCAAGGCGGCCGAAAATGCCGGCATCGCCGGACTTCAGCCGCACCACACGGACGCCGGTCGCAGCATAGTCGACCAGCAGACGGTTGACGTGGTGCTGCTTGGTCGAGGGCCGCCCTGCCCGTTTCCCCACCGCGACGAGATTGGCGCCGGGCCGGGCGAGTTCGAGGATCGCGCCGGAGGCGAGATCGTCATAGAGCACGACGTCGGCCTCGCGCAGCCGCGCGGCCCCCTTCAGCGTGAGCAGCTCGGGATCGCCGGGGCCGGCGGAGACGAAAGTGACAAAACCGCTCACCGGTCCTCCGCGATCAGATGGAAGAACGTGCCGGTGGCGTGTCCGCGGCGCGAGCCGGTCTCGGCGATGACGGCGCCAGTCGCATCGTGCACCACCGCGAGCGGCGTATCCGGCTGCGCGACGATCGTCGAATAATGGAACTCGTGGCCGCGCAGCCGTGCGCCGACCCGATGCCCCGGCATCGGGGCAGCGAGCGCAGCGAGACGATAGCCCAGATGCATGCGGCGCTTGGCAAAGCTCGTCTCCAGGCCGAGCAGCCCCGTCATCTCATGGCGGATGCCGTCGGCGTCGGTGAGGCCTTCACCCAGCACCATATAGCCTCCGCATTCGCCGTGCACCGGCCGCGTTTCGGCGAAGGCGCGCAAACCACCACGGAACTGCGCATTGGCGGCGATCTTTCCGGCATGAAGCTCGGGATAGCCGCCGGGCAACCAGCACACATCGGCGCTTGCGTCAGGCACCTCGTCGGCCAGGGGCGAGAACGGCAGGATCTCGGCGCCCGCCGCGCGCCAGGCTTCCAGCATGTGCGGATAGACGAAGGAGAACGCGGCATCACGCGCAAGCGCGATGCGCTGCCCGGGCGGCGTGACGTTCAGGCCGTTCGCCGCAGGCTGCGGTGACCAGGCCGCGGCCGATCGCAACACCGCATCGAGATCGACATGCTCGGCAACGAAGCGCGCGGCCTCGTCGATCAGCGAGCCGATCTCCGCCTGCTCCTCGGCCTGCACCAGGCCGAGATGCCGCTTCGGCAGGCTGATCTCCGCATGGCGCGGCAGAGCGCCGAACATGGTGATGCCGGCCTCGAGCAGCGCATGCCTCACAAGGTTTTCGTGGCGCGGACTTGCGACGCGATTGAGCACGACGCCGGCAAGCCGCACGCCGGGCCGGTAGTCGCGCAGGCCTGCGGCGATCGCCGCCGCCGTCTGCGCCTGCCCGGAAGGGTCGATCACCAGCAGCACCGGCCAGCCCAGCATCTGCGCGATATCGGCGGTGGCGCCGGTGCCGGAGACGCCAGGCGCGGCGACGCCGTCGAACAGGCCCATCGAGCCCTCGGCAAGCACGACATCGGCATCAAGGCCGCGGCTGACGAGATGCGCGATCGTCGCGCGATCCATCGCCCAGCTATCGACGTTGACCGAGGCTCGCCCCGTCGCGGCGGCATGAAAGGCAGGGTCGATATAATCGGGCCCGCTCTTGAAGCACTGCACGTTCAAGCCGCGATTGCGCCAGGCGCGCGCGAGCGCCAGCGTGAGCGTGGTCTTGCCGACGCCGGAGGCCGGCGCGGAGATGACGAGCCCGGCCGCCATCACGACGCCTCCGGAAAGCGCGGCTCGGCGCCGACAGGCCGATAGCGGCGATCATAGTCGGCGGCATAGAGACGGCTCTCGTCAAAATTGGCTGCGCCGAGCGTCCTGCCGACCAGGATGAGCGCGGTGCGTTCCATCTCGGCGCCGACAGCGGCATCGAGCGTCGCCAGCGTGGCGCGGACGATGCGCTGGTCCGGCCAGCTCGCGCGCCAGACGATCGCGACGGGACAGTCCGCGCCGTAATGCGGCATCAGCTCGGCGATGACCTTGCCGAGCAGATGGATCGACAGATGGATGGCGAGCACCGCGCCGGTCGCTGCGAATGCAGCGAGATTTTCGCCCTCGGGCATCGCACTGGCACGTCCCGGCGTGCGCGTCAGCACCACCGTCTGCGCAAGGCCGGGCAACGTCAGCTCAGCCTCCAGCGCAGCCGCGGCCGCCGAGAAGGAGGGCACGCCGGGTGTCACCGTGCAGGGAATCCCGAGCGCGCGCAGGCGGCGGAGCTGCTCGCCCATCGCCGACCAGATCGAGAGATCGCCGGAATGCAGCCGCGCGACATCCTTGCCGTCCGCATGCGCGGCAGCGATCTCCGCGATGATGTCGTCGAGCGACAGGGCTGCGGTGTTGACGATGCGCGCGCCGGGCGGGCAATGCGCCAGCACACCCTCGGGCACCAGCGAACCTGCATAGAGGCAGACCGGACAGGCGGTGATCAGGTCGCGGCCGCGCAGTGTCAACAGATCGGGGGCGCCAGGCCCCGCGCCGATGAAGTGCACCGTCATGCGCCGTCTCCTTCGGCGATCGCCGCAGTCGCGGTCCGGTCCTGCGAGACCACGCGCGTCGCAATCAGTCGCGCGCGAGGGCCAGCGGCCGCGAGCGCTGCGGCTTCGGCGACCGAGCCCGTGCCGAACTTTTCCACAACGAGATTCGACTGCGTCGGCGTGTCGATCTTCGCGAGCACGTCGGCCGGAACAGCCTTGATCGGCACGCCGCATTCGCGCGCGAGCTGCTTGAGCACCTCCGCATCAGCCTTGTCGCTGACGGTCGCCACCGCCGCAAGGCCCGCGGGACCACCAGCCGCCAGAAGCGCCTCGCGCAGCGAAGCCAGCGTGACATCCTTCTTGAACCCAAGTCCGGCGACCTTCATCGAACCGTGCTCCACTGCACCACCGGTCGTGCCGCCTCCCACGACCGGAAGCGGCCGAGCGGCGCGGCGTGCGCAATCTCGACCCGCATCAGCTCGCCGCCATGGCGCTGGTGCAACTCGCCGAGCAGCGCCTCCGTTTCCAGCGTCACTGAATGAGCGACGAGGCGCGTACCGGGCGCGAGCAGCGGCCAGACGGCATCGAACATCGCGCCATCGAGGCCACCGCCAATAAAGACGGCATCCGGTGCCTCCAGCGCTGCAAGGGCCTCGGGCGCTTTCCCGGCAATGACGCTGACACGATGCGCCAATCCGAACGCCGCCGCATTGCTACGGATATTCCCGACACGATCCTCGCGCGCCTCGATTGCGGTCGCTGTCCCGCCGCACAGCGCCCACTCCACCGAGATCGAGCCCGAGCCGGCGCCGATGTCCCACAGCCGCTCACCCGGGCGCGGCGCCAACGCCGAGAGCGCGAGTGCGCGCACCGGCCGCTTGGTGATCTGGCCGTCGTGGACGAAGAGATCGTCCGGCAGTCCCGAGTTGCGGGGAATGCCCTGAGTTCCCCTCGCCAGCAGCGCGACCGCAACCAGTTTCTCCGAAAGATCATCTGCAAAGAGGTCGACGCGATGCTGGTCGATGCTTTCGCGTGGACCGCCAAGCGCAGCGAGAGTCCACAGGAGCGAAGAGCCCCACCCGCGCTCCGTCAGCCATTTCGCGAGATCGCCGACTGCCGCTGCGTCGCGCACCAGACAGATGATGCGTGCGTCTTTCGCCAGATGCGGCACCAACCGCTCGAACGGGGCGGCATGAAGCCCAAGACACGCGACCGATTCGAGACGCCAGCCAAGCCGCGCAGCAGCGAGCGAGAATGTCGAGGGACCCGGATACGCGATCCATTCGTCGCTATGGAGCTTCTCGGCAAGGCTCGCGCCGGCGCCATACCAGAACGGATCGCCGGAGGCGAGCACGGCGGTTGGCCGGCCACGGCGGCTCAGCACGATTTCCGCATCGAACGGCACCGGCCAAGGGCGACCGCGGCCGGTCAGGCCGGCGAGCGCCAGATGCCGCTCGCCGCCGAACACGGTTTCGGCATCGTCGAGCGCCTTTCGGCTTGCCTCGGACAGCCCGGCAAGGCCATCTTCGCCGATACCGATGATGGTCAGCCAGGGATCAGCCAAGGAACTAGCCATGAACCGCGCCCTCATTCTGGGCGGAATTGCCGATGCGAGCCTGCTCGCCGCGGCGATCGCGCGCGCGGGCATTGATGCCGTCTATTCCTATGGCGGCCGCACACGCGCGCCTGCCGACCAACCGCTGCCGATCCGCATCGGCGGCTTCGGTGGCGTGAGTGGGCTCTCCGACTACATTCGCGGTGAAGGCATCACGCATGTGATCGACGCGACGCATCCCTTTGCCGCCGAGATGAGCCGTCATGCGGTCGATGCGTGCACGGAGACCGGAACTCCGCTGCTGGCGCTGGAGCGCGCGCCCTGGACGAGGGCGCCCGGCGACACCTGGATCGAGGTCGCCGACGTCAATGCCGCCGTCGCCGCGCTGCCTGAGGCGCCGGCAAAAGTATTCCTCGCCATCGGCCGCCAGCACATTGCGCCATTCGCGGCCAAACCCCAGCACGCCTACACACTGCGTTTCGTCGATCCGCCCGAGGCCGCGCTGCCCTTCCCGGCCGACGTGATCGTGTCGCGCGGACCATTCACCTTCGACGGCGAACTGCAGATGATGCGCACGCGCGGCATTGCCTGGATCGTCGCCCGCAATTCCGGCGGCGACGGTGCGCGTGCCAAGATCGACGCGGCCCGCATGCTCGGCCTGCCCGTGATCATGATCGCGCGGCCACGATTGCCCGAACGATTGCGGGTCGAGAGCGTGGCGGAGGTCATGCAGTGGCTCGGTCATCGGACCTGCCTCGGCGCATAGACCCAGCGGCCGACACGGCGTGTCTGCGCGTTGCAGACAATCACGAGCGTACGCATGTCGGCCATCTCTGGCGTTGCGTCGTTCAGTATCACGGTCTCGATTGTCTCGTCAGCGGCACTGACCGCGCGGGCGAAGATCACCAGGTGCTCGCCGCAGCCGGCTTCTTTCAACACGGCGAGCGCGCGGACAAATCCTTCCGGCCGGCTCGCTGAACGCGGATTGTACATCGCAATGGCAAAATCGGCTTCGGCGGCAAGCCGCAGACGCTTCTCGATCACCGCCCATGGCTTGAGATTATCCGACAGATTGATCGCGCAGAAATCATGCCCAAGCGGCGCCCCGGCGCGGGCGGCCGCCGCCAGCATCGCGGTGATGCCCGGCAGCACGCGAATGGGAAGCTCCCGCCATTGCGGCGCTTGTTCGAGCGCCTCGAACACGGCCGCGGCCATCGCGAACACCCCGGGGTCGCCGGAGGACACGACCACGACCTGCCCGCCTTCGGCGGCAAGCCGCAACGCCTCGCTCGCGCGTTGCAGTTCCTCGCGATTGTCGGATGGGCGCAAGTTGAGACCAGGGCGCGGCGGCACGCGCGCGACATAGGGCGCATAACCCAGAATGTCGGTCGCAGCCGCAAGCGCGGCGGAGACCTCGGGCGTCACCAGGGCATCGCTGCCCGGCCCGAGGCCCGCGATGGTCAGCGTGCCCGTCATTCGGCGGCGTCCGGACGCCGGCCCTTGCCGTGCACGAGCACGATCGCGAAGTAAGGACAATCGGCGGCATCGATCTCGGCAAGACGCACCACGCGCTCGCCCGGCATGGTGCCGCGCTCGACCAGCCAGGCGTCATCGAGCCGGCCGGCGCAGGCGAGCGCGCGGCGTACCTTTGCGAGATTACGCCCGGTCTTCATGATCACGAGCGCATCGGAATCGCGCATGCGGCGTTCGAGCTCGCCTTCGGGAAGCGTGCCCATCAGCACCGTCGTCACGTCGTCGCCGAGCGCGATCGGTTGTCCCACGCCATTCCAGCAGCCGACCATGCCAGGAATGCCGGCAATCACCTCGAGCTCGACCCGGCCTTGCAGGCGCGTGTGCAGATGCATGAAGGAGCCGTAGAAATAGGGATCACCCTCGCAGAGCACGACGACGTCGACCGCGCGCGCCAATCTCGCCAGGCGCTCGGCCCATTCGTCGTAAAAGCCGGCCAGCAGCCGGACGTAGTCGGGACTGTCGAACGCAATTTCCGTCGTAACAGGATATTCCATGGGATATTCGGTGATGTCGGCCGCCAGCATACCCTCGACGATGCGCCGCGCCTGCCCGGGCCTGCCCTTCTTGCGGAAATAGGCGACATGCTGCGCGCCGCGCACCGTGCGGTCGGCGCGCACGCTCATCAGATCCGGATCGCCAGGGCCGAGACCGCAACAGATGATGCGTCCCATGGCTACTCGCTCCGGCTCGCCAGCGCGTTCACGGCGGCAACGGTCATCGCCGAGCCGCCGAGACGGCCCTCGACCGTCAGGGCGGCGACCTTCGGATCGGCCATCAGCGCCGCCTTGGATTCGGCTGCGCCGACGAAGCCGACCGGGCAACCGATGATCGCCGCGGGCCGCGGGCAATCCGGGTCATCCAGCATGTTGAGCAGATGAAACAGCGCGGTCGGCGCGTTGCCGATCGCGACGATCGCACCGCCCAGATGCGGCCGCCACAGCTCCAGCGCCGCTGCCGAGCGGGTGTTGCGCATGGATTGCGCGAGCGCCGGAACGGCTTCGTCGCCCAGCGTACAGATGACGGCGTTGGCCGCAGGCAATCTCGCGCGTGTAATTCCTTCCGAGACCATGCGCGCGTCGCACAAGATCGGCGCGCCCTTCTGCAAGGCCGCGCGCGCAATGGTCGCCATGCCTGATGTGAAACGGATATGTGCCTCCAGGCCGACCATGCCGGCGGCGTGGATCATCCGCACCACGACCTGCTCCTCATCCGCCGTGAAGCGCGCAAGATCCGCCTCGGCCCGGATGGTCGCAAAGGATTGCCGGTAGATCGCCGCACCATCGGTTTCGTAGACGTGCGGCATCAGTGCCCTCCGACCAGGATGGAGGGATCGCTGACGATATCGGCGCCGTTGAGCCCACGCAGGACGGGCTCGTCGCGCGTCGAGCCGCCGCGGACGAGGTCGAAGCCGGCGCTGGTCGCCACTAGCGTCACCGCGGACGCGCCGGAACGGGCGCAGCCCTTGGCGCAGCCGGAGACGTGCAGCCGCGTGTCGAGCGCGATGCGCGGCGCGAGCGCCGCCGCCAGCGCCCGCGTGTCGGCGTGGGCCTCGCGGCAGCGCGGCGCGCCGCTGCAGGCAATGACGCGTAGCGCCGGATCGAAGGGTTCGGTGATGAGGCCCGCCCCGCTCGGCATCTCGCGCTTGCCCTCGCTCAGCACCATCCGCCACGGCGTCATGCGCAGCGCATGACCGCAGCCGGAGAATTGATGCAGCGTCGTGTGCAGCATCTGTCCGAACGCAACGCCGACCAGGGCGCCGTGCGGATAGTGCCCAGGCCGCGACGCGGCCATCACGGGAGCAGGCTCGGTCTCGCCGTCCAATGCCTGGGGCAACGCCGCGCCGGCCGCGATGTGCGCCGCCATGCGCCCTCGCCCGCCCTTCGCGCCGCCGGAGGCGATGAACCAAGAAGCGAATGCGAGCGCGGTGCTCACGACCTCTCCACGCCCAACGGAACGGCCAAGCTTTGCGCCGTCGGCCCGTACCAGCAGACGGCCGTCCCGGTCGCGTTCGATGCGCACGTCGGCGGAATCGCCGGCGAGCACGCGCGATTTTCCGTCATCGATGGCGAAGCCGAATTTGGTGGGAAGCTCGAGCGCGCTGTCCGCCAGCGCTTCCTCGAGTTCCGCGGCAAGCGCCTGCGTCTCGTCGCCGGAGTTCCAGAACGGCGTCACCAGGATGTTGCGCCGGGCTTCGATGGCGGTGTCGGGATCGAGCAGCCTCAGCAATGCAAGTCCATCGAGCAGCCGGCGATGGCTCTGTTCGGTCACGCCCCTGATCTGGAGATTGGCGCGGCTGGTCACATCGACGAGGCCATTGCCGTAGCGTTCGGCGAGCTCGGCAAGCCCGGCGACCTGCCCGGCTTCGAGACGACCGCCGAACGGACGCACGCGGACCACGAGCCCGTCGCCCGATTGCATCGGGCGCAGTGCACCAGGACACCAGCCCTTCACCGAAGCCGCGCTCATGACGCCTCCCGCAATGCAGCCGCGATCGAATTGCGCCGCGTTCGCCAGAGCGAGGCGTCGTGCAGGCGCGCGAAGCAGCTTTCCATTGCGGCGAGCGCCGCCGGATTCTCGCGGGCCATGAAGGCGCGAACATCGGCATCGCCGAGCGTCGCATCGTAATAGAGATCGAACAGATGCGGCGGCACGGCGTCGGCCAGGTGGGCAAAAGCGGCCATGTGCTCCAGCGTTGCCGTGATCTCGGCGGCGCCGCGAAAACCGTGGCGCATCATGCCGGCGATCCAGCCCGGATGGGCCGCGCGCGCGCGAACGACACGGGAGATTTCCTCGGTCAGCGTCCGTGCATGCGGCCGCTCGGGCCGCGTCGTATCGAGGTGATAGAGCGACGGCGCCGTTCCGCCGAGATGCACGGCTGCCGCCGCAATGCCGGCTTCATGCGCGGCATAGTCGGCGGCAAGCAGCAGATCGGTTTCCGGCAAATCCTGAACGTGCACGAAGGCGTCGGCAGACGTGAGTCGCGCCTCGATGCCGGCGCGATCGGGCTTGATCTCACCATCGGCGGAGAACGCCCAGGACGATGCCGACAGCCAGGCCTCGCCGGCTGCATCGCGGGTCTCGGGCGTGAAGGCATCGGGGATCGCCGAGAGGCCGACACCATATTGTCCCGGCCGCGGCGCGAACACGCGGGAGGCGCGGTGGCGATAGGGATTTTCATCACCCTCCTCCTCGCGGCCCGCGAGCGCCTCGGCAGCGGCCTCGAACAATTGCGCAAGGCTGGAGAAGACATCGCGGAACAGGCCCGACACGCGCAGCGTCACGTCGATCCGGGGGCGGCCGAGTTCGGCCGGCGCGATGATGTGGTAACCGGTGACGCGGCCGGAGGCGTGGTCCCAGCGCGGCGCAAGCCCAGCCAGATGCAGCGCCATGGCGAATTCCTCGCCCGCGGTGCGCATCGTCGCCGAGCCCCAGAGATCGACGACGAGCCCTTTCGGCCAGTCGCCATGATCCTGCAAATGACGACGCAGCAATTCTTCGGCGAGCTTGATGCCCTGCGCGTGCGCCGACGGCGTCGGCACGGCGCGCGGGTCAACGGCAAACAGATTGCGCCCGGTCGGCAGCACGTCCTGGCGCCCGCGATAGGGCGAGCCCGACGGTCCCGGCGCGACGCGCTGGCCGGCCAGCGCGGCCCGCAGCGCGTCCCGCTCCGCGTCGCCGCAGGAGCCGCGGCCGAACACGTGCAGGCCGTCGCCGAACTGGCTTTCCTTGAGATCGCAGACGAAACGATCGATCCGCGGGATCGCCTCGGCCGGTGCGGCCGAGGCATCCAGACCAAGATCGTCTTCAAGACCCGCCGCGCGCGCCTCGTCACGGATCGCGGCGATCAATCGTTGGCGACGCGCGGGGTCGAGACCATCGGCCGTCGAATATTCGTCGAGGAGCTGTTCGAGACGGCGGAGGCTCTCCGGCACCGCAGACGCTGCGAGCGGCGGCGGCAGATGGCCGATGGTGATAGCTCCGATGCGCCGCTTGGCCTGCGCGGCCTCGCCGGGATCGTTGACGATGAAGGGATAGATGACGGGCACATCGCCGATCAGGGCTTCCGGCCAGCAGCTCGATGACAGCGCCACGGATTTCCCGGGCAGCCATTCCAGCGTGCCATGCGCGCCCATGTGCACGAGCGCGTCGCAGCGCTGTTCCCGGAGCCAGAGATAGAACGCGACATAGGCGTGGCGCGGCGTGCGGGCGAGATCGTGATAGTCGCCATCCCGCGTCGTCGTATCGCCGCGCTCGGGCTGGACCGCGATGGTGGATCGGCCGCAAGGGATCGCGGCGAAATGGAATGCGCCATCGCGGCAGCCCGGATCGTTCTCCGGAGCACCCCAGGCTTGCGCGAGATCATCCTGCAGGCCTTGCGGCAGGCGCGAGAGCGCTACGCGATACTCAGCGACACTCCAGGTCAAGTTTCGCTTCAGCAACGTCTTGCCAAGTGCCGGAACGGGCGCGACATCGAATCCGGCCGCAGCGAGATCGGAGAGCAACGCCTCGACCGACGCCAGCGCATCCAGGCCAACCGCATGCGCGATCTGGTGCGGGCGTCCCGGATAGTTCGACAGCACGATCGCCAGCCGCTTGTCGCCGGCGGGCGTCTCTGCGAGCCGTCGCCAGGCCGCGACGCGCGCGGCGACAGCTTCCACGCGTTCGTCATCGGCTTGATGGGCAAGGTGCGAGAATTGCAGGTCGGGATCGCGCATCCCGGCCGATTTGAAGCTGACCACGCCCGCGAACAGGCGGCCGTCGACCTCGGGCAGCACCACATGCATCGCAAGATCGCCCGGCGACAGACCGCGCAGCGAACTCGCCCAGTCATCGCGCCGTGCCGTGGAGAGCGCGACCTGGAACACCGGACAGGATGCGGCATCGAACGGCGTCGAGCCGTCGTCACCCAGCGCCGAGAACGCGGTCGCATTGACGATCGCAGCCGGAGGATTTGTCGCAAGATGCGCCCGCAGCCAATCCGCAACCCCTGGGGCCTTCAACGAGGTGACGAACACGCCGTAGGCATCAATCCCCTTCTTGCGCAACGCGGCGATCAGGGCATCGACCGGGCCGGTATCCGCGGCGGTGAGATAGGAGCGATAGAACGTCACGAGCGCGCGTGGCTTCGCGCCGCTCGCCGGCGTTGCCGCGATGACGCCGCGCGCGGGATCGTAAAAACCCATCTCGGGAACGGTCGTCTCGCCGACGACCGGTCCAGCATAGAGCCCCGAAGCCAGCGCGAGCTGCGCGATCGCGGCTTGAGCCGCGACAGGACCGCCGGTGTCGCACAGCACCTTCAGCCGCCGCAGCGTCGAGACCGGCAAGGTCGAATATGCGTCGAGCCGTGTATCGTCGCGGCCATCGGCCGGCAGCGCGGCGAGCACGATCCCACGATCCTTCGCGAGTTGCTGAAGAGCCGCGAGACCATACGACCAATAGGACTCGCCGCCGATCAGGCGCACCAGAATGCCGCGCGCCTGCGCCAGGGTGCGCTCGACATAGGTGTCGACCGACAGCGGATGGCGCAGCTCCGAAAGATTGGCGAGCCGCAGCGACGGCAGGCTGTCACGGCCGCGCCGCCAGCCGGCCGCGAACGCGGCCAGATCGGAATCCGAATACGAGAGCACCACGAGATCGGCCGCGTCCTGGCCGATGTCCCTTGGCGTCGCAGTCTCCTCGAGACCGCGGCTCTCGCGGAAGACGACGTGCATCAGACACCAAGTCCCGCTTTGATCGCGGCCTCGTCGATATCGCCGTGCTCGCCGATCACAACGAGCTTCGACTGCCTGCTGCCCGCGCCCCAGGGCTTGTCGAACTGGTGGCGCACGCGCTCGCCGACCGCTTGCAGCAACAGGCGCATCGGCTTGCCTTCCACTGCGATATAGCCCTTGACGCGCAGCACGTTCTGCTCGCGCGACAGACGCTGCACCGAGGCGACCAGTGCGTCGATGTCGGTGACTTCAGGAAGATCGATCACGACGGAGGCGAAATCATCATGCTCGTGATCCTCCTCGCCGTCATGATGCGAGGGGCGTGCGGAAAGATCATTCTCCGCGGCAGCGCCGAGACCGAGGATCACGCGGGCATCGATCGCGCCGTCGGTGACGGAGAGCATCGGCACGCGGCGCGGCATCTCGGCGGTGATCACAGCCCTGGCGGCTTCGAGTCCCGCCGCGCCGGCAAGATCGGCCTTGGTCAGCAGAACGATATCCGCACAGGCGATCTGGTCCTCGAACACTTCCGACAGCGGCGTCTCGTGATCGAGATTTTCGTCCGCCGCGCGCTGCGCTTCGACCGCATCCGGATCGGGTGCGAAGCGACCCGCCGCCACGGCCTCGGCATCGGCCAGCGCAATCACGCCGTCGACGGTGATGCGCGAGCGGATCTCCGGCCAGTCGAACGCCTTGAGCAGCGGCTTCGGCAGTGCCAGGCCCGAGGTCTCGATCAGGATGTGATCGGGCCGCACCGGACGCGCCAGCAGCTTCTCCATGGTCGGAATGAAATCATCGGCGACGGTGCAGCAGATGCAGCCATTGGCGAGCTCGATGATGTTGTCTTCCGGGCAATTGGCATCTGCACAGGACTTCAGGATCTCACCGTCGACGCCCTCGCTGCCGAACTCGTTGACGAGCACGGCGAGCTTCCTGCCGTCAGGGTTTGCGAGCAGGTGCTGGATCAGCGTCGTCTTGCCGGAACCGAGGAAACCCGTGACCACCGTCACCGGAACCTTTGCGAGCGAATTCATTCGGCTGCCTCCGGCACGACGACAATGGGGGGAATGCGCGCGAGCGACTGCTTGCGAAAGATTTCGGGGCGGCTGCGCCAGGGCACGAGACCGTCCGGCGCGGCCGCATAGGCGGCGACGCCGGCGACGACGTCGTTCGCATGGGCTTCCGAGAGGCGGCCATAGACATAGGACCAACGTCCGGGCGCGCTGAGCGCGACCGAACAACCCTGGCTGCATGCAGACAGGCATTCGACGGGAACCACCGCGACACCGTCGGGCACGCCTGCGTCGAGGATCGCACCATGCAGGCGCTTGCCGGGCGTGGCCTCGCCCTCGCCAAGCGTCTCGCCGGCGCGGCAGGTAATGCAGACGTAAAGTGTGACGGTCATCGCCTCTTCCAGGATATTCAGCGGGAGGCGAAGAGGCACACGGACCATTCCCCCGAAGGCCCGTTTTCCCCGTCGCGGAACACCCCGTCCGCCGGTCCAAAAATCGTCCGCGCTGGCAGGTCTCCCGGCTTGCGGAGCAGGGCTTTTGGCCCTTCGATCCCCGCCTTCCCGATCCCCTGGGGGGATCAGTGGCTTTGGACATCTCTCCGGTCACGGTCGCGGGGGCGGCTGCAGTTTGGACCCAAATCTTGCAGATTCGGACCCTATCGCATTCCCTCTTCGCCTGTCATAGGACAGGAACCAACGCCGGGCCACCATTTGCCCCCGGCCGCCTCTTGTCAAGCCGAAGGACCGGGACCGATGACGCCTGAACCGGATACCCAGACGGGTGAGCAAACCGACGCCCGACACGCCCAGAAAATGGCAAAGAAGAAGGCCGCCCGCGACAAGATCATGGCGACCAAGAGCGGCGAAAAAGGCCTCATCATCGTCCACACCGGCGCCGGCAAGGGCAAGTCCTCCTCGGCCTTCGGCATGATCGTCCGCTGCGTCGCCCATGGCTTCCCCTGCGCGGTCGTGCAGTTCATCAAGGGGGCCTGGGACACCGGCGAACGCCGCCTGCTCACCGGCCATTTCGGCGACCTCTGCCAGTTCCACGCCATGGGCGAAGGCTTCACCTGGGAAACGCAGGACCGTGCCCGCGACATCGCCGCCGCACGCGCCGGCTGGGAGAAGGCCAAGGAGCTGATCCTCGATCCCGATTTGCGCATGATCGTGCTCGACGAGATCAACATCGCGCTGCGCTACGACTATCTCGACATCGCCGAGGTCGTCGAATTCCTGACGACCTCGAAGCCGCCGATGACGCATGTCGTTTTGACCGGACGGAACGCCAAGGACGAACTGATCGAGATCGCCGATCTCGTCACCGAGATGACGCTGGTCAAGCATCCCTTCCGCTCCGGCATCAAGGCGCAAGCCGGCGTCGAGTTCTGAAGATAGTCGCGATGGCGCGCGCATTGATGATCCAGGGAGCCGGCTCGGACGTGGGCAAGTCGCTCATCGTCGCCGGCCTCGCGCGCGCCTTCACGCGGCGCGGTTTGCGCGTGCTCCCCTTCAAGCCGCAGAACATGTCGAACAACGCCGCCGTCACCGTCGATGGCGGCGAGATCGGCCGCGCCCAGGCGCTGCAGGCGCTCGCCGCCGGGGTCGAGCCGCACACCGACATGAACCCGGTGCTGCTCAAGCCCGAGACCGATGTCGGCGCGCAAATCATCGTCCACGGAAAGCGCGTCGCGACTGCGCGTGCGCGCGACTACGCGGCGATGAAGCCCTCGCTGATGGGCGCCGTGCTGGAAAGCTTCGAGCGCCTGAAGGCGCGCGCCGATCTCGTGCTTGTCGAGGGTGCCGGCAGCCCCGCCGAGGTGAACCTGCGCAAGGCCGACATCGCCAATATGGGCTTTGCCCGCAGGGCCGACGTCCCCGTCGTGCTGGTTGGCGATATCGATCGCGGCGGCGTCATCGCCCAGCTCGTCGGCATCAAGACGGTGATCGACCCGGACGACGCCGCGATGATCCAGGGTTTTGTCATCAACAAGTTTCGCGGCGATCCCACGCTGTTCGACGATGGCTACAAGCTGATCGAGCAGACGACGGCCTGGCGCGGGCTTGGCGTGTTGCCCTGGTTCGCCCGCGCCGGCGAGCTGCCGGCCGAGGACGCACTCGGTCTCACCGACGCGCGCAAGCCGGGCCAATGCAAGATGGCCTGCCTTGCGCTGTCGCGGATCGCTAATTTCGACGATCTCGATCCGCTCAAGCTCGAGCCCGGCGTCGATCTCATCATGGTGCGTCCGGGCGAAGCGATCCCCGGCGATGTCAGGCTCGTCATCATCCCGGGCTCAAAATCCACCCGCGGCGATCTCGCCTTCCTGCGCGCGCAGGGCTGGGACATCGATCTGCTGGCGCATCACCGCAGGGGCGGCCATGTGCTCGGCCTCTGCGGCGGTTATCAGATGCTCGGCCGCAGCGTCGCCGACCCCGATGGCATCGAGGGCCCCGCGGGCGACACGCCGGGCCTCGGGCTTCTGAACGTGGATACGGTGATGACCCCGCAGAAGACGCTGACGCGTGTCGCGGCCGTGCACGCCGCCACGGAGCAGCCGATCGAGGCCTACGAGATTCACATCGGCCGCACCGACGGGCCCGATCGCGCCCGCCCTTTCGCGAAGCTGAACGGCGAGCCGGAAGGCGCGATCTCGCGCGATGGGCGCGTGCAGGGCAGCTATCTGCACGGCCTGTTCACATCGGATGATTTCCGCAAGGCGTATCTCGCCAAGCTCGACATTGCCGCCGGCGACGAGCCCTATCACGCCAGGGTCGAGAGCGCGCTCGACGCGCTCGCCGATCACATCGAACAGCATCTCGACGTCGAGGGCCTGCTTGCGCTAGCGCGCTAGCAACTCGGCAAGGCGCGTCCATTCGGCTTCGTTGCCGGGAAGTCCGAGGCGCAGCCATCCCGGCTCTCTCGCGAACACACGCGACCAGATCTGGCCGCGCGCTAGTTGTTCCTGCGCGGCAAGCGCATCAGGCGTCTCGTAGAGACGAAACAGCGATGTGCCACCGACGAGACGCCAGCCTTGCGATCGCGCGATGTCGTCGAGGCGACCACAGTCGCGCGCCAGCCGCGCTGACGTCGCCTCGGCCCAGGCATCATCGCGCAAGGCGCGGCAGCCGATCGAGATCGCAGCTCCCGAGACCGGCCATGGACCCGACATCGTCGCCAGATTCTCGATGTCGGCCGCATTGCCGATCGCGAAGCCGAGCCGCAGGCCGGCCAGACCATAGAACTTTCCGAACGAACGCAGGATCAGCAGTCCCGGCCGATCCGCCTCACGCACCAGCGATAGTTGCGGAACGGCGTCGGCAAAGCTTTCATCGATGACGAGACGGCCGACGCGCGGCAGCAGCGTGAGCAGATCCTTTGCGGGATGGCATCGGCCGTCGGGATTGTTCGGGTTGACGACGATCGCAACATCCGCGCCCGCCAGCGCGGCGAGCTCGCCGACCTCCTGCACGTCCCAGCCAGCGGCCGACAGCACGCCCGCATATTCATTGTAGGTCGGCGCGAGGATGCGGGCCCGGCCGGGTGGCGCCAGTTGCGGCAACAGTTGAATGGCAGCCTGCGCACCGCCCGTCGCCACGACCGGCGCGCTGGTGCGATAGGCGTGATGCGCCGCGTCGTGCAGGGCTTCTATTTCGGCGCGCGACGGCAATGCCTGCCAATGATGCGCGCTCACCTCGCCCACCGGATAAGGCAGCCGGTTGATCCCCGTCGAGAGGTCGATCCAGTGCTCGGCGCGTCCGCCAAAACGCTGCTGGGCCAGATCGAGATTTCCACCGTGCTCGCGCATGCCCCGTTCTTTCACGCGAAGGCGAGGATCGCAAGCACAGCAGCGAGCAGCAGCATGGCACGGCGGTAGACCGTCAATCCTTCGCCAATATCGGCGGCGAGCGGATCGCGCGCGCCTTCGTTGAGCCAGGGCTCGTGGGTGGTGCTGCCGTGATAGATGCGGGGGCCGCTGAGCCGCACGCCGAGCCCGCCCGCCATCGCCGCTTCCGGCCAGCCGGCATTGGGTGAGCGATGCCGGCGCGCGTCGCGCGTCATGCACGACAGCGCCTCGGATCGCCTTGGCGCCAGCAGCACGAACAGGAATCCGGTCAGGCGCGCCGGAATGAAATTGGCGACATCGTCGATGCGGGCCGCAGCCCAGCCGAAGGCTGCGTGCCGTTCGCTGCGATGGCCGATCATGGAGTCGAGCGTGTTGATCGCCTTGTAGCCGAAAATCCCGGGCAGTCCGAACAGTGCGCCCCAGAACACCGGCGCGACGATGCCGTCGGAAGCATTTTCGGCAAGGCTCTCGATCGCTGCGCGCGCGATGCCGGCTTCATCGAGCGCCGCGGGATCGCGGCCGACGATACGCGAGACTGCGTCGCGCGCAGCGGCGATGTCTCCGGCGCGCAACGGTTTCGCGACGGCTGCCACATGATCATGCAGCGAGCGCAGCGCGACCAGTGGCCAGGCCAGCACGCCCACCAGCACGGCCTGCCCCCATCCCCAAGGCAGCAATGACTGCAGCAATGACTGGAGCACCCAGCCGAGCGCGACCGAGAGCGCGATCACCAGGAGCGCGCCGGCGACGCCGGCAACGCGGCGAAATGCCGGCGGATCGGATGGGCGATTCGACATGGCGTCGATGACGCTGATCAGCCGGCCGAGCCAGGTTACGGGATGGCCGATCCGCGCGAACAGCCATGCCGGCCAGCCCATGAGGGCATCCACCGCCATCGCCACCATCATCGCGCCCGCAAAGCCCACACCCACTCCCAAGGCTGCCTCCTGTCCCGCCCCTGTTGCGCAAAGCGACGGCGGAGCGCAAGCCCCTGCCCGTCTGATTTCGGCTTTGTCTTTGGCCGCGTTTGGTGATTAGTCAGGCCCGATAGGAGACCTTCATGGCCGTCATCTTGATCACGGGCGGAGCGCGATCGGGCAAGAGCAAGCGTGCGGAAATACGCACGCGCGCCTTCCCGGGACAGCCTGTCTATGTCGCGACGGCCGAGGCGCTGGATGCCGAAATGGAGGCGCGAATCGCCATGCATCGTGCGCGCCGCGGAACCGACTGGATCGAGCGCGAGGTGCCGCTCGACCTCGTGCCCGCGCTGGCCGCAAGTGATGGCGGCGGCGCCAGGCTGGTCGATTGCCTGACGCTATGGCTCTCCAACCTGATGCATGCGGAGCGCGACTGGGAGCGCGAGGTGAGCGAGCTCGCCGCCGCCCTGCCACGCCTCAAGAGTCCCGTCGTCCTCGTGACCAACGAAGTCGGCCTCGGCATCGTGCCCGACAACGCACTGGCGCGCAGCTATCGCGACGCCGCCGGGATCATGAACCAGACCATCGCGGCAATTGCCGACGAGGTCGAATTCGTGGTCGCCGGCCTGCCGATGAAACTGAAATGATGCCGCGCGCCGAATTCCTGAAGGACGTCGTCGCCGATCTCAGGATGGCAGCTTCGTTCGTGACGATCCTTCCCGTCGCGTCGTCGACGCCCGCGGCCGACGGCGCCGTCGCGCGCGCGACCTGGGCGCTGCCCGTCGCCGGACTGCTGGTCGGCCTTGCCGGCGCGTTGGTCTACAAGATCGCCAGCCGGTTCGGACTGGCGCCAAACCTTGCCGCCCTGCTCGCACTCGCGACGACCGCGCTCATCACCGGCGCGCTGCATGAGGACGGGCTTGCCGATACCGCCGACGGGCTCGGCGGCGGCCGCACCCGCGCGCGCAAGCTCGAAATCATGCGTGACAGCCGGATCGGCACCTACGGCACCTGCGCGCTGATCCTGTCATTCGGCCTGCGTTGGAGCGCGCTCGCAACAATCGCCAGTCCGTGGTTGGTCACGCTCGCGCTGTGCGCCGCGCACGCAGGCGCGCGCGCGGGCGTGCCGGCCTTCATGTCGCTGGTGCCGCCTGCACGGCCCGACGGGCTGTCGGCAAGCGCGGGCGCGCCGCCGGGCCGCAGCGTCGCCATTGCGTTTGCGCTCGGCACGCTGGTACTCGCTCTCGCGCTTGGGCCGGGCAAGGCCCTCGCCGGGCTGATCCTGCTGTCGCTCGCCGGCCTGCTGCTGGCGCGGCTTGCGATCCGCCAGATCGGCGGGCAGACCGGCGACATCCTCGGTGCGTTCGAGCAGCTCGGCGAGATCCTGATCCTGCTGGTCGCAGCGGCCTTCCTGGGGGGACGCTGACCTCATGGTCGAGTTCGACGACACCTTCCGCCAACACTTGCGCGAGCTGTTCGTGTGGCGCCGCGACGTGCGCCGCTTTCGCAGCGATCCGTTGCCGGACGGCGCAATGGATCGTCTGATCGAGACCGCCTGCCTTTCGCCCTCGGTCGGACTCAGCCAGCCATGGCGCTTCGTCATCGTCGATGATCCCGCGCGCCGCCGCGCCGTCATCGACGACTTCAAGGCGTGCAACGCCGACGCGCTGAATTGCTATTCCGGCGAACGCGCCGCGCGCTATGCCGCGCTGAAGCTGTCGGGCCTGGAACAGGCGCCCGCCCACCTTGCCGTGTTCGCCGACAAGGCCAGCGACATCGGCCACGGTCTCGGCCGCGCTACCATGCCGGAGACGACGGAATATTCCGTGGTCGCCGCCATCATCGCGATGTGGCTCGCCGCCCGCGCCGAGGGTATCGGGCTTGGCTGGGTCTCGATCCTGAACCCGGCGCGCATTCACACCGTTCTCGACGTGCCTGATACCTGGAAATTCATCGCCTATCTCTGCATCGGCTATCCCGAGGCCGAATGCGACCAGCCCGAGTTGGAGCAGGCGAAGTGGGAGCATCGGCGCGGCGCGGAGGAGTTCACGCTGCGGCGCTGAGCGCCGCGCCCACGCATCCATCCTCCGTCATTGCGAGCGCAGCGAAGCAATCCAGGCTGTCTCCGCGGAGAAATTCTGGATTGCTTCGCTGCGCTCGCAATGACGATGGAGAGAGCGGCGACCTGCAGCTACGACCTGCTCTTGCCCGCGACTGCCGCCACCGGTGCCGGGCTTTCCTGCTTCTGGAACATCAGCAGCGGCCGGAAGATGACGCGACCATAGGCCTCGTAGTGGTTCTGGGTCGACACCGCCATCTTCAGCGGCGTCGCGTAGTTCGCCTCGAACGTCATGAACGACGCGTAGGTCCAGGAGAAGCCGACGCCGACCGAGCCCATTTCCGTCACGCCAGGGAATGTCGAATACACCGCACCCCAGTCGGTGAAGATGTAGGTGTCGAATCCCCTGAGCCATTGCGACCAGTTGTAGTGCAGCTCGGCGTTGAAATAATAGCCGCTGTCGCCGGACGCCGCGTTGGAGGGATAGCCGCGCACGGTGGTGGGGCCGCCGATCGAGAAGATCTGGTCGCCCGGCAGCAGCTTTTCCTGCGTGTACTGCCAGCTCGCCAGCACGTTGGCGCTGAAGTTCGCCGGCCCTGCGGCGCTGGTCGCGATCAACGAGCCGGTATAGGTGTTGAACGTGCGGTTGTTGCCGAGCACGTGGTCCTGCCACTCGATGTAGTTCACCGCCGGCGAGACCGTGATCGAATAGGTGTTGCCGGAATTCGTCACCGAGACGCCGGCCGTGGCCTTGTCGTAGTGGTCGTTGGTGACGTCGACCGTGGCGAAGCGGCTGACCGTCTTGCCCTCGGTCTCGGCGGCATTGAGCAGCACCAGCCAGTTCTGCGACACCCAGACCGGCTGGCTGAAGTTGATCGCGGCCTGGCTCGAGCGTCCTGTGACGTCGAGCGCGACGAACGGTCCGTTGAGGATCTTGATCTTGCCTTCGGTGTAGCTGACGCCGACGCGGCCGCCCCACGGATTGACTGGAACGCTGTAGGCGACGTTGCCGTTGAGATTGCCGTCGGAGCGGACGCCGTAGAACGTCAGGCGATCGTCGACGCCGAACAGGCCGTGGCGCTTGTAGAAGGCCCCGCCCTCCCAGCGCCCGGTGTTCTCAGGGCCCTGGTTGTCGGTGAAGAGCTGCAAGGTGTCGACCGGCGGCTCGATCACCGCGAACTGGAGGTCGGTGAGGCCGAAGCTCGTGCCGGGCTGGAGCAGCGCCTTGATCTGCACGTCGTTGGTGCGGTTGAACCAGGTCACGTCGCGGTTGAGTTTGGGAACGTCGAGGACCTCGCCTTCGGGCTCCTTCACGCGCTGCAGGATGTAGTCGGTGCGGGTCTGCTTGTTGCCTTCAATGGACGTCTTCTGAAGCCGGCCCTCGGTCAGCTTGATGCGGACGACGCCGCCCTTGGCATCTTGATCTGGCAGCGTCGCGATGCCCGTGACGATGCCGCGCTCGGTGTAGATGGCGTTGATGTCGGCGACGAGCTGCAGCAGCGAGGCGATGTCGACGTTCTTGCCGACATACTTTCTGGCGATCTCGTCCAGCTCCGCCGGCGTGATGAACTTCGACGCATCGAATTCGACTCTGCGCAGGCGAAATTTCGGCCCTCCCGGCTTCAGCAACTGGGATTTCTCGCGCTCGCCGCCGATCACCGCGGGACCGGTGAGCTTGGGAGGCGCGCTCTGCTGTTCGAGCTGGCGGCGCTGCCGGTCGACGTCGTTCTGGATCACGCCGGGATTGATCGACTGGGCGCGCGCCGATGCGATGCAGCAAGCTGCAATCCCGACTCCCAACGCTGCCCTCCAAATCCGCATCCCGAATCCCGCTACCAGGCCTGTGCGAGGCGGCCGACGGCCGGCCGCGTCGTTTCGACAGAAGCGTCCTTCCAGCCGGGGCGACCGACGCGCTGTCCCTGACGGCGCAGCTTGCGCAGGTCGCTCAGTCCCTCGATGTTGACGGCGGGACCGGAGCCGATCGTCTCGACCGGCCGCGGCGTCATCAGCGCATCGAGCCGCGCCTTGCCGGAGAGGCCGAGCAGATAGAACGACCCTGCCCCGTCCTTCCTGGCGATCCAGGTCTCGATGCTCTCCTTGCCCTCGCCGTCGACCGGGATGTTGCGCACCATGCTGGCACCGGTGAAACCCTCGCAGCAGGTGTGGCCCGGCCCGTAATTGATCACGGTCGCCGAGACGTCGCCGCTGTAGAACACCACATAGGCATTGGTGACATTGGCGTTGCCGATCTGGGTCATCGTGAACACGCCGCCCGGCTGATAGAGCTGCAGCGTCGGCCAGCTGGACGGCGCCGGCGTGCGGTTGTCGAGCAGCACCTGCTGGGTGGCCGTGGTCAGCATCAGCTGGCCCGGGACATAGCCGTTCAGGATCGTGACCGCGTGCGCGTCGGTGAAGACGTTGGCGTCCACCACCCTGAGCTGGTTGATGATGATGCTGTCAGGGTCGATCGAGACGTTGGCGGACTTCGCGACGCCGCCGTTGTAGCCGGTGATGTTCAGGATCAGCGGGATCGCCGGGTTCGAGCGGATCTGCTCGCCCTTGACGTTGATCGTGTCGGCCGCAAGATCGAGCTCCCTCACGACGCTGACCCAGTTGATCGTCAGGTCACCCGACGACGTCATCTTGACGGTGTCGCCGCTGATCCGGTCGAACGAGGCCGATCCGGCAACATCGAAGCGCGTCTGGCCGTTGGCGGTGATCGATCCGCCATGGAGCGAGCCCGTGTCGGACTTGACGTTGAGGTCGCCCGCATCGCCCGGGATGCCCGTCGTGGTGAGCTGGCTGAAGACGATGTCGCCAAGGGCATGCAGGGTCTGCGTGCCGCCGCTGATGGCAGTGCCGACGGTGATCCCTCCGGCCGTCGCGGTGACGTCGAGCGTGCCGCCCACGTTGAGATTATCCCAACGAACGACCGTGCCGCTCAAGACCGCGTTGCCGGTCGCCGCCGTGAGGCTATGACCGGTGTTGGTGCCCGCCGCGATCAGCCGGGCCGAGCCATGAGCCGAGACCGAGCCGAGCGTGGTCACGCCACCGGACATCACCGTCTGCGCCAGGATGAAGCCGTTGTCGGCGGTGACGTCGATGTTGCCGGCGTCACTGGAGGAGCCGGTGGCCGTGAGCGATTTGAACGTCACATTCTGGCTGGCGTGAACCGTCTGCGAGCCGCTGCTGTCGACGGTGCCGACGATGATGCTGCCATTGTCGATGACGGCGCTGAATTTGCCGCTGGCGCCGGTCGCGGTGCCCGCCACCACCCGGTCGATCGTGAGCGCCTGGGTGCCGATGATATCGACGTTACCCTTCAGCGCCGACAGCAGCGTCGCTTCCGTGCCGGTCAGGGCCTGGAGATAGATACTGCCATCGGTCGTGCTTGCCGAGAGCAGCGACGCATTGAAGCCGAGCCGCCGCGTCGTGCTGCCGATGCCGTTCGACGCCGTGAGGTCGAGGCTGGCGCCGGCTCCTGAGCCCATGAAGGTGGTCTGGCCGTCGCCATTGCCGAGGATCGCACCAAGCGACGCCACGCCGCCGGCACTGACAACGATCGACGGTGCACCGCCGGCCGCGGCATAGGACAGCGGCGTGTTGAGCTGGCCGAGGATCGCGTCGCCGGTCGTGGCAATCGTGATGACCTTGGCCGCATCGATCGCGGAATAGGCGCCCATCGACAGCGTTGCGGCGGCCAGCGTCACGCCCTCCGCGCTGCTGGTCACGAGCACAGGCGCCGCGCTGGTGCCGCCCGCAATGGTGACGGCGCGGTTGGCGAGCAGCTGCATCAGCCCGTTGCTGGTGAGGCTGGTGTTGATGGTGAGCGCGCCGCGCGCCGCGTTCAGCGTCAGCGCGCCACCGGCGCTCAGCGTCCCATAGGCGCCGCTCGCACCGACCGCGAGATCGCCGGTCACCGCGAGGATGCTGAGATCGCCGACCGCCGAGCCGGTCACCGTGCCCGAGATATTTACCTGCAGCGGCTGGA
Organism: Bradyrhizobium betae; assembly: GCF_008932115.1. Lineage (NCBI taxonomy): Bacteria > Pseudomonadati > Pseudomonadota > Alphaproteobacteria > Hyphomicrobiales > Nitrobacteraceae > Bradyrhizobium > Bradyrhizobium betae. The sequence goes on from NZ_CP044543.1 coordinate 754,493, forward strand.
AGGACGCGCCGTTGAAGCCGATGCTGCCGCCGGCGCGCAGGTCGAGGTCGGCACCCAGAATGTGGATCGCCGTACGGTCCGTGAAGCCGGCTTCGGCGTAGATGCTGCCGGCCGCGGCGATCTGGATCTCGTTGCCGGCCGAGATGTTGCCGAGAATGAGATCGCCGGTGGTCTGCTTCACATAGATGCCCTGCCCGGACGAGGCCTGGTCGAGCTGGTCGTTGGCGGGGTCCGAAAAAGCGATCTGGATCGCGTTCGCGTTGCTCGCGGGATTGCTTCCGGCGGTTCCCGAGGGGGCACCGATATTGCCGTGTTCGGCGATCAGGGTCAGGCTGGCGATATCGCCTGTGATCACGGGCACCCCGGTCACGCCGGCGGCCGCGGTGATGCCGGTCACGGCGTCGAGCTTGACGTCGCCGCGGCCCATTACCTGGATGCCGTTGGCCTGCGCCGCCGCGATCGGACCGTAATTCGCGGTGATGCCGCCGAGCGTGAGGCTGTTCTTGCTGCCGAGATAGATGTTCGACAGCGCCTTGGCCGAGATCGCGATCGGGTTGTCGACGATGACGAGGTTCTGCTGCGAAAGGCTGACCGTATAGGTCGTGACATGGGTGGTTGGGTCCGTGGTCGCGCCGACCGTGAGCTGGCCGGGACCGGCCGACGAGAGCAATGCCTTCTGCTCCGTCGAGAGCGCCGAGGAATCGACGCTGGTGAAGGTGAACGTCTGGGGCGCGGCCGAATTTCCGACCGATCCTTTCGGCGCGTAGAGCATGATCTGGCTCGCGCTGACATTGGCCGCGACGTCCGGATCGATCGGTGGCGGCGCCGCGCCGACGGCCGATGACGAGACCGTGTAGGCGAGCTGGTCATGCGTCCACTGCGAACCCGAAGTGATGATGCCGTAGACCCGCTCGGTCGACGCCAGCGTGTAGTTGTAATTCGCGTTGTAGGTGGTCAGCGCAGTCTGCAGCGCGGTGTTGGTGGGCAGGCGTTGATCGGCGGCGGCGACGCCCTGGAACAGGCTCGTGAACAGGCCCGACGAGAGCGTGGTGCCGAACACGGTCGCCAGCGCGTCGGTGGGCGCGCTTCCGAGCAGCGTCGTCAGCGAGCTGTTGAGCTCGGCGGTGGAGATCTTGCCGAGCAGGAACTGGTCCCTCAGGAACCGCGTCGTCGCCTCGACCTTCATATCCGTGGTCGAGACGTTGGCGGGATCGATGCCGAGCTTGGCGGCCACCTGCGCACGCAGCACCGTCAGGCCCACCGAGGTCGGATTGTAGGTGCCGTTCGCGAAGGCGATGTTCTTGAGCTGGAAGTAGTCGTTGTAGGCCGCCGTGACCATCGACTGGTAGCTGTTGACGGCAGCGGTGGCGGGATTGCCGTTGAGCAGGCCGAGATTGTCCCACACCGCCTGGAGATGCGCGCTTTCCGCCGCGCTGATACCGGCAGCCGGGCGGCCGTTCAGGATGCTGGCCGGGTTGTTGTCGGAGCCGGCCGCCTCGAGGAAGACCGGGCCGCCGCTCGACTGGATCGTGCCGAGGCGCAAATCGCCCTTGGACTGGACGATGTAAGTGCCGGTGGCCGAGGCGCTGTCGAGAACGCCGCCATCGACGGCGCCGCTGGCCTGGACCGTGCCCGTCGCCTGGATCACCAGCGGATTGATGTTGGTCAGGGTGGTCGCGCCATTGACGACGCTGCTCGTCGCGCCGATCGCGCCGCCGGAGGAATTGATCTCGATGTTCTTGCCGACCACGACCGGGTTCGTGACGTCGTAAGCGGCCACCGAGTTGATGTCGCCGGTCGCGGAGAGGAAGACGCTGCCCTGCGGTGTGGCGCCCAACGCATTCGCCTTGACATGGTCGATCGACAAGGAGCCGGTGGCCGCGATCGCGATGTCGCGGTCGATCGTATCGGCCTTCAGGCTGCCGCCATAGACCTGCACCTGGACGGGAACACCGTTCGTGCCGCGCGTCCCGATGCCACCATCCGCCGACAGCGTCACGTTCTTGCCCGAGATCATCGGATTGTTGGCACTCGCGCCCGACGTAATGGCCGAATTGGCACCGGTGGCGATGACCGTCGTATCACCCGAGAGGTTGTTGATCGGGCCGTTGATGACGATGCCGGAGTTCGAGCTGACATTGACCGTGCTCACGCCGCCGCCGCTGAACTGGATGTTGATCGGGTTCGACGCCTTCACCGTGTTGGTGAGCGTCAGGGTCAGGTGATCGTAAATCTGCTGGAACCAATCGTAATGACCATCCGCACCGCAGCACAGGCCAGCCGACGTGTTGTAGCCACCCCCATGATAGTTGCCGGTCGCCGTGACGACTTCCTGGAAGTTGGCGGTTTGCAATTGGCCGGTATTGCCGCCTCCGCCCGTGGCCTGCATCACGTTCTCGACCAGGCTGACGGTGCGGGTCCAGTTGTCTCCGGACGCGTTCGGCGTGTAGTGCCAGCCATAGTCGAACTGCGTGCTGGTCGTCGGACGATCCAGCGTCGCCGTGTCGACCCATTGGTAGTACATGTTTGGCTTCACGGCGTACTGGATGCCTGCCGTGCCGCTGAGGCTGGTCAGCATCGCAGGGTTGTACGCGCTCGCATTGACGCTGTTGGTCCGATACGTCGACACCTGCTGGCCGCCCGACGCGGATGGATTGTAGACGTACCACGTCGTCTGCTGCTGGAGCTGATCGACGATCTGGATCACGCTGGGCGCGCTGACGCCCGTATTGATCGTGTTGGTGACGAGCTGGAGTCCGGTCGAGTTGTTGACCGTGATCGTGCCGGCACCACCCTTGACCGCGATCGTTCCCTGGGCGGTGCCGTCGGTCGAGGTCGAGATGATCTTGCCGTTCAGGTAGACGTAGCCGCCCGAGCCCTGCACCACGCCGTTCACCATGATCTGGTCGGTGAGCGCGTTGTACTTCACCCCGATCTTGATATCGCTCGAGAACTGCGTCGTCGCAGCCGCCGTGATGTCGTAATAGCTGCCGTTGCGCGCATTAGCCTGGGCCTGGGCGAAGTCCGCGCCATTGTTGCTGGTCTTGAGGCCGTTGATGGCGGACAGCACGCCGCTGCCGATATCGACCGAGTAGTTGCTGCTGGTGCCGCTCTGGATGAGTCCGTTGACGTTGATGACCCCCGCCGAGATGATGATCGCCTGGCCGAGGATGAAGGGCGCGTTGGCGGGGTTCTGGTACCCCGACGGCGTGGTCGAACTCCAGTTCGAAGGCGCGTTCGAGCTCGCGGTCCTCGGCGTGATCACGTCGTTCTGGATATTGACGACCTGGAAATAGGCCGAACATCCCGAGCAATTGAACGGCGAGTAGAACGTGGACGTGTGGTTGGTGGTGGTGGTGTGCCCCTGGGCGTCTGTCGAGGTCGTCGTATAGTCGTAGGTCGTGTTGCTGTAGACGCCTTGGCCGGTATAGGTATTCCGCTCCCACGGCGCGGTCGAGATGGTCTGGACCGTCGGGCCTTCCATCGCCGCAAGCGTGGAGGTGCTGCCCACGCTGCCGCCGCCTCCGTTGGGCGAGCCGTTGCCCATCGGCAGGAAGATCGCCGAATAGAGCGACAGACCGTCATAATACGTCATCAGCATGCGCGCGGTGAAGACGGTGCTGTTGGCGGCGGTCTGCTGGACGCCGCCATGGCCGTCGACGCAGCAATAATAGAAATACGGGTGCTGGCCGCCGTCGCCGATATGCGGGCTGGTCGCGTAATCGCCATAGGCGCCGAGATAGGTCGCCGCCGCCATCACCGCCGTTAGCGTGTCGTTGTCGGCCGGCTTGTACTCGACCCCGGCCCATTGCGAGGTGACATCGTGGTTGGAGTTGTAGAAGCTGCCGACGCCGCCGAGGAAGATGAACGAGCCGTTGGGCGCCACCATCTGGATGGTCGCGGCATTGAGCGACTGCGACGCGACGACGCTGCCGAGCTGGCTGGTGATCTTGAGCAAGCCGTTCTCGTTGGTGACGATGCCGTCGAAGTAAATGTCGGGCTTGCGCGTCAGCTGGTTGCCGTTGCCGTCGACGCCGAGCCCGGTGCTGGGATCGACGCGGTTGTAAGTGGCCGAGATGTCGATGATCGGCGTCGCGCTCGGCGTGGCGGTGAAGGTCACGTTGGAATGCGAGTCGGCGTCGACATGGTCGATCTGACGATAGCTGATGTTTCCGCCGGTCACATTGGTGACTGTGAGATTCGCGAAATCCATGAAGTCGAGGCCGCGATTCTCGACCTTGATCTTCGGCGAACTCTGCGCGGTGACCGATGGCGCCGTGTGACCGGACAGGCTGTTTCCGGTCAGCTTCTGCGCGAGGATCGAGACATTGCCGGCGGACACCAGGATGTCGCCGAACGCGAAAGCGTTGCCGGCGGCGTCGGAGGTATACGGCGCCTGCTGGATAAGTGCGTTGATCTGGCGCTGGGCGTCGCCGGTCGGATCGGCGCCGGACGGCGCCATCGTGGCGGGATGTGCGGACGTCGAGGTCGAGAGCTGGGTCCGGATCTGCGTCGCGGTCAGGCCGGTCAGCGTGGCCAGCTGGTTGACGATGTTGTCATAGGGATTGAAGCCGCCGACGATGGTGTACTGGATCGTCTGGTGGTCCCAGCTCTTCACCGGGCTGAAATGATCGACGTCGTCGACGTATTCGAGCGTGGGCGGCGACGACAGGTTGGGCTTGAGCGGCGAATAGGGACTTGAGGTGCTCAGCGTCGGCGCGCTTGCACCAAGATCGATCGTGATCGTCACGTCGTTGTTGATGCCCGCGACCACGATGCCATTGAGCGCGACATCGCCGGTCCCGCTGGTGTGGCTGTGGTTGTCGCTGTTCTTCGCGCTGAAGATGTCCAGATACGGATTGTAGTTGCTGCCGTTGCCGGACGCGGTGACCTGCCCTTGCGTTGCGCCAAGATAGATATCCCGTACACCGAGCACCTTCGAGCTGTCGGCAAGCGTCAGGCTGGAGTCGTTGCCGGCATTGGCCGTGCCGCGGTACAGCGTGGAGATCGGAACGGCGGTGTTGTTGTAGACGACGGTTGTCGCGGTCGCCTGCACGCTGCTGAAGGTGATGGTATCGCCGGATATGCCGGCAAGGATGTTGATGTCGCGCCAGGCTTCGATTGTCGTGCTGCCGCTGACGGTGACGGCCTGGTTGGCGTGCACCCAGGTGTTGGTGCTGGCGCCGACGCCGGCGATCGCGCCGTAGAGGCTGGCATTGGCATTGTTGGCCGCCGCCATCTTCGCGGCCGAGCCGACATAGATCTTGCCGACGCTGAACAGCTCGCGGGCATTGATGTTGACCGCTAGCGTGGCGTTCGCCGTCATGTTGGATTCAGCGCCGCCGCCGGCGAAGAGAGCCGCCGTGGCGAGACTTGCCGTATCGACGGTGTTCAGCGTGTTGTAGGCCTCGATGTCGATCACCCCCGTCGCGGTCCGCGGATCGCCGTTGAGGCTCAGAACGGTGCCGGCACCGATATTGGTGGTGACGGTCTGGGTGACAGTGGAGTTGCTCAGCGCCGCAGCACCGGCGAACATGCCGCCGGAGCCCGAACGCGCACCGCCGCCGGCCTGATTGACGATGTCGTTCGAGATGACGGCGATGTTGCCGCCGTCCGAGTTGATGATCAGATGCGTTCCGATCTCGGCGGTGGTGGTGGTGTTGACGTCGTTCTGCGCCGCGCCGCCGGACACGCCGGCCGTGGACGCCTGGTAGGCGTCGCCGCTGGCCGCGTAGTTCGTGGTGTGCTTGGCCTTGACGCTGAGGCCGCCGAAATAGAGCGTGTCGTCCGTCGTGCCGCCGTCGAACCGCGCATTGGTGACGGCGGTCGAACTGGTCGTGGCGACCGCTGCGGCGCCGGCATAGGTACCGCCCGCGCCGACCGTCGCGTTGGAGACGTTGGCATCCGTGCCGGTCGCCGAGATCTGGAGGATGCCGGTGTAGTCGGTATGATTGAGATGGGTGGCGTCCATATCGGCGGGCGCGCCCAGATAGGCGTATGTGTGCGCGCTCGACGATGTCTGCGCCACTGTCGCGCCGAGCGCGAGGAAGCCCGTCGAAAGGCCGGTCGCCTCGGCGTATTGGGCGCTGTCGTTCTGGGCTGCGATCACCACGTCGGCATTGGGCAGCGCGATCCCCGTCCCGCCATAGGCGCTGACCGTCGCGTTCTCGGACGCCTGGGCCAGGCTGCCCTGCGCGCCGATCAGCGAGCCGCCGCCGCCGGCGAGCGCCCAGGCGTAGGTCGTCGTGCCGCTGGTGGGAACCAGCGCCATCGCGGTCACGGCGAGCGCTCCACCCGCGAAGACGACGTTGTCGCCGACATCGGCCGTAACAGTGGCTCCGACTGTGGACTTGGCGATGGCGATGCCGACGGCGCCGCCGCCGACGGAGACGCCGATCGCGCTGCTGGAAAGATTAGGCATGATCGACGCCGTCACCAGCGTTCCGACACCGGTCGCGGACGTGGTGATCGAGGCGCCGCTGCCGATCTCGGCGGTCACGCTCGAGTTCTCGTGGGCTTCCGCATCCGCACCAACGCCGGCAACGATCCCGCCGCCGAGCGCGGTCGCCGTCGTGGTCAGCCTGCCGGCGCCGGATGCACCGACCGCCAGGGTCAACATATCGACGACGGCGTTGTCCAGAACCTGCGCCGCGACCGTGCTCGATCGTCCCGCCGTGGCGACGGAAGCGCCAACCGCCGCGGCGCCGGCGGTAACGCCGCCGGTGAAGACGACCTGTGTCGTGGAATCCTGCGCCATCACGGCGGCGCCGGTGCCGCCCGTGCCGGTGACATGGCCGCCGAGCCGGGCCGTCACGTCGTTGGCCACGTTGCCGATCGCCACGGCCGCATCCGCGCCGAAGTAGAGCGCCGCGCCGCCGGCGATCGCCTCGGTGTCGATGGTCTTGCCGGCGTAGGGTCCGGTGCTGGCGTCCTTGACCACCGCGGCGACCGTTACGGAGGGCGCCGTCACGTTCGCGGTCAGATCCGCAAGCACGTAGCTCTTGACGCTGGTGTAGCCGATGCCGGCCCCGATGCCGACATTCTTGGCGAAGCCGGCGCCGAGCAGGTACATCTTGGCCGCGTTGGCGCTGGTGGCGGCGACATTGACCTGCGTGGCCGTGACATTGCCGCCAAGGACCTGCGCCGTGACGCCGTCCCGGCCGGCGTCGGTCAGCACACCGCTGACATTGTAGGTCGACGTTACGCTGGCGCCGTTCGGGTTGCCGGCGGTGCCGCTCGCGACCGCATCGCTACCGTGCGAAGTATTGGTTCCGGAGTTCGCGGCGCCGATGGTGCCGTCGAGCTGCGATTGCTCGTGCGTGTCGCCGAGATTGGCCCCGATGATGATGACCCCCACGGTCGCACCGATGCCGACACTGCCGCCGATCCCGGCGGTCACCGCGTAGGACAGCACCTCCTTGGTGCTGAGTGCGTTGACGTTGATCGCGCCGGACGAATTCAGGTTGCTGTTGATGCTCTCGGCCGTGGTCTGGCTCTTGAAGACGAGGACGTTGGCGGCGGCGCCGATACCGACGCCTCCCCCGCTGGCGCCAACCGCGAGCGCGCCGGCGATTTCCTTGATCGCGACGTCCTCGGTCGCGTTGATGGTGACCGCGCCGGCCGTGCCGCCCGTCGGCGACTGCAGCGTGACGTCGTAGACGCCCGCGATCGTGGTGTTGCTGGCGATCTCGATGTTCGCCATGCCCGCGATCGCGGCCGATCCCGTCGCGAGCGCGCCGCCCACCGAATAGGCCTCGAAGCGGTTCTTGGTTTTGGCCTCGACGTCGAGCGCGCCGGTCAAATTGATCGCCGTCGTGTGAGTCGCCGTGCCGCCGTGATAGGCGAACTCGTCGCCGACATGGGCCTCGGTGCGGTTCGAGGAGACCTGGACCAGGAAGGCGGCGCCGATCGCGGCCTGGCTGCCATAGGCGCCCGAGCCATTCGCGGAGAAGATGCCGGTGTTGTTGTTGGCGTTCACCGTCAGCGACGCGGCCGTCAGCGCGCCGCCGTCGACATAGGCCTCCGTCGTCGCCTGGAAGACGTTCAGCCCGACCGAGCCGGTGTTGAACCCGATCGCGATCGAGGACGCATCCTGCTCGGCATTGGCCTTCACGGTGACGGCGCCGACCGTCGGGCTCGACGACTGGACACCCCCGATGGTGGCATTGGTGATGGTGGCGAAGGTATCGCGCGACATCGTCGTGCTGATGATCGTGGCGCCGCCGCCGCCATTGCCCGTTGGCGGAATGATGCCGGCACCGAACGTTCCGGAATAGGAGAAGCTCGACGCCGCAACCTCGATCTGCGGCGCCAGCGTCGAAGACGTCAGGCGCGTGTCGATAGATGCGCTATCGATATAGGCCCGGGTCCCTCCGCTCATCACGTTGGTGATCGGGTTGATCATGATGGCGATGCCGCTGCTGGCGGCAAGCGAAGCGACGTTGGCCGTGACCGCCTGATGCGAGCTCGCGACGACGGCAAGGCCGCGGACGGCGTCCTGGTTCTCGGAGAGGTCAGGCGTGGTGTCGCTCGGCGCGTGGGCGGTGCCGAGATCAAAGCCATGGACGAGCGTGCCGTTGTTGACCGAGAGCGTGTCGGTGGTGCTGGTTCCGAGCGCGTCGACCTTGGTGTTGGCACCGCTGATATAGGCTGCCGTGGTCCCGGTGATCTTGTTGGTCACCAGCGAGCCCGCCCCGCCGCCCGCGCCCTTGCTGATCGACACGGCGCCGGCGAACACCGCCGCCTTGTCGTTGTTGCCGGCGGTCACGCCGACGTTGTTGGTGGCGGTCACGTCGGCGCCGTTGATACCGTTGGTGCCGGCAGCGGTGATGCTGGCGGTGACGTTGGTCCCCATCAGATTGGTGGCGACCGAGCCCGCCAGCCCGACCTGCGAGGACATCGCGATACCGACGGCAACGGTCGAGATATTGGCGTTCGAGTTCGCGCTGACGGCGACGTTGCCCGAGGCGGTCAGCTTGGAGCCGGTGACGCCGGCGCTGACATTGTTAGCTATGCTGCTGTAGACGAGTGCCAGACCCGCGGCGCTTCCTTGCGTCGAGGCACCCGCGACGGCGGCGGTTCCGGTGATGCTCGAATTGTCGGTCGCGGTCACCAGAATGCTCTTGGCTGTGATGGCCGATTGCGACGCGCTGGACAGGTTGTTGCCGATGGCCGCCGAAACGGTATTGGCGATGCTGCTGATCGTCGTGCCGCCGACGCCCGCAAACTGTCCGGTCGCCAGGCCAAAACCGATCGTGACCGACTGGATCTTCGAGGAATCGACCGCACTCACGCTGACATTGCCGTTGACACCCGCCGTCAGCAGCACGTTGGCGATGTAGGCCGAATGCGTCGTCGTGATGGTGTCGTACACCAGCGACGCACCGACATTGTTCTTGCCGGCCTGGATGGTGCCCGCAACGGAGATGATGCTGGCCCCCGGACCGTTGCCCGCACCGTCGTTGAGCGCCGCCGCGCTGAAGTCGATGCAATTCTGCCCGCCCGTGCCGCCGGCGACCGTGCAGGTGTCCGAAGCGAGATGGTTGTTGTTCGACTTCTTGACGAGGTTGCCGAGCGCCGTGTCCAGCGCCGACACCGCGCCGCTGTCCGCCAGCACCGTGACGCGTCCGATGTTGATGGTCACCGTCGCGCCGCTGTTGACGTAGGCGGTCGTGGTGGGCGAAATCTCGTTGACGACGATCGCGCCGGCCAGTCCGTTGGCGCTGGCCCCTCCCCCGCCCGAGGCCGCACCGGCCGCAATCACGCTGGCGCTGTCGGCCATCACCAGCAGGGTGTCGTAGTTCGAGAGCGCGGAGGTGCGGATGTGCGCGTCGGTGGCATTGCCCCCCGTGGGATCGGCGATCGACGCATAGGTCAGCCCGATGCCGACCCCGACCTGGCCACCCGACATATAGAGAGAACCGCCACCGATCGCGATGTTCGTGGTCTGGTAGGCATCGACCTCGAGCGCGCGATTGACGCCGCTCGCCTGCCCCGTGATCGTCGAGCTCTCGATATAGGCGTTGGCGCTGTCCGTCATGATGCCGACGGAGGCCGACAACGATGCCGAATTGGATTTCGATCCCGCCACGCCGAGGGCGACGACGGTTTCCGAGCCGCCATTGAGCGCCTGCACCGTCACCGAACTCTGATTGTTCATGGTGGTGCCGTAGATATAGGCGAGCGTGGCGTTGCTCGACATCGCGGCCGCGATCGCGCCGCCGATCGCAGCTCCCTGTGCGGATGCCCCGGCCAGATTGAACGCTGCGGAGCCGGAGCCGTTGCTGAGAATGGTGTCGTTGAGCGCCTGAACGATTGTATTGGTCGTGACGGCGCTGGCCGTGGTGTACTTGTTGACGCTCGTATTCTTGATATAGGCGCTGGTGCCGAGCGAGACGTCCGTCACCGACGAGCTGCCGGCGAGATCGACGCTGAAGCCGTCGGTGCTCGATCCCGAGGACGAAGCAATCTTGCTCGCGGCCGTCGTTATGGCGGCGGTGCCTCCGGTCGAGGCCGCGCCCGCGGCGCCCGCCTTGTCGGAGACATTGGACGCCGCCGGGTCTGAGACCGCTGCCGCGACGGCCGCGGCCGTGATGCGCCCCGACGTCGTTGCGCTGATCGTCAGATTGTCGACATTGACAGACCCGGCTCCGCCGCTGGTGCCGGCAAACGGATCATTCGCACTGAACACGCCGGGGCGGATATCGGAATGGTTGTCGCCGATATAGGCGGAGGTGTCGGCATTTGCGCCCAGATAGGCAACCGCCAGGCCGACCGCCGAACCGCCGCTGCTGTTGAAGTTCATCGCGCCGGACAGCGTCACGACCGACAGATCCTGCTGCGCCAGAACGTTCACGGTCGCGGCATAGACGGTGGCCTGGCTCGAGATCGACGCGTGCGTCGTATTGTTCAGGAAACCGAGCGAGGTGATCCCGTTCAGCGCCAGCGCGCCGGCAGCCTTGCCGGAGGATGGCGCGACGGCGACGAACTGGTCCGAGGTGATCGCGTTGACGGCGATATCGTCTGCCGCACGCAGCGTTGCGCGGTCCGAAACGCCGGCGATGGTGTTGGTGTTGAACTGGACGAGATTGACCGCACCGCCCACCGACGAGCCGCCCGAGGTGTTGCCCGGCAGGAAGCCGAGCGTGCCGACATTGCCGGCGGCGTCGATCGACGCCGTCGTCGTGGTGGCTGCAATCTGGATGCTGGCGTCGTAGGTGTGGACGTCGCCATTGTCCACCGTCGCGGCGCTGCCGCAAGCCGTCGTGCATGTGGCGGTCAGGCTGGCGCTGCCGGCCACCCACGCCGTCGTGTTGTTGTTCACGACGAAATGGTTCAGCGAACCGGCAAGACCGATCGTGTCGCCGGCGTCCGCCGTGGCGTTGGCATAGCTCGTCAGGATGTTGCCGCCGACGCCGAGATTGCCGTTGAGGTGGCCGAGGACCTCGGTCAGACCATCCCACTTCAACCAGGTGTTGGTGATTGGCATCCAGGTGCTGGCGTCCACGGCGATGTTGGCCGCGTTGATGGTGGTGCCGCTACCGATATAGGCGTCCGAATTGTGGTTGAAATTGCCCCAGGCGACCGCTGCGCTGATCGCGACGCCCTCACCGCTGGTGGCGTCCTTGGTGATCGCGGAAGCCGTCGCATTGCTGCGCACGCCCCGATCGATGAGGGTGCTGACGACCGCGACGTTGCCGCTGACATAAAGGCTGGGCGCGCCGCCGCTCGGATTCTGGCCGATCGATGCCGTCGCGTTTTCAGTGCTGTTGGCCAGCGACAGCGCACCGGCGGCCTTGAAATTGAAGTTCACCGGCATCAGCGAGACCATCTGCTGAGCCATCATCCCCGTCAGGCTTGGGCTGGAGACCAAGAACTCCTGGATCGCGCCGACCAGGGCCGGGGTACCGACAATGGTCGACGCCATGGTCGAGTTGCTCGTCGTGTTCGAGGTCGCCTCGACCAGGACGGAGCCGTTCATCCGCGACGACGCGCTGGTGCCCAGCGACGAGCCGAGCTTCGCGTTTGCGGATGTGGTGACGTCGCTGATCGCGAGCGCCCCGCCAACACCACCGCTGGCGGTCGGCGTGCTCAGTGCGACCGAGGTCGCACTGGTCGCGAACGAATTGTTGTTGATCGCACGCACCGTCAGCAGATTGCCGGATGCGTTCACATTGCCGACGGAAAGGTTCGCGCCAGTCGCGACATTGGCCGTGGTCGAGACCGAGCCGGTCGAGTAGGCCACCGTCTCGACGAACTGCGCGCTGGAGGTCGCCGCGACCGCAGCAACGCTCAGCGTACCGTCGTTGATGGCGTGGATGCCGAGGTTGCCGCCCGCGCTGATCGTAGCGCCGGAGGCAACGTTGGTGGTGACGTTGCCATCGATCTTGCCGACGACGGCCGAAGCGCCGATCGGCGAGCCGCCGAGCAAGGTGCTCGCAATTGCCGGATCCTGCGCCGTCTCCGAGCCGTGCGAGGCGATGGCGACGTTGCCGGTGCCGTTGATGTTGGCGTGGCCGTTGATATTGACCGAGGCAGTGGCGCTCGCGGCCACGTAGCCGCCGTTGATGCCGAGCATCGAGGCCGCTAGCGTGGTGCCCACCAGCGTGAAGAGGCCGGGGACCGAGCTCGTGAAGCTCGACGTCGCCGTCGAGACCGATGCGATCGTGATGTTGCCGCCGGTGATCCGGCCGTCGACCGTAATTGCTGTGGTCGCAGTGGCCTGGCCGGCCAGCTTGATGTCGCTCGCTGTCGCCCGCAGCGTCACATTGCCGTCGGCGTAGGTTGTTCCGCCGAAATTGACCGACTGGGCCAGGATCTGCGCGCCGTTCATGATCGCGATGTTCGGCGCGTCGATGATGACGTTGTTGGCATTTCCAGTCGAATGGCCGGAGCCATCGAGACGGCGGGCATCGATCATCGCGTGCGCGGCGAGCGTGATGGAATGATCGGCCTGGAGGAGGTAGTCGGCCCCGGCGCTGAGCCCGGCGAGCGCATTCACGATGGAGCTGTTCGACAGCGTCACGCCGGTGTCGCCCTGGGCGGCATCGCCGACGACCATGTCGGTCGGGTCGATCAGCAGCGTGCCGGCCTTGCCGCCGTCCGCGCTGAGGTTGACCTTGATGCCCTGGCCGATGTCGATGATCCCGTTCGCGCTGAAATCGACGAGGCCGGCATTGCCGGTCTTCGCGCTGGCGTCGAAACTGGCGCCGCCCGCCACGGTCAGGTTCTGTGCCGCCTTCAGGCGAATTTCGCCGGCATTGCCGGTCGTGCTCGCGATGTTCAGCCTGGCGTTCTTGCCGACATCGATGTTGTTGCCGGCCTGCACCGTGATGTTGCTCGGCGTCGAGGTCTTGCTCTGCGCGGTCAGGCGCCCGTTGACGCGTGCGTTGTTGACGGCGCCGATATGGATCGAGCCGTTGCTGACGGTGATGGCGCTGGCGCTGCGCAGGCCCTTCGAATTGACCGAGGCCGCGAACTTGGCGGCATGGTCGAGATTGGCGATGTCGCGTTGGGTGGCGCCGCCGACATAGACGTTCTGCCCGGTCAGCCGCACGCCGTCGATGGCGTTGATCCGGCCATAGATGCGGATGTTGCCGTCCGGCGAGACCGGGAACGATCCGGCCATCAGATTGCCGACCGCCGACTGGTTGATCGCACCGTTCGCGCCGATCAGGCTGTCGGTGAACTCGCGCGTCGGCGTCGAGACATTGAGGCTGCCGACGTTTACCGTGCCGGAACGGCCGACCACGAACCCCTTGGGATCGGCGAAATAGACGTTACCGCCGATCGCACCGTTCATGTAGGAGTTCAGCGTACCGTTGACGTAGACCGGCGCGTCGCGAACGATGTTGACGAGGTTTTGCGTCCCGGTCGGCAGTTGCAGGTTGACGGTGTTGCCCTGCCCGACGCTGAACTGCGAGAACGAGTTGAAGGCGTTGTTGCCCGAGACCGTCGACGTCGTGACGTTGGTGACGCTGCCGGAGGTCTGCAGGCTTGTGCCGGTGCGCCCGTCCGGCGTGATCACGTTCGCCGTCTGCGCCTGAACGCGGACGCTGTACACCGGCAGGAAGACCATCTGCATCGCGCAGAGCAGCGACATCGAACGGAAGTGCGAAAGCCTCCGCAGCGTCGTCGGCTCGTCATTGTCTCGCGTCGCAGACGGTCTGCGCATTTCAGATCCTCGTCATCGGCATTTGCGCCGATCAGAACTGGCCGGGCGGCAGCTTGAAGATGTCGGGGCTCTTGGCATCGGCCACGTAGAACAGCAGCAGGCTGGTGGGCGTCAGCACACGCTGGTTGTTCTCCTTGTTCTCGAACGTGCCCTGCAGCAGCAGGATCACCGAACGGTCCCTGGCGTCGCTGCCGCGGAACATCACGATGCCGCCAGCAACCGGCATGTTGACCGCGATGGAGTCCGGCTTGAAGCCTTCGCCCATGAAATGAGCGCGCAGGATGTTGGCGTTGGAAAACAGCTTCTCCGGCGTCATCGCCGTGTCGGTCCCCTTCGACCAGACCGCGCCGACCTGGATCAGCGACTTGGACTTGTAGCCGAACACGTAGGAGAGCTCGGCGGTGCCGCCGTTGGGCAGCAGTTCCGGAACGGCGAGCAGCAGGCTGCGCGTCAATTCCGACGCGTTGTCCTGGATCTTGATGGCGTCGGGCTTGGCGTTGAAATCCTTCGTCATCGCCGCGCGCACATCGGCCTCGTTCATGCCGAACTTGGCGGAGCGGAAGCCATCGATCGCCTTGGCCGTCTTGTCCTCGCCCGTGGGGGTCTCGGCCGCAGCCGTCGACGTCGCGCCAGCGGTTGGTGCGCCGGCTGCGGCAGGCGCAGCACCGGCCGCGGCGGCTCTGGGGACGGCCTTCTGCTTCGGCACCGCGCCTTGGGCCGCAAGCGGTCCGGCTGCAACAGAGGTGAGCAGGCCGACGAGGGCCGGGATGAGGTAGATTCTGCGCATCGTAAACCTTCGAAAAAGCTTGAAACAACGGCTCAAAAATCAGCAGTCACGAAATCGGCTTCCCCGAACCGTCGTCGAAACCGAGACGGGAATGTTGCAATGCCACAAGGCCTTACAAAACGTCACGGAGCAGACAAGGCTCGAAACAGCGACTCCCAAGGCGCGTAGGAATACGGTATCGGGCTGCCCAATGCTGCGAATGAACATTCATACGCGTCGATTTTCATCAATTGTGGCCGTTAGCCTTTCGCGTTATGCACACGGCTGGAAATAAGTTTTGCGAAACATTTCATGATCAAGCGGCCTGCTCCTGCCCACACCGTGCCGGCGCCTGCCCGCCGCGATTTCCTCCGCCTTGCAGGTACAACTGCCGCGGGATTCTTCGCGCTCGGCGCAACATCGGATCGCATGCGAATCGTGGCGTCGCTGACCAGCCTGTCGCTCGATGACGAGCTGACCAGAAGGAACATGTCCGACGGCAACACGACCTCTCGCCTCGGCGGCCTCATCGCAGGGTTGAAGCAGCGCGGCTGGGTCGAAGGGGTCAACTACCGCTTCGAGATCCGTTCGACCTTCGGCGGACCGGACAAGCTGAAGACCGCGGTGCAGGAGCTGATCGGGCTCAAGCCGGACGTCATCCTGACCGGCTCGACGATCGAAACCGCGGCGATGCTGGGTGCCACCAGGACGATTCCGATCGTTTTCGCGACCGCAAACGATCCCGTCGGCAACGGCTTTGTGGAAAGTCTCGCACGTCCCGGCGGCAACGTCACCGGCTTCACCAGCAGCACCGCCGAGATGGGCGGCAAATGGCTTCAGCTCATCAAGGAGGCCGTGCCTGATATCGCGCGCGTCGGCGTCCTCTACAATCCGGCGACGACACCGCGCGCCGGCCGCTTCTTCCTCGATTCCGTCGAGCAGGAGGCCGCGGCAGCCGGCGTCGGCGTGGTCCTCGCCCCCGTCAGCGCGCCCGCCGACATCGACGCCGCGATCGGCCGCTTTGCCGCGCCGCCGAAGGCCGCGATGATCTCGCTGGTCGACAGCTTCCTGGTGATCAACCGGCAGGCGATCGTCGCGACAGCCGCGAAATACCGCGTTCCCATGATCTATCCGTTCCACTATTTCATGGATGCGGGCGGCCTGATGAGCTACGGCCCGACGCTCGAAGTGCGCTCGGCCGATTATGTCGACCTGATCCTGCGCGGCACCAAGGCCGGCGATCTGCCGGTGCAATCGCCGCGAAAGTACGAACTGCTGATCAACCGCACGGTCGCCCGCACGCTCGGATTGACCATCCCCTTCACATTGCTCGCGCGCGCCGACGAGATCCGCGAGTGAACGAAGCGGTCGACCAGGAGCAGTTGCGGACGCCTCCGGGCCGGCTGTTCCGAAAATACCTCGTCTCGATCGTCGCACTCGTCTTTGCCGCCCTCGCCATCAACACAGGCTTCGACGTCTGGTTCTCCTATCGCGAGCAGAAGCAGCTGCTCGCGGCGACGCAGCGCGAGCAGGCCGCATCCGCGGCGATCCAGATCGGCCAGTTCATCGGCCAGATCGAGAACCAGATCCGATGGCTCTCGCGCCTGCCCGCGGAGCTGTCGACCAACGAAGACGATCGCCTCAACGCCATCCGCCTGCTGCGCCTCTCACCCGCGATCGCGGAGATTACCGAACTCGACGCGCAAGGCCGCGAGCAGGTGCGCGTGTCGCGTCGCGTCGCGGACAGGGTCGGCAGCAAGGTCGACCTCTCCACCTCGCCGGCCTTCCGCGGCGCCAACGAAAGCCGGGCCTATTACGGACCGGTCTACTTCTTCGGCGACACCGAGCCGTTCATGACGCTCGCCACGCGCGGGACCGGCCCCGCGCCGAATGTGGTCGTCGCCGAAGTCAATCTGCGCTTCATCTGGGACCTCGTCGCCGGGATCAGGGTCGGTAACACCGGCAAGACCTATGTGGTCGACCGCAAGGGCGTGCTGATCGCGCATCCCGATCTGTGGCCGGCGCTGCGCCGCTCCGATCTCTCCGGCCACGCCGACGTGCGCGCCGCGCTCGACGGTGTGGGGCCGTCCTCGAACGGCCTGGTCAAGGAGGACCTGTCGGGCCAGCGCGTGCTGTCGACCTATGCGACGGTCCCCTCGCTTGGCTGGGTGGTGTTCGTCGAGCTGCCGCTCACGGAAGCCTATGCACCGATCTACGCGTCGATCGGACGCTCGACGTTTCTCCTGGTCATCCTGCTCGCGATCGCGGTTCTGGTGTCGCTCTTCCTCAGCCGGCGCATGACCGTGCCGATCCAGATGCTGACGCAAGGCGCCAAACGGATCGGCAGCGGTGATCTCGGCCTGCGGCTCGCGATCAAGACCGGCGACGAGCTGGAGGCGCTCGGCGATCAGTTCAACCGGATGGCCGCGCATCTGCGCGACTCCTACGCCACGCTCGAGCGCAAGGTGATCGAGCGGACCTCCGAGCTCGAGAAGGCCCGCGACCACGCCCTCGCCGAACATGACTCAGCCGAACGCGCGCGCGGCGTTGCGGTTGCCGCCAACCAGACCAAGTCGCGTTTCCTCGCCGTCGTCAGCCACGAGCTGCGCACGCCGCTGAACGGCGTCATGGGGGTGCTGCAACTGCTCGATGACGGCAGCCTCGGCGACGCCGAGCGCCGACATCTGGCGACCGCGGCGGCGTCGGGCGAGACGCTGATCGCGCTGGTCGACGCCATCCTGGAATATGCCCGCCTGGAGGCCAGCACGGAGACGCTGGAAACGCGCGACTTCCGCCTCCACCAGCTGATCGAGACCGCCGTGGACCTGATGCGGCCGCAGGCCTTCGCCAAGGGCCTGACATTCGACCTCGCCTTCGACGAAACGATCAACACATCGGTGCATGGCGATCCTGTCAGGCTCAACCGCATCCTGCTCAACCTGATCGGCAACGCGATCAAGTTCACCCCGCGCGGCGGAATTGCCTTGAAGGCGACGGCCGAGCGGCACGTCGATGACGTGCTGCTGCACGTCACCGTCCGCGACACCGGCATCGGCATCGCGCCCGACATGCACGAGCGCATCTTCGACGATTTCGTCCAGGCCGACGACAGCATCGCGCGGCGGTTCGGCGGCACCGGGCTTGGCCTTGCGATCGCGCGGCGCCTCACGGGCCTGATGCGCGGCGAACTGACCGTGGAGAGCACGCCGGGCGCGGGCAGCACCTTCACGCTTAACGTGCCGCTCGGCCATGCCGCGAGCGGCATCGCGCAAGGTGCGCTTCCGCCGCCGTCGCGGCAGCTCCGCGTGCTGCTGGTCGACGACGATCCCGTCAATTGCGAGGTCGGCGAAGCGATCCTGAATCGGCTCGGCCATCACCCCACCATCGCGCGCAACGGCGCCTCGGCCATCGCGCTCGCCCGCGAGCAGGCCTTCGACGTCATCCTGATGGATCTGCACATGCCCGACATGGACGGCGTCGAGGCGGCCTCACGGATCGGCAAGCTCGGCCTGCCGAAGACGCCGCGCATCATCGCCGTCACCGCCGACGTGTCGCGCAGCGCCCGCGAGCGGCTCGCGGGCGCCGGCATCACCAGGATTGTCGGCAAGCCGATCCTGATCAATGCGCTGCGCGAGGCGATCGAAGACACCCCGGACGCGCCGGCAGCAGCGCAACTCGCCGCAGGTGCGTTGATCGACCGGCATTTCCTCGACGACCAGAAGGAGCTGCTGGGTCCGGCGCAAATCGCAAAGCTGCACCTATTGCTAGAAGAGACCAGCGACAAGCTGATCGAGGACATCGCCAAGGCCGCGGCGACCGGCGATCACAAGCAGCTTGCGCGCTCCGCGCACCAGCTCGGCAGCGCCGCCAGCGCGCTCGGCCTCGTCCGCCTGTTCGAGCGCTGCCGCGAGGTCGAGGAGGCCGCCAACTCGATGTCCCGGCCCGAGTGCCAAAGCGCCGCACGCCAGCTCGCCGCGCTTCGCGATGCTTCGATGAATGCGCTGGATGATCTGCTTGCCCCTGCCGAGCAGCGGTCGATCAACTAGCCGCTACTCCCCCAAACCGCTCCACCAGAAAATCGATGAACAGCCGCACCTTCACCGACAGATGTCGCGTCGGCGGATAGACCGCATAGAGCGCGAGCGGCGGCGCGGAATAATCGTCGAGCACCGTACGCAGCTCGCCCTTCTTCAACGCGTCGGCGGCGATGAAGTCCGGCAGCAGCGCGAGCCCCCTGCCCTTGATCGCGACGTCGCGCAGCACTTCGGCATTGTTGACGCAGAGTGTCCAGGCCGGCTGGATCCAGTGGTCGCCATCGCCGCCGGTGAGCTTCCACTGGTTGCCGGTGAGCAGGAAGCCGTAGGTTAGCGACACATGCTCGCGCAGATCCTGCGGATGCTTTGGCGTGCCGTGTCTTGCGAGATAATCCGGCGACGCGCAGATCATGCGCGCGACCGGCATGATTTTTCGCGCGATCAGGCTGGAGGATTCCAGCTCCGCGATCCGCAGCGTCACGTCAAAGCCGTCCTGCACGGGATCGAGCAGATCGTCGCTCAGCACGATCTGGAGCTGAAGCTCGCCATGGCTCGCCATGAAATCAGCGAGCACGGGACCCAGCCGCATGGTGCCGAACGACATCGGCGCGTTGACGCGGAGCAGCCCGCGCGGCACCGACTGGGCCTGCGTCACCGCCTGGTCGGCGGCCTCGATCTCCGACAGGATCACGACGGCGCGCTCGAAATAGCGCTGGCCGATCTCGGTCGGGCTGGCGTGGCGGGTGGTCCGGTTCAGCAGCTGGACGCCAAGGCTTCCCTCGAGGTCGGCGATGTACTTGCTGATCGCCGAGCGCGACAGCCGCAGCTGGCGGCCGGCCTCGGCAAAGCTGCCACTTTCGACCACCTTCACGAAGGCCCGGAGGCTGCCAACCTTATCCATGGGCCGGCCCCGGCGATTGTTTCCAAATCGTAGACATAGACGTCATATTTGCATGGATTGTCTCCAATCCAAACCGGAACGATATTTCCGCCCAGAGAGCGATACCGCTCGTACGAATTCTGGAGGACGACAATGTCTGGACTGCACCACGTCACCGCGATTGCCGGCGACCCCATCCGCAATTTCGGCTTCTACACCCGGGATCTCGGCCTGCGCTTCGTCAAGAAGACGGTCAATTTCGACGATCCCGGCACCTACCATTTCTACTATGGCGACGAGACCGGCCGCCCCGGCACCATCCTGACCTTCTTCCCCTGGGCTGGCGCGGCCCCCGGACGTCGCGGCGTCGGCGAGACCCATCAGACTGCCTTCCGTGTGCCGCAGCGCTCGCTGGGCTATTGGACGCAGCGCTTCACCGAGAAGGGCATCGCCTACGAGGCGCTGGAGAAGCGTTTTGGCGAGTCCGTGCTGCCGTTCACCGACCCTGACGGCATGGCGCTGGCGCTGGTCGGCATACCCGGCGCCGAGAACGAACCCGGCTGGAGCAATGGCGAGGTGCCGGCCGAGCACGCGATCCGCGGCTTCCACGGCGTGACCCTGCTGCTCGACAGCGCGGCGAAGACGGCTGCCGTCCTCACCGACGTGTTCGGCTTCAAGGAAACCGGCCGCGAAGGCTCCGTGATCCGCTTCAAGGCGCCGGGCGATGTCGAGGGCAGCGTCGTCGACATCTACGAGGCCAAGGGTTTTCTGCGCGGGCATCAGGGCGGCGGCTCGGTGCACCACATCGCGTTCCGCGCGGCTGACGATGCCGAGCAGGGCAAGATGGCGCAAAAGCTCGTGAGCAATCACGGCCTGCATCCGACCGAGCAGCGCGACCGCAACTACTTCCGCTCGATCTACTTCCGCGAACCCGGCGGCGTGCTGTTCGAGATCGCGACCGACATCCCCGGCTTCGCCGTCGACGAGCCCGTCGCGACGCTGGGACGGGACCTGAAGCTGCCAAGCTTCCTCGAGCAACACCGCAAGCAGATCGAGGGCGTGCTGCCGAGCCTGGAAGAGAGCGTGTCATGACCGAGAGTGCATTCATCCACCATTACGAGCCCGCGACCAGCGCGGGCTCTCCCCCGCTCCTGCTGCTGCACGGCACCGGCGGCGACGAGAACGACCTGCTGGGCCTCGGCAAGATGATCTCGCCCGGCTCCGCTCTGCTCTCGCCGCGCGGCCGCGTGCTCGAGCACGGCATGCCGCGCTTCTTCCGCCGTCTCGCGGAAGGCGTGTTCGATGAGGAAGACGTGCGCCGGCGTGCGCTCGAGCTTGGCGACTTCGTCACGGAGGCACGGAAGCAGTACGGCATCGCCGCGCCTGTGGCCGTAGGTTTCTCCAACGGCGCCAACATCGCAGCGGCGCTGTTGCTGCTTAAACCGGACGTGCTATCAGGTGCGATCCTGCTGCGCGCCATGGTGCCGCTGTCGGATCCGCCGAAGGCGGAGCTCAATGGCAAGCCGATCCTGCTGTTGTCCGGACAGACCGATCCGATCGTGCCGGCGAGCAATTCGGCAAAGCTGGCGACGTTGTTGTCGGAAGCCGGTGCACGTGTCGAGCACAAGGTGCTGCCATCAGGTCATCAACTGTCGCAAGCCGACGTGACGCTGGCGCGAGGCTGGATCGGCAAGGTCGACGCCAAGGCGGCTTGATCTCGAGGCCGCTTGAACCAACGAGCGGCGCATCGTTTTTAAGCGGTGCGCCGCTTCGTGTCGCCGGGCCGATGCACGCCCACAACAGGCGGCAAAAAATCCCCCGCTCGATACCGGCGGCCCGACGCGATTGTCGCTAGCCGGGCCTAAAGGTTCATGCCGAACGAACGGTACTCAGGAATTTCCCAACCTCGAGTTTAAGCCGGTTGCTGTCACCCGACAGTGACTTTGCGGCGGCGAACACCTGGGTCGACGCCGATCCCGTCTCGGTGGCCCCGTGCTGA
The DNA here is from genome assembly GCF_008932115.1 of Bradyrhizobium betae. Lineage (NCBI taxonomy): Bacteria > Pseudomonadati > Pseudomonadota > Alphaproteobacteria > Hyphomicrobiales > Nitrobacteraceae > Bradyrhizobium > Bradyrhizobium betae. The sequence continues at coordinate 776,345 of NZ_CP044543.1, forward strand.
ACGTCGGTGATGTTTGACGAGACTTCCTGGGTGCCCACGGCAGCCTGTTGCACGTTCCGGGAAATTTCCTGCGTCGCGGCGCCCTGCTCTTCGACGGCCGAGGCGATCGTGGCGGAAATCTCCGAGAGCTTTTCGATTGTCCCGCTGATCTCCTTGATGGCACCCACCGAGTCCTGCGTAGCACGCTGGATGCCGTCGATCTGCTGGCTGATCTCGCCGGTCGCCTTGGCGGTCTGTTCCGCGAGTGCCTTGACTTCGGAGGCCACGACTGCAAAGCCACGGCCCGCCTCGCCGGCTCGCGCGGCCTCGATCGTGGCATTCAGCGCCAGCAGGTTGGTTTGACCCGCAATGGAGCTGATCAGCTCGACGACATCGCCGATCCTTGAAGCTGCCCGCGACAGCTCCGATACCCGATCATTGGTTCGTCGGGCCTGGTCGACGGCCTCGTTGGCCATCCGCGCCGATTCCTGAACCTGGCGGCTGATTTCGACCACCGAACTGGTGAGCTCTTCGGTCGCGGAGGCGACCGACTGGACGTTGGTCGAGGCTTCTTCCGAGGCCGCGGCCACCGCCGCCGTCAGGTCCTGGGCGCGTTCCGCGGTCGCCGTCAGCGTGCTTGCTGACGCCTCCAGCTCGGTCGAAGCCGATGAGACCGTATCGACGATCTCGCCGACCGCCCCTTCGAAGTCGTCGGCCATCTTGATCATGTCGGCCTTGCGCTGCTGCGCGACCATCTGCTGTTGCCGGGCCTGGGCTTCAGCCTCGTCGCGCGCTTTCTGCTCGGCATTTCGGCCGATCACCACGACCGTCTTGGCGATGTCGCCAACCTCGTCACCACGGTTTGAACCGGGGATCTCGACATTCAATTCGCCGTCGGCCAATTTCGTCAGGGCGCCGTTCAGCCGCGTCAGCGGCCGTGCGACGCCGACGAAGGTGAAGATCACCGCGCCGATCAACGAGATGATGACGGCAATCGCGGCTGCAAACGCGACGCGGTTGGCCTGGGTCAAATCTGCGGTCGCCTGCTCTTTCGCTTCGGCGGCCATTTTCTCGGCGATATCCACCGCGGTTCGCATCAGTTCGATGGCCCGACTGGCGCGCGGAAGCGTCTGGACCTCGACCATATCCTTCTTGACGATTTCCAACTGGAGGGCCTCAGCCGTTGCGGACGCAAAGCCTTTCGCGTCTGCTGAAAGTGTATCGACAAAGGCCGACAACTCCTTCGAGTCGGCAGCAACCTTTGCCGCCTTTCCGAGCGCACTGGTCAGTCGTACGCCGCGGGCCTCAATCGCCTTCTTTTGGGCCTCTTCGCCCTTCGACGCGAAACGCCAGGTCGCAGCACGCACCGCATTGAACATGGAATCCGCTTCAAAGAGAGTCTTCTCGATCTCGACCCGGTTCGTCGCTGCCGCCAGCGCGGGCGACGCCATCGCATCGTCCATCGCCTTGGCCCAGCTGGTGCTGAGCGCGTTCCTTTTCTCCAGGACGGCGAAGATCTTTGTCTGCGTATCAGCAAGCTCGGTAGCCGCCTTGTGATACTGTGCCATGAGCGCGTCGATGTTGACCAATCGTTCCCTGTTCTCGGGCCGGACGACGCGTTCGAGCGCAATCCCCAGCTCCTTCTTTGCCCTGGCAAACGCTTCGTTCAGCGCCTTTCCGTGCTTCTCCACGTCGGCGGACGTCGTCGACAGGCGGAGGTCGCGGACCGACAGCTGCATTCTTCGCAGCCCGACATTGGCCTCCAGCGCGTGATTGGCAATCGTCTCCTGGGCGTCGGCTCGCTGGTTCGACCGCACAATCGACACTTCGGACATCATCTGATTGACGAGCATTCCGCCCGCGAGCACGACGCCGAGTATTCCGACCGCGCCAAGCTTGTTGCCGATGCGATTGATCTTGATCATTGAAAATAGCCTTTAGAAAATCGGGAAAGACCTGCCTCATCAATATAGGCCTGTCCGTGCCGGTCGCCGTTAATCGACCCAACCGTGAAATTACGGAGGAAAACTCTGATCTGGATCAAATGCGAAAGCAAAGGCGTGCGTTTGCCGCCTGCAGTTCTGCCGGTTTCCGATACGCGCCGTATCCCCGCACCGCACGCCTATCGAAATTCCTCAATTCCTATTTTCTGAATTCATTAACGGCCGTTGCAGGCGCGGCGATACGCCGCAATCGTGGACTTCCGGAACGGCCGGGAATCTAAAGCGTCGATAACCGCGGCGGCGGCTTGCGCATGTTCGAGGCCTGCTCATAGGCGTAGGCCAGACGCAGCAGCTTGTGCTCGCTCCAGGCACGGCCCGCGAAGGTGATGCCGAGCGGATAGTCGGGCGTGTCCTTGTCGTCGGCCCCCGAGATGAATCCGCCCGGCACCATGACGCTGGGATAGCCCGCTTTCGCGGCGATCACGCAGCCTGCCGCGCCAGGAAACAGCACCGCGTCGAGCTTGTGCTGGTTCATGTAGGCGTCCATGCCGCGCGTCCTGGCGGAAAGCAGGTCCATGGCCCGAGCCGATTTGTACTCGCGCTCGCTGAGATCGCCTCTGGTCATCTCGGCGGCGAGAAACAGGTCCTGGCCGAAACGCAGCGCGTTCTTCGCATGCGCCGCGTTGAAAGCCACGATATCCGCCATGGTCTTCATGTCGGTATTGGTCGCCCAATCCCTGAGGTAAAGGTTGAGATCGCGCTTCAGCTCGTAGAGGAAGACGATCGGCGGCGTCGCCACATTGCCCTTGTGACGGCTCAGCGGATTGCGGTTGAGCACATTCATGCTCGTCCCCGGTCCGCCGATCCATCCAGGTGTGGGCATGTTGGCACGCACGATGACGGCACCGAGATCCTCCAGCACCTTGATCGCGTCGGCCATGACCTTGGCCGATCGGGGCGGCAGCTTGCCGTAATAGCGATCGTTCAGCGGATCGTCCGCGTCGCTCGGCACGCCGATGCGCGCGCCCTTCATCGCGTCGTTCGCAAGATCGGCGGTGTAGTCGGCCGGCCGCCGTTGCCGCTCTGTCGCGGGATCGAGCGGGTCCTTCGCCGCCAGCACGTTGAGCAGCAACGCCGCGTCACGCACGGTGCGCGTCATCGGCCCGGCGGTGTCCTGGCTGTGCGAGATCGGCACGATGCCGGCACAGCTGACCAGCCCGACGGTCGGCTTCACGGTAACGAGGCCGTTCATGCTGGCGGGATACAGCAGCGAGCCCGAGGTCTCGGTGCCGATCGAGGCCGCGCACAGGCCGGCCGCCACGGCGACCGCCGAACCCGCGCTCGATCCGCCCGGCAGCACGACCGGAATGCCGCGATCGTCCATCAACTCCGGCGCATAGGGGTTCTTCACCTGACCACCCAGCGAGGAGTAGCCCGCAGGCATGTCGGCCGCGAGGATGTTGGCGAACTCGGTCAGGTTTGCCTTGCCCAGGATCACCGCACCGGCCTTGCGCAGCAATTTGACGACGGTGGCGTCTCTCCTGGCGCGCGCACCCTCCAGCGCCAGCGAGCCCGCCGTGGTCGGCTGCGTGTCGGAGGTCGCGATGTTGTCCTTCACGAGGATCGGGATGCCGGCCAGCGGCCGCCTGGCCGACGGTTTTGTCTCGTCGAGCTTGCCCGCGATCGACAGCGCATCGGGATTGAGCGCGCGCACGGCGTTGAGTGCGGGCCCGCCGCGATCATAGGCTTCGATGCGCGCGAGGTAAGCCTTGGTCAGCGCCGCCGCCGTGACCCGCCCGCTGGCCAGGGCCTGAGCGATCTCGCTCATGGATGCATTGTCGAGTTGCAGATTGGCCGGCGCCCCGGTGCTGACAGCAGTCGCGGCGAGGCGAGCCTCGCGACGGGATGGCTTCTTCATGGCGTGCCTCGCCTGACGGCGCGTCCGAACCATGACGCCGCGATGATGCTATATTGCCAGTGTTTTGCCCGACGGGTCAACGACACCGCCGGCCCGCGCAAGCCGCCGCGTGGATCGCGCAAGCCATTGAAATTACTCACCCCGGCTACTGTGCATGGGGTTGTTTTTCAGCTTTTTGTTTTTGGGCTCACAAAAAATGACCTCTCTCCGATGGAGAGAGGCCATTGTTCAGCGACGACTTGATTTGATCGAGCGCCCTACTCCCAGGACCAGGTCGAGAAATCGTTCTCGTATTGCGGGATGTCCTTCCAGACGCCCTTCAGCTTCTTGTTGGTGATGGTGATCAGCTGCGGCTGGTAGAGGAAGCCGGCGACCGCGTCGGTCGCCAGCATGCGCTGGGCATCGCCGAGCAGCTTGGCGCGGCCGGCCTCGTCGGGCGTCGCGACGATCTGCTTGTAGAGCGCGTTGAACGCCTCGTTGTTGTAGCCGAGGTAGTAGTCGGGCTCGGTGATCTTGACGAGGTCGATCGGCTCGACATGGCTGACGATGGTGAGGTCGAAATTGTGCGGGCCGTTGCCGGCGAACACCTGCGACAGCCACTGCGCCCATTCGACGTTCTCGATCTTGGCGATGATGCCGACCTTGGCGAGCTGGGCTGCCAGGATCTCGCCGCCCAGTCGCGCATAGGACGGCGGCGGCAGCTTCAGCGACAGCTCGAGCGGCGTCGTCACGCCAGCTTCCGCAAGGAGCTTCTTGGCCTTCTCGGGTCGTAGGGGTTGATGCCGGTGGTGTCGACATAGCCGAGCGCGCCGGGCACGTAGAAGCTGCCGATCGGCGTGCCGAAGCCGTCGGCCGCGCCGTCGATCATCGCCTTGCGGTCGATCGCCGCGAGGATGGCGCGGCGCACGCGGACGTCGTCGAGCGGCTTCTTGCGTTCGTTGATGCCGACGATGGTCTTGGCGCGGGAGCCGCCGACCATGACGTTGAAGCGCGGATCGGCCTTGAACTGGCCGATGGCGCGCGCCGCCGCAACGCGCGGGAACGCATCCACGTCGCCCGAGAGCAGCGCCGCGGTCTGCGCCGCGGGATCGGAGATGAAGCGGATCGTCACCTTCGACAGCTTGATCGCGGCGGCGTTGCGATAGTCGGCCCATTTGTTCAACGTGATCGAGGAGCCCTTGGCCCAGGCCCCGAGCTGATAGGGCCCGGTGCCGACCGGCTGCGTGCCGTTGGTGCCGGCGCTCTTCGGCTCGACGATCGAGCCGCTCGCCTGTCCGAGCAGGAACGGCAGGTTCGGCTCGGAATATTTCACCGAGATCACGACCGTGTCGGCGTCTGGCGCGTCGACTTTCTCGAAAGCCTGGAACAGGCTCTTGTCCTTGTTGGTGCTGGTGGCAATCGCGTTGCGCTCGAACGAGAACTTCACGGCGGCGGAATCGAACACCTCGCCGTTCTGGAATTTGACGCCCTTGCGCAGCTTGAACGTGTAGGTCTTCAGGTCAGCCGATGCGGTCCAGCTCTCCGCCAGCAGAGGCGAGACCGAGCCGTCCTCGTTGATCTTGGTCAGCGTCTCGTAGATGTTGTAGAGCGTGACTTCGGCGATCGCGGCCGCAGCCGCAATGGTGGGATCGAGCCCCGGCGGCTCCAGCGCCATCGCCATGACGACGCTGTCCTTCTTGCTCTGCGCCAGCACCGGCAGCGGTGCCGCGACCAGCGCGGCGGCAAATGCGACGATCGATAGTTTCTTGAGCATGCGTAACTCCCCGGCCTTCTCTGCTTCCCAGCCTACGCCAATTCCATGGGGATACTAACCTTCCATGGCCGCTTGCGGCAACGCCATCACCGCCTCCGCCTTGTGGCAGGCGGCAAGATGCGTCTCGCCGACCTTGCGTAGCTCAGGCAGGACCTCGCGGCAATGCTGGTCGGCGAGCGTACAGCGCGCGACATAGGGACACCCGCTCGTCACAGCCGATTGCGAGGCGATCGCCTGGGCCCCGCGCCGTCGCCGGCCCCCGCCGGCGCGCGCCCGCGGCACGGCGTCCAATAGCGCCCGCGTATAGGGATGGGCGCAGCGCTCGAACAGATCATCCGGCCGTCCCTGCTCGACGATCCGGCCGAGATACATCACCGCGACCTCGTCGCAGAGATAGTCGACCACGGCGAGGTCGTGACTGATCAGGACGTAGCTGAGGCCGAACTGCTCCTGGAGGTCCTGCATCAGGTTCAGCACCTGCGCCTGCACCGAGACGTCGAGCGCGGAAACCGGCTCGTCGGCGACGATCAGCTTCGGCTGCGTGATCAGCGCACGCGCGATCGCGATGCGCTGGCGCTGGCCGCCGGAGAATTCGTGCGGATATTTGTCCATGTCCGCCTCGCGCAGGCCGACCTGTTTCAGCACCGCCGCGACGCGGGCGCCGAAGGTGGTGCGGTCGGCGCCGCCAAGCACGGTCAAGGGCTCAGCGACGATACGCGCGATAGTCTGGCGCGGGTCGAGCGATCCGTAGGGATCCTGGAACACCATCTGGAAGTCGCGGCGGGCGCGGCGCAGCTCGTCGGCGGAGATCTGATTGAGGTCGCGCCCGAGCAGCGCGACCTGCCCCGACGTCGGCCGCTCCAGCGCCATCACCACGCGCGCAAAAGTGGACTTGCCGGAACCGGATTCGCCGACGATGCCGAGGCTCTTTCCCGTGGCCACCTGCACGCTGACGCCGTTGAGTGCGCGGACCTGCCCCGGCGGACGGAACAGGCTTTCGCGCGGCAGCGTGTAGCGCTGCTCGAGATCTTTGACGTCGAGAAGCGGCGCCACCGTCATGCGGACGCCCCGACATTCGCGGCCATTGAGACATCGGTGCGCACGCAGCGCACGCCATGCCCGGCTCCGACCTCGACCACCGCCGGCAGCGCCGCGCGGCACTTGTCCTCGACCAGCGGGCAACGATCGCCGAACGTGCAACCGGCCGGCAGGTCGGCAAGCTCCGGCACCGTGCCCGAAATCGTCGTCAGTCGCGTCCCCTTGCGCGCACCGAGTTTTGGGCGGGCGCGGAACAGGCCTTGGGTATAGGGATGGCCCATGCGGCGAAACACCTCGTCGGTCGGCCCGCTCTCGACCACCGTCCCGCCATACATCACCATCATGCGCTGCACGTTCTCGGCGATGACGCCGAGGTCGTGCGAGATCAGGATCATCGACATGCCGCGCTCCTCGACAAGATCGGCGATCAGATCGAGGATCTGGCCCTGGATGGTGACGTCGAGCGCCGTGGTCGGCTCGTCCGCGATCAGGAGGTCCGGCTCGCAGGCGAGTGCCATCGCGATAGTGACGCGCTGGCGCTGGCCGCCGGAAAACTGGTGCGGATAGGCATCGATCCGCCTGGCCGGATCGGGCAGTCCGACCCGGTCGAGCAAGGCGATCGCTTCCCGCCGCGCCTGCGCTGCCGAATATCTCTTGTGACGCCGCAGCGGCTCGGCGACCTGATGGCCGATCGTGTGCATCGGATTGAGCGCGGTCATCGGCTCCTGGAAGATCATGCTGATGCGATTGCCGCGCAGCTTGCAATAATCCGCATCGGGCAAACCGGCGAGCTCGCTGCCGTCCAACTTGATGCTGCCGGTGACGACCGCGCTATCCGGCAACAGCCCCATCAGCGACAGCGCCGTCACCGACTTGCCACAACCGGATTCGCCGACGAGCCCGAGCGTCTCGCCGCGCCTGAGTGCAAAGCTGACGCCGCGCACCGCCTGCGCCGGCCCGCGGCTGGTATTGAGGCGCACGCCGAGATTGTCGACGGCGATCAGCGGCGCAGCTTCGTGTGCAGCCATCGTCAGCGCTCCCGCGCCAGTCTGGGATCGAGCAGGTCGCGCAGGCCGTCGCCGAGCAGATTGAGACCGAGCACCGCGATGGCGATCGCAGCACCCGGATAGACCGCGAGCATCGGCGACTGGAACAGCAGCGTCTGCGCGTCGTTCAGCATCCGGCCCCAGGATGGTTGCGGCGGCTGCGTGCCGAGGCCGAGATAAGACAGCGCGGCTTCGGCGAGGATGGCGAGCGCGAACTGGATGGTGACCTGCACGATCAGGATCGACAGGATGTTGGGCAGCACGTGCTCGATGGTGATGCGGAACTTGCCCTTTCCCGACGCGCGCGCAGCCAGCACGAATTCGCGCGCCCAGATCGCGTTGGCGGAGCCGCGCGTCAGCCGGGTCAGCGTCGGGATCTGGAAAATGCCGATCGCGACGATCGAGGTCACCATGCCCGGTCCCACGACCGCGGCGAGCATGATGGCGGAGAGCACGGCCGGAAACGCGAAGGCGAAGTCGGAGAACCGCATGATGATCTCTTCAGTCCAGCCGCGCCGGGCCGACGCGATCAGGCCGAGGCAGACGCCGAAGGTGAGACCGATGCTCACCGCGATGACGCCGACCAGGATGGTCGAGCGCGCGCCCGCGAGCAGCAGCGAGACGATGTCGCGGCCGAAGGAATCGGTGCCTAGCCAATGCGCGGCCGACGGCGGCCGCAGTTTCGCGGCGATGTCGATCTCGTAAGGCGACCACGGCGTCCACACCAGCGAGAGCAGCGCCGAGGCAAGCACGATGAGGCTGAGCGCTCCGCCCAGCACCAAGCTGCGGTGGCGCAGCGCGCGGGCCCAGAAGGTCCGCGCCGACAACCGGCGCACCACGACCGGCGCATCAACCGAACTGGTCAGGGGCGCGCTCACAAATCGTGGACCTTGATGCGGGGATCGATAAAGGCGTAGAGCACGTCGACCACGAAATTGACGATGACGACCATCGCGGCCAGCAGCATCACGCAGTTGCGCACGACGATGAGGTCGCGATTGGCGATCGACTGGAAGATCAGGCGGCCGAGCCCCGGCAGGTAGAACACGTTCTCGATCACGATGGTGCCGGCGAGCAGATTGGCGAATTGCAGCCCCATCACCGTCATCACGGGAATCATGGCGTTGCGCAGCACGTGGCTCCACAGCACCTCGCGCTTGCCGAGCCCCTTCGCGCGTGCGGTGCGAACGAAGTCTTCGCGCAGCACTTCGAGGACCGCCGAGCGCGTGACACGCGCGAGGATCGCAGCCTGCACCACGGCGAGCGAGACCGCCGGCAGCAACAGCGACTTGATCCCCAGCCAGATGCCGTCCTCCCAGCCGGGAAAGCCGCCCGCGGACAACCATTGCAGCCGCACCGAGAACAACAGCACGAGGAGAATCGCGAACCAGAAGTTCGGCAGGGCGATGCCGATTTGCGTCAGCGACATCACGCCGACATCGCCGAGCTTGTTGTGGTTGGCGGCGGTGTAGATGCCGGCCGACAGCGCCAGCGTCACCGTGATCAGCATGGACATGATCGCGAGCGGAATGGTCAGCACCAGCCGTTCCGCGATCAGGCTGCCGACCGGGGTGCCATAGACATAGCTGTTGCCGAGATCGCCGATCAGCAGTCCCTTGATCCATTGCAGATAGCGAACCGCCAGCGGCTGGTCGAGCCCGAGCTTGACCGTGAGCGCGCGGACCGCGTCCGCCGAGGCGTCGGCTCCCATCAGCATCTGCGCGGCATTGCCCGGAAGTGCGTCCAGCACCAGGAAAATGATCACGGATGCGCCGACCAGCGTCGCCAGCAAGGTCAGGACACGTCGGAGGACAAAGACGCTCATGCGTGCTCAGGTTCGGGGCTCATCGGCGGCACGATCAACATGTCCGGCCGCCGGACGCAAGCCCTTTGCAGCGCGCGCATCCGTTCAGCCGGGCCGGCGCGACAGAAGATCGTGCGAAGCCTCGAACAGCGCGCTGGCGCGCAGCAATTCCGCGTCGGCACGGAAGCGGCCGACGAGCTGGAGTCCGATCGGCAGGCCGTCGCTGCCGAAGCCGCAGGGCAGACTGATCGCGGGGTGGCCGGTCATGTTGAACGGCATGGTCCAGGGGAACCAGTGCGGCCGGACGCTGTCGAAATGCGCCCCGTCGATCTCGATGGTACCGAACAGGTCCTGGTCGATCGGCAGCGCGGTGCGGGTGATGGTCGGCATCGCCAAGAGATGCCCGCGCGCAAGCAGGGATTGCACGCGGCGGAACAGCGCGGTGCGCGCGAACATCGCCTCCTGATAGGCAACGCCGCTGACATTGGTGGCGAGCGCGACCTGCTTGACGAAGGCCTCGCTGAGGACGTCGCCATGCTCGGCAACCAGTTTGGCGAAGCGCGTGCGCCAGACGGTGTGATTGATCGCGCGCCAGATCGGCTCGACGTCAAACCCCTCGCCGGAAAATTCCTCGAGCTCGGCCCCGAGGCTTGCCAGCCGGTCGAGGCTCGCCTTGAAGCTGGCCGCGACATCGGCGGACACCGGCCGTCCGGGAGGCGAAGCGCAGAACAGGATCTTTTGCCCGCGCAGATCGCCGCGCGGGGCGGCCGTGCCGATGAAATCGGGCACGGGGACACCGATCGACCAGGGATCGCAGGAATCCTCGCCGGCCATGGCCTGCATCATCAGGGCGGTGTCGGCGACATCGCGCGTCATCGGCGTGACGTAGGTCTGGTTACCGAACGCATCGAGCGCCTGGCTATGTGCGATCACGCCATTGCTCTGCTTCAGCCCGACCACGCCGTTGCAGGCGGCCGGAATGCGGGTCGAGCCGCCGCCATCGGTCGCGATCGCCAGCGGCGCGATGCCGCTCGCGACGGCCACCGCCGCGCCGCCGCTGGAACCGCCGGAGGAGCGCCGCGCGTCCCACGCGTTGCGGGTCCGGCCGAACAGTGGTGAATCGGTCAGGCATTTGCTGCCGAACTCGGGCGTCGTGGTCTTGCCGATCAGGATCGCGCCTGCCGCGCGCAGCTTGGCGACCGCGACGGCGTCCTCGGTCGGCACATTGTCCTTGTAGGGAACGGCGCCGAACGTGGTCTTCACGCCGCGCGTGTTGACGATGTCCTTCACCGTGACGGGGATGCCGTGCAACAGGCCCAGCGGCTCGCCCGCCATAAGCTTGCGCTCGGCGGAGCGTGCCTGCTCCATCGCCTCCTCGCCGCAGAGCGTGATGAAACAGTTCAGCTTGGGCTGGAGCGCCTCGGCGCGCGCGAGGACGGCCCGCGTGACCTCGACCGGGGAGATCTTCTTGCCATTGATGCGCTCGCGCAGCTCGACGGCGGACAGGAAACAGAGATCGGTGCTCATGGATGGACGGGCTCGCGTCGGGACGCGCGGACCTTGCCAGCGCGCACCTCACCTGTCCATTTCGGCTGACGCATGGCCGCAGTCCGCCGGGACATCTCGGAGAATGCCTGGACGGCCTGCTACCAGCTTGAACTCACCTCGTGGCTCCAGGGCGGATCGGCGCCCGGACGGGTGCAGGTGATGCCGGCGCAATTGGCGGCAAAGGCCAGCGCGCGACGGAGTTCGTCGATGCCGATGTCCTTGAGCCGTTGCCGGGCGAGCCGCCCCTGCTTGTGCAGGGCAAACAGCAACGCCGCCTGAAAACTGTCGCCGGCGCCGATGGTATCGGCAACCGCGACCTTCGGCGCGGGAACTTCGACCTGCCCTGCCTTGGCGTGCCACGCGATCGCACCGTCGCTGCCGCGGGTGATGACGACGAGGCTGGTGCCTTGCCCGAGCAGCGCGCTCGCGCGTTGCTCGTAAGGCTCGGTTCCAAAGAGATAGGCGAAGTCGACGTCCGACATCTTGATGAGATCGGCGGCCTCGGCGAACTCGGCCATGCGCGCGAGATAAGCCGGCTTGTCCTTGACCAGATTGGGGCGGCAATTCGGATCGAAGCAGATCGTCGACGACGCCTGCGCATCCGCGACCAGCGCCTTCGTCTCGGCCGCGCCTTGATCATTGACCAACGTGGTCGAGCCGAAATGGACGGCTTCGCCATCTGCAAATGGTACTGTCCCTCGCCGGTACGTCCAGTTCCGGGCCGCGGTCGCCTCGTCGTAGAAGGCGTAGTTCGACTCGCCCGCAACGATGCGAACGAAAGCCAGCGTGGTCTGGTGATCGCTGCGGGTGGCGAGACCGAGCTCCACGTTGGAGGCTGCGGCGTGGTCTGCGATCATCCGCCCGAACAAGTCGGTCGAGATGCCGCCGACGAAACCGGTCGGCGCACCCAGCCGCGCCATGCCGATCGCGACGTTGAGGCAGGAACCACCAACCGCGGGCATCACGGCCTCACGCCCGTCGGCGTTTCGCGTCGGCACGAAATCGATCAGCGCATCGCCGCAGGATATCAGCATGTGGTCTCGCCGGAGTCGGCGCGAACCTACCAGCAAGTGCCGCCACCATCTACCCGCACGATACGACTGGCCGCCAGGCCCGCGGCCTTTGCCATTCAGTGAGCGACCTGCCTGTAGATCGCCGGCAGCGCAGCAGGCAGCCGGCGGATGTTGCCGACGATGGCGTAGCCGCTGCGGCCGAACAGCGTCGGAAAGTAGGACTGCGCCGCGGCATCGACGGTGACGCCGAAGACCGCGATGCCGAGCCGCCGCGCCTGATGCACGGATTTGCGGGTGTCCTCGACCGCGAACCGCCCCTCGTAGTGATCGACATCGTTCGGCTTGCCGTCGGTGAGAACCAGCAGCAATTTCTTGCGCTGCGGCTGGCGCGCGAGCTCGGCCGTCGCGTGGCGCACCGCCGCGCCGATCCGCGTGTAGTAGCCCGGCCTGAGCGCGCCGATCCGGCGCTCCACCGCCCCGCTCATCGGCTCGCCGAACGCCTTGACGGTCTCGAGCCGCACCCAGGAGCGCCGGCGCGAGGTGAAGGTCAGGATGCTATGGTGATCGCCGCAAGCCGAGAGCCCGTGCGCGAGCACGAGGAGCGCCTCCTTCTCGACATCGAGCACGCGATAGCCATCGACCCAGGCGTCGGTCGAGAGCGAGACGTCGACGAGCAGCGTCACGGCCAGATCGTGCCCCTGCGGCCGCATCGCCATGTGGACGCGATCGAGACCCGCACCATTGCCGCCAGCGCGAAGATCGCAGCGTGCGCGCACGAGGGCATCGAGGTCGAGGTCATGCCCGTCGGCCTGGGCACGCATCAATTCGTGACGCGGCCGCAGGATCTCGAAACGGCGGCGCACCTGCCGGATGTGCCTGCGCATGGTCTCGTCCGGCGTCCAGCTCTCGCCCAGCTCGGAGGCTGGCGCTGCGAGGACGCGGCAATGATCGGGCAGATAGGCGCCGGTGCGGTAATCCCATTCGGGATAGGCCAGGTCCGCGTTCAATCGCGAGGCATCGAGCGCTTGAGGCGGCAGATCGAGATCGAATTTGAGCCGGCTCGCCGGCTTGCCGCTGCGGCGGGTGAGCGTGATCTCCTCGAGATCGTCGGCCGCCTTCTGCGCGTCCTCGTCATCGCTGTCGTCGGCGGGACGGTCGACATTGACCATCTCTGCCATCGCCAGGATCTTTTCGAACCGGTTGAGCACGAACGGGTCGCGGCGATTGGCACCGTCCTCGCGCTCACGGACGGCGAAACGTTTGCGATCGTCCGAGGCCGCAGGCGCAGCGGCCGGGGCGCACTCATCGTCCCCGGCATGTAGCGGCGAGAGCTCGCGCGTCCAGCAATCGCCCCAGAGCGGGCACGGCAGGATCGAACGATAGCCGGGCGGCGCCTTGTCCGGCAGCGGCCCCGTCCCCATCATCGCCGGCCACAGCTGGCCCGCGGGCGGCGTATCGGCACCGAGCAGAGCGAGCACGATCTGCTCCACATCCTGCTCGATGCGCGGCAACGGGCGGTGCGGCCGCGCCATGGCGGTCGCCGCCGCCAGCTGCGCATAGTCGTCGGCAAGACCTGGACATTGGGTCAGCACGAGGACCGCGATTTCGCTCGCACGCCGCAACATCAGCAAATCCCGCCGCAGCGGATCGGCCTCCTCGATCGCCTCGGCGGGCGCGAATGCGAACCACGCAGCGAGCCATCGGTACAGCGCGGCGTTGAGCCCGCGGTCGGCAAAGATCGCAATGCTGTCGGGCAGAAAGATCGTCGCGGCATCGCGCCCCGGCTGATCGACGCGCTCGTCGCCGAGCCCGATGCGCTGCCGCCATCCGAGCCGGTGGCCGGTCCGGCGGGCACTGGCGCTCGCGATCTGAACGCCGCTCTCACCACCGAACGCGCGGAACATGATCGCGATCCGGTTGCGCATGTCCGCAAGTGACACCGCGTGCTCGGCATGGACCGGATAGCTGGCGGTACCCCCGACCAGACGATGCCAAGCGCGACCGACGGTTTCTTCAAGCTCGAGGAAATCGAGCATCACGCCACCCTCAGGAGATCACGGCACGCGCGACGTCGAGCAGCGCTGCCTTGACGTCGGCGTCATCCGTCAGCGGCTCGATCATGCCGGCGAGCACGGCATCGGCAATCGACGCGCCTGCGGCGATCAGGGTGGCGCAATAGACGACGAGACGGGTCGAAACGCCCTCCTCGAGATCGTGCCCCTTCAGCGCGCGCAGACGACCGGCCAGCAGGACCAGCGGCCGCACATAGTCGGGCGCAAGCCCGCTTTCGGCCGCGACCACCGCGATCTCCTGCTCCGGCGGCAGGAAGCCGAACTCGATGGCGACGAAGCGTTGCCGGGTCGACGGCTTCAGCGCCTTGAGCAGCGTCTGGTAGCCGGGATTGTAGGACACAACGAGCATGAATCGCTCCGGCGCGGCGAGTTCCTCGCCGGTGCGCTCCAGCGGCAGGATGCGGCGGTCGTCGGTCAGCGGATGCAGTACCACCGTGACGTCCTTGCGGGCCTCCACGACTTCGTCGAGATAGCAGATGCCGCCTTCCCTCACCGCGCGCGTCAGCGGACCGTCGGCCCATACCGTATCGCCGCCCTTCAGCAGATAGCGGCCGGTGAGATCGGCCGCAGTGAGATCGTCGTGACAGGCGACGGTGTGCAGCGGCAATCCCAACCGCGCCGCCATATGCGCGACGAAGCGCGTCTTGCCACAGCCGGTCGGCCCCTTGAGCAGGATCGGCAATTGATGCCGCCAGGCGTGCTCGAACAGCGCGCATTCGTTGCCGCTTGCGACATAGGCCGGCAGCGTGGGCGCGGGCGCCGCCAGGGCGTGGAGTGTTGCGTTCATGATCATTCTCCGAAAGATCGGTTTGAAAGGCGGCCGCGACGTTCGCGGCCGCCTTCGCGTTCACTCGGCAGGCTGCAAAGCAGCCGGGATCGTCGCCTGCCTCTCGCGGCCCGGTACCAGCACCGCCCAGACGAACATCAGCGCGGAAATCGCGACGAACACGCCGGAGCCGAGCCGGACCCAGTAGAACATCGCCAGTTGGTCCTGCACGTCCATGTAGCTCTGGCCAAGCACGCGCTGGAGATGGACCTGGACCACCCCGGCGAAGGTCAGCGCGAACGTCATGGTCATCATGGCCGTGCACATGATCCAGAAGCTCGCCATCGAGAGCCACTGATTATAGGGCGCGCGTCCCTTGAGCTGCGGGATCGCATAGGCCATCACCGACAGGTTCAGCATCACATAGGCGCCGAAGAAGGCGAGATGGCCGTGCGCCGCAGTGACCTGGGTGCCGTGTGTATAGTAGTTCACCGAGGACAGCGTGTGCAGGAAGCCCCAGACGCCCGCGCCCAGGAACGCCATGACCGAGCAGCCGACCGACCACAGCAGCGCAGCGCGGTTCGGATGCTTGCGGCCGGCCTTCCAGGTCATCTGCACCGTGAAGATCACCATGGTGAAGAACGGCGCAACCTCGAGGGTGGAGAACAGCGAACCGATCCACTGCCAGTAGCCGGGCGCGCCTATCCAGTAGAAATGATGGCCGGTGCCGAGGATGCCCGAGAACAGCGCAAGGCCGATGATCACGTAGAGCCACTTCTCGACGACCTCGCGGTCGATGCCGTTGAGCTTGATCATGAGATAGGCGAGCACGGAGGCCATGATCAGCTCCCAGACACCCTCGACCCAGAGATGGACGACATACCACCAGTACATCTTGTCGACGGCGAGGTTCGCCGGATTGTAGAAGGCGAACAGGAAGAAGATCGCGACGCCCCACAGGCCGAATAGCAGGATGTTGGTGACCGTGGTCTTGCGCCCTTTGAGCGCCGTCATGGTGACGTTGAACAGGAACATCAGGCAGACGACGACGATGCCGACCTTGATGATGAAGGGCTGTTCGAGGAACTCACGTCCCTCGTGGTAGTGGAAGAGATAGCCGACCACGGCCACACCCGCGGCGCCGAAGAACATCCAGAACTGGATCTTCGCCAGCAGCGGGCTGTACAGCTCGGTCTCGGTTTCCTCGGGCAGCAGGAAGTAGGTGGCCCCCATGAAGCCGATCAGCGACCACACGATCAGCGCGTTGGTGTGGATCATCCGGACGATGTTGAACGGGAGCAGCACCGACAGCGTATTGGGCAGGACGTAGATGGTCCCGGCGAGCAGGCCGAACAGGACCTGGGCCAGGAACAGGGTCAGCGCGCCGTAGAAGTACAGCATCGCGACTTTCTGGGTTTGGTATTTCATCTCGAGTTCTCTCTGTCTTGAAAGAGGCAAGGTCTTGAAGGAGGCAGGCCCTCAGCCGGCCTTGTTCGGCGGCCATTCCTGGCGCTTGATCTTGCTGGCCCATTGCAGGAAGTCGGCGAGATCGTTGAGCTCCTGGTCGGTGAGGTTGAACTGCGGCATCTGCCGCCGCCCTTCCACGCCGGAAGGCTGCGACTGCATCCAGGCTTTCAGCGTCTCGCGCGCGCCGGCCGGATCCTCGTTGCCACCCCAGCGATCCCAGACGTTGCCGACTTCGGGCGCGAAATAGGCGCCCTCACCCAGCAGCGTGTGGCAGTTGATGCAGGAGTTCTTCTCCCAGACATGCTTGCCGCGGGCGACCGACGACGTCAGCGTCGAGGCGTCCGTCGATGTCGTGACCATGTAGTAATGGCTGTGCGCCGTCAGCCCTAAGAAGATGGCGAAGAAAAAGGCCGAGCCGCCGTAGAAGACGTTTCGAGCGGCCGACTTGGTCAGGCGTTCAGCCATTGCCAATCCTTTCCGGTTTGATTCCTATCGGGAAACGCGATGTTGCGATTTATTGCCGCTTCGTACCGCCCGTTCTTTGTCAGGGCGCAATGAGCGCGTCAGATCAGGGCGACGACGGCGGATGCGAGCCAGGCAAACAGCACCACGATGAGAATCCACGCGCCGACGAGGCCGCGCCACAGCGTGGGAACGTTCCGAAGATCCATGAAATCGAGCGCAATCCTGCGACCCTTGATGGCGGCCAGGGCCAGCAACAGCGCATTGCCGAGCAGGGGCCGCGGCATCAGCGGAGGCAGCAGTATGGTTGCGAGCGCGAGGCCGATCAGCACGACCCAGGTGACGTTCAGGCGATCTGGCATCGTCACCGCACCAGGTACAGAATCGGGAACATGACGATCCAGACCAGATCGACCATGTGCCAGAACGCGGTCCCGGTCTCGACGCCGGATATCTCGGCGCGCCGGCAGACCACAGCGAGGATGACGATGCCGAGACCGACATGCAGGAGATGGAAGCCGGTCAGGAGGAAGTAGAGCGTAAAAAACGGGCTGGTTTCCAGGCCAGCGCCGCGACCGATCTCCCCGGCATACTCGGCGAGCTTGATCGCGATGAAGAAGCCGCCGAGCGCCATGGCGATCAGGAGCCAGCGGCGCGAAATCCGCTTCTCACTGGCCCGCGCGGAATTGGTAGCCCGGGCCGCAGCCCAGCCGCTGGTCACCAGCACGACGGTATTGAGGCCTGCGAGATTCGAATCGAGTGCCGCCTGCCCCGCCGCGAACACTGCCGGATGGATTGCGCGGGCGACCGTGAATGCACCGAGGAACAGACCGAACGCGACGAGCTCGCTGAAGATCAGCACCCAGATCATGGGATCGCCGGGGAGATCTTCCAGAATCCCCAGCCGGTTCCTTCTTGTTCGCAATCGGCCGTGGACATCGTCTTTCCGGATCAGGACACCGGCCAGACTTAGCTTGCCGGCTCCGATCCGAGTTTGTTGCCGGACAAACTGGCGGACACCGGATCGCGGTACGAACCGGCCCGGGGTCCCCAGAGAGCTGTGAGCGACGACATGAGCGATGCACAAATCGGGCTGATGACCGCCACACCCATCATCATCGTTTTCGCGATCGCGCTAAGGCGCATGGGGTATTGTCGACGGTAGCGACCGTATCGGCCGTGAGTCTCTCCGTCGCGATCGCCACTGTGCTGTTCACGACGCAGTAATAGCTGCCGTAGCCCGCATCACCGCCGCTGATTATACACGTCGATGCACACCGCCCCGAGCAGCACCAGGCCCTTGATGACCTGCTGGTAGTCGATACCGATACCGAGGATCGACATGCCGTTGTTCATCACACCCATGATCATCGCGCCGACCACGGCACCGCCGACGCGTCCGACGCCGCCATAGGCAGAGGCGCCGCCGATGAAGCAGGCGGCGATGACGTCGAGCTCGAAGCCCAAACCTGCCTTGGGCGTCGCGGTGTTGAGGCGTGCTGCAAAGACGAGGCCGGCCAGCGCGGCCAGCACGCCCATGTTGACGAAGGTGAGAAAGGTCAGCCGCTCGGTCTTGATGCCCGACGGGCTCGCCGCCTTGGCGTTGCCGCCGACAGCATAGATCTGGCGGCCGATCACGGTGCGGCGGGTGACGAAGCCATAGAGCGCGATCAGCCCGCCCATGATCACCAATACGTTCGGCAGGCCACGATAGGTCGCGATCAGATAGGTGAAGTAGAGCACCGCGCAGGCCAGCACGATGCTCTTGCCGAGGAAAAACGCGTAAGGCTCGACCTCGATGCCGTGCGAGAGCTCGCGCGTGCGGCTCCTGGCGCTGGCATAGACCAGCCCCAGCGCCAACAGAGCCCCAATGAGCATCGAGGTCGGATGCAGCGTGCCGGCTTCGGGCAGCAGTTCCGGAATGAAGCCAGACGACAACTTCTGGAAGGTCGGCGGGAACGGCCCGAGCGACTGGCCCTGCAACACCGCGAGCGCAAGGCCCTTGAACACCAGCATGCCGGCCAAGGTCACTATGAAGGACGGGATCTTGAAATAGGCGACCCAATAGCCCTGCGCCGCGCCGATGGCGGCGCCGACCGCGAGGCAGACGATGAAGGCGAGCGTGTAGTCGACCTTGTAGGTCACCATGAGAAGAGCGGCCACGGCACCGACGAAGCCTGCGACAGACCCGACCGAAAGATCGATGTGTCCGGTGACGATCACCAGCAACATGCCCAGCGCCATGATGACGATGTAGCTATTCTGCAGCACCAGGTTGGTGAGGTTGAGCGGCTGCAGCAGCGTGCCGCCGGTCATGACCTGGAAGAACAACATGATCGCGATCAGCGACAGCAGCATGCCGTAATTGCGCAAGTTGTTCTTGATGAAGCTGCCGTGCCGGCGCTCCTCGGGCAGCGAAACCGTCTTGTCGGTCATGGCTGCGATCCTCCCATCTCCGCGGCCTCGGGCGCGCTGTTTCCGTTGCTTCGTTCATTGCGCATGATGGCGCGCATGATCTTCTCCTGCGTCGCCTCCGCGCCCTTGAATTCCCCGACGAAGGCGCCGTCGTTCATGACGCAGATGCGGTCGCAGATGCCGAGCAACTCGGGCATCTCCGAGGAGATCACCACGACACCGCGGCCGGCCTCGGCGAGCTCGTTGATGATACCGTAAATCTCGTATTTCGCACCGACGTCGATGCCCCTTGTCGGCTCATCCAGGATCAGGACCTTGGGATCGGTCATCAGCCATTTCGACAGCACGACCTTCTGCTGGTTGCCGCCGGAGAGCTGGACGGTCTCCTGATAGACGTCGGAGCAGCGGATCCGCATCCGGTTCCGATAGTCGCTCGCAACCTTCAGCTCGGCGATATCGTCGATCACCCTGTTTGGCGCGACCTGGTCGAGGCTGGCCAGCGTGATGTTCTTGCGGACGTCGTCGGCGAGGATCAGGCCAAGCTGCTTGCGGTCCTCGGTGACATAGGCAAGGCCGGCGTCGATCGCGGCAGCCACGCTCGGCAGCACGATCTCATGGCCTTCGAGTCTGATACGGCCGCTGATATTGGTTCCCCAGGAACGGCCGAACAGGCTCATGGCGAATTCGGTGCGGCCGGCGCCCATCAGCCCGGCGATGCCCACGACCTCGCCGCGCCTGACACTGAAATTGACGGCCTTGATTACCTGCCGCTCGGGATGAATGGGGTGATGGACCGACCAGTTCGCGACCTCGAGCACGGGTTCACCGATGGTCGCGCTGCGCTCGGGAAAGCGATGGGCGAGATCGCGGTTGACCATGCTGCGGATGATGCGGTCTTCCTGGATCGGCTCGGCGTGGCAGTCGATGCTGTCGACGGTGCGGCCATCGCGCAGCACCGTGATGTGGTCAGCGACGCGGGCAACCTCATTGAGCTTGTGCGAGATCAGGATCGAGCCGATGCCCTGCTCGCGGAATGCCATGAGGCGCTCCAGCAGCGCGGCGCTGTCGGCCTCGTTGAGGCTCGCGGTTGGCTCGTCGAGGATCAGCATCCGCACCCGCTTGGAGAGGGCCTTCGCGATCTCGACCAGCTGCTGCTTGCCGACACCGAGATCGGTGATCAGCGTATCCGGCGATTCCTTCAGGCCGACCTGGGCCAGAAGCTCCCGCGTGCGCCGGTAGACCTCGTCGCGATCGATCACGCCGAATTTCGACGGCGGATGCGACAGGAAGATGTTCTCGGCGATCGACATCAGCGGGATCAGCGCCAGTTCCTGGTGGATGATGATGATGCCGAGCGCCTCGGAATCGTTGATGTCGCGGAAGCGGCGTTCCTCGCCGTCGAAGACGATGGTGCCCTCGTAGCTGCCATGGGGGTAGACGCCGCTGAGCACCTTCATCAGCGTCGACTTGCCGGCGCCGTTCTCGCCGACGAGGGCGTGGATCTGTCCGGCGTCGACCGAGAAGTTGACATCGCGCAGCGCCTGCACGCCGGCAAAGCTCTTGCTGACGTTGCGCATCTCCAGCATGGCGGTCATCGTGCGTCCCCGAGAATTCCAAGGCTTCAACCGTCAAGGCTTCAACCGTCGTTCCGGGGCGCCCGAAGGGCGAACCCGGAACCTCGAGATTCCGGGTTCGATGCTACGCATCGCCCCGGAATGACGGAACAAGATGGTCTACTGAAACTGCGACTTCTTGTAATAGCCGCTCTCGACCAGCAGCTTCTCCCAATTGTCCTTGTAGACCACGACCGGCTTGAGCAGGTAAGACGGGATCGTCTTGACGCCGTTCTCGTAGGTCTTGGTGTCGTTCACCGTGACCTGCTTGCCGGCGAGCGCGGCGTCGACCATGTCGGCGGTCACCTTGGCGAGGTCGCGGGTGTCCTTGAAGATGGTCGAATACTGGTCGCCGCGCAGCATGGCCTTGATCGAGGGCACCTCGGCGTCCTGGCCCGAAATGATCGGCATCGGCTGGCCGGCGCTGCCGTAACCGACGCCCTTCAGCGATGAGATGATGCCGATCGAGAGGCCGTCATAGGGCGACAGCACGGCGTTGACCTTCTTGTTGCCGTAGTAGGCGCTGAGCAAATTGTCCATGCGGGACTGGGCGGTGGCGCCATCCCAGCGCAAGGTCGCGACCTTGTCCATGCCCATCTGGCCGGAGGCGACGACGAGCTTGCCGCTGTCGATGTACGGCTTCAGCACGCTCATCGCGCCGTTGTAGAAGAAGTAGGCATTGTTGTCGTCGGGCGAGCCGCCGAACAGCTCGATGTTGAACGGACCCTTGCCGTCCTTCAGGCCGAGCCCTTGCTCGATCGACTGCGCCTGGAGCACACCGACCTGAAAGTTGTCGAAGGTCGCGTAGTAGTCGACGTTCGGCGTGCCGCGGATCAAGCGGTCATAGGCGATGATGATAATGCCTTTTGCTTTCGCTTGCTTGAGCACGTCGGACAGCGTGGTGCCATCGATCGCGGCGATCACCAGCGCTTTGGCGCCCTTGGTGACCATGTTTTCGACCTGCGAGAGCTGGTTCGGGATGTCGTCCTCGGCATATTGCAAATCGGTGTTGTAGCCGCGCTCCTTCAGCACCTTGACCATGTTGTTGCCGTCGTCGATCCAGCGCGCCGAGGATTTCGTCGGCATGGCGATGCCGACGGTCGCCTTGTCCTGGGCAGAGGCATTAGCGCCTACGGCCATCGTCGCAGCGCCGGCCAGTGCCAGTGCCAGGAATGTCGTCTTCAGTTTCAGCATGTTTCACTCCCTTGGGTGTCAGACTGTTTCTTGGTTTCGTCGCGAACGTCGGTCGTGGGCGGCCTCTGGTCTCCTATGCGAGCTTGACGTCGGGCTCCGCGCGACCGCGCGCGGATGCCTCCAACAGAAAAGTGCAGCCGGCCTGCGGATCATCGGCGCGCGCCGCGGCGTCCATGTCCTGCCAGGCCGAGGTGACGAGCAGACGCGACAGATTCGGGCCGACGAAGGCCGGGCAGCTCGCCTGCTTTGCCGGCACGCCGAGTGAGCGCAGACGCTCGCCTTGCGGCGAATAGACATCGATACGGCTCGCGCCCCAGCAGGCGTTCCAGATCTGTCCGTCGGCGTCGCACACCGAGCCGTCGAGCCCGCCAATGCCGGAGTGGCGCAGCAGCACCTCCGGCTCGCCGCGCGGCAGGCCGCTCGCAGGATTGAGCGGCACGGCGTAGAGCACGGCGCGGGCGGTGTCGGTGAAGTAGCCGGTGGTGCCATCCGGCGAGAAGCAGATCGAATTCGGAATGCTGATGCCGGGAAACAGCGTCGAGATCTTGCCGCGATGAAGCGCATAGATCGCCCCCGCCCCGCGCTCAGCCTGCTTGCCCATGGTCCCGATCCAGAAGGTGCCGGATTGGTGCACGCGGGCATCGTTCGAACGCGTGCCGGGATTGTCGGCTTCGAGCGGACAGAACAGCGCCATCACGCCATCGGCTATGTTGCGGATGTAGAGACCGTCCTCCGCGACGATCAGCTGCCGTTCGGCATCGACGCGCCCGAGCGCGCTCGCCATCCGGCCGAGTGGGTGGACGCGAATGCTGCCGCTGCCAAGATGTGCCTCGAACAGACGTCCCTCGCGAATGTCGAACCACCATGCGGTATCGGTTGCAACGTCATAGGTCGGCCCTTCGCCGAGATGGCACGGCTCGGCCGAGAGGACGGAGGTCGGCACCTGCTCCATCATGGCGCCCTTACCCCAAAGCGATAGACGGTGTGATGGCGATAGACACTGCCGGGATCGAGGCGCGGGCTCGGAAAGTCCGGCCGGTTCGGCGCGTCTGGCCAGATATGCGGCTCCAGGCACATCGCGTCCGACTGCCGGATCAGCTTGCCGCCCTTCCCCGAGATCGTGCCGTCGAGATAGTTGCCGGAATAGACCTGAAGCCCGGGCTGATTGGTGAAGAGCTCCATGATGCGCCCCGAGCGCGGCGCCTCCAGCCGCGCCGCGAATGCGAGCTTGCCATCGCGCCCCAGACAATAAGTGTGGTCGTAACCCTTGCCGTGGCGCAATTGCTCATCGTTGTCACGGATGCGCTCGCCGACGGGACGCGCATCGCGGAAATCGAACGGCGTACCGGCCACCGCGCGCGGCGGCTCCGGCAGCGGGATCGCGGTGGGGTCAATGGCGAGGAAATCATCGGCTGCGACTGTCAGCTTGTGGTCGAGAATGGGCGTGGCTGACGTGGCGCCTTCCAGATTGAAGAAGCTGTGGTTGGTCAAGTTGACGATGGTCGGTCGATCCGTTCGCGCCTCCATGATGAGCGACAGCTCGGTCGGGCCGGTGATGCGATAGGTCAGGCGCACATCGAGCCGCCCGGGATAATTCTCCTCGCCATGTGGGCTGACATAGGTGAGCGTCACCGCCGGCTCGGTGCCGTCGTCGATCCCGACAATCTCCCAGAGCTTGCGGTCAAACCCGTCCAGCCCCCCATGCAGCGCATTCGGGCCGTTGTTGACCGGAAGCTGAAACGTCTCGCCGTCGAGCGAGAACTGTCCCCTGGCAATACGGTTGGCGTAGCGGCCGACGGTAGCGCCGAGAAACTTTCGTTCGGCGAGATAACCGGCAAATGCATCATGGCCGAGCACGACGTCGTCGTGGTTTCCTTTGGCGTCCGGCGCGATCAGCGCCTGAATCACCGCGCCATGGGTGATGATGCGGGCTTCGAAGCCGCCCTCCCCGCGCAGCATGATGCGCTCGACGTTGCGGCCATCCGGCAGCGTTCCGAAGACGTCTTTTTCTGTTCTCGAGCCAGCCATGGTCAGTCCACAAAAGGTTCGACGATCGTGCGCTTGCCGAGCAGGAAGGCATCCGCGACGAGACGCAGCGGCGCCAGATCGACATCGCTCGCGCCTGTGACGGAGAGCTTGACGAAACGCCGATACAATTCGCGATATTCCTGATCCGGTGCCTCGGCGACGGCGTTGCCGTCGATCGACATGCGCCGCCCGCCGCCGGACAACGTCATCTGCCCCCGGTCGGTTTCCACGGCGATGTCCCAGCTCTGCGGACCGGTCTGGCGGAAGTCGAATTCGGCGGTGACCGGCAGACCATCGATGTCGGCCAGCGACAGCTTCGCGGCAATCGGCGCCTGGCAATTGGCGGGAAAGGCCAGTTCCGCCGCGGTGACGAAGACCGGCTTTGGTAGGATACGGGTCAGGATCGAGAGCGCGTTGATGCCGGGATCGAACACGCCGAGACCGCCCGGCTGCCAGATCCAGGCCTGCCCGGGATGCCAGATGCGGACATCCTCTTTCCAGTTGATGTGCACGGACTTGATGTGGCGCGCCATCAACCATTCGCGCGCGGGTTCGACCGCCGGCGCACAGCGCGAATGCCAGGCCGCAAACAGCGTCCGCTTCGCCTCCGCCGCCAACGCGATCAGGGGATCGAGCTCGGCAACGCCTGCGCCGGGAGGCTTCTCCAGCATGACGTGCTTGCCGGCAGCGAGCGCTGCCGCGGCCGCGGCACGCCGCGCTTGAGGCGGTGTGCACAACGAGACCGCATCGATCGGCGGCCCCTTCTCAAGCAACTCCTCGACGCCGGTGAAACACGGCACTCCCGGGAGCGAACCATCGTGGCTGGCAATGGCGGCCAGCGTCGCCCCCGGCGTCGCGGCGATGGCGCCGACATGCTGGTCGCGCGCGATCTTGCCGAAGCCGACGATGGCAATGCGGAGTTCGCTCACGCCGGCTCTCCCGTATCAGCGGATGGCAGCGCCCCGGCGGGCTCAACCTCGATCACAGTGCCTTCATGGCGCCGGATGCCGTTGTGAATGACATGGACCATAGCCTCCGACGCGGCTTCGGCATCGCCGGCCGCGATGGCATCGACGATCTTCTGGTGCCAGAGCAGTACGGTGTCACGGTCTTCCGGTGCGACCGGAGCGCTGAGCAGGAACGAGGCACGCAGCGCAGCCTCGATGACGTGCCCGATCGAGCGCATGAACAGATTGCCCGAGGCTCGCGCCACCGCGACATGCAGCGCGAGATCGGCATCTGCGAAGCCGACGGAATCGGACGCTTCAAGCCGCATGCGCTCCATGCTGCGACGAAGCTCGGCGACATCCTCCTCGGACCGCTGCGCCGCCGCGAGCACAGCCGCGCGCGGCTCGACCGCGAGACGGATCTCGGCGAGATCATTGAGGAAGCGCCTGTCGATGCCCGCATCCAGATGCCACGCCAGCACATCGGCGTCGAACATGTTCCAGGCCGCGCGCTCACGCACGACGGTGCCGACCCGCGCCTTGGTGGTGAGCAGGCCCTTGGCGACCAGCGTCTTCACGCTCTCACGCAGCACTGGTCGCGACACGCCGAACATCGCGATCATCTCGGCATCGCCCGGCAGCCGCATCCCCTCCGGATAGCGGCCGGCGATGATGTCGATGCCGATCGAGCGGGCAACTTCTGCGTGGTTGGAATGCGCGCGCTTGGTCGGAATGACCACGATGCGCGAGGTCATGAGACGCCTCTCCCGAATGCCGGCGAGCGTCCATTTTGGTAAGATGGCACCCACACGCGCTCCATTTGGAGCAATTTGGGCTAGTATTTCACGGAAGCTCAGGGCTGACTAGTCATATTATCTGACTATTCGTCTATCCCTTGGGATTGCGCGGGCGGCACATCCTATGACACGCCGAGCGCGATTTTGTTCCAGACATGCAACGCCAAGATGAAGGCGCAAACGCGACGGCCGACCGAAATCTTCGGCCGCCCGCGAACGCCGGAGCCTAGATCAGCTTCCGCTGCGCGAGGTTCTTCATCAGCGCGCCGATCCCGAAGGTCCAGGGCTCGCACTCGTCGCTGGTCCGCATGCGGTTGACGAGCTTGCCGAGCTGGGGTGCGGCGATCGTGACGATGTCGTCGCGCTTGTGGGTGAACCCCTGCCCCGGCGCATCGCGATCCTTCACCGGCGCGAACATCGTGCCGAGGAACAGCACGAATCCATCAGGATATTGATGCACCTTGCCGATGGTCTGCTCGACGAGGTCGGTGGGATCGCGGCTGATCATGCTGATCGAGGAATGGCCGTCGAGGACGAAACCATCCGCCCCCTTCACGTTCAGGCTGATGTCCAGCTTGCGCGCGTCGTCGAGTGAAAAACTGTCGTCGAAAAGGCGCAGCAGCGGGCCGATCGAGCAGGACGCATTGTTATCCTTGGCCTTCGACAGCAGCAGCGCCGAGCGTCCCTCGAAGTCGCGCAGGTTCACGTCGTTGCCGAGCGCGCCACCGACGATCTTGCCGCGGCTCGACACGAACAGCACAAGCTCGGGCTCCGGATTGTTCCAGGTCGACTTCGGATGCAGCCCCGCATCCATGCCGGTGCCGACCGAGGACAAGGTTGGCGCCTTGGTGAAGACCTCGGCATCGGGACCGATGCCGACCTCGAGATATTGGCTCCAGGCGTTCTGATCGATCAGCACCTGTTTCAGCCGCATCGCCTGGTCCGAGCCCGGCTTGAGCTTTGACAGATCGTCACCGATCAGCCGCGTCACCTCTTTGCGGATCGCTTCGGCTGACGCAGGATTGCCCTTCGCGCGTTCTTCGATGACGCGCTCCAGCATCGAGATGGCGAAAGTGACGCCGGCGGCCTTCAGCGTCTGGAGATCGACCGGCGCGAGCAGCCACGGCTTTTTCGGATCGCGCCGATCGGGCGGCGTGTTGGCGACGATCGCATCGAGATCGCCGATCCGCTCGCCCTTCGTCGCGGCAAGCGCCTTCGCCGGAGCATCCTCTTCGCAGAGCGCACTGACGGTTGGAAATCTCGCGGTGACGTCGAACACGCCGTCGCCGCGCACGGCGACCACGGCCGGGCCGTTCGCCTGCGGCAGCCAGACACGGCCCACCAACGTTCCCCGCGTGCCGTCCTCAGGGAGAAGATCCTTGGTCGTCAGTGTCGTCATGGCCGCGTCCTCGCTGTTTCTTGGCGAAGACCAATAAACGTCTGGCTCCGGAAGTCCAGAGCGGCAGGATGCCTCTCGGCTATGCCCCTGCCCGCGCCTTCCGGGCCGCGATCTGCTGGAGCGCCCAGCGCGCATTCTTGCGCACGTCGGGATCGGCGTCGTCGGCGATGACCGCCAGGAACGCCTCGCCGTCGGGATGGGCAATCTCGCCAAGCGCGGCGGCGGCCTCCTTGCGCAGATTGGCCTGGTCGTGATTGATGCAATTTCCGATCGGGCGTACCGCGCGCTCGATCTTCATCCTGCCGAGGCTGCGGATGGCTTTCAGCCGCACCTGCCAGAATTCGTCAGCGAGCGCGCCCACGAGCTGGTCGGCGGCGATCGAACCGTTGACGTTGAGGCCCAGCGTTTCCGCCGCCATCTCGCGGACCATCCAGTCGGAATCCTTCAGCGCGCGCGTGATCGTCTCGGCCGCCGGCTTCAGCTGGGAGAACGCCAGCGCGCTCACGGCGGCACGCCGCACATGCGCGTCCGGATCGTTGATCAACGCAGTCAGAGCGGGGATGGATTCTTCGAGCTTGAGGAATCCGATCACGCCGATCGCCTGCACGCGCACGGCAGCGTCCGTATCAAGCAACGCTTCCAGCGCCGGCTTCAGCGTGTCCTTGCAGCGCAGCTCCTTCAGCGCACGCAGCGCGCCCATGCGGACGAACGCATGGGCATGCTTCACCAGCGGCAGGATGATCTCGGCACAAGCGGGATTCTTGAACTCGGCTATGCTGTCGGCCGCGGCGGCAGCGACGATTCTCTCAGGATCGACCAGCAACTTGACCAGCGCGCTCGCAGCCTCCGGCCCGTCGAACTCGCCGAGCGCCATCGCGACCTGCTGGCGCACGCCCGCGTCGGGATCGGCGACCATATTGGCGAGATGAGGAACCGCTGCCGGATCACCGGAATGACCGAGCGCGATGACCGCGACGCGGCGCTCGCCGGGGTCGGCGGCCTGAAGCCGCTCGTCGGCGTCTTCGAGATCGTCGTAGGATTCGAACGGGCTCGACATGACTACCTCAGGAGATAGGGAATGTTGACGGTGACGGCGCCGGTCGGGCAATCCGCCTCGCAGGGCGCGCAGTACCAGCATTCGTCATAGGCCATGTAGGCCTTGCCGGTCATGTCGCTGATGCGCAGCACGTCGAGCGGGCAGACGTCCACGCACACGGTGCAGCCCTTGTCGGCGATGCATTTGGCGTCGTCAACGACCACCGGAACCGATGTCTGATAGGAAGCGAGAGGCATCGTTGATCTCCTGTTGCTAAGTTGCGGTGGATCAGGCGGAGGCGCGGATGCGCTGCTTGTCGTAGAGGTCCTTCTCGTCGTCGGCGATCGGGACGACGTACGGCTCCACTGCGCGCTTCTCGCTGGTCATCTTGCCGCTCTGCTTGGAGAGCAGCGTATGGCAGAACCAGTTTTCGTTGTCCTTCTCCGGGAAGTCCGTGCGCCAATGATAGAGGCCCCAGCGGCTCTCCTCGCGGTAGAGCGAGGCATGTACCGCCATGTCGGCGCAATCCATGATCGACTGCACTTCGAGGGCGCGGAGCAATTCGTGCGCATTGCGCGCAATCATATGCTCCTGCATGTCCTGCCGCGTCTCGGCGAGGCGGCGCATGCCGAGCTCGTATTTGCGCGTGACCTTCGGCGGCTGGAGGTAGTCGTTGACGAGACGCCGGGTCTTGTACTCGACCTGGTTCGGCGGAATGCCGTCCTCGCGCTTGGTCGGCGCCAGCACGCGGTCGCGCTCCCTGGCGACGTCAGCGGCGTCGAACTCCGCAAAGTCGTGATTGTCGGCGAACTCCATCGCGTCGATGCCGGCGACCGAGCCGTTGGTGAAAGCGCCGAGCATGTAATTATGCGGCACGCTTGCCATGTCGCCGGCGGCATAGAGGCCGGGCACGGTGGTGCGGGCATTGTCGTCGACGAACACGCCGGAAGCGCTGTGGCCTGAGCAGAATCCGATCTCGGAGATGTGCATCTCGATCGACTCGTTGCGATAGTCGACCCCGCGCCCCTGCTGGAACAGGCCGCGCGTCGGCCGCTCGACCTTGTGCAGCGTGGACTCGATCTCCGAGATCGTGTCGGGGTGCAGATGCTTGAGCTGGAGGAACACCGGGCCCTTGCCGGACAGCAGCTCGTTGTAGAACTCCAGCATCATCTGGCCGGACCAGTAGTCGCATTCGATGAAGCGCGAGCCCTCGTTGTTGGCGGTAAAGGCGCCGAAGGGGCCGGCGACATAGGCGCAGGCGGGGCCGTTGTAGTCTTTGATCAGCGGGTTGATCTGGTAGCATTCGAGGTTCGCGAGCGCGGCGCCGGCGTGATAGGCCATGGAATAGCCGTCGCCGGAATTGGCGGCGTTCTCATAGG
Source organism: Bradyrhizobium betae (assembly GCF_008932115.1). Taxonomy (NCBI): domain Bacteria; kingdom Pseudomonadati; phylum Pseudomonadota; class Alphaproteobacteria; order Hyphomicrobiales; family Nitrobacteraceae; genus Bradyrhizobium; species Bradyrhizobium betae. The sequence goes on from NZ_CP044543.1 coordinate 805,962, forward strand.
TGCCGAACATGTAGCCGGAGGTCGGCAGGCCGAGGCGGCCGGCGGCGCCCATGCAGAGGATCACGGCCTTGGCCTTGATCACCAGCATTTCGGCGGTGCGGGTGTTGACGCTGATCGCGCCGGCGATGCGGCCGTCGCTCGATTTGAGCAGCCGCGTCGCCATGTAACGGTTGGAGATCAGGATGCGGGCACGCCGGAGCTGGCGATACAGCGCCTTCTTCACGGTCTCGCCGTTCGGCATCGGCAGAACGTAGGTGCCGATGTGGTGCACCTTCTTGACGGCGTAGTCGCCGTTCTCGTTCTTGAGGAAGCGGATGCCGAAGCTGTCGAGTTCCTCGATGATGCCAAAACAGTTCTGCGCGTATTTATAGACCGCCTTCTGGTCGACGATGCCGTCGTTGGCGATGGTGATTTCCTTGGTGTACTGCTCCGGCGTCGCATAGCCGGGGATGACGGCGTTGTTCAGCCCGTCCATGCCCATCGAGATCGCGCCGGAGCGCTTGACGTTGGCCTTTTCGAGCAGAACGACATTCGCCTTCGGGTTCTTCAGCTTCGCCTTCAGCGCCGCCATCGGGCCGGCGGTGCCGCCGCCGATCACCAGCACATCGCAGGAAACTTCCGAAAGTCCGTCGACGATCTGATCTAGTGCCATCGCTTGCTCCTGGTCCGCCGGCAGGTCCGGCGCCTTTGCATCAGATTTGTTCAGGGGGCTTTCCGGCGATAGCAATTAGTTGTCGCCGAAGATCGATTTGCGCCTCAGCGCTCGACGAAAGCCTTTTCGATCACGAAATGACCTGGCTGGCTGTGGTTCCCTTCGACGAAGCCCCGCGCGGAAAACATCGCCGGGAGTTCCTCGAGCATCGCCGGGCTGCCGCACAGCATGATGCGGTCCGTCTCGATATCGAGGCCGCCTTGTCCGATGTCATCGAACATCTGGTTGGAGGCGATCAGGTCGGTGATCCGGCCGCGATTCCTGAACGGTTCGCGGGTCACGGTCGGGTAATACACCAGCTTGTCGCGGATCAGGGGGCCGAAGAATTCGTGGTTGCGCAGGCCTTCCACGAGGTGCTCGCCATAGGCAAGCTCCGAGACCTGGCGGCAGCCATGGGCGAGCACGATGGTCTCGTAGTTCTCGTAGACGTCGGGGTCCTTGATCAGGCTGGCAAAGGGCGCGAGCCCGGTGCCGGTCGAGAGCAGCAGCAGGCGCTTTCCCGGAATGAGATTGCCGGTGATCAGCGTGCCCGTCGCCTTGCGGCCGACCAGGATGATGTCGCCTTCCCTGATCTTCTGGAGGCGCGAGGTCAGCGGGCCGTCCTGCACCTTGATCGAGAAGAACTCGAGCGCCTCTTCGTGATTGGCGCTCGCCATGCTGTAGGCCCGCATCAGGGGTTTGCCCTCGACCTCGAGGCCGATCATCGCGAACTGGCCGTTCTGGAAGCGGAAGCCGGGATCGCGCGTCGCGGTGAAGCTGAACAGGGAATCGGTCCAGTGCCTGACCGACAAAACCGTTTCCTTCTGAAATGCGCTCATCCGTCAGCTCTCCTTGCCTGCGTTGGCGCAAGGTTTCGGAGCGGGAGGAATCGGGCAATGCGGAAGTGGGATTCCCGGTCGATTAGTTTCACATTTCACCGGCGACGACCGGCGAGAAGGCAGCGCCGCTGCGCCGGCGCCGGCAATTAGTTGCTATTCGCGCTCGCCTGTAATGACGTAGAAGCCAGCATGACCATGATCTCCGTGGCACCAACCGTGGCCGACTACGAAGCCAGCGCCGATCTCGCGACGCTCCTCATCCGCACCACGCAGGACGATGCGCTGAGCCTGCCCGCCGAGCAGCTTCGCCTCTCCTGCAAATGCGCCCACTGCACCCGCGCCCGCTTCGACGGCCGCTTCCCCGAAGCGTTTCCGGGCATCGCGATTACCGGGATCGGCGATCTCGGTTATGGGCTGAACATCTCGTTTTCGGACGGGCACAACAGGGGGATTTATCCGAAGCCGTATTTGCTGAGTTTGGCGGGGCGGTAGGCACCTCCAACTCCACTGTCATTCCCCGCGAAAGCGGGGAATCCAGTACGCCGCGGCTTCTCCGTATCCCATTGACGTCTCTGGAATACTGGATCGCCCGCTTTCGCGGGCAATGACACCAGTGTGAGCGCTCCCACCCCATCTGGCACGGACATTGCTCCTCTTTAGAACGGTTTGAACGTTCCGGAGGCGGATGATGTTGCAGGCGGCCAATGTGGTTCGCGGGGCTGTTCCCCCGATCGTTCGGCCTGCGGGTGGTTCCTCGCTGCTACTCACCGAAAACCAGCAATGGATCGGCGGGCCGCCGCCGCTGATGGACAAGCTGACACCGCGCGAGCGGGAGCTGGTGTTGAAGCAGGGCCGCCGAAAGGTGCTCAACCGCGGCCAGACGCTGTTCAGCCAGGGCGGCAAGCACGACGGCATCTGGCTGATCGAGAGCGGCCGCATCCGCGTGTTCTACACCTCGCCGCTCGGGCGCGAGATTACGCTCGCCTACTGGCATGTCGGCAATTTCGTCGGCGGACCCGAAGTGTTCGAAGGCACCGTGCATCAATGGTCCGGCGTCGCATCCAGCAATTGCAGCGTCGTGCACCTGCCAGGGAAGGAGCTGCGCTCGCTCGCGGTCGAGATCCCGAATCTTGCGATCGGCCTGATCGAGGGTCTCACCTTCAAGGGCAAATGCTATTCGGCGCTGGCTCAGATGCTGGGAACGCGCTCGATCACGCAGCGCCTCGCGCATCTGCTGCTGCATCTCGTCGAGCTCTACGGCGTCGAGGATGCCGACGGCCGGGTGATTGCCGCCGCCTTCACCCATGCCGACATCGCCCACATGGTCGGCGCCACCCGGCAATGGGTGACGATCAGCCTGAAGCGGATGCAGGAGAAGGGAATCGTCGTGACCAAGCGCTCGCAGATCGTGGTGTGCCGGACCGACGTGCTGGAAGAGATGCGCGGCCAGAGCGGCGACAAGGGTTGGTGCACAGGCAAGCGGCTTTAAAGTGCAGGACTGCCCAAGGAGTATGCAATCAGCTTTTCCCGGCAACTAATCGACTGCGGTGCTCATTCCGGATTTGCCCTGCCCGAGCCCTCACCCAATCATGGCAACCACAGCACATCCAACGGAATGAGGATGAGAATGGTCCGCCATCTTCCCACGCTCTCGATCGCGATGTCGGTGACGTCGCTGGCGCTCCTGCTCGCGCAGCCGGCTTCGGCGGAAACCGTCACGCTTGGCATCGGAACGCAGGACACCACGACCAATACGGTGACCGCCGGCGTCGTCATCCGCCAGCTTCATCTTCTCGAAAAATATCTGCCGAAGGACGGCAAATATTCCAGCATCAAGTTCGAGATGGAGTGGCAGAACTTCACGTCCGGCCCGCCCGTCACCAATGCGATGATGGCGAACAAGCTGCAGATCGGCATGATGGGCGACTATCCGCTGATCGTGAACGGCTTCACCTTCGACAGTAACCCCGAGAGCAAGAGCCGCCTGATCGGAATTGCCGCTTACAGCCTGTCCGGTTCCGGTAACGGCATCGTGGTCCACAAGGATTCGCCCTACTACGATCTCGCCGATCTCAAGGGCAAGCTCGTCAGCGTTCCCTTTGGCTCCGCCGCGCATGGCATGGTGCTGAAGGCGATGCAGGATCGCGGCTACGCGTCCGATTTCTTCCAGCTCGTCAGCCAGAGCCCGGAGGTCGGTTCGACCAACCTCCAGGAGAAGAAGATCGACGCGCATGCCGACTTCGTCCCCTTCGCCGAGCTCTTGCCGTTCCGCGGCTTCGCGCGCAAGATCTTCGACGGCGTCGAGACCAATCTGCCGACCTTCCACGGCATCGTGGTGCGCACCGACTTTGCCGAGAAATATCCGGAAGTCGTGGTTGCCTATTTCAAGGCGCTGATCGCCGCCAACCAGTGGCTGCGCGACGATCCCAAGCTCGCCGCCGAAAAGATCCAGGAATGGACCGGGATCAACAAGGAGGTCGTCTACATCTTCCTTGGACCCAGCGGCAACATGACGACGGATCCGACGGTCAAGCCGGCACTGGTCGACGCAGCCACGACCGACGTCAAGGTCCTGCAGAATCTTGGCCGCATGAAGGAATTCGATCCGAAAAAGTGGGTCGACGACAGCTACATCCGCAAGGCCTATGCCGAGATGAAGCTCGACTATGATGCGCAGCTTGCGAGCACCAGCAATTACGAAATCAAGGGCGAAGACGCCTTCTGCAAGAAGCCGATCACCGATCCGCGCAAGGCCGGTGAGGTCTGGGTCGACGACGCCGGCATCCTGCCGTACTCGTCGGCGAGCTGCACCTTAGGGGCCTATGCCGACTTCAAGGCCAAGGGCAAGAAGATCAACGTTGCCTATGTCTTCGATACCACCCGCGGCATCAAGCTGTTCGCCGACCAGGCGTTCTTTGCGGTCGGCAATGGCGAGGTTGCGCCGTTCCTGCTGAAGAAGGACGCCGAAGCCCACGCCGCCAAGATCAGCGGCAAGGTGCTCGGCTTCGACGACGCGGTGAAGGCAGCGGTCGGCGGAGGCAAGACGTGAGCAGTCCCGCCATCCTCAGACATTCCGAGGACAGCATGCCGGCAAGCGCAATCGCAGAAGCGGGCCGCGCGCCCGCCGCTACACCACAAGCGACACCGCCCTCGTTCGGCACATTCGCGCTGCGCTGGTACCGGCTCAACCGGGCGGGGCTGCGCGCGACCGCGATCGGCATCATCTCACTGCTCGCGTTCTTGCTGGCCTGGCACCTGCTGACGACCTATCGCGTCGTGTTCTTCGTGCGCTTCACCAACGTGCCCACGCCGCTGGCGGTCTATGCGAGCTTCACCAAGGCGACGCACGATCCGAAATTCCTGATGCACATCGCCCTGAGCTGCCGGCGCATCCTCGTCGGTTTCTCGCTCGCGGCGATCGTCGGCGTGCCGCTCGGCCTGATCATGGGCCGCTTCAAGCTCGTGCACGAGATCGTCTTCCCGGTCGCGGAGGTGCTGCGGCCGATCCCGGCGATCGCCTGGGTACCGATGGCGATCATGCTGTGGCCGACCAACGAGCAGAGCATCGTCTTCATCACCTTCCTCGGCTCGTTCTTCCCGATCCTGATCAACACGCTGCACGGCATGTCGCTGGTCGACCCCGTCCTGGTGCGTGCCGCGCAGTGCCTCGGCGCGCGCGAGCGATCGATCTTCCGCGACGTGTATTTTCCGGCCTCGCTGCCGCACATCTTTACAGGCCTCACCGTCGGCATGGGCGTGGCCTGGGTGTCGCTGATCGCCGCCGAGATGATCTCCGGTCAGTACGGCATCGGTTACTTCACCTGGGAGGCCTATTCGCTGGTCCAGTATGCCGACATCGCACTCGGCATGATCGCGATCGGCGTATTAGGCCTCGGATCGAGCCTGCTCATCAGGGGCGCGGGACAATTGGTGATACCTTGGAGGTCGACATGAGCGAGATGCTTGCAAACCCGCCGAAGGGCCACATCGAGGTCAGGAATTTCTCCCTCAGCTATGACAGCATCGAGGGGCCGGTCCAGGCCGTCACCGACACGCAGATCCATGTGAAGCCCGGCGAATTCGTCTCGATCGTCGGCCCTTCCGGTTGCGGAAAGTCGACGCTGCTCAATGCGGTCGCGGGCTTCCTCAAGCCGACGACGGGTGTGGTCACCGTCGACGGCGAGCGTGTGAACGGCCCTGGGGCCGATCGCGGCATGGTGTTTCAGCAATATTCGCTGTTTCCCTGGAAGACGGTGCGGGAGAATGTCGAGTTCGGCCTGAAGATGCGCGGCATGCCGCGCTCGCAGCGCGAACGCGCCGCGCGCACGCTGCTGGGGCTTGCCGGGTTGGAGGCCTTCGAGAAGCACTATCCGGAAAAACTCTCCGGCGGCATGAAGCAGCGCGTCGGCATCGTCCGCGCGCTCGCGACGGGGCCCAAAGTACTGCTGCTCGACGAGCCTTTCGGCGCGCTGGACGCACAGACCCGCGTCATCATGCAGCAAATCCTCACCAACATGTGGCAGCGGCTGAAGATCTCGGTGCTGTTCGTGACCCACGACATCGATGAAGCGATCTTCCTCTCCGACCGCGTCTACTGCATGACCGCCCGCCCCGGCTCGATAAAGGCGGAGATCCCAATCCCGCTGGAGCGACCGCGACAGCAAGCGATGATGATGTCGTCGGAGTTCCTGGCGCTGCGCCGCGGCCTGATGTCACTGATCCGCGAGGAAAGCATCAAGGCGATGGGCGGCGAGATCACCGATCTCGGCATGCAGGGGCTGAACATCGAGCTGCAGGGGCACTCGCTGGCGGACGTGATCTAGGTTACCGCGCCCCGCTTACGCGGATGACGGCCTCGTAGGGTGGGCAAAGCGAAGCGTGCCCACCATTTTTATCACGAATGCTGATACATGGTGGGCACGGCGCTTTCGCGCCTTTGCCCACCCTACGGCAGTTACTCTCTATTCACTTGAACCAGTGCACCAGCGCGATGCTGATGCCGAGCAGCAGCATCAGTGACAGCGTCACCGCAGCCGTCACCCTACCCCCGACATTGGCAAGCACCCTCACGTCCACGCCCAGGCCCAGCGCCGCCATCGACACCACGGTCAGGAAGTTCGTGATCTTCGTCACCGGCCCCACCACCGTGCCCGGCACGATCTCCAGCGAGCGCAGGGTCGCGAGCGCGAGAAAGCCGAGGATGAACCAGGGCACGAGGCGGAAGAAGCCGACATTGGTCTTCTTCGCGCCGGTCTGCCACCGCGAGGCGGCGAGCGAGAGGCCGACGACGACCGGCCCGAGCATCAGCACACGCATCAACTTCACGAGCGTGCCGATCTGCGTGCTGACGAGCCCCGCCGGCACCGTCGCCGCCAGCACCTGCGGCACCGCGTAAACGGTCAGACCTGCCAGGATGCCGTATTGAGTAGCCGTCAACTGCAACAGCGGGATCAGCAGCGGTAGCCCCAGCACCATCATCACGCCGAGGATCGCGGTGAATGAAATCGAGGACGCGATCTCGTCGTTGTTGGCGCCAATGATCGGCGCCACCGCCGCGATCGCCGAATTGCCGCAGATCGAGTTGCCGCACGCGATGAGGATCGACAGCCGCGTCGAGAGGCCTAGCAGGCGGCTGAGGCCGAAGGACGCGGACAGCGCGACCACGACGACCGCGGCGATCGACGCCAGCAGCGCGATTCCCGACGCCGCGATGGCGGCGAAGCTGATGGAGGCCCCGAGCAGCATGACCGCGACTTCGAGCAGTTGTTTGGCGCTGAAAGCGATGCCGGCCTGCCAGCGCGGCGCGGGTTTCCAGAAGCTGCGGAGCGCCATCCCGAGCAGGATCGCCATCACCAGCGCCTCGACATAGGGATGCTCGAAAACGCCCAGTTCCGCCCGCTCGAGCAGGGCCGAGACACCGGCGACCAGGACGCAGAGGAGAATGCCCGGAATCAGCGTCGCAATGCGACTCGCGGCGGTGGCCGGCTTGGCGTCAGCCGGGCTGGATGCATGATTCTGCGACACAAATCTCTCCAAGAGGAGAAGGATTTATACGCAGGACGATTAGATTGGGGAATAAGTTTTCGGCATATCAGGGCCGAGGGAAGTTCTGTGCTCGGCCCGGAATAATCCGGCTCAGAAGATCAGGCATTTGGCAAGCGAGGCGACGCGGCTGAAGCCGTCATAGACGCCGGGCTCGAAGAAGGCCGCGCGCGCAAGCACGATGCCGGCGACCAGCGACCAGAACAAGCCCGTGCCGACCCGCAGCAGGATCTTGGACGCACGCGACCGCGGCTGGGTGTCCGTTGCGGACACCAGCTGCTCGCCGAAAGGTTCAAATCCAGTGCGTTCCATGGCCGTCAGTCCATCAATTTCTGGATGGAATGTCGTCGTTTCGGTCCCAAACGGCAATGGAAGCGATTGGCGTTTTTGCCCTCCGGAGGGAAAGCTCCTTCCCCAGGATGGTCCAGAGGCAATGGTTTTCTTCTTTCGGCCTATTCGGGCACCGGCGGTCGGCTTACAGGGCCAGATATCGCCGCCGGATTGCGTCATTGGCCTTCAGCTCGTCGATTCCGGCGGCGTAGACGATCTGGCCCTTGTCGATGACGGTGGCGTGGCTGGCCAGCCCCAGGCAGAAATGCATGTTCTGCTCGGCGATCAGCACGGTCGATCCGAGCTGGCGAAGCTGCCGCAGCAGTTCCCCGATCCGCTGCACGATGATCGGGGCGAGCCCCTCGCTCGGCTCATCCAGCAGTAACAGCGCGGGATTGCCCATCAGCGTGCGCGCGATCGCGAGCATCTGCTGCTCGCCGCCGGACAGCCGCCCCGCGATGCGGTGGCGCAGCGGCTCGAGCAGCGGAAAGACCTCGTAGATGCGCTTGATCGGCCATTCGTCCTGGCCCTCCGGCCCCTTCTTGCGACCGATGACGAGGTTGTCCTCGACCGTATGCTCGGGAAAGATCTGGCGATCCTCCGGCACGAAGCCGAGGCCGGCGCGCGCGATATGGTGCGGCCTCTGGCCGGAGATCACCGCGCCGCGCAGGCTCACTCTGCCGCGACGCGGCGGCGCCAGCCCCATGATCGCCTTCATGGTGGTGGATTTGCCGGCGCCATTGCGGCCGAGCAGCGCCATGGTCTCGCCCTGCCGCACCGAGAGGCCGACGCCGAACAGGATCTGGCTGGTGCCGTAATAAACGTCGAGATCGGCGACCTCGATGATGGCTGCGCTCATGCGGCGGCTCCCGCATGTTCGGTGCCGAGATAGGCCTCGATCACGGCGCTGTCGTTGCGGATTTCGTCCGGCGTGCCGGTCGCGAGGATGCGGCCGTAACAGAGTACGACGATCTTGGGCGCGATCATGAACACGATATCCATGTCGTGCTCGATGAAGACGACGGTGATCTTCTGCGTGTCCCAGAGCTCGCGGACCTTGTCGATCATGCGCCAGCGCTCTTCCGGACCCATGCCGGCGGTCGGCTCGTCCAGCAGCAGCACTTTGGGTTCGAGCACCAGCGCAAGGGCAATATCGAGCAGCTTCTGGTCGCCATGCGACAGCGTCGCGGCCGTGCGATGGCGTTTGCTCGCGAGGCCCAGCAGTTCCATCACGTGCTCGGCGCGGTCGCGCGTCTGCGGCAGCGGGAAGCGCTTGTGCAGCACCGCGGACGTCCGCTGGTCGGCGCTGACGGCGGCGAGCATGGTCTCCTGCACCGTCAGCGATTTGAAGATGCTGGCAACCTGGAACGCGCGGCCGATGCCATGGCGCACGATCTCCGGCGGCGAACGGCCGGCGAGATCGACGCCGTCGAGCAGCACCTGGCCGGAATCCGGCTTCAGCGCGCCGGTGATGAGGTTGAAGAAGGTGCTCTTGCCCGCACCGTTCGGACCGATCACGGCGGTGAGTGAGCCGTCGGGAAAGTCGAGCGATACGTCGTTGGTAGCCTTCACGCCACCGAACGATTTTGCGAGGTTACGGATCTCGAGCATGGCTAGCGCCCCTCGCCCGCATCGCGCCGATGCGCGAACCATTCGGCGGTGAAATCGAGCAGGCCCTTGCGCAGGCCCAGCGCGAAGAACAGGATGACCACGCCGAGCACGATGCCGTGATATTCGGTGAAGCGCGTCACGGTGTCGTTGAGCAGCAGCAGCAAGACGGTGCCGACCATCGGCCCCAGGAAGGTCGAGACGCCGCCGAGCATGTTGATGAAGATGCCCTCGCCCGAGATCGTCCAGTAGGCGAACTCCGGATAGGCGCCGGAGACGAACAGCGCCATCACCATGCCGCCCATCGAGGCGAACAGCGCCGCCAGCACGAAGACGGTGAGCTTGGCGCGCCAGACGTCGATACCGAGAAAACTCGCGCGCGCGGCGTTGTCGCGGATCATGCGCAGCGTGTAGCCGAACGGCGACTGCGCAATCTGGCGCATCGCGAGCAGGCCGAGGATCAGCAGCGCGCAGCTGGCGATGTAGAGATGCACATGGTCGGCGAGATTGATGCCGAGGAATGTGGGACGCGGAATGCCGCCGCGCAGGCCCTGGTCGCCGCCGGTGAAAGAGGCCCACGACAAAATGGTCGAGTGGATCAGCATCTGGAAGGCCAGCGTGACGAAGGCGAAATAGATCTCCTTCAGCCGCACGCAGATCGCACCGATGACGGCAGCAATCACCGCCGTAATCGCCAGCGTCGCGATGAAGGCCACGGGAATCGGCACGCCGAGCTTCTGCATGATCAGGCCGAAGCTGTAGGCGCCGAGGCCAAAGAACATGCCATGGCCGAACGAGGTCAGCCCGGTATAGCCGACCAGCAGATTGAGCGAGGTCGCGAACAGGCCGTAGGCTGAGCAGCGGATGACGAAATCGAGCAGCGCCTTACTGCCTGACAACAGCGGCAGGCTCGCCAGAACCGCGAAGGCGACAAGCGCGATCAGGACGTCGCGATAGCGATGCAGCGCCGCGCCATCGCGCGCCGGCACCAGCGTCTCGGCGCGCCCGGCCTCCAGCTCGGTCATGCCGCCTCCTTGCCGAACAGGCCGGTGGGTTTTGAGACCAGCACGATCACCATGAACAGATACATCAGCCCTTCCGTGAACAGGGGAAAGCCTAGCGAGCCGTAGGACCTGATCAGGCCGAGCAACAGCGCGCCGATCAGCGCGCCCAGGATCGAACCCATGCCGCCGATCACGGTGACGATGAAGGATTCGATCAGCACCGAAAATCCCATCCCCGGCGTCAGCGACCGCACCGGGGCCGCAAGTGCGCCGGCAAGGCCGGCCAGCATGCCGCCGAGCGCGAACACGCCGCCATAGATCAGGCCGGTATTGATGCCGAGCGCCGACACCATGCCGGGATTATGCGCGGCCGCGCGGATCACCTTGCCGATACGGCTGCGCGACAATCCAATGCCGAGCACGATGGCCGCGACCAGTGCGACGCCGATCAGTAACAGATAATAAGGCGGCACCACGCCGCCGGCGATGAACAGCGGCATCACCTGGAACGCCGCCGGCATGCCCATCGACCTGAATTCCGGCCCCCAGATCAGGCGCACGACATCGTCGAAGATCAACACGAACGCATAGCACACGAGAAGCTGCATCAGCACATCGGCGCCATAGACGCGGCTCATGAAGACGCGCTCGAAGATGAGGCCGAGAATCGCTGTGCCCGCCGCGCCAGCCAGCATCGCCAATGCAAAGCTTCCGGTGAGCTGATAGGCCGTCATCGCGAAATAAGCGCCAAACATATAGAAGGCGCCGTGGCTGAAATTGACGATCTTGAGCACGCCGAAGATCAGCGTCAGCCCGACCGCGACCAGGAACAGCAGCATGCCGATGATGAGGCCGCTGGTGGTTTGCGTCACCAGGCAGGAGGAACTGGAGAGGCAGCCGGCAAGCGCGTCGAGATCCACGGAAACACTTTCATTGCAGCGCGCCAGAAGCGGCGCGGGGAGCCAAACGAAAACGGCGGAGACGGTCGCCCGTCTCCGCCGCGTGTCGGATCAGGTGTAACCCTTGCTCTTCTTCCACTCGGCCTCGAGCTCGAAGATGGTCTTCCAGTCGCCGGCCTTGACCTCGGGCACGTAAGGCTCCTGCGGGATCGTGGTGCCCCAGCCGATCGCGTAGCCGACCAGCGTGTGGTCGTCGCCGCGCATCGTCACGGTGCCGTCGGCGCCGAACGGGCACTTGATGGTGAGGCCCTTCAATGTCTCCGCGATCTTCTTGCCGTCGGTGGAATTCGCCTTCTTCGCGGCTTCGGCGAGGAACATCACGGCGGTCGCGTTCTGCCACGACCAGTTGGTCGGGTACTCGTTGTACTTGGCCTTGTAGGCATCGCCCCAGGCCGCATTCTCCGGCGTGGTCGGGAAGGTCTTGATGTAGCGGTTGCCGGAGTGGATGCCCTTCGGCAGGTTCTTCACCACGGTGAGCGCGGTGTAGTCGGCCATGTTGACCGCGAACACCTCCATCTGGCCGAACATCGCGTAGATGTTGGCCTGGTCGATGTAGGAGGTGAGATCGCCGCCCCACAGGCAGGAGTACAGCGCCTGCGGCTTGGCCTGCAGAATCTTGGTTACCACCTCGGTGTAGTCGGGCTGGAACAGCTTCGGCCAGGATTCACTGATGATCTCGACGTCGGGCGCGAAGCGCTTCAGATACAGCGTGAACTCGCCGGTGGTGTCGCGGCCATAGGCATAGTCCGGCGAACAGGTCGCCCATTTCTTCAGGCCCTTGGCCTTGGAGATCGCGGCTGCATAACTGCCGCCGACGATAGAGTCGTGAATGCCCTGCCGCACACAGCGGAACGCGTTCGGGATGTGCTGCTTGGGATCGGCGGTGAGCGAGGACGCTTCCGAGCAGGTGTGGACACAGAGTACGCCGAGATCCCGAGCCACTTCGTGAACCGCGAACGATCCGGACGAGGCCTCACCGTCGATCAGCCATTCGCAGCCGTCGGTGTTGACGAGTTCGCGCGCGACGCGGGCGGCTTCCTGCGGCTGGCCCTTGGAGTCGCGGATCACCATCTCGATCTGCCGTCCGGCGAGTCCGCCGGCCGCATTGACCTTCTCGACCTCGAGCATCACCGCATTGCGCGACGACGTGCCGAGCTGCGCGACGCGGCCCGACAGAATCGTCGGCATGCCGACCTTGATGGTCTTGGCTTGGGCCCGCGCCACCCACGGCGCGGCAACACTCATCGCACCGGCGCCCATCAGCGCCAGCGTTGAACGGCGGCTGATGCCCGGCGTGCGGGTTCTCGTCATTTTTCCCTCCCTCTGTCGGGTCGGCGTGTCCTGATCCCTGTCGGAGATCGTCTCGTCTCCGTGGTCTCAAGGATTTCAGAGGTAGGGGGGTGACGTCAAGCCAAAGATGAATTACGAGTCAGAATTCATCGAGGGAGACAACGAGGCCACAACCGGCCCAAAACCCGCGCAATGATCAACCTGTCGAGCTTCATCGCCTTTCATGCCCGGCGCACGCCGGACCGGCCTGCGCTGAAATATCGCGGCGAGGAGATTTCCTATGCCGTCTTCGATGCGCGCATCCGCAAGGCCGCCGGCTGGCTCGCCGCGCAAGGCATCGGCGCCGGTGATGTCGTGGCGGTGCTGATGAAGAACAGCGCGGCATTCCTCGAGCTCGTCTTCGCCACCAGTCATCTCGGCGCGGTGTTCCTGCCGATCAATTTTCGTCTCTCCCGCGACGAGGTCGGCTACATCACAGCCAATGCCGGTGCGCGCCTCCTGATCGTCGATGAAGAGCTGGCTGCGAATGCCGCGGGCGCAAAGACTGTCGTGCTCGACGAGGCCGCCCAGCAAAGCGTCATACGCCTCGCGAGCGACGCGCCTGCCGCCCCGATGCATGTTCGCCAGCCATCCGACCTGATGCGGCTGATGTACACGTCGGGCACGACCGACCGCCCCAAGGGCGTGATGCTCACCTACGACAATTTCTACTGGAAGTCAGCCGACCAGACGATTGCGCTCGGCCTCAGCGCCGGCACGCGGCTGCTCGTCGTCGGCCCGCTCTATCACGTCGGCGCGCTCGACCTGCCCGGCATCGCCGTGCTCTGGCATGGCGGTTTTATCCGCGTCGAGCGTAATTTCGAGCCGGAGGCCGCACTCGCGGCCATCGCGGAAGACAAGCTCAACGCCGCCTGGTTCGCACCCGTGATGACCACCGCGATCCTCACCTGCCCGGCGCGCGAGAGCTACGACGTCTCCAGCCTGGCATGGGCGATCGGCGGCGGCGAGAAGACGCCGGAGGCGCGCATCCGCGCCTTCTCCGAATACTTCCGCAATGCGCGCTACATCGACGCCTACGGCCTCACCGAAACCTTCGGCGGCGACACGTTCATGGACGCCGGCCGCGAGATCGAGAAGATCGGCTCGACGGGGCGCGCCATCGCCCATGTCGAGATCGAAATTCGCAACGAGGACGGCAAGTCGCTGCCGGCGAACGTCAACGGCGAAATCTGCCTGCGCGGCCCCAAAATCACGCGCGGCTACTGGAAGGATCCCGACAAGACCGCGGCCGCCTTCTTCGGCGACTGGTTCCGCAGCGGCGATGTCGGCTATCTCGACGACGAAGGCTTCCTGTATCTGACCGACCGCAAGAAGGACATGATCATCTCCGGGGGCGAGAATATCGCTTCCTCCGAACTCGAGCGTGTCATCTACGATCTGCCTGAGGTGCGCGAGGTCGCGGTGATCGGCCTGCGCGATCCGCGCTGGGGCGAGCGGCCGGTCGCGATCGTGGTGCTGGCCGAAGGTGCGAACCTCGAGCTCCCTGCCCTCACCCAACATTGCCGCGCGCGGCTGGCGAGCTTCAAGGTGCCGAAACAGCTCGTCATCCGCGACAGCCTGCCACGCAACCCGTCGGGCAAGATTCTCAAGCGCGTGCTGCGCGCCGAGCTGGAGACGCCTGAATGACGCAAGCGAATGCAAAGGTCGCAAAACTCAATCGCGTCGAGCGCAACGCCTGGACCAAGCAGAAGATCTTCGAGGCCGCCACCAAGGTCGTCGGCAAGCATGGCTATGCCGAAGCCTCCGTCGCCCGCATCACCGAACAGGCCGGCGTCGCGCAAGGCACCTTTTACAATCATTTCGAAAACCGCCAGGCGCTGCTCGACCAGCTCCTGCCCAAGATCGGTCTCGACATGGTCGAGTTCATCCGCGCCCGCACCGGCAATGCCGATGCGGCCCGCCAGGAGATCGCGCGCTTCTCCGCCTTCTTCGACTTCATCCGCGAGGTGCCGGAATTCCTGCGCATCCTCAACGAAGCCGAGTTCTTTGCGCCCATCGGCTACCAGAAGCATCTCGACAACATCTCGGTCGCCTATGTTCGCATCCTGCGACGTGCCCGCGGGGCCGGCGCGATCGAGAATTACAGCGACGAGGAATTCGAGGCCATCGTCCACATGCTGATGGGCTCGCGCGGCTATCTCAGCCGCCGATACTCCTATTCGGAAGGCGGCGTCACCGCCGTGCCCGACCACGTCATCTCCGCCTACCGCAAGCTGATGACGCGCGGCCTGTTCAGTTCATCCGGAGATCAGAAAACGCCATGAACATCGAATCTCCACGCCGGCCGCTCGACCTCGCCTCGGCGATCGCCGAAGGCGACATCCGCTGCCTGCTGATGGTGCTGGTGCACATGACCGGCGATACGCGCTGGCTCGAGCCGCCGTACTTACCCAAGCGCGACATCCGCCTCATTCCCGATCCCGAAGCCGGGGTGCCGAAAGAGGTCCAGGACGAGATCCGCGCCGCTGTGGTCAAGCTCTTTGCCGACGGCACGCCCAGGCCCGTCATCGCCGATCCCGGCGAGGAGCTGCTGCTGAAGATGATGCGCACCTGCCTCGGCGAGAACGTCGCGCCGGAATACGCGCCCTTGATGCGCGAGGAGATGGGATTCGTGCCGCGCGAGCCGCGCTGGACCAGGCGTCCCTCCGACGAAAGGCTCGCGGAACAGCATGTCCTCATCGTCGGCGCCGGCGTCTGCGCCATCGCGCTCGGCGTCGCACTCGGCCATCTCGGCATTCCCTACACCATCGTCGAGAAGAACAGCGAGCTCGGCGGCACATGGTGGATCAACCGCTATCCCGGCTGCGGCGTCGACACGCCGAACCACTCCTATTCCTACTCGTTCGGCTCGCACAACGAATGGACGCGCTACTTCTGTCAGCGTGAGGAGCTGCTCGGCTATCTCCAGAAGGTCGCCGAGGAATACGGCATCCGCAAGCATCTGCGTGTCAACACCGAGCTGACATCATCGCGATGGGATGAAGCGAAACGACGTTGGATCTCGACGCTCAAGACCGCGAACGGCGAAGAGACATTCGAATCCACCGCGCTGGTCTCGGCCATCGGCCAGCTCAACGATCCCTCGCGCGCCCATTTCAAGGGCGAGGCAGACTTCAAGGGAACGATCCTGCATTCGGCGCTGTGGTCGGACGACGTCAAGATTGACGGCAAGCACGTCGCCGTCATCGGCACCGGCGCGACATCGATGCAGCTCGTACCGTCGATCGCCGGCCGCGTCGCTTCGGTCACAGTGTATCAGCGGAGCCCGCAATGGGCGCGGCCGGTGAAAGGCTATGCCGACCCTATCAGCGAAGGCGCGCGCTGGCTGCTCGCGCATCTTCCATTCTATGTGCAGTGGTATCGCTTCAACATGTTCTGGCGCTACGGCGACGGCCTGCTGCCCTTCCTGCGCAAGGACCCGGCCTGGCCGCATCCCGAGCGCGCCGTCAACAAGGGCAATGACCGGCACCGCCAGGAACTGACCGACTTCATCCTCACCGAGCTGAAGGACCGGCCCGACCTGATCGCGAAGTGCGTGCCGACCTATCCGCCCTACGGCAAGCGCATCCTGCTCGACAACAACTGGTTCAAGACGCTGACGCGGGACAATGTCGAGCTCGTCACCGACACGATCGATCATTTCGACGAGGGTGGCATCGTCACCGCCGACGGCGAGCGCCGTCCCGCCGACATCATCGTGGTCGCAACCGGCTTCAAGGTCACGGAAATGGCGGCGCGCCTCAACATCAGCGGTCGCGACGGCAAGGATTTGCGGCAGGCCTGGGCCAACGACAATCCGACCGCGTTCCTCGGCCTCACCGTGCCGGGCTTTCCGAACTTCTTCTGCATGCTTGGGCCAAACTCGGGCCCGGCACACGGCGGCAGCGTGATTTTCCAGTCGGAGTGCCAGAGCCGCTACATCTCCGCCTGCCTCGCCGACATGATCGAGCAGGACGTCGCCGCCGTCGACGTCCGTCCGGAGGTACTCGACGACTACGTCCGCAAGGTCGATGCCGAGCACGAG
The DNA here is from genome assembly GCF_008932115.1 of Bradyrhizobium betae. NCBI lineage: Bacteria > Pseudomonadati > Pseudomonadota > Alphaproteobacteria > Hyphomicrobiales > Nitrobacteraceae > Bradyrhizobium > Bradyrhizobium betae. The sequence continues at coordinate 822,809 of NZ_CP044543.1, forward strand.
ACCATGATCTGGACCCATCCGGGCATGAGCACCTACTACCGCAACTCGAGTGGCCGCGTGTTTTCCGCGATGCCCTGGCGGTTCGTGGACTACTGGCGCATGACGCACGATCCCGATTTGGGGCAATATAGGCTGACGAAGGCGTGAACGTTGATCGCGCGGCGATGACGGTGCACCCTCTCCCCTTGCGGGAGAGGGTGGCTTCGCAAAGCGAAGCCGGGTGAGGGGTTCTATCCTCACGAACGGTATTGCGAGTGGACAGAACCCCTCATCCGGCGCTTCGCGCCACCTTCTCCCATAAGGGGAGAAGTAAGAAGACGAGCTCCGCGGGAGGAATCATCTCATGCCCAAGCCGCTTGTGCGCATCTACACCGACTACAAGAGTCCCTACGCATTCGTCGCAAACAAGCGGCTGTTCGAGCTCGAAGAAGCGCACGGCGTCGAGCTGGAATGGCTCCCCTATACCCTGCGCGTCGCCGAATTCATGGGCACGGTGGAAGAGCGCACGCCACACTTCTGGCGGAAGGTGCGCTATGCTTACATGGACGCGCGGCGCTATGCCAACGCGCAGGGGCTCGTCATGAAGGGGCCTCGGCGAATCTACGACGCCTTCCATGCCAGCGTCGGGATGCTGTTCGCGCAGCGCCACGGCTTTTTCCGCCCCTACCACGACACGGTGTTCCGCAAATTCTGGAGCCATGAGCTGGAGATCGACGAGCTCGCCGACATCACCAGCGTCATCACCGCCTGTGGCGGCTCGGCCGGCGAGTTCGAGGCCTATGTCCACGGTCCTGCTCGCGCCGAACACGACCGCATCATCGACGAGGCCGAAGCTCTCGGCGTGTTCGGCGTGCCCACCATGGTGTTCAACGGCGAGCTGTTCTGGGGCGGCGACCGCATCGACCTGCTGATCGAGCGCATCGAAAATCCGGAGACGGCCGCGGCCGCGCTCGGCAGCCGCCACCGCAAGCCGATGTGATCCCCGTCATCGAATTGTCATCGAATGTGCCGAGACGTGTGGCGGGGCATATTCGGGACCGCACATGGATTATTTCAAGCGCTTCAACTTCCTGTTCGCCGCACCGGTTTTCGACGCCGACGACCTCGAAGGCAACCGCTTCAACCAGATCATCGAGGAGATCCAGCGCTCCGGCTTCGAGGTGGTCCGGGCCCGCAAGCTGGAAGACGCCGAGATGGCGGTGCAGACCGATGCCGCGATCGGTTGCATGGTGGTGGACTGGGGCAAGAAGGGCCTGGAGGGCAAGACCTCCGCGCTGATCAATTTGATGCGCCGCCGAGGCCTCGACTTCCCGATCATCCTCCTGATCCGGCGCAAGCGGTTCGAGGATTTGCCGGTCGAGGTGCTCGACTTCATCGACGGTTATGTCTTCCTGTCCGAGGAGACGCCGACCTTCATCGCCAAGAACCTGATCAGCCGGCTCAAGCAATATGCCGAGACGCTGAAGACGCCGTTCTTCGGCGCGCTGGTCGACTATGCCGAGGAAGGCAACCAGCTCTGGACCTGCCCCGGTCATAACGGCGGCGTGTTCTACAACCGCAGTCCGATCGGCCGGGTCTTCGTCGAGCATCTCGGCGAATCCGTGTTCCGGGACGATCTCGACAATTCCGTACTCGACCTCGGCGACCTGCTCACCCATGAGGGCCCGGCGCTGAAGGCGCAGAAGGAAGCGGCAGCGATTTTCGGCGCGGAGAAGACCTATTTCGTTCTCAACGGCACCTCGACCTCCAACAAGGTCGCGCTCGGCGCGCTCGTCACCGACGGCGACCTCGTGCTGTTCGACCGCAACAACCACAAGGCCGCCCATCACGGCGCGCTGATGATCAACGGTGGCATCCCGATCTACGTGCCGACCATCCGCAACGCCTGGGGCCTGATCGGGCCGATGCGTTGGGACGCGCTCGACGAAAAGGCACTGCGCGACGCCATCCGCAACCACCCGCTGGTCGAAGACAAGGACGCCTGGCGCAAGGAGCGGCCGTTCCGCGTCGCCGTGGTCGAGCAGTGTACCTATGACGGATCGATCCACAGCGCCGAGATGATTTTGAAGCGTATCGGCCATCTCTGCGAATACATCCTGTTCGACGAGGCCTGGGCCGGCTTCATGAAGTTCCACCCGCTCTACGCCGGCCGCTTTGCCATGGGGCTGGCCAACCTTCCGCCGGAGGCGCCCGGCATCATCGCGACGCAGTCGACCCACAAGCAGCTCGCGAGCTTCTCGCAGGCCTCGCAGATCCACATCAAGGACCGCCACATCCGCGGCCAGAAGCGGCGCGTCGAGCACCGTCGCTTCAATGAAAGCTTCATGCAGCACGCCTCAACCTCGCCATTCTATCCATTGTTCGCTTCGCTCGACGTCGGCGCCCAGATGATGAAGGGCCGCTCCGGCGAGGTGCTGTGGGACGACACGATTCGGCTCGGCATCGAACTTCGCAAGAAGATCCGTGCGATGCGCCGGGAGTTCGAGGAGAAGGAGCCAAATCCGGACCGCCGCTGGTTCTTCGAACCGTTCGTGCCCGATCGCGTCGCCATTCCCGACGTCAGCCGTCCCGGCGCCGCGCACAACGTCGCCTGGGAAACGCTCTCGACCGACGAGCTCGCCACCAATCCAGCCCTCTGGCAGCTCTCTCCCGATACCAGCTGGCACGGCTTTCCCGATCTCGCGGAAGGCTTTGCCATGACCGACCCGAACAAGCTGACCCTGCTGACACCCGGCTTCGACCGCGCCACCGGAGCCTATGCGGAGCACGGCATCCCGGCGCCGATCGTCGCGCAATATCTGCGCGAGAACCGCATCGTCCCCGAAAAGAACGACCTCAACTCCCTGCTCTTCCTGCTGACGCCCGGCGTCGAGGCGAGCAAGGCCGGCACGCTGATCTCCGGCCTCGTCGCGTTCAAACGGCTGCACGACGACAATGCACTGCTGGCCGACGCGATCCCGGAATTCTATCAGCGGCGACAGACGCGCTACGCCGGCGTCCGGCTGCGCGATCTCTGCGGCGAGATGCACCGCTTCTTCCGTGATGCCAATGTCAGCGCGCTCCAGGCCCGGCAGTTCCTGCCCGAGCACATGCCGGAGATCGCGATGTCGCCGCGCGATGCAGCGCGCCGCCTGATCCGCAACGATGTCGACTATCTGCCGATCGAGGCGATCGCGGGCCGCATCGCGACCACGCCCTTCGTGGTCTATCCGCCCGGCATCGCGACCATCGTTCCCGGCGAACGGCTGACGGAACGGGCCAAGCCCATGGTCGATTATCTCAAGATGTTCGAAAGCTGCTTCAATACATTTCCGGGCTTCGATGTGGAAATCCAGGGCGTCTACAAGGAGGTCGATGCCCATGGCCGCATCGGGCTCTATACCTACGTCGCCGTCGAGTAGGTGTTGATGACCGAAACAGCGATTGCGCGTCCAGACGACGAGCCGGTGCTGGTCCGGCCCTCACGCGAGAGCGATATCGAGGCGATGCTGGCGATCTACCGCCACCACGTCCGCAACGGCGTGCCGCGCGACGTCGAGGGAACCGGCGCGCCGGAGCCGGACGATCTACGCGACCGGCGCAAGAATCTGAAGCAGACCCGGCTGCCGCATCTGGTCGCGACCTTTCGCGGCGAAGTCGTCGGTTATGCCTATGCGGTGCTGTTCCGCAAGCGTCCGGCCTATCGCTTTACGGCGAAGCACTCGATCTACGTCCACCACGCGCATCTCGGCCGCGGTGTCGGACGTTTGCTGCTCCAGGAATTGATCGACGCCTGTGCGGCGGCCGGCTTCCGCCAGATGATCGGCTATATCGACGCCGACAACGCCCCCTCGCTGGCGCTGCACGAGAAATTCGGCTTCGCACGCGCCGGCCTGCTTTGCGGTGTCGCCTATCGCCACGGCCGCTGGTCCGACACCGTCATGGTGCAGCGATCGCTCGGAACCGGCGCGACCGCGCCGCCGCCGGGAACCGCGCCGGGACGATAAGCCTCAGGACGGAAAATCAGCCGGCTTCACATGGATGCGGTCGGCATGCAGCGACCAGTGATTCAGCGCCTGATCCTGGCAGAACTTTGCCTTGGCCCGCTCCTTGGCTTCGTTTTCGTCGGCCGCGTCGATCTCCAGCGTACCCTGGCAGATCTCGCTCTGCCGACCGTACTCCCCGAGCACGTCCTTCATGAACCTGACGACATAGATGGACATGGGACCTCCTGCTGCCCCGGCAGCCAATCTAATCCCATTTGGCCTGAATAGGGGAAGGAGATTTTGACGGGGATCAAGGTTGATGACCCTTGCGCGAGATGCATTGCGGAACTTTCCGCGCGGGTTTAAGGCCAAGCGCCGGCCACCGATGAGGATCTCGACTTGCACTTTGTCTCCGATACCGAAGTCACGAATGCCCTGACGTTTCCCGTCCTCATCGCGGCCCTGGAAGAGGCGCACCGCCGACCGAAGATGGAGGTTCTGGACGCCTTCCTCGGAGACGAGAAAGGGCAATACGTCATCCGCAGCGCCGTCGATCCCGGCCGGTACATGGCAAGCAAGATGTTCACCAGCTTTCCGACCAATCTGGCGGAAGGCAAGATGCCAGCGGTGCAGGCCGTCTGCGTGCTGTTCGACGGCACCAACGGACGGCCACTGGCGGCGATGGACGGCACCGAGATCACGCATTGGCGCACCGCCGCCGACTCCGCGCTGGGTACGAAACTGCTCGCCCCGTCCAATCCCGAGACCTTGCTTTGCGTCGGCGCCGGTGAGATGTCGGAATGGCTGATCCGGGGGCATCGAACGGTCCGGCCGTCGCTGCAACGCGTGCTGATCTGGAACAGGAGCGCGGAACGGGCGGATGATCTCGCCAGGCGACTGGCCGCGGACGGCGTGAAGACGGAAACGGTCGCGGACCTCGACGCCGCGACGCGCGAAGCCAACGTCATCACCACCTGCACCCGCGCGCATCAACCGCTGATCAAGGGCCGCAATTTGCGGCCGGGTACGCATCTCGACCTCGTCGGCGGCTATACACCGCAAACCCGCGAGGCCGATGACGAGGCCGCAAAGATGTCGCGTGTCTTCGTGGACCGGCGAGAATCCGCCTTCCATGGCGTCGGCGACATCCTGCAGCCGATCGCGAGCGGCGCGATCAGCGAAGAGGATGTTCTCGGCGATCTCTACGATCTCGCAAGCGGCCGCGTGCAGGGGCGCATATCACCCTCCGACATCACGTTCTTCAAGAACGCAGGCGGCGGCCATCTCGACCTCATGACTTGCGAAGCTGTGTTCAAGCAGCTCGGCGCAAAGCTGGGGTAGACGGACGGGATGCCGGCAAGACAGGGCCGGCATCAGCCATCACGCCTTGATATCGAGGAGTGTGGCTTCCGTCTCGGCGTAGGCCTGAATGACCTTCGCATTGGCAATGAAGCTGTACTTTGCGGTCGCCAGCTGAGCGAACTCATTGGCGAGATCGACATTCGGCGCTGCGACCAGGCCATCCTGGTTTGCGAAGGGAGCACTCGGGTCGGATTGCGCGGTGTAGCTCGGCGAAACCGTCGACACGGTCGCAACAGTACCGCCCGGTGTCGAGCCGCTCGATTGAGAGACCTGATCGACTCGCAGCGGCACATAGGCCGCCGGAAACGTCGGAGCAATGCCCGCACCGGCCGATGAGTTCGATCCGCCCGACGCGGGCAGCGGGCCGGTCGTGTTGACGTTGGCGATGTTGCTCGCGGCGACGTTCACGCGCAGGCTCGCTGCAGAAAGTCCGGATGTCGCAATCGAAAATATGCTCATGCCCCCTGATCTAGAGGACAAGTCATACGCGTTCCCTCACGCCATCAGTAAAATCCGCCGCATTCTGTTTGCACCCTCGTAACCAACGGCCAGAGCGCGATCAGACCTCGCGCGCCGCTACCGCGGCGCCACGCCAAAGGCCTGCTTGAAGCGCTCGGCATAGCGCGGCCAGACCTCGGGATTGATGATGCGCGGCGGGCGCTTGCCGTCGAGCGTGTCCAGTACCTGCTCGGCGGCGATGCGGCCCATGTTCTGGCGGGCCTCGATGGTGACACCGGCGGTGTGCGGGCTGGCCAGCACGTTGTCGAACTGGAGCAACGGATGCTCCGGCGGCGGCGGCTCCTTGGACCAGACGTCGAGGCCGGCGCCCGCAATGCGCTTGTCGCGCAAGGCCTGGAGCAGCGCGTCCTCGTCGTGGATGAAGCCGCGCGCGGTGGTGATGAAATAGGCATGCGGCTGCATCAGCGCGAATTCGCGCGTGCTGATCATGTTGCGGCTGTTCTTGTCGAGTGGACAGGAGATCGAAACGAAATCGGCGCGGCGCAAGAGCTCGTCGAGCTCGACCTTTTCGCCGCCCCGCTCGGCCATCACCTCTGCCGTGAGGTAAGGATCGTAGGCCAGCACGGTCATGCCGAACAGGCCCTTGCAGAGGGCGGCGATGCGGCGGCCGACATTGCCGAGGCCGATGATGCCGACGGTCTTGTGCTCGACCTCGTTGCCGACCAGTTCGTTGCGGTTGACGTTGGACTCCCTGCGGAGCTTGCGGTCGGACTGGATGATGCGCTTGGACAAAGTCAGCATCATCGCCAGCGCGTGTTCGGCGACCGAATGGGCGTTGCCGCCGGACTGGTTGACGACCAGCACGCCCGCATCGGTGCAGGCCTCGACGTCAACCGGGTCAAAGCCGGCGCCATTGCTCGACACGAGCAGCAGGTTCGGTGTTCGCTTCAGGAAGGCGGCGTCGACATGGAAATGCGGGGCAAGTTCGTCGCGGGCGGCGCCGATCTGGTAGACGTGGGCCGCGCTCAGGATCGGCGCGTAGAAGTCCTCGGTGCTCTCGTTCTCGATACGATCGAGCCGGACGTCGGGCCGCGCCTGCAGGATATCGATATAGATCGGATTGGCCAGATATTTGACGTAGAAGACGCGCTTGCTGTTGACGGACATCAGGACCCTTCCGGCTCTCTCGAGGTGACCCGCAAGGTCAGCGCGATGCGCGCCCCGTCCATGCGTCCCTCCCGTTTTCTCGTTATCGCCGCTTATGGCATGGCGGTGCCGGCCACGGCAGGCCGTCTGGCGCAGATCACGGTGTCGGCCCCGACATGTTGACAATCCCGCTGCCTGCGTCAAGTTCGGCAGACTGCCGCGACGGCCAGAACCAAGAAGCATGCGCGGCCCAAGGGAGAACGCAATGGCGATTGCGGAGCAGCAGACCTCGCCCCAGGTAACACAGGGGTCCAGCGACAAGAGCTGGCATGGCATCGTCCTGCAAACGCTGAAGCGGAACGAGATCAGCCTCATCCCCTACGTGCCCGACCGCGTGCTGACGCCGCTGATCAAGAATTTGCACGCCGACCCCTTCTTCACGACCTTTGCCACCGCCCGCGAGGAAGAGGCCGTCGGCATCGTCTCGGGCGCCTGGATGGGCGGACGGCGCGGCGCCGTGCTGATGCAGACGTCGGGCTTTGCCACGCTCGCCAACGTGCTGGCCTCGCTGGCGGTGCCCTACCAGATCCCGCTGATCATGTTCGTGTCCGAGCGTGGCACCCTCGGCGAGTTCAACTACGGCCAGTCGCTCGTCTGCCGCACCATGCGGCCGGTGCTGGACTCACTGGCGCTGGAGCATCACACCATCACCCGGCTCGACGAGCTCGAATTCATCGCCGACCGCTCGATCAAGCAGGCCGTCACCACCCAGGCGCCGGTGGCTCTGATCCTCAATCCGCTGCTCACCGGCGGCAAGACGTTCGACAAGTGAGGTCAGTGATGGACACGCGCAATACCAAGGTGATGAACCGCTTCGATGTCACCTCGCGCCTGATCGCAAAGCTCAAGCACGAGGAAGCCGTGATCGGCGGCATCGGCAACACCAATTTCGACCTCTGGGCCGCCGGCCACCGCCCGCAGAATTTCTACATGCTCGGCAGCATGGGCCTCGCCTTCCCGATCGCACTGGGCGTGGCACTGGCGCAGCCCGATCGCCGCGTCTTCGCGCTCGAGGGCGACGGCTCGCTGCTGATGCAGCTCGGCGCCCTCTCGACGATCGCGACGTTGAAGCCGAAGAATCTCATCATGATCGTGATGGACAACGGCATCTACCAGATCACCGGCGCACAGCCGACGCCGGCCGCTGGTATCGCCGACATCGTCGCCATCGCCGCGGGGTCGGGCCTCGCCAACAGCACGTGGGCCGCGGACGAGGAGGATTTCGAACGGCTGGTCGAAAAGGCGATGTCGGCCTCCGAGCCGAGCCTGATCGCCGTCCGCATCGACGACAAGCCGGGCGTCGGCGCCACAAGGCGCGATCCCGTGCAGATCCGGGAACGCTTCATGCACGGACTAGGCGTGCGCGAGCCACTTTAACGTTTCGTCATTAACTACACGACGATCTGATCCCGCCCGCGTAACAGGCTGTTGCAAATCCGTGCTATCCGCAACGGATGTCCATTTTCATTCGCTGTTTTGCCTGGTTGCTTGCCGCCGCCGTGACCTTTGCAACCCTCGGCCCGCCCGGCCTGCGGCCCCATTCCGACCTCGGCCAGGATGGCGAGCATGCGCTCGCCTTCATCCTGGTGGGACTGGCCTTTGGCCTTGCCTACCGGAATCGCCGCTGGGTCGTCGTCGCCATCGCGGTGGTCCTGATCGGCGTGCTCGAACTGATGCAATTCTGGGCGCCGGGACGCCACGCCCGTCTGGAAGATTTTCTCGTCGATGCCGGAACGGCCTGCATCGGCTTTGCACTCGCCGCTGTCGCCGACTGGGTCCTGATGCGCGTCCGCGCAAATCCCACCCTCACGAGCCAGGGCCCCGCGGAGTAACACTCCGCAGGGCCCGGCCCTTTAAGTTCGGCCTGCCGATCAGTCGATGATCTTGACGACACGGCGCGTACGCGGCTCGACGATCACGCGGCGATCGTTCACGACAGCATAGCGATACTCGGTGTAATTCGGCACGGGACGCAGCACCACAGTCGCGGGCAACGGCTCGCCGACCACGACGCGCTCCTCCACCACGACAGAGTCGGAGCGTGGGATTCCGCCGAGGATCGCGTTCGGGATTTCCAGGCCCGCGCCGACAGCCGCACCCACGGTGCCGCCGACCATCGCCCCGACCGGACCGCCGATGTCGCCGCCCGCGCGCGCGCCGTCCCTGGCGCCCTGTTCGGTCGTCGACTGGGCAAAGGCTGCGCTCGAGAACAGCAGCGACACGGCAGCCAACGAAATTGCAAGACGGGTCTTCATGTCCACACTCTCCAGTGTTTGTTGATGCGCCTTCAACCACGGGACCGGACCATTGTTCCAGTTCCCCCGCGACGAAAAATGCACCACTGCCGAAAGAGTGTTACCGCGTAACGGTTCAGGTCGCGGCGATCTCGTGCCCCGCCATCAGTTCCAGCGCCCGTACCATCGCCGAGTGATCCCAGCCCTTGCCGCCATGCGCGGTGCAGGATGAAAACAATTGCTGCGCCAACGCCGTGCTCGGCAACGACAGGCCGAGCGCGCGAGCGCCTTCGAGCGCGAGGTTGAGATCCTTCTGGTGCAGCTCGAAGCGGAAGCCGGGCTCGAAATTACGCTTCACCATGCGCTCGCCATGCACCTCGAGGATACGCGAGGATGCGAACCCTCCCATCAACGCCTTGCGCACCAGCGCTGGGTCGGCCCCGGCTTTGGATGCGAACAACAGCGCTTCGCTGACCGCCTCGATGGTCAGTGCGACGATGATCTGGTTGGCGACCTTCGTGGTCTGGCCGTCGCCATTGGAGCCGACATGCGTGACGTTCTTGCCCATTCTGTCGAAGATCGGCTTCATGGTGTTGAAAGCCCGCTCAGGCCCGCCGACCATGATGGTGAGGCTTGCAGCCTTGGCGCCGACCTCCCCGCCGGACACCGGCGCGTCGAGATAGTCGGCGCCGAGCGCCTCGATCTTCCTGGCGAACTCCTTGGTCGCCAGCGGCGAGATCGAGCTCATGTCGACGACGATCTTGCCCCTGGAAATGCCGCTCGCGACCCCGTCCTTGCCGAACAGCACCGCCTCGACATGCGGCGTATCCGGCACCATGATGATGACGGCATCCGCCTCCTCCGCGACCCGCTTGCCCGACTTGCAGGGTACGCCGCCGGCAGCGATCAGCTCAGGGGCAACAGGCATGACGTCATGCAGGAGAACACGATGGCCTGCGGCCAGGAGATGACCGGCCATCGGCCGTCCCATGGTGCCAAGTCCGATGAAGCCGATGTCGATCATGATCAGATGTCCTCAGGTCTCGAATGTCTGCGCTGCGTGCCATGACAGACCTTCCAGCGTCGTGGTGCGCGGCTTGTATTCGCAGCCGATCCAGCCGCGATAGCCGATCGCGTCGAGATGGCGGAACAGGAAGGGATAGTTGATCTCGCCGGTGCCGGGCTCGTTGCGCCCGGGATTGTCGGCAAGCTGGATGTGCGCAATCTGCGGCAGATATTCCTGCATGGTACGGGCGAGATCGCCCTCCATGATCTGCATGTGATAGATGTCGTACTGAATGAATAGATTGTTCGACCGCACCTCGGAGATCAGTTGCACTGCCTGCTCGGTGCCGCTCAGGTGGAAGCCGGGAATGTCGAGCGTGTTGATCGGCTCGACCAGTAGCCTGATGTTTTCGCGCGCCAGCGTCGAGGCCGCAAAACGCAAATTACCAACCAGCGTCTCCTGAAGCTCGCGCGGATCGGCATCGACAGGCGCGATGCCGACGAGGCAGTTGAGCTGCTCGCAGTCGAGCGCCTTGGCGTAATCGATGGCGCGGAACACACCGTCGCGGAATTCGGCGGTGCGATCAGGCAGGATCGCGATGCCCCGCTCGCCATTGGCCCAATTGCCCGCCGGCAGATTGTGCAGCACCTGCGTCAGCCCGTGAGCCCCGAGCTGCTCGCGCAACTGCGCCTTGTCGAAATCATAGGGAAAGAGATACTCGACCCCGGCAAAGCCCGCCGCTTTCGCCGCGGCAAAGCGGTCGATGAACGGCATCTCGTTGAAGAGCATGGTGAGGTTGGCGGCGAATTTCGGCATGATGCTGACCCCTATTCCGCCGGCTGAAGCACGCCGGGCCTGATGGTCCCGACCCCGTCGAGAGCCAGGTCCAGCACCTCCTCGAACTCGACGATGTTGTCGATCTCCGTGCCCATGGCGATGTTGGTGACGCGTTCGAGGATGAACTCGACCACCACGGGCACACGGTGCTTCGCCATCAATTCGCGCGCGGTCGCGAACGCCGCCCGGGAGTCTCTGGGGTCGGTGACGCGAATCGCCTTGCACCCGAGGCCTTCGGCGACGGCAACATGATCGACACCATAACCGCCGAGCTCGGGCGCATTGATGTTCTCGAAGGAAAGCTGGACGTGATAGTCCATGTCGAAGCCGCGCTGGGCCTGACGGATCAGACCGAGATAGGAATTGTTCACGACGACGTGGATGTAGGGCAGATTGAACTGCGCCCCGACCGCGAGCTCCTCGATCAGGAACTGGAAGTCGTAATCGCCCGACAGCGCGACGATGTCGCGATCAGGGCACGCCGCGCGCACGCCGAGCGCCGCCGGCAGCGTCCAGCCGAGTGGACCCGCCTGCCCGGCATTGATCCAGTGGCGCGGCTTGTAGACGCCGAGGAATTGCGCACCCGCGATCTGCGACAGGCCGATCACCGTGACATAGGTGGTGTCGCGGCCGAACGCCTTGTTCATCTCCTCGTAGACGCGCTGCGGCTTGATCGGCACATTGTCGAAATGGCTCTTGCGTAGCATCGTCTTCTTGCGATCGCGGCAGGCAGCGGGCCACGCCTGGCGCTCGCGCAGCCTCCCTGACCGGCGCCACTCCCTGGCGACGGTGACGAAGAGCTCGAGCGCCGCCTTGGCGTCCGAGACGATGCCGAGATCAGGATTGAACACGCGCCCGATCTGGGTCGGTTCGATGTCGACATGCACGAAGGTACGGCCCTTGGTGTAGGTCTCGACCGAACCGGTGTGACGGTTGGCCCAGCGATTGCCGATGCCGAGCACGAAATCGGATTCGAGCATGGTGGCGTTGCCGTAGCGGTGGCTGGTCTGAAGGCCGACCATGCCGGCCATCAGCACGTGATCGTCGGGGATCGCACCCCATCCCATCAGCGTCGGCACCACCGGCACGTTCGCGATCTCGGCGAACTCCACCAGCAACTCCGAGGCATCGGCGTTGATGACGCCGCCGCCCGCCACGATCAGCGGCCGCTCGGCCGCATTCAGCATTTCCAAGGCCTTCTCGACCTGCTTGCGCGTCGCCGCCGGCTTGTAGACCGGCAGCGGCTCGTAGGTCTCGTCGTCGAACTCGATCTCGGCGAGCTGCACGTCGAGCGGCATGTCGATCAGCACCGGCCCCGGCCGCCCCGAACGCATGACGTGAAACGCCTGGCTGAACACCCGCGGCACCAGCGCCGGTTCGCGCACCGTCACCGCCCATTTGGTAACGGGCTTTGCGATCGACTCGATGTCGACCGCCTGGAAGTCTTCCTTGTAGAGCCGCGCCCGCGGCGCCTGCCCGGTGATGCAAAGGATCGGAATGGAGTCGGCGATCGCCGAATAGAGCCCGGTGATCATGTCGGTGCCGGCTGGCCCCGACGTGCCGATGCAGACGCCGATATTGCCGGCCTTGGCCCGCGTATAGCCCTCGGCCATGTGCGAGGCGCCCTCGACATGCCGCGCCAGGATGTGGCGGATCGAACCGCGCTTCTTCAGCGCCGAGTAAAGCGGGTTGATCGCGGCCCCGGGAACACCGAAGGCCGTCGAGATGCCCTCCTTCTCCAGAATTCGCACGGCCGCATCGATAGCTCGCATCTTCGCCATATCGGACCTCGCTCAGGTTGCGTCAGCGAGCGAGATCATCAGGCGCACGGAAGCCGATCTCAACGAGATCGGTTTTATTTTCCACGATGCGGCAGCCGTGGAAAAAACGCGGCGGCCTCAGTCGGTTAGGTCGAGACATCCGTGAAAGCGGATCACTCGAACAGCGGCACAAGCTCCATCTGCGGGACCAGCACGAGACCCTTGTCGGTGATGCGAATTTCCGGAATGACCGATAGCGGAATCAAATTGAACCCCATGTAGGGGATGGTGCAGCCGGCTTCCGTCCATTCCTTCTTCAGCACCTTGACCTCTTCGGCGACCTCCGTGACGCGTTTGTCGGAGAGCAGGCCGGCAATCGGCAGCGGCACCAGCGCCCTCACCTCGCCGTCGGCGACGACGCAGACCGCGCCCTGATGCTGCTTGATGGCAGCGATCGCCACATGCATATCCGGCTCGTTGGTTCCGGCAACGATGATGTTATGGCTGTCGTGGCCGACGCTGGAGGCGACCGCGCCGCGCTTCAGGCCAAAATCCCTGAGCAGGCCATGAGCGACGTTGCCGGCCGATTTGCCGTGGCGCTCGACCACCGTCACGAAGCACAGGCCGTACCGTTCAAACAGCGACGGCCAGTCCTTGGCCGGTTCGACCGCGACCTTCTCATGGATCAGCGTGATCCCCGGCAACGCGGTCTTGATGGCGTTGACCGTGCAGGCCTTCGCCGGCAACTCCGGCGTCAGCTTCATCTTGTCCGGCAGCTTCACCGTCGCATAGGCCGCCTTCGGGTATTGATAGCGCTGCGACAGCGCCTGATCGAGACGCGGCGTGATCTTGCCGTGCTCGACCACCAGCTCGCCGCCGTACCAGGTGCATTGCGGCTTGAACTGATCGTCCATCAGCACGAGATCGGCGCGGCGACCTCCGCCGAGCCCGCCGATATTGCCGTCCATGCCGAAGCGCGTCGCGCCATGCAGCGAGCCCATCGACCAAGCTTGCTCCGGCGACATTCCGGCCTTCACCGCCTCGCGCACCACCCAGTCGAGGCCGAACAGCAGGAGGTCGTCGGCATCTCGGTCGTCGGTGCACACGGCGGTGCGCTTGTGCGAGGCGCCGAGCTCGGTGATGGTACGGATCGCCTGTGGCAGCGAATGCCAGGGCGTGGTCGGCGGCCCGCCGCGCAGAAACACCCAGACGCCGGCATCGAGCAGATCGTCGGCGATATCGCGGTCGATCGCCTCGTGCGTGTCGGTGACGCCTGATGCCGCATAGGCCGCAACGAATTCGCGGCCGTAGACGTGGCCGGACACCGGCCGCCCCCGCTTCAAGGCAGCAGCGAGAATCGCGTGGCTGCGCTCGTCGCTCATCGTCACCGGCACGAAATCCATCTTCTCGCCGAGCGCCACCGCCTCAGGCCAGCGGTCGAACAGGCCGGCGATCTTGTCAGGCGTGAGATCGCCGCCCGCCGTCTCCAGTTCGGCCGAGGTCGCCGGAACAGTCGACGGCACCGTCAGAAAGATCGAGAGCGGCGCCTCGCGCGCGTCCTCCAGCATTGCCTCCACGCCGGCGACATCCATGACGTTGCCGATCTCGTGGCTGTCGCAGAAGATCGTGGTGGTACCGTTGAGAAGGGCGGCCTCCGCATAGGCGCAGGCCGTCACCATCGAGGATTCGATGTGGATGTGCGGGTCGACCAGGCCCGGCGCGACAATGCCGCCGGCCGCGTCGTAGAGCGGAACATCGCGCCAGACCTTCTTCGCCGCCCCGGCCGGCTTCACCGCAGCAATGCGGCCGCCGGTGATCCAGACCTCGCGGTTGGCGTGGATGCGCTCTGAATAGGTCGAGAGCACCCGTGCACCCGTGAGGACGAGATCCGGCGCGACGCGCGCGGACGCGGCATCGGCCAGGCGCCGGGTCATCGCATGCAGCGGTGCGACGGCGAAGCGGGTAAGTTTTGTCATCGGGACCCTCGCGTGGCGTTACAGCCAGGCGATGGTTACGCCCTGCACTCAACCGGGCAAGCGCAAATATAGCGGCACGCCCTGCTCAGGCCTTAGGCGCCGAACCGCCAGCCGTGACCGCCTTTGCAGGTCTGCGCGGGTTCCGCCGTCTTGGCGATGGTGCGGCAGTGGGCTTGACCCGAATCCGCATCGACCGGCCCTTGGATTCATCGATCTCGAAGGAATTTGTCTTTCGCACAAGATCGCTCAGCTTGCGGGAGCCGTAGGTTCTCGAATCGAAATCGGGGGCGAGGTTGGTCAACCCTTTTCCGACTTCCCCGAGAGAGACCCATCCGTCTTCGCTTTCCATCTGGGCGATGACTTTCTTGATCATGGGGATGGCTGCGTCAGGGGGTTGAAGCAGCGGCGACCTCGAGGCGGCATCCTGGGTGTTCGCCGGGACAGCAAGCAGATTCTCGGTGTAGACGAACCTCCGGCAGGCCTGCCGGAAGCTTTCCGGCGTCTTCTGCTCGCCGAACCCGAAGACGTCGACGCCCTGCTCCCGGATGCGGGCGGCCAGACGGGTAAAGTCGCTGTCGGAGGACACCAGGCAGAAGCCATCGAAGCGGCCGCTATGAAGCAGGTCCATGGCGTCAATGACCAGGGTTATGTCGGACGCATTCTTTCCCGTCGTATAGGCGAACTGCTGCTGCGGGATGATGGCGTGTTTCGACAGGATGTCGGCCCAACCCTTCGATCGCGCATTGGAGAAGTCGCCGTAGATGCGGCGAACGCTGGCCTCGCCGATCTTGGCAATCTCCTCGAACAGCCCATCCGCGATTTTCGCGGAAGCATTGTCAGCATCGATCAGGACGGCGAGACGGGGCGAGCGAAGTTCCGACGGCATGGCATTTCCCCAGGAGATTGACGCAGCATTAGACGACGCGAGCGCAGCGACGGCTAGTCCTCGTTCGCCTTGAAGCGTCCCATCCCCTTCAGCACGAATGGGGCCAGCAGTGCAATCAGCGCGAGGCCGAGCAGCGTCGCCGAGATCGGGCTCTGGAGCAGCGTCATGGGATCGCCGAGGCTGATCGCGAGCGCGCGGCGCAACTGGCTCTCGGCGATCGGGCCGAGGATCAGGCCGACGACGACGGGCGCGATCGGAAAATCGAACCGGCGCATCAGGAAGCCGAGCACGCCGAAGCCGGCCAGCATCGACAATTCGACCACCGACGGCTTTGCCGCGATGGTGCCCATGGTCGCGAACACGAGGATGCCGGCATAGAGCCAGGGCTGCGGGATCGCGAGCAGCCGCACCCACAGGCCGACCAGCGGCAGGTTGAGCACGAGCAGCATGCAATTGGCGATGAACAGGCTTGCGATCAGGCCCCACACCAGGTCCGGCCGCTCGGCGAACAGCAGCGGCCCCGGATTGAGTCCGTATTGCTGGAAACCCGCCAGCATCATCGCGGCGGTTGCCGAGGTCGGCAGCCCGAGCGTCAGCAACGGCACCAGCGTGCCGGCGGCGGAGGCGTTATTCGCGGCTTCCGGCCCCGCGACACCTTCGATCGCACCCTTGCCGAATTCTTCCGGGTACTTGGTCAGCCGTTTCTCGCAGGAATAGGACAGGAAGGTCGGGATCTCCGCGCCGCCCGCCGGCAGCGCGCCGATCGGAAAGCCGAACATCGTGCCGCGCAGCCATGGCTTCCACGACCGTTTCCAGTCTTCCCTGGTCATCCACAGCGAACCGCGCACCGGCTCGAGCTTTTCCTCAGTGTGGTGACGACGCGATGCGACGTAGAGCGCCTCCCCCAGCGCGAACAGGCCGACCGCGAGGGTCGTCACCTCGACGCCGTCGAGCAATTCAGGGACACCGAACGCAAGCCGCGCCTGACCGGTCAGCTTGTCGATGCCGACGAGGCCGAGCGTCAAACCGATGAACAGGCTGGTGAGGCCGCGGACCGGGGAATCGCCGAAGGTCGCCGACACCGTGACGAAGGCGACGCACATCAGCGCAAAATAGTCCTCAGGTCCGAAGCGCACGGCGAAATCGACCAGCCACGGCGCGAGGAACGCAAGACCAATGGTGGCGATGGTGCCGGCGACGAAGGAGCCGATCGCCGAGGTCGCGAGCGCCGGCCCGCCGCGGCCGGCCTTGGCCATCTTGTTGCCTTCGAGCGCGGTCGCCATCGAGGCGCTCTCGCCGGGCGTATTGATCAGGATCGCGGTGGTCGATCCGCCATACATGCCGCCGTAATAGATGCCGGCGAACATGATCAGCGAACCGCCGGGGTCGAGCTTGTACGTCACCGGCAGCAGCAGCGCGACGGTCAGCGCCGGGCCGATGCCGGGCAGCACGCCCACGGCGGTGCCGAGGAACACGCCGATCAGCGCATAGAGCAGGTTCATCGGCTGGACGGCGACCGCCATGCCATGCGCCAGCGCCGCAAAAGTGTCCATCACAGCAGTCGCTCCAGCGGGCCGGTCGGGAGGCTCAGCGTCAACAGCCGGTCGAACGCGAGATAAATCAGGGTCGACATCACGAGGGCGATGATGGAGTCGACAAGGATGGCACGGCGCCCGAACGCCGCCGACGTCGTCACGAACAGCGCCGACGTCGCCAGGATGAAGCCGCCGCCGAGGCCGATGATGGCGATCAGCAGCGCAAGGCCGACGAGGATCAAAACCACCGGCACGGGATCGGCGCTCTCGCGCGCCGGCAAATTGCCGCGCAGCGCGTCGACGAAGTTGCCGATCGCGAGCAGCGCGAGACCGCAGGCGATCACGACCGGCATCGCCTCGGGCCCCATCCCGTACATCGTCGTGGATTGCAGACCGTGCGCATCCCAGACCAGCACCGCGGCGAGCGCGGCGAGCAACGCAGCGATGACGATGCCGGCGCGATCGACGCGCCGCGGCGGCTGGGCGGGATCGCCTGAGGTCATGACTTGACGAGGCCGACCGACCTCAGCACGTCGGTGACGCGCACCGTTTCCTTCTTCAGGAAGTCGGCGAAGGCGTCGCCGCCGAGATAGGCGTCTTCCCAACCCTTCTGCTTGAGGATTTCTTTCCAGGCGTCCGACTTCACCATCTTCTCGACCGCATCGCTCAGGGTCTTGCGCTGCTCCGGCGTGATGCCGGGAGGCGCGACCACCGAGCGCCAATTGGCGATCACGAGGTCGATGCCCTGCTCCTTGAAGGTCGGGATGTCGCTGCCTGGGATGCGCTTCTCCGAGGTCACGCCGATCGCGCGCAGCTTGCCGGACTTGATCTGCCCGTCATATTCGCTGAGCCCCGAAATACCCGCGGTGACCTTGCCGCCGAGGATCGCGGCGAGCGACTCGCCGCCGCCGGAGAACGGAATGTAGTTGATCTTCTTGGCGTCGGCGCCCACGGCGCCGGCGAACAACGCCGCCATCACATGATCGACACCGCCGGCCGAGCCGCCGGCGAAGGTCACCTTGGCGATATCGGCCTTCACCGCGGCAGCCAGATCCTGCGCGGTCTTGATCGGCGAATTCGCGGGGACCACGATCACCTGGATTTCCTCGGTCAGGCGCGCGATCGGCGTCACCTGATCGAGGGTGACGGGCGATTTGTTCATGGCGAGCGCACCCACCATGACGAAGCCGTTGACCATGAGCTGGTTGCCGTCACCCTTGGCACCGTTGACGAACTGGGCGATGCCGACGCTGCCGCCGGCGCCGGGAACGTTGACGACCTGCACGCTGCGCGCAACACCCGCGGCAACCAGCGCCTGCTGCATCGAACGCGCGGTCTGGTCCCAGCCACCGCCCGGTGCCGCCGGCGCCATCAGCTTCAGCTCGAGCTGCTGGGCCAAGGCCGGCATGCCCATGGCAACGGTCAACGCGACGGCCGCGCCGACAAGGCGCGCGGGAAACTGAAACATGAGGGCATTCTCCAGGCTCGTGCGGACGCTCGCCGCATTGTGTCGTTTGGTCGCATATCAGCCAAAATAGCCGATGCTGTCCAGCGACAGGCCTGTGTTCCAAGCTAGCCGGAAGCCGGCATCCTTCCGCCAAGCGCGACCGTCAGCTCGCCTGCGACTTCGCGCACGATCTGGCCGATTTCCGGCAATCGGTCGTCGGTCATGCGGCTGGTCATGCCGGAGACGGAAATCGCCGCGAGCGGCTCGGCACAGTCGTTGTAGACCACTGCGGCAATACAGCGCAGGCCCATGCAAGCCTCTTCATCGTCGAGCGCGTAGCCCTGCTTGCGGATTTTCTCGAGCTCCTTGAACAGGTCGCTCGGCCGCACGATCGACTTCTCGGTCAGCCTGGGCATGCCGTGATGACGGATGACCGCGCCGACATCCGCGTCGGAATAGGTCGCGAGCACCGCCTTGCCGACGCCCGACGTCACCATGGCGACGCGGCCGCCGACCTGGGTCAGCGAGCGCATGATCTCGCGGCTCTCCATCCGGGTCAGCATGATGATGAATTCGTCGTCGACCATGGCGAGGTTGGCGGTCTCGCGGGTGAGATCGCGCAGCTTACGCAAATAGGGAATCGCCTGCGCCGAGAAATTGCGCCGCCGCGCGAAGCTCGCACCCACCGTGAAGCTGCGCACGCCGACATGCCATTTGGATTCGGCGCGGTCGAACTGGACGAAACGGCGGCTCTCGAGCGTCGCCAGCAGGCGGTGGACGGTGGAGGCCGACAGTCCGGTGCGGACGGCGAGATCGCTGAGACGATAGCCTTCGTCGTCTTCGGACAGTGTCTCGAGGATCGACAGCGCGCGGTCGACCGACTGCACGCCGCCGTCGCGATCGGCGTCCGACGAAGATCGAGGCTCGAGCGATTTGCGCCGGATCACGTTCTTGCTCATCGCGACCTGACTTTTCTCACCTCTCCCTATCTTTTTTCCCTCTCCCCGCTTGCGGGGAGAGGGTCAGGGTGAGGGGGAGTCTCCGCAAGGACGGTGACAGTCTGACTCGTGGAGAGTCCCCCTCACCCGAATTCGAGCTTCGCTCGAATTCGACCTCTCCCCGCACGCGGGGAGAGGTGAAGTAGCAGCTCAGAGCAACCCTGCCCCGCGCGCCCATTTGTACTTGGCACCTAGCACCTCGACCGGCAGCTCGGTCGAGTAGGCATAGGCCGGGATGCCGTTCTGGTAGAGATATTCGGCGGCTTCCTCGACCTCGACGTCGCCAGCGAGCGAGGCGACGATCGGCTTCACGAAGCCCTTGGCCTCCATCTCCTTCTTCACCTCGACCATGTTGCGGGCGAACACCATCGGCGGCGTGACGATGGTGTGCCAGTAGCCGAGGATCAGCGAATGGATCCGCTCGTCCGACAGGCCGAGCTTGACCGTGTTGACGTAGGTGATCGGCGGCTCGCCGCCGGTGATGTCCACAGGATTTCCCGCAGCACCGAACGGCGGGATGAACTTGCGGAAGGCCGCATCCAGATCCGGCGGCATCGACATCAGCGACAGGCCGTTGTCGACACAGGAGTCCGACAGCAGCACGCCCGAGCCGCCCGCGCCGGTGATGATCAGCACGTTCTCGCCCTTCGGCGTCGGCAGCACCGGCACGCCGCGGGCGAATTCGAGCAGTTGCCGCAAGCTGCGGGCGCGGATCACGCCGGACTGCGCCAGCACGTCCTCGTAGATCTTGTCGTTACCGGCGAGCGCGCCGGTGTGCGAGGACGCCGCCTTGGCGCCGGCCGAGGTGCGGCCGGCCTTGAGCACGATGACCGGCTTTTTCTTGGAGACGCGCTTGGCGGCTTCCGCGAAGGCGCGGCCGTCCTTGAGGTCTTCGCAATGCTGCGCGATCAGGTTGGTGTTCGGATCCTGTTCGAAGAAGGCGAGCAGATCATCCTCGTCGATATCAGACTTGTTGCCGAGACCAACGATCGCCGACACGCCCATCTTGGCCGAGCGCGAGAAGCCGATGATGGCCATGCCGATGCCGCCGGACTGCGACGACAGTGCCGCATGGCCCTTGACGTCGTAGGCGGTGCAGAACGTGGCGCAGAGATTGGCTGGCGTATAATAGAAGCCGTAGATGTTCGGCCCCATCAGGCGGACATTGTACTTCTGGCCGATCTCGACGATCTCGGCCTGCAGCTCCGGCGCGCCGGCTTCAGCAAAGCCCGACGGGATCAGGACCGCGCCCGGGATTTTCTTCTCGCCGCATTCGACGAGCGCGCCGGCAACGAACTTCGCGGGGATCGCAAACACGGCGGTGTCGATCACGCCCGGCACGTCCTTGACGCTCTTATAAGCCTTGTAGCCGAGGATCTCGGCGGCCTTCGGGTGAATCGGATAGATGTCGCCCTTGTAGCCGCCGTTGATGAGGTTCTTCATCACGGAGTTGCCGATCTTGCCGTCTTCGGCCGAGGCGCCGACCACGGCAACCGCCTTCGGCTGCATGATGCGGTTCATGGCCGCGACGATTTCTTCAGTCGGACGCGGCTTCGGCTTGGGCTTGTAGGCGAAGTCCACCACGATGCGCACGTCGGCGGCGATCGCGTCCTTCGCCGTCGCGAACACCGGGTTGAGGTCGAGCTCGACGATCTCGGGGAAATCGGTCACGAGCTGCGAAACCTTGACGATGACGTCGGCGAGCGCGGTGCGGTTCACCGGCTCGCCGCCGCGAACACCCTTGAGGATTTCATGAGCCTGGATGCCGTCGAGCATCGACAGCGCGTCTTCCTTGGTCGCGGGCGCGAGGCGGAAGGTGATGTCCTTCAGGACTTCGACCAGCACGCCGCCGAGACCGAAGGCGACCAGCTTGCCGAACGAGCCGTCGGTGATCGAGCCGACGATGACTTCGGTGCCGCCGGCCAGCATCTGCTGCACCTGGACGCCCTCGATCTTGGCATCGGATCTATATTTCCTGGCGTTCCCGAGAATGGTCTCGTAAGCCTTCTCGGCATCCTCGGCCGTCTTGAGGCCGACGATGACGCCGCCGGCTTCGGTCTTGTGCAGAATGTCGGGCGAGACGATCTTCATCACGACAGGGAAACCCATCGAAGAGGCCATCTTGCCGGCCTCGCCCGCCGACCTCGCCACGCCCTCCTTCGGCACCGGAATGCCGTAGGCGTCGCAGACCAGCTTGCCTTCCGGGGCCGTCAGGCTGGTGCGGTTGTCCGCCTTGACCTGGTCAAGCACCTTGCGGACAGCATCTTTGGAATTGGACATGTGGCTTCTCCCTTGACCTCAGTTAGTTCTTTTCAAAGCGCGCGCGTGTTGCGGCGGCCCGTCATGCTTGCCATTCGCCGCGCTCTGTTCCATGTCGCGGAACGGAGTGGCATAAAGCCCGAGATGACTCCGCCTGCTTGGATCGAAAATGGCTGACGATGGCATTTGGTATGCCAGAAGCCAACTTGTCAAGCTGCGGAGCACCCTAGAAGGCTGCAAAAAATAGGCAGCTTGACATTCTGGCATTTGGTATGCCAAAAACTTTCCCGTTAATAATCCTGTAAAAGACGACTCCCACTGGAGGAGATTCGTCGTGTCACTGCGGAAACCAACCAAGGCGTTGCCGAACATGGCCGAGGCAGATATCGCAATCGTTCGTATTGCCCCGGAGAGCAGCTTCAA
This sequence comes from Bradyrhizobium betae, assembly GCF_008932115.1. NCBI lineage: Bacteria > Pseudomonadati > Pseudomonadota > Alphaproteobacteria > Hyphomicrobiales > Nitrobacteraceae > Bradyrhizobium > Bradyrhizobium betae. The sequence continues at coordinate 845,162 of NZ_CP044543.1, forward strand.
GAACAAGGCGTATGACGCCTTGAAGGAAGCCATCCTCAAGATGGACATCTACTCGACGCCCGAGCCGGTGATGCTCGACGAGCGCGCGCTGTCCGAGCGCCTGGGTGTCAGCCGCACGCCGATCCGCGAAGCGATCGCGATGCTCGAGCAGGACGGCTTCGTGAAGACCGTTCCGCGCCGCGGCATCATGGTGGTGCGCCGGACCAAGAGCGAGATCGTCGACATGATCCGCGCCTGGGCGGCGCTGGAGAGCATGGCGGCGCGCCTCATCACCACCACCGCGCGCAAAAAGGACATCACGGCGCTGCGCGACTATTTCAAGGACTTCAGCAAGGACCGTTTGCCTGAGGATCACGTCGAGGAATATTCGCGAGCCAACATCGCCTTCCATCAGGCGCTGATCTCGCTGTCGGAATCGCCCGTGCTGGTCGATCTCACCAACGATCTGCTGCTGCACGTGCGTGGCTATCGCCAGCTGACCATCGGACGCAAGGACCGCACCGCGACCTCCCTGCCCGAGCATCTCGGCATGATCGAAGCGCTGGAAGCGCGCGATACCGAACTCGCCGAGAAGCGCGCCCGCGACCACACCCTTGGCCTTGCCGCTTACGTCGAAGCGCACGGGCAGGAACTCTTCTAGCAACGTTCACCAGAAGGGCGAAAAACTCGCCCCAGTACTGAGAGACCAGGGAGACAAGGCCCATGCTGAACACCGCGACCAAGTCCGAGGCACCGGGCACCGAGCAGGAACTGACGGATGGCTTCCATCTCGTCATCGACGCGCTCAAGCTGAACGGCATCAACACCATCTATAATGTGCCGGGCATCCCGATCACGGACTTGGGCCGCATGGCGCAGGCCGCCGGCATTCGCGTGATCTCCTTCCGCCACGAGCAGAACGCCGGTTACGCCGCGGGCATCGCCGGCTATCTCACCAAGAAGCCCGGCGTCTGCCTCACCGTCTCCGCGCCCGGCTTCCTCAACGGTCTCACCGCGCTCGCGCACGCCACCACCAACTGCTACCCGATGATCCTCGTGTCCGGCTCGTCCGAGCGCGAGATCGTCGACCTCCAGCAGGGCGACTACGAGGAGATGGACCAGCTCGCCATCGCCAAGCCGCTGTGCAAGGCGGCCTATCGCGTGCTGCACGCCCAGGACATCGGCATCGGTTTTGCCCGCGCCATCCGCGCCGCCGTCTCGGGTCGTCCGGGCGGTGTCTATCTCGACCTGCCGGCAAAACTGTTCGGCCAGGTGATGGACGCCGAGGCCGGCCGGAAATCGCTGGTCAAGGTGATCGATGCTGCGCCCGCGCAGATCCCCTCGCCCGCTTCGGTGAAGCGCGCGCTCGACGTGCTCAAGAGCGCCAAGCGTCCGCTGATCATCCTCGGCAAGGGCGCGGCCTACGCGCAGGCCGACGAAGAGATCAAGACTTTCGTCGAGACAAGTGGCGTGCCTTTCCTCCCCATGAGCATGGCCAAGGGCCTCCTCCCCGACACGCATCCGCAGTGCGCCGGTGCCGCCCGCTCGACCGTGCTGAAAGAGTCCGACGTCGTCATGCTGATCGGCGCGCGGCTGAACTGGCTGCTCTCGCACGGCAAGGGCAAGAGCTGGGGCGAAGCGCCCAAGAAATTCATCCAGGTCGACATCGAACCGCGCGAGATGGATTCCAACGTCGAGATCGTCGCGCCCGTCGTCGGCGACATCGGCTCGGTCGTCTCGGCCTTCAACCAGGCGATCGGTGCGGGCTGGACTGCGCCTCCGGCCGAATGGACCAAGGCCATCGCGTCAAAGCGCGACGAGAACGTCGCCAAGATGGCGCCGAAGCTGATGAACAACAAGTCGCCGATGGACTATCACGGCGCGCTCGGCGTGCTGAAGAACGTGATCAAGGATCATCCCGAAGCGATCCTCGTCAACGAAGGCGCCAACACGCTCGACCTCGCCCGCGGCGTCATCGACATGTATCGCCCTCGCAAGCGTCTCGACGTCGGCACCTGGGGCGTGATGGGCATCGGCATGGGCCAGGCGATCGCCGCTGCGCTCGAGACCGGCCACCCCGTGCTCGCGGTGGAAGGCGACAGCGCGTTCGGCTTCTCCGGCATGGAGGTCGAGACCATCTGCCGCTACAATCTGCCGATCTGCGTCGTCATCTTCAACAATGACGGCATCTATCGCGGCACCGACGTCAACGGCGCCAATTCAGATCCGGCCACGACGGTGTTCGTCAAGGGCGCGCGCTATGACAAGATGATGGAAGCTTTCGGCGGCGTCGGCGTGAATGCCACCTCACCCGACGAGCTCAAGCGCGCCGTCAACGAGGCGATGGCCTCACGCAAGCCGACGCTCATCAACGCGGTGATCGATCCGGCCGCGGGCTCGGAGAGCGGCCGCATCGGCAACCTCAATCCGCAGAGCGTTCTGCAGAAGAAGAAGTAAGTCCACCGCCGGGTCATTCCCCGCGCAGGCGGGGAATCCAGTAACCGCCAGACCACATGGGTGGCGAGCACTGAGCCCAACTGAGACGACAGCGAATACTGGATGCCCGCCTTCGCGGGCATTACGAAAACAAAGTGGTAACAGGAGCAACACGATGACCAAAGCGCTCGAGGGCGTTCGCATTCTCGACTTCACCCATGTCCAGTCCGGACCGACCTGCACACAGCTGCTCGCCTGGTTCGGCGCCGACGTGATCAAGGTGGAGCGTCCGGGCGTGGGTGACATCACCCGTGGCCAGCTGCAGGACATCCCGAACGTGGACAGCCTGTATTTCACCATGCTCAACCACAACAAACGCTCGATCACGCTCGACACCAAGAACCCCAAGGGCAAGGAAGTCCTGACCGAGCTGATCAAGAAGTGCGACGTGCTGGTCGAAAATTTCGGCCCCGGCGTGCTCGATCGCATGGGCTTCCCCTGGGAGAAGATCCAGGCGATCAATCCGAAGATGATCGTCGCCTCGATCAAGGGTTTTGGCCCCGGCCCCTACGAAGACTGCAAGGTCTACGAGAACGTCGCGCAGTGCACCGGCGGCGCCGCCTCCACCACCGGCTTCCGTGACGGTCTCCCGCTCGTCACCGGCGCGCAGATCGGCGACAGCGGCACCGGCCTGCATCTGGCGCTCGGCATCGTCACCGCGCTCTATCATCGCACCCACTCGGGCAAGGGCCAGCGCGTCACGGCCGCGATGCAGGACGGCGTGCTCAACCTCTCCCGCGTCAAGCTGCGCGACCAGCAGCGCCTCGCGCACGGTCCGCTCAAGGAGTACAGCCAGTTCGGCGAAGGCATTCCGTTCGGCGATGCCGTGCCGCGCGCCGGCAACGATTCCGGCGGCGGCCAGCCCGGCCGCATCCTGAAGTGCAAGGGCTGGGAAACCGACCCCAACGCCTACATCTACTTCATCACCCAGGCCCCGGTCTGGGAGAAGATCTGCGACGTGATCGGCGAGCCGACCTGGAAAACCGATCCGAACTACGCCAAGCCGGCGGCGCGCCTGCCGCGGCTAAACGAGATTTTCGCCCGCATCGAGCAGTGGACGATGACGAAGACGAAGTTCGAGGCGATGGAAATCCTCAACAGGGACGACATCCCCTGCGGCCCGATCCTGTCGATGAAGGAGCTTGCCGAAGACCAGTCGCTGCGCGCGACCGGCACGGTGGTCGAGGTCGACCACCCCACCCGCGGCAAGTACCTCTCGGTCGGCAACCCGATCAAGCTGTCGGACTCACCGAGCGACGTCGAGCGCTCCCCGCTGCTCGGCGAGCACACCGACGAGATCCTGCGCTCGGTGCTCGGCTTCAGCGACCACCAGGTCGCCGAGATCCACAAGTCCGGCGCGCTCGACCCGCCGCAAAAGCAGGCTGCCGAGTAAACGGCTCTGTCAGAGACACGAAAGGCCGCCAGATTCGGCGGCCTTTTTGTTGGCGCGGAGAGAGAACGGACCAACCAACACTGGCTTGAGAACCCGTCCAAGGGAACAAAAGTCGTTCCAGGCCGTTATCGTTTCGCCGGCGCGTTCTCGGAAATGCGTACCGCACACCCAGCGAGCGACCCGGCCTCGCAAAAACCTGCCCACAAACGAAGAAATTGTCCGCCTTGTCTTCTTGATGATGACAGGCCGGTCCATAGTGAGAGGCGCTGCCCGGCCAGAGTCGAGGCCCCGCTCGTCGATCAAGTCGAGGACGACATGTTGAAAGATCAATCCACCAATCGCGCCAAGCTTGAAGCCAACAAGGCGTTCAAGCCTGTCGAGACGCAGAAGCCGGTCAATGACTATGCCAGGGATCAGCACTCCTTCAACGAGAACCGCGAGCGGCTGAAAGCGGAGCGATTGGCCCGCGAGGCCAAGCCCAAAGGTCACGCCGAATAGCGAGCGTTTCGAGCGAGCGACATCGACCTAGAGCATCGAGAGCACGACGATCCCGTCCTCGAGCTCGCCTGAAGCCAGTCGTATCCGCGCGATACGCTCGAACTCCGTCCGGTATTTCTGGAGGTAGCTGAAGGCCTGCTTCTGGGTTCGAAAATTGGTGGCCAGCCGGCACGTCTGTCGACCCGCGCCCAGCGCGAGGAAGAAGGTGATTGTGCCGCCGCCATCCGGCTTGATCCTAGGCACGATCCGCAATCTCTGGCATGTGATCGGCCTTCCTGGAATGATCGTCGGCGCTATGAAACGCGACTATCGCGGCGATTTCTTCGCACGCTTCTTCGGCACAGGGGCCGGCAACGATGCGCGAAGATTTGCATCGGCGATTTCCTTGGCCTCACGCAACTCGCGAAGCCGCGCCATGTTCTTGCGGACATCGAAGGACTGCCGCTCGGCATCCGCCATCGCCCGCGCGCCCTCCTCGGCTGCCGCGCGTTGACGCTCGGAACGCGCGATGCCTTCGGGTGACGGGCCGGCCGATCTCTTGGTGCTCATCTTCCACCCTGTTCAGCAACGGACAAAACCCGCTCAATCCTTACGATCGAGCGGGTCGCATGGCCGTTTCAGTACATCCGTGAAACGGCACTGGAGAGCTTAGGCCAGCGAGAGATTCTCAGCGCTGACCTTGCCCCGCATCTTGTCGGTCTTGGCCTCGAAGTTGACCTTCTGGCCCTCGGCGAGACCCGCCAGACCAGCACGCTCGACCGCGCTGATGTGAACGAACACATCGTTGCCGCCGTCGTCGGGCTGAATGAATCCGAAGCCCTTCTGGCCGTTAAACCACTTCACTGTACCTGTCGGCATTTTTCTTCTCCAAAGCGCACATGCGTGCATTCCGCGTGACACTCACGCGGAACCGATTCAATTCGTCGATGTCGATGGAAAAGGAGCCCGCGGGCGCATTCAACAAGGCACAGCGGCTGAACGAACAACCCTAAGGTATACCTCCCCGGCGTTACTTGCAAGGCTTGCCGAGACTTAATTGCCGCAGCGTCTCGGCCGAGCAGGTTCAAGGCAGACTTGCCGAGGCAAGATCCGCACACCGGTACCGGGCTGGTAACGTATCCTTGTGGACAGACCTGACGCCGGTTTCATGTTAAGGTTTGTCATCACCGCCCGGCATGTGGCTTTTACCGGTGATGAGAACGCTAGTTGCGCTCCCGCCTCATCAGCAAGGGAGATGCGCCATGGAACGGCGTCGTTTCAAGCAGACTGAAACTCTCAGCCAGAGGCTCACGAAGGAAGTCGAACGCTTGCGCCAGGAGATGCGCACGCTTCCGCCAGGTCGTCGCCGCGAGCTGCTGCTGCGAAAGGTCCGACAGGACGAGACCGCCATCCAGATCGAAGCATGGATCGGCTCTCCGGGGCTGAGAGCGCCGACCTGACGCAGCCTTTCGCCTAACCTGAGACGCCGTGTCGGATCGGCAGCGTCTCGATCGTCCTCGGGACATGAACGGGCCGTAGACGCCAACGTCGGGCCCATCAAGTCACAGGGATGACCACCATGCCGAACACCGTCCGCCTGCACCGCGTTCTCTCCACCAGCCCGGATAAACTCTATCGCGCCTTCATCGAAGCGGACGCACTGGCGAAATGGCTGCCGCCGAACGGCTTCACCTGCACCGTGCATCATCTCGAGCCGAAGGTTGGCGGCACGTTCAAGATGTCGTTCCGCAACTTCACGACGGGCGCCGGCCATTCATTCGGCGGTGAATATCTCGAGCTCGTCCCCGGCGAACGTCTCCGCTACACCGACAGGTTCGACGATCCCAACCTGCCCGGCGAGATCGAGGTCACCGTGATCCTGAAGAAGGTCTCGGTCGGCACCGAGCTTGATATCACCCAGGCTGGCATCCCGGACGTCATTCCTCCGGAGGCCTGCTATCTCGGCTGGCAGGAATCGCTACGGAATCTGGCAAGGCTCGTCGAGCCCGAGATCAATCAATAACATCCAGACGGCGCCAGCGTCGGGACGGCCGAGGCTACGCGCCCGCCTTCGGTTCGAGCCCGCCGCTCGCGGTCCAGCGATCCGGATCGGGACTGTGCCCGATCAGCGCGAGCCCGTAGGCGATCGATTCGAACTGGTCGCCCGACATCAGCCGTTCGTTGCCGAACCGGTCGGCGAACAGCTTTCGGACGGCGGGCACGAACGAGGTCCCGCCGGTCAGGAACACCTTCTCCACTTCGCGCGCGGTGATGCCGGCTTCGTTCAGCACCTTGTCGACGGTGGACCCCAGCCGGGCGATGTCGTCGGCGATCCAGGAGTCGAAGTTCTTTCGCGTGATGGCCGCGCCGATGTCGACGCCGCCGCCCTTGAAGCGGAAGTCGACTTCGTCCTTTGCCGAAAGCGCGACCTTGGCATCCGACACCGCTCGATAAAGTGAGAAGCCGAGGTCGAGGTCGACGATGGTGATGAAATCCTCGAGCAGCTGCGGTTTCAGCGCACTGCGGGCAAGCTCGCGAAGCTCGCGCAGATCGCCGTTGCTCTTCATCATCGCGAGCTGATGCCAGCGCGCGAGGTTGGTGTAGTGGCCGGTGGGGACCGGCAGCACCTTGTCGAACGAACGGAAGCTGGAGCCCTTGCCCAGCCGCGGCGAGACGACGTGGTCGACGATGCGGTAGTCGAACGTGTCGCCCGCGATCCCGATGCCGGCATGGCCGAGCGGCTCGGCGCGCAAGACGCCGCCCGTGCGCGAGAAACGCATCACCGAGAAATCGCTGGTGCCGCCGCCGAAATCCGCGACCAGCACGGTCGCATCGCGCTCCAGCCGGCGGGCGAAGGAGAACGCGGCGCCCACGGGTTCGTAGACATAGCGCGCGTGGCCGGCGCCGAGACGCTCGAACGCGGCCCGGTAGCGCTGCATCGCCAGCGCTTCGTCGGGATTTCCGCCGGCGAAGCGCACCGGACGGCCGACCGTGATGGTGGAGGTCTCGAAGCTGAATTTGTCGCCGCCATGGCGCGCCAGTGTCCGCAGGAACGCCGCCAGGATGTCCTCGAACTTGAAGCGCTGCCGGAACACCTGCGTTGTGTTGAAGCTGCTGCTCGCGGCGAAGGTCTTGAACGACTGGAGGAAGCGGTAGACGTGGCGTCCTTCGAGGAACGTCTCGATCGCCCACGGGCCGCCTTCGGCCTGGGCGCCGGCTCCCGGCCGGTCCTCCCAGAAGCACAGGGCCGACACATAGACGCTGTGCCGCTGGCCGCCATGGTCGAAGCGGATGGCCTCGACCCGGCGGTCATCCGCCGCGATCGCGACGACCGTATTGCTGGTCCCGAAATCGATGCCGATCGAGACAGCGGACGAACCGCTCGACATGAACCACTCTGACGCTTGATTGGAAAAGGGGGCAGACCACTAACGGCTTTGACCTGCTCTGCCAAGGCCGCAGATGCTGCAGCGCGGTCGGAGGGACGCTCCGAAATGTTGCCTATCCTGGCAATGCGAGCCAAGAGCGCGAAGCATTTTCCGGGCGTTTCGGCACCAGATCCGCCGTTTCGGGACGTTACTTAGCTATTTTAGGCCCAAGGCGGCCGCCTTGACGGATGATTATGCTGCAATGCGGGAGCGTGCATGCTGCCATGCAATGGCATGCATAGACACTGGCATCTGGTATACGTAGATTGCCTTTCGAAATGAGACAGCAATACTGACTGTCTCGAGAAAGGAATTCCGATGTCCAAGACCGCTTCCGTCGCCCTCGCCCCGTCCTCCTCGCTGTTCGCGCGCTTCATGGCCGCGGTGGACCGCTTCCTGATGGCGAGCGCCGAAATCTCCAATCACAACGGCGACCTGCCCCGCTTCGGCCTGTAAGCAGCGCCGCCCGCACTGCGGAGCGCGACGCGCCGGTTTCCGGACCGTCGATATACTACTTTTGATGAATGGCCCCGCACGACGGGGCCATTTCTATTTGCGTTGTCCGATTCACAGCCGGGCCGGAAAGGTCCTGCGGCATTTGCGCACGGTGACCGGACCAGCGCTTGAACCTTGGCATAATGAATACAAGAATGCCGCTCCAGCGCTCGAAGAAAAAATAGAGGCGCCACGGGAGGCTTTATGACGGACATGGTGCAGGCAACGGCCCCTACAGCCGCGCGCGTTAGCGACACGTATCGCTGGGCGCAATTGGCGGTCGGTGTAGCGGCGATGGTGATGATCGCCAATTATCAATACGGCTGGACGTTCTTCGTCCCCGACATCCAGAAGAAGTTCGGCTGGGATCGCGCCTCGATCCAGTGGGCCTTCACGCTCTTCGTCCTGTTCGAGACCTGGCTGGTGCCGATCGAAGGCTGGTTCGTCGACAAATACGGCCCGCGCCTCGTCGTGCTGGTCGGCGGCGTGCTCTGCGCCATCGGCTGGGCGATCAACGCGCAGGCCACCACGCTCAACGGCTACTATCTCGGCATGATCATCGCGGGCATCGGCGCGGGCGGCGTCTACGGCACCTGCGTCGGCAATGCGCTGAAATGGTTTCCGGACAAGCGCGGTCTCGCCGCGGGCATCACCGCCGCGGGCTTCGGTGCGGGCTCCGCGCTGACCGTCGCGCCGATCCAGGCGATGATCAAGGACAGCGGCTTCCAGACCACCTTCCTCTATTTCGGGCTCGGACAAGGCATCATCATCTGCGTCCTCGCCTTCTTCCTGCTGGCGCCGAAAGCAGGCCAGGTGCCAAACGTCGTGGCGAACGCCAATCTGCTGCAGACCCGCCGCAACTATCAGCCGACCGAGGTGCTGCGTCAGCCGATCTTCTGGCTGATGTACTTCATGTTCGTGATCGTCGGCTCCGGCGGCCTGATGGTGACGGCCAATCTGAAGCCGATCGCGGCCGACTGGAAGGTCGACAACGTGCCGGTCACGCTGATGGCGGTGACCATGACGGCGGTGACCTTCGCGGCCACGATCGACCGCGTGCTCAACGGCCTGACGCGTCCGTTCTTCGGCTGGATCTCCGACATGATCGGCCGCGAGAACACGATGTTCATCGCCTTCGGCATGGAAGGGTTCGGCATCTGGATGCTCTATCTCTGGGGCCACGATCCGATCTGGTTCGTGCTGCTCTCGGGCTTCGTGTTCTTTGCCTGGGGCGAGATCTACTCGCTGTTCCCCTCGACCTGCACCGACACGTTCGGCGCCAAGTTCGCGACCACCAATGCCGGCCTGCTCTACACCGCGAAGGGCACGGCTGCGCTGCTGGTGCCGATCGCGAACTACATGCAGCAGTCGTCGGGCACCTGGGACAGCGTGTTCATCATCGCGGCCGGCGCCAACATCCTGGCCTCGGCACTGGCGATCGCGGTGCTCAAGCCCTGGCGCAAGATCGTGGTCGCGAAATCGACCGCCGCCTGACGCGCTTCACCACAGCCCGTTCGAGCGCGACGCCCGGCCTTGTGGCCGGGCGTTTCGTTTTGCGCGAAACCCCTTCGATTCCGGGGATCCGAACGGAACCGGATATTTTCTGAGGCGAGCCCCAGATAGGGCTTGCCTTCTGGAATATGGTATACCAATCTCCCCGCCGCGCTTGCGACGATAAGCCACAACATTTGCGACACTGGGTCATCTTGCAATCCCAGGTCGTGACAAATCAGGCGCATTGGGAGGGTCTTGATGATGTCCAGCACGGATGGCGCCGTCACAGCTGCGCCGCTTCGCACCGGTTTCCGTTGGTTTCAGCTCGCCATGGGCATCGTCTGCATGGCGATGATCGCCAACCTGCAATACGGCTGGACGCTGTTCGTCGATCCGATCGATGCGGCCCACCATTGGGGCCGCGCCGCGATCCAGCTCGCTTTCACCGTCTTCGTCGTCACCGAGACCTGGCTGGTGCCGGTCGAGGCGTGGTTCGTCGACAAATACGGTCCGCGCATCGTCATCATGTTCGGCGGCGTCATGATCGCGCTGTCCTGGGTGCTCAACTCCTACGCCGACTCGCTCACCCTGCTCTACGCGGCCGCGATCATCGGCGGCATGGGCGCGGGCGCGGTGTACGGAACCTGCGTCGGCAACGCGCTGAAATGGTTTCCCGATCGCCGCGGTCTTGCTGCCGGCGCAACCGCCGCCGGCTTCGGTGCCGGCGCCGCACTCACCGTGGTGCCGATCGCGACCATGATCGCATCGAGCGGCTACCAGCACGCGTTCCTCACCTTCGGCATCGGCCAGGGCCTGATCGTGTTCGTGCTCGCCTTCTTCATTCAGCCGCCGCGGATTTCGATCCCGCCGAAGAAGAAGCAGCTCAACCTGCCGCAGACCAAGATCGACTTCACCCCGCCGCAAGTGCTGCGCGCCCCTATTTTCTGGGTGATGTACCTCGTTTTCGTCATGGTCGCGTCCGGCGGCCTGATGACCGCGGCGCAGATCGCACCGATCGCGCACGACTTCAAGATCGCCGACACGCCGGTGACACTCGCCGGATTCCAGATGGCGGCCTTGACGTTCGCGATCTCGCTCGACCGCATCTTCGACGGCTTTGGCCGTCCGTTCTTCGGCTGGGTGTCCGACACGATTGGCCGCGAGCACACCATGTTCATCGCGTTCGGCACCGCGGCGGTGATGCTGCTGACGCTGTCGGCCTACGGCCACGTTCCGATCGTGTTCGTGCTCGCGACGGCGGTGTATTTCGGCGTGTTCGGCGAGATCTACTCGCTGTTCCCCGCCACCTGCGGCGACACCTTCGGCTCGAAATACGCGACCACCAACAACGGCATGCTCTACACCGCGAAGGGAACGGCCTCCCTGCTCGTCCCGCTCGCCAGCGTGATCTCGACCGCCTATGGCTGGAAGGCCGTGTTCGTGGTGGCGGTGGCGCTGAACGCGACGGCAGCATTGATGGCGCTGTTCGTGATCAAGCCGCTGCGCCGCTCCTTCATCCTCGGCAAGGAGGCCGAGAGCGCCCGCACCGCGACCGGCAGCGCCAAGACCGAGACGGCGTAAGCCGCCACACGCCAAGACATGACCGAGAAAGGGGCGCAGCGATGCGCCCCTTTCTTTTTGGCGCCACGACAAACGTCAGCAGCCCTGTCGCAAGATTTTTCGGATCAGCCAAATCGATCGCTTGACGATTGGCATTATGTATACCACACTTGATCCGTCATTCACCCCAGGGAGGTTGCAATGCTGGTCGGAGACATTCTGCGCAAGAAGACACCGCGCGTTGTCACGGTGCGAATGAACGAAACGGTGGGTATCGCCGCCAAGCTGATGCGCGCCAACAACATCAGCGCGCTGGTGGTCAAGGACGTGGTCCGCTCCGAGGGCAACACCGCCGTCGGCATGTTCACCGAGCGCGATGTGGTGCGCGCCGTCGCCGAGCACGGCGCGAACGGCGTCAACGTCAAGGTCTCACAGCTCGTCTCGGTGCAGCAGCTCGTCTCCTGCACCTCCTCGGACACGATCGAGCACGTCCGGCACCTGATGAACCGCAATCACATCCGGCACCTGCCCGTGATCGACGATTACAGTCTCGTCTCCGTCATCAGCATGCGCGACATCGCCGCTGCCGTCGACGAAGCGATCAACGGCACGCCGCAGGCAGCAGCCTAAAGCGGCACGCCCCTTCGCCTGCGACGACCAGCCCCGGCTCGGATCCATCCGAGCCGGACAGGATCCTTCGTCCCGAAATTCCGGCCACCCGCGAGGATTTCATGAAGATCTGCATCTACGGCGCCGGCGCGATCGGCCGATATCTCGGGGTTCAGCTCGCGCGCGCGGGCGCCGATATCAGCCTGGTCGCACGCGGCGCCCATCTCGCCGCGATGCGCGAGCGCGGCCTGACACTGCTCACGGGCGAGGAGAAACACACCGTGCATCCGCGCTGCACCGACGACCCCGCCGAGCTCGGCGAGCAGGATTTCATCATCATCACGCTGAAGGCGCATTCGATCACCGGCGTGATCGAGAAGATGCAGCCGCTGCTCGGGCCGCACACCCGCATCGTCACCGCCGTCAACGGCATACCCTATTGGTACTTCTACAGGCACGGCGGCTCGTACGAGAATGCGACGCTGGAGAGCATCGACCCCGGCGGGCGGCAGTGGCGCGAGATCGGCGCCGAGCGCGCCATCGGCTGCATCGTCTATCCCGCCACCGAGATCGAGGCGCCCGGCGTGATCCGCCACGTCTACGGCAACAATTTTCCGCTCGGCGAGCCCTCCGGCGAGATCACGCCGGACGTGCAGCGCCTTGCCGATCTGTTCGTCTCGGCCGGACTGAAAGCGCCGGTGCTCGACCGCATCCGCGACGAGATCTGGCTGAAGCTGTGGGGCAATGTCTGCTTCAACCCGATCAGCGCGCTCACCCATGCGACGCTCGACGTGATCTGCACCGATCCGTCCACGCGTGCGCTGTCGCGCGCGATCATGGTGGAGACGCAAGGCATCGCCGAGACCTTCGGCGTCAAATTCCGCGTCGATGTCGAGCGCCGCATCGAAGGCGCCCGCAAGGTCGGCGCGCACAAGACCTCGATGCTGCAGGATCTCGAGCGCGGTCGCCCGATGGAGATCGATCCGCTCGTCACCGTGGTGCAGGAGATGGGGCGCCTGACCGGAATTCCGACGCCCGCGCTCGACTCGGTGCTGGCGATGGTGACGCAGCGCGCCCGCGTCGCCGGCCTCTATGATGGCGTCTCGACGCCGGCCGATCCGCATGCCCTGGCGGTGGCATGATGGCGGACGTCACCAAATGGCTTCGCTTCCGCCACGCCGGCGCAACCGGCTTCGGGACACAGGCCTCATCGGGCATCAGCGTGCATGAGGGCGAAATGTTCGGCCGCAATGCGCCCACCGGCAAGACGCTGGCGCTGTCGGACGTCGAGCTGCTCGCCCCTTGCGCGCCCAGCAAGATCGTCGCGCTCTGGAACAATTTTCACGCGCTCGCCGCCAAGCTGAACCAGCCCGAGCCGCCGGAGCCGCTCTATCTGCTCAAGGCCACCACCAGCATTACGACGCCCGGCGCCGTGATCCGCCGCCCCTCGTACTACGACGGCAAGACCACCTATGAAGGCGAGCTCGGCATCGTCATCGGCAGGACCTGCGCGCGCGTCTCGCCTGCGGAGGCGGACAGCTTCATCTTCGGCTACACCTGCGTCAACGACATCACCGCCAACGACATCCTGACCAGCGATCCCACCTTCCCTCAGTGGGCCCGCGCCAAGGGCATCGACGATTACGGCCCGTTCGGCCCGGTGATCGCAACCGGGCTCGATCCCGCAAAGCTCACGGTGCGCACCATCCTCAACGGCGCCGAGCGGCAGAACTATCCGATCGCGGATATGATCTTCTCGGCGCAGGAGCTGGTCAGCAGGATCTCCCACGACATGACCCTGCTCCCCGGCGACCTCATCGCCGTCGGCACCTCGGTTGGCGTCGGCGTGATGAAGGAGCCGGTGAATGTCGTGACCGTCGCGATCGACGGCATCGGCGAGCTGACCAACGAGTTTCGGCTGTAGCTCTCGCAGTCATTCCGGGGCGGCGCAGAGCGCCGAGCCCGGAATGACGACTGAGGACTGGGCCAGCGCAATCCCCCATTTCGGGAAAACCCGGCAACCTCAGGCATGCCCCTTCACCGATCCGCCGACGGGATCCGGCGCCGATCGCGCGATCCGAGGTGTCGGCCCCCTTGATCTCGGTTCCGCTCTCCAATAGCAACTATGGCGATATTGTGTGCCGGCGTGAGGAATTCACGATGTGGCTGTTTTTCCTGGTTGCCTGGTTTGTCCTGCTTGTCGCCATCGCGATTTTCGCCCAGCAGGCGTTTGGTTACGACGTTGCCCACCTGCCCGCCTGGTTCGCGGGCCTGCCGATGCCGCAGCGCATCGCGACCGGCGCGATTCTCGCCGTCGCGCTGGCGCTGATCGGCGCCTCCGTCTGGCGGCTGTCGCGCCAGGACCGGCGCCTCAACACGCTGCGCGACCGCCTCAAGAAGACCCGCGAAGACGTCGTCGTCGCCCACGCCCTGCAGAACCACCTCGACGCCACTGTCCAGCACCTGATCGAGAGCGACCCCCGAGAGGCTGTCTCTGCCCTTCACGACAAGCTGGGCGAGGTCGAGCAGCGCGCCCTGCTCCAGCAGGGCCGCAACGAATCCACCGATATGCACGACCAGCTCGCCGAAATCCGCCGCCGCCAGCAGGCGCTGCGCGAGATGGTCGGCAAGGTCGCCGATCAGCGTCGCGCGGTCGAACCCGTCTTCACCGAAATCCGCGACCGCCAGAACCAGCTCGAACGGTCCCTGCATGACCTCGAGACCGACGACCGCAAGAACAGCCTCGCCGACCGGCTCAAGAATATCGCGGGCGACGTCTCGACGCTGCTGACGCGGGTCAACACGGTCCAGACGACCTTTGCGACCCTCAACCAGTACAAGGAAGATCTGGCGAAATCCCATGCCGAGTTGGTGCCGCTGCGCGCGACCGACGCCGGCATCAATGCCCTGATCGGCGAGCTCGGGCTCAGCCATGACCGCCTCTCCAAGAGCATCGACGAGCTCGAGACCGGCGGCGAAGCGCCGCTCGGCACCCGCGTCGAGACGCTGTCGAAGAACAAGATCGAGATCGAGCAGCGCCTCGCGCGCATCGACGACAGCTTCAACATCCTCAAGGCCGTCAGCCTCGACTTCGAGGAGCTCGCCCAGCGCCGGGCTCAGCTCGAACGCTCACTCGCCGACGTCGAAACCGATTCCGACGGCAAGTCCCTCGCGGAGCGCCAGAACGCGCTGAACGATTTCGTCGTCCAGTCGCGCCAGCGCCTTGGCGCGTTGCAGGAAACGCTCGCCACGCTGAACGCCTTCAAGGTGGAGCTGTCGAAGTCGCAGGCCGACCTCGTCCCGTTGAAGGCCCCGGTGTTCGGCATCGAGGCCCTGATCGCGGAGGTCGGTGCCACCCGCGACCTCCTCGCCAGGACCGTCGGCGAGATCGAGGCGAGCGGCGATGTCACCCTCACCTCACGCGTCGAGGCGTTGACCAAGAGCAAACGCGAGGTCGAGGACCGGCTCACCCGCATCTTCGACAATTTCAACGCGCTCGATGCCTTGCGCAAGGACATCGGCGGCATCTTCTCGACGATCAGAAACAGCCTGAACCGGATCGGGTAAGCTGCCGCGTGGGATGGGTAGAGCACAGCGAAACCCATCATCTCTCCTCACTCAAACGGCCGATGGGTTTCGCTGCGCTCTACCCATCCTACAGACCTCGAACCGAAGTTGATGCCGGCGCGACCAAAGCCTGCATGCGCATCATCCTCGGCCTCCTCTCCGCCTTGCTCGGCGCGCTCGCCGGCTGGTCCGCGCTTGCCGCGCTGGTGATGGCGCTGGCGGGGCCGGACCGCGATGGCGGCATCGCCATGGGCGCCGTCTTCGACATCGGCCCGATCGGCGGCGTGGTCGGCCTGGTCGCCGGCATTTGGCTGTTCGTGCGCATCGGGCTCGTTCGAAACGCCGCGTCGCCGCCGGTGGAGGCATCCGACGCCGCGCCGCGCGCCCCGACGCAGCTGTCTTTGCCCTTTGCCGTCACCCTCCTGCTCATCGCGAGCATTTTGGGCTGGTGGGGATGGTACGAATTCATCCGCTCGCCCTATCTCAGCCACGGCTTCATGACGCTCGAACTCGAATTCCGGCTTCCCGCCGGCGCGACCTTGCCGGACAACAAGGACGACGTGCGGATCGAGGTCGAGGAAGCGCGGGGATATGCGATCGCCAGCCCTGCCGTGAATTGGCGCGCGCATGACGGCGACCGTCCGGCCATCATTGCCACCGCCGCGCTGATGTACAAGACGCGCCACCGCGTCGCGCACCTGACGCTCCCGGGCATGCCTGCGCGAAGCTGGCCGATCGATCTTCCCTCCGATCCGGACCCGACGCCCGGCTATTCGCCCTGGCGCATTGCGAGCGATCCGTCGCAACCGGAAATCGAGCTGCATTTCCGGCTGCGCGCCGACCGCTAACGAAGACGGCGCGACGGCGAAATATTCCGACACATCACATCTGCGCGCACCCGACAGATGCCGCCAACATGTCGCGCGGGTGCCGCAACTTGGACGCATTCCGCCGCCCTTTTGTCAGGCGTGTCTGGGGGCACGGCGTTGCCGTGTTTGGACCAAACCTTCAGGGGTATGACTGTGAAGAAGATTGTAATTGTTCTGGGTGCTACGCTTGTTCTGGTGACGGCTGCGAACGCTGCGGATCTGCCGCGCCGGCAGCCCGTCTACGTCCAGGAGCAGGCTCCGATCGGGAAGATGCCGATTGGCAAGAGCCCGGTTGGAAAGGCCCCGATCGGCAAGGCGCCCGGCCCGGTCGTCTCGCGCTACTGACGCGCAGCATCGTAGACGACCAGCGTAAACGGCCGACAGTCGAGGGGGCTAGCGTGACGGACAAACCTGATCGATCGGGATCCTGCATCCTTGCGGGACTGGCGCTCGCGGCGATGATCGCGTGCACGCTGCCCTCGGCCTCGGCCCATGAAGCGAACAAGCGCGTTGCCGATGCCAACGCGCTTGCCACGTCCGACTCCGCGTCACGAGGCGCGCCGCAATCGGCCCGGCGCTCGGTCGCGCGCACAGAGAAAGGTCCCTACTACGTCGACTTCCGTGCGCGGACGGCGGCGAGCTGGGGCCATGCCTTCGTCTGGTACGGCAAGACCAGCGAGCGCGCCGTCGAGGTCGCAGGGCTCACGCCCGCCGGCGACACCTGGGCCTACGTGCTCGGCCATCTCACCTGGGTACCCTCCGAGACCGGCGCGAGCTACGGCGATCTCGATCCCGACTATCTCACCGCGAGCTACCGGGTCTATCTGAACGAAGCCGACGCCAAACGCGTGTTCGCCTATATCAAGAAATTGCAGGCGAGCTCGCCGGTCTGGAACGCCGAGACCACCAACTGCACCGGCTTCATCGGCGACATCGCCGAGTACATGGGATTGAAGGTCCCCTACCGCTGGCAGCGCCCGGAAAACTTCGTCAACAGCCTCAAGGACATGAACGGTGGCCGCCAGTTGGTGCGGCTGACGTCGGAGTAGCCGGCTACGAGATATTGCGTTGCCCGACGGGCAAAACACCCAAGCGATCGGTCAACGCGCGTCGGCAAAAATATTCCGCTTTACCGAAATTCGGAAACAGCGTATCCATCGCCTCGACCCGGCCCAACGAAGAGGGGCGTATCGCGATCGTCACGAACGCGGGCCGGACGGCGGTGGACGTGGGCCACATCGGTGCGACGGTGATCGCAGGGCGGGAAACCGTGAGCGAGGCACATCGCACGTACGACCGGTGTGATCTGCGTACGGCAAAATCGTGTGGTCCTGGCGCCCGCAGGCTGGCGTCAAGCGTTGCGGTGATGTGGCGGCCCGACCGGGCGCGCGCATCGTCAGTCGCAAGGCGACGGGGGCAAGAGTGCATCGCTCCCCGGGGAGAGCGCGACATAAGCCGTAAAGCCACTGCGCAGGGAAGGCCGGATGTTTTGGCTACGCCTGTATGCCGCTGTGCAAATTTCTCACCGCAACTCCGCACAGTGGACCGCGGGTGCCAGCCGGCACCCGGTCTTCCCTGCGCCCTCTTTCATTGGGGGTGAGCCGACCAGGCAAAGCTCGGGCGTATCAGCCGCGAGGATGCGAAGGTGTGTCTTGCGAGGATGCGAGTTCGGTATTGCAGCGAGCCTAGCCTATGACCATCACCCTGAGGTGCGCGCCCTGTGGCGCAATTGCGCCGCAGGGCAAGCCTCGAAGGGCGACAGCCCGGCTCTCGCAGCGCGGCCGTTCATCCTTCGAGGCTCCCTGCCCGGTGCTACGCACCGCGCAGCTCGCCCCTCAGCGACTGTGTTCGAAGTCAAGCGTTTTGCCATGGTCTATTGTCTCTGATGATGGCGTTGAGGGTGATGAGAAGCTTCCGGGCGACTGCCACCAGAGCAACCATCTTCGGCTTTCCGGCGCTGAGGAGGCGCTGGTAGAAAGTCTTGAGGGCGAGGTTGCAGCGGCTCGCCACCAAGGCGGCCATGTGGAGGACTGTGCGAACGCTGGCTCGGCCGCCGCCGATCATGCTCTTGCCTCGCCAGCGGCCTGATTGCCGGGTGTAAGGCGCAAGGCCGGCGAGGCTGGCGATTTCCCGACGGCTCAACCGGCCAAGTTCAGGCAGCTCGGCGAGCAGAGTTCTGGCGACGATGTTTCCTATCCCAGGCACCGAGGCGAGAAGATCCTCCTTGGCGCGCCAGACCGGCGAGCCACGAACCATGGTCTCGATGTCTCGGTCGATGGCATCGAGCTCCTTCTGCAGCATGGCGATGTGACGCTGCAGACCTTTGCGGATCCGGACATTGCTTGCCCGTTTCTCACGCTGGCCTTCCGCGGTCTTCATCTCGATGATCTGCCGGCGGCGACTGACCATTTCGGCCAGCAGGCGCGCTTCCTGGTCAGGCAGCTCGCGCGGCTCCGGCCGGAGCGCATCCGCGAAGTGAGCAATCACGGCAGCGTCGATCGGATCGGTCTTCGCCCGTTTGCCGGCCGCCTGGGCGAAGTTGCGGATTTGGGCAGGATTGACCACCGCCAGCGGGATTGAAGCGCCGGCAACGGCCGCAGCCACAATGGTTTCGAAACCTCCGGTCGCCTCCACCGCGACCAAAGTGGGTTTCAGCTCTAACAGCCGTTCGACGAGGCTCTCGAGCCCTTTGCCGTCTCGCGTGACAGCGAACATTTCTCCGCTCGGACGTACGTGAACGTCCAGGCGGTCCTTGGAGACATCGATTCCCACGAATGACAATTCCATCGGCACCCCTCCTTGCGCAACCGGGCTCGCCAGGCGGCCCACGCGACTGTTCGGGTTCAACGGACTTGCAGATGGGGAGCCGAGCTGAGGGACGGGCTTTGCGGCCCTAGAATGAGACGGTCTCCCATCTGCAGCCGAACGGCCAAGCCTAGATCGCCGACCGGTCTTTGGCGAGTTACAAGGATGACGGATTGAAAACCCAATTATCCGCCCTGCGGAATCACCCTCGTCTCCCGCATGATCGCCCCGCCCCCACCGCGCACCCCCGCAATAGACATTTCCCGACCCCGGCGGCATCCTCCCGCCATCAACCGATAACAGAGCGCCACACAGGCGGGGGAAACAGATCATGTTGCAGACACGGTTCACCAGGCTCGTCGGCGTCGAGCACCCGATCGTCCAGGGCGGCATGCAATGGGTTGGACGCGCCGAACTGGTCGCCGCCGTTGCCAATGCCGGCGCGCTCGGCTTCATCACGGCGCTGACCCAGCCGACCCCGGAGGATCTGAGGAAGGAGATCGCGCGCTGCCGCGACCTCACCGACAAGCCGTTCGGCGTCAACCTCACCATCCTGCCCGCGATCAAGCCGCCGCCCTATGCCGAGTACCGCGCCGCCATCATCGAGAGCGGCATCACCGTGGTCGAGACCGCCGGCAACAAGCCGCAGGAGCACGTCGACGAGTTCAAAAAGCACGGCGTCAAGGTGGTGCACAAATGCACCAGCGTCCGCCACGCCCTCTCGGCCGAGCGCATGGGCGTCGACGCCATCTCGATCGACGGCTTCGAGTGCGCCGGCCACCCCGGCGAGGACGACACCCCCGGCCTGATCCTGATCCCGGCTGCCGCCAACAAGATCAAGATCCCGATGATCGCCTCGGGCGGCTTCGCCGACGCCCGCGGCCTGGTCGCCGCGCTGGCGCTGGGGGCCGAGGGCATCAACATGGGCACCCGCTTCATGGCGACCAAGGAAAGCCCGATCCACCAGCTCATCAAGGAGAAGATCGTCGCCAACGACGAGCGCGACACCGAGCTGATCTTCCGCACCATGCGCAACACCTCGCGCGTCGCCAGGAACGCGATCTCGACCAAGGTCGTCGCGATGGAAAAGGAGGGCGCCAAGTTCGAGGACATCCGCGAGCTCGTTGCGGGTGCCCGCGGCAAGATGGTCTATGCCACAGGCGATTCCGACGAAGGCATCTGGTCGGCCGGACAGGTGCAGGGCCTGATCCAGGACATCCCGAGCTGCGCCGAGCTCGTCTCCCGCATCGTGCGCGAGGCGGAGGCCATCATCCGCGGTCGACTCGAAGGCATGATCGTTCATCCGACGGCGCAAGCTGCCGAATAATCACTGCAAGAAGCGAGAGTAATTCATGAAGGCTTATGTCTACGGCGCTGATGGCGCTCGGATTTCCGACGTCGCTCAACCAAAACCTAAAGGCACCCAAGTGCTGGTGCGCGTCCGTGCCTGCGGGCTGAACCGCGCCGACACCGGCATGCGCAAGGGCCACGCCCATGGCGCGGCCGGCGGCGTCGGCACCGTGCTCGGCATGGAATGGGCCGGCGAAGTTGCCGAACTCGGACCCGATGCGAAGGGCGTGAAGGTCGGCGACCGCATCATGGGCTCGGGCGGCGCGGCGTTCGCGGAGTATACGCTGGCCGATCACGGCCGGCTGTTCCGCGCCCCCTCGAACATGAATTTCGAGGAAGCCGCCACCCTCCCCGTCGCGCTCGCGACCATGCATAACGCCGTCGTCACCGTCGGCGGCGTGCAGCCGGGCCAGAGCGTGCTGATCCAGGGCGCCAGCTCCGGCGTCGGCCTGATGGCGATGCAGATCGCCAAGCTCAAGGGCGCAAAGCTCGTCATCGGCTCCTCGACCGATGCCTATCGGCGCGACCGGCTGACCGACTACGGCGCCGATCTCGCGGTCGACTCTTCCGACCCCAAATGGGTCGACGAGGTCCTGAAGGCGACCGGCGGCGACGGCGTCGACCTCATCGTCGACCAGGTCTCGGGCCAGGTCGCCAACCAGAACCTCGCGGCAACGAAGATCCTGGGCCGCATCGTCAATGTCGGCCGGCTCGGCGGCACCCACGCCGACTTCAACTTCGACCTGCATGCCGCCCGCCGCATCAGCTATATCGGCGTCACCTTTCGCACCCGCACCATCGAGGAGGTCCGCGAGATCTTCGACGAGGTCAGGAAGGACATCTGGGGCGCGGTGGAGTCGCGCAAGCTGCAACTGCCGATCGACAAGGTCTACGCGTTCGACGACATCGACCAGGCCTTCGCCCACATGGAGGCGAACAAGCACCTGGGGAAGATCGTGGTGACGGTGTAGCAGCGGCGGAGGTCTCGTAGGGTGGGCAAAGCGCAGCGTGCCCACCATCTGTCAGCGATCGCGGAGAAATGGTGGGCACGGCGCTACGCGCCTTTGCCCACCCTACGAAGAAGAGGTGTCACTTCGCTCCTGCAACTCACTAGCGACTACGGCTGTGGATCATCGCTTGATGTTCGGCCATGGGCTGCTAAATCCCCCGCCATGACCTCCCAGCACAGCAAAACCTCGGTCGCCGCGATCTCGATCTTCGCCAGCGGCGGCATGGCCGCGGCCAAGTTCGCGGTCGGAATCGCGATCGGCTCGCTCGCGCTGATCTCCGAAGCCCTGCACTCCTCGATCGACCTGGTCGCGACCATCATCACCTGGGCCGTGGTGCGGGTGTCCGACAAGCCGGCGGACGACGAGCACCATTACGGCCACGGCAAGCTGGAGAGCATTTCCGCGCTCGGCGTCACCGCCCTGCTTTACGTGCTGGCCGGCGGCATCCTGGTGGAGTCCTATAGCCGCCTGCGGGAGGGAACCTCGCCGCCGACCATTTCGGCCGTGCCGTTCGTGGTGCTGGTGATCGACATCGTCGTCAATTTCTGGCGGGCCCGCGCGCTGCACCGCGCCGCGCGTGAGACCGGGAGCCAGGCGCTCGCGGCCGACGCGCTCCACTTCGCCTCCGATGTCATGGGCTCGTTCGCCGTGATCGCGGGCCTGATCCTCGCCGCCCTCGGCTTCTGGTGGGGCGACGCGGCCGCCGCCGCCGCGGTCGCCGTGATGATCGCCCTGCTCGGCCTGCGCATGGCCGGCTCGACCGTGCAGACGCTGGTCGATCGTGCGCCGGAAGGCGCGCATGAAAAGGCCACGGCCGCGATCCGCAGCGTTCCCGGCGTGATCGACGTCGAGCGGCTGCGGGTGCGCATGGTCGGGGCGACCACCTTCATCGACACCATCGCAAAGGTGCCGCGGACCTATCCGATCGACCGCGTCGAGGAGATCAAGCGCAAGGCGCAGGCCGCCGTCGAGACGGCATTCGGCGATACCGACCTTACCTTCACCGCGGTCCCCGTCGCGCGCGACAACGAGACCGTGCGCGACCGCATCATGGTGATCGCGCACAATTCGGGCCTCGCCGTCCACCACGTCACGGTCCACGAGCTGGGTACGACTCAAGACTTGGGCGCCAAGTTGATCGTCAGCATCGACCTCGAGGTCGACGCCCGGATGCAGCTCGACGCCGCCCATGAGGTCGCCAACACGCTGGAGCGGAACATCCAGGAGGAGTTCGGCGCGGACGTCGAGGTCGACGTCCACATCGAGCCGCTGGAACCGGAACTGCCGTTCGGGGTCGATGCCGCGTCGGAACGCGTGCAGACCATCGCGGCCGCGCTCACCGAATATGCCGCCGGCGGCGAGATCCACGACATTCATAACGTGCGCGTGCGCGACACCGAGGGCGGCGAGATCGTCAACTTCCACTGCCGCGCGGCGCCGTCGATGAGCGTGATCAAGGTGCACGAGCATGTCGACGCGATCGAGCGCGCGCTGCGCCGTGCCTTCCCGAGCGTGAAGCGCGTCATCAGCCACGCCGAGCCGCCGCGCGCGTGACGCGGAACGCGCGGGGAGTCGCGCGTTCTCGTTTCGGACTCATCGCGTACGTCGAACTACGGACGTAAAGCGCGCGAACTCTCCGTTGGATAAGAATAATTTCGCGTTAACGTTTCGTTGACTCTCGACAGCCTGCGCAAAGTGGATTCAAATCGCCTTGATTCGAAAGTGATGTGGGGCTGCTTTCGAATCGAGTCGCAGCAAGTTTCCCGGGGGCTAAAGGCATGGCGCGTGCAGACGCCGCGAACGCGTGCGTCCAATCCGATTCGATCAAGGGATTGGCGCAATCGATCGCGAAACCTGCCTATCATCGGCTCCTGATCGCGGAGCCGGCGCTGCGCCGCGCCGTGCCGACGCTCATCATCGCGTTCCTGATCACGATCTGCCTCGGTGCATTCGTGCAAGTCGTCGATCAGACGCGCCAGAAGCGGCTGGTGATCCGCCACGACATCTCGGCCCTGGCTGACCTGCTCGCCGAGCGCCTCGACCGCCTGACGTCGTCCCGGCAGGAGCGCCTGAAGAACATCGAGAACCTGCCGGCGCTGCTGACCGATCTCATCCCGACCTGGGGCACGGCCTCCGGCCGCCACGTCATCGTCAACTCGGCCGGCATCGACCGCCGCATCCTCGCCCGCATTCCCGTCGACAGCGATCGCTCGGGCAACGACCGTCTGCTCGACGCGATCACGACGGCGCAGATGCTGGCGGCGCCGCCCCGCGACAACGCCATCTCCGACATGACGCTGCCGAACGGCAACGCCGCGATGGCGACCTCGCGGCAGATCAAGTCGATGCCGGGCCTCGTCACCGTGATCCAGGAGCGCAACGAGCCGATCTGGGGCTCGGACGCCGCGCTCTCGGTGACGCTCTCGGCCACCACCGGCTTCGTCGTGCTGATCCTCGGTTTCGCCTTCCACTGGCAGTCGACCCGGGCCCGCGAGGGCGACCTCATCAACGACGCCGTGCGCGGCCGCATCGACACCGCGCTCAACCGCGGCCGCTGCGGCCTGTGGGACTGGGACCTGTCGCGCGGCCGGAT
Source organism: Bradyrhizobium betae (assembly GCF_008932115.1). Lineage (NCBI taxonomy): Bacteria > Pseudomonadati > Pseudomonadota > Alphaproteobacteria > Hyphomicrobiales > Nitrobacteraceae > Bradyrhizobium > Bradyrhizobium betae. The sequence continues at coordinate 869,287 of NZ_CP044543.1, forward strand.
CTTCTGGTCGCAGTCGATGTTCTCCATGCTCGGCCTCGACGGCCGCAACGAGCTCCTGACCTTCGGCGAGGTCAATGCGCTGGTAAAGTCCGACGACATCGACCTGTTCGAGATCGCCGACCAGCTCATCTCGGGTCAGATCGCTCACATCGACCAGACCTTCCGCATGCAGCATGTCGACGGCCACTGGATCTGGCTGCGCGTCCGCTGCGAGAAGACGCGCGGGGCGACCGATTCCAGCGTTCACCTGATCGGCATCGCCGTCGACATCACCGAGCAGAAGAGCCTCGCCGAGCGGACCGTCGAAGCCGACCTCCGGCTGCGCGACGCCATCGAGACCATTCCGGAAGCCTTCGTGCTGTGGGATGCGAGCGACCGCCTGGTGCTCTGCAACTCGCACTTCCAGCGCCTGCACAAACTGCCCGACTCGGCCGTCATTCCCGGCACCTCCTACGAGACCGTGCTGGAAGTCGGCCGCATGCCTGAGGTGCGCACCCGCCACAACGAGACTGCGAGCCGGGGCCCGGGCGCCCGCACCTTCGAGGCCCAGCTCGACGACGGCAGCTGGCTGCACATCAGCGAGCGCCGCACCAAGGACGGCGGCTACGTCTCGGTCGGCACCGACATCACCCGGATCAAGGAGCACGAGCAGAAGCTGGTCGACAACGATCTGCGCCTGCGTGCCACCGTCATCGACCTGAAGCGTTCGCAGGCAGCCCTCGAGCGCCAGACCAACGAGCTGGCCGATCTCGCCGAGAAATACCAGCGCGAGAAGACCCGCGCCGAGGAAGCCAATCAGACCAAGTCGAAATTCCTCGCCAATATGAGCCACGAGCTGCGCACGCCGCTCAACGCCATCATCGGCTTCTCCGAGATCATGGGCTCGGGCATGTTCGGTGAGCTCGGCAGCGAGAAGTACCAGGAATACTGCCACGACATCCTGACCAGCGGCCACTACCTGCTCGAGGTCATCAACGACATCCTCGACATGTCCAAGATCGAAGCCGGCCGCATGAAGCTCGACATGGAAGAGCTCGACCTCGCACAGACGCTTGCGGAGTCCCTGCGGGTCGTCACCGGCCGCGCCCAGGACAAGAATCTGACGGTCGATGCCGATATCGAGACATCCATCTCGGTCGTCGCCGACCGCCGCGCCACCAAGCAGATCATCGTCAACCTGCTCTCCAACGCGGTGAAGTTTACCCCCGACGGCGGCCGCATCGTGGTGCGCAGCCGGCAGCTCGACGACAGGATCGTGCTGATGATCGCCGACACCGGAATCGGGATCGCGCAGCATTCGCTGGCCCGGCTCGGCCGCCCGTTCGAGCAGGTCGAGAGCCAGCTCACCAAGACCTATCACGGCTCCGGCCTCGGGCTCGCGATCGCCCGCTCGCTGGCGCAGCTCCACGGCGGCTCGATGCGGCTGCGCTCGAAGATCAATGTGGGCACCGTTGTCCGCGTGACGCTGCCCCGCGATGCGATCAAGGCGGCGTCCGGGGTCTCGGTCGCGGCCTGAACCCTACAGCTGCAGCGACGGCGCGACCTCACGCGCGACATTGACCAGCGCGGCGATCAGCGGGGTCATCGGATCGCGCTGCGGGATCACCATGCCGATGCTGTAATTGACGTCGGGATCGGTGATCGGGATCGAACGCACCGTGTCGGACAGGCCGAGTGTCTCGGCCAGCTTGGCCGGCATCACGCTCGCCCAGCGTCCGGTCTTCACATGCGTGAACAGCACGAGCAGCGAGTTCGACGTCAAGGTCGGCGTCGCCTCCGCGCCGACCGAACGCAACGCGCGGTCGATGATGCGGCGGTTCTGCATGTCGGGCGTGAGCAGGCACAGCGGCACCTGCCCGACCTCCTTCCACGTCACCGTCTCGCGGTCACCGAACATGCCGTCGGGCGCGGTGAGCAGGCGGTAGGTCTCGCTGTAGAGTGGAATGGTGCGTACCTTGCCGATCGGCTCGTTCTCGATATAGGTCAGCCCCGCATCGACCTCGAGATTTTCCAGCAGTCCCAGCACCTCCGACGAGGTGGTGGAGCGGATGCTGAAGCGCACCTCGGGATGCCGCGCGCGGAACGGCGTTGTCAGCGCGGCGACCATGCCGAGCACGGTCGGGATCGCGGCGATGCGGATCTCGCCGGAGAGCTGATGCTTCAGCCCGTTGATCTCGTCACGCATCGCGCGGGCATCGCCCACGATCCGCCGCGCCCAGTCCAGCGCCCGCTCGCCTTCGGGCGTAAAGCCCTGAAAGCGTGAGCCGCGCTGGACCAGCATCACGCCGAGGATTTCCTCGAGCTGCTTCAGCCCGGTCGACATGGTCGGCTGCGTCACGCCGCAGGCCTCAGCCGCGCGTCCGAAATGCCGCTCCTTCGCCAGTGCCAGCAGCAATTCAAGTTTGTCGATCAACCGGACGTCCCCTCGGATTTTGCCGTGGCATGCAAGCTAGCACGGCCCATCCCTGCCAACACGCAAAAACCGCCCCGCAGAGCGGCGTCGATTGCAATTTCGCATCGTTCGATCGCGGTTGCAAATCGATCTGAATTCGCAATCGCCGCATGAGACAGCTTTATTGATCTTCGAACGATTCCAAATAGTTTGCGAGGAAGGGACGCTCAATCCGAGAATGATGAATGACAGCGCTTTACGAGCCTTCGCACGAGCCTTGGAACGAGACGCGCGGCGCCGAGATCATCGCCGAACATTCCAAACAGGAAGGCGCAACGCTCGTCATTCTGCACGCGCTTCAGGAGGCGTTCGGCTATGTGCCGGAGGCCGCCGTTCCGATGGTGGCGCAGGCGCTGAATCTGTCGCGCGCCGAGGTCCATGGCGTGGTCACGTTCTATCATGATTTCAGGCACAAGCCGGCCGGCCGCCACGTCCTGAAGCTGTGCCGCGCGGAGGCCTGTCAGGCCGCTGGCGGCGATGCGCTGGCTGCGCGCGCCGAGGCGAAGCTCGGCGTGCCGCTCGGCAACACGACCGCCGATGATCGCGTCACGCTGGAGCCGATCTACTGCCTCGGCCTGTGCGCGACCGCGCCGTCCGCGATGCTCGATGGCCGCCTCATCGGCCGCCTCGACGAGAAGCGCCTCGATGCGCTGGTTGCGGAGGCGCAGCGATGAGCATGCGTCTATTCGTCTCACGCGATGCCGGCGCAATTGCCGTCGGCGCCGACGAGGTTGCGCTGGCGCTGCAACAGGCCGCGGCCAAGCGCGGCGTTGCGATCGAAATCGTCAGGACCGGCTCGCGCGGCTTATACTGGCTGGAGCCGCTGGTCGAGGTTGCGACGCCGCACGGCCGGATCGCCTTCGGCCCCTTGACCGAAGCCGATGTCCCCTCGCTGCTCGACGCACTCGCCAGCAACACACCGCATCTGCTGCGGCTCGGCGCAACCGACGAAATTCCCTGGCTGAAGCGCCAGACCCGCCTCACCTTTGCCCGCTGCGGCGTGATCGACCCGCGCTCGCTCGACGACTACCGCGCTCATGGCGGCTACAAGGGACTGGAGCGCGCGCTGTCGCTCGGCTCGGATGCGATCCTCGACGAAGTGACCGCATCGGGCCTGCGCGGTCGCGGCGGCGCGGGCTTCCCGACCGGCATCAAGTGGAAGACGGTGGCGCAGGCCAAGGCCGACCGCAAGTTCATCGTCTGCAACGCCGACGAGGGCGATAGCGGCACCTTCGCCGACCGTATGATCATGGAGGGCGATCCCTTCCTGGTCATCGAGGGCATGACGATCGCGGGCATCACCGTCGGCGCTACCAAAGGCTACATCTACACCCGCAGCGAATATCCGCACGCGGTCGAGGCGATGAGAGCCGCCGTCGTGGCGGCCAGACGTGGTGGCTATCTCGGCAGCAAGATCGGCGGCTCCACCTCCGATTTCGATCTCGAGGTCCGTGTCGGTGCCGGCGCCTATGTCTGCGGCGAGGAGACCTCGCTGCTGGAGAGCCTCGAAGGCCGCCGCGGCATCGTGCGCGCCAAGCCGCCGCTGCCGGCCCATCACGGCCTGTTCGGCAAGCCGACCGCCATCAACAATATCCTGTCGCTGGCGGCCATTCCCTTTATCCTCGCCGAGGGCGCCAAGGCCTACGCCGATTACGGCATGGGCCGCTCGCGCGGCACGATGCCGATCCAGCTTGCCGGCAATATCCTCCACGGCGGGCTGTACGAGACGGCGTTCGGCGTCACGCTTGGCGAGCTCGTCGACGACATCGGCGGCGGCACGTTCACGGGCCGCCCGGTTCGCGCCGTTCAGGTCGGTGGCCCGCTCGGCGCCTACTTCCCGCGCGCGCTGTTCGACACGCCGTTCGACTACGAAGCCTTCGCCGCACGCGACGGCCTGATCGGCCATGGCGGCATCGTCGTGTTCGACGACAGCGTCGACATGCGCAAGCAGGCGCGCTTCGCCATGGAATTCTGCGCCATCGAATCCTGCGGCAAGTGCACGCCCTGCCGGATCGGCTCGACCCGCGGCTTCGAGACGATCGAGAAGATCATCCGCGGCGAGCGCGTCAGCGAGAACCTCGCGCTCGTCGAGGACCTCTGCAACACCATGAAATTCGGCTCGCTCTGCGCACTCGGCGGCTTCACGCCCTACCCCGTGCTCAGCGCGTTGAGGCACTTCCGGGAGGATTTCGTCCCGGCGCCAACCACGCTTCAGGCCGCGGAATAGGAGAGCAACGATGTCTCTGATCGAAGAAATCGACTACGGCACGCCGCGCTCCAAATCAACCACGATGGTCACGCTGACCATCGACGGCAACGAGGTCACGGTGCCCGAGGGCACCTCGATCATGCGAGCCGCGATGGACGCGGGCCACCAGATCCCAAAACTCTGCGCGACCGACATGGTCGACGCCTTCGGTTCCTGCCGGCTCTGCGTGGTCGAGATCGAGGGCCGCGCCGGTACGCCGGCCTCGTGCACCACGCCGGTGATGCCCGGCCTCGTCGTGCATACCCAGAGCGAGCGGCTGAAGAAGCTGCGCAAGGGCGTGATGGAGCTCTACATCTCCGACCATCCGCTCGACTGTCTCACCTGCGGCGCCAATGGCGACTGCGAATTGCAGGACATGGCCGGTGCCGTCGGCCTGCGCGAGGTGCGCTACGGCTATGAGGGCGAGAACCACGTCTTCGCCAAGACACCTTGCAAGTCCAACGGCGAGATCAACGCCGCCTGGATGCCGAAGGACGAGTCCAACCCGTACTTCACTTACGATCCCTCCAAGTGCATCGTCTGCTCGCGCTGCGTCCGCGCCTGCGAGGAGGTGCAAGGCACGTTCGCGCTGACGATCTCCGGCCGCGGCTTCGACAGCCGCGTCTCCCCCGGCATGAGCGAGAGCTTCCTCGGCTCCGAATGCGTCTCCTGCGGCGCCTGCGTGCAGGCCTGCCCGACCGCGACGCTCACCGAGAAGTCCGTGATCGAGATCGGTCAGCCCGAGCATTCGGTCGTCACCACCTGCGCCTATTGCGGTGTCGGCTGCGCCTTCAAGGCCGAGATGCGCGGCGAGGAAGTCGTGCGCATGGTGCCGTACAAGGACGGCAAGGCCAATCGCGGCCATTCCTGCGTCAAGGGGCGCTTCGCCTGGGGCTACACCAATCACAAGGAGCGCATCCTCAAGCCGATGATCCGCGAACGGATCGAAGATCCCTGGCGCGAAGTGTCGTGGGATGAGGCGTTCTCGTTTGCTGCCGCCAGGATGCGCGGCATCCAGAAGAAATACGGCCGCGACGCCATCGGCGGCATCACCTCGTCCCGCTGCACCAACGAGGAGACCTATCTGGTCCAGAAGCTGATCCGCGCCGGCTTCGGCAACAACAACGTCGACACCTGCGCCCGCGTCTGCCACTCGCCGACCGGCTATGGCCTCTCGCAGACCTTTGGCACCTCCGCCGGCACGCAGGATTTCGACTCGGTCGAAGACACCGATGTCGTCGTGATCATCGGCGCCAATCCAGCCTCCGCCCACCCGGTCTTCGCCTCACGCCTGAAGAAGCGGCTGCGCCAGGGCGCCAAACTGATCGTGATCGATCCACGCCGCACCGAAATGGTGGAGTCGCCGCATGTGAAGGCGCTGCACCTGCCGCTGATGCCCGGCACCAACGTCGCCGTCGTGACGGCGCTGGCGCATGTCATCGTCACCGAGGGCCTCGTCAACGAGACCTTCGTGCGCGAGCGCTGCGACTGGGCCGAGTTCGAGGAATGGTCGGCCTTCGTCGCCCAGCCGAACAACAGTCCGGAAGCCACCGCCATCCTCACCGGCGCCGATCCGAAGGATCTGCGCGAAGCCGCTCGCATCTACGCCACCGGCGGCAACGGCGCGATCTATTACGGGCTCGGCGTCACCGAGCACAGCCAGGGCTCGACCACGGTGATCGCGATCGCGAACCTCGCGATGGCCACCGGCAATATCGGCCGTTCCGGCGTCGGCGTAAACCCGCTGCGCGGCCAGAACAACGTGCAGGGCTCGTGCGACATGGGCTCGTTCCCGCACGAGCTGCCCGGCTATCGCCACATCTCGGGCGATGCCGTGCGCGACCAGTTCGAAGCACTGTGGAACGTCAAGCTCAACCCGGAGCCGGGCCTGCGCATCCCCAACATGTTCGACGCCGCGATCGAGGGCTCGTTCATGGGCATCTACGTGCAGGGCGAGGACATCCTTCAGTCCGATCCCAACACCAAGCATGTGGTGGCCGCGCTGTCGTCGATGGAATGCGTCATCGTTCACGACCTCTTCCTGAACGAGACCGCGAACTACGCCCATGTGTTCCTCCCCGGCTCGAGCTTCCTCGAGAAGGACGGCACCTTCACCAACGCCGAGCGCCGTATCCAGCGCGTGCGTAAGGTGATGTCGCCCAAGAACGGCATGGCCGACTGGGAGGTCACCATCGGCCTCGCCAGGGCAATGGGCTTCGAGATGAACTACAAGCACCCGTCCGAAATCATGGACGAGATCGCAGCCCTGACGCCGACCTTCGCCGGCGTCTCCTATGCCAAGCTCGACGAGCTTGGCTCGGTGCAGTGGCCCTGCAACGAGAAGGCGCCGGAAGGCACGCCAGTAATGCATATCGACGGTTTCGTCCGCGGCAAGGGCAAGTTCATCGTCACCGAATATGTCGCCACCGACGAACGGACCGGCCCGCGCTTCCCGCTGCTGCTCACGACCGGCCGCATCCTCAGCCAGTACAATGTCGGCGCGCAGACAAGACGCACCGAGAACGTGGTCTGGCATGCCGAAGACCGGCTGGAAATCCATCCGCACGACGCCGAGCTGCGCGGCGTGCGCGACGGCGACTGGGTACGGCTGACCAGTCGCGCCGGCGAGACCACGCTGCGCGCGGAGATCACCGACCGCGTGTCGCCGGGCGTCGTCTACACGACCTTCCATCACCCGGATACGCAAGCGAACGTGATCACCACCGACTATTCGGACTGGGCGACCAACTGTCCCGAATACAAGGTCACGGCGGTGCAGATCTCGCCGTCGAACGGTCCGTCCGACTGGCAGAAGACCTACGACGCGCAGGCGCGGCACTCCCGCCGTATCGCCCCGGCCGAGGCTGCGGAGTAACGGCATGCACGTGCCGGTCCAGGCCATCGACCGCGAGATCTGGCGCGACGGTGTCACGTCGGAAGGAACGCGGCTGATCCCGGAGGAGACGCCGCTGGCGCTGACCTACAATGGCGGCACCTACGCCGTCATGATGGGCACGCCGCAGAACCTCGAGGATTTTGCTGTCGGCTTCAGTCTGGACGAAGGCATCATCAAGTCGGTCGACGACGTCAGATCGCTCGAAGTGGTTCGCCTCGACGACGGTATCGAGCTGCGCATGTGGCTCGACCCGAAAGACGCCACGCGCATCAGCGAGCGACGGCGTCACATTGCCGGTCCAACCGGCTGCGGCATCTGCGGCATCGACTCGATTGCCGAAGCCGTGCGGCCTGCAGCCGTGGTGCCGCCGGGGCAGACTTTCACGCCGCAGCAGGTCATGGCGGCGATGCAGACTATCGCCCCCCTGCAATCGATCAACATGCAGACCCGCGCGGTCCATGCCGCAGCGTTCTGGTCGCCGTCGAACGGCATTGTGGCGTTGCGCGAAGACGTCGGCCGCCATAACGCACTCGACAAGCTCGCAGGCGCGCTGGCGCGCAGCCGGGCGGATGCAAGCACCGGCATGGTGCTGCTGACGAGCCGCGTCTCGGTCGAGATGGTGCAGAAGACGGCCGCGATCGGCGCGCCCGTACTGGTCGCGGTCTCCGCGCCCACCGCACTCGCGGTGCGCACCGCGGAAGCCGCAGGCATCACGCTGATTGCGATTGCCCGCAGCGACGGATTTGAAGTGTTCACGCACCAGGGCCGCGTCACGGCTCGTCGTGCCCAGGAGATCATCGATGTCGTCGCTTGACCGCCTCGTCTACATGGCCAACCAGATCGGCACGTTCTTCCGCAGCCAGGGTCACGACAAGGCCGTGCCGGGGATCGCCGAACACATCAAGAAATTCTGGGATCCCCGGATGAAGCGCGCGATCTTCGCGCATCTCGATGCCGGCGGCGCGGGCCTGGAGCCGAACGTGCGCGAGGCCCTCACGTCGCTGCAGCAGACTGTTTCCCTTCCAGAAGCGCACTGAACACGCGCCGCACCTCGCCCTGCGTTTCCTTCACGCGGGCCTCGAGCGATGAGAAATCGGGCGCGTCGCCGGCGCGCGCCATCACGCGCTGAAGGTCGGTGCCCGCGGTCTCCGGCTTGAAACGATCGCTGACGCAGAGCCGCAGGATCTGCGTCAGGTCGTGATAGAGCCGTGCGGCGGCACGCAGGATCTCCGCCTCCGACTGCGGGAGCACGCCGAGCTTGGCAGCGTTGTCCAGCACCTGCATCGTACCGACGTCGAGAATATCGGGCTTGTCGTGGGCGTGCACGAGCTGGAGATATTGCGCGATGAAGTCGATATCGACCATACCGCCGGCGGCGTATTTGAGATCCCAATGGTCGCTCTCGCCCTTTTCCTGCGCGATGGCGCGGCGCATGTCTGCGACGTCGTTGGCGACGACGGCGCGGTCGCGGCGGCGCGTCAGGACATCGCGGATGATGCGCTCGATCCGCTCACGGAAGGCATCCGATGAAGACACCACGCGCGCGCGGGTCAGGGCCATGTGCTCCCAGGTCCAGGCCTCGTTGGCCTGGTAGTCCGCAAAGGAAGCAAGGCTCGACGCCACCGGGCCGGCCCGCCCGGAGGGACGCAGCCGCATGTCGATCTCGTAGAGCACGCCGTAATTGGTGCGCGTGGTGAAGGCACTGATCAGGCGCTGGGTGAAGCGCGCGAAGTAGTGCGCGCCGTGCAGCGATTTGGGCCCGTCCGAGTCCGGGGCCTCGCCGTCGAAATCGTACAGCAGGATCAGGTCGAGATCGGACGACGCCGTCATCTCGCGGCTGCCGAGCCGGCCCATCGCGATGATCGCGGTCTCCTGCCCCTTGATGCGGCCGTGCTGCGCGGCGAAGCGCTCGGCGACGAGACCGTGCACGGTGTGGACCGTGCCCTCGGCGACGTCGGCAAAGGCCGTGCTCGCCTGTTGCGCCGAGACGGTGCCGGAGAGGATGCGCGTGCCGATCAGGAACAGGCTCTCCTGCCCGAACAGGCGCAGGCGATCGAGGAATTCCTCATAGGAGCCGGCGTCGCGCACCGTCGCGGCCAATCGCGCCGACAGTTCCTGCTTGTCCGGCATCGCGCCGAAGAAGCGCGGATCGATCAGCCCGTCCATGAGCTGCGGCTTCCGCGCCAGCATCTCGCCGAGCCGCGGTGCCGCGCCCAGCACCAGCGCCACCAGCGCGACGAGATCGCGGTTCTGGGCGAGCAGCGTGATCAGCCGGCCGCCAAGCTGGAGCGCCCCGAGGAAATGATCGAACGTCACGACGGCGCGGTCCGGCTCCTCGGCATGCGCGAGGCCGTCGATCAGGGCCGGCACGAAATCGACGAAGGCGCTTCGCGTCGCCTCGTTGCGGAACGCCCGGTAGTCGCCGGTGATCCAGTCACGCAGGGTCTGGGCCACTGCGGCCGGCTTCTTGAAGCCGAGCGTCGTCAGATATTGCAGCAGGCGCGGATCTTCAGGGCCCGCGCCGTAGTCGAGCGCCGGCAGCTTTGCCGTGCCGGTCGGATCATCGCCCTCGAACAGCTTCTCATAATGGCCCTGGACGATCTCGAGTTGCCGCAACAGATCGCGCGCGAAGGCTTCGCGATCCGGATAGCCGAAGAAGCGCGCAAAACGCTCGACCGCCTCCTTGTCGTCGGGCAGCGCATGGGTCTGCTCGTCCGCGATCATCTGGAGACGATGCTCGACCCGGCGCAGGAATTCATACGCAATGGTCAGTTCATCGCGCGCGGCAAAGGTGATCCAGTTGTTGACAGCGAGCACATTGAGCGCGGCGAGCGTCGGCCGCACCCGCAATTCCGGATGGCGGCCGCCGGCAATCAGCTGCTGCGTCTGGGCGAAAAACTCGATCTCACGGATGCCGCCGCGGCCGACCTTGACGTTGTGGCCCTCCACCGCGATCTCGCTCTGGCCGCGATAGGTCTGCATCTGCCGCTTCATGTCGTGCACGTCGGCGAGCGCGGCGAAGTCGAGATGCTTGCGCCAGACGAAGGGGGCGATCTCGGCAAGCAGCGCCTCGCCTGCCCTGGGATCGCCGGCGCAGGCGCGTGCCTTGATCATTGCGGCGCGCTCCCAGGTGCGCCCTTCGCGCTCGTAGTAATGCAGCGCAGCGTCGCGGGAAATCGCCACCTGGGTCGAGGACGGATCGGGCCGCAGCCGCAGATCGACGCGGAAGACGTAGCCGTCATAGGTCCGCTGCTGGAGGAGGCGCGCCATACCCTGCGTCACCCGGACGAAGAACGGCTGCGGCTCGATATCGGGGGCAAGCGTCGTGTTGTCGGGATCGAAGAACACGATGAGATCGATGTCGCTGGAATAGTTCAGCTCGCCCGCGCCCATCTTGCCCATCGCCAGCACAATCAGGCCGCAGCCCTTTTCCGGCGCCTCGGGATCGGGCGGCAGGATTTTTCCACGTGCGGCTTCCTGCCGCAGCTGGTACTGGAGCGCCGCCTGCACCGAAGACACCGCGACATCGGTCAGCGCCGCCGTCACCCGCATGACCGGCCAGACCCCACCGATGTCGCACAGCGCGGTCAGGAGCGCGGCTTCCGCCTTCATCCGGCGAAGCAGCCGCATCACCTCGGCTTCGTCGGCCGCAGCAAGCACAGCGTCCCTCGCCTCGGCGATCAGCGCGGCGAGATGCGTATCCGGATCACATGCCAGCAGCCGGATCAGGCGCGGCGCATCGGCGCGCGCCAGATCGAACAGATACGGCGAGAATTCCGCGATGCCGGCCAGAATTTCCCGCGCGAAGGGATGCACCAATAGCGCTTCGAGACGGGCCGACTGTGCCGGCTCGAGTTCGGCCAGCCAGGTGTCAAAGCGTCGTTCGTCGGTTGTGGAAGCGGCAATATGGGGAGCCTCCGCGAAGCGCGCGGCCAAGCCCTCACCATGCTTGTCCGCGTTTCCCGGCGCGGAGTGGTTCATGCCACCTTCTGTGGCACATCCGGTATTGGAGGAGCAACCCTGTCGCCGGCACCTGCGCGCGCCGGCAGCACCAGCGTGGCTACGAGACCCGGATGGGCATCGCCCAGCCGCAATTCCCCGCCATGCAGCGTCGCAACTGCGGAGGCGAGGCTGAGGCCGAGGCCGGAGCCCGGGAGCGTGCGGCTGGCCTCCAGCCGCACGAATCGCTCGACGGCATGCTTGCGGTCGCCTTCGGGGATACCGGGGCCGCGATCGGTGACGCTGAGCAGCACCTGGTCGCCCTCGCGCCTGGCCTCGATCGTGATCTGCCTGCTGTCCATGCTGACCACGGTTCCCGCCGGCTGCGCGGCCGGCTTGCCGTATTTGATCGCGTTCTCGACCAGATTGGCGAGTGCCTGGCTGATCAATTCGCGGTTGGCATGAACCGGCGTCGGATCGGCCTTGACCTTGAGGGTCATGCCGTCGTCCTCGGCGAGCGGCTCGTAGAGCTCGTGGATGCCGCCCGCCACGTCAGCTGCGTCGAAATCATCCATGTTGCCGCGCGCCTGGCCGGATTCGGCACGCGCGATCATGAGCAGCGCATTGAAGGTGCGGATCAGGCCGTCGGATTCCTCGATGGTCCGCTCCAGCGCGGCACGGTAATCGGCTTCGCTGCCCGATTTCGCCAGCGCCTCCTCGGCGCGGTTGCGCAGGCGCGTCAGCGGCGTCTTGAGGTCGTGGGCGATGTTGTCGGAAACTTCCTTCAATCCCGCCATCAGCGCCTCGATCCGCTCCAGCATGGCGTTGAGGTTTTCGGCAAGACGGTCGAGCTCGTCGCCGCTGCGTCCCACCGGCAGGCGCCCGCTGAGATCGCCGGTCATGATGCGCTGCGCGGTGCCGGTCATGGCGTCGATGCGCCTGAGGACCCTGCGCGCGACGAACACGCCGCCGCCGAGACCGAGCACCACGACGATCAGGATCGACCATTGCGCGGCCTTCGCGACGATGCCGAACAGGCGCCGCCGCTCGTCGAGATCACGGCCGATCAGGAGCCGGAAGCCGTTTTCCAGTTCGGTGACGCGCACCAGCGCGCGATGATTGCGTTCGTTCCCGTCCTCGATCCGCCGGTAGGCCGTCTCCGTCCAGCCGCGCGTTGCCATCACGCCCGGTGCCAGCGAGCCGACATTGCCGGCGACAGCCTGCCCGGTCGGCGTGGTCACGAGGTAGAGATTGGCGCCCGGCCGCAGCGCGCGATACTCGATCGCGCGCACGAGGCCGAACAGGCCGCGCCTCCCGTAGATCTCGTTGATTTCCGAGGTCTCGGAATTGACCGTCTGCGTGATCTCCTCGGTGATCAGCCGCCGCGTATTCCAGGCGAAGTAGCCGAGCAGCGACGCCGCGAAGATCGCGAACAGGAACAGGTAGGCCAGCGTCAGCCGGAACGCCGTGGTGCGGACGAGTTTACCGAATGCCGTCACGGATCATGTACCCGGCGCCGCGGATCGTGTGCAGCAACGGCCGCTCGAAGCCCTTGTCGATCTTGGAGCGCAGCCGCGAAATGTGCACGTCGATCACGTTGGTCTGCGGATCGAAATGATAGTCCCAGACGTTCTCCAGCAGCATGGTGCGCGTCACCACCTGCCCGGCATGCTTCATCAGATATTCGAGCAGGCGGAATTCGCGCGGCTGCAGCGTCAGCTCGTCCTTGCCGCGGGCGACGCGATGGGACAGCCGGTCGAGCTCGAGGTCGCCGACACGGTAGAGCGTGTCCTCGGCCGGGCCGCCGCGGCGGCGCGACAGCACCTCGACACGGGCCAGCAGCTCAGCGAAGGAATAGGGCTTCGGCAGATAGTCGTCGCCGCCGGCGCGCAGGCCCTTGATGCGGTCGTCGACCTGCCCGAGCGCCGACAGAATCAGCACCGGGGTCGTATTGCCCTTGTCGCGGAGCAGACCGATCAGCGACAGGCCGTCGCGCTTGGGCAGCATGCGATCGACCACCAGCACGTCGTACTCGCCGTTCTCGGCCATGGCGAGGCCTTCCTCGCCGTCTGCGGCGTGGTCGGCAATATGTCCGACCTCGCGAAACGCCTTCACGAGGTAGTCGGCGGATTCGCGGTCGTCTTCGATGATGAGGAGGCGCATCGTGCGTTCGGCGGCGGTCAAGGGGTCAACCTTCTCTGAACATGGCGCGAGCGGCAATCGCATGCAAGCCAGACAAATGGGACTTGGTTGAGTATCTGGGTCGGCAAAAAGGCGGGCGGTGAAGCTGGGGGGACCTCACCGCCCTAGGCCTTCCGACGGAGGGGGGCGTAATTCCACCGGAAGGTAGACTGGGGAAGCGAAATTTACGCTGCTCCCCCGAAGGGCGCCGGCGGCTGGGGCGACTGATGCCGGCGACACCCTTCATCTCTTGGGCCTCCTGAGGCTCACCCCTTGGCGAGGGGGATCGCGACGAAGCGGGACTGACCGCCGCTCTTCACGCGCATCAGGACGCTGTTCTTGTTGTCGGTCCGCGCCGTGTTGATGGCGTCGCGGACGTCGCCGGCGGAGCTCACGCTCTTGCCGCCGACTTCCAGAATCACGTCGCCTTCCTTGAAGCCGCGTTCGGCCGCGGCACTCTTCGGATCGACTTCGGTGACCACGACGCCTTCCTTGCCGGCGCCGGCCACGGAGTCGGCGGGCGCAACGGTCATGCCGAGCTTGGGCACGTCGGTGCCGCGGCTCGCACCCTTGCCGCTGTCCTTGTCGGTGTCGGCCTTGGCCTCGACCGTGTTCGGCAGCTGGCCGAGCGTCAGGTTCACGACCTTGTCCTGGCCCTTGTGCAGCACGTTGAGCTTCACGGTCGCGCCGGGCGAAAGGCCGCCGATGGTGCGGGCGAGCTCACGGGCGTCCTTGACGGCTTCGCCGTTGACCGAGGTGATCACGTCGCCGGACTCGATGCCGGCCTTGGCAGCCGGACCGTTCGCCTGGGGTTCTGCCACCAGCGCGCCTTCGGCCTTCTTCATGCCGAGGCTGTCGGCGATGTCAGACGTCACCGGCTGGATCTGCACGCCGATCCAGCCGCGGCTGACCGAGCCCTTGTCCTTGAGCTGGGCAACCACCGTCTTCACGGTGGAGGCCGGGATCGAGAACGCGATGCCGACGCTGCCGCCGGAGGGCGAGTAGATCGCGGTGTTGACGCCCATCACTTCACCGTTGGTGTCGAAAGCCGGACCGCCGGAATTGCCCTTGTTCACGGGCGCGTCGATCTGGATGAAATCGTCATAGGGGCCGTTGCCGATATCGCGACCGGCGGCCGAGACGATGCCCGCGGTCACGGTGCCACCGAGGCCGAACGGATTGCCGACCGCGAGCACCCAGTCGCCGATCCGCGGCTTGCCGTCGGCAAGTTTGGCGAACGGGAAGTTCGAGCTGCCCTCGACCTTGATCAGGGCAAGGTCGGTGCGCTGGTCGGTGCCGATCACCTTTGCGGTGTAGGTCTTGCCGTCGTCGGTGGTGACCTCGACCTTGTCGGCGCCGTCGACCACGTGATTGTTGGTCACGGCAAAGCCGTCAGCCGAAATGAAGAAGCCGGAGCCCTGTCCCTGCACGACACGGCCACGGCCGCCGCCGCCACCCTTCTGGCCCGGGAAGCCATCCGGACCGCCGAAGCGGCGGAAGAAGCGCTCCATCGGCGAGCCCGGCTGGAACGGCGAGGAGGAATCATCGCCGTCATCGTTGCTGGCGGTCTTTTCCTTGATGTTCACCTTCACCGAGATCACCGACGGCTTCACGCGCTCGACGATGTCGGCGAAGCCGATCGGACGCTCGACCTTGCGGACCTCGTTGTTGACCTGCGCATGCGCCGGGCTCGAGAACAGGTCGCTCGGCGAAGTCGACGGGCTGAAGCCATGGACGGCGATGCCGAGGCCTGCGACGACCGAGGCCATCAGCGCGATCCTGCGCGCGGAGAAAACCGAGCGGCGGGGCTGGCGGTAGGACGGAAGGTTGGTGAGGTCGGGACGGTCGGTCATGCAGAGATCTCCAGGGCCTTGAAATCCATTTGGTGCCGGATGGCAGCACCTTACGGTCCTGAAGATGGGGGCTCCCGCCTTACCGCGCGCTGGCGGCGGGGTTAAACTTTTGTAATGAACGGCCACGCGGATGCGGCCGTTTATCGCAGCCCGAAAATCGTGGTGTGACAGGAACTTAATCGAGTTCCCGAGATCTGCGCATACCCGCGTATTCCGCGGCCTCAGCTCGCCCTGACGCTGACGATAAATTCGTCCACTTCGCGCTTCAGGGTCTCGGCCTGCCGCGACAGGTCGACGGCGGAATCGCGCGCTTCGGCAGCCATGCGCCCGGTCTCCGCCGAGGTCGAGGTGATCTGGACGATGTGATTGGAGACGTCGAGCGTTCCGTGTGCGGCGTCCTGCGCGCTGCTCGTGATGTCCTGTGTGGCGTTGCGCTGCTGGGCGGTGTCGACCTCGATGCCGGACATGATCGACGAGATCTCCGACAGGGTCTTCGAGATCCCGTCGATCGCGCCGCGCGTCTCCGCGGTGATGCCCTGGATGCTGGCGACGTGCGAGGTGATCTCTTCCGTCGCCTTGCTGGTCTGGTGCGCGAGGCTCTTCACCTCGGAGGCGACCACGGCAAAACCCTTGCCGGCCTCCCCTGCCCGCGCCGCCTCGATGGTGGCGTTGAGCGCCAGCAAATTGGTCTGCGATGCGATCGCCTGCACGAGCTGCACGACCTCGCCGATCTTGTCGGCGGCATCCGACAGCGTGTGGATGGTGTCGCGGCTCTTCTCGGCCTGGGACGCTGCGCCTTCGGCGCGCTGGGTCGCATCGGTAACGCGGCGGCTGATCGTGCCGATCGAGTTCGTCATCGCCTCGGCCGAGCCCGCGACCGTCTGGACGCTGACGCTGGCCTGGCTGGCCGCGCTCGCGACCGCACTGGCCTTCGTGCTGGTGTCGTTGGCCGTCCGCGACAATGTCTCCGCGTTGCTCTTCAGATGCACGGCCGACGACGCCACGCTGTCGACGACGCCGGCGACGAGATCGTTGAAGCGCTTGATGCGGTCGTCGAGAAATTGCGAGCGCTCGGACTGATGCTGCGCTTCGCGCAGCTGCTGCTCGGTGAGCCGGCGCCGCTCGATCCCGTTGGTCTTGAATACCTCCAGCGCCCCGGCGAGCAGGCCGATCTCGTTGGTGCCACCGAGGCCCGGAACGGATGTCTCGAACTTCTGGTCGGCGACCTCGCGCATGGCATGCACGATCGCCGCCAGCGGGCTGAGGATGCCGTTGCGCACGGCGAACCAGGTAGTGAGGCAGATCGCGACGGCGACGACCGCAATCACGCCGCAGGCCATCAGAAAATAGGAAAACGCCGTCTGCGCCTGCTGGTAGATCTGCATCGCGTGGTCGCGCGCGGGGCCGCTCAGCGCTGAGAAATCCGACGACAGGCTGGTGATCTCGTTGTTGAGATAGAGCACCGCGACGAAGCCGGTGCCGCCGCCGATGCCCAGCAGGAACAATAATGCTGCGACGACGGCGCCGACCAGGAAGCGGATCGTCAGATTGCTGTTCGTGAACATCGGGGAGCTCAGAGGCTGGAATCGAATCTTGCGCCAAGCTTCCAGATAAAGGTCAATATAGCGTGAAACAGACCATCGCGAGCGGTCTAAGTATCATTACGTAGGCGCGGACGACGTCATGCCGCTAGGAGGATTTGGCTTCGTCCGACATCAACGCGGCGAGCCGCGTCTCCTCCTCGGGCGTCAGCGGCGGCGCTGGTACGTCTGCACCGCTTCGCGAACGGCGACGAATCTGTAGCCAGAGCGCCAGGCCGCCGGCGATCAGCAACAGCGGCCCGAACAGCCACAGCAGCATGGTCTGGCGCTCGAAGCGCGGCTTGAGCAATACGAACTCACCATAGCGCGCGACAAGGAAGTCGAGCACCTGCGAATTGCTGTCGCCGGCCGCGATGCGCTCGCGCACCAGCAGGCGCAGATCGCGCGCGAGCGGCGCGTCGGAATCATCGATCGACTGGTTCTGGCAGACCATGCAGCGCAGCTCACGCGACAGGTCGCGCGCGCGGACTTCCTTGGCAGGATCCGACATGATCTCGTCGGGCTGCACGGCGTACGCCACGGGCATGGCCAGCAGCATCAGCGCGACGATCGCAAGCATCATCCGCCGCATCGGATCACTCCGCCGGCTGGAGGCGTTGCTTGGCCCGCGCCGGCTTCGGCGCGCCGACCCGCAAGCGCCGGTCGGACAGCGACAGCATACCGCCGAACGCCATCAGCACCGGTCCCCACCAGATCAGCAGCACCAGCGGCTTGTGATAGATGCGCACCGCAATGGCGCCCTCTGCATTTGCATCGCCGAGCGAAACGTAGAGCTGGCTAGCGCCGCGCGTCAGCAGCGCGGCCTCGGTCGTCGAGGAGCCGCGCGTGGTGAAACTGCGCTTGGACGGCGTCATGACGCTGATCGCCTCGCCATCGCGGCTCACATTGAACTCGGCGATCATCTCGCGGAAGTTCGGCCCCTGGCGCTGAAACAGGCCGTCGAGCTTGAGATCGTAGCCGGCGACATGGGCGACGTCGTTCTGCTTCATCGTCGCGATATATTCGCTGTTCCAGGTGGTCTCGCAGACGATCCCGATCAGCGCGACGCCGAGGCCGGCATGCGCGAATGCCGTGCCCCAGGCCGAGCGCGGCAGGCCGCGGGCGCGGTGCAGCGCCGTTCCGAACGGCAGCCGCACCAGACCGGTCCGCTCGACGATGTCGGTGACGGCGCCGGCGATGACGAAGACGCCAAGCCCGATCGCGAGCGGCGCGAGCGCGCTGCCGCCGCGCGTCCAGGCCCAGACGATGGCGATCACAACGAGGCCGGCAACGCCGGCCGCGAGCAGGCGCTGGGTGACGCCAAGCAGATCGCCGCGCTTCCACGCCAGCATCGGCCCGAACGGCACCGCCAGCAGCAGCAGCGTGAACAGCGGGGCGAAGGTGAGATTGTAGAAGGGCGCGCCGACCGACATCTTGAAATCGGCCAGCAGTTCCATCGCCAGCGGATAGAGCGTGCCGAACAGCACGACCGCGCAGGCCACCGTGAGCAGCAGATTGTTCAGCACCAGCGCGCCTTCGCGCGAGATCGGCGCGAACAGCCCCCCCTGCTTCAACGAGGTCGCGCGGCCCGCGAACAGCGACAGGCTGCCGCCGATGAACAGGCAGAGGATCAGCAGGATGAACACGCCGCGGGTCGGATCGGTGGCGAAGGCGTGCACGGACGTGATGACGCCCGAGCGCACCAGGAACGTGCCGAGCAGCGACAGCGAGAAGGTCAGGATCGACAGCAGGATGGTCCAGACCTTCAGCGCATTGCGCTTCTCCATGACCAGCGCCGAGTGCAACAGCGCGGTGCCGGCCAGCCACGGCATCAGCGAGGCGTTCTCGACGGGATCCCAGAACCACCAGCCGCCCCAGCCGAGCTCGTAATAAGCCCAGTAGGAGCCCATCGCGATGCCGAGGGTGAGGAATATCCAGGCCACCAGCGTCCACGGCCGCACCCAGCGCGCCCAGGCCGCATCGATGCGGCCCTCCATCAGCGCCGCGATGGCGAAGGAGAACGAGATCGAGAAGCCGACATAGCCGAGATAGAGCATCGGCGGATGCACGGCGAGGCCGATGTCCTGGAGCACCGGATTGAGATCGCGTCCCTCGACCGGCGGGTTGGCGATCCGCAGGAACGGATTGGATGTCACCAGGATGAAAAGATAGAAGGCGCTGGCGATCCAGGCCTGCACGGCCAGCACATGCGCACGCAGCGACAGCGGCAGATTGTTGCCGAAGGCCGCAACCAGGCCGCCGAACAGCGCCAGGATCGCCACCCAGAGCAGCATCGAGCCTTCATGGTTCCCCCACACGCCGGTGATCTTGTAGAGCAGCGGCTTCATCGAGTGGGAGTTCTCGTAGACGTTGGCGACGGAGAAATCCGAGTTCACGTGCAACGTCACGAGCGCGATGAACGAGGCGCCGACGAACAGCAGCTGCGCCAGTGCGGTCGAGCGTGCCACGTTCATCAACGCGGCATCGTGCAAGCGGGCGCCGATCAGCGGCACGACCGACTGGATCAGTGCCAGGGCAAGCGCCAGCACCAGCGCGTAATGTCCGGATTCAGCGATCACCGCACTGCTCCCTGCGAATTGCCCTGCGCCGTCGTTGCCGCAGGCTTTGCGCTATCAGAAGCTTTCGCCCCGTAATCGTCCTTCCAGTGCCCCTGCTTCTTCAGGGCGTCGGCGACGTCCTTGGGCATGTAGGTCTCGTCATGCTTGGCAAGCACGGTATCGGCCTTGAACACGCCGTTGGCATCGAGCGCGCCTTCTGCGACCACGCCTTGCCCTTCGCGGAACAGATCCGGCAGGATGCCCTTGTAGGCGACGGGCAGCTTCGCGCCGCCGTCGGCGACCTCGAATGTCACCGCAAGATTGTCGCCGCGATGGAGCGAGCCGGGCTGCACCAGCCCGCCGAGGCGAAACCGCTTGCCGGGCTCGACGTGCTTCTCGGCAACCATGGTCGGCGTCGAGAAGAACACGATGGAGTCGCGAAGTGCGTTCAGCACGAGCGCGGCGGCGAGCGCGAGCACGGCAAGCGAGCCGCCGATGATGGTCATACGTCGCTGCTTCCGCGTCATGGCGTATCCGTTCCCTGCTGGTCTCGCCGCAGCATCGTCATCCGTCGAGCCCGAGCGTCTTGAGGCCTTCGTTGAGCTGACGCAGCCGCACGGCATCGTTGGCAACGGCCTGGCGGGCATCGCCCGATGCGCCGACCGCCTTGTCGCGATCGCCCATCACGAGATAGGCGCGCACCAGACGCAACCAACCCTCGACGTCGTCGCCGTTCTGCTTGAGGCGCGTGGCGAGGCGTTCGACCATGCTGCGCACCATAGCATTACGATCGCCCTCGTTCATGTCCCTGGACGCGGCGAGGGTCTCGTCCGACAGCGCCGGCATCGTGCCGCCGCCGACCCGCGCCAGCGAAGACTGCACCAGGGAACGCCAGGGCGCATCCTCCGGCGCCTTCGCCAGCAGCGCGCGCCAGATGTTGGCGGCATCGTCCTTGCGGCCGTCCTGCTCGGCGGCAAGGCCGAGAAAGTAGTTCGCCTTGGGATCGTCGGCGTTGAGCGCGTGCGCGCGCTCGAATTCGCCCTTGGCTTCGGCGGTCACCACGCCATTTGCGGCGGCGGCGATGGCTTCGCCGAGATCGGAGCGGCGCTCCGCGCTCTCGCCATTGTAGGTGAGCGAGTTGCGATAGGCGCGCACCGCATCGTCGAAGCGGCCGAGCCGTTGCAGCACGGGCGCGAGCACGTTCCAGCCGCGTCCGTCAGTCGGGTTCTTTTCCAGATGCTGCTCGACCTGCACGACGAGATTCTCGAGCGACTGCGCCATGCCCGCCCCGGAACCGCGCTCCCGCTGCGCCAGCGGATAGTCCTGAAGCCTGGGCGAGCCAAGCGGCATGTAGACGCCGATCGCAACGAGCGGCAGGCCGGCGAGCGCCAGCACGGCCGCCGCACGGCGCCATTTGAGGCTCGACGTCGGCGTCTGCGCGGCCTCTGTGCCGGCCGCGGCAAGCAGCCTGCGGCTGATCTCGACGCGCGCGGCTTCGGCCTCGGGCGCAGCGATCAACCCGGCGGCGAGGTCACGCTCGATCTCGGCCAGCTGGTCCTTGTAGACCGCGACCTCGCTGCCCTGATTTTGCGCGCGTCCGCTGCGGCCGAGCGGCAAGAGCACGGCGAAAATCGCCGCGACCGTCATCAGCGCGAACACGAACCATAGCGTCATCTGGCAAGCTTCCGGCAGCGCGCCACCCGCGCCCACAGGTGGCTTTACACCACGGCCGGATGATGCGGCAATTGACAATTGTCAATTCACCGCGACCGCGCATAGTCCCGAAACGGTGACAATCCAACGGCTTAGCCGATCTCGAAGTCCACACTCTGCGCGGCATCCTCGCCGTGCCCGTTGATGGCCTTCAGGAAGTACGTCCCTGGCGTGATTGCGTCGGGCAATCTGATGCGCAGCGCCCCGACCGGAACAGGTGACGCAACCCGGGTGATCGTCTCAGGCAGCTGCCGACCGCTTGCCTTCTCGACCAGCACCACCTTCGCGCCGGTCATCAGCCTTCGATATTTGGCAACAATGACGCGGTTTTCAATTTCGATGGAGCTGATAAGGGGTTTCATGCGCCCACAGATAGAAATTCCAAAACTTGCACGGAGACCGTAGGGCCCGCCACCGGCATCGTCAACCAGAAATTGTGATCACGAAAAAATGCTCTCAAATCAGCTGGCGCGCGACGATTTGCGCTCACCTGTCGCCGCGTTCTCCGCGGCACGGCTCATCAGCGAGGCGTAATCGTCGCCGAACAGCACCTGGCAGAATCGGATCGCGGCCTGCACCTGCTGCTGACGATAGGTGCGGACCTTGAGATCGGCGGCGCGCAGCGACTGCACCAGTTGCTCGGTCGACCGTTCCACATATTGCTGGAGGTCGGAATAGGTGCGCAGCGTCACCTCGTTGATCGCAAGCTCGCTCGCGTAGTTGCGGCAGGTCGCGACGAAATCGATCAGCGCCACGGTTTCCTCGACCTCGGTGCTGTCGATCCGCGCTCCCGGCGGAATCTCCTTCTCGGGGCGCTGGCGCAGGATGCGGCGCACGCGGCCGGGAACACTGTCGATCTCCGACTGCAGCGCGTTGGAAATGTCGGCCCGGATCGAGGTCAACTGCTTGCCCCAGGGGGAATCGTTGCGCAGGTCGAGTTCCGTGCGCAGGCCGCGCACACCGTCGTGCAGCGCCTTGAGGTTGTCGGCGACGTTGTCGAAATGGCCGCGTTTGATGTCCATGCGCAGGATCGCGGCCACGCAGGACAAATCGTGCAGGGCGATCGTGACGGCGGCGCCATAGGGCGTTGCCGCGACGCGGATCTCGTCGTCGGACGCCGCAATCTTGATGGCGAGGCGGATGATCTGCCACGGCGCGGTCATGCGCTGAACCACCATCGACAGCGCGAATGGCAGCATCTGCGGCGTCTGGAGCACTGGAATATTGAGCGCGGCCGTCACCGACGCGATCTGGGCATCGCCGAAGGCGCGCAGCGAGCGCGGCAGCTTCTCGCTCAGGGTGGCGATGGCTTCCCGGACCTGAAGTACCGCGCCGATCGAATAGAGGTCCTCGATCACATTGGGCGGACCGACACGGGCGAGCGCGCGCGACTTGTCGCCGCCGCCCGGTCCCGTCAGTTCGAAGATAGCGTCCGCAGCCACCGCCTGGAGTTTTTGCGCGAGGGCCTCGACCTGGCCGGCACTGTCGGCAACCGGCATGCGCGCCAGCGCCGCTTCGAATTCGCTGACCTTGTCCGGGGCGCCGTCACGGCCGAGCCATTGCCAGATCGGGTGCAGCGAGGAGCGCCGGATCTGGCCAACCCGGATCGGGATGCCTGACTCGGCCAGGAACGGTTCCAGCACCTGGAACAGCAGCCGCGACAGATCGTCCGTGCGCGGCGGCGGGGCTGTGTCGGCTTCGGTCTTGCGGACGATCTTGCGCAATTGCTCGAGCACGAGGGTCGCCACGGCCGTGTCCTGGCCGCGTTCCAGCGCGCGCTCGAACTCCCGCATCAGCAGAGCCTGCGCCTGCGGCGGGAGCTGCGCGAGATATTCCCTCAGCCGCTCGATCGATGTCTGGCTCATGCGCCCGGGTAATGCATGGTAAAATGGCAGACGTAGGGTGCGTCCTGCGCGATCATAGGTGGGACCCACTTAAGAAGCCGTTTAGGAAGTTGCCGCGAATGCCTCCGGTTTCGCGCCGATCGGCTTTACGCGGGCGAAATAGTCACGTCGGAACAAAGGATTATATTCCGGGCAGCACCAGCTGCGCCCGCAGCCCCCCGATCGGTGCGCCACTGAGCGAGAGGCTGCCGCCATAGAGCGCGGCAAGGTCGGTCACGATCGACAGCCCCAGCCCCGAGCCGGGCTTCGACTCGTCGAGCCGCTGGCCGCGCCGCGAAACCTGGGCGCGTTCCGCCTCCGACAGGCCGCGCCCGTCGTCGTCGACGATGATTCGCAGGCGCGGGCCAGTACCCGCCTGCTGCGCCGCCTCCACCAGAACCTCGATGAAGACCCGCGAAGCCGCCCATTTGCAGGCGTTGTCGACGAGATTGCCGACCATCTCCTCCAGATCCTGCCGCTCGCCGCGGAATTTGGCCGACGGATCGGCCTTGGCCTCGACCACGATGCCGCGGTCGCGATGGATCTTCTCCATGGTCCGCCGCAGGGCCTCGATGGCGGGCGCGACCTCCGTCACGGTTCCGACCACCGAGACGCGCGCCGCGATGCGGGCGCGCTCGAGATGATGGGCGAGCTGGCTGCGCATCACGTCCGCCTGCTCCATGACCTTGGCCGCAAAGGGATCGGCGACATGGGCGCCGGCCTCGTTGACGATCACCGAGAGCGGCGTCTTGATCGCATGGGCGAGATTGCCGACATGGGTGCGGGCCCGCTCGACGATCTCGCGATTGGCGTCGATCAACGCATTGGTCTCGCGCGCCAGCGGCGCGATCTCGACCGGGAATTCGCCTTCGAGCCGCTCCGCCCGCCCGGAGCGGATGTCGGCGATGGATTCCGAGATGCGCTTGAGCGGCGCAAGGCCGAAGCGGACCTGGAATACCGTGGTCAGCAGCAGCACGATGCCGAGCGCGGTGAAGGTGCCGCCGAGATAGTAATCGAAACTCCGCGTCTCGTCGAAGATCTCGGTGTCATCACCGGCGACGCTGACCAGATATTTGCCGTCCGCACCGAGATCGACGGGACGCTCGACCATACGCAGATTCTGCCCCTCGGGCCCGTCGACATAGGCGAGGCGAATGCCGGCGGCTGTGAGCTCGGTGCCCTGCACCTCCAGCTTCGGCAGCTTCTTGTCCCAGAGCGAGCGCGAGGAGCGCACCTCCGGCTTCTCGGTGTCGGTGCGGGTGATCTGCCAATACCAGCCGGACAGCGGCAGCTCGAACAGGGGCTCGCCGAGCGACTGGAACTGACGGTCCGGCGGCTCGTCGGGGGTCGCGACCTCGGCGATCAGCGTGCGCAGATAGAGATTGAGCCGGCGGTCGAACGCACGCTCGGTGGCATTCTTGTAGACCGACGACAGCACCACGCCGGTGATGGCCAGGATCACCACGAGCCAGGCCGTCGCCGACAGGAACAGGCGATTGGCGAGCGAGCTGGCGGGCATCGGAATGATCCCGGGGGCGCGAGGCGGCAGGGCGTCGGTGGTCATGACGCGACCAAGGCCCCTGTTCGCTCGCCCGTCAAGTCCGGACGCTTCAGGCGCCCGGCGCGGCCGGTGGGGTCAGGAGATAGCCGAGACCACGGACGGTCTGGATGATGTCGACATCGAGCTTCTTGCGGATGCGGCCGACGAAGACCTCAATCGTGTTGGAGTCGCGGTCGAAATCCTGGTCGTAGAGATGCTCGACCAGCTCGGTGCGGGACACGACGCGCCCGGAATGATGCATCAGATAGGCCAGAAGCCGATATTCATGCGAGGTCATCTTGACGGGATTGCCGGAGACGCTGACCCGGCCGGTCCTGGTGTCGAGGGTAACAGGGCCGCAGCTGAGCTCGCTCTGGGCATGGCCGGTTGAGCGGCGCAGCAGGGCGCGGATGCGCGCCAGCACCTCCTCCAGGTGGAACGGCTTTGCGACATAATCGTCGGCGCCGGCATCGAAGCCCTGCACCTTGTCGCTCCAGCGGTCGCGCGCGGTGAGGATCAGGACCGGCATGGTGCGGCCATTGCGGCGCCAGGCTTCCAGCACCGAGATGCCGTCCTTCTTGGGCAGGCCGATATCGAGCACGACGGCATCGTAGGGCTCGTTGTCACCGAGAAAATGCCCCTCCTCCCCGTCGAAGGCGCGATCGACGACGTAACCGGCGTCGCTCAGCGCCTTGGTGAGCTGGCGATTGAGATCGGGGTCATCCTCAACGACGAGCAGGCGCACGCTTCTCTCCAGAAATAGGCCGCATGAACTCCGCCAGAGATGAGCAATTCCGGCGTGAACTGAATATGAACGCGGGGAACCGCCTGCGTTACTTTTTGGTCATATACGACCTCTCGCGTGCCGACGCGACTGCGCCCGCCAGGCCGACGGACGAACCGGCGGCATGGCGGGCGCAATGTGCCGCGTACCGCGGCTATTCGGAAGGTCCGCCCTTCCCGTCGAGATGCGGCCGTCAGGTCCGGAAGAACACGAACCAGATGACGGCGAGGATCAGGATGGCCAGTCCGGTCGAGATGGCGAGCAGGGCTGCAACCGACGGACCGGGCTCGCCCGCGCGCGCTTCGGTCGCGGTCTCGACGATCTGATGCTGGTCTCGCGTGGTTGCCATGGTGACCTCAATATCTGGCTGTCACGGTGGCAACGCGTGATCCGATGCGATGTTCCGGTCTTTGCCGCCGGATCAGTCAGCAACCGAAGACCCGGCTG
This sequence comes from Bradyrhizobium betae, assembly GCF_008932115.1. Classification (NCBI taxonomy): domain Bacteria; kingdom Pseudomonadati; phylum Pseudomonadota; class Alphaproteobacteria; order Hyphomicrobiales; family Nitrobacteraceae; genus Bradyrhizobium; species Bradyrhizobium betae. The sequence goes on from NZ_CP044543.1 coordinate 895,361, forward strand.
CCGGTTAACGCAGTTGCAAGATTCCACGGCGTGCCTTGCTATGATTCGGTGTCCCCCGATGGTATCCTCATAAGTCTGTCCCTGTTGCGTTTGGAGTAGCCCATGGCCCCCCGCGCCAATTGGAAGGGTTTTCTGCGTCTGTCGCTCGTGACCTGTCCGGTCGCGCTGTATCCGGCCACTTCGGATACAGAGAAGGTGTCGTTCAACCAGATCAACCGCAAGACCGGCCACCGGATCAAGTACCTCAAGGTCGACGCCGAGACCGGCGACGAGGTGACCTCCGAGGACATCGTCAAGGGCTACAAGGTCGACACCGACACCTATATCGAAGTCACCAAGGACGAGCTCGACGACATCGCGCTGGACTCGACGCACACGATCGAGATCGACGAATTCGTGCCGAAGACCGACATCGACAGCCGCTACCTGATCCGTCCCTATTATCTCGTGCCCGATGGCAAGGTCGGCCACGACGCCTTCGCGGTGATCCGCGAGACCATCCGCAGCATGAACAAGGTCGCGATCGGCCGCGTCGTGCTGACCAACCGCGAGCACATCATTGCGATCGAGCCGCTCGAGAGCGGCCTGATGGGCACGCTCCTGCGCTATCCCTACGAAGTGCGCAGCGAGAAGGAATATTTCGACGACATCCAGGACGTGAAGCTTACCAAAGACATGCTCGACCTCGCCAAGCACATCGTCGAGAAGAAGTCCGGCACGTTCGAGCCCGAGCTGTTCGAGGACCATTACGAGACCGCGCTGATCGACCTCATCAACAAGAAGCGCGCGGGCGCACCGATCGCAGCCAAGGTGACGCCGAAGAGCAGCGGCAACGTCATCAACCTGATGGACGCGCTGAAGAAGAGTCTCGCGAGCGAGAAGGACGCAGCTCCCGTGGCCAAGGTCGCCAAAGGCAAGAAGCCGAAGAAGCGCGTCGATGGCCAGCGCGAGATGCTGCTGCCGATCGCCGGCAAGGGCGGCAAGACGGCAGCCGCCAAGGACGCGCCCCCCAAAAAGGCCGACAAGCCGGTGCGCGCGACGGCGCGGACGAAGAAGGCCGGGTAGGCACATCGCGTCTGCCGTCGCGCCGTGATGCCTCCCCTCGCCGATCGGCCGGCCTGACATGCCCTGGTCGACGGCATTCGACGATCCCGTTCAGGTCGGCGGCAAGCGCAGGCTGCTGACGCTGCAGCAGGCGGCGGACTACATCATGCAGCTGCCCGAGGACGCGCAGCACGAAGCCCACTGGCAGACCGCGATCGAGACCCTGATCCATGCGGCCGAGACCGGCGGCGGCTGGCTGACGTTCGCCCGCATTGCGATGTTGCGGGCACTGAATGCGGCCGGACGGCACGGTGATGAATAGGGTCAACAATCGGTTAAGGAGCCCGGGCCAGGGTATTCCTACGGGAGACAAAATTAACCGCCGATTGCCGTTGCGCGGAACATGGTCGAACTCGCCGATCGAACCAGGGTTTGCACACCGTGCAGCAGGACGTCAGAAAGAACTACATCAGCATCGTGAACGACGCGCCGGCGAACGAGCCGGCCGCGGACACGTTGGCGCGATCGCGGCCGGGCACGGTGAAGGATCTGGTAGACCGACTCGCAGCCGTACTGAAGCGGCGCCTCCATGGCGCGGCGGGCCCGACGATCCGTCACTGACAGGTTCACAGTGCCGTCACGCGGAAATCGGCCGATTTGAATCCATTTGGATCCACCGGTGGAACTCAAATTTAATGAGTGCCATCGTATCAGGCGGAGGCGCCTACCCCGGGCTCAATTGTTTTGGCGCGCCATAAAACTCTATTCGATCAATTTACCGGTTCGAAAACGACGCGGCCATAGATTTGGGCCGGATGAACAGGAGTTGGCAATGCGTTTGATGAAGTCTTTCCTTGCCGATGAGACTGGCGCCACCGCCATCGAGTACGGCCTGATCGCCGCCGGCATTGCGCTTGCCATCGTGACCGTCGTGAACAACACCGGCAGCGCGCTCCTCAGCAACAAATTCAACTCGATCAGCACGTCGCTGAAGTAGCAGCGGCCGAAGTTCGAAGCGATCGTGCGCTTCGCCCAGGTCGCGCTGACCGCGCGACCATGATCTGCGTCAAGCGCATCGCGACTGCGGCGGTCTAGCATTGGCTCAGCCCTCCCCGCCGGCGCCGTCCATGCAACCAGATCCCCACCGTCCCCAATTGAAGATTCGCCGCGTTCGCCTCGACACCGGACGCGAGAACGTCGTCGTCATTTCGAGGCGGTCGAAGGCGTTGCGCGCCGAGATCTTTCGCGGCTTCAGCCGCGTCGAGCTCCGCCTCAACGGCAAGGTGCTGCTGGCGACGCTGCTGATCACCGATGACGACACGCTGGCGGCCCACGACGAGATCGGCCTGTCCGAGCCCGCATTCCGCCGTTTCGCCGAACCGGTCGGCACACTGGTCGCGGTCACGCCCGCCTCTCCTCCCGAGAGCCTCGAAGCGGTGCGCGCGAAGATCCGTGGTCGCACATTGAGCGAGGCCGAGATCGGCGCGATCATCAACGACCTCGCACATTATCGCTACTCCGACATGGAGATCGCCGCCTTCCTGATCGGCTCGGCGAGCTTCATCACCAGCGATGAGCTCCTGGCCCTGACCGGTGCGATGGCGCAGGTCGGCACGCAGTTGACCTGGCCGGATCCGATCGTCGTGGACAAGCACTGCATTGGCGGCATTCCGGGCAATCGCACCTCGATGGTGGTGGTGCCGATCGTCGCCGCGCACGGCCTGCCGATCCCCAAGACCTCCTCGCGCGCCATCACCTCGCCCGCCGGCACCGCCGACACGATGGAGGTTCTGGCGCGCGTCAATGTCGGCGTCGAGGAGATGAAGGCGATCGTCTCCGCGTGCAACGGCTGCCTGATCTGGGGCGGTCACGTGAATCTGTCGCCGGCCGACGACGTCCTGATCTCGGTCGAGCGCCCCCTGAGCCTCGACACCCGCGAGCAGATGGTCGCCTCCATCATGTCGAAGAAGATCGCGGCCGGCTCGACCCATCTGTTGATCGACATCCCGGTCGGTCCGACCGCGAAGGTCACCAGCGCGGTCGAGGCGATGCGGCTGCGAAAGCTGTTCGAATTCGTCGGCGACCGGTTCGGCCGCACGGTCGAGGTGATCACGACCGACGGCCGCCAGCCGATCGGCAACGGTATCGGGCCCGTGCTCGAGGCCAATGACGTGATGGCGGTGCTCGGCAACGATCCGGACGCACCGCGCGATCTGCGCGAGAAATCGCTGCGGCTCGCCGCCCACCTGCTGGAATACGATCCGAAACTGCGCGGCGGCGCCGGCTATGCGCGAGCGCGTGAACTGCTGGACAGCGGCGCGGCGCTGAAGCAGATGCAGAAGATCATCGACGCACAGGGTCCCTCGACATGCAGCACCGAGCTGGGCTCGCTCAGCTTCGACGTCAAGGCTGCGAGCGACGGCGTAGTGACCGCAATCGACTGCCTGCGCCTCAATCGTCTCGCCCGCACCGCCGGCGCGCCGCTCGACAAGGGCGCCGGCATCCGCCTGTTCAGGAAGATCGGCGACCGCGTCGAGCAAGGCGAGCCGCTCTATCGCGTCTACACCTTCGATCGCCCCGAGCATGATCTGGCTGCCTCTGCCGCAGCAGAGCAGACCGGCTACATCGTCAACGGTCACGAGGCCCTCCTGGGCAAGGCGCCGTGAGCGCGATCTCGCTCCAGACCCTGCCCTTCGGCACCGATGCGGCCAGGCACCTCGCTGCGCGGCTTGGCCTTGCCTGCGACGAGATCGCGCTGCACCGCTTTCCGGACGGCGAGCTGCGCGTCGCGGTCGCGCCAGTTGCAGACACCACCATCCTCTATGCCCCGCTTGATCAGCCGAACGACAAGCTGATCGCCCTGTTGTTCGCCGCGGAGGCGCTGCGACGCGGCGGCGCGAAGCGGCTGGTGCTGGTCGCGCCCTATCTCTGCTACATGCGCCAGGACATCGCGTTTCATGCGGGCGAGGCCATCAGCCAGCGCGCCATCGGCTCGCTGCTTGCGGGGATCGTAGACCGCGTCGTCACCGTGGATGCGCACCTGCATCGCACCCCCGAGATCGGCGCGGTATTTCCCGGTATCGAGGCCGCGAACCTGTCCGCAATGCCGGCGATTGCCGACGCGCTGGCGACAGCCGGCATCGATCCCGCAACCATCGTCATCGGCCCTGATGCCGAATCCGAACCCTGGGTGACAGACCTTGCGAGGCGGCTGGGTCTGCAGCATACGGTCGCGCGGAAGCTTCGGCGCGGCGATCGCTCCGTCGAGATCCATTTTGCCGATGCCGCCCTGCTCGCGGGACGGCCTGCGCTGATGACCGACGACATCGTCTCCTCCGGAACCACCCTGATGGTCGCGGCGAAGGCGCTCAAAGCGCTGGGCGCGACCAGCGTCGACGCGGTCATCACCCACGCGCTGTTTCCGCCTGCGATGGTCGCTGCATTCGCCGACGCCGGCATCCGGTCTGTTCGTTCGACCGACAGCGTGCCGCATCCGACCAATGCGATCGCGCTCGACGAGACCCTCGCGGCCGCCCTGCGGTCCGAACTGAGCAAGACACCTTCGCCGGAGACGACACCATGAGCATCACCGTCCGATTTTGCGGCGCCGCCCGCACCGTGACCGGCTCGAGCTATCTGTTTCAGACTGCAAACGGCCGTTTCCTGGTCGATTGCGGCCTGTTCCAGGGACAGAAGACGCTCAAGGAGCTCAACTACGGCGCCTTCCCGTTCCGACCCGCCGACATCGACGCCGTGCTGCTGACGCACGCGCATATCGACCACAGCGGATTGCTGCCGAAACTCGTGCGCGCGGGATTCGAGGGACCGATCCTGGCCACGCGCGGCACCATCGACCTCTGCTCCTACATGCTGCCCGACGCCGGCAGCATCCAGGAATCGGAAGTCGCGCAGCTCAACCGGCGCAACGCAGCGCGCGGCCGCAAGGAAGTGCAGCCGATCTACACGCAGGCGGACGCGATCGCCACGCTGCAATCGTTCCGTCCCGTCGACTATGAACGCTGGACCGACGTGATTCCGGGGGTCCGCGCCCGCTACTGGAATGCCGGCCATCTGCTCGGCTCCGCCTCGATCGAACTCGAAATCGCCGAGCCGGGTTCGGCGCGTCCACTGCGCGTGCTGCTCTCCGGCGACGTCGGGCCGGAGGCCAAGCTGCTCCAGCCCGATCCCGAAGCACCCGTCGACCTCGACTACGTCATCTCGGAAGCGACCTATGGCAACCGGCTGCGCGCCGCCACGACACCTGCGCTCCGCAGGCAGCACCTCGCAGCCGAGGTGCGCGATGCGGCCGCCGCCGGCGGCGCCCTGCTGATGCCCGCCTTCGCGGTCGAGCGCACCCAGGAGCTGATCGTCGATCTCGTCGAGCTGATGGAGCACGGCGAGATCCCGACGGCGCCGATCTTCCTCGACTCTCCGCTCGCGATCCGTGCCACCGAGGTTTTCCGCCGGCATGCCGCCAGCCTCGACCCGACCGTCGATGCCGAACGCCTGCTCAACTCGCCGCATCTCAAATTCACCGAGACGGCGGAGGAGAGCAAGGCGATCATGCGCCTGTCCGGATTTCACATCATCATCGCCGCGAGCGGCATGTGCGATGCCGGCCGCATCCGCCATCACCTGAAGCGCTGGCTCTGGAACGAGCGCGCGACCGTGCTGCTCACCGGCTTCCAGGCCAACGGCACGCTCGGCCGCTTCCTGCAGAACGGCACCAAGGCCGTGCGGATCCAGGGCGAGGAAATCAGGGTCGCGGCGCGGATCCGCATGATCGACGAATATTCCGGCCATGCCGACGGCGCCGGAATGGCCGGCTGGATCGCGGCACGCCGCCCAATCGCTCGCGGCCTGTTCCTGGTCCACGGCGAGGAGGACGCGATCGCAGGGCTCGCCGAGCGTGTCGCCGAACGCATCATCCCCGCGGCGAAGGTCTACCAGCCGGTGCTGGATGACATCTACGAACTCGCCGCAGCCGAACCACGCCTGCTCGATGTCGATCACCGCCGGCGGCTGGCACCGGAGGCCGTCACCCATCTCGACTGGCACAATGACATGTCGGAACTGGTGCTGGACATCAACGACAAGGTTGGCGCGGCCGCCGACGACCGCGCCCGCGGCGTCATCATCCGGAGGCTGCGGCGCGCGCTGGAGGAGAAGGCATAGGAGGACGCTGGACGGCATTTGGCGGCCTAGCCTCTCCCCGATCTCGTCATTGCGAGCGCAGCGAAGCAATCCAGAATCCCTCCGCGGAAACACTCTGGATTGCGTCGCTGCGCTCGCAATGACGGAGGTTGGGACGACATCGCTCACTAAAACGCGTTTTCACTTGCAGACGCACCTTCGCGACCTCGCGGCGCGTTTCGCCCGAGCTTTGCTTCGTTGCGTCGCCCTCATAGAAAGGGCGCAGGGAAGGCCGGGCGCCGGCTGGCACCCACTGTCCCGCGTGTGCTGAAGAACGCGCACGGGGTGGACGACAGGTGTGCCGGTCGCCCGGCCTTCCCTGCGCGATGGTTTGAACGGTGTCCTTCGTGCTCTCCTCGGGGAGCGATGCACTATTGCCCCCGTCGCCCTTACGGATGACTGATGCGCGCACCGGTTGGCCGCCACATCACCGCAGGACTTGACGCACAGACCCCGGGCGTCAGGACGACACGACTTCTCCGTCCGCGCACATTCCCGCCCGCGCCCCCGACGGCTGGCGTGCGCTCACCGTCGAGACCGAACAGAAACGCTGTCAGCGCCGTGTCGTACCGCGCAGGCAGCTGCTCACGGGATTTCCGCCCTGCAACCAACCTCGCGCGCCGACGCCGTCGCGGCCACCGCATCCCGGCCCGCGTCTCGTGACGATCGCGAAACGCCCCTCGTGGCGGGCGGGATGCGCCGATATCTACGTCAAATCAGAATTTCTGTAAATACGAATATTTTGCGCGCCGGCGATTGACCCAGCGCTGGCGTGTTTTGCCCGCCGGGCCGCACAATGGATTGTGGCACGGTCGGCACGCTTGAGCGGACGGGACAGCCCGGCTATCCTCGCCGCGTCAGAATTGAGGCCGCCTTGCCGACACTCATCGCCGTTGTCGCAGCGTTGCTTGTGGGTCTCTGCAGCGCGAACGCCGCCCCTCAGCAGCTCTATGGCAAGGGAATTCACATCCAGTATACCGTCACGGCGACGATCGAGACGCCGCGGGGGCCTCACAGCGGCACCTCGAGCGTCGACAGGACGATCTACGTCAGCAACACTGGCCGACTGTTCGAACGCGCCGTCTGGTCGACCCGCGGCGCGAGGGGCGTCTCCGACAACTCGCCGGGCGCGACGACCAACAAGGCGGGCGAAGCGCGCGGCATGTCGTTCCGCGGGAACGAGCTTGTCGCACACATCGCCTATTTGTCGGGCGCCGGCCGGATGACGATCCATTTCGACCCGACCTTCTCGACGTGCGATGGTGAGTTGGTGTTCGGCGCCGAGCCGGGCAAGGCGATGTCCCGGCGAGCCATCGGGGGTTCGGGGACCTTCCAATTCAGGTCGCTGCAGCCATCCAGGATCACGTGCAGCGTGACGGCTGGCAACCCGCTCCAGTAAATCGACTGCAGAGGCCGTCATCCCGGATTGCGCCGGGCTTCGACACGGCGTGGCCCGGCGAGTCATGCTATCAGTCGCTAAACCAAATCTGATCGAGGAACGCAGATGAAAAGCGCGACGCTGTTGGCTCTTGGCTTCGTGGTTGGCGGCGTCTGGTCGCTGGACGGCGCGCGAGGACAGACTCCAGCCACTCCGCCGGTTTCGCTTGCTCCGCCCAAAGCATCGCCACAAGCCGGCGCCCGGAATTCCCCGGCCCCGTCCGACCGTGCGTCGTCGACACCGGCGACCAGCGGGCTTCCAGCGGCGCCGACTTCAGCCGTCGACTACGATGGCTTGAGCGTCGACAACGCCGAAGCTGGTGACGCACCCAATCAGTCGACGCGCCCTATGGGATCACGCACCCAACCCAATCTGGACAAGAAGGGCGCCGCGTCGCAGCAATTGATCGATCAAGAAGATGAGGCTTTGAAACGCAAGCTGACCATCTGCCAAAGCTGCAAGTAGCGGCTGAACGTTCGCAGTGCATAGCTGACCAACGGCCGCCCTCACGTGCCCGCGCTTTACGCCTCTCCAATTTCCTGATCCTCTCTCCCCAACTAGCCGGATCAACCGGCCTCGCCAAGGAGAGAGAGACGCCATGAAGCTCGGCACCGCCATTGCGGAAATCATGAAGCGCGAGGGGATCGAGATCCTCTGCGGCTATCCGTCAACCATCTGATCGAGCACGCGGCGAAGGCGGAGATCCGGCCCGTCATGGTGCGGCAGGAGCGCGTCGGCGTGCACATGGCGGACGCGATCTCGCGGGTGACGTCGGGGCGAACGATCGGCGCGTTCTGCATGCAGCATGGGCCCGGCGCGGAGAATGCGATGGGCGGCGTCGCGCAGTGCTTTGGCGAATCCGTCCCCGTGCTGGTGCTGCCGATGGGCTATCAGCGCAGGCTGGCGCATATCGAGCCGAACTTCAATTCCAGCGAGGCGATGAAGCCGTTCTCGAAATCGTCCGAGCCAATCATCCTCGCCGCCGAAGTTACCAACATCTTCCGCCGCGCCTTCACCAAATTGAAGAACGGCCGCGGCGGGCCCGTCATCGTCGAGATCCCCGCCGATATGTGGAACGAGGAGGTGCCGGAGCCGCTGAACTACACGCCGGTGCTGCGCACCCGCTACGGCGCCGACCCCGTCCATGTGAAGGAGGCCGCCAGCCTGCTCGTCAACGCGAAGAGGCCGGTGATCTATGCCGGACAGGGCGTGCATTACGCGCAGGCCTGGCCGCAATTGAAACGGCTGGCCGAACGGCTCGCCATCCCCGTTACCACCAGTCTCGGCGGCAAATCGTCGTTCCCGGAAACCCATCCGCTCTCGCTCGGCTCCGGCGGCCTCGCGGTGCCGCGCGCGGTGCCGAAATTCCTCAGCGAGGCCGACGTCATCTTCGGCATCGGCTGCTCCTTCACCGAGACGAGCTTCGGCATCGCGATGCCGAAGGGCAAGACCATCATCCATTCCACGCTCGATCCGAACCATCTCAACAAGGACGTGGAAGCGACAATCGGCCTCGTCGGCGATGCCGGCCTCGTGCTCGATGCGCTGCTGGAGGAGATCGGCAAGACCGTCACCGCGGACCGCGATGCATCGGCCGTCGCGGCCGAGATCGCGGCCTCGCACGAGGAGTGGCTGGCGAAATGGATGCCGAAGCTGACCAGCAACGACGCGCCGCTCAATCCCTATCGCGTGCTGTGGGACCTGCAACAGACCGTGGACGTCGAGAACACCATCATCACCCATGATGCCGGCAGCCCGCGCGACCAGCTGTCGCCGTTCTGGAAGGCGGTCACGCCGCTCTCCTATCTCGGCTGGGGCAAGACCACGCAACTCGGCTACGGCCTTGGCCTCGCGATGGGCGCCAAGCTCGCCAGGCCCGACAAGCTCTGCATCAATGTGTGGGGCGATGCTGCGATCGGCTTCACGGGCATGGATTTCGAGACAGCGGTGCGCGAGCGCATCCCGATCCTATCGATCCTGCTCAACAATTTCTCGATGGCGATCGAATTGAAGGTGATGCCGATCTCGACCGAGAAATATCGCTCGACCGACATCTCCGGCGACTATGCCGCGATGGCGCGCGCCTTCGGCGGCTACGGCGAGCGCGTGACCCGCCCCGAGGACATCATCCCCGCGATCAGGCGCGGCATCCAGAAAACCAGAGAAGGCGTGCCTGTGCTGCTGGAGTTCATCACCAGCAAGGAGACCGAGGTGTCGCGGCCGGGGACGTGAGCCGGACAGTCCCCTATTCCGCCATCTCCACCTGGGCAGTCGCGGTGACGGGACCGGCCAGCGGCCGCTCCTCCATCATGATCAGGCAGAGCGAGGCGGTCGCCATCAGCGCGGTGGCGGCGCCGAAGACGTAGCGGAACGCGTGCCGCATGTCGTCGGCGGGGATCGCAGGCAGGCCGCCTGCGGCGTGATGCTCGCCGGCAAGCGGAATGTCGGTGCCGAGCGCGATCAACAGGATTGCCGCGAAGGCCGCCACCGTGAACGAGGACATCAGCGAGCGGAAGAAGTTCATCGCGCCGGTGATGGTGCCGACCTGCGGACGCGCGACGGAGTTCTGCAGCGAGACCACGCAGACCGGGAAGGTCGTGCCGAGGCCGAGCGCAAACGCGGCCATCAGCGTCAGCAATCCCCACAGCGGCAAGGTGGTGAGCGTGAGGCCCAGCGCGCAGATCGCGGCCCATGACGTGCCGATGATGGCAACGCGCTTGTAATGCTTTGCACGGGCCATGGTACGGCCGGCGACGGCCGCGCCGATGGTCGAGACCGCCGCGAGCGGGATCAGCGCAAGGCCCGCCTCGCTGGCGCTCAAATGGTAGACCGACTCGTAATAAAGCGGCAGCTGCACGGTGAGGCCGGTGATCGCACCCAGGCCGCAGCCGCCGGCCGTCAGCGCGAACGGCGCGACCTTTCCGGTCAGCAGCTTCAAGGGCAGGAACGGCTCGTCGGCGCGGCGCGCGTGCCAGACGAAGCTGACCGCGAGCGCCACGGCGCCGCCCACCATCGCAAGCACGGTCGGCGAGAGCCATGGATAGCGCGTGCCGCCCCAGGTCAGCACCAGCATGAAGACGACGGCGGAGGCCATCAGCAGGACGCCGCCGACCCAGTCGACCTTGCGCTTGCGGTGGAACACCGGGATCTTCTTCATCTTCGGCAGCAACATCACGATCGCGGCGGCTGCGAGCGGCAGGTTGATCCAGAAGATCATCGACCAGTGCAGATGTTCGGCGAACACCCCGCCGATGACCGGACCGAGGATGCCGCCGACCATCCAGACGCTGGAGAAATAGGCTTGATACTGGCCGCGCTCGCGCGGGCTCACGACGTCGGAGATCACCGTCTGCACCACCGGCATGATGCCGCCGCCACCGAGCCCCTGCAGACCGCGCGCCAAAATCAGCATCGGCATGTTCGGCGCGATCGCGCACAGCACCGAGCCTGCGACGAACAGGCTGAGCGAGATGATGATCATGGCCTTGCGGCCATAGATGTCGCTGAGCGTCCCGAACACCGGCGCGACCGCGGTCGAGGCGAGCAGGTAGGCGGTGATGACCCAGGAGAGATTGGAGACGTCGTTGAACTGGCGGCCGATGGTCGGCAGCGCGGTGGCGACGATGGTCTGGTCGAGGGCGGCCAGGAACATCGTCAGCATCAGGCTGATCACGATGGTGCGGACCTCGTCCTGCGACAGTGGCGCCGGCGGCGCGAGCGAGGGAGCGTCGTCGATGCTCAAGACCTCGCCCGGAAGGCGGGACAGCTCTTCGGCGATCTCGTCGGGCAATGTCTGGAGGTCGGCAGAACTGCTCTGCCGGTCGAACTTGTTCATCTCGATCGGAAGCCGTGAGGCGGCGCAACGCCGCGAAGGATTCGTTATATCGAGACAATGTAGACAGCAAAGTTCTTCTCAGGCAGGCACCGCGACGCATGGGTGCATCCCACCCCCGGGCCATCCCGAACGAGTGATCCGACGTCGCAGGCGGCTCAGTCCTTCGGGCGTCGCTTCAGGCGTGCCCGTTTCGGCAGCTGCGCCGGCCATTGCACGATGTGGTCCTCGAGATCCGCATCCGGGATCTCCTCCTCGCTGCCCTCGACCCGGCCGCGGACGGAGACGCCGGCCTCGTGCACGGTGTTGGGATCGCCCGAGACCAGCGGGTGCCACCAATAGAGGTCGCGGCCCTCGGCGACGAGCTTGTAGCCGCAGCTCGGCGGCAACCAGTTCAAGGTGCGGACGTTGGCGGGGGTCAGGCGGACACAGTCGGGAACCTTGTCGGAACGATTCGCATAGTCCTTGCAGCCGCAGGTCCCGGCATCGAGCAGCTTGCAGCCGACATGGGTGTAATAGATCTCCCCGGTGTCCTCCTCCTCGAGCTTGTTCAGGCAGCAGCGGCCGCAGCCGTCGCACAGGCTTTCCCATTCGGGCCCCGACATCTCTTCCAACGTCTTGGTTTTCCAGAAGAATCCTTCCTGGCCTGAAGGTCGTTTGGGAGCTGCGGTCATGCGCCTCAACAAATTCGAAAGAGCTACGGCTGACGCCATCTAGGGCGAGCGGGCCGGATGCTGCAAGCAACGCCGCCGTGAAGCCCGTAATGAACCGGGGTTCAATTAGGTCTGTTGTTCAAAATCGCGAGCCTGACCATTGGTTTATGGACCCTGCTCGGCTAGAAGGAACGGCAAGTCCCCTCGGACGCGAACCGGGCGCCTTGGGTTTGCCGCAACATTCCCGCAAGACGTCTCGATGCCGCCCCGGCCGGGTGCTTGAACGCTGACGCAGCGAGCCTCAAGGGTTCCAGGTGGACCAGAACACACCATCCAATTGGAAGAGCCGCATCCGGAATTTCTTTCTGGACCTCGACGCGCGCATCGACTCCTCGCTGTTCTCCTCGGCCAAGGGCATCCGCGAGCTCTATGAGCGCTACTCGACCTTCATGGACCGGTTCTATGTCGGGCGGTGGAAGCGCTGGGTGTTCATCGAGCCGCTGTCGGAGGCCGCGACCCTCGGGCTTGGCGGCCTGGTCCTGATGCTCACGCTCGCCATTCCCGCCTTCCGCGAGACCGCGGACGAGGACTGGCTGAAGAAGTCCGATCTCGCCGTGAGCTTCCTCGACCGCTACGGCAACCCGATCGGCAGCCGCGGCATCAAGCACAATGATTCGATCCCGCTGGAAGATTTCCCCGACGTCCTGATCAAGGCGACGCTGGCGACCGAAGACCGCCGCTTCTACGAGCATTTCGGCATCGACATCGCCGGCACCGCGCGCGCGCTCGTCACCAACGCCCAAGCCGGCGGCGTTCGCCAGGGCGGCTCCTCGATCACCCAGCAGCTCGCCAAGAACCTGTTCCTGAGCAACGAGCGCACCATCGAGCGCAAGGTCAACGAGGCCTTCCTCGCGGTCTGGCTGGAATGGCGCCTGACCAAGAACGAGATCCTCAAGCTCTACCTCGACCGCGCCTACATGGGCGGCGGCACCTTCGGCGTCGACGGCGCGGCGCATTTCTACTTCAACAAGTCGGCGCGCGACGTGACGCTGTCGGAAGCCGCGATGCTCGCAGGCCTGTTCAAGGCCCCGACCAAATACGCGCCCCACATCAACCTGCCCGCCGCCCGCGCCCGCGCCAACGTCGTGCTCGATAATCTCGTCGACGCCGGCTTCATGACCGAAGGCCAGGTGTTCGGCGCCCGCCGCAACCCGGCCTTCGCCGTCGATCGCCGCGACGAGGCTTCGCCGAACTACTATCTCGACTACGCCTTCGACGAGATGCGCAAGCTGGTCGACACCTTCCCGAAATCCTACACCGAGCGCGTCTTCGTGGTGCGCCTCGCGATCGACGCCAATGTGCAGAAGGCGGCGGAAGACGCGATCGAGAACCAGCTGCGCCAGTTCGGCCGCGACTATCACGCGACGCAGGCGGCAACCGTCGTCTCCGATCTCGACGGCGGCATCCGCGCCATGGTCGGCGGCCGCGACTATGGCGCCAGCCAGTTCAACCGCGCCGTCGACGCCTATCGCCAGCCCGGCTCGTCGTTCAAGCCTTACGTCTACACCACGGCGCTGCTGAACGGCTTCACGCCGAACTCGATCGTGGTCGACGGCCCGGTCTGCATCGGCAATTGGTGTCCGCAGAACTATGGCCATTCCTATTCCGGCGCGGTGACGCTGACGCAGGCGATCACGCGCTCGATCAATGTGGTGCCGGTGAAGCTGTCGATCGCGATCGGCCAGAAGGAGCAGCCGAAGGCGCCGAACCCGGCCAAGATCGGCCGCGCCAAGATCGTCGAGGTGGCCCGCCGCTTCGGCCTCAAGGCGCCGCTGCCGGACACGCCGTCGCTGCCGATCGGCTCGGACGAAGTCACCGTGCTCGAGCACGCGGTTGCCTATGCGACCTTCCCGAACCGCGGAAAGGCCGTCACCCCGCACTCGGTGCTGGAAGTGCGCACCGGCGCCGGCGACCTCGTCTGGCGCTGGGACCGCGACGGCCCGAAGCCGCGGCAGGCGATCCCGGCGTCCGTGGCCTCCGACATGGCGGGCATGATGAGCCACGTCGTCAGCGAAGGCACCGCGCGCCGCGCCGCGCTCGACGGCATTCCGACCGCGGGCAAGACCGGCACGACCAACGCCTATCGCGACGCATGGTTCGTCGGCTACACCGGCAATTTCAGCTGTGCGGTCTGGTACGGCAATGACGACTACTCACCGACCAACCGCATGACCGGCGGCTCGCTGCCGGCGCAGACCTGGCACGACATCATGCTCGCGGCGCATCAGGGCGTCGAGGTCCGGGAAATTCCCGGCGTCGGCATGGGCCAGAAGCTGCCGCCCGAACGCGTGGCCAACGCGCAGGCCAATGCGGCGCCGAAGGTGCTGGAGACCAAGCCCGGCCCGCCGCCCGTGCTGACCAAGCGCGGCGCCGACATCCTGGTGCGCGTCGAGAAGCTGCTCGACGACGCCGCCAGGACCGCGAACAAATCCACCGCCGACGACGGCAAACAGCCCAAGCCGGCTTCATCGACCAGCGCGCTCGCCTTCCCGCAGAACTATGCGGAAGAGAATGCGAACGCGTCCGCCCCGCGCAAGAACTGACAAGATCCCGTGCGGCTGATCCTGACCACATTGACGGCCCTGCTGCTCGCGACCGCGGTCGGCGTCGGCGCGACCTGGATGACGACGACGCGCGGCACCGAGATCGGCGCGCTCACCATCGGCCCCTGGACCGCGCGTCCGCGCACCGGCACCGCCGACGTCGATCCCTATTCGCGCGCCACCATCGTGCGCAACGGCGAGCTGCCGATCGGCACCGGCGACGGCGTCGCCTTCACCGCGACCGCCGATGACAAGAAGAAGGCGCTCGACGGCCGCTGCGATGTCGTCGTCTCCGGCGTGACACCGCCGGCGCGGTTCTGGACGCTGACGCTGTACGACCGCAAGGGCCACCTCGTCGCCAATTCGCTGCAGCGCTACGGCTTCACCAGCCAGGAGATCGTGCGGCAGTCGGACGGCTCGTTCGAGATCCGCATCGCCTCGCGCTCGCGCGCCGGCAACTGGCTGCCGACCGGCGGCATCGAGCGCTACGCCTTGATGCTGCGCCTCTACGACACGCCGGTCGGGGTCGCGACCCGCACCCAGCGCGATGCGCCGATGCCGACGATCTCGACGGTGGGCTGCTCATGATCCGCCTGCTGTTCACGATTCTCGCGGGCGTGGTGCTGGGCCTCCTGGTCCACCTCGTCAGCGTGCTGGCGCTGCCGCGGATCGCGACGCAGGACGCCTATTCGCGGCTGTCACCGATGACCAAGCTGAATGGCGTCACCCAGCTTCCGCTTGCCGATCCCAACACCTCGCCGATGCCGTTCATGGACCCGGCCTTCGCGCTGGCGATCTGCCGCTACGATCTGTCGAACGGGCCGATCAAGCTGATGGTGCCGGTGAGCCAGGCCTACACCTCGGTGTCGTTCTACACCCGCAACGAGATCGCCTATTACGCCATCAACGACCGCTCCGCGGGCCGCAAGGTGATCGAGCTCGATCTGATGACCGAAGCGCAGCACGGCGAGCTGCCCGAGGACGAAGAAATCACCGCAGCCGACCGCCTGATCATCGACTCGCCGAGCACGACGGGCCTGATCGTGATGAAGGCCCTCGCCGCCGAGCCCGGCCTGATGCCGCAAGCACAAGCCTCGCTTCAGGCCGCGAGCTGCGGTCCGCAGACCGAGCAGCCGGCCAAGGCGGAAGCGCCGCGCGGACGGCGCTGACGCACTCGCGTTTTCGCCTGCTCAAGACAGGACCGCGAAAACAACCCCATGCACAGTAGCGGAAGCGTTGAGATCATTCGCGTTTTCTTGAAGTCGCGCCAGGCAGACATTTGCCGGACCAAGGCCGCCCTGCCCGACGCCCCTTTCGGCTTTGACACGTCGGGCAAAACACTGGCAGAATGGCAGCATCGAAAGTTCGTCACACCCGCGCGGAGAAATCCGCCGCGGGTTTTTTCATGCCGGAGCCGATGGTCATGATCGATTGTTGAACACAAGCGGACCTTCGACGCACACCTCGAACCGGCGTCCTTGCTCCTCAAAATCCCGCGCGTAGAAGCGACCTGACTTGTCGAGCCGGTAGCCGATGCAGCGATGTTCCGCCAGTTCGCGCGGCGGTTTCGGTGCAGGATGGCTCTCAAAGCAGGACGGCGCACCGACCACGCTCATGCGGCCCAACTTGGACATCAAGCCCGCGGCACCCTGCCACGCGCATGAGCGCTCCTGGCCATTTCGGACCAAATTTCGCCTAATTCGTATCGGTTTCTAGCTGCGGGCAGGACTGTAACATTTGGAGTCCTGCATGTTTAAGAGTGCGCTGGTTGCGTTAGTCTTTGTCCTCGTTGGGTCGATCGCTTCTGAAGCCGGACTGTCCGTCCCGCTCATCCAACCGAATGCAATGTGACCATGCCTTGCGATTTTTCCTTCGCAGGAACGCCGCCAAAGCAATCCGCGACGGTCGCAACTTGGGGAGCGAACCTTCGAGAGCCAAATCACCGTTGCCGGTCTCGACGTAAGCCGAGGACAAGTCGTTGGAGGTCGCCCGGCCGGTTGTCCTCGTTCTTTCTGTGGTTGCGGGGCTGCAGTACGGGTGTTCGGACGTATCGTGCCTGAATTGAACCTTGCATCCAATTGGCTACGCTTCCCGCGTGCAGCCCCAGCGCCTGGAATGGTCGCAGCGCGACACGGACATGTCTTTGTTTTGGAACAGCACATCGGCGGCGACACCTGGTTGGCATACGACGCTAACTCGGGGGGACACGCTACGCGCCTTCACGCCCGTTCGCTTAGAGGCTATACGGTCGTCAATCCTCGCGCTGCATGAGGCCGACGCGGCCGAGAGAAAATCCGGAGTAGGATAGCGCTCTCTTCCGCTGTTGCCGCATGCAACTGACGAAAACGGCGATTAATTGCGCAGCCGAGGAAACGGCAGTAATGCTGCGTGGCCGGGACCGACTGCCATCATTCGTGGGCTCTCGGTAGCCTGGCGAAGCGGAGCGAGGGAGTACATCGTGGCATTGCAGCACGCGAAACCGGGAGAGATCGTCGACTTGCGTCCGCTTGGAGGCAAATTAAGGGACGCCAAAACGGCAGCGATCATAAAATCTGAACGTTTCGAGGCGGTCCGGCTGATTGTCCTGGCCGGAACGAAAATCGCCCCGCACAAGGTGCCCGGCAACGTCATGCTCCACTGCCTGGAAGGACGAATATCGCTTGGCTTGCCGGATTCTGCGGTCGTGTTGAGTGCGGGCGAGTGGGTCTACCTCACGGGCGGCGTGATCCATTCGCTGGACGGCATCGAAGATTCCTCCCTCCTTCTCACGATCCTTCTCGGGAGCTGACGGGGGAGCGCGGCGCGAGAGGCCTCGGAACAAGAAGCGGCAGCGACGTCAGCGCCGCCAATTATTGGCGGTCGCGACGGTCTGGAAGTGTACGGCAATCACGTGTGACGTCGCGATAAGTGGTCGAACCGTTATCCTCCCCGCAGCACCAAATCCCATAGACGACTCGATCCGTGTGGTTCAACGTGGCGGCCAGGCAACACTGAGAGACGTTCGGCCCAATGCGTCTTTGCGCGCGTTTGACTCGCTCTCTCGCTGTGGTAGTGCAGCCACAGGGGTTGAGTGATGACGGGGATCGCTTTCAAGCGACGGATCGGCTGGGGCGCTGCATTCATTGCGGCCTACGCTCTGGTTTTCAACGTCATCCTGTCCAGCATTCTCGTCGCAAGCATTTCCCCTCTCGCAGCGGCGGGTGCTCATGAGCTCTGCATCAGCGGCGAAAACGCAGATGTCGCGCGAACCGACACCGACAAGCACAGCGGCAAGACGACAGCGCACTGCCCGCTCTGCGTCGGGCATTATGTTTCCGGTGCGCTGCCATCGCCCCAATCCACGCTGGCTGATCGCATTCCGCTCACGGCGAGTGCGGTCTACTCCTTTCGTCAGCGGATCGTCGCCCACGCACGATCGTTCGACCACCTGTCCCGTGGACCTCCCGCACTGACCTGACGTTGCGCCAGTCCGGCGCGAACGTCGCCTGACCGGCTCTGCTCTCGTGCCCCCTCCCGCGTTTAGCGCGCGCACGGAGCCGGAGCGGCTTGTCCACCCGCTATTTCCAGCATCATCGGCAGGGGCTGCCAAAGCGCGCCCTGCTTCCGTCACGCGTCAGCACAACCGCTGGCCAAGAATAGAAACACACATATGCCGAACCCATCAATCAGCCTGCGCCGGTCCATTCTGTCCGCGACGACGCTGCTCATTCCGCCTTCACTGCTCGCCACCGCCGCCCTGCTTCCATCCTTCGCCACATCAGCACTCGCGCAGGCGCGGGAGACACTGCCGCCCGTGACCGTGGATGCCCCACAACAGCGCAAACGGAAGTCGCGCGGCGTTGTCACCGCCGCGCCGGCTGCTGCAACACCGGAACGAGTCAGGGCCGCAGCGGATGAACGCCGTAATTCGGTGCCGGCCTCCGCCGAACTGCCGCCGAAAGCCGGTCTCGACCGCGGCCTGTCGTCGAGCGACTCCGCCTCGCTCGTCACCGACCTGCCCGGCGGCGCGGCATGGGGCGCCGGCGGCGTCTCCAGCCTGCCCGCGATCAACGGATTCGGCGCAGACAGGCTGCAAGTCGCGGTCAACTCGATGCTCATCAGCCCGGCCTGTCCAAACGAAATGAACCCGCCTTTGTCGTTCGTCAATCCGGCGATGATCGCCAAGATGCGGGCCTATCTCGGCGTCGGCCCGGTGTCGGTCGGTGGCGACTACATCGGCAGCCGCATCGATGTAACAACAGCCCCGCCCGCCTTCGTCCCAGTGCAGTCCGGCTGGGTCACCAGCACGCAACTGTCGAGCTTCTTCCGCAGCAACGGCAATGCGTACGGGGTCGATGCCACCGCGACAGTCGCCAACCACGACACGAGCGTCACCTACGCCGGCGGCTGGGTCCGTGCGAGCGACTACAAGGCCGGCGACGGATCGACGATCAAGTCGACGCTCTACGAGACCCAGAACCATTCGATCAGCGTCTCGAAGCAGACCTTCGGCAATCTCTTCACATTCCAGATCGGCGGCCAGTTCATTCCCTATCAGGGCTACGTCAACCAGTACATGGACATGGTCTACAACCGCGGCCTGTACGCCAACGGCCGCTACGAAGGTGTGTTCGATTGGGGCAAGCTGGAGGCGAGCGCCTTCGTGCATCAGGTCCGGCACACCATGGGGTTCATCGCGCCCGACAAGGTCAGCGACATGCCGATGGACACCAGGGGCCTCGACACCGGCTATTCCGTGAAGGCGACGCTGCCCGTCTCGGGTCACGACCTACTGCGGATCGGCAACGAGCTGGCGGTCAACCGGCTGGACGATTGGTGGAGCCCGGTGGCGGGATCGATGATGATGAGCCCGAATACGTTCATCAACATCAACGGCGGTACGCGCGACCGCGTCGGGACCTTCGTCGAGTGGGAACGCCATTGGGATCGCCAGTGGACGTCGATCGTCGGTCTGCGCAACGATGTGGTGTGGATGAACACCGGCAATGTGCAGGGCTACAACGCGATGAGCTATGGTGCGGATGCAGCCGCATTCAATGCGCTCGACCGGGCGCGAACTGACGTTCATGTCGACGGCTCCGCCCTCCTCCGCTACGAGCCGAGCGATGTGAGCCAGTACGAGTTCGGCTTTGCCCGCAAGACGCGCTCGCCCAATCTCTACGAACGCTACGCCTGGTCCACGAATGCCATGGCGATGCAGATGATCGGCTGGTTCGGCGACGGCAACGGCTATGTCGGCAATCTCGACCTCAAGCCCGAGAAGGCCCACACCGTCAGCTTCACCGCCGGGTGGCATGATCCCGCCCAACGGATCTGGGACGTCAAGGTGACGCCCTATGCGAGCTACGTGCAGGATTATATCGACGTCGACCGCTGCGCGACCGCAAGCTGCCTCGCCAGCAATCCGGCCAACCTGACCGCCAACACCGGCTTCGTCTACCTTCAGTTCGCCAATCACGACGCGACGCTCTACGGCGTCAACGTGGAGGGCCGGCTGAGCGTGTGGGATAATTCGGTCTATGGTCTGGGACAGCTGCGCGGCCTGATCGGCTATGTTCGGGGCCAACGAACCGACGGTGTCGACCTCTACCACATGATGCCTGTTAACGCGAAGCTCGCGCTCGACCATCGCCTCGGCGGCTGGACCAGCAGCGTCGAGCTGCAACTCGTCGGCTCGAAGGACCAGGTCAGCCACGTCCACAACGAGCTGACGACGCCGGCCTACGCGCTGGTCAATCTGCGCACGGGCTACCAGTGGCAGCACGTGCGCCTCGACCTCGGCATCGACAATCTGTTCAACCAGAACTACGACCTGCCGCTCGGCGGCGCCGATCTGGTCGACTACAAGGTCGTCTCGATGATGGGGTCTTCCGCTGCTTACGGCTACAACGTCAAGGGACAGGGCCGCTCGTTCAATGCGCGGCTGGGCGTCAGCTTCTGAAGATATCAAACGCCACGCGGCGACGCATTCACGTTCGCCGCGTGGCGCCCTGCGCGCTCGTCATTTTCTCAAGCGACGTCTGCCCCGGACACTGACCGCACAGAATCCGGCCGCCTGTCGTCTCACTTCGCGCTCATCTCCGACAGATGCTTGCTGGCATCGGACCGTCGCGCCCAGAGCAGCGCGAGCGGGCCCACCGCAATTCCCGCCGCGAGCACGATGAACACCAGCAGCCAGCCGCTCGCACTCTGCGGGCCGCCGGCAGCATCGAGCGCGGCACCGGTGCCCCAGGCCCCGAGCGCCGACAGGCCGAAGCCGACCGTCGAGTGCAGGGCCAGCGTCGCGCCGCGATGTTCGGACACGGCCGCCGCCGACATGCCGGCGGTCAACGCGCCGGAATCGGCCGGCACGGTCAGGCCGTAGGCGAGCAGCAGCAGTGCGAGCACCCATGCCGGCGCGGTCGCATTGAGTCCGATGACCAGCGCGACGCAGGCGGATGCGATCATCACCACCGTGATCGCGCGATGGCGGCCGAATTTCAACGCGGCCTCGTTGCCGAGGATGCTCGCCGGCATCGAGAGCACCGCGAAGCCAAAGCTCAGCACGACGGGGCTCAACCACGACGGCGCGCCTTGATGGGCGACGACGAAGGTCCAGAACCCCACCAGCCAGGTGCGGATGCCGTAGAGCTCGAAGCAGTGGGCGCCGTAACCGAGGATGTAGCCGAGCGCTTCGCGGTTGGCGAAGACGGGCGCGAAATTGAGCAGACGCCCCGCCTTCGGCGCGGGCCGCTGCCCCTGCATGAGCAGGCACGCGACGACCATTGCGATCGGCCCGAAGCCGGTCACGAGGAAAGCGGTCCGCCAACCAAAACGGTCGGCGATGAGTTGCGCTACCAGGAACGAGAGGCCGACACCGACCGAGAAGCTCGACGTGTACAGCGTGACGGCGCGTGAAGTGTCGCCGGGAGGGAGCCGGTCGGTCAGCGCCTTCAGGCCCGGCATGTAGGTGCCGGCAAATCCGAGGCCCGCGAGCGACCAGATCGCGGTCGCCGACCAGAACCCCTGCGCGAAGATGCCGAAGGCCACGGTCGCGAGCCCGCTGACGATCGAGCCCCAGAGCAGGACGAGACGCGCGTCGATCCTATCGGTCAACGTTGTCAGCACGGGCACCGCGAGCATGTAGCCGAACGCATAGCCGCTCGCCATCAAGCCGCCTTCGGCGGCGGAGAGTCCCCACGCCGGCATCAGATGCTGCGCCAAATTGGCCGACAGCGTCACATGCGGCAGCAGATTACCGACCTGGCCGATGCACATCACCGCAATCAGGGAACGGCCGCCGAGCTTACGAATTCTGTCCTCCCGCCTGAAGCGGCGTCGATATTGCCCGCTCCGTGCGAAGCAGCAAGAGCGCAAGGAAGGCCGAGACCGAGACGAGCGCGCTGATCCACAGCGCATTGCTGCCGATATGCTCCACCATCAGCCCCAGTGCGAGCGGCGCGGCCGCACCCGTGATCCTTGACGGCAGCGAGATCATGCCGACGCGCCTGCCGAATCCCGCCGGCCCGAACAGCACCAGGGGGAGCGTGCCGCGGGCAATGGTGATGATGCCGTTGCCCGCGCCATACAGCACGGTGAAGGTCGACGCGAGCAAGGGTCCGCCCAGAACCAGCGCGACGACACCGATCGGGTTCATGAGCATGGCCAGCCGCGCGGAAAGCAGCGGATGAAACCGGCCGAGCCATCCCGCCTCAAGAAGGCGCGCGCCGACCTGCGCGGGCCCGACCAGCGCGCCCGCGAGCAAGGCCTGTGCCGGCGTCGCGCCGAACGCAACCAGCATGGTCGGCAGAATGGCCGAGATGCCCGAGCTGACGAAGCTTGCCGCCGCGAACATGTAGGCCAGCAGCACCATCGCGAAGGTCTCGCTCTGGGCTCCGGGTTGCGCGCCCGCCCGCACGGCCGGTTGAGGCATCTCGTCCAATGGGACCACACGCGGCAGCGACAGATTGAGCGGCAACGCCAGAACGATGTGGATCGCCGCCCATATCTGGCAGGCGACGCGCCAGCCATATTCGGAATCCAGCCAGGTCGTGAGCGGCCATCCGAGCGTGCTGGCAAAACCCGCGATCAGCGTGATGCCGGTGATGGTTCGTCGCGCATGGGTGCCGTAGATGCGCGTCAAGGTCGCGAAGGCCGCCTCATAGAGCCCCATGCCCATGCCGATCCCGAGCAACGCCCAGGCGGCGATCAGCACCGCCGCGCCATGAGCCACGGACAGCAGGAGCAGGCCTGCCGCGAACACCATGTTCGAGAACGCAAGCAGGCCCCGCCCCCGAACGTATCGATGGCATGGCCGACGCGCGGGCCGAGCAGGCCGGAGATGACCAGCGCGCCCGACAGCGCCCCGAATATGTAGGTCGGCGCAACACCGAGATCGCGCGCGATCGGCGCGGCCAGGATGGCCGGAAGATAATAGCTCGACGCCCACGCGATGGTCTGCGCGGTGCCGAGCGCGAACACGATGGCGAACGGACCTCGGACCTGGCTCGCAGGGAGCAGGCTCATGAACAACCGCACCCCGACGCACCGGCTTTCTTCGCGGTTTCATCGGCGGCGCAGCAGGCGGACACATCCTCCTTTGCCGGCCCGCCGCAACATCCCGACGCGGCCTCGGCAGACTCGACGCCGCCGCGCGTGCAGACGCCGGTCTCGGGCAGCACGAGCTCGACCCTCGCCGCGGCCTCCTTGTCGCCGGCAAGTTCAGCCGCGATCGAGCGGACCTGCTCATAGCCGGTCATCATCAGGAAGGTCGGCGCGCGGCCATACGACTTCATGCCGGCGAGATAAAAATTCGGCTCGTCATGCGCGAGCTCGCGCGCGCCGTGCGGGCGGACCGTGCCGCAGCTGTGCTCGTTGGGATCGATCAGCTGCGCGAGGGCAACGGGCGCCTCGATGGCGGGATCGAGCCGCAGCCGCAGCTCGGACAGGAACGACAGATCGGGACGAAAGCCGGTCGACACGATCAGCTCGTCCGCGACCACGCTCCGCGCGCAGCAGCAGCCGCCGGACGCGATCGTGAGGCGACCTTCGGACTCCGAAAGGTGCGTGACGCCGAATTCGGTCTCGACCTTGATCCTGCCGGCGGCAACAAGCGCGGCAAAGGTGCTGCCAAGCTCGCCGCGCGCGGCAAGCTTGTCGTTGCGGCCACCGCCAAAGGCCTTGGCGGGATCGGCGCCGCGCAGCAGCCAGATCGCTTGCGTCCCCGGCGCTTCGTCCGCGAGGTGTACGAGATCGATCAGCGTGCCCACCGCGGAATGACCGGCGCCGAGCACCGCGACGGTCTTGCCGGCATATCTGGCGCGAGCGGCGCCCCGGACATCCGGCATGCCGTAGGCGATGCGGCCGGCGCATTCACGCTCGCCGATCGCCGGCAAGCCGTTGCGGCCGGCCGGATTGGGCGAGAACCACGAGCCCGACGTATCGATCACGGCATCGGCGCGCAGCACTTCGGGTCCCTTGCCGTTCTGATAGCGGATCTCGAACGGCGCCTGCTCTCTCCCTTTGGTCTTCGCCTTGTCGAAGCCGGCGCGGCTGATCGCCGAAACGCGGCTGGAGGTGCGGATCACATCGCGCAGCGGCGTTCGCGTCGCAAGCGGCGTCAGATATCGATCGAGCAGCTCGCCGCCGGTCGGATAGGACTGCGGGTCCGGTGAATTCCATCCGGTCGGTGCGAGCAGGCGCGCCGCGGCCTTGTCGACATTGTATTCCCACGGCGAGAAGAGCTGGACATGGCTCCACTGGCGAACCGCGTGCCCCGCTTCGGGCCCGGCCTCCAGCACGATGGGCGATAGGCCGCGTTCCAGCACATGGGCTGCCGCGGCGAGGCCAACCGGTCCTGCCCCGATGATGGCAACTGTCTTTGCGTCGCTCATGTCACTACTCCCATCATTCTAGAATTATCGAATAGTTTGGCCGCGAAAACTCAGGCCGCCGTCTGCGCATCCTTGCATCCGACGTCGTCCGCACAGCACTCCGCCGCCAGGAACTCCACCAGCCCCCGCATCGCATCGAAATTGGCGTGGCACACCAGCGTCGTGGATTCGCGGACCTGACTGACGAGCCCGACCGCGACCAGAGACTTGATGTGATGCGACAGCGTCGATGCCGGAATCTTCAGCTTCTCCTGCAAGCGGCCGACGGGCATACCCGAATGTCCGGCCCGAACCAGGGCCCGGTAAATCTGCAGCCGTGTCCGGTTGCCCAGAGCTTCCAGCCGTGCTGCTGCGTCGTCGATCTTCATGAGCGCAAGATAAGTGGGTCCAGCCTCGTCGCCAACCGTATTTCTAGAATATTCGAAATAAAGATTCCATACGCGAGACGGCTCGAGAAAATCCGGATTGACGGCGGCTCCATATTTCCATATGTCTGGATATATGGAAACTGAAGAAGCCGTTCTCGCGCTCGCCGCACTGGCCCAATCGACCCGGCTGGAGGCGTTCCGGACGCTGGTCCGGCACGAGCCCGACGGCCTTGCGGCCGGCGATCTCGCGCGCCTGCTGGAAGTGCCGCAGAACACGCTCTCGGCGCATCTGTCGATCCTGACGCGCGCGCGCCTGGTGACCTCCGAGCGGCACAGCCGCTCGATCGTCTACCGCGCCAACCTCGCCGAATTCCGCGACGTCGCGGTTTTCCTGCTGCGGGATTGCTGCGGCGGGCGGCCTGAGGTGTGCGAGCCGGTGGTCGACAGCCTGCAAGCCTGCTGCACTCCAAAGCGAAAGGGACGCGTCCGTGCCTGACAAAATCGACGATATCCTGCTCCGCCGCACCGGCGCTTCAGCGCCTGCGACGTGCTGGCCGGGCTTCGGGGCGTCTCTTTCCAACGACGACGTGGCCTAGCTGATGGGACTGTTCGAACGATACCTCACGCTCTGGGTCGCGCTTTGCATCGTGGCCGGCGTCGCGCTGGGACATGTCATGCCCGGCTTCTTTGCCGCGGTCGCGACCGCGGAAATTGCCAAGGTCAACCTGCCAGTCGCGGCGCTGATCTGGCTCATGATCGTGCCGATGTTGCTGAAGATCGACTTCGGCTCGCTGGGCCAGGTTCGTGAGCATTGGCGCGGCGTGGGCGTCACCCTCTTCATCAACTGGGCGGTGAAGCCATTCTCGATGGCGCTGCTCGGCACGTTCTTCATCGGCCATGTGTTCGCGCCGATGCTGCCGGCGGGCCAGATCCCGTCCTACATCGCGGGCCTGATCCTGCTCGCCGCCGCGCCCTGCACGGCGATGGTGTTCGTCTGGTCCAATCTGTGTGAGGGGGAGCCCCACTATACGCTGAGCCAGGTCGCGCTCAACGACGTGATCATGGTCTTCCTGTTTGCACCGCTCGTCGGGCTGCTGCTGGGCGTGGCTTCCATCAGCGTTCCCTGGGGCACGCTGATGCTATCAGTCCTGCTCTACATCGTGGTCCCCGTGATCTTCGCGCAGGCGTGGCGCAGGGTGCTGCTGCAAAAGGGAGGCGATGCCTTCGACCGCAGCCTGCGGACGCTGCAGCCTCTTTCGCTCGCCGCGCTTCTGGCCACACTGGTGTTGCTGTTCGGCTTTCAGGGCGAGCAGATCGTCAAGCAGCCGGGCGTCATCGCGATCCTCGCCGTCCCGATCCTCGTCCAGGTCTATTTCAATGCGGGCCTGGCGTATTGGCTCAGCCGGCGGTTTGGCGTGGCCTGGTGCGTCGCCGCCCCAGCCGCCCTGATCGGCGCAAGCAACTTCTTCGAGCTGGCGGTCGCGGCCGCGATCAGCCTGTTCGGCCTCGACTCCGGTGCGGCGCTTGCGACTGTCGTCGGCGTTCTCGTCGAGGTCCCGGTGATGCTATCCGTCGTGCGCATCGTGAAGGCGACCAGAGTCTGGTACGAAGCAGGCGCCGGCAAAGCCCCGACGGCAGTCGAGGCGCGCCAGTGAACGACGACAAATGACGGCCTACGGCCCGGTCCCGATCGCGGAGACAATCGCATGAGCGTCACGATCTATCACAACCCCGACTGCGGCACCTCGCGCAACACGCTGGCGATGATCCGGCAGAGCGGCGTCGAGCCCACCGTGATCGAATATCTCAAGACGCCGCCATCGCGCCAGACGCTCAGGCAATTGGTTGCAGCGATGGGACTATCGGTGCGCGCATTGCTGCGCGAGAAGGGAACGCCCTACAAGGAGCTCGGCCTTGCCGATTCCAAGTGGAGTGACGACGAGCTGCTCGACTTCATGACGGCGCATCCGATTCTCATCAACCGTCCGATCGTGGCGACGCCGAAGGGTACGCGGCTGTGCCGCCCTTCCGAAGCCGTCGTCGATCTGCTGGACAATCCCGTCGGCCGCTTCGTGAAGGAAGACGGCGAGGTGGTCGAGGCGCGATAGGCGCGCATCGCCCGCCCCGCGTGGCTGAATCAGATCTTCGGGAGCTTGGCGCGCTCCACCACGCCGGTCCATTTGGTGATCTCCGTCTCGATCAGCTTCTTCATCTCCTCCGGCGAGCTGCCGCGGACCTCACCGCCGACCGCCGTCTCGAGGCGCTGCTTGAGGTCGGGATCGCCGAGCGCTTCGAGCGTCGCCGCATTGAGCGTGGCGATGATGGCGGGCGGGGTTCCTTTCGGGGCCAGCAGGCCGGCCCAGGTCCGCACGTCATAGCCCTGGATGCCGGCCTCCTGAACCGTCGGGACATTGGGCAACAAGGCGGTCCGCGCCGGCGAGGTCACGGCCAGGCCGCGGATCGCTCCGCCCTGGA
The DNA here is from genome assembly GCF_008932115.1 of Bradyrhizobium betae. Taxonomy (NCBI): domain Bacteria; kingdom Pseudomonadati; phylum Pseudomonadota; class Alphaproteobacteria; order Hyphomicrobiales; family Nitrobacteraceae; genus Bradyrhizobium; species Bradyrhizobium betae. The sequence goes on from NZ_CP044543.1 coordinate 922,839, forward strand.
TCTGTGACGCGAGCAGCACGGGCGTGCCGACGATGACCGGAACCTCGCCGCCGAGAAGCGCGGTGACCGACTGGGAATCGCCACGATACGGCACATGCACGATCTCGACGCCGGCCATCGCATTCAGCAGTTCGCCGGCAAGGTGATGCGTGCTGCCGAAGCCGACCGATCCGAAGCTCAACGCGCCGGGCTTCTCCTTGGCCATCGCGATGAGATCACCAAGCGACTTGGCGGGATGGTCGTTGCGCACGGCGATGACGAGCGCGTAGTAGACCAGCGTCGAGACCATGTCGAAGCTCTCGGCCGGCTGGTAGGCGAGGCTCTTGTAGGTCGCCGCGGAAATCGCGTGAGCGCCGGTGACGAGACCGAGCGTGTAACCGTCAGGCGCGGCCTTCGCGACCGCATCCGCGGCAATGTTGCCGCCGGCACCCGGCTTGGCCTCGACGATGATCGGCTGACCGAGCTTCTTCGAGAGCCCGTCGGCGATGATGCGCGACAGCGTGTCGGCCGCGCCGCCGGCGGCAAATCCGTGCAGCAGCCGGATCGGACGCGACGGGTAAGTCTCGGCCGAGGCCGGACCGTTCGCGAGAAATACGCCAAGAAAAACGCCCGGCAGGAAAACCGCCGCAACAAGCCGCTTCATCCATGGCATGGATGCATCCTTCCTCTGTTTGTTATGTCGTTGGCCGCGCCGAAGCGGCGTTCTTCCAGTCCCGATCGCGGCCGTCGAAGTGTGAGCATGATCCGTTCGGAAAACCGCTTCACACTTTTCCGGATCATGCTCTAGCGCGCGAACTCCGTGCACTCCGGTGATGGCGGCAAGCCCCAGACGTCGCGCGGCAGGCCGACCCAGATTTTCGGCCGCTGCGGACGATCGCGATGCCAGGGACGCGGATCGAAATAGCCGAGCTCCTCGTCGGCCATGCGGTCGAGGTCGTAGAACAGCTCGACCATATGTCCGTCGGGATTGCGGTGATAGATCGCAACGTTGTGCCCGGGGCCGTGACGAACCGGCCCCCAGAGAACACCGTGCTTATGCCGCGCGAGATGGTCGCAGGCCTGCTGCATGTGGGCGGCCCCGCGCAGCTCGAAGGCGAGGTGATGAAGACTGCGGGCGGGCGCGCGCGCGAAGTTCAGCGTGTGGTGTTCGTGGCCGCTGCGCATGAAGACGAAGCGGTCCTCGATCCAGTCTGAAACACGCAACCCCATGAATTTCGCGTAGAACTCCGACGCCGCGAGCGGATCGGGCGTGCGAAGCGCGACATGGCCGAGCTTGGTGACGGCGAGCGCGCCGATCCGTTCCTGCGCGGGCGTCGGCGTCCAGCCCTGGATGAGTTCGAAGCGCGTTCCTTCGGGGTCGTTGAACGACAGCAGCCGGGAGACACCGGGCAAGGGATCGCTATGAAGCTCGGTCCGCAGATCGGCCTGCTTCAGCGCAGCGCCCAGCGCCTCGATCTGGACATGCGGGGATATCTCGAAGGCGATGCTCTTCAGCGCCGCCGGCCCCGGCTCGATCACGAGCGCAAGCTGCTCGGAATCGCTGGCGAGGAAAATCCGGTCGCCGTCGCGACCGACCAGCCCGAGACCGATCACGGCGCGGTAGTAGTCGAGCAGCCGCTCGGGATCGGGAGAGGCGAAGGTCGCGTGCCGCAGCCGGGTGAACCGGGCGATGGGTGCCTGTGTCGTCATCGTGCGATCCACCCTCTCATGGCGTCATGATGATCTTGCCGAGCGCAGAGCCCTGCTCGAGCAATGTGTGGGCCTGCCTGACCTGATCGAGCTTCAGAACCGCCGAGATGGCCGGCTTGATCTCGTTGCGGCTCAGCGCGTCGATCACGTTGCGCATCAGGGCACGGCGGCCATCGCGGTCGTGATCGTAGATGTGGAAGGAGAAGCAGCGTATCGCCGGGCAGATATCGAGGTGATCCCGCATCGCCGCCATCAGGTTCTCTTCCGGAAGACCGGCGAAGGCGTTGTACGAGAGCAGCGTTCCCCATTTGCCCAGCGCGCCGAGATAGGACGTGAACTCCGGCCCGCAGACGTGATCGAGCACCAGGCCGACGCCCTCCCCGCCGGTCAATTCACGCGTCCGCGCCACGACATCCTCGCGGCGATAGAAGATGATGTGATCGGCGCCGTTGCGCGTTGCGAAGCTTGCCTTCTCTTCGGTGGACACCGTGCCGATCACGCTCATCCGCGCGAGCTTGGCGAGTTGCACCAGCGCGGTGCCGACGCCGCCGGCAGCGCCAATCACCAGCACGCTTCCCGGCGCGCGCGGATGGCGGCACTCGTGCAGCAGCGCGTAAGCCACCTGATAGTTCGAGAGGCACACCGCCGCCTGCAGATCGACATTGTCAGGCAGCGCATGAACCGCGTCCGCAGGCGCGACCACGACGTCGGCATAGCAGCCGCCGCGCTGCGACAGGTCGCGCGCGCTCAGCAGCACCTTCTGGCCGATGGCAAAACCCTCGACGCCGGGCCCGAGCGCGGAAATGCGGCCCGCAACGTCGTTGCCCGGATTGGCCGGCAGCGGCGGCATCCATTTGTAGACGCCTCGCCGGATCAGCACATCGGGCTGTCCTACCCCGAATGCCTCCGCCCGGATCTGCACCTGGCCGGCGCCGGGCACAGGCACCGGAAGCTCGACCACCTCAAGCGCATCCGGCCCGCCCGGCTGACGCACCAGCACCGCCCTCATGATTCCACTCCCCTCCCAACCCTGATTTTCGAAAATAATATCGTTTACGAAAATTATTGCAAGATGGTCGTTCGCGCGTCATCTTGAGGCATCGATTCATTGGCAGAGCCATGCCCGACAGCGCCATCCGCCCCCGCAAGGAATTCGGCAAGACCATTGCCGCCGACATCACCCATCGGCTGCGGGAGGAGATCGTCACCTGCGGGCTGGCACCGGGCGAGCCGTTGCGGTTCGACGTCCTGCGCGAACGGTTCGGCGCGAGCTTCACGACGTTGCGGGAGGCCCTGACCGCACTCGCCGCCGAAGGGTTGGTCGACGCCCAGGAGCAGCGCGGCTTTCGCGTCGCGCCGGTCAGCCGCCAGGACCTCGCGGAAGTCACCGATGCCCGGGTTCTGATCGAGATGGAGTTGATCCGCCGCGCGATCGAGCGCGGCGATGACGACTGGGAAATCGCCGTGATCTCGACACTGCACAGATTGAAGCGGATCGAGCAGCGCGATCCCGAGCACCCGCTGCGGGATCCCGAATGGAACATCGCCCATCGCCAGTTCCACCAGGCGCTGGTGTCCGCCTGCGGCTCGGCGACACTTCTGGCGATTCGCGCAGACTTGTTCGATCGCGCCGAGCGCTATCGGCACCTGTCAGCCGGTTTCCGGCCGCGTCCGCGCGACAAGGCCGGCGAGCATCAGGCGATCATGCAGGCCGCCATCTCGCGCAATGCCGATCTCGCGGTGCAGCTGATCGAGACCCACATCCGCTCGACCTCCGACAACGTCGCGAAATACGCCGGGCATCTGCTCGACGCCGACTAGGCGGCACCGGCATTTTCCTGCAGGGGCTTGCGCCCCGTCAAATTTTCGAAAATAATACGTATATCGAAAATCATGACCCTTGGGGCGAAACCATGAAGCTGCTGTCGTTCTTGGACGGAAACCGGGAAAGCTGGGGAGCCGTTGTCGAAAACGGCGTCGTGGATCTGGCCCGCGCCCTGCCCCGGTACCCGACGCTTGCGGACTTCCTCGGCAGCGATGACTACGCCCGCCGCGAGTCCATCGTCGCCGGGCAAAAGCCCACACTGGCGCTCAGCGACATCAAATATCTTCCGGTGATCCCGCGGCCGGAGAAGATCGTCTGCGCCGTGCGCAATTATCTCGACCACCACCATGAGGCGGTGGCGTTCGGCATGAAGCGCGAGATCACCGAATTCCCGCCGATCTTCCTCCGGGTCTGGCGCTCCCAGGTCGCGCACAACGCGCCGGTGATCCGGCCGAAGGTCTCGGACAATTTCGACTGGGAAGGCGAGCTCGCCGTCGTCATCGGCAAGGGCGGCCGTCACATCAGCCAGGCCGACGCCTGGAACCACGTTGCGGGCTACTCGATCTACAACGACGTCAGCGTTCGCGACTGGCAGCGCCACGCGCAGCAGATCGCCTCCGGCAAGAACTTCGTCGGCACCGGCCCGTTCGGACCGTGGCTGGTCACGCCGGACGAGATCGGCGATCCCACCAAGCTGAAGCTCGAGACCCGCATCAACGGCACCGTGATGCAGTCGTCCGACACGTCGATGCTGATCTTCTCGATCCCGCGGCTGATCGAATATTGCTCGACCATTTTCGACCTCGTTCCCGGCGACGTCATCGCCACCGGCACGCCGGCCGGTGTCGGCTTCACCCGCAAGCCGCCGATTTTCCTCAAGCCCGGCGACGTGGTCGAGGTCGAGATCGAGAACATCGGCGTGCTGCGCAATCCCGTCGTCGACGAAGCGTAAGGCCCGGCATGTCGTCCCATGACATTCGCAAGACCGCGCTCGGCGTCGAGACCATCTGGCACGAGCGCGGCCCCCGGCTGGAGAGGCCGCTGCTGGTCGGAACGGCGATTGCGGTCATCCGCAATCCGTTCGCGGGCCGCTTTGAACCCGATCTGATGCCGTTCCAGGCGTCCTTGCGCGAGCTCGGACGCGAACTCGCAACGAGCCTGATCGCGCAGCTTGGCGGCGCGTCACGCATCGAAGCCTACGGCAAGGGCATCATCGTCGGCGAGGACGGCGAGCTCGAGCATGGCGCCGTCTGGCACGAAGCCGGCGGCCACGGCATGCGCGAGGTGCTTGGTCAGCCCAGTGGTCAGCAGCCAAAGGCGATCGTCCCGGCAGCGAAGACCATCGGCGGTCCCGGCACGCGCCTGATGGTGCCGCTCGGCCATATCCATGCCGCCTATGTCCGCAGTCATTTCGGCACGGCGGAGATGACGCTGTGGGATGCGCCGAGGCGCGACGAGATCGCCTTCGGGCTCGTGATGGCGACCGGCGGCCGCCCGCACGCCCGCATCGGCGGCCTCAAGACGTCCGATATCTCCGTGCACGACGGGCAGCGCTGACGGATTGGCGATGCGCTCGTCCCGGTCCAATGCCGTCGCGGCGCTGGAAAGCACCAGGCATCAGCCCTTCGAGACGACCGCGCGGCCGTAAGGCGGCTGGGCTGCGACCGGCGGGTTGGCGGTCTGGGCGGCGAGCTCGCCGATCAGGCGGTCGGCGTCGGCGGCCATGCCGTCGGGCGCCTGGATGACCAGGCGTTCGAGCGCCCAGCGGTAGGACGAGACGCGCTGTTCGAGAGAGAGCTGCACCCACTGGATGATCAGCGAGTTCTCCTGCATGCGCTCGACCGCGTCGGCCTTCTCCGCCGGCGAAAGCCCGGAGACGCGCGCCATGCTGGCGTTGCGCTTCTTGTCGAGGTCGATGACGCGGATGGCGCAGCCGAAGAACGGCTCGAAGCGGCTGGTGTCGTTGCGGACGTCCTCGATCAACTGTGCATAGCGCGAGGAATGCGAACGGTGCGGCTCGTCGATCAGCGTGCGCCCGTACATGGTGCGGTCGAACACGATCTTCTGCCGCCAGGGCGACGGCAAGGCCTTGTAGTCGCCGAACACGCTCTTCCAAGCGGGGCGCGACAGCGGCGGCTCGATCATGGGATAAGCGAGGTCGCGCAGCTGGCGCTCTTCATCGGTGAGCTGGAATCGCGACGGCTTCAAGCCGACGCTGGAGGTGACCTCGGCGCCGAGCCAACTATGCATGTCGTCGCTGCGCATGTCGGCGCGGGTGCGGCCGAAATCACCGCCGCTGCAGGCTGCGAGCGTCGCGCCCGTGAATGCGAGCAGGATGGCCGTTACGACGGGGCGGATCTGGCGGATGAGGTCCGGCATTGCAAAAGCCGGGTGCTAGCGGCGCCGACGACGGCGCCCCGGCGCTGTGCCCGCTTCCGGCCCGCGACCGTCGCTGGTTTCGTCCGTCTCGCGCTCGATGCGGATCACCGGGAGGATCAGAACCGTTCCCGTTTCCGTGCGCGGTGCGGCCTCCCCCGACGAGCCTACCCGGCGACCGGCCGGAAATTCGATAATGGTCCCCATATCAGCTCTCTATCAATTGCCGCGCGATCGAGCGCGCTCGTGCAATGTGCAGTCATTAAGATCAGGTCATGGTTAACGGGGTGTAAACGCGCCTGCCGGACCGTAACCGCACGGGCCGCCTGCCAGCGTCCCGTTGCGGCACGGCGACGCCGCAATTTGCGGCGCGAACTTCACGCCTCGTTTTCCTTAACGAGCCTTTAAAGGAACCTGCGATAGGCTGACGGCCGAGTATCTTTTCCAGGTCGCGTATCTCTCCATGACCAAGTCGCTGTTTCCCGGATTCGACGGGCTGATGAGCCTCTCCCGTCGCGAAGGCGTCGATGTCCGCCCGACGCTGCTGCGCGTGCTGACCGACCTCTATGTCCAGACGCGCGTCCACAGCGACGACGAACAGCGGCAATTCGTCGAGCTCGCCACACGCTTGATCGACCAGGTCGACGACGCGACGCGCGCGGCCGTCAAGGCGCGGCTTGCGATCTATCCGTCGACGCCCGTCCCGGTGCTGCAGAAGCTCGGACTGGTCGCGGCCCAGGAAGGCCGCAGGGTTCCGCTGGCGCGCGAAATCCCCACACCCGCGTCCGCCCCCTCGCCCGCCCGCACGCCGACCGACGCGGAATTGCGCATGGCCTCGAACATGGCGATGCAGCCGAAGGACGCAGCCGAGATCCACGACATGTTCTTCGGCGCCGATGCGTCCCAGCGCGCGCTGATCCTGCACAATCTGGCCCAGACCCCGCTGAAGGCCGCGCCGCGGATCCCGCCCGTGCGCGCCAAGCGCGCGATCCAGATCCTGGAGATGGCGGCGCTCGCGGGCGACATCGAGAACTTCACCTACGAGCTCGGCGACAGCCTGATCCTGCCCTCGCGCGTCGCGGCGCAAATCGTCGACGATGCCGGCGGCGAAGCGCTCGCGGTCGCCGCGCGTGCGCTCGACATGCCGAGCGCCAACTTCCAGCGCATCCTGCTGTTCTTCAAGCCGGAGATCGGCAATTCGGTGGATGCGGTCTACCGGCTGTCGCGGCTGTACGATCGCCTCAGCGACCGTTCCGCGCTGGTGATGCTGGCGGCCTGGCGCGGCTCCACGCTCGCCGTCACGCGGGCGAAATACCAGTCGTCCCTGCACGACAACGAACGCCAGCGCGCACGCGCCGGCGCGGGCCAGACGCGGCCGGCCGTGCAGCCGGGCTCCGCGCCCGGGATACGGACAGGCACCGACGGATCGTCGGATCGCTAGGTCTTCGCAAGGTCGAGGAAATGCCGTCCCGCGCGGTCTTCGGTCTCGACGATCCAGGCGTCGGGATCGAAGCGGACCTCTTTGGTCAGACGCTCCTCGACAGCAGGCTCCGGCATCGGCTGCGGGGTCAGCGGCACGAAGTAGCGGTCGACCGGCCGGCCGTCGTCATAGGAGGTCTGCGGCGCGGGCACGTAAAGCATCGCATTGCCGTCGAGCAGCGCCACCTTCACGAACACCGCACCGGCCTCCTCGGCGCCGCGGCGGCGCACGGCGCCGAACACGCCTTCGGTCTGGCAGCGGCGCAGATAGGCGGAGACCCAAATGTTTGATTTCAATCGCATGAGCGCACGATAAGCCAGTGCTGCAATCAGCGCCAGCCGTCAGGACAGCGCAACACTCATTCGACGGGATGGCCGATCGCGGCGCCGAGCTCGCGCAGCAGGCGGTCGGACACCTGGCCGGTGACCTGCATCTTGTGCTCGCGCTCGAACTTCTGGATGGCGGATTGGGTCTCGCCGCTCATCGCGCCCGTGACCTTCAAATTGCCATAGCCGTATTCGGACAGCGCGCGCTGCACGCCGGCGATGCGCCGCGCGGCCGGGCTCTGCTGCACCGGGATCGGCGCCGGCGGGCGCGCGACGGCGACGGACGGCGGCGTCGACGTCGTGGCCTTGACCAGATTGGTCATGGGATCGCCCGCGCGCGGCGTCGATGCGGTCGACTCGACGGGTTTTTCAGGCGCCTTCTCGGCCGGTTTCGGCTCGACACGAAACTCGGTCGCCTTCGGCTCGAGCGGCGAGGTATCGGCACCGACGGGGCGCGGACGCGGCAAGGGGTTCGACAGCGGCACCGACGACGGCGCGGGAAGATTGATCACGGTGCCGAACATCGGCGCGGGATGGCGGCCGGTCTGCAGGAACAGCGCATTGGCAACGATCGCGCTGATCGCGGCAATAGCGATGAGGCCTGCCAGCGTGTCCTTGGGACTGTGCAGCAGCACCCGCATCACAAGATTGCGCTCGGTCTCGATGTCGACGACCGCGGCCTTGGCGCCACGACGGCGCGGAGCGGCTTGGTCCTTGGCAGACTTCTTAGGCACTTTTTTTCACCAGAGCAGGTTGGTCGTGAACTTGTTCCAGAGTTTCCTGACGCAGCACCGGCGTCAAGGTCGCGATCTTGCTCTCTGCGGGCATTCCATCGGCAGGTTTGGCCTGCGGCGGCGTGTAGACGAGCGGCAGCTTGACGGTGACGGCGGTGCCCTCGCCGAGCCTGCTTTGTACCGTCAATTCACCGAGATGCAACGCCACGAGACTCTTCACGATCGACAGTCCGAGGCCAGTGCCTTCGTGACGGCGCTGGTAGGTCTTGCCGGCCTGGAAGAACGGCGCGCCGATGCGCTTGAGATCGTCAGGCGCGATGCCGACGCCGTTGTCGCTGATGCGCAGCGCAAGCTGCGAACCGGACACCGCGGCCACGACGGAGACCTGGCCGCCGCGCTCGGTGAACTTGATGGCGTTGGCGACGAGGTTGAGCACGATCTGCTTGAAGGCGCGCGGATCGCCGGTCATGACAGGCAGGTCCTGCGGCGCGTCGGTGACGAGATCGACGCCGTTCTCGCGCGCTTTCAGCGCCAGCAGGTTGCAGCAATGCATCAGCGAGGCACGCGGCGCGAACGGCTCGGACGCAATCTCGAAATTGCCCGATTCCATCTTGGACATGTCGAGGATGCCGTTGACGACCGACAGCAGATGCTGGCCGGAATCGTTGATGAGCTGGGCGTATTCCCTGCGCTGGGCCGCGCTCAGCATCAAGGTCTGCTCCTGCGCGATCATCTCGGAGAAGCCGATGATGGCGTTGAGCGGCGTGCGCAGCTCGTGGCTCATGGTGGCGAGGAAGCGCGTCTTGGCGGCGTCGGCCGCTTCCGCGGCGCTGCGTGCCTGATCGAACGCCTGCCCGGACAGTTTGCGATCGGTGACGTCGCGCATCACGCCGACGACCTCGGCCTCTTGCGCGGCATCACGGCCCGGATTCTGGTCGAGCGGGCGGCAGCGCATCTCGACCCAGATGAAATCGACCTGACCGCGCTCGGAGCCATCGGGCTCGCGCCGCAGCCGGAACTCGACGCTGCGCACGTCGCCGCGCGCGGCATCCGACAAGGCGGTGAGATAGGCGGGGCGATCGGCGACATGGACGCGATCGAACAGGCCATGGCCGAGCAGTTGCGCCACCGGCATGCCGAGCATGGCTTCCACTGCCGGCGAGATGAACTGCACCGCGCCGTTGCGCTGATGCCGGGAAATGACGTCGCTCATGTTGCGCGCCAGCAGGCGATAACGTTCCTCCTCGCGCGACAGCAGCGTGACGCTGGTGCGCGTGAGCGACTCCGCGCCGAAGGCGAGACCCGCGGCATAGAGCGTCGCCGACGCGACGCCGAGCGCCATCAGCACGCCGCGTTCTGCGGCGCTGGGGTCCGCGTGCGGCAGCCAGCCGAACTGGCTGACGAGGATCAGGATCCCGGCGCAGGACAATGCCAGCAGCGACGCAAAGGCCGCGACGCGGCGCGAGGCCGAGAGCGCGGCCTCCAGCGGAACCACGACCAGCCAGACCGCGGCGAACGATTCGATGCCGCCGGTAGTGGCCGCAATCGCCATGATCAGGCCGGCGAGCGCCAGCGACGACAGCACATGCGCGCCTTCATAGCGGCCGGTGCGCGACAGGAACCACGACAGCATGATCGGCGCGATCAGCCAGGCGAAGGCGGCGACCTCGATCGCATTCGGCGCGCCGCGCATGGCGAGATAGACGGGAAATGCGGCAAAGGCGGCCAGGCTTCCCAGAAGCCGCGGCGCCATGAAGGCACGATGGCGCGCTCGCGTCAGCGCATCGTAACGCGCGGAGGGATGCAGCAGCGCATCGAGACAATCGCGGATGATACTCAAAACTGTCACGGGTCTCGCGCTTCGGCTCATTCGTCGAGAAGACGCGCCGGAACGCCTCCTTATCGTTGAGCCACCGTGTCAGAGCGACCTTAAACGAGTGCTAAGGCGGATGGTTCTGCCGCCGGACACCGTGTCATCGCGAAGATTTTTAGACGATTTGACGACGTCATCATCGGGGATGGTGAACACAGGGTTTCACCGTTCCTCTCATGGTTTCGAATTGGTGGATGAGGGACCCCGGCAAAATCACGGGCGCCGGCGTCAACCGAAAATTTACGAGACCGGCAGTTGCGAAGATTTTTGCGTCAATTTTCCGCGAATTAAGCGGAAGGCAATCACTTGCGATTTATCGAGAGTTGCTAGGTCCGATGCGCTCTGCGGGAATCGCCGCGGCGGGATCTAACATACAGGTCGACAAGATGCGCTTTCTGCTCCGCATCACATTCTGGCTCGGGCTGGTGCTGGTGCTCCTACCGCGGGACAAGACACCCGAATCGGACAAGCTGCCGCAGATCGGCGCTGCCGACGCGGTTCAGGCTGCGACCGCGGCCGTCTCCGACATGACCCAGTTCTGCAAGCGCCAGCCGGCGGCCTGCGAGGTCGGCGGACAGGCCGCGACCATCATCGGCCAGCGCGCGCAGGATGGCGCCAAGAAAATCTACCAGATCATCAACGACAAGAAAGAGCAGCTCGAGAAGACCGACAAGAAGGCGCCCGACCACACCGGCTCGATCGCGCTGGCCGGCGAAGGCGATGCCGCATCGAACGAGATGCCGCACGAGACCCTGACCCAGGACGACCTCGCGCTGGAATGGCGAGGCCCGGGCCTGGCGAATTAGGCTTCAAACCCTATCGATTTCGCGGCCTTGCGTCCCTATATTCGCGGGAAGCGGGAACCGTGGGCCAGCATGACGACGATTGACGAAATCCGGGACAATTTCGAGATTCTGGACGAGTGGGACGACCGTTACCGGTACGTCATCGAGCTCGGCCGCACGCTGGAGCCGATGCCCGAGGCGGAACATTCCGCCGCCAACAAGGTCAATGGCTGCGTCAGCCAGGTCTGGCTGCAGAAGCTGGTCGATCGCAGCGATGGCGCGCCGATCCTGAAGTATCGCGGCGACAGCGACGCCCATATCGTGCGCGGCCTGGTCGCGATCGTGCTCTCGCTCTATTCAGGCCGCACGCCGCAGGAAATTCTCGCGACCGATGCGATCGCCGTGTTCGACGAGTTCGGCTTTCGCGATCATCTGACCCCGCAGCGCTCCAACGGCCTGCGCTCGATGGTCGATCGCATCAAGACCGACGCCAAAGAGGCGCTCGCGGAAGCATCGTGAAGAAGACCCTCATGGTGAGGAGCGCGAAGCGCGTCTCGAACCATGCAGGCCCGTCTCTCGCCTGTGGCCATCCTTCGAGACGCCCGCTTTGCGGGCTCCTCAGGATGAGGGTGGAGTGCGTTGCAAGCTAGGACGCTGGGCTACTTCCGCTTCCGCTGCTGCTGTCCCAATCCCATCTGCTTCGCCAATTGCGAGCGCGCCACCGCGTAGTTCGGCGCGACCATGGGATAGTCGGCCGGCAGGCCCCATTTCTCGCGATACTGCTCCGGCGTCATGTTGTACTGGGTGCGCAGATGGCGCTTCAGCGACTTGAAGCGCTTGCCGTCTTCGAGGCACACCAGATAATCCGGCGCGATCGACTTCTTCAGCGACACCGCGGGCTTTGCCGGCTCGAGCGGCACGGTCTCTACGCGGCCTGTCGAGACCCGCACCAGGGCGCCGTGCACCTGGCTGATCAGGTTCGGAATCTCGGCGGCCGGCGTCGGATTGTTGCCGAGATAGGCCGAGACGATGCTCGCCGTCAGCTCGATGAAGTTCTTAGCCCCGGCGTCCGACATGGGCCCGACCTTTCCTTAAACGCTGCGTCTCATGTGTTAGTCTCTTGGGAAAGACGTCACCAAAGTATTTTGTGTCGACAAGAGGTTCGGCTGAAACAAGACGACTGACGAATATGAGCTGATGACCGACCGTGTGACAAGAACGCTGGCGCCTTGATCGAGCGCAGGCTTCAGCCACCCCGCTGGTCGAGATGGGCGCGCAGTTCGTCGATCGAGGCAAAGCGCATCATGCCTTCCGGCATCTGCGCTTCGATCGAGCCATCGGAATAGAGCGAATAGGCCATGCCGTCGACGACGCCGGATTTGAGCACCGTCACAGGGGGCTGCTCGACCACCGGCCCCGGCTCGGGTGCCGGCGGCGGCGGGGCAGCAGCTTCCGCAAAGGTCGACGGCGAGCGCTGAGGCGAGCGGCGCGAAGCGGCCGGCGGTTCCGGTGGACGCATGCGGTCCGGCTTCGGCCAGGCGTCGTCGAAGCTCGCGGGCGGAATCTCCGGGGCGGCAGGTGCCGCGGGTTCTTCAGGAGGCGTCGGCGAACCATCGGGCGTCTTCGACTCCGCGCGCTCGCGCTCCTTGCGCGACGTCGAGGCGAACATCAGGTTGCGGCGGCGCGGCGGCTCCGGAGCCGCGGGAGGCGTTGGAGCTTCCGGCTCCGGCTGCGCCTCGACGCGCGGACGCTCGCGCGCAGCGACTTCGCCCTGCCAGGGCGGCGGGCCCCCGGCAGGCGGTGGCGGCGGCGCCGATGGCTCGATCCTCGTGGCCGGCGCCGGCTCGGGCGCACCAGGCACCCCGAGGCCCGGCAATACGGGCCTGACCCGTACCTCGGGCGCCGCGGCGGATCCGGCCAGCCGGCGGGCGATGCCCTTCAGTTCCATGACGACGGTATGGAGGCCGGCCAGTAACATTCCGGAGCAGACGCCGATGGTGCCGGAGATTATGAGGGTGCTGCCAACGCTGAAATCCCTGTTGGCGTAGCCGAACAGGATCGCAAGGAGGCCCGCCACAACGGCGAAAATCCCAGCGATCAACAATGCCAACGTCATCGAACTCACCCCCGGCCGCGCATCCACACGCGACACCCGTCTCGGCACGATACCGTCATCCAGTGTGCCTCGCCAACGGCGAATTGTACCCCGCGTTCCTAAAGGGAAGGAAATCAGGGACTTATTCACATTCCCTTCAGCTACGGCTCGCTACTGCTGTGTACTCCCAGTTGCAAGGATTTGCTGCGTCGCATCAGGAATTTAGCCATAATGCCCAATTACTTGGTAATGGAACTGCGCTATAGGGATTCCGGGGAAGTGGCCCGCGCGCACCAGCAGGGCCAAGAGGGGATTCCGGGTCACCAATAGCCATGACATCCATCACGACTTCGGCGATCGACACGCCCCTGCGGCGCTCGGTTGAACGGACTTGCGACGATCTCGCCATGCTGGTGCTGGCTGCGGTCGCCGTCATCGCAGGCTTGACCTTCCGCGACTACGGGCTCGGATGGGACGACTACACCCACGCTGAATATGCCGATCTGTTGCTGCGCTTGTTCGGTTCCGGCTTCAGGGACACAGCGGCGCTCTCCTTCGCCAATCTCTATATGTATGGCGGCGGCTTCGACATGGTCGCGGCCCTGCTGCACAAGGTCATTCCGCTCGAGCTGTTCGAGACGCGACGTCTGCTCGGCGCGATCGTCGGCGTAGTCGGACTTGCAGTGACCTGGCGGCTCGGCCGCCGCATCGGCGGACCGCTTGCCGGGCTCGCGGCGCTGCTGTTGCTCGCGCTCTGCCCGATCTTCTACGGCCACATGTTCATGAACCCGAAGGACGCGCCCTTCGCGGTGGCCATGATCATCCTGATGCTCGGCCTGGTCCGGCTCGCCGAGGAATATCCAAAACCCTCGCCGCGCACGATCCTGATCGTCGGCCTGGGTGCGGGGCTGTCGATCGGCTGCCGCATCCTCGGTGGGCTCGCGCTGGTCTACGCCATGATCGGCTTCATCCCGCTGTTCCTGGAAGAACTGCGCACTGAAGGCGTCCGCGAGGCGGCCCGCCGCTTCGCCCATGTCGTCTACGTGCTGCTGCCCGGCCTCGTGTTCGGCTACCTCGTGATGGGCCTGATCTGGCCATGGTCGATCATGGAGCCCGGCAATCCGTTCGAGGCGCTGACCTACTTCTCGCACTTCTTCGAGAAGCCCTGGAAGGAGATGTTCGACGGCGCGATCGTGTCCGTGCCCGACATGCCCTGGTCCTATCTGCCGACGCTGTTCGCGCTGCAATTGCCCGAGGTGATGCTGATCCTGATGGGCGGCGCCGTGGTCAGCACCTTCGCCATGCTGACGCGCCGCGAGGTTCCTGCCCGCCGCAAGACCGTCATGCTGATGCTGACGCTCGCGGCTACGCTGCCGCTCGCGATCGCGATGGTGAAGCGGCCGGCGCTGTACAACGGCATCCGCCATTTCGTCTTCGTGATCCCGCCGATGGCGGTGCTCGGCGGCGTCGCCTTCGCCTGGACCATGGAGCGCCTGCGCACCAACCACCGCACCTGGCAGCCGGTCGTGCTCGCGACCTTCTGCTTCGGACTCGCGCTCTCGCTCGCCGAGATGATCCGGCTGCATCCCTACCAATACACCCACTTCAACCACATCGCCGGCACCGTGCGCGGCGCCGACGACCGCTTCATGCTCGACTATTGGGGCCTCGCGTTGAAGCAGGCCTCGGACGAGCTGCGTGAGCAGATCGTCGAGCGCCAGGAAGTGCCGCCCGGCAATCGCAAGTGGAAGGTCGCGGTGTGCGGTCCGCAGCGCCCGGCGCAGGTCGCGCTCGGCCCCGACTTCACCATCGGATGGGATTCCAACGCGGCCGATTTCGCCATGACGCTCGGCGAGTTCTATTGCAAGGGTCTCACCGCGCCCGTGATGGTCGAGATCAAGCGCGATGACGTCGTGTTCGCCCGCGTCTACGACATCCGCGGCCGCAGCATTTCCAGCCTGCTGTCGATCCCGGCGCCGTAATTTATTTCTCCGGCCCTGTAGATGGGGTAACGGGCCCCGGCGGCCTTCCAGTCAAGCCGCGCTAGCTACGGCGCTATTTTGATTGCGCGCGTCGCGCGGCTTGACTGGAAGGTTTGCGGTCGTCCCTCACATTGATGGTGTAGCGGAGTCGAGGCCTAAGCTTCGCTCCAAGCATCAAGGAGGAACGACCATGGACTACTATGCCGGAATCGACGTGTCATTGGAATGCTCCAGCGTGTGCGTTGTCGACGCGAGCGGAAAGATCGTTCGGGAGGTCAAGGTTGCCAGCGAGCCTGTGGCGCTGATTGGCTGGTTCCGCTCGCTCGGGTTCGAACTCGCCAGGATCGGGCTGGAGGCCGGACCGCTGTCTCAGTGGCTTTATACAGCCATGAAGCACGAGGGCCTCGCGGTCGAGCTCCTGGAAACGCGGCACGTGAGCGATGCCTTCAAGGCGATGCCGGTGAAGTCGGACCGTAACGACGCCCGCAACATCGCGCAATTGATGCGGCTCGGCTGGTTCCGGCCGGTGCATTGCAAGTCGATGAGTGCCCAGGAGACCCGTGCGATGCTGACGGCGCGCAAGCTGATCCAGGCCAAGCTTCAGGACATCGAGAACAGCCTGCGCGGGATCCTGCGCGGCTTCGGATTGAAGGTTGGCAAAACGACGAAGCGCAGTTTTGCGGCACGCATCCGTGAGCTGGTGGCCGGCCATCCGGCCCTCGAGACGATCGCTACTGCGACGCTGGCGGTTCATGCAGTGCTACTGCGCGAGTTCAACGGCTTTGAGAAGCGGGTGCGGGCGATGTCGCTTTTGGATGCCAAAGCCAAGCTGCTGATGTCGACACCGGCCGTGGGACCGATCATCTCGCTGACCTTTGCCAGCGCCATCGATGACCCCTCGCGCTTCAACTCGGCGAAGCGCGCGGGACCGTTGTTCGGCTTGACGCCGAAGAAGTACCAGTCAGGCGAGACCGACTACTGCGGCCGCATCAGTAAAAATGGCGACGCCTCCGTGCGCGAGGCGCTCTATGAAGCCGCCCACATCATCCTGACCAAGCCGATCAAGGGCTGCGCGCCGCTCAAGAGCTGGGCCATGCGGATCGCCAAGCGCGCCGGCATGAACAAGGCCAAGGTAGCGTTAGCACGCAAGCTCGCCGTGATCATGCTGCGCATGCTCAAGGACAACGCACCGTTCAGGACGACTGCCATGGCTTAAAGCAAGAGCACACAGATTCGGGCGGGCATCACACCAGCCTCCCCGAAGCGAAGTCCCTTCGCCGGGACGATGGATCAGGCCAGGCCGTCATCCGGGTTGTCGACGCATCCGTCGATGCGATCACGCTTCCGTAGATTGGCCGACCTGCTCCTCTCTAGAACCCCATCAGGCGACGGCCTCCGCGCCGATCCCGTACAGAAGCAGGTTCCCGGCGAGTGGACGACGCAAAAAGGGATTGACTAACCAGGGCCCGTTACAGAAGCCCGGATGGAACGCAAGCGAAATCCGGGACAGACCTTCCAGCATGGCGCTTCGCTCCATGCGGGCTACGCTGAACAGCCGCGCTTCCACCGCCTTGCCGCCGGCCACCGCCAAGACTAGGCTCTCGCTCCGCAACAACTGGGTTCGGAGAGATCAGCCATGTCACCAGCAGAAGCGCGCCTGAGGGAAGTGCCCTCCAACATGACGGAGGCCGAGTGGCAACAACGGGTCGATCTCGCCGCCTGCTACCGCCTCGTCTCGCTGTACGGCTGGGATGACCTCGTCGACACCCACATCTCCGCCCGCGTGCCAGGCCCGGAGCATCACTTCCTGATCAATCCCTACGGGCTGATGTTCGACGAGATCACGGCCTCGAGCCTCGTCAAGGTCGATTTGCACGGCAACCAGCTCTCCGAGAGCGAGTACAGCATCAACCCGGCCGGCTTCACCATCCATTCGGCGATCCACGAGGTCCGCGAGGACGCGATCTGCGTGCTGCATCTCCACACCCTCGACGGCACCGCGGTATCGAGCAGCGCCGAAGGCCTGCTGCCGCTGAACCAGACAGCCCAGCTCGTCACCCACGACCTCGCCTATCACGACTATGAAGGCATCGCGCTCGACCATGACGAACGGCCGCGGCTGCAGAAGGACCTCGGCGACCACAACCACATGCTGCTGCGCAATCACGGTACGCTGACGGTCGGACGCTCGGTCGCCTCCGCCTTCGAGCGCATGTACCACCTCGAGCGGGCCTGCTCGATGCAGGTGCGCACGCGCGCGCTGGGCACGCCGGTCTATCCGGTCGACCACGTCGCGATCGACAAGAACACCGAGCTGCTCGCCAACCGCGACCGCGCCGAGCTGCGCGCCACGAAGCTGGTATGGCCGCCGCTGCTGCGCAAGCTCGACCGCGAGCTGCCGGGTTATCGGTCTTGAGATTTTCGAGGTTTCGTGTAGGGTAGGTCTCAACACCCTCTACACATTTCGGAATGAAACGCCGCCCAATTCCGGGCGGCGTTTTTGTTTTAGGACAACGCCCCTCACCGTCACCCTGAGGCGGCCGCTTCTTCAGCGGCCCTCGAAGGGCGACGGCCTGGCTGCATCTCGGCCGTTCATCCTTCGAGGCTCCCGGCGCAATGCGGTGCAGCGCGCCAGTCGCACCTCAGCGACTGTGTTCGAAGTCAAGCGTTTTGCCATGGTCTATTGTCTCTGATGATGGCGTTGAGGGTGATGAGAAGCTTCCGGGCGACTGCCACCAGAGCAACCATCTTCGGCTTTCCGGCGCTGAGGAGGCGCTGGTAGAAAGTCTTGAGGGCGAGGTTGCAGCGGCTCGCCACCAAGGCGGCCATGTGGAGGACTGTGCGAACGCTGGCTCGGCCGCCGCCGATCATGCTCTTGCCTCGCCAGCGGCCTGATTGCCGGGTGTAAGGCGCAAGGCCGGCGAGGCTGGCGATTTCCCGACGGCTCAACCGGCCAAGTTCAGGCAGCTCGGCGAGCAGAGTTCTGGCGACGATGTTTCCTATCCCAGGCACCGAGGCGAGAAGATCCTCCTTGGCGCGCCAGACCGGCGAGCCACGAACCATGGTCTCGATGTCTCGGTCGATGGCATCGAGCTCCTTCTGCAGCATGGCGATGTGACGCTGCAGACCTTTGCGGATCCGGACATTGCTTGCCCGTTTCTCACGCTGGCCTTCCGCGGTCTTCATCTCGATGATCTGCCGGCGGCGACTGACCATTTCGGCCAGCAGGCGCGCTTCCTGGTCAGGCAGCTCGCGCGGCTCCGGCCGGAGCGCATCCGCGAAGTGAGCAATCACGGCAGCGTCGATCGGATCGGTCTTCGCCCGTTTGCCGGCCGCCTGGGCGAAGTTGCGGATTTGGGCAGGATTGACCACCGCCAGCGGGATTGAAGCGCCGGCAACGGCCGCAGCCACAATGGTTTCGAAACCTCCGGTCGCCTCCACCGCGACCAAAGTGGGTTTCAGCTCTAACAGCCGTTCGACGAGGCTCTCGAGCCCTTTGCCGTCTCGCGTGACAGCGAACATTTCTCCGCTCGGACGTACGTGAACGTCCAGGCGGTCCTTGGAGACATCGATTCCCACGAATGACAATTCCATCGGCACCCCTCCTTGCGCAACCGGGCTCGCCAGGCGGCCCACGCGACTGTTCGGGTTCAACGGACTTGCAGATGGGGAGCCGAGCTGAGGGACGGGCTTTGCGGCCCTAGAATGAGACGGTCTCCCATCTGCAGCCGAACGGCCAAGCCTAGATCGCCGACCGGTCTTTGGCGAGTTACAAGGATGACGGGACGGACAATTCGCTCATTGCCAGAGCGCAAGGTTCGTCGGACAGGCAAAGTGACTCGCCCTACTTCACCTCGGCCAGCGCGGCGAGGATGCGGGCCCAGGAGCGGATGCCCTTCTGGAAGCTGCGGAGGTCGTACTTCTCGTTCGGCGAGTGGATGTTGTCGTCGTCCAATCCAAAACCGACCAGCAGCGAGTCCAGGCCCAGCGTGCGCTTGAAGTCGGCGACGATCGGGATCGAGGCGCCAGAGCCCATCAGCACGGTCTCCTTGCCCCATTCCTCCGTCAGCGCCTTCTTGGCCGCGGCAAGCGGCTTCATGTTCCAGTCGAGCGCAACCGCGGGCGCGGCGGAATGGTCGCCGAATTCGACCTTGCAGTCGCCAGGAAGTCGCGCCGTCACGTAGTCGCGGAACGCCTTGCGGATCCTCTGCGGGTCCTGGCCCTCGACCAGACGGAACGAGACCTTGGCCGAGGCATGCGACGGGATCACCGTCTTGGAGCCTTCACCGATATAGCCGCCCCAGATGCCGTTGACGTCGCAGGTCGGGCGCGACGAGGCCTGCTCGATCAGCAGCCGGCCCTTCTCGCCGGCCGGGATCGACAGGCCGATCGGCTTCAAGAACATCTCCGGCGTGAGATTGAGCTTCTTCCACTGCTCCAGGATATCGGGCGGCAGATCCTTCACGCCGTCATAGAAGCCGGGGATGGTGATGCGGTTGTCGTCGTCGAACAGGCCGCCGAGAATTTTCGTGAGCACGCGGATCGGGTTCATGGCGCTGCCGCCGAACACGCCGGAATGCAGATCGCGGTTGGCGGCGGTGATCTTCAGCTCTTCGTACAGCAGGCCGCGCAGCGAGGTCGTGATCGCGGGCGTGTTGCGGTCCCACATGCCGGTGTCGCAGACCAGCACGTAGTCGGCCTTGAACTCGTCCTTGTTGGCCTCGATGAACGGCACGAAATTCTTCGAGCCGACCTCCTCCTCGCCCTCGATCAGGAAGGTGACGTCGATCGGCAGCGATCCCGTCACCTTCTTCCAGGCGCGGCAGGCCTCGACGAAGGTCATCACCTGGCCCTTGTCATCCTCGGCGCCGCGCGCGACGATGATCTTGCGGCCGTCGGCGTGGTCGGTCACGACGGGCTCGAACGGCGGACGGTGCCAGAGATCGAGCGGATCGACCGGCTGCACGTCGTAATGACCGTAGAAGATCACATGCGGCCGTCCGCCCGCTCCAGTCTTGCCGACGATCGCCGGATGTCCCGCGGTCGGCCGCACTTCGGTGGCGACGCCCAGGCTTGCGATATCCCTGGCGAGATGCTCGGCCGCGGCCTTGCAGTCATTGGCAAAGGCCGGATCCGCGGAGATCGACTTGATCCGCAACAGCGAGAACAGGCGCTCCAGGCTGTTGTCGAAATCCTTGTCGATGTGGTCGAGCACGGATTGAAGCTGCGCATTGGCCATGGTCGTATTTCCTGCTTCTGAGTCTTAGGAGGTCCCGGGTTTTAGCGCCACGGCGGGCGCGGAGCCAGCCGCCACCGACGGATGCCGGATGTGCCATGCGAGGGTACCTGCGAGAACGGCGGTCGCGGCAAGGTTATTTCCCCAGGCCTGGAAGGCATTGGGGAACCACGGCAACGCCAGCAGCATGAGGATTCCGGCCGCGCCGAGCGCAAGCCAGGTCCCCAACCGCACATTCGCCCGCTCGTCGAAGGCGGCCCGATGCATCAGCACCGTCATCGGGAAGAACAGCCACATGAAGTAGTATTGCCGTGCCAGCGGCGACGCCACCGTCATCAGGCAGAACAGGATGCCGAGCTCCTCGGCATCCGAGCGCGCCGTTCGCTTCGCTTGCGGCGGCATGACCGCGACGAAGCCGAGCCCGAGCAGCGCCGACAGCGCCAGCACGATCCAGTTCGCCGTCTTGTAGTCGACGTCGATGACATTCATCGTGCGCGGCGGTTTGTTGGGATCTTCCTGATTGTAGTTGATGGGCCGGACCAGACGGTGCGTGACGGCAATCAGGGACTGGTTGACCCACGACCAGTTCTGCTCGTCGCGCTGGCCAAAACCCTTTTCCGAGCTCGAGCCGACCATGCCCTGGTACCAGGTCTTGAGTTCGGCCGCGTTGCGCTCGAAGCCGCGGATCGGCGCCGGCGCGATATAAAGAAGGATGCCGGTGAAGGCGACCGTCGCGACGGCGGCGGCCCACTTCCGCCGCCAGACCAGATAGGGCAGCACCGCGATCGGAAACACCTTGATCGCGGTGGCGAGCGCGAACACGAAGCCTGCGAGCCACGAGCGCCGATGCTGCAAGCACCAGAAGCCGCAGAGCATCATCGCCAGCAGCACGAGGTTCGGCTGGCCGAGGTCGAACATGTCGAACACGAAGGTCACGGTGACCAGGGCCGGCAGCGCCTCCAGCCATGGGCCGGGCCAGCGGCCCGATCCCGTCATGGCATTGGAGAGCATGCCGGTGTACCACCACGCCGCCGCGTTCAGGATCGACAGCACGACATAGAGCGGGATCTTGCCGAACCAGCTCGGGATCGCCAGCAGGATCGCCGGCAGCGGTGGATAGATGAACTCGAAATACTCGCGGAGATCGCCCGGATAGAGCGGCCCGCCCTCGAGGACCTGCTGTCCGGCCCAGTACCACAGCCCGTAATCCTTGGTCTTGCCATGGCCGAAGATCTCGGGAACGAGCACGTCGGCCGTCAACAGGACGCAGCAGAACAGAAAAAGCAGGTCGAGCGGCGCACGCAGCGACAGCTTTCTGAGCGAACCGGATTTGGGGAACGGGTCGGTTGAGGTCACAATGTGGTCCAGTCAGGGAACACAGGACCTAGCAGACCGACGGACGCTTGGAGAGCCCCCCTCACCTGAATTTGTACCGGCCGCCCGCTCGACCTCTTCGCGGAAGCGGCCGAAGTTGCGGGCGAATTGCCTCGAACAGGGCTTCCTGCCTACCTCCGCAGCAACCCGCCGAGCGCGCCGCGGACCAGTGTGCGGCCGATGGTGCCGCCAAGCTGGCCGCCGACCGACTTGCCCAGATTGGCGGCCATGCCCCCGATCACCTGGTTGGTCACCGATCGCGTCACGTCGCGCGCGATGACCTGGCCCGCCGACAGGCGGCCGCGCTTGACGTTGGTGCCGAAGATGGTGCCGACGATCGAGCCGATCTGGCCGAGGATGCCGCCGCCGCTTGCGCCAGCAGGAGCATCCGCCGTCGCCGCGGTGCCGGCGATGCGCTTCTGGATCATCTCGTAGGCGGACTCTTCATCGACGGCGGTGTCGTATTTGCCCTTCACCGGGCTCGCATCCATGATCGCCTTGCGCTCTTCCGGCGTGATCGGTCCGATACGCGCCGATGGCGGCCGGATCATCACCCGCTCGACCATGGTCGGCGTGCCGTTGCCTTCGAGGAAGGACACCAGTGCCTCGCCCTTGCCGAGCTCCGTGATCACCTTGGCGGTGTCGAGCTTCGGGTTGGGCCTGAAGGTCTGCGCCGCGGCGGCGACCGCCTTCTGGTCGCGCGGGGTGAAGGCACGCAGCGCATGCTGCACACGGTTACCCAACTGACCGAGCACGCGGTCCGGGACGTCGATCGGGTTTTGCGTGACGAAATAGACGCCGACGCCCTTGGAGCGGATCAATCGCACCACCTGCTCGATCTTGTCCATCAGCGCCTTCGGCGCGTCGTTGAACAACAGGTGCGCCTCGTCGAAGAAGAACACCAGCTTGGGCTTCGGCAGGTCGCCGGCCTCGGGCAGCTCCTCGAACAATTCCGACAGCATCCACAGCAGGAATGTCGCGTAAAGCCGTGGACTCTGCAGCAGCTTGTCGGCGACGAGGATGTTGACCATGCCGCGGCCGTCGCGGTCGGTCTTCATGAAGTCCTTGAGCGACAGCGCCGGCTCGCCGAAGAACTTGGTGCCGCCCTGGTTCTCCAGCACCAGAAGCTGGCGCTGGATGGTGCCGACGGTGGCCTTGGTGACGTTGCCAAAACCCTGCGCCGCCTTCTTGATGGCGGCAAGCGGGCTTTCCTCGGCATCCGCGGCCTTCTTGCCGGCATCCGGCACGATGGCGTCGAGCAGCGCGCGCAGGTCCTTCATGTCGATGAGGGTCAGCCCGTTGTCGTCGGCAACGCGAAAAGCGACATTGAGCACGCCTTCCTGCACATCGTTCAGGTCGAGCATCCGCGCCAGCAGCAGCGGCCCCATCTCCGTGACGGTCGCCCGCACCGGGTGGCCCTGCTCGCCGAACACGTCCCAGAACACCGTCGAGAACTGGTCGGGCTGGAACGTCAGCCCCATCTCGGTGGCGCGCTTGACGATGAAATCCTTGGCCTCGCCGACCTCGGAGATACCGGAGAGGTCTCCCTTGATGTCGGATGCGAAGACCGGAACACCGGCGCGCGCAAATCCTTCCGCCATGACTTGCAGCGATACCGTCTTACCGGTTCCGGTTGCACCGGTGACGAGGCCGTGGCGATTGGCGAGCGCCAGCGTCAGCCACGCCTGCTCGTCTCCCTTGCCGACGAAGATCTTGTCGCCGGTGTCGCCGAGCTTGCTGTCCTGAGCCGTCATTATTCTCTCTGATCTCTCTGCCGTGTTTCGCATATTGAAACGCGAATGCACCTATTCCGTAGTTTAACGCATCTCGCGTGCCGATTGAAACCGTTCAACGTGCCCCGAGCATGCGACATTGTCGGAAACATCGGCACGGCATCCGCCGAAAGTAGGAACGCCGCATTCGCACCGCGGCAATTTTTCGCCGATTCCATCTCCGCTCTTGCATCGTTGCAACACCTTTTGCGTCATCGAGAATGAATCGGAACGTTGGCCGCGTTCATCGCTTGTATTTCACATCACACCGGCTCAAGATCATTTTCGAAAGCAATACTCCGGGTGCAAACCGGCTGAGGGGCGGGCCTTATGGACGAACTGATCGGGCGGCTGGCGTCGAACGCCAGCATAGATAGTGCTGTCGCTGAAAAGACCGTTGGCATTATCCTGGGCTTCCTCCGCAACGAGGGACCTTCCGACAGCGTGCAGACCCTGATCGATCAGATCCCCGGTGCCGAAGCTGCGATCGAGGCGTCCAAGAGCGGCGGTGGATTGTCGCGACTGATGGGCGGCGGCCTGATGGCCGTCGGCACGCGCCTGATGGGCCTCGGACTTGGCATGTCCGAGATTCAGACCATTGCCCGTGAACTTTTCCGCTACGGCCGAGACAAAATCGGAGCGGATCAGATGGGCAAGATCATCGCAGGGACGCCGGGCCTCAGCCAGTTCGCCTGAGCGACGCTTTTCATATCGAGTATCATGACATATCCGATCTCCGAGATTGAGGGCCTGCCGGCCTTTGCCGCCAACAAGTTGAAGGCGCAAGGAATCCGCACGACCGATGCGCTGCTCGAGGCGGCCTCCACCGTGAAGGGCCGCAAGGCGCTCTCCGCCAGGACCGGCATCAGCGAGCAGCAGCTGCTCGAATGGGCCAACGTCTCCGACTACATGCGCATCCCCGGCATGGGCCGCGCCAAGGTCGGCCTCGTCCGCGCCGCCGGCGTCACCACCGTGCGCGAGCTCGCCTATCGGAATCCAGCAAGGCTCGCCCAGAGCATGCGCGAAGCCAACGAGAAGAAGAAGCTGGTTCGCATTCTTCCGTCCGAGAAGTCGGTCGGCGACATCATCGCCAAGGCGAAGAAGCTGGCGCCGAAGATCACGTATTAGCCCACACACTCTCCCCGTCATCCTGAGGCGCGAGTGGCACGATGCTACGCATCGTGCCGGGAGCCTCGAAGGATGCACGGCCACGCTGCCGCCGCACGGAGAGAACCGGGCCGTCGCCCTTCGAGGGCCGCTGAAGATGCGGCCACCTCAGGGTGACGGACTGGCGCGTATCCCCCCTCCCGCCTTGAACTCCCCCTCGCCGACCGCTAAAGCGGGCGGCATGAACGCCTCGCCATCCCCATCCGTCCTCCAGGCTGGCTCGGCCGGGCCTGATTTGCTGCGGACATTGCTGGAACGGCCGATCCCGGCGGTGATGGGCGTGCTCAACGTCACCCCGGACTCCTTCTCCGACGGCGGCGAGTTCATTGCGCCCGCGCTGGCGTTGCAGCGGGCACGGGCGATGATCGATGCCGGCGTCGACATCATCGACATCGGCGCGGAATCGACCCGGCCCTACACGGGCGCCCGGCCCGTCACGGCGGCGGACGAGATCGCCCGGCTGAAGCCGGTGCTGGCCGACCTGGTGGCGCTCGGCGTGCCCGTGTCGATCGACAGCATGAAGGCGGAGGTCGTGGCTTTCGCGCTCGACCAGGGCGTTGCGATCGCCAACGACGTCTGGGGCCTGCAACGCGACGCCGCCATGGCGCCGCTGGTCGCCGCCAGGAGCGTCCCCGTCATCGTCATGCACAACCGCGACAGCGTCGATACCGCCATCGACATCGTCGCGGACATGAAGGCGTTCTTCCTGCGCTCGCTGGATATCGCCGCCAAAGCCGGCATTGCGCGCGAGAAGATCGTGCTCGATCCCGGCATCGGCTTCGGCAAGACCGCCGAGCAGAGCATGATCGCGCTGGCGCGCTTGCGCGAATTCGACATGTTTGGCCTGCCTATCCTGGTCGGCGCCTCGCGCAAGCGCTTCATCGCCTCGGTGTCACCATCGGAGCCGAGAGAGCGGCTCGCCGGCTCGATCGCCGCGCACCTGATCGCCGCGCAGCGCGGCGCCAGGATCATCCGGACCCACGATGTCGCCGAGACCTTGCAGGCCCTGCGGGTGGGGCACGCAATCGAGAGCAAGCAATGACCGATACGATCTTCGTGACCGGACTGTCGATCCACGCTCGCCACGGCGTCATGGATCACGAAACCGAAGTCGGCCAGCGCTTTATCATCGACCTCGAACTCTGTACCGATTTGTCGGAGCCTTCGCGCAGCGACCGGCTTTCCGATACGGTGTCCTACGCCGAGGTCGTGGCGACCACGACGGCCGCATTCAAGAATACCAACTACAAGCTCCTGGAGCGCGCGGCCGGCGCGGTCGCGGACGCCATCCTGTCGCATTTCCCGCGCATTCGTGCGGTGAAGATCACCGTGCACAAGCCGCATGCGCCGATCGCCGCGATCTTCGACGACGTCGGCATCATGCTGACGCGCTCGCGGCACCCTTGAGGTGGCGAGCGTACTCATTGCGCTCGGCGGCAATGTCGGCGATGTCCGTGCGACGTTCGGAAAGGCGATCGCGCATGTCTGCGGCATGACGCAGGGCGTGCTGGTCGCGCGCTCCTCGGACTATGCGACGCCGCCCTGGGGCGACGAAGACCAGGATCCCTTCATCAACGCCTGCGTCGAGGTCGAGACCGGCCTCGATCCGCACGCGCTGCTGTTCGTGCTGCAGAAGGTCGAACAGAAATTCGGCCGCACGCGTACCAAGGAGCGGCGCTGGGGTCCGCGCACGCTCGATCTCGACATGATCGCCTACGACGATGTGTCCATGCAGAAGCCTGACCTGACCTTGCCGCATCCGCGCCTGTTCGAACGCGCCTTCGTGCTGGTGCCGCTCGCAGAAATCGCGCCCGATCGCATGATCTCAGGTATTCGTGTCCGCGATGGGCTCGCCAGCGTCTCGACGCAAGGCATTGAGCGGCTTCCGGATACCGGTTAACTAAAAACAACCGTTTGCAGCGACGCCCGGCCGTGGCAATTTCGCCTGCGAATAACAAAGCCGTTTGGGAGCCCTTGGCCGTATGACCTCCGTGACTGACGACCTGCCGCTGGCGGCCGATTTTCCCAAGGCGACCGTCGAAGACTGGCGCAAGCTGGTCGATGGCGTGCTGAAGGGCGCGCCGTTCGAGAAGCTGGTCGGCAAGACCTATGACGGGCTGAAGATCGATCCGCTCTATCCGCGTGCCAAGGGCGTTGCGCCGGTGGCCGGACGGGCTGCGGCTGCGCCGTGGCAGATCATGCAGCGGATCGACCATCCCGATGCGATGGCGGCGAATGCACAGGCGTTGCAGGATCTGGAGAACGGCGCGACGGGACTTGCGCTGGTGTTCGCCGGCGCGAACGGCGCCCGCGGTTTCGGCCTGGAACCGACGGCGGATGCAGTCGCGAAGGTCTTGAAGGACATTCATCTCGACGCCGGTATCGGCATCGAGCTCGATATCGGACCGCAGTCGCGGATGGCCGCGATCCATGTTGCGGAATATGTGAAGAGCAAGGGCCTCGATCCCGCCGCCTGCAACATCCGCTTCGGGCTCGATCCGCTCGCGGCCGGTGCAGTGTGGGGCCACAGCCCTTATAGCTGGGACGAAATCGTTCCCCCCATCACCGGTGCGATCAAGGGCCTCGCCGCGCTCGGCTTCAAGGGACCGTTTGCCTCCGCCGACGGCCGCGTGATCCACGATGCCGGCGGCTCCGAGGTGCAGGAGCTTGCCTTCGTGCTCGCCTGCGGTGTCGCCTATCTGCGCGCGATCGAAAGCGCGGGCGTTCCGCTGGAGCAGGCACAGGGCATGGTCTATGCGCGCCTCGCCGCGGATGCCGACCAGTTCCTGACCATGGCGAAATTCCGCGCGCTGCGGCTGCTGTGGGCGCGGATCGAGACGGCGTGTGGGCTCACGCCAAAACCGCTGTTCATTGCCGCCGACACGGCGTGGCGCATGCTGACGCAGCGCGACCCTTACGTGAACATGTTGCGCGCGACCATCGCGACATTCGCGGCGGGCCTTGCCGGCGCCAATGCGATCACCGTGCTGCCGCATACGCTCGCACTCGGCCTGCCCGATCCGTTCGCGCGGCGGGTGGCCCGCAACACCCAGCTTCTGCTGCTGGAGGAGAGCAACCTTGCCAAGGTCAGCGATCCCGCGGCCGGCGCCGGCGGCATCGAGACGCTGACCGCGCAGCTCTGTGAGGCCGCCTGGACGCTGTTCCAGGACAGCGAGAAAGCCGGCGGCGCCTTCGCCGCGCTTGCGCAAGGCGTGTTCCAGAGCAAGGTCGCGGCCACACGAAAAGCGCGTGACGCCAACATCGCAAAGCGCCGCGATGTGCTCACCGGCGCCAGCGAGTTTCCGAACCTGCATGAGCGCGAGACGGCGGTGCTGACGGCCACACCGGTCGCGCTCGCACCTTACGGCGAGCAGAAGTACAAGTTCGATCCGCTGCCGCCGATCCGGCTGGCGCAGCCGTTCGAGGCGCTGCGCGACAAGTCGGATGCAGCGTTGAAGGCGCGTGGCACGCGGCCGAAAGTGTTTCTGGCCAATCTCGGCACGCCCGCCGATTTCACGGCGCGCGCGACCTTTGCAAAAAGCTTCTTCGAGTCCGGCGGCATCCAGGCCGTCGACAGCGAGGGTTTTGCCGATCCGGCCAAGCTGGCGGCAGCGTTCAAGGCCTCGGGCGCGGAGCTTGCCTGCATTTGTTCCAGCGACAAGGTCTACGCGGAACACGCAGAAGCCGCGGCGAAGGCCCTGCAAACCGAAGGCGGCCAACATATCTATCTGGCAGGCCGCCCCGCGGAGGCCGAGGCGGCGCTGCGTGCGGCCGGCGTCACGGGCTTCGTCTTTGCCGGCGGCGATGCGCTTGCGACGCTGCAGGACGCCTATCGGCGAATGGAGCAGGCATGACCGTGGCCAGCAAACCCGTTCTCACCGGCGGCTGCCAGTGCGGCGCGGTGCGCTTTGCGCTGACGGCAGCACCGGAGAAGGTTTCGATCTGCCATTGCCGGATGTGCCAGAAGGCCAGCGGCGCGCCGTTCGCCTCCTTAGCTGACATCAACCGGACCGACTTCGCCTGGACCAAGGGGCAGCCGTCGTTCTTCCGCTCCTCCTCGATCGCCGATCGCGGCTATTGCGCGGCGTGCGGCACGCCCTTGAGTTTCGGCCGCATCGACGGCGAGCGGATCGAGATCATGACCGGCGCCTTCGACCGCCCGGACCGGCTGGTGCCGACCCGGCAATACGGAACCGAATCCCGGCTCGGCTGGGTGGTCGGAATCTCCAATCTGCCGAGCCAGACCACGCAACAGAATTACGGGCCGGAAAAGATGGCGACCATCGTCAGCCATCAGCATCCGGACCATGATTGAAGCGCCTATGATATGGTTGAAACCATGAGCCGCATTCCTGACTTCGCTGACATCGCCTTCGAACGGATCGCAACCGCGTCTCCTACGGGCAGCGCCGAGCCGTGGCTGACGCCCGAGGGCATCCTGGTGAAGCCTGCCTATGGCGAGGCTGATCTGGCCGGGCTCGATTTCCTCGAGACCTATCCGGGCATCGCGCCCTTCCTGCGCGGCCCCTACCCGACCATGTATGTCAACCAGCCCTGGACCGTCCGGCAATATGCCGGCTTCTCCACGGCGGAGGATTCCAACGCCTTCTACCGCCGCAATTTGGCTGCCGGTCAGAAGGGCCTTTCGGTCGCCTTCGACCTTGCCACCCATCGCGGCTATGACTCTGACCATCCGCGCGTCGGCGGCGACGTCGGCATGGCCGGTGTTGCCATCGATTCCATCTACGACATGCGCACGCTGTTCGCGGGGATTCCGCTCGACCAGATGAGCGTGTCCATGACCATGAACGGCGCGGTGCTGCCGATCCTGGCGCTCTATGTTGCCGCGGCGGGCGAGCAGGGCGTGCCGCCGGAAAAGCTGTCGGGGACGATTCAGAACGACATTCTGAAAGAGTTCATGGTGCGCAACACCTATATCTATCCGCCCGCCCCCTCGATGCGGATCATCTCGGACATCTTCGCCTACACCTCGCAGAAGATGCCGAAGTACAACTCTATTTCCATCTCCGGCTATCACATGCAGGAGGCCGGCGCGACGCAGGACCTCGAGCTCGCCTATACGCTCGCCGACGGCGTCGAATATCTCCGTGCCGGCATTGCGGCGGGTCTCGACGTCGACCGCTTCGCACCGCGGCTGTCGTTCTTCTGGGCGATCGGCATGAACTTCTTCATGGAAGTTGCCAAGCTGCGCGCCGCGCGCCTGTTGTGGGCGAAGCTGCTGAAGCCGTTCAATCCGAAGGACCCACGCTCGCTGTCGCTGCGCACGCATAGCCAGACCTCGGGCTGGTCGCTGACCGCGCAGGACGTCTTCAACAACGTGATGCGCACGACGGTCGAGGCGATGGCGGCAACGCAAGGCCATACCCAGTCGCTGCACACCAATGCGCTCGACGAAGCGCTGGCGCTGCCGACCGATTTCTCGGCGCGCATCGCCCGCAACACCCAGCTTTTCCTGCAGCAGGAGAGCGGCACCACCCGCATCATCGATCCGTGGGGCGGCTCGTATTATGTCGAGCGCCTGACGCGCGATCTCGCCGCCAAGGCGTGGGGCCACATCCAGGAGGTCGAGGAGCTCGGCGGCATGGCGAAGGCCATCGAGGCCGGCGTGCCGAAGCTGCGCATCGAGGAGGCCTCGGCCAAGACCCAAGCCCGCATCGATGCCGGCAAGCAGGCGGTGATCGGCGTCAACAAGTACAAGCCGACCGATGAGGCGCCGATCGATATCCTCAAGGTCGACAACACCAACGTCCGGCGCCTGCAGATCGACAAGCTGGCGCGGCTGAAGGCCGAACGCAGCCAGAAGGACGTCGACGCCGCGCTCGCCGCGCTGACGCGCTCGGCCGGCGAAGGCAACGGCAATCTGCTCGCGCTCGCGATCGACGCGGCACGGGCGAAGGCGACCGTCGGCGAGATTTCGGATGCGATGGAAAAGGTGTTCGGCCGGCACCGCGCCGAGATCAAATCCATCACCGGCGTCTACAAGCGGGAGGCGTCCAGCATGGGCAACCGTGTCGAGAAGGTTCAGGCGCTGATCGACGCCTTCGAGGAGGCCGAGGGCCGCCGTCCGCGCATCCTGGTCGCCAAGATCGGCCAGGACGGCCACGATCGCGGCCAGAAGGTGATCGCCTCAGCCTTCGCCGACATCGGCTTCGACGTCGACATCGGACCGCTGTTCGCGACCGCGGATGAAGCCGCGCGGCAGGCGGTCGAGAACGACGTCCACATCCTCGGTGTCTCCTCGCTCGCCGCCGCCCATCTCACCGCGGTACCTGAACTGAAGGCCGCGCTGAAGAAGCAGGGCCGCGACGACATCATGATCATCGTCGGCGGCGTGGTGCCTCCGCAGGATTACGATGCGCTCTACGCTGCCGGCGCCGAAGCGATCTTCCCGCCGGGAACCGTGATCGCGGACGCGGCCGAGGAGCTGATCCACAAGCTGAATGCCCGGCTCGGGCATAGCGAGGCGGCGGAGTAAGTCCGCCGCCGATCTCCGGATTACAAAGGATACGCGTCATGTTCTCCGCGCCAACATTCGTGCGTGCGCTGGCCATGGTCGTGGCTTGCATCGCATTCCAGGGTGCGACCCACGCCGCCGACCCCAAGCCCGACGCCGTCATCAAGACCAAGAGCATCGAGGCGCGGGTCTTCCTCGACGACAGGACCAAGGCCGATACGGCGCTGGCGGCGGACTGCCTGGCCGAGGGCAAGAAGTGGCTCGACAAGAACGCAGCCGAGGCCGCCGCCGCGCGCAAGCAGGATCCGCAGTTCTTCAAGGACGGCGGCTGGGATTTCGAGCGCAAATATGCGGTCCGCTCGGTGGTCGCCGACCGCTATGTCAGCGTGCTGCGCAACGACTACATGAACACCCGCGGGGCGCATCCCAATTCCGACGTGAACACGATCCTGTGGGACAAGGCCGAGAACAAGCGCATCTCGATCCGCCCGTTCTTCACCGAGACCGTCGACAAGGGCCCGACCATGAAGGCGATGGCGAAGGCCGCGATCGCCTCGCTGAAAATCGAGAAGAAGAAGCGCGATACCAGCGAGACCGCGACCGACGAATGGTTCAAGGGCGTGGCGCCGAGCCTGCTCAAGATCGGCGCGGTGTCGCTCGCGCCGTCGACCGAAGCGGGCAAGAGCTCCGGCCTCACCTTTCACTATCCGCCCTACGCAGTCGGCCCCTATGCCGAGGGCGAATATGTCGCATTCGTGCCGTGGGAAACGCTGAAGCCCTACCTCGCCCCAGAGGGCACACGCATCTTCGGCGGCGCGCGGCCGAAGGGGGACGTGGACGCGCCGCAGTGATCATGTCCTGAGCAGCAACAGGTTGCTCACAGCGCCGTGGTAGCGCTACCTTGCAGCGACCCGGCAAAGCCGACTAGAATGCCGCCATTGACAAGAGCGCCCGGTTTCACGGGCGCCGCTGGGAGGCATTGATGTCCAAGATTACGCGCCGCGTCTTTGCGGCCTCTTCCGTTGCGGCTGCAGCATCCGCCGCATTCGGCCTTACACCAGCGCGCGCACAGGCCTATCCGGCCCGGCCGGTCACCGTGATCGTGCCCTGGGGCGCGGGCGGCGGCACCGATGCGACCGCGCGCATCGTCGCAGCGCTGCTGGAAAAGGATCTCGGACAGCCCTTCAACGTGGTCAACCGCACCGGCGGCTCCGGCGTGGTCGGCCACACCGCGATCGCGAGCGCGCAGCCGGACGGCTACACCATCGGCATGCTCACCGTCGAAATCTCGATGATGCACTGGCAGGGCCTCACCGAGCTGACGCCGAGGAGCTATACCCCGCTGGCGCTGATGAACGAGGACCCGCCGGGCATCCAGGTCTCCTCCTCCTCGCCCTACAAGACGGTGAAGGAGCTCGCCGACGCCATCAAGGCCGCGCCTCCCGGCAAGTTCAAGGCCTCCGGCACCGGCCAGGGCGGCATCTGGCATCTGGCATTGGTCGGCTGGATGCAGGCGATGGGCCTGCCGGCCAATCAGGTTGCCTGGGTACCGTCGAACGGCGCGGCGCCCGCGATGCAGGATCTCGCCGCCGGCGGCCTCGACCTCACCACCTGCTCGGTGCCGGAAGCGCGTGCGATCATCGAGGCCGGCAAAGCCAGGAGCCTTGCGATCATGGCGCCGGCACGCAACCCGATCTTCAAGGACGTGCCGACGCTGAAGGAGGCGATGGGCATCGATTACGCGACCGGCGCCTGGCGCGGCATCGGCGCGCCCAAAAACCTGCCGCCGGAGCTCGCAACGAAGCTCACCGCGGCGCTGAAGAAAGTCTACGACTCCGCCGAGTTCAAGGACTTCATGAGCAATCGCGGCTTCGGCACGGTGTGGGGCGACGGCAGCCAGTTCGGCAGCTTCATGGACAAGGGCGACGCCCAGATGGGCGAAGCGATGAAGGCCGCGGGCCTGAGCAAGGCGTGATCTGCACCTGCGACGCGCTGATCGCCTCTCCCCGCTTGCGGCGAGAGGCCGGAATTCGCGCGAAGCGCGGATTCCGGGTGAGGGGGACTCTCCGCGAGTCCAACTCTCACCGCCCTCGCGGAGAGTCCCCCTCACCCCGACCCTCTCCCCGCAAGCGGGGCGAGGGAGATCTTCTCTCATAGGACTTTTCCCATGCGTCTTCCCGACTCCGTCACGGGATCGTTTCTCGTCGCGCTCGGTGCGGCTTCTGCCTATGGCGGCTACATCCTGCCGCCGGTGCCGGGGCAGCCGGTCGGCCCCAACGTGTTTCCGCTGGTGATCGGTATCGGGCTCGCGCTGTGCGGGCTCGCGATCGTATTCGGCATCGGCCACACCTTCGAGGAGGAGGAAGAGCTGATCCCGCTGGAGGACGGCCAGACTGCCGCGGCCCCGCCGCCGCAAAGCAAACTCTACGGCCTGCGCGCGCTGCTGCCGCCGGCGCTGCTGCTGTTCTACGTGATCGCGGCCGACCGGCTCGGATTCATCATCACCGCTGCGCTCATGGTCTATGTGACCTCGACGGCGCTGGGGGCGAAGTGGAAGCTGGCGCTGCCGCTCGCGGCGCTCTCCCCGTTCGCCATCCACCTCATCTTCGGCAAGCTCCTGCGCGTGCCGCTTCCCGCCGGCCTGCTGCCGACGCCCTGGTGACCCCATGCTGAAGACCCTCATCGAAGCGTTTGCGCTGATCTCCACCTGGGAGGTCATCATCGCGATGTTCGCAGCCTCCGTGTACGGGCTCGTGATCGGTTCGCTGCCCGGCCTGTCGGCGACGATGGCGACCGCCCTGCTCGTCCCCGTCACCTTCTATCTGTCGCCGATCGCGGCGATCGCGACCATCGTCGCGGCGTCCTCGATGGCGATCTTCTCCGGCGACATCCCCGGCGCGCTGCTGCGCATCCCCGGCACGCCCGCCTCCGCCGCCTATGCTGACGAGGCCTACGCCATGACCCGCAAGGGCCAGGCCGAGCTGGCGCTCGGCGCCGGCGTCTGGTTCTCCGCCGTCGGCGGCATCGCCGGCGTGCTGTCGCTGATGATTCTGGCGCCGCCGCTCGCCGAGGTCGCGCTGTCGTTCTCGACCTTCGAATATTTCTGGCTGGCGCTGCTGGGCCTGATGTGCGCGACGCTGGTGGCGCGCTCCTCGCCGGTGAAGGCGATCGCCGGCATGTTCCTCGGCCTCCTGGTGTCCTGCATCGGCATCGAGAATCCCGGCGGCGTGCCGCGCTTCACCTTCGGCCTCACCGATCTGTTCGGCGGCATCGAGCCGATCCCGGCGCTGGTCGGCGTGTTCGCGGTGGCGCAGGTGATGCGCGCGATGCTGACGCCCGAACCGCCGCCGCTGCCGCGACGAAAGTTCGGAAGCATCATGGCCGGCCAGTGGAAGCTGACCAAGAAGTACCATTGGCAGATGACGCGCGGGAACATCGTCGGCATCATCATCGGCGTGCTGCCCGGCGCCGGCGCCGACATGGCCGCCTGGGTCTCCTACGCGATGTCGAAGCGCTTCTCCAAGGAGCCGGAGAAGTTCGGCACCGGCCATGTCGAGGGCCTGGTCGAGGCCGGCGCCAGCAACAATGCCAGCATCGCCTCGGGCTGGGTGCCTTCGCTGCTGTTCGGCATTCCCGGCGACACCATCGCCGCGATCGCGATCGGCGTACTCTACATGAAGGGGCTCAATCCCGGCCCGACGCTGTTCACCGAGAAGGCGTCGAGCATGTATGCGATCTACCTGATGTTCATCATCGCGAACATCCTGATGATCCCGCTCGGCATCGCCATGATCCGGGTCGCCGCCTACATCCTGCTGGCACCGCGCTCCACGGTGATGCCGATCATCATGCTGTGCTGCGCGGTCGGCTCGTTCGCGATCGGCAACAACATGTTCGGCGTCGTCACCGTCGCGGCCTTCGGCGTGATCGGCTACGTGATGGAGGCGAACGGCTATCCCGTCGCTGCGATGGTGCTCGGAATCGTCATGGGCACCATGGTCGAGCAGGCTTTCGTGACGTCGCTGATCAAGTCCGACGGCAGCATCCTGCCGTTCTTCGAGCGCCCGGTCGCCGCCATCCTCGCCGCCATGGCGATCGGCGCCCTGCTGTGGCCGGTGATGGTGTGGGTCTGGCGCAAGGTGAAACCGGTGCGGACGGCGGTGGCAACAAGCAGGTGATACCGGGCGAGTGGCCCTCGCCAGCCTGGCCGGGGCGACCGGACCGCCTCGGCCATGCTGGGCCGGGCGGCCGCCCTGTGCTAGGGTCCGGTCATGACCGAGGTGGCAGATATTCCACTCCAGACAATCGTCGGGAAGCTCAAGGAGCTTGCGCCCGCCTTGAAAGCTGCTGGCATCAATCGCCTGTTCCTGTTTGGGTCCCGCGCGCGCGGCGACGCGCGCCCTGACAGCGATCTCGATGTTCTGGTCGAGACGACTCCGCATGGGGAAGAGCCACGTTTTGATTACTTCAAGGCCGTGAGCCTGATCGAAGACCAAGTCGGCCTTCAGGCCCAGATATCGATGCGGGACCTGCTGAAGCCGCGCATCGCCGAGCGAATCGCAGATGATCTGGTCGAGGTATTCTGAATGCCGCCGACCCTGGAAGACCGACTGCGAGATATTCTGGAAGCCATCACGGACATCGAAAGTGTCGTGAAGGGCTTCACATTCGACAAATTCGTCTCTGAAAAGACTGCCCGGCTGGCAATCGAACGTCTTCTCGAGATCATCTGCGAGGCGTCGAGATCTATTCCAGATGACGTGAAACGAGCTGAGCCGGGAATCGACTGGCGAAAGATGATCGACTTCGGAAATCTGCTGCGTCACGCCTATCACATGACAAAAGCCGAGGTCGTTTGGGATATCATCCAAGTCCACCTTCCCCCGTTGAAATCCTGCGCTGAGAGACACATTCGCATGTCGAGCCGCTAGAGGCTGGACGCGAAGACAATGATGACCAACAGCAAATCCATCGACATCAAATCCCTCGCCCGCGATCTCCGTTCCGGCAGCCGCGCGGCCCTCGCTCGGGCCATCACGCTGGTCGAGAGCCGCCGTAGCGACCATCAGGCGCTGGCGCGCGAGCTGGTGCAGATGCTGCTGCCCGACACCGGCAAGGCATTTCGCGTCGGCATCACGGGATCGCCGGGGGTTGGCAAATCCACCACCATCGACGTCCTCGGCACCTATCTGATCGAACGGGGCAACAAGGTCGCCGTGCTCGCGGTCGATCCGTCCTCGGCGCGCAGCGGTGGCTCGATCCTGGGCGACAAGACGCGGATGGCGCGATTGTCGGCCTCCGACGACGCATTCATCCGCCCCTCGCCGTCTTCGGGCACGCTCGGCGGCGTCGCGGCCAAGACGCGCGAGGCGATGCTGCTCTGCGAGGCCGCCGGATTCGACGTCGTGCTGGTCGAGACCGTCGGCATCGGCCAGTCCGAGACGGCGGTCTGCGACATGACCGACTTCTTCCTCGCCCTGATGCTGCCGGGCGGCGGCGACGAGTTGCAGGGCATCAAGAAAGGCCTGGTCGAGCTCGCCGACATGATCGCCATCAACAAGGCCGACGGCGACAACCTCAAGCGCGCCAACGTCACCGCCGCCGACTATCGCGGCGCGCTGCATATTCTCAGCCCGAGGTCCGAGCACTGGCATCCGCCGGTCGAGACCTATTCGGCGTTGACCGGCAACGGCATCGCAAAAATCTGGCAGAAGGTTCTGGATCACCGCAAGGCGATGAACGCGTCCGGCGATTTCGCCGCGCGGCGACGCGAGCAGCAGGTGAAATGGATGTGGTCGATGCTGGAGCAGCGCATGCTGGCGCGGCTGCGGAGCGAGGCCTCGGTGCGGACGAAGGTCAAAAAGATCGAAGCCGAGGTCGCCGAAGGCCATCTAACACCGGCCATCGCCGCCGAGCAAATTCTGGAGTTGCTGCAATGAGCCAGAAGCTGCGCATTCTCCTGACCGGCTTCGGGCCGTTCCCCGGCGCGCCCTACAATCCGACCCAGCCGCTGGTCGCGCGGCTGGCGCAACTGCGCCGCCCCGCGCTCGACGACGTCGCGATCGCGAGCCATATCTTCCCGGTGACCTATGCCGCGGTGGACCGGCAATTGCCGGAGGTGCTCGCAAAGGAGAAGCCGGATGTGCTGCTGATGTTCGGCCTCGCCTCCCGCACGTCCTATTTGCGCGTCGAGACCCGCGCGCGCAACGCCGTCACCATGCTCTGGCCCGATGCCGCCAACACCCGCTCGAGCAAGCGCGGCATCGCCGGCCATGCGGACGCGATGACGTTCGGCCCGCACACGGCAAAACTGCTGCGCGCCGCGCGCCTCACCGGCATCGACGCGCGGTCCTCGCGCGATGCCGGCGCCTATCTCTGCAATTACCTGAGCTGGCGCGCGATCGGGAATGTCAGGGCCGGCGGGCCACAGCTTGCCGCGTTCATCCATATTCCGCTGCTCGCGCGCAGCGGCGCGGTGCGACGCAAGGGTGCGCCGCGGATCACGCTGGACGAGTTGGTGGATGCCGGCG
Source organism: Bradyrhizobium betae (assembly GCF_008932115.1). NCBI lineage: Bacteria > Pseudomonadati > Pseudomonadota > Alphaproteobacteria > Hyphomicrobiales > Nitrobacteraceae > Bradyrhizobium > Bradyrhizobium betae. The sequence continues at coordinate 960,558 of NZ_CP044543.1, forward strand.
AAGCGATGCTGATGGAGCTGGTGGGATTGGCGCGGAAGGCGCGCGCTTCGTAGGGTGGATTAGCGCAGCGTCATCCACCTCTTCTGCATCGGCAGGTTCCGTACTCGCGGTGACATGGTGGGTTAGCCCTACGGCGCCTCGCCTTGCGGTAAACATTTAACCCTACCGCGAATAATCCTGACGACCACAGCCGCCCTGCGCTACCTAATCCCCGCGGACACGTCCCGCGTCCGCGGAAGGACGCGTCATGGATCTCAACCGCCGTCATCTCATCGGAGCCTCGACCGCCGGCATCGCCGGTGCGCTCGCCATGCCGGCCGACGCCGCGCGGGCCGCGCCGCTGACGTCCCTGCTCGGCCGCGATGCGACCCAATATGGCGTGCGGCCCGGCAGCAGCGAGGACCAGACGCGCGCGCTGCAGCGCGCGATCGACGAAGCCGCGCGCGCGCAGGTGCCGCTGGCGTTGCCGCCCGGCATCTACCGCACCGGGCTGTTGCGGCTGCCGAATGGCGCGCAATTGATCGGCGTGCGCGGCGCGACGAAATTCGTCTTCACTGGCGGGGCCTCCGTGATCCAGAGCGACGGCTCGGACTCGATCGGCCTCACCGGCATCAGCTTCGACGGCGGCGGCATTGCGCTGCCGACGCGGCGCGGGCTGGTCCACGTGCTCGGCGGCCGCGACGTCCGCATCACCGATTGCGAGATCACCGGTTCCGGCGGCAGCGGCATCTGGCTCGAGCAGGTGTCCGGCGACATCTCCGGCAACATCCTTGCCAACATCGCGGTGACGGCCGTGGTCTCGTTCGACGCCAGGGGCCTCAGCGTCTCCCGCAACACCATCACCGGCACCAACGACAACGGCATCGAGATCCTGCGCACCGCGATCGGCGACGACGGCACGCTGGTTGCCGACAACCGCATCGAGGACATCAAGGCCGGCCCCGGCGGCTCGGGCCAGTATGGCAATGCCATCAACGCCTTTCGCGCCGGCAACGTGATCGTGCGCGACAATCGCATCAGGAACTGCGATTACTCGGCCGTGCGCGGCAACTCGGCCTCGAACATCCACATATCAGGCAACAGCGTCAGCGACGTGCGCGAGGTCGCGCTCTATTCGGAGTTCGCGTTCGAGGCTGCGGTGATCGCCAACAACATCGTGGACGGTGCTGCCGTCGGGGTCTCGGTCTGCAATTTCAACGAAGGCGGCCGCATCGCGGTGGTTCAGGGCAACATCATCCGCAATCTGATCCCGAAACGCCCGATCGGCACCGCGCCCGACGACGATGCCGGTGTCGGCATCTATATCGAGGCTGATTCATCGGTGACCGGCAACGTGATCGAGAACGCGCCGTCCTACGGCATCGTCGCCGGCTGGGGCAAATATCTGCGCGACGTCGCGATATCAGGCAACGTGATCCGCAAGGCGCTGGCCGGAATCGGCGTCTCCGTGGTGCCGGGCGCCGGCACCGCGCTCATCAACAACAACATGATCTCGGAAACCCCGCGCGGTGCCGTGGTCGGGCTCGATCACGCGCGCGCGGTGACCTCGGACCTGTCGGCGGACGGCGCGCAGCGGTTTGCGCAGGTCGTGGTCGGCGGGAACGCGGTACGGCGTTAGGTGCGCGGCAGGCAGACGGGCGGCTCATCCTCGAGGCTCTCCACGTGACGCGTTGCGTCACGTGTCTCGCACCTCAGGATGACGGGATGAGAAGCGGAGCTTGGCCGACGCCGCTTAGATCGAAGCAAGCTCGGCCACAGACTCGAACGTTGCTGAGTCAAACATTGACAACAAGCCCACTGCCGTCATCCTGAGGTGCGAGCCGTGCGGCGCGCAGCACTGCGCGGGGAGCCTCGAAGGATGAAGTCGTGGGCATCTATGTCTACATGCTGCGTTGCGCAGATGGTTCTTTCTACATTGGAAGCGCCACCGGCGAGGACACGTCGAAGAGGATCGACGAGCACAATGCCGGCGCCTATCCCGGATATACATATTCGCGGCGCCCGATCGTCCTGGTCTGGTCGGAGCATTTCGATCGCATTGCGGCCGAGCGGCAGCTCAAAGGATGGAGCCGCGCCAAGAAGGAAGCGCTCATTCGTTCGGATTGGGCGTCTGTGAGCCAGCTTGCGCGGCGGCGCGCGGGAGCGCCTCGGCAAAAGAAGTAAGGGTTTGTCCGGGATGCGTCTGGGCCGCTCATCCTTCGAGGCTCCCCACGTGACGCGTTGCATCACATGTCTCGCACCTCAGGATGACGGGGTTGGAAGAGGGCACGGTTGGGTAGCGTTTACGTTAGAACGCGTTCCGTAGCAGCGGGTACTTCGCTTCCAGGCCGTCGAGGCTGAAGGTGAATTCGACGACGCGCTCGGGGGCCGTAACGATTTCGGCGGCCGGGGGGGCGAACTGGGGCAACAGCGACGCCATTGCGGCGGGCCTGGTGGACGGTGGCTTCACAGCCGGCGCGGTGAACGGCGCCATGGCAGCGTGTGCAGCGACTGGCGGCCTTACGAGGGGTGCGGTGAGCGGCGCCTTCGCAGCCGGTGCCTTGAGCGGTGCGACGGCATCAGGTGCCGTGAACAAGGCCACCGCGGCAGGAGCCGCAGGCGGCGTGATCGGGACAAGCGGGGCTTCGGTGATTTCGGCCAAGACGTCCGGCCTGGGATCGAGCCTGACCGGCACGGCGGTCTCGGGGGCGATGTGCACGACCTTCGGCTGCATGGTCTGCGCGGGCTGCTCGCGCGGCGCCGTGCGGGGCATTGCCGCCGGCGACCAGCCAAAGGCGGGCGTAACCCGCGCAGCTGCCGCAGCGACGTCGTCGCCGGTGACGAGCGCGCGCCAGGCCTGGACGGCACGCTTGGCTTCCTGGATGTTTTCGAGGAATGCGATCTCGGAGTGATAGCGGCGCCAGCGTCCCGTCTCGAACATTTCGGAGAGATGCTCCAGCCGCTGCTCGGCGAGAGCGCACCAGCGTGCTGCAACTTCACGGCTGACTGCCGCGGCACGAACAGACCCGCTAATAGACTCTTGGCGATGTGTCATGAACCAGCCCGTCGAGAAAAAAATACGGACGCGACGCAACGCAAACGAATCAATTTAGACGCGACATGAATATTTTGTGGAAAAGTTTTGACTTGTCCAGCAACGACAAGGCGTTCGCCCGGAAACACCGTAGTCGTGCGGAGATTTGCTGTGTTTTCGAGTCAAGCTTCGCGCAAGCATGGCGGACGTGCGGCATTCCGCCCGAGCGGTTGCGATGAACGCGGGCGCGATCTTTCAACCGGAAGCTGAACGATCGGCAGGCTTCAAAGAAACAGACGCCCCAAAAGAAAAGACCCGTCCGGGGGGACAACCGGACGGGTCGAGCCATATGGGCGCTTGGGGTGGATGGGCGCTCGCGCCTAATATGACTGATGGGGAGGGATGACCGCTCCCACATAATTTGGTCGTGGCAGCGGGCAGGACGTTCAATGCGGCGTTCGATTTTTTAACCTTCGCAGCGCGCGCAATCTTGTCGCAGCCGCTATCGCGTCGCCGACCTATCCGCCTGAGAAACCGTGGGTTTATCGTCCGCGCTCGACAACGAGGGTTGCTCGATGGCGCGAACGCCGGGCTCGTCGCGACGCTTCTCGGCATCTTCACGTTTTGTTGTACCGGAGGCCGCCGCGACCGGCGTCGCACTGTCGGCGGGAACAGCCATGACCGCGGCAAAAGCATCGGCCTCGCCGTCGCCGAACAGATCATCACGCCCGGGAGAACCGAGGTCGCGCGCGGTCTTCGCCAGCGTCATGCGCAGCGCCTCCGGCTTCAGCGCGTAATTGCGCTCGAGCAGCAGCGCGGCAACGCCGGAGACATAGGCCGCCGAGAACGAGGTTCCCGAGGTCATCTGGTACTTGCCGTCGGGCGCCGGCAGGAAGATGTCGACGCCGGGCGCCGCCAGCGCGATGTAATTGCCGCGGTTGGACGCCGTGAAAAGCTTGTCCTGCTGGTCGGTCGCGCTGACCGCGATCACGTTGGGATTGGCGGCGGGATAGAGCGGCGGCGATTTGGCGCCTGCGTTGCCCGCCGCCGCGATCAGCACGAGCCCGCGCCCGGCGGTCGCGGCGATGGCACGCTCGATCACCGCATCCTTGGGGCCCGCAAAGCTCATATTGACGATCTGCGCGCCGTGCTCGGCGGCGTAGTTGAGCGAGCGCAGGATGACGTAGGACGAGCTCTGGGCCCCGCCCGTGGTGCCGCCGAAGGCGCGGATGGCGATGATGCGCGCCTCGGGCGCGCTGCCCATCAGCTTGGCATGCGCCACGATGGCCCCGGCGATGCCGGTGCCGTGGACGTGCGGGCCCTCGGTGCTGCCGAGCGCATCGAAATTGTCGGCGATGGAATTGGCGAGCTCGGAATGCCTGGCATCGATGCCGGAATCGATCACGGCAACCGTCACGTTGGCGCCGTGCGCCAAAGTATGCGCCTGCGGCAGGCGAAGCTTGGCCAGCGCATATTGCGCGGGGTCGCCTTCGATCGGCACGGACGATTTCTGGTCCTGGAGCACATAACGGAAGTTCGGCTGGACCGAGCGCACGCTGCCGTCGGCGGCGAACTCGCGCCGCACCGTCTCGGACGGCCGGCCGTCGGTGATGCGGAACAGGCCGATGGTGGCCCCGATCAGCGGAAAATTCTCGGATGAGACGCGCGTCAGGCCGTGCCGGCGCGCCAGCTCGTCGGCCTCAGTCGGCGACAGCGCGCTGTCGATCTCGGCGACGAATTCGCCTGCGAAGGTCCGCAGGTTCACGGCAACCGGCGTGTTGTTGCGGCGGCCGTTGCCGGCGCTCTTCTTGCCGGACTTTCCGGTGCCGTCGCCATCTGCATCCGGCTGCGCCAGGCACTCGCCGGCGGCGTCTCGATAGGGCGCGGTGCAGGCCGGATAGAGGTTCGGCGAATAGCGCGCATAGGGCAGCACCGGCGTCGGGGCCATCCGCGCCGAGATCCGGGGCGTCGTGGCGGCGATGGTGGGCGGGCCACGGTCAACGGACACTGCTCTGGCGGCCACGCCTGGACTGGTGCGCGCAGCGATGCTGGGAGAAATGGTCGGCGTGCGTGTTGGGACGCTGATCGTGGGCGTGCGCATGATCGCCTGCGCCTGCGCGACCTCGACGCCAAGACAGGCAGCAAGCAGCAATCCAGCTCCGACCGACGAAGCGTAGGCCCCGGATCTTGCCCCACTCTCGGACTCGCGTGTCATCGGTTCAGCGCCGCCCTACGGCGACGCAACGGCGAGGTTGACGAACTTCTCGCGCGACATCTTGCCAAGCAGCGAGGTGAGTTCGTCCTGGCTCATCGCCCGGTCGAACTGGAGACGGAACATGCCGCCCTTGGCATCGCCGATGATCGAAGCCTGGTAGCTGTCGAGCAGCGCGGTGATGTCGCCGACGCGCGCCTCGGGCGTGAAGCGCACCAGCGCGCGCGCCGGTGCAGCGGCAGCCCCGAGCTCGCGCGTGATCGACGAGCTGGTCGAGAGCGAGGCGGTCTGGAAGGTCGCGGTCTGGGTCTTCATCAGCACCGCGCCGATGATGCCGGCCTGCAGCAGCAGCGCGATGGCACCCAGGCCCGCCGACCAGGCCAGCGCGCGCGGCGACAGGCTCGCAAAGAAGGTCGAGATACGCGCCGACAGCGGCAGCGACGTGATCGCCCGCGCCGGCTCGGCGTCGATCGCGGCGAACAGCTTCTGCATCGCGCGGGCCGACGGAGCCCCGAGGCTCTCGTTCAGATGGATGGTCTCTTCGTATTCGCCCCGGATCGCGGCATATTGCTTCGCAAGCGTCGGATCGCGCGCCAGCGCTTCCTCGACGCGGCGGGCGTCGCGCGCGTTCAGCGTGCCGGCTGCGTGCCAGGGCAGCAGCATCTCAATTTCACTGGGCTCTTGCTCCAGCATCTTCTTGCTCAATGCCATCATGGCCAGCCTCGCTCAACGCCGGCTGCCTTCAGCAGTTCGGCCAGTTTCTTGCGCGCATAGAAGAGGCGCGTCTTCACGGTGTTCTCCGGTATCCCGACGATTTCGGCCACCTCTTCCACGGATTTCTCGTGGTAGTAGACGAGATCGACGATTTCCCGATGGTCCGGCGAGAGGCCCGTCAGACACTCCCGCAACGCTTCACTCGTATCCTTTTTCTGCACCGCGATTTCCGGATCGTCGGACGAATCCTCGATCGCGTTGGCAGCCTCGTCGTCCAACCCAACGTCCTTCCTGCGCCGGAGCGCAGACAGGGCCTTGAATCGGGTGATTGCCAGCAGCCAGGTGGAAACGGCGGATCGGCCCTCGAACTTGCCGGCTTGACGCCAGACGTCCAGAAACACCTCGCTGATGAGGTCCTCCGCCGCCTGCTCGTCCCGCACGAGCCTCAGCCCGAACCGATACACCCTGACATGATGCCGCCCGTACAGCACCTGCATGGCGAGCCGGTCACCTTGAGCGATCCTGGCGATCAGGACCTCGTCCGAAGCCGCTTGTGTCACGCTCAATGCCCGTCTCGCAAAGTTGGTCGGGTCAGAGCGGCGGACGGTTCGACGGGAGGTACGAGATTCTTCAGCCTACCGCAGTCATACGGGGGCCCGTGTGATCTACCCCACATACGCGTATTTCTTTCGTCCCACCCGCGGGGGCTGGCTGCCTGGATCCAGATCGGTAACATAATACTGAAGCACTTTCCTGCGGAGTGCCCTCCGGGCACGGGCGGCGCGACCAAGTTCGGTTCAATAGCAGCCTTGCAGCACATATGTCTCACGAAGCCCCGCTTTGGCTCGACGGCATCGCAAACGATGCCTAATCGCCGACGAAATTCCCCTCCGCCGGTCAATGTCATCCTGTACTGCGCTACACGGTTCGGATTCGGCTTCAAAGGATACCAAACCTAAAGGCTTGCCACGTAGATTTTCGGGCTGACATCCACCACCGGCGAGACCATGAGCACGGCCGCGACGTCCCTTCCGGAGAGGAATGCCGCTGAGGTCGCGGATCTCGTGCTCGCGCCCGAGGTCGCCGCGCCCCTGGTGCTGGCACGCCGGACCCGGCAGCGCCGCCAGATGTATGTCGGCCAGGTCGTGAGCTACTCGCTCGGCGCCTTCGTCCTGCTGCTCTACGGCTTCGACGGCACCGTTCCGATGCACGTGGCGTCGCTGTTCTGGGTCGGCGGCCTCTCGATCATCGGCATCTTCGTCGTGATGTCGGAAGCCGGCGTCGGTGACAGGTCGACCGACCACTATCTCACGGTGTTCCAGATCTCCGCGCACATGGCGCTGCAGTTCGTCTTCCTGGTGTCGGTGCCGACGATCGGCATCTCCTTCATCAGCGTTCTGTTCCTGATCTTCGCGTTCGGCACGCTGCGCATGACCTCCGCCCAAGCCATGCTCACCTGGGCATTCGCAGCCACCGGCCTCGCTGCCGTCTTCCTCGCCTCCGACCTGCCGATCGGCATGCCCGTTGCGACGAGGCTCCAGCGGACCGCCTCGATGCTGTGCTTCGTGCTGGTGATCGGCCAATGCGCTTTCCTCGGCCTGTTCGGCGCCACGCTGCGCAAGATCCTGTACCAGCGCAGCATCGAGCTGAAAGCAGCCTACAAGCGCATCGAGGAGCTTGCCGAGCTCGACGAGCTCACGGGTTCCTATAACCGCCGCTGCATCATGCGCCTTCTCGACACAGAGATCGAGAAGTCACGGCAGGACTCCACACCTTGCGCGATCGCGCTGATCGACCTGGACTGGTTCAAGCGCATCAACGACGCCCACGGCCACCCGACCGGCGACGAAGTGCTGCGCACCTTTGCGATCACCATCTTCGCCAACATCCGCCCGACCGACAGCTTTGGCCGCTATGGCGGCGAGGAATTCCTGCTGCTGCTGCCGGACACCACGAGCGACGCCGCGCAACGCATGCTCGAGCGGCTCCGCGGGATCGTCGCCGATCTCGACTGGAGCGCATTTTCTCCGAGCATGCACGTCACCATTTCCGCCGGCGTCGCCACGCTACGCGACAATGATACTGCCGACACGTTTCTCGCGCGCGTCGACGGCGCGCTCTATTCCGCCAAGGCGCAAGGGCGCAACCGAATTGCAACGAGCTGACCTATTCATTTTCTTCCGGCGCGTCAGAAGCCGCTGCCGGATCGAACGTTCCAGGACAGGGCCATGAGATCCAGATCCGCCAAATCATCCAAGAACCTGCTGGAGGAATTGCAGGCAGCGCTCTCGCACGGCACCGTCGCACGCCGGGTCGAGACGTTGCGCCGCGTCACCGATCTCTTCATTGGCAACGCGGTAGATTATTCCGACGAGCACACCGGCGTGTTCGACGACGTATTTCACTGCCTGGTCGAGCAGATCGAGACGTCGGCCAGAGCGCTGCTCGCCGACCGTCTCGCGCCGATCGCAGCGGCGCCGCCGAAAATCATCCGCACGCTCGCGCTCGACGAGGTCATCGAAGTCGCCGGCCCCGTGCTGTCGACATCGGAACGGGTGGACGAGGCGACCCTGATGGAGATCGCGCGCACGCGCGGCCAGGCGCATCTCAAGGCGATCTCGCTGCGGCGAGTGCTGTCGGAAGCGCTGACCGACGTGCTGGTGACTCGCGGCAACGAAGACGTGGTGCAATCGACCGTCAGCAACCCGGGCGCACAGCTCTCCGAGGGAAGTCTCACCGATCTCGTCACACGCGCCGAACGCGACGACGACCTTGCCACCTGCATCGGCCTGCGGCCCTATTTGCCACGCCATCACTACCTGAAGCTGATTGCGAAGGCCTCCTTGAGCGTGCGCAGGAAGCTGGAGGCCGCGCATCCGGAGCTCGCTGACGAAGTTTCGAGCGCGGTCCAGCAGGCAGCCCAGCGCGTCCGCGCCGCCGCCATGACCCGGCAGACCGAAATGGCGCGCGCGCTGGTGAAATCGCTGCACGAGGACGGCCGTCTCGACGAATCGCAGGTCACGACCTTTGCGGAGCAGGGCAAGTTCGACGAGACCAATGCGGGGCTCGCCGCGCTCGCAGGCGTCGCGGTCGAGACCGCCGAGACCATGATGATCGAGAGCCGCACCGAGGGCGTGATGATCCTGGCCAAGGTCGCGGGCATGCAATGGTCGAGCGTGCGCGCGATCGTCGCCATGCGCGAGAAGCTCTCAGGCGGCTCGCAGACCGACATGCTGACGCTGCGCGATACCTACGAGGCCCTGCGCTCATCGACCGCGCAGCAGGTGCTGCGCTTCCACCGCATGCAGAGCACGACGTCGGCGGCCTGAGCCGCCGGGGCGACGTTCAGTAGCGCAGGACTTTCGAACCCACGAGCGCTCCCACCGCGGCCACGAGCGCGGTCGCAAGCGTGTACCAGGTCGCGACGAACAGCGGCGAGTCGTCGGTGCAGTGCGAGGCGTAGAGCGTCGCGGCGAGGCCGGCCGACACCAGGCCGGCGAGCGCACCGGCGAGCGCGGGGTGCGACGGCGCGCCGTGACGCAGGCCGAACAGCGCGCCGGCAAGCAGCGGCAGCGACATCGCCGGGATCGCAAGCAGGCAGACCCTGGAATTCTTGCCCATCAACCGCATCGTCATCGGCATCGCCGGCGCCATCATCGCCTCGCCGCCGATCGCGACCGCAAGCAGGCCGACGGGCAACAGCAGCAGCCAGCCCCAGCCGCGCATCAGGGCTTCGGGGCGCGACAGATGCAGGCTGACGATGATCGCGGGGATCGCGAGCGACAGCGTGACCGCGAACTTCATGTCGAAGAACGGATTATGCATCGCGCTCATCACGTCGGACCGAACGCCGAGGAACGTCGCGAAGATCAGGATAGACAAGGGCGCGGCCACCAGCAGCGCCATGGTCAGCATGGCGCCGACGCGCGGCGCGCGATGGGCGTTGTCGGCCGCGAGAGTGCGAATGAGTTGATCGGTATCCATGACTAGTGGTCCCGCAGTTTGGCGGTCAGCGCCGCAAGTCCGCGATGCAGTGCGACCCGCACCGCGCCTTCGCTCATCGAAAACTTCGCAGCCGTGTCCTTGATGGAGGCAGCCTCCACCGCGATCGACTGCAACACGTCGCGCTGGCGCTGCGGCAGCGTGCCGAGCTGCGTCGCGACCTCGGCCGCCGAGGCCGTCTCCTCCGGCATCTCGCCCGGCAGCGTCTCGGCGAAATCGTCGATGTCGACGAAGATCCGCCTGCCCCGCCGCCTCAGCGTATCGATCAGCTTGTTGCGGCCGATCGCGAACAGCCACGGCGCGAAGGGGGCTTCGCTGTCCCAGGTGTGCCGCTTCAGATGCACCGCCAACAGAATCTCCTGCACGATATCCTCGGCCTGGTCGGGAGGCTGCCCGGCCCGCGCCAGGCCCCGCCTCGCGGCAGCGCGCAGCACCGGCGTGACCGCCTTCAACAGGCGATGATAGGCCGCGTCATCGCCTGCCATGGCCGACCGCATCAGGTCGGTCCACTCGTCCTCACGTCCGCGCACGCGCGCCCCTCACCATGCAATTCGGCCGCTCTTTCAATTTGTTACGCTGGCGCACGCATTATCACGAACTCGTGATCAATGCGTGGCGCCTGCGTTCCGAGGCAGCCGCAAGACCCCCGACGGCTCATAACATCGATCGGCCTCGTCCGCACCCGGCGGCCGGCCGCGGGAGGCGGCTTGCCCCGTTTTCGCCAAGTGTAGCCCGAAGATTCCCATTTTTTGCCCCGGTGTCGTCATGCACCGGGGTCTCTGTTCGCTCCCGGGATGGCGTAATCGGGGAGATCGTCAACATGTTGAAAGCCAGCAGGCGTGCGGCATTGCTTCTTACTGCCGCTGTATTCGTGCTGTTCGGCGGCGCCGCGCAGGCCGCACCGAGCTCGGCCGCGAGCTCCAGGGCGGACGGTGCGAGCAAACAGGCGGACGTCGTCAAATCCGGCAAGCAGCGGCGCTCCTATTCGCACCGCCGCAGCGGGAGCAAGACGGCGCAGAAATCATCCGACGACAAGGCCGACAGGAAGGACGCTGCGGCCAAGCCTGACGAGGCCAGGACGGACGACGCGCCGGGCTCCAGCCAGATGCCGCCGGACGTCGCCAACGCCAATGCGCAGCTCGCCGCCGCCGACACGCCGACCGCGGCTTCCGCGATGACGGCCCGCGCCAATGACAATGTGCAGGCAGCATCCGATAATACCGCCGCCCCCGATGCCGAGACGCAGGTGGTGGCGCCCGACCAGCTCAACGACATCGACCGCGCCCTGCAACAGGACAACCCGCAGGCGCAGAAGGCGGTGGTTGCCGCAACCGACGCGCAGCCGCGGCCCGCTCCGGTCATGGCCAGCAGCCAAAGCTCGGCCTGGGACCAGAGCTCCCTGATCGGCAAGATCTTCATCGGCGTGGGCACGCTGCTAACGCTGGCCTCCGCCGCGCGGATGTTCTTGGCCTAGTTTCTGGCCTGATCACCGGCCTCGTCCGGAACGCGCAGCTCGTCACGCGTTCCGGCGGCTGTTGGCCCCTTGAAGCCCACCGCGCCAGCGGGCACATTGCCCGCTCAATCAAAAGCGTGGGTGGAGCATGAGCACGTTCGAACATATCATCGTCGAAACCATCGGTGCGGTCGGAATCATCAAGCTGAACCGGCCGAAGATGCTCAACGCGCTCTCCTTCGGCGTCTTCCGCGAGATTGCGGCGGCCGTCGACGATCTCGAGGGCGATGACGCAATCGGCTGCATCGTCGTGACCGGCAGCGAAAAGGCCTTCGCCGCCGGCGCCGACATCAAGGAGATGCAGCCGAAGGGCTTCATCGACATGTTCTCGGAGGATTTCGCCGCGATCGGCGGCGATCGCGTCGCGCGCTGTCGCAAGCCCACCATCGCCGCGGTCGCGGGCTACGCGCTCGGCGGCGGCTGCGAGCTCGCCATGATGTGCGACTTCATCATCGCCGCCGACACCGCCAAATTCGGCCAGCCCGAGATCACGCTCGGCACCATTCCCGGCATCGGCGGTACCCAGCGCCTGACCCGCGCGATCGGCAAGTCCAAGGCCATGGACCTCTGCCTCACCGGCCGCATGATGGATGCGGCCGAAGCCGAACGCAGCGGCCTCGTCAGTCGCATCGTGCCCGCAGACAAGCTGATGGACGAAGTCATGGCCGCAGCCGAGAAGATCGCCGCGATGTCGCGGCCCGCGGTCGCCATGGCCAAGGAGGCGGTGAACCGCGCCTTCGAGACCACGCTCGCCGAGGGCATGAGCGTCGAGCGCAACCTGTTCCACGCGACATTCGCGCTGGAAGACCGCTCCGAGGGCATGGCCGCCTTTATCGAGAAGCGCAAGCCGGTGAACAAGAACCGGTAATACCGGCGAGCGGTCAGGCTGGTGTAAGGCTCCAGCGTCTTCCCGCAAAAATGCTGTGACGCACCTGCAACAAGCACGGAATACATGGGGGTTATCCCCGCGGCAGTTTGCATGCGGGACCTTGGCTGGTTAAACAGTTAAGAGGCCACCGTCGGCGGGGGCGGACAGCCGGGGTTTTGCGGGATTACATGATTGGGCGTGCCGCCAGAGCTGGTCGCGTGATGACGCGGCGTCGATCGGGCGTGGGTCCTGTGCTTGCGACATGGACCGCGCTGGCGCTCTGTTGCGCCCTGCCCGCCGCCGCACGGGCGGAAGCCCTGCCCGAGGCGCTCGCCAAGGCCTACCAGACCAATCCGCAGCTCAACGCCGAGCGCGCACGGCAACGCGCGACCGACGAGAACGTGCCGCAGGCACTGGCCGGCTACCGGCCGCAGATCGTGGCGAGCCTCAGCGCCGGCCTGCAATCGGTTCGCAATCTGCTGCCCGACAACACCATCCAGACCGCGAATTTGAAGCCGTGGGTGATTGGCGTCACCGTGACGCAGACGCTGTTCAACGGCTTCCGTACCGCCAACAACGTGCGAGCCGCGGAGCTCCAGGTACAGTCCGGCCGCGAGGCGCTGCGCAATGTCGGCCAGGGCGTGCTGCTCGACGCGGTCACCGCCTACACCAACGTGCTGGCGAACCAATCGCTGGTCGAGGCGCAACGCTCCAACGTCGCGTTCCTGCGCGAGACGCTCTCGGTCACCCAGCGCCGCCTCAACGCCGGCGACGTCACGCCGACCGACAGCGCGCAGGCCGAGGCCCGTCTGAGCCGCGGGCTCGCCGATCTCAACGCCGCGGAAGTCGCGCTCGCGGTGAGCCAGGCGATCTACGCGCAGGTAATCGGCAACGCACCATCGCAGCTTCGGGCCGCCGAAGTCGTCGATCGCTATCTGCCGAAGAGCCGCGAGGACGCGCTGACGATGGCGATCCGCCAGCACCCGGCGGTGATGGCGGCGGGCTTCGACGTCGATGTCGCCTCGACCAACATCCGCGTCGCCGAAGGCGCGTTGCTGCCAAGCGCCAGCCTGCAGGGCAGCGCCAGCCGCAGCCGCGACAACGACCCGACGCTGGGCACCCGCGCCTCCGACCAGGCCTCGATCGTCGCCAACGTCACCGCGCCGATCTATGACGGCGGCCAGGCCGCCTCGCAGACCCGGCAGGCCAAGGAGATCACGGCGCAGAGCCGGCTCGTGCTCGACCAGGTGCGGAGCCAGGCACGCACCGCCGCGACCAGCGCGTGGGTTGCCAATGAAGGCGCCAAGATCGCGGTCTCGGCCTCGGAGTCCGAAGTCAAGGCTGCGACAGTCGCGCTCCAGGGCGTGCAGCGCGAAGCCGCAGGCGGCCAGCGCACCACGGTCGACGTGCTGAACTCGCAGGCCGATCTGGTCCAGGCCAAGGCCCGCCTGATCGGCGCGCTGCGCGACCGCGTCATCGCCTCCTACACGCTGCTCAGCGCAGTCGGCCATCTCGACGTCAAGACCCTGAGCCTGAACACGCCGGACTACCTGCCCGAAGTGCACTACCAGCAGGTCCGCGATGCCTGGCACGGCCTGCGCACGCCGTCGGGACAGTAGGCGCCGAAATTCACTCTTCCTGCTTTTGCGAAGATCGCATCGTTGACAGTTGGGCTATCGAAGGCCTGCTCACGCCTGCCCTGTGTGGTATTGTCAGACACGCAACAACAATACAGAACCGGGGAGAAACCATGCTCAATCGACGCAGCGTCCTGCTTGCCTCACTTGCCGCCGGAGTCACCATGACCAGCAAAGCCCACGCCCGCGCGTCGCAGCCCGCGACGCCGCTGAATTTCGACGTCCCGGCGCATGCCTGCGACTGCCACACGCACATCCATGGGGATGTCGAAAAGTTTCCGTTCTTTGCGGGACGCGTCTATACGCCGGAGCCGGCCTCGCCGGAGGAGATGGCCGCGCTGCACAAGGCGCTGCATATCGAGCGCGTCGTGATCGTCACGCCGAGCGTCTACGGCACCGACAATTCCTCCACCCTGTTCGGCATGAAGGCCCGCGGCGCGACCGCGCGCGGAGTCGCGGTGATCGACGACAAGACGACCGAGGCCCAGCTCGACACGATGCAGCAGGAAGGTTTCCGCGGCATCCGCCTCAATCTCGCGACCGGCGGCGTCAACGATCCCACCGTCGGCCGGCCTCGCTTCACCGCCGCAGTCGAACGTATGAAGGCGCGCGGCTGGCACGTGCAGCTCTACACCACGCTGCCGATGATCTCGGCGATCAAGGACCTCGTCGAGAGCGCGCCGGTCCCCGTCGTATTCGACCATTTCGGTGGTCTCGAAGCATCGCAAGGCCTGGAGCAACCGGGCTTCTCCGATCTCGTCGCGCTGGTGAAGTCCGGCAAGGCCTATGTGAAGATCTCCGGCGCCTATCGCTCGTCGAAGCTCGCGCCCGATTACCAGGACATGGTTCCCTATGCGCGCGCGCTGATCGCGGCGAATCCTGATCGCATCGTCTGGGGAACCGACTGGCCGCATCCGGACTCGAGCCGGGTCGAGGGGCGCAAGGCCACCGACATCGCGCCGCTCTACCAGATCGACGACGGCCGCCTGCTGAATCAGCTTCCGGTGTGGGCACCAGATGCGGATGTGCGCAAGAAGATCCTGGTCGATAATCCGGCGCGACTCTACGGGTTCTGAGTCGCGGCACGCACCATTAGGTTCAACGGCGCGCGATGTAATTCCAACACGCGCCATGGAACTGTTGTCGCGAGAGCACAACGACGTTTGACTCACACGAACGTGTTTGAGTTTCCTTTAGCCTTTCACCCCTTCGGTTGAGGCAAGGATTCCATTTCATCGCTACGCACGCACAGATTTCATTTGTGCGTGCGAATGCATGTCTTTGTCGCAATATCTTGCCGCGCTTTTCTCCGGCATTGGAATTGGCTTCACCGTCGCGGCACCGATCGGGCCAATGGGCATGCTGTGCATTCAGCGCACGTTGGCGTCGGGCATGGCGACAGGCCTCGCCACCGGCTTCGGCGCGGCGACCGTACACCTTGCCTACAGCGCCTTGGCGGTGCTGGGTCTCGGCGCGCTCGCACGGCCTTGGGTCGAGGCCAATGCCGTCGGCTTCGGCATCGTCTCCGCGCTCATTCTGCTGTGGTTTGCGGTCCGGACGCATCGCGGTTCCGTCACGCTTTGCGAGACGGGCGAATTCGACCGGGTGCGTCTGGCGCGCGCCTATCTCAGCGCCATCGCGCTCGGGTTCACCAATCCGCTCACGGTCATCCTGTTTTTGGCCGCGCTGAACGCGTTCTCGACGCAATCCGCAGCGACGCCGCTGATCGCGGGCGTGTTCGTCGGCTCTGCGGTGTGGTGGACGATGCTCAGCACGACGGTGGCAGCCGCGCGATCACGGCTGACGCCGCGGATGCTGTCGTTGAGCCGCCGGTTCGCCAGCCTGATGCTGCTCGGGCTCGGCACCACCATGCTGGTGCGGATCGCACAGCGGATGCTGTGACGGGCCGCGGTCAGCGCGCGCGGCGGGAGAAGAAGGAGATCAGGACCGGCAAGGTCACCAGGATCACGACCGGCGCCAGCATCATGCCGGTGACGACCACGACCGCGAGCGGCTTCTGCACCTGCGAACCGATGCCCTCCGACAGCGCCGCGGGCAACAGGCCGATACCCGCAACGACGCAGGTCATTAGCACGGGCCGGAGCTGCAACTCGCCGGTGCGTATCACCGCACTCATGCGGTCCATGCCCTCTTCGATGAGCTGGTTGAACTGCGACAGGATGATGATGCCGTCCATCACGGCGATGCCGAACAGCGCGATGAAGCCGATCGCGGCCGAGACGCTGAACGCGGTGCCGGTGATCAACAGCCCGAGCACGCCGCCGAAGATCGCCATCGGGATCACGCTCATCGCCAGCAGCGTGTCGACCATCGAGCCGAAATTGAACCAGAGCAGGACGCCGATCAGCGCCAGCGAGATCGGCACCACGATCGACAGCCGCCGGATCGCGTCCTGGAGATTGCCGAACTCACCGACCCAGTCCATGTGCGCGCCGGGCGGCAATTGCACCTGGTCGGCGATCTTTTGCTGCGCCTCGCGGATCGCGCTGCCGAGGTCGCGCTCGCGCACCGAGAACTTGATCGGCAGATAGCGCTCCTGCTGCTCGCGATAGATGTAGGCCGCGCCCGACACGAGGCTGATGGTGGCGACCTCGCTCAGCGGGATCTGCGTGACGGTGCCGTTCGGCCCGGGCGCACCGATCCGCAGATTCTGGATCGCCTCGGCGCTGCGACGGTACTCCGGCGCGAGGCGCACGATGATCGGGAAATGACGGTCGCTTCCCGGCTCGTAGAGATCGCCCGCGGTATCGCCGCCGATCGCGACCTTGATGGTCGCGTTGATGTCGCCGGGCGCGAGCCCATAGCGCGCGGCCTTGGCGCGGTCGATGTCGATCTGGACGGTTGGCTGGCCGAGCGAGGTGAACACCGCCAGATCCGTCACGCCCTGGACGGTGGCCAGCACCGACTTGATCTTATTGGCGGTATCCGTGAGCGCCTGGAGATCGCTGCCGAACAGCTTGATCGAGTTCTCGCCCTTCACGCCGGAGACGGCTTCGGAGACGTTGTCCTGCAAATATTGTGAGAAGTTGAACTCGACGCCCGGGAAGCGGTCGTCGAGCTGCTTGAGCAGCTGTGCCGTCAGCTCTTCCTTGTCGCGGGTACCGGGCCATTGGCTGACGGGTTTCAAGGGGGCAAAGAACTCGGCGTTGAAGAAGCCGGCGGCATCGGTGCCGTCGTCGGGGCGGCCGTGCTGCGACACCACGGACTCGACCTCGGGCCGGGCACGGATCACCTTGCGCATCTCGTTGACGTAGGAGTTGCCCTCCTGGAGCGAGATGGTCGGCGGTAGCGTCGCACGGATCCAGAGGTTGCCCTCCTCCAGCTTCGGCAGGAACTCAAGACCGAGCAGCCGGATGAGAGCCACGGTCATCAGCACGAGGCCGGCCGCGGCGCCGAGCATGATGCCGCGGTTGGCGACGGCCCAATTCAGCACCGGCATGTAGATCCGGTGCAGGACCAGCATCACCCTGGTCTCGGTCTCATGGACATGCGCGGGCAGGATGATCGCGGACAGTGCCGGCGTCACCGTGAACGTCGCGAGCAGGCCGCCGGCGAGCGCGTAGGCATAGGTGCGCGCCATCGGTCCAAAGATGTTGCCCTCGACGCCGGACAGCGTAAACAGCGGCAGGAACGCCGCGATGATGATCGCCGCGGCAAAGAAGATCGAGCGCGACACGTCGGCCGCGGCGCTGAGGATGGCATGGCTCTTCATGCCGAACAGCGTCTCGTGCGACATGTGCTCGGCTTCCGACATCGGTGTCGTCTGCGTCAGGCGCCGGAAGATCGCCTCCACCATGATGACGGTGGCGTCGACGATCAGGCCGAAATCGATGGCGCCGACCGACAGCAGGTTTGCCGACTCGCCGCGCAAGACCAGGATGATCACGGCGAAGAACAGCGCGAACGGAATGGTGGCGCCGACGATCAGCGCGCTGCGGAGATCGCCGAGGAATATCCACTGCAGCAGCACGATCAGCAGGATGCCGACCACCATGTTGTGCAGCACGGTGTGGGTGGTAAGCTCGATCAGGTCGCCGCGGTCGTAGATGCGCTCGATGCGCACGCCGGGCGGCAGGATGCTGGACTCGTTGATGGTTTGGACGAGCTGGTGGACGCGCTTGATGGTCGGCGAGCTCTGCTCGCCGCGGCGCATCAGGACGATGCCCTGCACGATGTCGTCGGACTCGTCGAGGCCGGCAATGCCGAGACGGGGCTTCTGGCCGACGGTGACGGTGGCGACGTCCTTCACCAGCACCGGATTGCCGCCTGTCTGCGACACCATCGTATTCGCGATATCGTCGATGGAACGGATCAGGCCGACGCCGCGCACCACGGCCGATTGCTGGCCGATATTGACGGTGTTGCCGCCGACATTGACGTTCGCATTGCCGACCGCCTGGAGCAGTTGTGGCAGGGTCAGGCCGTTGGCGACGAGCTTGTTGAAATCGACCTGGATCTCGTAGGTCTTGCTCTTGCCGCCCCAGCCGGTGACGTCGATCACGCCGGGCACGGCGCGGAAGCGGCGCTGCAGGATCCAGTCCTGGATGGTCTTGAGGTCGAGCACGCTGTAGTTCGGCGGACCGACCAGGCGATAGCGGAAGATTTCGCCGATCGGGCTGAGCGGCGAAATCTGCGGCTGCACGTTGCCGGGCAGCGGTGCGAGCTGCGCCAGGCGGTTCAAGACCTGCTGCAACGCCTCGTCATAGGTGTAGGCGAAGGAGAACTGGATTTTGACGTCGGACAGACCATAGAGCGAGATGGTGCGGATGGTCGTGATGTTCTTCAGACCCGCGACCTGGGTCTCGATCGGGATCGTGATGTAGCGCTCGATCTCTTCGGCCGAGAGGCCCGGGCTCTGCGTCACGATATCGACCATCGGCGGGGTCGGATCGGGATAGGCCTCGATGTTGAGCTGGTTGAAGGCAATCAGGCCGCCGATGAGCACGGCGACGAACATGCCCACCATCAGGAAGCGCCGGTTGACGGCAAGGGCGATGAGACGATCCATTCAGGTCTTCAGTTTCTTGGGTCGTCGATCAGCTACCGGACGCCGCGCGGTCGATGAACAGGCTGCCCTTGGTGACGATCTGTTCGCCGGGCTTCAAGTTGCTGGTGACTTCGACGAGATTGCCGTTGATGAGGCCGATCTTGATCTGGCGCAGCTCGACCGACTTATCCTCGCGCGCGACCCAAATCCGAACCTGGTCGCCCTCGTAGATCAGCGCCTGCTTCGGCACCGCGGGCGCAGCCCGGTCGCCGGCGGAGTAGATCGTGACGTTGGCGAACATTTCCGGCTTCAGCACGCCGTCCTTGTTGTCCATGGTGGCGCGCACCAGGAGGCGGCGCGTGGCGGGGTCTATCGCCGTGGCCACGTAGTTGATTTTAGCCGTCAGCGGACGGCCCGGCAGCGCCATCACGTTGACGGTGATGTCCTGCCCGATGCACACCGCGGCCGCATCGCTCTCGCGCACGAAGGCGGTAAGCCAGACCGTGGAGAGGTCGCCGATCACGAAGACCGGATCGCTGGCGCCGGAATTGACGTACTGGCCGGGGCCGATCTTGCGCTGCACGACCGTGCCGGAGATCGGCGCGTAGATCGTGACCTCCGGATTGATCGCGCCCTTGTCCTGAAACGCCTTGATGGTCTCGTCGGTGAAGCCGAGGATGCGCAGCTTGTTGCGCGCAGCCTCCAGCGCCGTCCCCGAGGAGCGCACGTCATTCTGCGCCTGAACCTGGGTCGCTTCCGCCTGCTGATAGTCCTTCAGCGGAATGGCGTGGCCTTCATAGAGGTCCTTGGCGCGCTTGAACTGGATGTCGGCGAGATCGACCGCGGACTTCGCCTTGTTCTGCGAGGTCATCGCGGCGATGAAATCGTTCTGGGCCTGCACGGTGTCGGCGGCCTCGATCGTGAACAGCGGTTGACCCTGCTTCAGCATCTCGCCCGGCTTGGCAAGCAGCTTGGTGACCCGGCCTGCGTACGGCGAGAACACCGGCGTCGATCGGTCCTCGTCGACTGCCACCTTGCCCTCGGTGACATACTCGGCCCGGAAGGTCCTGGCCTTGACCGGTTCGATCGTCAGCGTCGCCCATTCGGACGGCGTGGGCGTGAAGTTCTGCGCATTCCTGCGCGACTGGCTGGAGATCTCGGAAGGCTTCTTGTCCTTGGCCCCCGCGTAGAGGAAGCCGTAGGCCCCGGCACCGGCAAGAGTTAGTAAAACTACGGATGAAATCACCCGTCGTTTCGTAAGCACCTGCAATCGCTTGGTATTTTCAACTACCATGGGGCCCGGTCGTGTCTGCGACGATCTTGGCAGACGCCTGCCTTATCGGTCGCGCTAATAGTGCCGAATTGCGATTTCAAACAACCTAAAAAACGCCTGCCACCTTTCGGTTTGCGTTAAAATTTTGCGACACGTCAGCTTCACGTCAGCTTCGCGCCGGCCACTGCGCCGGATGACTGCCGAGCGGCATCGCCGGACGGCTCCATCGCGCCGGCGTGGCCGACAGCAGCGCCGAATGACGCACCGCTTTCAGCATGCCGAAGCCTGATGGCATGGGCTCGATGAACGCAGCATGTACGGCCTCGCCCGTGAGATCGGGGGTGTTCAAGCCGCCGTCGAGCCGGCCGAGATTCCACAGCCAGCGCCCGGTCTGCGCCAGCGACACGCGCACGTGCCAGCTGCCACCTTCGCGGGCCTGGCGCGCCCTGGCCATCATCGCGCCGAACGCCATCAGATAGCCGGTGGCGTGGTCGAGCATCTGCGCGGGCAATTCCTTGGGACCGTCGATGCCGGCAGCCTTCCCTTCCGCATCGTTGAAGCCCGTCGTGGTCTGCACCAGCGAATCGAAGCCGCGCCGTTCGGCCCAGGGACCGGCATGGCCATAGGCCGACAACGTGACGTAGACGATGCCGGGATTGATGCTTGCCGCCTCCTCCGGCGCGAAGCCTAGGGCGGCGAGCGCGCGCGGGCGATAGCCTTGCGAGAAGATGTCGGCGTCCTTCAACAGCGCGCGTAGCTGCGCCCTGCCCGCCTCGCTCTTGAGTTCAACGAAGGTGGTGAGCTTGCCACGACCGGTGTCGATCGTGAGCCAGGGAATGGCAGGCAAATCCGGGCCTGAGACGAGCAGCACATCCGCACCGTGTGCGGCGAGCGTACGGCCGGCGACGGGGCCCGCGATGACGCGGGAGAGATCGAGCACGCGCAGGCCTGCGAGCGGACGACCGCCTTTCGGCCAGGGCTTTGGCGGAGCTTCGCCGATCTTCTCGATCGAGATCAGCGGCAGCTCGGCGAGCGCGCGCGCCTGCGGCTGCGCGGACCATTCGTCGTAGGAGCGCATCAGGGCAACGACGCCGCCGGCAGCGTAAGCCGCGGTTTCGAAATCCTCGCCCTTCCATTGCATCAGCGCAGCCTGCACCTTCTCGCGCTCGGGTTCGCAACCGAGCACATTGCAGACGGCATCACGGTGATGCGGGAAGTTGGTGTGGCAGCGAACGAAGCGGTTGTCGCCGGTCTTGTAGACGCCGGCGATGGCGTCCCAGGCCGGCGGCGGCGGCTTGTCGTCGAGACGCAGATAGCGCTCGGAGCGGCATTCGGCGACGGCGTGGCGCATGTCGACGGAGACATCCTGTGTCTGTCCGCTGCGCTGCCGCCAGATCTCGGCGGCGGCGAGGCCTGCGGCAGCGATCGTGGTCTGTCCGGCAACGGCGACGCGAAACGAGGACGGGATTTGCGGCTCTTCGCCGGTCAGCCGGACACGCGCAAGTGCAGCCGGCTCGCCGCCCGCGGAGGTCCAGATATCGCTGAGAATGTCGGCGGGACTTTGCATGCCGCTCCTCTCCCTCTACTTTTCGCGACCATGTCATGACCGCAGAAAGGAATGCAATGGCCGCGATCGATCCCCTCACCGCAGGCGCCGTGTTCATCGCAACGGCGGCCACAGACGCGGTCTATGTCATGTTCACCTCGGCGGTGATCGCGCGCAAGCGCGTGCCGGCGGCGAACTGGAGCGCGGTGTGGTATCTGCTCTCGTCCTACGCCGTGATCAGCTATACCGAAAACGCCTTCTACGTCGCCTTCGCGGCGATCGGCTCCTGGGCCGGCGCCTACGCCTCGCTGACCTTCCTGCACCGCCCGCCCGGCGGCCCGCCGGTGGGGGCGGCGCCGGAGTGAGGGTGGAATTATTTCGAGTCCTTCATTGCCAGCCCCGTCATCCTGAGGTGCTCAGCTTGCGATGCAACGCATCGCAAGCTGAGCCTCGAAGGATGCACGGCCG
The DNA here is from genome assembly GCF_008932115.1 of Bradyrhizobium betae. Lineage (NCBI taxonomy): Bacteria > Pseudomonadati > Pseudomonadota > Alphaproteobacteria > Hyphomicrobiales > Nitrobacteraceae > Bradyrhizobium > Bradyrhizobium betae. The sequence goes on from NZ_CP044543.1 coordinate 982,812, forward strand.
AGGTGGCAGCCGGGCCGTTGTCCTTCGAGGCCTCCGCTACGCTCCGGCACCTCAGGATGACGGTGATAGAGCAAAATTTGCGACGACGACGCATTCGCGACTAGAGTGCGTCGATCAACAAAAAGGAAAACCAAGCAATGGATCTCGGTCTCAAAGGAAAGAACGCCATCGTGCTCGGCGGCACGCGCGGCATCGGGCGGGCGATTGCGGCGACGCTGGCCGGTGAAGGCACCAATGTGGCGGTGTGCGCGCGCAATGCGAATCAGGTCGCGGCTACTGTTGCCGAATTGAAGGCCGGCGGAATCCGCGCGACCGGCGGCCCGGTCGACGTCACCGATGGTGCTGCGCTGAAATCGTGGATCGAAGGCGCGGCAAACGAGCTCGGCGGCATCGACATGCTGTTCTCCAACGCCGGCGCGATGGCGCAAGGCCACGATGCGGCATCCTGGGAGCAGAATTTCCGGCTGGATCTGCTCGGCGCCGTGCATGCGTTCGATGCCGCGCGTCCGTTCCTCGAAGCCAGCGGCGAGAAGAGCGGCGATGCGGCCTTCGTCATCATCTCCTCGATCTCGGCGGCGCAGGCCGATCTCGCCAGCTCCTACGGCCCGATCAAGGCGGCGCTGATCCACATGGCCAAGGGACTGGCGCGGCAATACGCCAAGAAGAAGATCCGCGTGAATGTCGTGTCGCCCGGCACCGTCTATTTCAAGGGCGGCGTCTGGAACATGATCGAGCAGAACATGCCCGAGCGTTACAATGATGCCATGAAGCGCAACCCCACCGGCCGCATGGCGACGCCGCAGGAGATCGCGAGCGCGGCGGTGTTTCTGGCGAGCCCGGTGTCGGGGTTCACCACGGGATCGAATCTCGTCGTGGACGGGGCGATCTCGAACCGGGTGAATTTCTAGGAGCTGGCGGTCCTTGCCAATTCCGTCATCCTGAGGCGCGAGGCATGCGATGCAACGCATCGCGTGCCGAGCCTCGAAGGATGAGCGGCCCCGATGCAGCCGGGCCGTCGCCCTTCGAGGGCCGCTGAAGAAGCGGCCACTTCAGGGTGACGGTTTGAGAGCACTGTTGTGAGCGACAACCCTCAATGGAAATCCCGCGACGGCGGCAGGATGCGGACGTTGCGGGGGTGGCGGACTTTTTGCGCTGGCATGTCTGCGTGGTCGCGGCGGTCGTCATTGAGCGGCTCGACCACGGTAGCGCCGGCCGGCACTGGGTGCTCGCGGCTGAGCGCATCGTTGGTGAGGCCGACCAGGTCGTGCGAGCGGTCGATCATGCGCTGGGCGATGAGATGCGTCACCTTTTCGGGGCTGCTCTGGATGTAGCCCTCGACCAGGATGAGGCGCGCGCCCATCACCTCCTTGCGGTACTGCTCCATGATCTTGGGCCACACCACGACATTGGCGATGCCGGTTTCGTCCTCGAGCGTCATGAACACGACGCCGCTGGCGCTGCCCGGCCGCTGCCGGACCAGCACCACGCCGGCGCAGCGGACGCGCCGCCGTTCGTTCTCGTGGCTGATTTCCCTGCACGCCACCACCCGCTCGCGCGAAAACATCTCGCGCAAGAACTCCATCGGATGGCCCTTCAGCGACAGCCGGATGGTCTGGTAGTCCGCGACCACCTGCTCGGCACGCGGCATCAGCGGCAACGGCTGCGCGTGCTCGTCGGGCTGCTCGCGGGCGGTCGCCGCCTCGAACAACGGCAGCGGCACATCGTCCGGCAGCCGCCGCACCTGCCACAACGCCTCGCGGCGGTCGAGCCCGAGCGAGCGGAACGCGTCGGCATCCGCCAGCAGGATCAACGCACGCTTGGGCAGGCCGGTGTCGCGGGCAAAATCCTCGAGCGAGGTGAAGGGACGGCGATTGCGCGCGGCGATAATGCGGTCGGCCCAGTCCTCCTGGTTGACATAGTCCTTGCCTTGCCGCCTTGCCTGCTCCTTCCTGAGCCTCTCCTCATCCTGATCGAGCCAGTGGAAGCCGTCGATCTGGCGGAAGCCGAGGCGCACGGCGCAATATTCGTCGCTCCCTTCCTCCAGCGTGTTCTGCGCAAAGCTATGGGATACGTCGATGTCGCGCACCTCGACGCCGTTCTTGCGGGCGTCGCTGACGATCTGCGCCGGGGCGTAAAAGCCCATCGGCTGCGAATTGAGGAGCCCGCAGCAGAACGCATCGGGGTGGTGATATTTCAGCCAGGAGGAGATGTAGACGAGCTGGGCAAAGCTGGCCGCGTGGCTTTCGGGGAAACCGTAGGAGCCAAACCCCTTGATCTGGTCGAAGCAATTTCTGGCGAACTGGGGATCGTACCCTCGCCTGATCATGTTGCCGATCATTTTCTCTTCGAAATTGCCAATGGTCCCGACGTTGCGGAATGTTGCCATCGCGCGCCGCAATCCGTTGGCCTCTTCCGAGGTAAACTCCGCGGCCACGATCGCAATCCGCATGGCCTGCTCCTGAAACAAGGGCACGCCGAGCGTCTTGTGCAGGACCTCTCGCAGCTCGTTCTTTTTGCCGCCCTTGGGGTAAGGATACTCGATGTCCTCCGGCTTCATTTTCCGCCGCCGCAAGTAAGGGTGCACCATGTCGCCCTGGATCGGCCCAGGGCGCACGATCGCGACCTCGATGACGAGATCGTAGAAGGTCCGCGGCTTCAGTCGCGGCAGCATGTTCATCTGGGCGCGGCTCTCGACCTGGAACACGCCGAGGGATTCACCCTGGCATAGCATGTCATAGACCTTGGCATCGTCCTGCTCCACCGTTGCCAGCTCCAAACGCTTGCCCTTGTGCTGATCGATCAGATCAAAGCACTTCCTGATGCAGGTCAGCATGCCGAGCGCGAGCACGTCGACCTTCATCATGTTGAGCGCGTCGACGTCGTCCTTGTCCCATTCGATGAAGGTGCGGTCGTCCATCGCGGCGTTACCGATCGGCACATAGGTGTCGAGCCGGTCCTGCGTCAGCACATAGCCGCCGACATGCTGGGAGAGATGGCGCGGGAATTCGATCAGCTCGGTCGCAAGCTCGACCGCCAGGTTGATCATCGGATTTTGCGGATCGAGCCCGGCCTGCCTGACCTGCATGTCGTTGAGGCCACGGCCCCAGCTTCCCCACACCGTGTCGGCGAGCGCGGCGGTGACGTCCTCGGTCAGGCCCAGCGCCTTGCCGACGTCGCGGATGGCGCTGCGCGGACGGTAATGGATCACGGTGGCGATGATCGCGGCGCGGTGGCGACCATAGCGGCGATAGACATATTGCATCACCTCCTCGCGCCGCGAATGCTCGAAATCGACGTCGATGTCAGGCGGCTCCAGCCGCTCCTTGGAGATGAAGCGCTCGAACAGGAGGTCGACCTTGGTCGGGTCGACCGAGGTGACGCCGAGCACGTAGCAGACGGCCGAATTCGCCGCCGATCCGCGCCCCTGGCACAGGATGTTCTGGCTGCGCGCGTAGTGGACGATGTCGTGCACGGTGAGGAAATAGTGCGCGTATTTGAGCTCGGCGATCAGCGCGAGCTCTTTCTTCAGGGTCGCGCGCAGCTTTGCGTCAATATTTTCGATACCGCCAAAGTAGGTGTCGACGCCCGCCCAGGTCAAATCCTCCAGATGCCCCTGCGCGGTCTTGCCCGGCGGCACCGGCTCGTCGGGATACTGATATTTGAGCTGGTCGAGCGAAAAGTCGATGCGGTCGGCAAAGCGCATGGTCTCCGCGATCGCCTGGGGAAAGTCACGGAACAGCCGCGACATTTCGCGGGGCGTCTTCAGGAAGCGCTCGGCATTGGCTTCCAGCTTCCGCCCGACCGCCTCGATCGTGGTCTTCTCCCGGATACAGGTCAGTACATCCTGAAGCGGACGGCGGCCGGCATCGTGATAGAGCACCTCGTTGGTCGCGAGCAGCGGCACCTTGGCTGCCACCGCGAGATCATCGAGCCGCGCCAGACGGCGGCGGTCGTCGCCGCGATAGATCAGGCTGGCCGCCAGCCATACGCCATCGGCGCGGCTTGCTTTCAGCTTTGCAAGAACATCCAGCGCCTGCGCCGCATCGAAGCGATGCGGCAGCGTCAGGACCAGGAGCTGGCCTTCGGAAAACGCCAGGAGATCGGCGAAGGTGAGATGGCACTCGCCCTTCTCGATCCGCGTGATGTCGTCGCCGCGCTTGCCCCTTGTGAGGAGCTGGCAGAGCCGGCCATAGGCCGCGCGGTCGCGCGGATAGACAAAGATGTCGGGCGTGCCGTCTACGAAGACGATGCGCGCGCCGATCAGCAGCTTCGGCTTGTTCAGCACCTCGGCATTGTCGAGTTCCTTCCAGGCCCGCACGACGCCGGCAAGCGTGTTGTGATCGGCGATGCCGATGACGGGGATCTCAAGCTTGCTCGCCTGATGCACATAGGCGCGCGGATCCGAGCCGCCGCGCAGAAAGGAGAAATTCGTGGTGATGCCGATCTCGGCATAAGCGGGCGTGCTCATGCGAAGAGACCGTGGACATACCAGCCGGGAGAAGCGGGCTTGCCATCGCCGTCGAACACCTCCCCTTCGTAAAGGCCATCGCGGAAAATCCAGAAGCGCAGGCCTTCAGCATCCTCGATGCGGAAATAATCCCGCGTCAGCTGCCTGCCGTCCTGCCGCCACCATTCCATGGCGATGCGCTCGGGTCCTTCCACCCGCACCACCGCATGTAGCGCGCGGCGCCAGGTGAACTGATGCGGCGGCCCATCGGGCACGGTCGCGAACGGCACATTGATCGGCTCCGGTCTGTCGAACAGCCGCAAGGGACGCAGCGGCGGCTCGCTCTCGGCGCGCGCCGGCCATTCGGCCTGCATGGCGACGGCGAGATGGTGCTGCGCCGGCGCGGCCAGCACCGCACATTCGGGGATATGCGTATCTTGCGGCAGGTGCACGACGACACGTTTTCCGCCGATGCGCGCGGCGATGCGGTCGATCAGCGCGGCGAGCTCGTCATTGTCGTGAACATGGGCGTCGAGATCGCGCTGCTCCTGCACCACGATCTCGGTACGGCTCGCCGACAGCCGCACCATGTCGAAGCCGAAGCCGGGATCGAGGGGATCGGCGAGCGCGTCGAGGCGTTCACGGAACAAGCGGTCGATGACCGCGCTTCGCGTCACCGGCCGCCCGGTCTCGACCATGATCGCGCGCACCGCGCCGTCGGTGCGGAAGAAGGCGGCCTCCAATCGCCGCGCACCTTTGCCCTGCTTCTCCATGGACGCGATCAATGTGTCGGCCAGGCGCGACAGCGTCATCGCGATCATGGTGTCGGTCGCGATCGGCTCGGCAAAGCGCTTCTCCACGATGTAATCGGGCAGCGGCTTGCGCGGATTGATCGGCGCATCGCCCTGCCCCAGCGCATGCGCGAGCAGCGTCGAGAACCGCGCGCCGAACCGCGCCGTGATCTCGCCCGGCGCGCGCGCGGCGACATCGCCGATGGTCTTCAGCCCGGCGCGGCGCAGGCCTGTGGTGATGGCCTCGCCGGCGCCGAGCGCGGACACTGGAAACCGGTCGATCGCCGCCGCTTCCCCGCCATCGGCAACGATGGTCCCGGACGTCTGCCGCGTCAGCGTGCGCGCACAGACCGAGGTCCCGGCAACGGCCGCGCTGACCGCAAAGCCTTGCCGGGCAAGCGCACGGACCAGAGTCTGCAACAATGCAGCCTCGCCGCCGAACAGATGCGCGCAGCCGGTGATGTCCAAAAACAAGCCGTGCGGCGGATCGAGCGCCACCAGTGGGGTGAAGCGGTCGCACCAGTCGGCGATGTCGCTGAGCGTCTTTGCGTCAGCTACCGCATCGGCGTCGAACACTTTCAAGTCCGGGCACATCGCCCGCGCATTGGCGAACGGCTGGCCGATATACAGCCCCAAACGCGACGCAGCGTCGTCCAGCGCATGGAGCACCAGCGCATTGTTGTCCTTGATGACGACGATGCATGGCTCTTGGTCCTTAACCAGCGCGCCGTTGAACCGCTGGATCCGGTCGATGGGCAGACGCGGCAGCCACAGGCTGAGGATGCGCCGACGGTTCACTGAACTGGCACTCATCACATTTCCATTCCATGATCCACCGGCCGCACGGGCCATGACGATTGCGCAACAGCTCGGCATCGAAGCGCGGCGCGCCCCATGCACTCCACATCGCGCCCGGCGGCGAATGCGCCGCGCGCAGCATCCACCGCGTCTCGGCGGTCGAGGGCAGCGGCTGCGCCGCCATCCGCAGCATCAGGCCGGTGACACCTGACGATTGCGCGGCCAGCGTCAGCTTGCGGCTCGCCACCAGATCAAACTGCCGCGTCTCACCCCAGAGCTCGAGTACGACGGCGCCGAGCGCATCGCAGGCGAGCGCATCGGCCGAGCTGCGCAGCGCGCTCTCGACATCGGCGGCGCGCACCATCACCACGCGGCGCGGATCGAGGCCGAGTTCGGCAAGCCCGCTCATCGACAGCGCACCGGTTTCCAGTTCCGAAAAATCCTGCCGCACCCACAGCAGCGGCCGCTGCGCCGAGACGCGGCCTGCGAGGCCCATGACGAACCCCGTCGCGGCCGTCCCCTGCCGCCCCTCGCAAAACACCTCGTGGATCACCGCGCGCGCGAGCCCGCCCTTCAGCGCGCTGTCGACCTCGCGATGGCCAAGCGCGACGTGATCGCGCTGATGGGCGACCTCCGCCGCCTCGATGCGCTCGATCTGGCCGCGCAAGGTCGCAAGCGCGCTTGTTCGTGCGCCGCTCATGCACGCCGCTCCTTCAGGGTGATTGCCGAGGCTCTCAAAAATAAGAACCTGCGGCTGGCTCATTTGTTCATGATATGTTCTAATATAAAGCTAACGGCGGTCCGGGAGTCAATCGAATTGGCATTCGGTCTGATTCATGAGCAGAATCAAAGGGATCCCACGATGGACGTACAACGCAAGCTGGAGATCCTGGCGGACGCCGCCAAATACGACGCGTCCTGCGCCTCCAGCGGCTCCGAGAAGCGGGATTCCAGCGACGGCAAGGGCATGGGCTCGACCGCGCCGGGCATGGGCATCTGCCACTCCTACGCGCCGGATGGACGCTGCATCTCCCTGCTCAAGGTGCTGCTGACCAACGCCTGCAATTACGATTGCCTCTATTGCGTCAACCGCGCCTCCAGCAACGTGCCGCGCGCCCGCTTCACCATCGACGAGGTGGTCAAGCTCACGCTCGACTTCTACCGGCGCAACTACATCGAGGGGCTGTTCCTCTCCTCCGGCATCATCCGCAGCCCCGATTACACCATGGAGCAGGTGGTCGGCGTCGCGCGCAAACTGCGCGAGGAGCATCACTTCCGCGGCTACATCCACCTCAAGACCATTCCGGAAGCCGACGACGCGCTGATCGCCGAAGCCGGCAGATATGCCGACCGCCTCTCCATCAACATCGAGATGCCCGAGGAGACGAGCCTGCAGCAATTCGCGCCGGAGAAGGACGTGCGCGCGATCCGCCGCACCATGGGCCGGCTGCGGCTGAAGCTGGACGAGGCCGAGGACAACCGCAGCGCAAGGACCAAGGCCAGGCCGCAACGTTTCGCGCCCGCCGGCCAAAGCACACAGATGATCGTCGGCGCAGATAGCGCCTCCGACCACACCATTCTCCACACCAGCGCCAATCTCTACGGCTCATACCGGCTGAGACGCGTCTATTACTCCGCCTTCAGCCCGATCCCCGATGCCAGCCGCGCGTTGCCCTTGCGCGCGCCGCCATTGCTGCGCGAGCACCGGCTCTACCAGGCCGACTGGCTGATGCGGTTCTACGGCTTCGACGTTGCGGAGATCGTCGACGACAGCGCCATGCTGCCGCTCGACATCGACCCCAAGCTCGCCTGGGCGCTGCGCAACCGCGACCGCTTCCCGCTCGACATCAACCGCGCCAGCCGCGAGGAGCTGCTGCGCGTGCCCGGCTTCGGCACCAAGACGGTCGAACGCATCATTGCAACGCGGCGCACCACCACGATCCGCGTTGCCGATCTGGCGCGGCTGCATGTTCCCCAGAAAAAGGCGCTGCCGTTCATCGTCCTCAGCGATCACCGGCCCGCCCCACATCGGCTAGATGCAGCCGGGCTCATCGAGCGGTTCAAGCCGAAGGCAACGCAACTGGGATTTGGCTTCTGATGCAGTACATCACCCTCGATACCGAAACCGATTTTGACGGCTGGCGCAAGGCCGCACGCAGCCTCGTGCTGCATCACATACAACCCACCGACATCACCTGGACCGTGCAGGGCGGCGAGGCGGAGCTGTTCGCACCGCCCGCACCGTCTCCGATCCTCGAGGTGAACGACGGCACCTTCAACGTATCAGGCAAATTCGTCGACCTCGCACAGTCAGCAATTCTGCACCGCGATCCCCAGCGTTTCGCCATCCTCTATCGCCTGCTCTGGCGATTGAAGGACAATCACGATCTCATCGAGGTCGCGACCGACCCTGATGTCGCGCAGGTCATTGCGATGGCAAGAGCGGTCCATCGCGACGAGCACAAGATGCATGCCTTCGTCCGCTTCCGCGAGATCGGCCGGGAACGGCAGGCGCATTATGTCGCCTGGTTCGAGCCGGAGCACCACATCGTCGAGCTCGCCGCGCCATTTTTCGCCAGGCGCTTTGCCGACATGCCCTGGTCGATCCTGACACCGGACCTGTGCGCGCATTGGGACGGTCACGCACTCTCGTTCACGCCGGGCGTCAGCAAGAGTGAAGCACCCGGCGAAGACCGGCTGGAGGAGACCTGGCGGCGTTACTATGCCAGCATCTTCAATCCGGCGCGGTTGAAGGTGAAGGCAATGCAGGCGGAGATGCCGAAAAAATACTGGCGGAACCTGCCGGAAGCCTCGATCATTAAGCCCTTGATCGAGGACGCCGAGCGCATGACCGGCGCCATGCTCGCCAATGCCGCAACCGACCCGCACAAGCCCCAGAAACGGCCGGAGGCTCCGATGACCCGCAAGCTTGCTGCCGACGATCTCGATGCGCTCCGCGAGGAGGCCTCCCATTGCCGCGCCTGCCCGCTCTACAAGGACGCGACGCAGACCGTGTTCGGCGAAGGTCCCAAAGACGCCACCATCATGCTGGTCGGCGAGCAGCCCGGCGACAAGGAAGACCTCGCCGGTCACCCCTTCGTCGGTCCGGCCGGCCAGATGCTCGACCGCGCGCTTGCGGACGCCGGCGTCGACCGCAAGAAGGTCTACGTCACCAATGCGGTGAAACACTTCAAATTCGTGCCGCGTGGAAAAGTCCGCCTGCACCAGAAGCCGTCGACGCCGGAGATCAAGGCGTGCCGGCAATGGTATGAGCGGGAGCTTGCGGTGGTTCAACCCGATCTTGTCGTCGCGATGGGTGCGACCGCCGCGCAAAGCGTGTTCGGCAAGATCACGCCTGTCGGCAAGACCCGCGGCCGGCTGATCGATCTTCCCGACGGCCGCAAGGCACTCGTGACAGTGCATCCGTCCTACCTGCTGCGACTGCCTGATCCGGAAGCGAAGGCGCTGGAATATCAGCGCTTTGTCGAAGACCTGAAGATCGCGGCCGGCTTGCAGAAGAAGGCCGCACGCGCCGCATAAATACCGGTGAGAAAGCGACAATACGACGCAGCTGTCATCCAGCCTTTCAAATCCATCGCGGACAATAGCCCTTCAAAAAAGCCAAGGGGCGTCCAAAAATGACAGATGTTGCATTCGACCGTGCGGTAGGCGATCCGACGCCTGTCCAGCCGGCTTCCCGGCCCAATCTCGACAAGGGTTTCAACCCGCTGACGATGATCCTGTTCTTCGGCATCCTCGCCGCGGGCCTGCTGTTCGTCGCCTACAGCATCTATGTCGACGTCAACGCGACCGGAACGAAGGTCACGACCTATCTGCCCTACATGCTGTTGTTCGTCGCGCTGCTGATCGCGCTCGGCTTCGAGTTCGTCAACGGCTTCCACGACACCGCCAATGCGGTGGCGACCGTGATCTATACCCATTCGCTGCCGGCCGAATTCGCGGTGATGTGGTCGGGCTTCTTCAATTTCCTCGGCGTGCTGCTCTCCTCCGGTGCGGTCGCCTTCGGCATCGTCTCGCTGCTGCCGGTCGAGCTGATCCTCCAGGTCGGCTCCAGCGCCGGCTTCGCGATGGTGTTCGCGCTGCTGATCGCCGCGATCCTGTGGAATCTCGGCACCTGGTATTTCGGCCTGCCCGCCTCCTCCTCGCACACGCTGATCGGATCGATCATCGGCGTCGGCATTGCCAACGCCGTGATGCGCGGCCGCGACGGCACCTCGGGCGTCGACTGGAGCAAGGCCACCGAGATCGGCTACGCGCTCCTGCTGTCGCCGCTGTTCGGCTTCGTCTGCGCCGCCGCGCTGCTGTTGCTGCTCAAGTTCGTGGTGCGCAACCCCGCCCTGTATGCGGCACCTGAAGGCAACAAGGCGCCGCCGCTCTGGATCCGCGGCCTGCTGATTGCGACCTGCACCGGCGTCAGCTTTGCCCACGGCTCCAATGACGGCCAGAAGGGCATGGGCCTGATCATGCTGATCCTGATCGGCACCGTGCCGACCGCCTACGCGCTTAACCGCGCGCTGCCGGAATCCCAGGTCGCCCAGTTCCAGAAGGCCTCGGAGTCCGCCGCCAAGGTGATCGCGGCCAAGGGTGCCGGCCACAGCATCATCGGCGATCCCCGTCCGGCGGTGACGCAGTACATCGCCCTGCATAAGCTCAACGAGGGCACCTATCCCTCGCTCGCCGTGCTGGTAAAGGACGTCGGCGACCAGGTCGCCAAGTATGGCTCGCTCAACAAGGTGCCGGCGGAAGCCGTCGGCAACACCCGCAATGACATGTACCTGACCTCGGAAGCGATCCGCTTCCTGATGAAGGACAAGGAAAACGACCTCAGCAAGGACGATGTCGCGGTGCTCACTGCCTACAAGGGCTCGCTCGACGCCGCCACGAAGTTCATCCCGAACTGGGTGAAGATCGCGGTCGCCACGCGCTCGGCCTCGGCACCATGATCGGCTGGAAGCGTATCGTGGTCACGGTCGGCGAGAAGATCGGCAAGACCCATCTCACCTATGCGCAGGGCGCCTCCGCCGAGCTCGTCGCCGCCGCCACGATCGGCGCGGCCGACGTTTTCGGCCTGCCGGTCTCGACCACCCACGTGCTGTCGTCCGGCGTCGCCGGCACCATGGCCGCGAATGGTTCGGGTCTGCAAATGGCGACCATCCGCAACCTGCTGATGGCCTGGGTGCTGACGCTGCCCTGCGCGATCGCGCTGTCGGCCACGCTCTACGTGATCTTCTCGCGGATCTTCGGATCTTCCTTCCCTCTCCCCGTTCTTACGGGGAGAGGGTTAGGGTGAGGGGCTGCATCCGCAATCGCGGTGAGAGACGGACTCGCGGAGAGTCCCCCTCACCCAAATTCGATCTTCGATCGAGTTGACCTCTCCCACAAGCGGGGCGAGGTGAACAACAAGCCTTACGACGCCGCGAGCTGTTCCTCGACCAGCTTGACCCAGTAGGACGTGCCGAACACGATCGCCTCGTCGTTGAAATTATAGGCGGGGTGATGCAGGCCAGCGCTGTCGCCGTTGCCGCAGAAGATGAAGGCGCCGGGCCGCGCTTCCAGCATGTAGGCGAAATCCTCGGCGCCCATCAGCGGCGGCATCTCGTGCACATTGCCATCGCCCGCGACCTGCTTGGCGATGCGCTTGGCCACCTCGGTCTCCGCGGCGTGATTGATCACGACGGGATAGTTGTTCTTGTAGTGCAGATCGATCCTGGCACCGGTGATCTGCGCGACGCCCGCCACCACTTCGCGCACGCGCTTCTCGACCAGCTTGCGCACCTCCGGCGACAGCGTGCGGATGGTGCCCCTCAAGGTCGCGGTCTGCGGAATGACGTTGCGGGCGTTGCCGGCGTGAAACTCACAGATCGAGATCACGGCCGATTCCAGCGGATCGACGCTGCGCGCGACGATCGACTGCAAGGCAGTGATCACTTGCGCGCCGACCAGCACGGAATCGACGCATTTGTGCGGACGCGCGGCATGGCCACCGACGCCTTCGATGTTGATGTCGACCTCGTCGGTCGCCGCCATGATCGCGCCCGGCCGGATCGCAAACGAGCCGACCGGAATGCCCGGACCGTTGTGCATGCCGTAGACCTGCTCGATGCCGAAGCGCTCCATCAGGCCGTCCTTGACCATGGCCGCGCCGCCGGCGCCACCCTCCTCGGCCGGCTGGAAGATCACTACCGCGTCGCCGGCGAAGTTGCGGGTCTCGGCGAGATAGCGGGCTGCACCGAGCAGCATCGCGGTGTGGCCGTCGTGGCCGCAGGCGTGCATCTTGCCGGGCGTCTTGGAGGCGTAAGGCAGGTTGGTCTGCTCGTCGATCGGCAGCGCGTCCATGTCGGCACGCATGCCGATCACCTTGAGCCCCTCACCGGCCGGCTTGCTGCCCTTGATCACGCCGACCACGCCGGTCTGGCCGAGCCCGGTCACGACCTGATCGCAGCCGAACTCGCGCAGCCGGTCCGCCACGAATGCTGCGGTGCGGTGAACGTCATACAGCAGCTCGGGATGCTCATGGATGTCCCGGCGCCAGGCCTGAATATCGGGTTGAAGGTCGGCGACGCGGTTCACGATGGGCATGAAGGATCTCAAACTTTGTTGAAAATACAGGACTGTCTACCATGCAAGGGCGAGTCCACCCAACCTGCCCAGCTGAGGCCTAGCCCTGCCCGCCCGGCATGGCCGGACTTGTCCCGCTCGGCCACGTCTGCCTATTAGGAGGGAACGTTAAGTGACCATCCGGGTGGAAGTAGAATGCCAAGGCGGCTCGAAGGTGAGTTTGATTATATCGTCGTCGGAGCCGGCACGGCCGGCTGCATCCTCGCCAACCGGCTGTCGGCCGTACCAGGGAACCGCGTCCTCATCCTCGAGGCCGGAGGCGACGACAACTGGATCTGGTTTCACATCCCGGTCGGCTATCTCTTCGCGATCGGCAATCCACGCTCGGACTGGATGTTCAAGACCGAGGCCGAGCCGGGCCTGAACGGCCGCGCGCTCGCCTATCCCCGCGGCAAGGTCATCGGCGGCTGCTCCGCGATCAACGCCATGATCTCGATGCGCGGACAGGCCGCCGACTACGACCACTGGCGCCAGCTCGGCATGACCGGCTGGGGCTATGACGATGTGCTGCCGCTGTTCAAGCGGCTGGAAGATCATTTCCTCGGCGCGAGCGAGCACCACGGCGCCGGCGGTGGCTGGCGCATCGAGGCGCCGCGGCTGTCGTGGGATGTCCTCGATGCCGTCGGCGATGCCGCGGAAGAGATGGGCATCAAGCGCATTCCGGATTTCAACACCGGCGACAACGAAGGCACCAGCTATTTCCACGTCAACCAGAAGCGCGGCCGGCGCTGGTCGTCGGCGCGCGGCTTCCTCAAGCCGGCGCTGAACCGGGCGAACCTGCGGCTCGAGAAGCACGTGATGGTCGACCGCCTCATCATCGAGCAGGGCCGCGCCGTCGGCGTGCGCTTCATCCAGAACGGCGAAATCGTCGAGGCGCGCGCCAAACGCGAGGTGGTGCTCTCGGCAGGCTCGATCGGCTCGGTGCAGGTGCTGCACCGCTCCGGCATCGGGCCCGCCGACTGGCTGTCGCCGCTCGGCATCGATATCGTGATGGACAAGCCCGGCGTCGGACGCAATCTGCAGGACCATCTGCAGCAGCGGGCGATCTACAAGGTCGAGGGCGTGCGCACGCTGAACGAGACCTATTACAATCTGTTCCGCCGCGGCATGATGGGGCTCGACTATGCGTTCCGCCGCCGTGGGCCGCTGACGATGGCGCCGTCGCAGCTCGGCATCTTCACGCGCTCCGATGCGACGCGCGCACGCGCCAACATCCAGTTCCACGTGCAGCCGCTGTCGCTCGACAAGTTCGGCGATCCGCTGCACCGCTTCCCCGCGATCACGGTGAGCGCCTGCAATCTCCAGCCGACCTCGCGCGGCACCGTGCGGCTGCGTTCGGCGACGCCTGATGAAAAGCCGATCATCGCGCCGAACTATCTGTCGACCGATGACGACCGCCAGGTCGGCGCCGACGCCATCCGCACCACGCGCCGCCTCATGCAGCAGAAGGCGCTGGCAAAATATCGCCCGAGCGAATATCTGCCCGGCCCCACCGTCGGCAACGACGATGCCTCGCTCGCCAAGGCCGCCGGCGATATCGGCACCACCATCTTCCATCCCGTCGGCACAGCGAAGATGGGCGCGGCGAACGATCCGATGGCGGTGGTCGACGAGCGCCTGCGCTTCTATGGCCTCGGCGGCCTTCGCATCGTCGACGCGTCCATCATGCCGACGATCACCTCGGGCAACACCAACACACCGACCGCGATGATCGCCGAGAAGGGCGCGACCATGATCCTGGAGGATGCGAAGTAGCGTCGCACTACCATGATCAATCCGCGCCGCTTTTCAATCGGGGCCGCCGACGCAGAGATCGCCATGCTGCAATGGGGCGAGAGCGGCAAACCGGCTGCGCTCCTCGTGCACGGCACCGGGTTCGTCGCCGATGTCTGGGACGAGGTCGCGCGCGATCTCGCCTCGACCTACACCGTCTATGCACTGGACCGCCGCGGCCACGGCGCCAGCCACAAGCCCGGCGCCTATCAGTTCCTCGACTATGCCGAGGATGTTCGCCGGGTGGTCGATGCGCTTGAGCTGCGCGAGGTCTACGGCATCGGCCACAGCGCGGGCGCGACCGATCTTCTGCTTGCGGCACAACTTCGGCCGGGACGTTTCACAGGCCTGTTCGTGATGGAGCCGACGGTCATGGACCCGCGCGCGGCACGTTGCGGAGGATTGAACGACGAATCTCTCGCCCGCGTCGAGGGCACGCTGCGCCGACGCGCCGAGTTTGACAGTGCCGACGCCGTGTTCGAGCGCTACCGCACCGCTCCGGCATTTGCGGATTGGACCGAGACGTCGCTGCGCGCCTATGTACGCCACGGCTTCGTCCCGCTCGACGATGGCCGCGTTCGGCTCCGCTGCACGCCCGAGATCGAGTCGGCGATCCTGCGTCCGATCTACGAGGCGATGGAGCAGGTCTATGTCGGTGATACCCGCGGCAACCCGTTCATGGGGCTCGCCGAGATCAATTGCCCGGTGTGCGTCACGACCGCTGCGAAATCGGGGCCGATCTACAAGGAGATGGCGCGACGCGCCGTGTCGCTAATTCCGCGCGTCAGCACGCTGGTCTTTGAGGGAGCCGGGCACTGCGTGGCGCAGGAGGTCCCGGAGCGCGTGGTGGAAGCCGTGAGAGAGTTCGCGAAGTAAGTCTCGTGCCCCGGACGCGCTGCAGCGTGAAACGCTCCTGCGCAGAGCCGGGGCCAGAGCGCTCGAGTGTCGTGGGTCCCGGCTCTGCGGCGCACCGCCAAGAGCTGCACCGCGTCCGGGACACAAGGGCGAACTCCCCCTCACGAAAACGTCATCGCAACCGGGAATAAGTCCCTCCCTCCTCCAATCACCTCCCCGAAGCCCAATTCCGGGCGAGAGGAGCTGCGCGATGAGCGGACACGATCACGGCGACGACGGCGTCAGCCGCCGCAAGGTGCTGGAGTGCATGACCTGGGCCGGCACCGGGGTGCTCTGGACCATCACGGGCGGCGTGCCGCGCTCGCTCGGCATCATCGATTCCGCGCAAGCCGCGACCGCGGCCGCATCAGGCATGACCTTCCTCCAGATCAGCGACAGCCATGTCGGCTTCGACAAGCCGGCCAATCCCAACGCGCTCGGCACGCTGGAGGAAGCGGTCAACAAGATCAACGCCATGCCGGCCAAGCCGTCCTTCATGATCCACACCGGCGACATCACCCATCTGTCGAAAGCCGCCGAGTTCGACAATGCCGAGCGCATCATCTCGCAGAGCAAGCTCGATGTGCACTACGTGCCCGGCGAACATGACTTCCTCGACGAGGACGTGAAGTTCTATCGCGAACGCTACGGCCGCGGCACCAGGGGGGCGGGCTGGTATTCCTTCGACGCCGGCGGGGTGCACTTCATCGGCCTCGTCAACGTCGTCGATCTCAAGGCCGGCGGCCTCGGCAATCTCGGCGCCGAGCAGCTCGCCTGGCTCGAGGACGATCTCCGCGGCAAGTCGAAATCGACACCGATCGTGCTGTTCGCCCACATCCCGCTCTGGACCGTCTATCCCGAATGGGGCTGGGGCACCGAGGACGGCGGCCGCGCGCTCGAATACGTCAAGGGCTTCGGCTCGGTCACCGTGCTGAACGGCCACATCCACCAGGTGATGCAGAAGGTCGAGGGCAACGTCACCTTCCACACCGCGCGCTCGACCGCGTTCCCGCAGCCGGCACCGGGGACCGCCCCGTCGCCCGGACCGATGAAGGTCGAGGACGCCAGGCTCCGCGCCATGCTCGGCGTTGCCAGCGTCAACTTCAAGCAAAACGAGCAGCGGCTCGCGATCATCGACACGCCGCTGCAAGGCTGAACGGAAATTGACAATGAAGATACTCAATCGCCGCGACTTCGGTGTCGCTGTGGCCGCGGCCATCCTGCTGCCCGCAACAACTGCCCGTGCCGACGACATGGACGTGCACATCGACAATTTCGTTTTCCAGCCGGCCGAGCTCACCGTCAAGGTCGGCACCACCGTGACCTGGACCAACCGGGACGACATCCCGCACACCGTGGTGTCGGCCGGCAAGTTCAGGTCCAAGACCCTGGACACCGACGACAAGTTCTCGTTCACCTTCACCAATGCGGGCGACTACAAATATTTTTGTTCGTTGCACCCGCACATGACGGGGATGATCAAGGTTGAGTAACGCATCCAACCAAGGCATCAACGTCTTGCCCGGCCGGTGGTCCCACGCCGGCCGGGCTCGTGTGCCCTCGGTCACACATGCCGACCAAACGAGCCTGGACGAAACGACGCGACGCGCAGAACAAGAGGCAAAGCGAGGAGCGATGCCCGCTATCGACGATCTGCAGAAGGCACAGCGCTTCCGCGAGGCGGCGCTGCCCTATCTCGACGACGTCTACACGCTCGCGCGCTATCTGCTGCGCGACGCCTCCGACGCCGAGGATGCGGTGCAGGAATGCTATCTGCGCGCGCTGAAGCATTTCGACAGCTATCGCGGGCCGGCGATGAAGCCCTGGCTGTTCGCGATCCTGCGCAACGTCTGCAACGCCGAATATACCCGGCGCGCGCACAGGCATAGCGCGATCGAGGACACGCCCGGCGCCGCCGAGCAGACGCCGATCTGGCAGGAGAGCGAGGCGAGCCCGGAAACCGAGGTGCTGCGCAGCGGCGATGCCGGCGCGATCCGCAAGTTGATCGACGCACTCGCCGAACCGTTCAAGGAAACATTCGTGCTGCGGGAGATCAACAGCCTGTCCTATCGTGAAATCGCCGAGGCCGCCGGCGTGCCCGTCGGCACCGTGATGTCCCGCCTCGCCCGTGCCCGCGCCATGCTGCGTGCGGCCTGGACGGCGGAAGAGGAGCAAGCAAGATGACCTGCGACGAAGCAAAAATCCTGCTTCACGCGCTGCTCGACAACGAGCTCGATGCCGGCCACGCGCGCGAGGTCGAATCCCATATCGCCGGCTGCCCGGCCTGCGCCGCGGAGCTTGCCGCTCAGCGCGAGATGCAGCGTGTGCTCTCCGACACCAATCTGCGCTACAGCGCGCCGGCAGGCCTGCGTAGCCGGATCGAGGCCTCGCTGCCGCAGCCGCAACGCCAGCCGACCCGCCGCTCCGTGCTACGTGGCTTTGCGATGGGCTCGGCGGTCTCCGCGCTCGCCGCAACCGGCATCGTCGCATTGGTGCTGCGCCAGGACGACCAGCAGCGCATTCTCTCGGAAGTCGTGTCCGCGCATCTGCGCTCGCTCCAGGCCGGCCACCTCATCGACGTGGTTTCCACCGACCAGCACACCGTCAAGCCGTGGTTCAACGGCAAGCTCGACGTCGCTCCGCCCGTGATCGATCTCACCGCGCAGGGCTTTACGCTGGTCGGCGGCCGCCTCGACTATATCGACGCCCGCGCCATCGGCGCCGTCGTCTACAAGCGCCGGCAGCACGTGATCAATTTGTTCGTGTCGCAGACCACGAGCACCGAACACCGGCCGCCGAAGACCCAGACCATGCAGGGCTTCAACTGTCGCCGCTGGGGCGAGCGCGGCCTGAACTTCTGGGCCGTCAGTGATATCGGGGGCGACGAGCTCGCCGAATTCGTCGACAAGTTCGAGGCGGCGATGAAGGCGAATGTGGAGGGGTAGCAAATCCGCGCCACGCCTGCGCGGCGGTCGCTCCGCCATCGTGACGCGTCTCACGGTTCTCCCGACAGCTTTGCGGCAGATTGGAGCCGTCGAGGAGAACGAAAATGATTGCGTTGATGATCACCTGCGCCGGCTTGCCGTCGATGTTCGCTGTCGCATGCGCTACTTTGCTGGCGTTGAAGGACCGCAAGCAGTGGGTCTGGTTCGCCGGCCTCGCCATACTCGCTGGCTTCGCCGGTCTGACGGTCCTGAACATGCTGGAGCTCTGGCGGTATAGCGTGCATTCCTGAGCGGCCAGCGCAGCCCCTCAGTGCAGTGTCGTCAACGAACCATTACGCCGACCGCCGCACCGCGTTGTCCACCAGCGTCTTGCCGAGCGACCAGATCGCGCCGGGGACCTTGTGGCTGCCGGCGATGACGTCGTCGAACGCCTTCTCAATCCAGCTGCAGTCTTCTACGGTGATCGTGAGCGGCGGCAGCAGCTTGATCGTGTGGCTGCCGTGGCCGGCGACTTGCGTGAGGATCTTGTGATCCTTGAACAGCGGCACGGTGATGAGCTGACAGAACAGACCCTTGTTGGCAGCCTCGAGCACGTTCCAGGACGCGCGCAGCCGAAGCGACTTCGGCGGCCCAAACTCGACGCCGATCATCAGGCCCTTGCCGCGCACTTCCTTCATCAGCTCGTAGCCGGGCACCATGCGCGTCAGCGCGAGCCGCAGCTCGGCGCCACGCTTGGCGGCGGACTCGATCAGCTTCTCGGACTCCATGACGTCGAGCGTGGCGATGCCCGCGGCCATGGCGAGATCGTTCTTGGAGAAGGTGGAGCCGTGCACCACGGCCCGGTCCATCTGGTTGAATATCTTGTCGAAGATGGCCTTGCGCGTCAGCACCGCGCCAACTGGCACGTGGCCGCCGGACAGCGACTTCGACAGCAGCACCATGTCGGGCTCGACGTTCCAGTGCTCGACCGCGAGGAAGCGGCCGGTGCGGCCCATGCCGGTCTGGATCTCGTCGGCGACGAACAGCGTGCCGTATTTCTTGCAGAGCGCGGCCGCGCCGGGCAGGAACTCGTCCGTGGGCATGTTGACGCCCTTGCCCTGGATCGGCTCGACGACGAAGGCCGCAACCTCGCGCGAGGCCAGCGCCTTTTCGAGCGCGGCCAGATCGTTGAACGGGATCGAGGTGCAGCCGGGCAGCAGCGGCTCGAAGCCGGTGCGGAAATTCGAATCACCCGTCAGCGAGAGCGCGCCATAGGTCAGGCCGTGATAGCCATGCGCGCAATAGACGATGCCGGGGCGGCCGGTCGCGCCTCGCGCGAACTTGATCGCCGCTTCGACGCATTCGGCGCCGGAATTGGCGAAGAACGCCTTGTCGAGATAGGGGACGTACTTCAGGAGTCGCTCGGCGAGCACGCCGGCGAGCACCGAGACGTCGAACTGGACGAGATTGGGCAGGTCGGCATCGAGCACGCTCTTGAGCGCCTCGCGCATGACGGGGTGATTGCGCCCGATCGCAAACACGCCAAAGCCGGACAACAGGTCGAGATAGCGGGCGCCGTCGCGATCGTAGAGGTACTGCCCCTGCCCCTTCTGGAAGCCGACGTCGTAACCGATGGTCTTGAGAACCCGAACGAACTGCTCGTTCAGATACCGGTTATGCAGGGCGCTGCGCTGGGCCTGACGGTCCGCGAATAGCTGAGACATGTCTGGATTTTGGCTTTGCATCCGCTACATACTTCGATTGAGGACCGTCTCGTCAACTGAAAACGGTGAGTAACTGAAAACGGTCTGTGCGGCCTTTTGCCCTTTTTCGGACCATCTTCGCAAGCACAGCTTTAGACCATGTTGCACTGCCGAGGAACTATCATGCGTTTGGCCCTTTACACCGGAATATTACTGGCTGGCGGTTACACCTGCCTGACACCTGCGCTTGCCGCCGATCCCACCGGCGACTGGCGGGTCGCCGACGGCGTCGCCAACATCCGCGTCGCCCAATGTAATGGCAGCATGTGGGGCGCGGTTTCCTGGGAAAAGCAGCCCGGCGGACGCGACGAATACAATCCAGATGCATCAAAAAAGAACAGGCCGACGCTCGGCATGGCGACTCTGATCGACATGAAGAAGAAGCCCGGCGTCGATCAGTGGGAAGGGCAGGTCTACAATGCGAAAGACGGCCAGCTCTACAGCGCGACCATCACGCCGGCCGGGACCGACCAGCTCGAGATCAAGGGCTGCGTGATGGGCTTTCTCTGCGGCGGCGAGACCTGGACCCGGGTCGCTCCGCCGATTCCCTTGAGCCCCTCGAACGCGATGGCCAAGGGCGCGCCCAAGTCCGGCGCGGCTCCAAAAGCTGCAGGCACCACGGTTGCCGCAGCGGCGCCTGCCCCCGCGGCCCCGAAGGCCGCGACCGCGGCCAAGCCCGGTCAGAAGAGCGCCGCCGACCCGGTCGGCGACATCTGCCTACTCCCTGAGATTGCGGGGTTTGCCCATTAGGGCCGGCTGAAACAGCAACACCGCGGCAAGCGTCGTCACCAGCGAGAGCGCGAGCAGCTTGCCCATGCTGGACGTGCCGGGATGGCTCGACAGCCACAGGCTGCCGAACGCCGTCGCCGTGGTCAGCGCGCTGAAGAAGATCGCTCGCGTCAGGCTGGTCTGAAGCAGGTTTGTTCTGCCCGAGCGCCAAGCCACGACATAATAGATCTTGAAGGCGACGCCGACGCCGAGCAGCAGCGGGAACGCGACGATGTTGGCGAAGTTGAGCGGCAGGCCGATCAACACGCAGATCTCGAGCGTCACCGCGCCCGCAACCAGCAGCGGCACCAGCGTCATCAGCACGTCGACGAACCGCCGCAGCGTTACCCACAGCAGAAGGCCGATCACCAGCAGCGCATAGATACCGGCGTGGATGAATGCCTTCACCACGGTATCGCCGGATTTCAGGATCGAGACCGGCCCGCCGATCGCGGTCGGCTCGGCCGCGAGCACCGCTGCCGCAAACTTGCGCAGCGTATCGTTGTCGTTGGGATCGCCCTTGGGCAGCGCCTCGACACGGATGACGCCGTCCTTGCTCTTCCAGGCGCTGACGAGATCCGGCGGCAATGACTTCAGGGTGACCGGCTCGGCCTGCATCGCATTCCTGAGCTGGTCGAACACGATCTTCATCGGCGTGACGAAGACGTCCTGCGCCTTGTTGCGCGTGGCCTCGTCGCCATCGGCGAGCTTCTGCAGCGCATCCGCCAGCCGGCGCGAGGCGACCGCGCCCGGGCCCTTCTCCTCACCCGCGGTTCGGCGCAGATTGTCGACCGAGGACTTCAGCGAATCGACGTTCTCCTTGTCCGTGGGCGCCGCGTCGATCTGGTCCGGATTGAGCGCGGGATTCAGCACCTTGGCGCCCTGCGCGAGCAGCTTCAGCTTCGGCGGCTGGTCGGCCGGCACGAAACTGTCGAGCGACATCACCCGAAGTACCTCCGGCACCTTCTCCAGCTTCGCCTCGACCTGCTTTGCCTGCTCCTCCGACGTCGTCATCACGTTGACGGCATTGGCGCCGGTGTTGGGATCCTTGCGCAAATCGAGGAAGGTCGCGATCGACTCGGCCTTCGGGTTGCGCAGGTTCATCGGGTTGAAGTCGAATTTCATGAAGTAGAGCAGCGGCAGGCCGGCGACCGCGAGCAGCAGCGTGCCACCGACGACCAGCACGCGGTGCGTCTCAAGGAAATGGTCGACCGGTGCCAGGAAGGCATAGCCGACCGGCTCCTTCTCGCCGGGCGGATTGAGCAGCTTCAACATCGCCGGGAGTACGGTGATGCTGGTGAGGAACGCCACCAGCATGCCGACGCCAGCGATCTGGCCAAGCTCCGAAATGCCCTTGTAGTCGGTCGGCATGAAGCAGAGGAAGCCGGCGGCGGTCGCCATCGCCGCCAGCGACAGCGGCACCGCTGAGCGCTTGGCGGCCAGCACCAGCGCGCTCGAGAGATCGTTGTGCTTGTAGCGCTCGGAACGGTAGCGGACGCTGTACTGGATGCCGAAATCGACGCCGAGACCGACGAACAGCACCGCGAACGCGATCGACAGCAAATTGAGCGAGCCGACCATCATCAGACCGGCAGCGGTCGTGAGCGCAAGGCCGACGAAGAGATTGACGAACACGGCGAAGATGATCTTCGCCGAATGCAGCGCCAGCCACAGGATGAGCAGCACGACGAGAACCGTGCCGACGCCGTTGACGACGGCGCCCTCCTGCACGGTGGCGTATTCCTCGTTCGCGATCGGCACCGGGCCGGTCAGCCGCACCCGCGCCTGGTATTTGCCAGGGAAATCCAGATCGGCCGCGGCCTTGCGGATCGCGTCGGTGGCGCCCTTGCCGGGCTCCAGCGCGTTGTAGTCGAGGATCGGCTTGAACTCGATGAAGGCGCGCTTGTCCGAATCCGTCAGCGGCTCGTCGCTGACCAGCTCGCGCCAGGAGAAGCTCGCATTGCCCTTGTTGAGGACGGTCTCGACGGTTTGAGCGATCTGGTTGAAGGGCCGCGCGGTGTTGTCGAGCTTGACCTGGCCGCGCTTGACGCCGGCAAGTCCCGTCTCCAGCGCGCCGGTCAGGCCGCGGATCGAGGGATCACCCGCCATGATCTCGATCAGGGGCGCGGCGGATTCGAACTGAGAGGTGATCTTGCCGACTTCCTCGGTCGGCAGGAACAACAGGCCGTTCTTCTCGAAGAACTCGCCGGTGCCGAGCTGCTGCATCGACTGGAAGTTGGTCTTGTCGTCCTTCAGCTTGGCGAACAGCGCGTCCGCCGCGGCGGTTGCCATCTCCGGCGTCCTGGCCTCGACGACCGCCGTGATGGTCGCGTCGCGGTCGAAGGCGCGGTCGAATTGCTGGTCGCGCTGGCGCCAGTCCAGATTTTGGGCAATCAGCGAATTGATGTCGGTGTTGATGGCGAAGTGCTGCGATGTGTAATAGCCGGCCCCCACCGACAGCAGGAGCCCGAGAACGACGACGAGGGAGGCAAACCGGGTGCAGGCCCTGACGATGGCAACGACGACGCTTTGCAGCACTTCTTTTCTTTCTGCTGTTAACAGCTTGCCGGAAACGCCCGCTGTTTATCGGAGTTCCCGGGCGAAACCTATTGATGTTTTGAGTGGCACTCGCCGGAACAAGGTTCGAGGTAAACGGCGGGAGGCCATGAAAAAATCATTGCGGGCGGTCGGTATAGCCGGGGAGTTGAGGCGGGAAAGTGGCGAAGGGATGAGCACAAATGTCGCCATTTTCCCCAAGGCGATTCCTGTACTATAACACCGCCAAATTGAGCCGGAGCGGAACCCGGATTTCATCCCACCTTCCCTTTCTGCCGATTTTTTGACACAAATTGCTGTGCCTCCATGCGCTGGGGCCCAGTTGGAGTGGGCGGTTACCGCGTGCGCGAAACCAATGGTGCGGTTATTGCAACTCATTGGGCAGTACCGGGGTGCCGCCGGAGACCTGAGAAGCGGATTGGTGCAACTTGCGTGATGGGCGTCCTATGGAAGTTTATCTGGCGCAGCCGCGCGGCTTTTGCGCAGGCGTGGTGCGCGCGATCGAGATCGTGGAGCGGGCGCTGGAGAAGTACGGCCCGCCCGTCTACGTGCGCCATGAGATCGTGCACAACAAATACGTGGTCGAGAGCCTGAAGAACAAAGGCGCGTTCTTCGTCGAGGAGCTGTCCGAGGTTCCGCCGAAGGCTGTGACCGTTTTCAGCGCCCACGGCGTCGCCCGCAGCGTCGAGGAAGAGGCCGCCGCGCGCGACCTGCCGGTGCTCAATGCCACCTGCCCCCTGGTCACGAAAGTTCACAATCAGGGGAAGCGCTACATCGCCAGGGGCCGCACCCTGATCCTGATCGGGCATGCCGGCCACCCCGAGGTCGAGGGCACGATGGGCCAGGTTCCCGCCCCCGTGCTGCTGGTTCAGAGCGTCGAAGAGGTTAACGCCCTGACCTTGCCTGCGGATACGCCAGTGGCCTACATCACCCAGACCACCCTGTCGGTGGACGACACCAAGGACATTATTGCGGCCCTGCAGGCCCGCTTTACAGATATTCAAGGCCCGGACATCCGGGATATCTGCTATGCGACACAGAACCGCCAATCTGCGGTAAGGGACATGAGCAAGCTGGTCGACGTGATCTTGGTGGTGGGCGCTGCCAACAGCTCGAACTCGAACCGGCTCCGCGAAATCGGCACCGAGGCCGGCGTTGCGAGTTATTTGATTGCCGACGGCAGCAAGCTCAATCCGGAATGGTTGAAAGATGCCAGGACCGTCGGCGTCACGGCCGGCGCTTCGGCGCCCGAGGTGCTCGTGGATGACGTGATCGAAGCGATGCGGCGGATCGGACCGGTCAAGGTCCAGGTTTTGCCGGGTCGCGAGGAAAACATCGAATTCCGGCTTCCGGCCCAATTGGCTGCGAGCTGACCCACCCGAATTCCAAGCCCAGAAAGAAACTTTGTAATGGCTATCCCCTTCTTCAAGGAAATGCGTATCGGCGCCTATCTGCTCAAGCAGAAAATGCTTGGCCGCAAACGCTATCCGCTCGTGCTGATGCTGGAGCCGCTGTTTCGCTGCAACCTCGCCTGCGTCGGCTGCGGCAAGATCGATTATCCGGATGCGATCCTCAACCGCCGCATGACCGCACAGGAGTGCTGGGACGCGGCCGATGAGTGCGGCGCGCCGATGGTCGCCATTCCCGGCGGCGAGCCGCTGATCCACAAGGAGATCGGCGAGATCGTGCGCGGCCTCGTGGCGCGCAAGAAGTTCGTCTCGCTCTGCACCAACGCGCTGCTGCTCGAGAAGAAGCTCGACCTGTTCGAGCCCTCGCCCTACCTGTTCTTCTCGGTGCATCTCGACGGCCTGAAGGAGCACCACGACAAGGCGGTGTCGCAGCAGGGCGTGTTCGACCGCGCGGTGTCCGCGATCAAGGCAGCCAAGGCGCGCGGCTTCACCGTCAACGTCAACGCCACCATCTTCGACGGCCACCCGGCCGAGGAGATCGCAAAATTCCTCGACCTCACCGTCGAGCTCGGTGTCGGCGTCTCGATGTCGCCGGGCTACGCCTATGAGCGTGCGCCGGACCAGGAGCACTTCCTGAACCGCACCAAGACCAAGAAGCTGTTCCGCGACGTCTTCGCGATGGGCAAGGGCAAGAAGTGGAACTTCATGCATTCCGGCCTGTTCCTGGACTTCCTCGCCGGCAACCAGGAATACGAGTGCACCCCCTGGGGCATGCCCGCGCGCAACATCTTCGGCTGGCAGAAGCCCTGCTACCTGCTCGGTGAAGGCTACGCAAAAACCTTCAAGGAGCTGATGGACACCACCGACTGGGAGACCTACGGCACCGGCAAGTACGAGAAGTGCGCCGACTGCATGGCCCATTGCGGCTACGAGCCGACCGCGGCGACCGCAGCCCTCAACAACCCGATCAAGGCGATGTGGGTGTCGCTGCGCGGCATCAGGACCACCGGTCCGATGGCGCCTGAGATCGACATGACCAAGCAGCGTCCGGCGCAGTACATCTTCTCGTCGGAGGTGCAGAAGCGCCTGTCCGAGATCCGCAAGGACGAAGCTGAGGCTGCGCAGGCGAAGGCCGCGCGGAAGGCTTCGACGGCGGCGTAAGCGCGCACGCAAGTCACGAACGAAAAAGGCCCGGTCGCTCATGGCGACCGGGCCTTTTGCTTTTTCGGCGCATGCGCCCTCGGGAGGACGGAGTCATTGCGGAGGCTACGCTCCTTGCCCTCCTTGCTTGTCTGGCCCGGGAGCCCTCCCGCAAAAAGATGAAAAACAACCCCATGCACAGTAGAGCCACGACCGCTGCCCGACACGGGACCCGCTCCGTCAAGCCATTGCAGCATCGATCAAATCAGCCGCAAACGGCGAGCATCGCAGCGCGGGTTGATTTGCGCAGCCAGACACGTCGCGAGCCAACACGATCCAGAGTCGGCAAGAATTCGATTTTTACGAAAACAATTTGACGCGTCGGGCAAAACAGTGGCATTATGCCATCGTGCCTGCTTGGCGCAGTCCGGGTCAGTTGCCGAGGCCAAATGACCTTGTATGTGTTGATCTGAGGAGCGCCCACGCCATCATCGCGCTGGTGACACGTCGCTCAGAGCCACTCCCGCGCCGTATTGCATCCACCGAATAATCACCACAACGCAGTTGTTGGAATGCAGATCAATCCCGCCATGCATCATCTTCGCTTCCTCGCGGTCAAAAGCGATTCGTTGATTGCGAACTCACTTTAGCTCCACCACCCCGCGGTCGCGGAGGCCGGCTAGATGATCTTCAGTGCTGGACTGCATTGGTAATATCGCAATACGTCGCCGTAGTCCCATCCGATGGGCGAACCTGACGCCAGCGACCAACCATAGGCTGCGAGCACTGCGCGCCTGTGGCTCAGCAGTGACAGCATTTTTGCGTCTGCCTTGGTCTAGTCGCGGCGATCACGGCGCCAGCCAACCTCAGGATACGAAATTGAAAAGAATTGCTTTCGCCGCGCTCGCAGCGCTGGCGGCCACCTCCGCGTCGGCTGCCGACATGGCTGCTTCCAACTACACGAAAGCGCCAGCGATGGCCGCCGTCGCAAGTTGGACCGGCTTCTATGCCGGCCTCAACGTTGGCTATGGGTTCAATGATCCGGTTGCGACCTTTACGGCGAATGATGTCGTCTCCAATTCGATCATTGGAAACGTCGGTACGGCCGCATCGCCGGTCGCCTACGATGTCAAAGGTGTTCTCGGTGGCGCGCAGGCTGGTTACAATTGGCAGGTATCGCCGAACTGGTTGATCGGCTTTGAGGCGGATTTTCAGGGCAGCGACATCAAGGGATCTGCGGCATCTCCCTACGCGGTTATCGGGCGACCGGGTCAGATCGAAGCGCAACAGAATGTCGAATGGTTCGGAACGCTTCGCGCGCGCGCCGGATTGCTCGCGACCAACAAGCTGCTCGTCTACGGCACCGGCGGCTTCGCCTACGGATCGGTCCGCGAAGATTCCATTCTCAGCAACACGATCGGTTTCACCGCCGTGGCGGGAGGCGGCGGCGTGAGCGCTGTCTGCGCGGCTGCGGCAGCCTGCTACACGGGACCAACGACCAAAATCCTGACCGGATACGCGGTGGGTGGCGGATTTGAGTACGCCGCCTGGCGAAATGTTTCCTTGAAGGCCGAGTATCTCTACGTCAATCTCGGAAGCAGCAACGTCACGTCAACGGCGCCTGCGACTCCCGGTACGACGGCTTCGACCATCGGCACGCACTTCAGTGATCTGGACTTTCATGTCGTGCGCGTCGGCGCGAACTACCACTTCTGATGTCTTCATTGATGAATTCAAAGCCCGGCCTCAGCGCCGGGCTTTTTGTTGGCAGCGCGTAGAGCGGATCGGGTCAGCGTAGTCCGCCCAGTCAAACCGCGCGATAGACGAACACATGTCGCCGGAACTACCGTGTCTTACGTCAGTGGTGCAGTCCAGTGCATTCAATTGGCCGCGCGCATGCATCGACGACGATTCAAGCGGTCAAGCGCACTTAGGCCCCACTGCGTCAATTGACGTCGCCGCAACTACCACGCGTCGCGCACTCCCTGATACCCAGCCGCTTTCGCCGCCCTGATGAGCGTGCGATCGAAGGTGACGAAACCGTCGCAATGTCCGGATCTTGTCAGATGCAGTGCGTCCGCGAAATCCATGCCGGTCTCGGCAAGATCAAGCGCCACCGCAACCATCGCGCCGTCCTCGACCGTGACGGTCGGAAGCCCCGCGAAGACGCGAAGCGCGCGCGCGACGTCCGCCGCCGGGTACGCGTAGGCGCTTCGCAGCACCCATTCAACTTCGAGTATCACTGTGACGGCGGCGAAGACCGACTCGCCGTCGATCAAGGCGCGTGCACGAGCGGACTGCTTGGCGTGGTCCCCCGTCAGGTAGCGGACGATCAGGTTGGTATCAATCGCGAGCATGGCGCCGCCTGGCTTCGGCAAGCACGCCTGCGTCCATCTCTTCCAGTGTCTTCGGCTTGCCCTTGTAGGCCAGGACGCCGAACACGTCCTCCGGCCGCGTTTCGGCAAAAGCCGGCGCCGGCTTCAAGAGCACGCCCTCCGGCGTGTCCTCGACCGTGAGCCGCGTTCCCGCCCCCATTCCCGCCGCTGACGAATGGCGCTGGGCAGGATGACCTGTCCCTTGGTCGAAACGGTGGTGGTGAGCTTTTTCGCGCCGGCCATCGGCCCGCCCTTCCTGAGGTAAGACGAACGTAAGATAGGCTTGAATGGGCTCGCATTCAAGCCATTAGGTGACGGTGCCGAGATTGCATTGAGTGAATGCGACCTCACCTGTGATGACGATTGCGCCGCCCAAAAGAAAAGGCCCGATCGCCAATGGCGACCGGGCCTTTTCTTTTGTCAGATCGGCGCCCCCGCTCAGGCCGCCTTCGACACCAGCGTCTCGCTCTCGATCAGCTCCGTCCCGATCAGATAATCCCGGCAGCCGCGCAAGGAGCGCAGCGCGCGGTTGAAGTCGATGCCGGTCGAGACCAGCGCATGGAGCGTGGCCGGATTGCGGACGATGCCGCGCAGGACGGCGGCGAGGTCGATCTGGCCGTTCGGCTTGATGGCGGCGCGGGCGATCGCCGGCAGCGCGCGGTGGGCGGGATCGCTGATGACGCGGACCGCGGCGAACGGCAAGCCAGCCTCGGCGGCGTAGGCGGCCGCGATGTGGCTTTCCATGTCGACGGCGGCGGCCCCGGTCTCCGAATGCAGCGCCGCCTTGCCGGAGCGCCCGGTGACCACTTCCTCGGCGCCGGCGAGGCTGCCGCGCACCACGCGGCGGCGGCCCGAGGTCAAGCTGTCGATGAGGTCGTCGCCGAGCGACAGGCCTGCGGCCCAGCGGGTATCGCCGGAGAGCACCTCGGTCGCCAGCACGACGTCGCCGGAGCGCAGCGTCGGGTCGAGCCCGCCGGCCACGCCGAACGAGATCACGCCGCGAATCGTTTCGGGGTCTACCACGGTCAGGAGCGCCCGCAACTGGGTCGGGCTGCTCGACGAGCAGATCACGGCCATTCCGGGCCCGGCCGCGATGCGGGCCTCCTGAACCAGTCCGGTCACGATCAAGATCGGCCGCGGATCAATGGCATTGCCCGCGGTAAGATAGTCCCCCGTCCCCAAAGTCACATTCCGACCCCTACCACCCTGCTGTTGGTGTTCCGCAAGTTCCGATACCGCGCCAACGCCCACAGCGGGAAGAACTTCGGGTAACCATGATATCGAAGGTAGAATACACGAGGAAAGCCTGTGGCGGTGTACCGCTGCTCGTCCCACAGTCCTTTTTTGTTCTGTGTTGCAATCAGGTACTCCACCCCCCGGGCGACGGCCGGGTGATCAACCTCGCCAGCTGCCATCAAGGCAAGCAAGGCCCATGCCGTTTGCGAGGCGGTCGAGGGCGCGGCCTCCCAGCCCTTGTAGTCCAGCCGGTAGCTGACGGCATCCTCGCCCCAGCCGCCGTCCTCGTTCTGGATCGAGGCCAGCCAGGCGGCGGCCTTGCGCATCATGGGGTCGTCGTGGCGGACGCCAGCCATGTTGAGGGCGCAGAGCACCGACCAGGTCCCGTAGATGAAGTTCATGCCCCAGCGGCCGTACCAGGAGCCCTCGGGGTGCTGGGTCTTCCGGAGGTAAGCGATCCCGTCGGCCACGTGCTTGCTGGTCTTCTCGGTCTCACCGAGCTGGGCCAGCATCGAGATGCAGCGGGCGGTGACGTCCTCGGTCGGCGGGTCGAGCAGCGCGCCGTGGTCGGAGAACGGGATGTTGTTCAGATAGTATTCGAGATTGTTGACGTCGAAGGCAGCCCAGCCGCCGTCGTCGCTCTGCATGCCCTCGATCCACTCCCGGCCGCGGTCGATCGCAGCGTCATAGCCGGCGACGCCGTGCTCTCGGCGCATGCGGTCCATCGACATCACTACGACAGCGGTGTCGTCGAGATCGGGGTAGTGGGCATTGTTGTACTGGAAGGCCCAGCCGCCCGGACGCACGTCCGGCCGCTTCACCGCCCAATCGCCCTTCACGCTGAGCTCCTGCTTCGGGATCAGCCAGTCGAGGCCTTGCCTTGCCGCAGGCACCGCCTTGTCGCCGCCGGCTTCCAGCAGTGCATGGGCGGTCAGCGTCGTGTCCCACACCGGCGAGACGCAGGGCTGGCAGTACGCCTCGTCGTCGTTGATCACCAGCAGCTTGTCGATGCCCCGGCGCGTGATGGCGCGCGGGGGGAAGTTCTCGTCCTTGCCGAGCGCGTCGTACATCATGACGATGTTGGCCATGGGCGGATAGATCGCGCCCATGCCGTCCTCGCCGTTGAGCCGCTCCTCGGTGAAGGCGAGCGCCGCATCGATCGCACGCTTGCGCAGGCTCTTCGGAAACATCGGCTCGACCACGCGCAAAATGCCGTCGAGCGCGCGGAACAGCACGAACCAGGCCAGGCTCTGGTGCGGCGCCTTCGCAGTCATGCCGATCGAGCGCGGATCCTGGAGAAACAATTCGTCGATGCCGACGCCCTTCGGATTCTTCGCCCGCGGCTTCAATGCGGCAAGCACCATCAGCGGCACCATGGTGGTGCGCGCCCAGTAGGAGATCTTGTTGAGGTGGAACGGCGACCAGAACGGCAGCAGCACGATCTCGATCGGCAGCACCGGCACCGCGCGCCAGGTCGTGACGCCGAACATCGCCAGCATGAAGCGCGTGAAGACGTTGCTGTGAATGGCGCCGCCCCGCGCGTGCATCGCCTCGCGCGCGCGCACCATGTGCGGCGCGTCGACGGAATCGCCGATCATCTTCAGCGCGAAATAGGCCTTCACGCTGGCGCTCATGTCGAACTCGCCGTCATGCACCAGCGGCCAGCCACCATGGGCACCCTGGACGCGGCGCAGATAGTTGCCGATCTTGGCTTCGAGCACGGTGTCGACGGGCTCGGCGAGGTAATGGCGCAGCAGGATGTACTCGGCCGGAATCGTGCAGTCGGCCTCGAGCTCGAACACCCAATGGCCGTCCGGCTGCTGGAAGCCGATGACGCCGTCCGTGGCCGACGCAATGCTCGATTCCAGAATCTTCGATTCCAAGATCCTGGGTTCTTTGGCTTCGCGGCTGGTCGCGTTCACGGAATCCATCTCGCTCGATTGCTCCGATAGTCGATTGAAATTGACCGGGACCTTTGCCCGTCAGGGCCGCTTTGCGGCCAAAACCAGATCGGCGGCGCGATCACCGGACCGAACCGATCCCTCGATGGTTGCAGGCAATCCCGTAGCAGTCCAATCGCCGGCGAGAAACAGGTTTTTCAGCGCGGTGACCGGCCCCGGACGCAGGGCATTCTGGGCCGGCGTGGCGGCGAAAGTGGCCCGGCGCTCGCGCACGATCTGCCAGGGCGGCAACGGAGGCGGCACGTCGCCGGACACCCCGCCCGCCTTGCAGACGTCGTTCCAGATCGCCTGCGCGAGTTCCTCGCGCGGCATGTCGACCAGCCGATCGCCGTTGCTGATGGTGACGGAGAGGCGGTTCGGGAAGGCGAACAGCCATTCGAAGATGCTGCCGATCACGCCGAGGATCGGCGGCGAACCCGGCGGCGGCTCGAAGCGGAAATGCGCATTCACGATGGCGCGGAATTCGGTCGGCGTCTTCAGGCCCGGCAGCAGGCTAGCTGCGGCGCGCGGCGGCACCGCCATCACGACGACGTCGCCCTCACCGACCTCGATCACATCCTCGCCGCCAAAATTCAGCGCGCCGACCTTGCCGTCGCTGGTCGCAAACGAACGCAGTTCATGGCCGAGCTGAACGCTGTGGCCTCGCTCCTGCAGGAATTTCACCGCAGGCTCGATCAGCACTGTGCTGAGCCCCTCGCGTGCGATCAGCGGACGGCAAGCCTGTCCGCCGGCCAGCAATGTCTCGCGCACGATCGCGCCGGCAAGCCCGGCCGAGCCCTCGGGCGGATCGACGTTGAGCGCCGCCAGCAGCAGCGGCTGCACCAGGCGCTGATAGAGCACGCCTTCGGTCGGAATCGACTTGCCGACCAGCGTCTGCTCCGACGCCCAGATCAGCGGCGCCAGCTTGAGATAATCGGTGAGCGAGGTGTCGGGAACGCGGCGGCTCTCGTCGAGCACCCAGGTCGGCAGCCGGCCTTTGCCGAGATCGATCTGCCAGCGCTGCCCGGTCGTGAGGTCGACGAAGGGAAACTGCGCGCTCTCGGGACCGACGAGGCCGGCCTCGGTGCCGATCGAACGGGCATAGGCCCGCGCGTGGCTGTTGCCCGACAGCAGCAGGTGATTGCCGTTGTCGATGGTGAGACCGGTCGCGCCGTCGAAATAGGAACGGCAGCGGCCGCCGGCCTGTTGCGTCGCCTCGTGCACGGCGACCTTGAAGCCGGCATTGGCGAGCCGCACGGCGGCGGAGAGGCCGGAAATGCCGGCACCGATGATGTGAGCTGTGTGTTGCATCAGATGAAAGCGTAACGAAGCAGGATCAGCATGCGTGTGACCTTCGACACACGCACCGGCTCACGCGGCGCGTTGAAGCCGCGCGCGATCAGCAGATCCAGAATGGCGTGATAGTATTTCGACATGATCCGCGGCGCGCGCACCGCGCGGCGCTTGTTGCGGTTCATGATCTCGTCCGACTGTTCGAAATGCGTCTTCGCGCGCTGTGCCAGCGGCAGGCAGACCTTCGCCAGTGCGCGCTCGACGATCACGCGGTTCGGATCGTCGGAGGTGATGCCGGCATGCAGCAGCGCCTCGCGCGGCAGATACAGCCGGCCGAGGCCGGCGTCCTCGTCGATGTCGCGCAGGATGTTGGTGAGCTGGAGCGCGCGGCCGAGATGATGAGCGAGCAGGATGCCGTCCTCTTCGGGCAGGCCGAACACCCGCACCGACAATCGTCCCACGGCGCTGGCGACGCGATCGCAGTACAGATCGAGCGTCGCCATGTCGGGCGCGCGGATGTCCTGCGGCACGTCCATCTCCATGCCGTCGACGATGGCGAGGAAATCCTCCCGCTTCAGCCTGAACGTCTTCACCGAGCCGACGTAGTCGGCAAGGCGCGGCGGCGGATGGTCCTGATAGAGCGCGTCGATGTCGTTGCGCCATTCCTGAAGCGCGACGAGCCGCTCGTCGCGCGGACCGTCGGAATCGGCGATGTCGTCGACCTGGCGGCAGAAGCTGTAGATCTGGAACATCGCCTCGCGCTGGTCGCGCGGCAGGATTCGCATCGCAGCGTAGAAGGAGCTGTTCGATGCGGTCGAGCCATAATTGGCGCCGGGCGAGGTCGCCTCAAGCGTCATGTGCAGTCCCCGGTCTGGAAATGGCCTTGCGTCCGATCGCCCGGCGGCCGACTTCGCCGATCATCCCGGCAAGGCTGAAGATGAGAAGCTCGAACTTGTTCAGATGCACGCGCTCGCGCAGCGGATCACGCACCTTCAACAGGCGCACGATACGGTCGGCATAGGCCTGGATCACCGCGACGTCGATGCCGAGGCGGACGTCCCGGATCTCCGCAGCCAGCGACCTGCCCTCGTCGAGCAGCGCTTCGTTGCGCGCGGCGAGCGCCTGAAGACAGGCCAGCATCGCCGGCGGCGACTGCGTCAGGCCAAGCTGCTCGACCGAGGCGCCGCTTGCGGACAGCGCATCGCGCGGCAGATAGACGCGGTTGAGCTCGCGGAAATCCTTGCCGCAATCCTGCAGATGGTTGTTGATCTGGAGGCCTGCGCAGAGCGCGTCCGATGCGGCCCAGGTCGATGTGCTCTCGCCATGGACGTCGAGCATGAAGCGGCCGACCGGCATTGCCGAATAGCGGCAATAGTGGATGACCTCGTCCCAGTCCTCGTAGCGCAGCTTGGTCACGTCCATGCGGAACGCGATCAGCACGTCGAGCGCATGGCGCGGCGCCATGCCGCGCTCGGCCAATGCGCGCCGCAGAATGACGGCTTCAGCCTGGGTGTCGCCGTTGCCGAGCAGCTCCGCCTCGAGCAGGT
Source organism: Bradyrhizobium betae (assembly GCF_008932115.1). Lineage (NCBI taxonomy): Bacteria > Pseudomonadati > Pseudomonadota > Alphaproteobacteria > Hyphomicrobiales > Nitrobacteraceae > Bradyrhizobium > Bradyrhizobium betae. The sequence continues at coordinate 1,017,105 of NZ_CP044543.1, forward strand.
CGAGATAGGAGAGCTTCTGGTCGGGCGGCAGCGTCGCGTGATCGGCGATGTCGTCGGCGGTGCGGACGAAATTGTAGTACGCCAGGATCAGCGCACGATGACGCGGATGAATGATCCAGGACGCGACGGGAAAATTCTCGTCGCGGTCACCCTTGCCGGATCGCAATTCGCTCGCAGAGGTCATCGAGGGCTGGTCAACAATCGTTTGGACAGGAAGGGCTTTTTCGCTTGCGCAGGCTCATGCCGGCGATGCCGCCGCGGCCCCCATATAGGGGAATACGGCCGCAAAACCAATCCTGTCTGTCGATGGCAGCCGGCGCCGATCGGCCCCGAAAAGGCGGCCCGGGTCCGCCTTTTGTAGGCCAGCGGCCGAGCTTACTGGTTGTGGCTCTTCAGAACCTGGTCGCAGGCCTGCGAGATCTTGGGGCGATTTTCCTTGAGGCAGGCCAGGATGGTGAAATCGCCCTGGTCGATGACCGGACGGCAGAACTTCTGCACATCGCGCGTGCAGGCCTTCTGTTCGGCGTCCGTGCCGCGTCCTGCCTGGGCGAATGCCGCCGTCGAAAGGGATGCCGACAGCAGGGTGAGAGCGACGAGAAGCTTACGCATTGTATTCCTTCGTTCTGACGGCAGAATCGCACCGATCCCGGGCAGCACAGGGCGGACGGCCGGAACGGATGGTTCTGGTGGCAAGTTCGCCGCGGAAAGCGCGGCATTCGGAGAAGGCACAAGCGCTGGTAAATGCGGCCAAATTGGCGCCGCGCTCACCAAACCAGGCCTTCGCCCAAGTTTCATTGGCAGATGTAAGAGATTGATACTACGTCATAATTCAGTAACGCCGCGTTTTGCCGCGCACCTGTTGCAGTGCTGCATCTCTCGACCGGCCTTTTTTGGCGGAAACACATCGAAACACCGGGCGTTGCAGTATCGGAGCCTGTTGCAAGGGGCGTGGTGAACCGCCATCTCTGGCGGTCAGGCTTTGAACCTGACACAGGCTCGGAACACTAAACTTTCGATGTGGCGAGACGTTCTAGACAGTCAGCGAACGTCGTTCGAAAACGGGATATTCAAAATGCAATTCTTTGGACGATCTGGACAGGCGATCAAGGCGGCCGGCATCGGGGCTGCGCTGCTCTTTTCAGTCTCGGCAAGCCATGCTCAGTCGTCCGGGCCGTTCGCCGGTTTCGACGGCGCGTGGACCGGCACCGGCACGGTGTCGCTGTCCGACGGTTCCACCGAGCGTATCCGCTGCAAGGCCGACTACAAGGTCGCCGGCAGCGGCCTCAACCTCAAGCAGGCGCTGCACTGCGCGTCCGACAGCTACAAGTTCAACCTCACCAGCGACGTGACGAGCCAGGGCGACCGCATCTCCGGCAACTGGAGCGAGTCCAGCCGCAACATCTTCGGCAATCTGCAGGGCACCGCCGGCGGCGGCCAGATCGAAGTGTTCGTCGAGGCCAACGGCTTCGCCGCCAATCTGTCGCTCCGCACCAACGGCACCAAGCAGACCGTGCAGATCAGCTCCAAGGGCGAGATTCGCGGCGTCAACATCACGATGACGAAGGGCTGATCGCCCGCCGTACTTCAAATCTTCACATCAAGACAAAAACCCCCGGTTCTCGCGAACCGGGGGTTTTTCCATTGCGGACCGCATCGTCGGCCGCGAGTTCTCAGATCGCCGGCTTGTCCGAGCCTTGCAGCCTGGCGTGCAGGTTGATCAGCCACATCGCCGTCGGCCGCAGGATGAAGAGATCGGCGACGAGGGCCATCACCATCGAGAAGGCACTGAGCCAGCCGAACAGCCGCAGCGACGGCAGGTCGGAGAACACGGTGACGACGAGGCCGCAGGCCAGCACCAGCGTGGTCAGGATCAACGCCGGCCCGACCAGCACGGTCGCGCGCTCGACAGCGAGCGCCGAACCGACGCCCGGCTTGCTCTCCAGCCTGAGGCGATTGAGGAAGTGGATGGTGGCGCTCAAGCCCAGACCGAACGAAACGGTCAACGCCACGACACTGGCGAATTGCAGCCCCTCCCCCATCGCCCACAGCACCGTTCCCGACATCACCACCGGGAAGATGCCGGGCAGGATGCAGGCGAGCATCACAACCCAGGAGCGGAAGGCGAGGCCGATGAAGATCGCGACCAGGGCGAATTCGACGGTGAGCCCGCGGTTGAGCTTCTCGATCATGCCGGCCGAGTTGCGCGCGGCAATCGCGGCAAGACCCGTGACCGCCACTTCGTAGCCGGGATGCTTCTTGCGGACGGCGTCGAGCTCGGAATCGAGCTTGTCAACGATCGGCAGCAGCTGGCTGGAATCCTTGTCCGGCACGCGGCCGGCGACCACGACGGCGTCCTGCTCGGCATCGATGAAGCGCCGCACCAGATGCTCCGGAATGACGCTGACATATTCCTTCAGCGTCGCGACGTCGGCATTGCCGGCCTTTTCCGCCAGCCAGCGGCGCAAGGTTTCGACCGACCAGACATTGCCGACACCCGCCGCCTTCTCCACGGTGGCGTGGACGTCCGCGATCGTCTGCAGCGTCTCCGGCGAGTAGAGCGATTCATCCTTGGGGAACTCGATCAGCACGTTCACCGGGTTGGCGCCGGTGAGCTTGGCGTCGAGCCGGTCGCTGGCGGCAACGGCCTGACGCTTGTCCGGCACCTGGTCGGCGAGCCGGTAGCGCGGCTCCAGATTGGCGTAGATGACGCCGAGGCCCGCGACGAACAGCACCGCGATCAGGCTGAACAGGCCGGGCCGGCCCACCATGCGCACCGCGATCCAGTAGCAGAAATTGCGCAGCGCCTGCACGCCGGCATCCGCGCTCTGGAACTTGGTCGCGAAGATCTTCTCGTTGCGCACCAGCAGCACGCCGAACACCGGCACCAGCGACAACACCGCGACCAGCGCGATGATGGTGGCGGCGAGCCCCGCCTCGCCGAACTTGCGGATCAGGTCGGAGTCGGAGAACTGGAGCGCGATGAAGGAAATGCCGGCGGTACCGTGGGTCAGCACGCAGGCCGGGCCCACCACCAGCACCGCGTTCTTGAACGCGGTGAACTTGTCCTGGCCCGCGATCAGCCGGTCGCGCGCGGCGAAGGTGAGCTGCATCGAGTCCGAGAAGCTGATCACCATGATCAGCGGCGTCATCACGTTCAGGAACATGTTGAGATTGAAATTGGCCCAGCCGAGCGCGCCGAGCGCCAGCAGGATCGCGATCATCGGCGGGAACGCCGCCGCCACCATGAACGATATCTTCCGGAAGAAGATGATGGCGATGACGCAGCCGGCGAGGATGCCGAGGATGTTGTAGGTGAGCCCGTCACGCTCGACCGCGTTGCGGATCTCGAGCTGCATCACCGGGACGCCGGAGAGCTGCACGTTGAGGCCGGTATCGCTGAGGTCTTCCTTCATCAGCGCGCGGATGTCGCCGACGGTCTTGGTCAGCTTGTTGGAAGCGACCACCTCCGGATCGAGCGACAGCACGATCAGCGCGAGCGTGCCGTCCTCCGACAACAGCTTGCCGCGGATGATCTCGTTGTTCTTGACGGTCTCGATGAACTTGTCATAGGCCGCGCCCTCGGGCAGCTCGGACGGGAATAGCGCCGCCGGCAACTTGCCCGGCGCCGGCGCCTGGCGCGCCGAGAACAGCGAGACCAGGCCGCGTGTGCCTTCGACCAGTTGCATGTCGGTGACGAAGTCGCGCAGCTTTTCGAGGTTGTTCCGCGCCAGCAGGGTCTTGCCCTCGACCACGACGAGCACGTCGAATTCCTCCGCCGGGAACTTCTTCGTCACCTCTTCGTACTGGCGGAATTCACGGGTGTTGGAGCGGAACAGCTGCGACAGCGAATCGTCGATCTTGATCCGGTGGATGCCGAACACGGCGCCGACGATCAGCACGAGCAGGACGATGCAGGAAACGATCGGCGCCCGGACGGCGATCAGCCCGATGCGCTCAAGCCCAAAGGCGATCGAGGACGCAGATCCCTGCTCGACCTTGTCGACATGAACCTCACTCTCGCTGTGCTTTTCGAGCATGCCTTGTCCAGTTCCTAAATCGGCTCGGTCTGTGAGCTTATTGCGCCCCGCGAACGGCTTGAAAATGCCATACCAATGGGAGGCTTGCCCGTTGAAAATGCGCGGAAAATCGCCGCGTGGGGTTTAGCAGGTCAATCACCCTTCTCGCAAGCAGGCGAAGGGTGGCCAAACCGATCAAGATGCGGCGATTTTGCCGGAATGCCCGTCATTCGGGCAAAGCCGTGCCAATTCGACGCGGCGCCCGGTCCGCGCTCTCGTCTTTCAGCGCCACGCCGGTTGCTTCCCGCGCCAGCCCCTCGCGCACGAGCCAGGCGATCTTGAACGCCGCCTCGTCATAGCTCAACCCGGCCTTGTGGATGTTCGACACGCAATTGCGCTCGGCATCGGTGCGGCCGGGCCTCGGCGCGAAAGTCAGATAGGCGCCGAGACTGTCCGGTGCGGACAGGCCCGGCCGCTCGCCGATCAGCGTCACCAGCATCTGCGCGCCGAGAATGGCGCCGATCTCGTCGCCGAGCGCGACGCGCGCGCCTGAGGCGACGACGATTTTGCCGATCGCGACGCCATCCGCTTCCGCGAACAGCGGCAGCAGATGCTTCACCAGCTCGACCGCATGGGCATGGACCGCCGCCGCCGACAGGCCGTCGCCGATCACGACCGCGAGCCGGCACGGCTGCGAGGCACTTCGCGCCAGAAGCTTCGCCGAATCGACATCGAGCTGTCGTCCGAGATCAGGCCGCCGCAGATAGTCCCTGCGGTCGGCCGCCTGGCTCCGCGCCTCGGTGACGACGAGGCCAAGCGCGCCGAGATCGGATACCAGCCGCGGCGCATCGAAGACCGCATGCACGGCGTCACGGGCGCGGGCATGGTCCAGCGTGAAATCGAGCAGAGCGTGCGTCGGCACGCTCGCGCCGCTGCGCCCGAGCGCGACGCGAGCGGGCGTGAGGGACCGCAGATCGAGGGTCGGGCGGCGGGGGACGGCCGGATCAGACATGTCGCATCATTCGGCAGGAACGGAGGCCTCGCGCAGCCGAATCGAGTAGTTCGAGGCGTTCTGCTTGCCGCTGGAGGCGGCGCGCGCAAAGGTGATGAGGTGATGCGCGATCAGGGTGCAGCCGATCAGCCCTTCGAGATCGCCGCGCTTGATGCGCCCCAGCGCGAACTTCCAGAACACCCGCTTGTAGTCGCCGAGCACGCCGACCTTCCAGAAGATGTTGCGCAGCATGACGAGGCCGCGCCTGATGTTGCGCCAGGTCTTCATCTCGTCCGGCACCGGCATCTTGAGGCGGTGGGGATAGGTGTGGTCGCATTGATACTGGAAGCGCGCAAACACCTTCTCGGGCTCGTAGGCGACGCCCATGCAGTGCTTCCAGGACGCGACGACGTCGTCATAGGGCAGCAGGAAATCGACGTTGGAATCGCGGCCGTCGTCTTCGATGAGGCGGCCTTCCCGCTCCAGCCGGTCCCACAGCGGCGTCTTCGGCAGCGCCTGGAGCAGGTTGATGGTGAGCAACGGAATCTGGGATTCCTCGACGAAGGCCAGCAGCGCATCGGAGGTCTTCGGCTTGTCGGTGTCGAGACCCATGATGATGCCGGACACCACCTCCATGCCGTAGGAGTTGATGGTGCGCACGCCCTCCAGGATCGGGACCATCATGTTGTGGTCCTTCTGCATCGCCTTCAACGCGTCGGGATCCGGCGTCTCGATGCCGCAGAAGATGGTGACGAAATAGGCCTCGCGCATCTTCTCGAGGATCTCGGGCCGCTTGGCGATGTTGAGCGTCGCCTCGCAGGCGAGCCGCACCACGTAGCCGGTCCGCTTCTGCCATTCGATCAGATGCGGCAACAGGTCCATCGCCGCCTTGCGGTTGCCGATGAAATTGTCGTCGACGAAATAAACCGTGTCGGTCATGCCGCATTCGCGCAGGCGGTCGAGCTCGGCGATGATCTGCTCCGGCGACTTGATGCGCGGATTGCGGCCGTAGAGGCCCGGGATATCGCAGAACTCGCACTGATAGGGGCAGCCGCTGGAATACTGGATGCTGCCGAGCATGTATTTCTTCACATCGGCAAGCTCGTAGGCCGGGATCGGAAACTCCGTCATCGGCACGCGGTCCTTGGTGGTCAGCACCACCTGCTCCTCGGGCCGCGAGACATCGCGCGACAGGATCTCGATCAGCTGGTCGGTGGCGTCGCCGAGCTCGCCGACATGGAGATAGTCGAACGACGGATAATAGTCCGGGCAGGCGCTGACGGAGGGCCCGCCGAGCGCGACCGGAAGGTCGAACTCATGGGCGCGGCGGCAGATGTCGTTCATCTGCTGGCGCTGGATGTGCATGCCGCTGACGAAGACGGCCTCGGCCCACTCGAATTCGTCCCTGGTCGCCGGACGGAGGTTCTCGTCGACGAATTTAACCTGCCACTGCTCGGGCAAGTAGGCCGCGAGCAGCAACAGCCCCTGAGGCGGCATGAAGGCGCTGACGCCGTCGGTCAGCGGATAGGAGTGCTCGAACGTACCGAACGAAGAGGTGTACCGCGGAAACAAGCAGAGGATCCGCCGGGACGTACCGTTGCTTTCAGCTCGCATCAAAGTTCCCCCAGCCACGCTCGATATATGGTGCGGAATAGCCGGACATATAACGTAACGCTGCCGCCGAAATTTCTCAATATTGTGGCATCATCCTAATTCGCGAAGGGCGCCAATGGTTTCCTTGACTTCCGTGGATGGCGCGCGACTGCACGTTCACGCGATCAGCCGCGAGGCAAAATCGGGCAGCAGGCCTGCATCGCCGGCCAGCCGGAAATCGGCACCCGCCAGCCCCGCCTGCACCAGCCAATCGTCGAACTCCGGCGCGCGGCGCAGGCCGAAGACGTCGCGGACATAGAGCGCGTCGTGAAAAGACGTCGACTGGTAGTTCAGCATGACGTCGTCCGCGCCCGGCACCCCCATGATGAAGGTGACGCCGGCGGCAGCGAGCAGCGTCAGCAGATTGTCCATGTCGTCCTGATCCGCCTCGGCATGGTTGGTGTAGCAGATGTCGATCCCGAGCGGCAGGCCGAGCAACTTGCCGCAAAAATGATCCTCCAGCCCCGCCCGGATGATCTCCTTGCCGTCGTAGAGATATTCCGGGCCGATGAAGCCGACCACGCTGTTGACCAGCAATGGCGCATAGGCGCGGGCGACCGCATAGGCGCGCGCCTCGCAGGTCTGCTGGTCGACGCCGTGATGGGCATTGGCCGACAGCGCCGAGCCCTGCCCGGTCTCGAAATACATCACGTTCTGGCCGACCGTGCCGCGCTTCTGCGACAGCCCGGCCTGCTGCCCTTCCTTCAGAAGCGCCAGGTCGATGCCGAAGCTGCGGTTGGCGGCCTCGGTGCCGGCGACCGACTGGAACACCAGGTCGACCGGCACGCCCTGCCCGATCAACGACAGCGTCGTGGTGACATGGGTCAGCACGCAGGCCTGGGTCGGGATCTTCAGCCGCGCGATGACCTCGTTCAGCAGCCGCAGCAATTGCGCTATCACGGCCGGATCGTCGCTCGCCGGATTGATGCCGATGCAGGCATCGCCGGCGCCTAACAAGAGGCCGTCGAGGATCGAGGCGGTGACGCCCCTGGCATCGTCGAAGGGATGATTGGGCTGGAGCCGCGTGCTCATCCGCCCCTTCAGGCCGATGGTGTTGCGGAAGGCGGTGACGACCTCGCATTTCCGCGCGGCCAGGATCAAATCCTGGTTGCGCATCAGCTTGGAGACCGCGGCCGCCATTTCCGGGGTGATGCCGGGCGCCAGCTTGCGCAGGATCTCGGGCGTGGCGGCATCGGACAGCAGCCAGTCGCGGAAGCCGCCGACCGTGAGCGAGGCCACCGGCGCGAAGGCTTTGGCATCATGGCTGTCGATGACGAGGCGCGTGACCTCGTCGGCTTCGTAGGGAATGACGGCTTCCTGCAGGAACTGCCCAAGCGGAACGTCGGCCAGCGCCATCCGCGCCGCGATCATCTGCTCGGCGCTCCCGGCGGCAACCCCGGCCAGCCGGTCGCCCGAGCGCGGCGGCGTCGCCTTGGCGAGGAGGTCGCGCATATCAGGGAATGTATAGGTCGTGGCGTCGATGGTGTGGCGGTAGACCAAAAGCCCCTCCGGGGTCCGTCGGCAAATCGCCGACATGGCACCAGTCTATCGCGCTGGGATACGCGGTTGGCAGCCTTTGCGCATGCCGATGCTTGCAGCATTCCATGTCTTTCGCGCGGCGGAAGCCGCAGCCCCGGCAAACACCTGATAAAACTTGACTTTTCGACGACTAACGGCTGCATCGCGCGGCCCCCCCCGCGTTAACCGTGCATGCACCTTCCTCCTGCATAGTTTCGCATCAATTTTCTAAACGACCGCGCGCACCGGCCGCTCCCGGCCATTCGGGCCCCTGAACACCATGACCACCGACCGATCTGGGAATGCCAGCCGCCTGGCAGGCCGCTTCACGCTCGCGACCAAGCTCTACGCGATCTTCGCGTTGTTCGCGCTGCTCACCGCCGCGATCGCGCTGCTGTCCGACTACAACAGCCGCCGCGGCGCCGAGCTGACCAGCGCGATCGAAACCGCGAACGCGGCGGCGCTGAACGTCGAGCGCGTCAACTCGCTGGTCTATGCCGTGGTGATGGAGTCGCGCGGCGTCTACATGTCGGCCGAACCGGCGGTGGTGAAGAAATACGGCGAGGGCCTGCTCAAGTTCAACGAGCAGATCCTGAGCGTCGTGAAGGGTTGGGAGGGCATCGTCAAAGCCGACGATGCCGAGCAGTTTGCCACCTTCAAGAAGCGCATCGAGCAGTTCGTCGACTTCCGCAAGGAGCTGGTGCGGCGCGGCGTCGAGATCAACGCGGCCGCTGGGCGCGAATGGGGCGACAACGACGCCAACCGCGCCGTGCGCTCGGCGCTGAACAAGGATCTCGAGGCGCTGTCCAAGGTCTATGCCGGGCGCGCCAAACAGATCGCGCAGCAGACCGAGACCAATCGCACGTTGTCCTTCGTGCTGACCTGCCTCGGCGGCGTGGCGCTGGCGCTGGTCGTGATCGGCATCGTCATCATCGCCCGCTCGATCGCGCGGCCTCTCTCGGCCATCACGGCAACCATCAAGCAGGTCGCCGACGGCGCAGACAATGTCGTGGTGCCGCACTCCGACCGCGCCGACGAGATCGGGGCGCTGGCACGCGCCATCCAGATCTTCCAGGACGCGATGGGCCGCAACCGCAACCTCGCCTCGCAGGTCTCGCTGGACTCGGCGGCGCGCGAGCAGCGCGCCCTTCACATCGAGCAATCGGTCGAAGAATTCCGCGGCGCCATCGGCGCGGTCATGCGCGGCCTCAGCGACAACGCCTCCGTCATGCGCGAGACGGCGCAAACCATCACCCGCGTCACCGCGGACGCGAGCAGCCGCGCCGGCATGGCTGCGAAGGCCACCGAGCGGGCCGCGCGCAACGTCACCGCGGTGGCGAGTGCCGCCGAGGAGCTGTCAGCCTCCGTCGAGGAGATCGATCGCCAGGTGCAGCAATCTGCCGGCGCGGTCGTGCAGACCGGACAGCGCACCGAAAAATCGATCACCGAGATCGAAAGTCTCGCGGCCGTCACACAGCGCATTGACGGTGCGCTTGGCCTGATCCAGGCCATCGCCGAGCAGACCAATCTGCTCGCGCTCAACGCCACCATCGAGGCCGCCCGCGCCGGCGAAGCCGGCCGCGGCTTTGCCGTCGTGGCTCACGAGGTGAAGGCGCTCGCCGGCCAGACCGCAAAGGCCACCGCCGAGATCAGCGAGAGCATCACCATGATCCAGGCGTCGACGCGCAACGCGGTCGATGCCGTCCGCGGGATCGGCGGCGCGGTGCACGAGATCAACGAGGTCACCACAGCCATTGCCGGCGCCGTCAGCCAGCAGGACGCGGCCACGCGCGAGATCTCCTCCAACGCGCAATCAGCCGCGCAGGGCAACGAGACCCTCGTGGCGAACATCGCCTCGCTCCGCGACGCCATCGGCGAGACCGACACGGCGGCATCCTCGGTGCTGACGGCGGCGAGCAGCCTGACCACGACGGCGGACACGCTGTCGCGCGAGGTGGAAAAGTTCTTCCAGAACCTGCGCTCGGGGTCGGCGGACGGCCGTAGCGCCAAGGCGGGATGACGCCACGTCCGCCGCTGCGGAAATAGCAGCCACGCACTCCATCCTAATCCTGAGGGCCCGCCGTAGGCGGGCGTCTCGAAGGATGGCCACAGGCGAGCTCTCTGCCGTGTTTTTCCCCACGTGCGATAGCCCCACACTTCGATTCGCATTTTGCCTCATCCCGCGATACTGATCCATCGCGGCAAGAGATCAACGTGCGCCGGCGCGACTGAACTTTCGTCAGATTGTACAAGCAAGACCAAGAAGGAATTCCATGAGCCAGACGCGGCGCGTTCTCTCGGCGCAGATTGCCCACGAGACCAACACTTTCTCGATCGTTCCAACCACGCTCGAGGACTATCGAAAGCGACTATTTCTCCTCGATGCCGAGATCGCGCCGGCGCTGGCCGACACCCGAATGGAGATCGCCGCCCATCTGGCCGCAGCCAAACGTTACGGCTGGACCCTGGTGCAGCCGATCGCCGCCTCGGCCACCCCATCCGGGAAGGTGACGGCCGAGTGCTGGGCCGAACTGCAGCGCCTGGTCTACGCGGCCTGCGAAACGGGGCCGCTCGACGGCGTCATCCTGGCATTGCATGGCGCGATGGTGACCGAGACAGACGACGACGCCGAGGGGGCGCTGCTCGAAGGCTTGCGCAAGCGCCTGGGCGATAAGATCCCGATCGCGGTGACGCTCGATCTGCATGCCAACGTCACCGAACGGATGGGCCGGCTGGCCAACATCATGCTGCCCTACCGAACCTACCCGCATATCGACCAGTATGAAACGGCGTTCCGCGCCGCTGAACTGCTGCAGTCGGCGATGGACGGCAAGACCCGCCCGAAAGTCTTCCGCCTGCAGGGACCTCTGCTCGAGGGATGCAATCACGGCCGGACCCAGGGCGGCGTGATGAGCGACCTGCTGGCGCGCGCCGCGGAGATGCAAACGCAAACGCCCGGCCTTCTGTCCGTCGACGTCTGCGCGGGCTTCAGCCGCTCGGACATTGCCGAGGTCGGCCCCAGCGTTCAGGTCACCTATGATGCCTCCCACAACGCCGCCGAGGCGGCCGCCCGGCAGGCCGCGACCGCGCTCAACGACGAGATGGTCCGCCGGCGCGCCGAAGCCACCGTCACGGTGCTCGACTTGCCGACCGCGACGCAACTTGCCGTCTCAGCCGCAGCCGATGCCGCGGATACCCGCCCCCTCGTGATCGCCGACTTCAGCGACAACCCGGGTTCGGGCGCCTACGGCGACGGTGTGCGCCTGCTGGAGGCGCTGCTGCAGGCCGAGGTCCGAAGCGTGCTGTTCGGCGTCCTCGGCGATCCCGAAGCCGCGGCCCGCTGCCATGAAGCGGGCCTCGGGGCCAGCCTCGATGTCGTCGTCGGCGCCAAGCGCGATCCCGCCAGCTATGGACCTCCGCTGACGCTGACCGGACGGGTGACGGGCCTGTCGGGCGGCGCCTTCGTCTGCGAGGGGCCGATGAATGCCGGTCAGCCCATGACGCTGGGGCCCGCGGCCTTGCTCGAGGTCAACGGCATCTCCATCGCGATTTCGACCAACACGCTGCAGACCTACGATCAGGAAATGTTCCGCATTCTCGGCGCAGAACCGGCTCAATTCCGCATCGTCGCGGTCAAGTCCGCGCACCACTTCCGGGCTGCCTTCGGGCCGATGGCCAAGGAGGTGATCCTGGCCGACAGCGGCGGCCTTGCCACCTTTGACCACACCAAGCTGTCCTACCGAAAAGTCCGCCGTCCCGTCTGGCCGCTCGACGAGATCCCGGCGGGCTGATCTGCCGGCCCGGGCTTCTGCTCGACGGCACGCCGAAGATTCACTTGATCCGGCGCGCCGCCGATGCGGATGAAACGCTTCCCCGTCATTTCCCGTCGAGGAAAGCGCGCACCTTGCTCACGGTCTGCGCCGGCTGCTCTTCCATGATCCAATGTCCGGAGCCGGTGATGATGCCGCCGTCGACCCTGGTGCCGACGTCGCGCATGATCGCAGCTTGCTGATCGCCAAAGGACTTTTCGGCGCCAAGAGCAAGGATCGGCATGTTCAGCTTGGTCCCGGCAAAAACCTTGTTGTCGGCGGCGTCCTTGCCGAACGCGGCGAACTGCTCGAAGGCGTAGTGCATGTTGCCGGGCCGGGCGTAGAGCTTCGCATAATGGTTGCGCGTCGCTTCGTCGATGGCCTTGGGATCAGCCGACAGCTCGTTGTAGAACCGGTCGAGATAGATGCGCTCGCGGCCCTTGACGAGGCGATCGACGTCGGGCCCGCGGAAATTGAAGTGCCACAGCATGGGGCTTTTCAGGATTTCGTCCCAGGGACCGATACCCGGCAGCGGCGCGTCGATGACGACCCATTTGGTGATGCGATCGGAATATTGCGCCGCCAGCGCATAGCCAACCATGTTGCCGATGTCGTGAGTCACCAGATCGGCCTTCTGGACATTGAGCTTGTCCATGAGCATGGCGATGTCGACGCCCTGGTTTTTCTTGTCGTAGCCGCCTGCGGATTGCGACGACAGCCCCATCCCGCGCAGGTCCGGAACGATCACGGTGTGGTCCTTGTAGAGCGCCTTGGCGAGCGGCGCCCACATGTCGCCGGTGTCGGCAAATCCATGCAGGAGCACGACCGCAGGTCCCTTTCCGCCAACGCGGACATGCAGGGTGACGCCGTTGACCGAGACACGCTCGATTCTGAAATCCGCGGGAAAGGGCTCGACCGCCGCAAGCGCGGATCGGCCGCTACAGATGATCAGGATGGTGAGGATGGAGGCGAAAATGGCCGCGATGGACCGCGCGCCGGAGGTCCGGCTGCCCGGGACGAAACTGAACATTGTTGACCTGCTCGCAGATGTGCCGAGCGCAACAACGTCGGCAGTGACGCACCAAAGAATCCGGCGCATCAGAGCACACCATGCTACCTACTGACCAGATGCGCACACAAATTTTTGCGCGATCGCCCGAAAAGCTGTCTGCCTACGCGATCACCCCGCCGCGCTTGATCAGTTCCTTGCCCACGGCGGCCAGATGCACCTGATCCGGCCCGTCGCCGATGCCGATGAAGCGGGCGTAGACATAGGCGCGGGCCAGGAAAGTATCCTGCGAGACGCCGGCGGCGCCGTGGATCTGGATGGCGCGGTCGATGACGCGGGCGGCCATGCTGGGCACCACGATCTTGGCGGCGGCGATCAGGTCGCGCGCGGCCTTGTTGCCTTCGCGGTCCATCCTGTCGGCGGCTTGCAGCGTGAGCAGACGGGCCTGCGCGATCTCGCAGAAGGAATGTGCAATGTCCTCCTTGACCGAGCCCTGCTCGGCGAGCGGCTTGCCGAAAGCGACGCGGGAGACCGCACGCTGGCACATCAATTCCAGCGCGCGCTGGGCGCAGCCGATCAGGCGCATGCAGTGGTGGATGCGGCCGGGCCCGAGCCTGCCCTGCGCGATCTCGAAGCCGCGGCCTTCGCCGAGCAGGATGTTCTCAGCGGGCACTCGGACGTTCTCGTAGACGATCTCGGGGTGACCGACCGGCGCGTCGTCATAGCCGTAGGTGAGCATGTCGCGGACGATGCGCACGCCCGGCGTGTTTTTGGGCACCAGGATCATGGATTGCTGGCGATGACGGTCGGGATCGTCGGGCGCGGTCTTGCCCATCACGATCAGGATCTCGCAATCCTCGTTCATCGCACCCGAGGTGAACCATTTGCGTCCGTTGATGACGTAGCTGTCACCGTCGCGCTTGATCTTGCACTGGATGTTTGTGGCATCGCTGGAGGCGACCTGCGGCTCCGTCATCGAGAAGCCGGAGCGGATGCGCCCCTCCAGCAGCGGCTTCAGCCAGCGCTCCTGCTGCGCCGGCGTGCCGTAATTGGCGAGCACCTCCATGTTGCCGACGTCCGGCGCCGAGCAGTTGAACACCTCGGGCGCCCAGAGGATGCGGCCCATGATCTCTTTCACCGGCGCATATTCGAGATTGGTAAGCCCGGGACCGTGCTCGCCGGAGAGGAACAGGTTCCAGAGCCCCTGCTCGCGCGCCAGCCGCTTCAGGTCCTGCAGGACCTGCGGCGTCCTGTAACGCGTGGCCTCAGGCTTCACCTGCTCGTAATAGAGCTCCTCCACCGGCTCGACATGCGTCCGCATGAACTGGCGGACGCGCTGTTGAAGCTCCAGCGAACGGGCGGAGTGTTGAAAGTCCATGGTGTTCTCCTCTTCCCTTCTCCCCTTGTGGGAGAAGGTGGCGCGAAGCGCCGGATGAGGGGTCTCTCTCCGCGAACGCAACAGACAGTTTCGCGCGCGGAGAGAAACCCCTCACCCGGCTCGCCGCTTCGCGACGATCCACCCTCTCCCACAAGGGGAGAGGGTGCACCGTTCCCGTAGCCCCTCACTCGGCCTTGTGCCTCACGTCCCCCGCAGCAGCTCGCTCGCCACGACCCAGTCGTTGCCGTCGAACTGCAGCATATAGCCGTCCTTGATCGGGCGGAAATCCTGCGGCGTGGTGTTGAGCGTGATGCCCGGCAGCAGCAGCGACAGCGGCACGTTCTTCAGGTTCGTCGCCTGCGCCATGATGTTCTCGCGCGTCAGATTGTCCTTGCACTGCTTCAGCACCACCACCAGCGCCTCGGCCACCGTATAGCCGTAGAGCGCGGCGACGTTGTTGATGTCGGCATTGGGCAGCCGCTTCTTGACGAAGTCGATATAGGCCGACATCGCCGGATCGTCCTTCGGGTGCTCGACGAACGGCTTGAGCGAGCCGAGCGACAGCACGCCCTTGCCGGCATCGAGGCCGGCCGGCACCATCACGGTCGCCTTGTTGGCGCAGCCGCTTGCCAGGAAGCGCGTCGCCACCCAGCCGACTTCATGAGCTTTCCGGATCGCCTGCGCGCAGGCGCGCGGCGTCACGGAGTAGATCATGAAGACATCGGCCTTGGTGCTCGCCAGCGTCAGCACCTGGGAATCGACGGTGGGATCGGTGACCTCGAAGCTCGAGGCCATCGCGATCGCCTTGTCGGCATCGGCGCCGAGCGCTTCCTTGACGCCGCGAAGATATTCCTTGCCGGCGTCGTCGTTCTGGTAGAGCACCGCGAAGCGCGCATTCGGGTTCTTGGTGCGGGCATAGGCGACGTCGATCGCGGCCTCGCTGGTGTAGTTCGGCGCCCAAGGCAGCGCCATCGACCACGGCATGTTGGCGGGGTCGTTCCATTTCGAGGCCGAGCTGATCAGGAACAGCTGCGGCACCTTGTTGCTGTTGAGATATTTCGCGATCGCCGAGCTCGGCGCGGTGCCCATGGTGGCGAAGATGAAGGCGACGCCATCGCCCTCGACCAGACGCCGCGCGGCTTCCATGGTCTTGGGCGGCGAGAACGCGTCGTCGAGCGACATGAGATTGAGCTTGCGGCCGTTGACCCCGCCCTTCTCGTTGACCTCGTCGAAATAGGCAGCAATCACTCGGCCGGTGATGCCGAGCGGCGACGCCGGGCCGCTATAGGGCATGGTGTTGCCGATCTTGATCTCGGTGTCGCTGACGCCGGGACCGTAGGATTTCTGCGCGGAGGCGGGCATCGACAAGCAGGCGGCAGCCAGCGCTGCGGCCAGGGCCAAAGCGGCTTTCATGGTTTCTCCCCAGTGATTATCGTCCGCGCGGCGCGGCGTGCTGCTTTTTGTCAGCGCGTCAGATCAGCGGAGTTCCGCAAGATGGTCTTGCGTCGAGTTGCTGGTAAGCTAGTGGCGCTGCTTCAGGCTGAAGCCGAGACTGATCCAGCCCGCGCCGGCCATGATCAGGTCGATGCCGAGGAACAGGCCGAGGATGTAGACGCTGTTCACCGGCCAGCGCGCCAGGATCAACAGACCGAGCAGCAGCGTGATGACGGCGGACAGCGCCACCCAGACCCACGGACTTTCGCGCTTCATGCTGAAGGCGAGAAACAGCCGCACCGCGCCCGAGGCGATCAGCGACGCGCCGAGGAACAGCGTCAGCAGCACTGCCGCGAATACCGGGTTCTCGAAGGTCAGGAAGCCCGCGACGACATAGAGCACGCCGAGCAACGCCCAGATCAGGAACTTGCCCCAGCTCTTCAACTGGAACGCGCCGATGATCTCGGCCGCGCCGGCGACGATCATCATGGCGCCGACCACGATCACGCTCGCCACCGTCGCCATCACCACGCTGCCGAGCGCGACGAAGCCGGCGACGAGATAGACCACACCGAGCGCGACGATCCAGCCCCATTTGGCATGCAGCGCCGCGATGCCGGAGCCGAGGCTTGAATGATGAGATGTATCCGAAGCACTGGTCATGACGCCACTCCCGCATGTGAAGCCCGGAGGCACAATTCAGGATAGCATGGGCCGGACCGGGACGACAGACAGCAAAGCAGCCCGGGCCGGCCGAACATTGACGCAAATCAAGATCGCATGCGGAGCTTCGCTCGCAGCGCCTCCTTGGAAGCTCAGCCGCGCTCCGCCGCCTCGCGCACATCGAGCACCGCCTGCGCCCATTCGGCGGGGCGTTCCTGCGGCAGATTGTGGCCGGCCCCGGCGAATACGCGCCGCTCGAAAAATCCCTCGAACTTCCTCGCATGATGGGCGGTGCCGGGATTGACGCCGTCGCTGTCGCCGTCGATCGCAATGGTCGGCACGCGCACCGGCGGCTGGCCTGCAAGCTTCGCCTCGATCGCGGCATAGGCGGGATCGCCCGCGACCAGCGCGTAGCGATGGCGATAGGAATGGATGACGACGTCGACGAAATCGGGGTTGTCGAACGACGCCGCGCTTGTCTCGAAGGTCGCGTCGTCGAACGCCCAGGTCGGTGACCACATTGACCAGAGCTGGCGCGCAAAGCCGCGGCGGTTCCGCTCCAGCGCGCGGCGGCCGCGCTCGTTGTGGAAGAGATATTGATACCAGAGCGCCGCTTCCTCCGGCGGCGAAGCCGGCTCCATCGCGCGGGCGATGTTCTGGATGTTATAGGAATTGCCGGAGACGAGCCCGATCACGCGCTCGGGATACAGCACCGAGACGACGCAGGCCGCGCGCCCACCCCAGTCATAACCGCCGACGACCGCGCGTTCGATGTCGAGCGCGTCCATGAACGCGAGCAGATCGGCACCCAGCGCCGCCTGCTCGCCGGAGCGCAAGGTCTCGGCGTAGCGAAATCGCGTCGGCCCGTAGCCGCGCAGCCAGGGCACCAGCACCCGCGCGCCTGCCGCTGCAATGATCGGCGCGGCCTCGGCATAGGCGTTCACGTCATAGGGAAAACCATGGCCCATGATGCAGGGCCAGCCATCGGGCGCGCCGTAGTCGAGATAGGCGATCTCCAGCACATCGGTGGTGACGATTTTCGGCTGCATGCTGCGCACCTCGCTTCGCGGGCAGGATAAATCGGCTGCCACAAACGATCCATCCCCTTTTGGGCATCGTTTCCTCATCGAACCCAGGCGATCGAGAGGGGCAGCATGGTCTATGTCTCCATGACCGGCTTTCGTCCCCGGGGCATCGCGCAATTGCCGGTGTTCTGGTGGCGGACGATCCGGTCATTCACACAGGCGCAACGCGCACCCGGCAATCTTGTGGCCGCGGGCCGGCTCGTCGACGGGGTCTATCATACCATGACGGTGTGGTCGGACCTGGCCAGCATGCGCGCCTTCGTGGCAAGCGGCGCGCATCTGAAGGCGATGAAGAATTTTCGGCAGCTCGGAAGCGGCCGGACCCATGGTTTCGCCTGCGACGAAATTCCCGAGTGGAGCACCGTCTACGACCTCTGGAGGCGCGATGGTCGCGATATCTGACCGCGACCTCAGGCGGCCACGACCTTCGCGCGCTCGTCCTGTGCCTCCTGCCCGGGTTCCGCGGCTTTCTGCTCGTCGATCATCCGGTTGATGACATCGACCGGCATCGGTCGGCCGAACAGATAGCCCTGCACGCTGTCACAGCCTTCCTCGCGGAGGAAATCCAGATGACGCGTGGTCTCGACGCCCTCGGCCAGCACGGGAATGTTGAGACTGCGCCCGAGCAGCAGCGTCGCCTTGACGATCGCGGCCGCATGCACGCTGGTCTCGACCGCCTGGACGAAGCTCTTGTCGACCTTGATCTTGTCGAACGGAAAGGCCTGCAGCGTCGACAGCGAGGAATAGCCGGTGCCGAAATCGTCCATGGCGACGGTCACGCCAATGCTCTTCAGGGCAAGCACCACCTGGAGCGCATGCTGGCGGTCGGCGATGATGCCGCTCTCGGTCAGCTCGATCTCCAGCCGCGCCGGCGGCAGTCCCGTTTCCTTCAGAATTTCCGCGACCCGCCGCGACAGGTCGTGGTTCAGCTGCATCGGCGCGACGTTCACCGCGACCTTGTACGGCAGGCGCCACCGCGCGGCGGTCTGGCAGGCCGTCCGCATCACCCAGTCGCCGATCTCGATGATCAGGCCGGTCTCTTCCGCGATCGGAATGAAGGCATCCGGCGGGATTCGCCCCTTCTGCGGGTGGTTCCAGCGGATCAGGGCTTCGAAGCCGACGATCCCTCCGGTCTGCGTATCGTTCTGGACCTGATAGTACAGTTCCAGCTCGTTGCCGATCAGCGCGCGCTTCAGATCGATCGCAAGCTCGGCGCGGGTGCGGCTGGCCTCGTCCATCGACGGCTCATAGGTGCAGATCTTGCCGCGGCCGAGGCTCTTCGCGCGATACATCGCAAGGTCGGCGCGCTGGGTGAGACACTCGCCGGTCTGCCCGTGCTCGGGAAACAGGGCAACGCCGATGCTGCAACCGACCGCAAGGGTCTGATGCTGCCACTCGACCGGCTCGAGCACGACCTTGCGCAGCCGCTCGGCGAACTTCACCGCCTCTCCGCGCGCGAAAATCTCGCTCTTGACGGCGACGAATTCGTCGCCGCCGATCCGGGCCAGGAACTCGCCCTCCCGCAATTCGCCGGAGATGCGCCGTGCCACCTGCTGCAGCAGATAGTCGCCTCCGATATGGCCGTGGACGTCGTTGATGTCCTTGAAGCGATCGAGATCGATCGCCAGCACGACGACGCGCGCGGTGTCGTCGCCACGTCCGGCAATCAGATCGTGCAGCCGCTGCGACAGGCCGTTGCGGTTCGGCAGACCGGTGAGCGGGTCGTGCATCGCCAGTTGCTTGTAACTTTCGGTCGCTTCGTTGGCGGCCTGCAGGTCGATCGCGTAGGCCGAGGCTCCCATCGCCATCATCAGGCTGACCCCGACGATGACACTGGTGATCATGAAAGTGTCGGACAGGGTCTGCGGCGGCACGGCCATGTCGAAGACCGGGTATATCGTCACGGCGGCCATGCCGGTGAAATGCAGCGAGACGATCGCCAGGATCATCGCGAGCGTGCCGCCATATTTGCAGAAGCGGGTGATCGGCCGCGCAATGCGGTTGGCGGCCACGGCGCCGAAGCCGGCCGCGAACACGACGGAGAGTGCAACGAGCGGGTAGTTCCAGCCGAGCACGCCCGGGATCTCGAAACCCGCCATCCCCGTGTAATGCATCGCGGCGATGCCAAGACCGAAGATCGCGCCGCCGCCCTCGATCGCGGGTCCGAGCCGCGTGCGGGTCGTCATGAAGAATCCCACCCAGGCCAGGATCACGGCGATCATCAGCGAAGCAAACGACAGCGCTGGTTCAAAGGCGCGCGCGACCGGCGCATTGTAGCCGAGCATGGCCGCAAAATGGGTGGTCCAGACGGTGCCGCCCGCAACCAGTCCGGACAGGAACAGCAGATGCAACCGCCGCATGCCGGTATTGCGACGAACCCGCGCCAGCAGCCGCATCGACAGCAGCGAGCCCAGCACGCAGACGAGCGCCGCAGCTATGACGTAGCTGAGGTCATGCTGCGCAGGCAGACAGGTCAGGGCTTGCCACATCGAATGATTTCTCCCGAATGCGAGATACGGGCTTGGCGTGAGAACGGATCAGAGCAGTTCGAATGTTGGTTAGAAAAGTGCGAATGGCGGCCCGGCGCATGGAAGCGCAGGCAGGCGATCGGGCCATGCCGGGCCTTAAAAGCCGGTTAGGGCGCCCCTCCCGCACCGGCTTTGAAGGGAACAAAGCGCAAGCAGTATGAAGAAGGGGTGAGCGGCCACTGCGCCACTGACGGCAACTGGAACCCCGCTTGTCGCAGGCCGGACGAACGCCTAAGACATGACCACCCGGCAGGTGATCCAAACGGCGGCGTCCATCGTTTCCGAGCGGATATACCAACCGAGGCTTCATGAACGCCGGTCTTCCAGCCCTGAGCAGGTCCGTACGGAGCAGGCCCTCCCTGCCCGCTCGTCGCTGGATCCGGTTGCAACGGACACCATTGGAAAGGCCCAAGGCGACGGTGGAATGGGCTGAATTGATCGGACGTGTCGCGGCCCATGGCGATCGCGATGCCTTCAAGCTTCTGTTCGAGCATTTTGCTCCTCGCGTGAAGGGTCTCCTGATGAAGATCGGGACGGACGCCGACACCGCGGAGGAAATCGCGCAGAGCACGCTGCTTGCCGTCTGGCGCAAGGCGGCTCAATTCGATCCGTCGTCCGGCGGCGCAGCCGCGTGGATCTTCACCATCGCGCGGAATCTGCGCATCGACGCGGCCAGGCGCGCGGTGCGACAGGCGCGTGCCGACCAGCCCGGCTTCATCGATGACGCTGACGACGTCGTCGACTCACCTGAGATCCTCATGACCCGAGGCGAGGACGTCTCGCGCGTTGCGGCCGCGCTGCTTCGCCTGTCGGAGGAGCAATCCAGGGTGGTCCGGATGTCGTTTATCGAGGAGCGCCCACATGCAGAGATCGCCGAGAGCCTCGGCATTCCCCTTGGAACCGTGAAATCACGCATCCGACTGGCCATGAATCGGCTGCGAGACCTGCTGGACGAATCGACATGACCATCAGTCACCACCCACCGGACGAACTGCTTGCCGATTTCGCAACGGGCCGACTCGACGAGGCCGATCATCTCGTTGTCGCCGTGCACGTCGCGCAGTGCCCGGCGTGCCGCCGCTTTGCCGGGGCGATGGAGCATCTGGCCGGCGCCGCGCTCGAGGAGACCGCACCGGTTGCGATGAAGGCCGATGCGTTCGCGGCGATCATGGCGAAGCTCGATGAGCCGCAGCCGGCGCCGCGCGAGGATGCCCAGCCGCCTGCCGAGCTTCCGGATGAGGATTTGCCGGAGATATTGCGCCGCTGCCGGTTCGGCAAGCAACGCCGCGTGGCGCCCGGCCTGAAGCTTCAACCGATCATTCTGCCGAGCGCGAAACAGTCGCGCGCGTTCCTGCTGTGGTCCGCGCCCGGCGCACGCATGCTGCAACACTCTCACAGTGGAACGGAGCTGACCTGCGTGTTGAAGGGCAGCTTCAGTCACGAAGCCGGCCGCTACGGCCCGGGCGATTTCGATTTCGGCGACGGCGAGGTCGATCATCAGCCTGTCGTGGGGCCGGAGGAACCCTGCCTGTGTCTGGTCGCCATGACCGGAGACCTCGAATTGCATGGACTGCTTGGCCGGCTGATTTCGCCCTTCGTCCGGCTTTGAGCGCGGCCTCCGTTCGCGGAGGTGATCCAGCGCCGCGCGGGCATCGTTTCCTTGCTGACTGATGCGGGAGACGAGGCATGAGCTGCGGTCGCGCCGTTCAAAGGGATTCAAGCATCGAGCGGTTGAGTGCCCTGCTCCGGCGCGCCGGAAACGGCGACCAGCGGGCCTTTGCGGAATTGCACGCGTCGACCCGCAACAGGTTGCGCAAGACCGCACTGGCGGTGTCGCCATCGATCGTCGATCTCGACGATCTGCTTCAGGAAGCCTATCTGAAGATCTGGAAAAACGCCGCGAGTTTCGATTCACGACGCGCCTCGCCCATCACGTGGATGTGCACGATCATGCGCAACACCACAATCGACGCGCTCCGGCTGAAGCAGGTGGCCACGACCGATCTGGACGAAGCCTTGTCCGTGCCCGATGCAGGCGGGCGGGATACCGACCCGTTCGACTACGATCTCGTTCAGCCGATCGCGGCCGGTGTTCTCGACAGACTTCCACGGGATCGCCGGCATCTGCTCTCGCTCGCCTATCTCGAGGGTGAAAGCCGGCTGAGCCTGTCGCGGCGGTTCGGCGTGCCCGTCGGCACGATCAAGACCTGGCTGCATCGGACGCTCGCTTCGGTCCGCACCGATTGCCTGGCTTGTGCGTCAGGTGCTGCCGCACCGCAGCCCCATCCGTGAGCCTGCCATTGGACCGATCCAGCGGGCCGGAGGACGTCCGCCATCTCGTCGTCGTGCTCGGAGACCAGCTCGACGCCGACGGCGCCGCATTCGACGGCTTCGACCCCGCCCACGACCTCGTGCTGCAGATGGAGGTGATCGAAGAGACCTCGTACATCCCGCAGCACAAAAAGCGCATCGCCTATTTCCTCGCCTCGATGCGACACTTCAGGGACGAACTGATCGCGCGCGGGCGGCGTGTGCACTATGTCTACATCGACGAGCACGACAATACCGGGCGCTTCGAAACCGAGATCGCGCGGGCCCAGCGTGGGTTCAGGCCCTCCCGGACGATTGTGGTCGAGCCGGGCGACTGGCGCGTCGCCGAGAAGCTGCGCCGCCTGCCGCAGGTGCCGGAGATCCGCAGCGACAGCCACTTCCTGTGCTCGCGCGAGGAGTTTGCGGCCTTTTCTGAACGACATCCACGCCCGGTGCTTGAAACCTTCTACCGCGCCATGCGCCGGAAGACCGGGCTTCTGATGGATATCGCCGGACGACCTGTCGGCGGCGCGTGGAATTTCGACGCGGAGAATCGCAAATCCTTCGGCAGGACCAACCCCTCCATACCGCCGCGACCCGCATGTCCGCCCGACGCGATCACGACGGAGGTGCTGCGGCTCGTCGCCGCACGCTTCGCAGGCAGCCCTGGCAAGCTCGACGGCTTCGACCTGCCTGTCACGCGGACACAGGCGCTCGCGCAGCTGGACGACTTCGTTGCCGAGCGGCTGCCGCAGTTCGGCGACTATCAGGACGCGATGCGATCCGGCCAGCCTTTCCTCTACCACTCGGTCTTGTCGGGCCCGTTGAACCTGCACCAATTGCGCCCGCTGGAGGTCGTCCGGTCCGCGCTTCGAAACACCACGGCCCCGCTGAACGCGCTGGAAGGCTTCACCCGCCAGATCATCGGATGGCGAGAATTCGTCCGCGGCATCTACTGGCAGCGCATGCCGCACTATGCGCAAGCGAACGCGCTCGGCGCCGAATTGCCGATGCCGAAATTCTACTGGACCGGCGAGACCGACATGCGCTGCCTCGCCGAGGCGATTGGTCACACGATCGACTACGCCTATGCCCACCATATCGAGCGGCTGATGGTGCTCGGGCTGTTCGCCATGCTGCTGGGCGTGCGGCCCTACGACGTCCATCGCTGGCACATGTCGATGTTCTGGGATGCGGTCGATTGGGTTTCCCTGCCGAACACGCTCGGCATGAGCCAGCATGGCGACGGCGGCATTGTCGGCACGAAGCCCTACGCGGCGTCGGGCAACTACATCCACCGCATGAGCGATCATTGCCGGCATTGCCGCTTCGATCCCAAAAAATCGATCGGCGAGGATGCCTGTCCCTTTACCACGCTCTACTGGAATTTCCTGGACAAGCACCGCCATCGCTTCGCCGCCAACGGCCGGATGAAGAACCAGTATGCCAATCTGGCCCGCAAGGATGACGGAGAATTGCGCTCGATCCGGCGCCAGGCAGCCAGCATCGCCGAGGCCTTAACCTGAGCCGCGGCTCAGTTGAGCCAGAAAATGCTGGCGTTGAGCAGGGTGGCAAAAGCCACCCAGGCGAGATAGGGCACGAATAGCGCCGCGGCGACCCGGTCGGCCTGCCAACGCTCGACGATGAACCCGATGATGGACAGCAGCATCGCGACAATCACGGCCAGCGCCACGCCGGTGCGATGCCAGGTGAAGAAGACCGGCGACCAGGTGAAATTGAGCAGCATCTGCACGGTCCAGAGCAGCATGCCCGCACCGCGCGGCGTCCGCTCCCAGGTCCGTGCCCCGGCCAGCGCGATCAGCAGGTAGATCACGGACCACGCCGGCGCGAACACCCAGTTCGGCGGGTTGAACGGCGGCTTGGTCAGCCCGGCATACCAGCCGCCCGGCAGGTTTGTACTACCGATGACAAAGCCGATCCCGACCACGATCAGGATGAACAGTGCCACTCTTGCATAACTTGCCATTAGCCAACGTCGCGCGTGATACACATAGGGAGTATCGACTTAACGCTGCAGCAGCCGCATTGGATCACTGACGGGACGCGGCGCAACGCCCTGCTCGGCCTTATTTCTGGGGTCCTGACAGCGAAATCTCGCGCTCGGCGCGGAAGACGTTGCTGTAGAGGTTGGCGATCCACTGCCGGCCGATCTCGGTCTTGTTGAGATAACCGATCTCGGTCTGGATGTGGGGTGCGACGCTGTTCCAGTAGAACTGCGGATAGCGGTTCACGATGTCTGCGGGCGAGTCGTAGCCGAGTTGGCGGTTCATGCCGACCTCCTCGAACTCGTAATAGAGCGCGTTGGCCTTGCGCAGATAATTGGGATCACCAAGCTGGCCGATGAAATCGGCGGCGCGCAGGATCGAAGCGTCCTCGTCGTAGTCCTGGCCCTCGCGGGCCGGAAAACGCGTGCCCTCGATGGCGCGGGCGATGCGCTCGCTGTCGAGCCCCTCGACCGGCCGTAGCCGCTGCTCTACGTATAGTTTCGACCGGTCGACGTGATACATCATGAGACTGGCATCCGATGCACCCCGCGGCAGAGAGACCTTGCTCCCCGCCGCGTCGATCACGAAGCCGTCCTCGTCGTCGTCCTCGAACAGGCCACGGACGTAGCCGATGTCGTGGGCGAGGCAGGCGACGAGGATGTGGGTATAATCCTCCGCCGAGAGGTGCCCATGCAGATGCCGGCCCTGGAGGATCGCCTGGCCGGCCAGCGTCACCAGCATGGTATGCTCGATATTGTGGTAGAGGGCGTCACTGTTGCCGATGCACTCCAGTGCCGTGCGCGTCGCCCCCTCTACGATCCTGGCAGAGTCCTCGTCGTAGCGCCGACGCATGAACGTGCCCAGCAACTTCTCCAGGGATTCGGCCGCCAGTCTTGGCAACGTGATCATGGATTCAGCCCCGTTTGTCGGTGGTGTCCCACGCGTTCTCCCGACGCCCCGCTCTTGTCCTCGACGCAGGGGCCAGCATAGACCATCTTGGGCCACCTGACCAAATCCCGGGAACCCAAATTTGGCAATATGTTACAATCCCGCTACGCAACATCCCGGTTGAGGTCACATTTCGTCACACCTTGAGGGTGGGCAGGGAACGGTCCCGGTCCGACCGCCCCTTCAGGGCGCAGCCAGGATGTCGGCGCCCTCGGCCGAGCGCGACAGACTTCTGGCCAGATAGAACAATTCGACCAGTTTGCCGCGTCTGCCGGCCAACGAGAAGATGTATTCGGGCGACTCCGCCTTGATTTCTGCGATCGCCACCTTGGCGATACGGTCGACGCGGCTCGAGCCGTGCTCCCAGACAAACCCGACACCGAGCCGATTGGCGACCGCCTCCAGCATGCCCTCCCGCGTGTTGACGATGATCGCTGGACTTGCGCGCAGATTGACGGCGCGAAACGCCCTGTCCACGGCGCGCTGGGTCGACGAATCCCGGGTCCGAAACACCAGCGGATACTGCATCAGGCCGGCGACGGACACGCGCGATTCACGGCTCAGGTCGTGAACGGGATGGCAGATCGCGACGACGCGCTGCTGCACGCAGGGCTCGCGACGGAAGCGATTGTCCTGCGGCACCTCCGGCAGCACAGCGACGTCGACGCGCTGGTCGACCACCGCCGCCATGATCGCCGACCAGCTTCCGATCTCGATGTTGATCTGGATCTTCGGATAGAGATTGCGAAAGGCCGCGATCAGCGCCATGCCCGGCATGGCGTTGCCGAGCCCGATCCGAAGCTCTCCCCCCATCAGCTCATCGCGCTGCTCCAGGATGGCCAGCGCGTCCGCCTCGATCGCCTGCATGCGGTTTGTCGAGGCATAGAG
Organism: Bradyrhizobium betae; assembly: GCF_008932115.1. Taxonomy (NCBI): domain Bacteria; kingdom Pseudomonadati; phylum Pseudomonadota; class Alphaproteobacteria; order Hyphomicrobiales; family Nitrobacteraceae; genus Bradyrhizobium; species Bradyrhizobium betae. The sequence continues at coordinate 1,043,341 of NZ_CP044543.1, forward strand.
CCGACGGCACAACGACGTCGCGACCAGGTTCTGGCCGTGCCGATCGAACAGCGCAACGGCGAATTCGGCCTCCAGGTCGCGCACAAGCTGCGCAACCGCAGGTTGCGACACGCCTAGTCGCCTGGCTGCGGCCGCAAAGCTGCCGGTCTCGAACACCGCATTGACCGCCCTGACGCGCGACGACGTCAGCGCCACGACACACATCCCAAGGCCGATATTCCCCGTTCAGGACCACCCAAAAGCAAAACCTGGGATGCCTATAAGCCAGGCCATTGATCGTTATGTGAATGTCGCACGCGCTCCCTACTCCTCCGTGCGCCGCAACAGGCAGCAGGGAACCAGCGCGAATGGCGCAAATCGAGCTTTCCGCAATCCGCAAATCCTTCGACGGTACCGACGTCCTGAAGGGCATCGATTTCCGGATCGAGGACGGCGAGTTCATCTCGCTGGTCGGTCCGTCCGGCTGCGGGAAATCGACCCTGCTGCGCATCATTGCCGGGCTGGAGCCACAGAATTCGGGCCAGATCCGCATCGACGGCGTCGCGGTGGACGGCATTCGCCCGAGCGCGCGCAACCTCGCGATGGTGTTCCAGTCCTACGCGCTCTATCCGCATTTGAGTACCTTCGACAACATCGCGGTGCCGTTGCGGATGCGGCGCCTCTCCACGATCGAACGGCTGCCGCTCCTGGGCGCGCTGCTGCCGAGCCGACGTGCCAAGGAACGGCTCATCAGTGCCGACATTGCCGGGATCGCCGAGCAACTCGACATCGCTCCGCTGCTGCGGCGCAAGCCGGGCCAATTGTCCGGCGGACAGCGGCAACGCGTCGCGGTCGGCCGCGCCATGGTGCGCGAGCCCCGGGCGTTCCTCTTCGATGAACCGCTCTCCAATCTCGACGCGAAACTGCGCGTCCACATGCGCGCAGAACTCGCTGAACTGCACCGCCGTCTCAAGGCAACGTTCGTCTACGTCACGCACGACCAGGCCGAGGCGATGACCATGTCGAGCCGGATCGCCGTCATGATGGCCGGTGAATTGATCCAGGCCGGGACGCCCGCGGAGATCTACAACGACCCCGACGATATTCGTGTGGCCGAATTCATCGGCAGTCCCAAGATCAACATTCTCCCCGGCCGGATCCGGAAGGACGGCGGCATCGACGTGCTGGGGACGGCCCTGAAGCTTGCGTGCGGTGCGACGGCCGGCGACTGCCGCGTCGGCGTACGTCCGGAGCGGATCGAGCTCGGCGCAGGGCCATTCTCCGGAACGGTCGTCCATCTGGAAAACCTCGGCGCGGAGGCATTCGTCCATCTCGCGGTCGAAGGCGCCGCCTTGCGCCTGATCGCGCGGCTCGCGGATGTCAGGCACATGCCTGTGATGGGCAGTCGTGCGGCCTTTGGCTTTGCCCCCGACGCAGTGCGGGTTTTCGATCCCGCCGGAAAGCGGATCGAGCTCAGGCTGGAGCAGAGCGAGCGCATCCGTGAGCACGCCCATGTCTGACGGCTCCATGACGATCGATGCGGCCATCGTCTCCGCCGATGCGCCAAGGCGCGCGCCGCAAGCTCACGGCAGCCGGCGTACCTACTCCGCCTACGCCCTGGTGACGCCGGCCGCAACACTCATGCTGGCCATGCTGCTTGGTCCGCTCGCCGGCGTGATCGCCCTCTCCTTCACCGACTATCAGCTCGGCGCGCCGCATTTCTCCTGGATCGGGCTGGCCAATTACCACGACCTGTTCGCCGACAGGGTATTCTGGATCGCGCTGCGCAACACGCTGACCTATGTCGTGATCGTGGTGCCCGGCGCCGTGATCGCGGGCCTTGTGATCGCGCTGCTGATCCAGAGCGGGACCAGCCTGCGCAGCTTCTATCGGACGATCTACTTTCTGCCAGTCATGGCGACCCTGATCGCCATGGCAGTGGTGTGGGAGTTCATGCTGCATCCGCAATTCGGCCTGGTGAACGGGCTGTTGCGCAGCGCGGGCCTGCCGGCCTTCGCCTGGCTGCAGGACCGCAGCACCGCCCTCTACGCGCTGTGCGCGATCGGCATCTGGCAGGCCGTCGGCTTCAACATGGTGCTGTTTCTCGCCGGCCTCGTCTCCATCCCCAAGCAGCTCTACGAAGCGGCCGAGATCGACGGCGCATCGAGCGGCTGGGCCCGCTTCCGCCTCGTGACCTGGCCGATGCTGGGGCCGGTCACGACCTTCGTCGTGGTGATCTCCGGCATCCGCTCCTTCCAGGTGTTCGACACCGTGCACGTGCTGACCAAGGGCGGCCCGTCGAAATCCACCGAGGTGCTGATCCACACCATGTACACGGAAGGCTTCGAGTTCTTCCGCTCCGGCTACGCTGCCGCGATCACCGTGGTTTTCCTGGTCTTCGTTCTCGCCCTCACGCTCGTCAAATCGAGGCTCGCCGATCGCGGCGTGCATTATACATGAGCCATTCGCATCCCATCCCGTACCGGGCGATACTCCGCCACGTCCTCCTGATCGCGGGTGCCGCGATCATGCTGGCGCCCTTCATCTGGATGATCTCGACCGCATCCAAGCCGCAGACCGAGGTCTTTTCCAGCGAGCTGCATCTGATCCCGCACCATTTCGCGCTGTGGGAGAACCTGCGCGAGGCCTTCGCCAAGTCCAATCTCCTGCGCTTCCTGATCAACGGCGTCATCGTCACGGTCTCGATCTTCGTGCTGCAGATCATGGTGGCGCTGCCGGCGGCCTACGCGCTGGCGAAACTTCGCTTCGTCGGCCGCGAGACGCTGTTCGCACTCGTGCTGTTCGGGATCCTGATTCCGCCGCAGGCGACCGCGATCCCGATCTTCCTGTTGCTGCACAAGCTCGGCCTGCTCGACAGCTATGCCGCGCTCGTCCTGCCTTTCACGATTTCCGTGTTCGGCATCTTCCTGATGCGCCAGTTCTTCAAGACCGTGCCGGACGATCTCGTCGATGCCGCGCGGATGGACGGCATCTCCGAGTTCGGCATCGTCTGGCGGGTGATGCTGCCGGCCGCGATCCCGGCCGTCACCGCCTTCGGCATCTTCTCGGTGGTCGCGCACTGGAACGACTATTTCTGGCCGCTGATCGTGCTCAACAGCGAGCAACTGCGTACCCCGCCGCTCGCCGTTGCGCATTTCCGCAACAACGAGGCCGGCACCAGCTATGGCCCGCTGATGGCCGCCGCGATGGTGATCATCTCGCCGCTCGTCATCGCGTTCCTCTTTGCCCAGCGCCGCTTCATCGAGGGCATCACCCTCACCGGCATCAAGTGACCGCGTTACCTCAACCAGGGAGACTATCCATGCTGAAGTCCTTCATCGCCGCCGCGGCTCTGTCGCTTGCGGCCGGCTCTGCGCTCGCGCAGACCCAAACCGAGATCGTGATGCAGTATCCTTATCCGGAGCTGTTCACCGAGACCCACAAGCGCATCGCCGACGAGTTCGCCAAGGTGCACCCGGAGATCAAGGTCACCATGCGTGCGCCTTATGAATCCTACGAGGACGCCACCCAGAAGGTGCTGCGTGAAGCGGTGACCAACCAGATGCCCGACGTGTCCTTCCAGGGGCTGAACCGCATCCGCGTCCTGGTCGACAAGAACATCCCGGCCGAACTCGGCGGCTACATCGCCGCCGAAAAGGATTTCGACAAGCAAGGCTTCCATCAGGCGATGTATGACATCGGCACCGCCGGCGGCAAGGTCTATGCCCTGCCCTTCGCAATCTCCCTGCCCATCGTCTACGTCAATCTCGATCTGGTGAAGCAGGCTGGCGGGGACATCAACAACCTGCCGAAGAGCTGGGACGAACTGATCGCGCTGGCCAAGAAGGTCAAGGCACTGGGCAACGACACCAACGGCGTCACCTATGCCTGGGACATCACAGGCAACTGGTTGTGGCAAGCGCCGGTGTTCGCGCGCGGCGGCACCATGCTCAACGCCGACGAGACCAAAGTCGCGTTCGACGGACCGGAGGGCAAGTTCGCGATCAACATGATCGCACGGCTCGTCAATGAAGGCGGCATGCCCAATCTCGACCAGCCCTCGATGCGCGCGGCGTTCGCGGCCGGCAAGACCGGCTTTCACATCACCTCGACCTCGGACCTCAACAAGGTCACGCAGATGATCGGCGGCAAGTTCGCGCTGAAGACGATACCGTTCCCCGACGTCGCCGCTTCCACCGGCCGGCTGCCGGCCGGCGGCAATGTCGTGCTGATCCTCGCCAAGGACAAGGCCAAGCGCGATGCCGCCTGGGAAGCGGTGAAGTTCTGGACCGGTGCCAAGGGCGCCGCGATCATGGCCGAGACCACCGGTTACATGCCGCCCAACAAGGTTGCCAACGAGGTCTATCTGAAGGACTTCTATGTCAAGAACCCCAACAACTTCACCGCCGTCGGCCAGCTCGCGCTGCTCACGAAATGGTACGCCTTCCCCGGCGACAACGGCCTGAAGATCACCGACGTGATCAAGGATCACTTGAACTCGATCATCTCCGGCGCCCGCGCGAAGGAACCCGATGCCGTCCTCGCCGACATGACGGCGGACGTGCAGAAACTGCTGCCGAAGACCACCGGCGCGGCGCGCTGAGCGTCCCGACATCCACTGGCACAGGGCGCCATCGGCGCCCTGTGCCTCCACAGCCGGAGATGACGATGAAGCTGCTTCATCTGAGCGACATTCACCTGACGGCACCGGGCGCCACCATCGGCGGCCGCGATCCACGCGCCAATTTCGAGCGGGCGCTTACGCATGCCCTGCGGGATCATCACGACGCCGGGTTGATGGTGATTACCGGCGACCTCTCGGATTGGGGCGATGTTGCCGACTATCAATGGCTCAAGCAGCGCCTCGATGAATATCCGCTGCCGGTCCGGCTTTGCATCGGCAACCACGACCGGCGCGCTGCCTTCCTGAGCGTCTTCCCCGATCTCGCCGATGAGAACGGCTTTGTCCAGGGCATCCACGATACAGCCGCCGGCCGCTGCCTGTTCCTCGACACCGCCCACCCGGAGACGCATGCCGGGCGCTATTGCGAAGATCGTCTTGGCTGGCTCGAGGCACGGCTTGCCGAGCACGATGGGCCGTTTCTGCTGTTCATGCACCATAACCCGATGCCGGTGCATCTCGCTCCCTTCGACCAGATTCGCCTGCTCGACGAAGCTCCGTTCCGGCAGCTCGTCGGCCGCCATCGGACAAAAATCCGCCACGTCTTCTTCGGCCATTGTCACCTGCCGCTCGCCGGCTCGGTTGCAGGGATCCCCGCCTCGTCGCTGCGTGGCACCAACCATGCGAGCTTTCCGCTGTTTTCCGAGACCATGCTGCTGAGCGCGTCCGACCTGCCGCAGGCCTATGGCGTCGTCTTCTTCGGGGACGACTACGTGACCGTGCATATGGTGGAATTCGGCTACGACGGTCCCATCCGCGTCGAAGGCTCGCCCGACTACCAGGCCTGGGACCGCGAAACCATGGTGCGATGATCGGCGCGCGCCGATCATCTGCTACTCCACCAACAACACGTCGACGGCGACGCCGAGCTTCTGCTTCCGCGAGCCGACGATGATGCCGTCGACCGGCGAGACGTCGGAAAAGTCGCGTGCGACCGCGAGCACGATATGGTCGTTTGCGACCAGGAGATCGTTGGTCGGATCGAAATCGATCCAGCCAAGCTCCGCCCCGCACCACAGCGACACCCAGGCGTGGGTGGCATCGGCGCCCTGCAGACGCTGCTGGCCCGCAGGCGGAATGGTGCGTAAGTATCCGCTGACATAGGCGGCGGGCAGACCGAGCCCGCGCAGGCCCGCGATCATCACATGGGCGAAATCCTGGCAGACGCCATGGCGCTTGTCGAACACCTCGTCGAGCGGCGTCGAGATCACCGTCGCCTTGGGGTCGTAGCGAAACTCGGTGCGGATGCGATGCATGAGATCTGCGGCGCCGGCGAGGATTCCCGCGCCGGGCGCAAAGCTCAAAGCGGCATAGGCGCTGACCGGACGCAGCACCGGCACCAGCGGACTGGCAAAGACATAGCCGACCGGCGAGGACGGCCCGAGACTGGTCGCCTCAAACGCGAGGTCGCGGATGCTCTCCCAGGCCGGGCTCGCGGCATCGCGCGCCGGCGGCTTGCGCGAGACCGACACGCGCGAGCGCGAGTCGATGCGCAGATTGCGATGCGCCGTCTCGATCACGATGCTCTCGGTCAGCGTGCCGAAGAAATCGCGGCGGACATGCCGCTCGGCGGGCCGCGGACGGATCTCGACACGGTGCGAGATCAGCTCCTGGCCGTCTCCGTTCTTCGGCTCCAGCCGCAGCGTGCAGCGAGCGAAGCTGACCGCGCTCTCATATTCGTAGGTGGTGACGTGCCGGATGTCGTAGATCACGCCAGCCCCGTCAGCTTTTCCGGCCGGCTGGCATTCGGGCCGTGCGGGAAGTAATGCAGCCCGATCGCCTCGGCGAGGCTGAGCAAATCCTGCTCCAGCGAGAACAGCGACTTGACCTCCAGCTTCTCGGCTTCGGCCGTGGTCAGCATCGCCTGCACCGCGAGCGCGAGCCGCTGCGGCCGCTCGATCAGGCCGTGCTCCTTCAGGCTCGGCAGCGCCGCGATGTGCTCGTTCAGGGTCGCCACCTGGAACGCCACCGACCGCGGATTGTAGCTATCGAGCACGGCGAGGTCGCGCACCGGGGCCAGGATCGGCGCCAGCAGATAGCGCGAGCGGTAGGTGATCTGGGAATCCACCAGCGTCAGCAGGATGTCGAGATCCTCGTCGCCGGCCTCGTCATAGGCGAACTGGCGCGCGAAGCGCGCGGTGTTGATGGCGCGCTCGGTGCGGCGGCCGACATCGAGGAAGCGCCAGCCGGCGGCGCGGTTCATGTTCTCCTGGGCAAGGCCGGCAAAGCTCGCGAGCTCCTGCAAGGTCAGCTCGGCCGCGCTCAGCACGCTGTCATCGTCCTCGACCTCGACGGCGAGCCGCTCGGCCATCTCGGTGATGACCTGCCAGGCATCGGGCGACAGCCGCTCGCGCAAGGAGGTCGCCGTGCGCTGCGCCGCGCGCACCAGCGACAACGCGGAGCCGAAACGATCGGCGTTCTGCAGCGCTTCGGCGGTGACGCGTCCCGGCGTCGCGCGCGAGGCTTGCGAGATCGCGCCCCAGGCCACCAGCAGGCGCTGGATGCGCTCTGCCGATTGCAGCGAGGCCGCGGTGCCCTTGCTTGGCCCGCTCGGCGAGCCCAGCGCCCGCACCAGCCGCAGCGTCGCTTCGGCGCGCTCGAGATAGCGGCCGAGCCAGAACAGGTTGTCGGCGGCGCGGCTCGGCAGCACGCCGGCGATGCGGCGGATGCGCACCTTGTCGGTCGCCGGCAGCAGCGTCGCGGTCGCGACCTTCTTCTCCGAGACGACCCAGACGTCGGCGGCGCGGGCACCGTCGCCCATCGACACCGCACGCGCATCGGCCTGCTCGGCGATCCGGCAGAAGCCGCCGGGCATGATGGCCCAGCCGTCGGGCGTCGCGGCCGCGAACACGCGCAGCACGAAGGGGCGCGGCGTGATCTGGCCATGCTCCCACACCGGCATGGTCGAAAGCCGCACCACCTCCTGGCCGACATAGTCCATACCGCGCCCGGTGATGGAATCGATCAGGCGCTGGCGTCCGCTTGCGTCGAGCTCGCTCGCGAGCACCGGACCGTTGCTGTCGAAACCGGGAACGCCGCGCCCGTAGGCGCCTTCGATCGCGACCTCGTCGAGCCGCGACAGCACCTCGTCGCGCGCGGTGCGCTGGCCGCACCACCAGGTCGCGATGTGCGGCATCTTCAGCTCTTCGCCGAGCAGGCGGCGGCTCAGCGCCGGCAGGAAACCGAGCATCGCGCGCGCCTCCAGCACGCCGGAGCCCGGCATGTTGGCGACGACGACGCCATCCTTGCGCAGCACGTCGATCAGACCGGGCACGCCGAGATGCGAGGACGCATCGAGCTCGAGCGGATCGAGCGAGTTGGAATCGACACGGCGGAGCAGAACGTCGAGCCGCTTCAGGCCGGCGACGGTGCGGATGTGAACGCGGTCGTCACTGACGGCGAGATCGTCGCCCTCGACCAGCAGAAAGCCGAGATAGCGCGCCAGCGTCGCATGCTCGAAATAGGTCTCGCTGAAGCTGCCCGGTGTGAGCACGCCGATCCGCGGCTCGTCGCGATCGGCGCGCGCGCGCAGGCTGTCGCGGAACGCCTCGAAGAACGGCGCGACGCGCGGCACGTTCATCGACTTGTAGAGATCGGAGAAGGCGCGCGAGAGCACCAGGCGGTTCTCCAGCGCGTAGCCCGCGCCCGACGGCGCCTGCGTGCGGTCGCCGAGCACCCACCAGCGGCCGTCGGGGCCGCGGCCGACGTCGGCGGCGTAGAGCGAAAGGTAGCGCCCGCCCGGCGGCGGCACGCCGCAGACCGGACGGAGATATTCGGGACTGCCGGCGATCGCGGCCGCCGGCAGCGCGCCTTCCGCGACCAGCCGGCCCTCGCCATAGATGTCGCGCAGGACGAGTTCGAGCAGCTCGGCGCGCTGGGTGATGCCGGCGGACAGCTGCTTCCAGTCGGCCTCGTCGATCAGCAGCGGCAGATGGCTGAGCGACCAGGGCCGGTCGGCGCCGTCGCCGGGGGCGCGGTAGGTGACGCCGGCCTCGCGGAGGTGGCGGTCGGCCATGCCGAACCGCCGCTCGATCTCGTCGGGCGCAAGCGCGCCGAAGGCGTCGAAAAAGCGGCCCCAGACCGCGCGCGGGGCGCCGTCGGGCCCCAAGAACTCGTCGGGGATGCCGGGCAGGCGGCGATAGTCGCGGACCCATTGCGCGAGGCGGCGCTGGCCTTCGCGCTGGCTCTCACGTTGTGTTGGCGCCTTACCCGCCCTGTCGTCCTCTTCGGCTGCGCCCTCGCCCATGCGCCTCTCCCTGCCCCGCCCTCATACTCATTGCAGGAGCGGGGTCCGCAAGTCGAGGGTCAGGGGAAACTCATTTGTGCGTTCCTCGGGCGGCGGCTGCATCGGGCCCGGCGTATGGCCGTGGTCCTGGAAGCGCGCCAGCCGCCGCGCCTCGGCCTCGTAGGTGTTGACCGGCTTGGTATCGTAGCTGCGCCCGCCGGGATGGGCGACGTGATAGACGCAGCCGCCGAGCGAGCGGCCGTTCCAGGTGTCGATCAGGTCGAAGGTCAGGGGCGCGTGAACGGGGATGGTCGGGTGCAGGCCGGAGGCCGGCTGCCAGGCCTTGAAGCGGACACCGGCCACGGCTTCCCCGGAGCGGCCGGTCGAGGTCATCGGCAGGCGGCGGCCGTTGCAGGTGACGATGTGGCGTCCCTCGACGAAGCCCTCTGCCTTGACCTGGAGCCGCTCGACCGAGCTGTCGACATAGCGCACCGTGCCGCCGGCCGAGCCCTCCTCGCCGAGCACATGCCAGGGCTCCAGCGCCTGCCGCAGCTCCAGCGTGACGCCGCCATGATGGATACGGCCGAAGGCGGGGAAACGGAATTCGAGCTGAGCCAGATACCATTCCGCCTCGAACGGGTAGCCGGACTGCTTCAGCTCGGACAGCACGTCCTGAAAATCTTCCCAGATGAAATGCGGCAGCATGTAGCGGTCATGCAGCGCCGTACCCCAGCGCACGAACTTGCCGGATTGCGGCTCGCGCCAGAATTTTGCGATCAGCGCGCGGATCAGCAGCTGCTGCGCCAGCGACATGCGCGGATCGGGCGGCATTTCGAGCGCGCGGAATTCGACGAGGCCGAGCCGCCCCGTGGTCCCATCCGGCGAATAGAGCTTGTCGATGCAGATCTCGGCGCGATGGGTGTTGCCGGTGATGTCGACGAGCAGGTGCCGGAACAGGCGGTCCACCAGCCAGAGCGGGGTCTGGTAGCCCGGCGGCGGCACGTGGGAGAGCGCGATCTCGAGCTCGTAGATGCTGTCGTGCCGGGCTTCGTCGATGCGCGGCGCCTGGCTGGTCGGGCCAATGAACAGGCCGGAGAAGAAGTAGGACAGCGACGGATGCCGCTGCCAGTACAGCACAAGGCTCTTGAGCAGGTCGGGACGGCGCAGGAACGGCGAGTGCTCCGGACTGGAGCCGCCGATCACGACATGATTGCCGCCGCCGGTGCCGGTGTGGCGGCCGTCGACCAGGAAGCGGTTGGCACCGAGTCGCACCTTGCCCGCGTCCTCATAGAGACCGGTGGTGATATCGACCGCGTCGCGCCAGCTCTTCGCCGGCTGGATGTTGATCTCGACGACGCCGGGATCGGGCGTCACCTTGATCACCTCGACGCGCGGATCGAACGGCGGCGGGTAACCCTCGACATGGACCTGGAGCTGCATCTCCTCGGCGGTGGCTTCGAGCGCCGCGATCATCTCGAGATAATCCTCGATGCGCTCGACCGGCGGCATGAAGGCGCAGAGCACGCCGTCGCGGACTTCGACGGACAGCGCGGTGCGGACCGGGATCGACGTGTTGAGCTGCTCGAGCGGAGCCCGCGGCGGCGCTTCCGGGCGCGCTTCGAGGGTGAACACCGGCAACTTGCCGCGCGGCTCCATCGGATCGCGCTCGACGATGTAGGGATATTGGTTGGGTGGAACGTAGCCGAGCGACCCGATCGGCAGGCGCAGGCCGAGAGGGGAATCGCCTGGCATCAGGAACAGATGATTGCGCCGCAATTGCCAGCGCTCGCTGCGCCAGCGCGGCGGCGCGTTCCAGCGCTGCACCGGCAGCACGAAGCCGCGCGGCGTGTTGAGGCCCTGCTCGAACACGCGCGCCATGCGCGCGCGATCCTCCGGATTGGCCAATTTGGAGTCGGACGGATCGACGTTGACGGGAAGCTCGGCCTCCTTCTGGAGCCAGAGCGCGGTGTCCTCATAGGCCGGCATGATGTAGCCGGGATCGAGCCCGAGCCGCAGTGCCGCGCCCTCCATGAAGGTCTCGGCGTCCTTTGCCTCGGCGCGGCGGGGCTGCTCGATTTTCGCGATGAGATCGGCGTTCTTCCAGATCGGCACGCCGTCCTTGCGCCAGTAGAGGCCGAAGGCCCAGCGCGGCAGGCTCTCGCCCGGATACCATTTGCCCTGGCCGTAGTGCAGAAGGCCGCCCGGCGCGAAGCGCGTGCGCAGGCGGCGGATCAGATCGTCGCCGAGCGCGCGCTTGGTCGGGCCGACCGCCTCCGTATTCCACTCCGCCGCTTCGAGATCGTCGACCGAGACGAAGGTCGGCTCGCCGCCCATCGTCAGCCGCACGTCATCGGCGGCGAGATCGCCGTCGACCTGCTCGCCGAGATCGTTGAGCCGGGCCCAGGCCTCGTCGGAGAACGGCTTGGTGATGCGCGGCGCCTCGCGGATGCGCTTGACGCTCATGTCGAAGGCGAACTCGACTTCGGCAAAGCCCGCGCCGCCGGAGATCGGCGCCGCCGAGCGATAATGCGGCGTGGCGGCGACCGGGATGTGCCCCTCGCCCGCGAGCATGCCCGAGGTCGCGTCGAACCCGATCCAGCCCGCGCCCGGCAGATAGACTTCGGCCCAGGCGTGCAGGTCGGTGAAGTCGTTCTCCACCTCCGGCGGTCCCTCGATCGGATCGATGTCGGGACGGATCTGGATCAGGTAGCCGGAGACGAAACGCGCGGCGAGACCGAGATGACGGAAGGTCTGGATCAAGAGCCAGGCGGAGTCGCGGCAGGATCCGGCGCAGGAGGTGAGCGTCTCCTCCGGCGTCTGCACGCCCGGCTCCATCCGGATGATGTAGCTGATCTTCTTCTGCAGCTCCCTGTTCACGTCGACCAGGAAATTGACCGTGTTCGGGGCTTCGTGCGGGATCGTGTCGAGGTATTTCGCGAACAGGCGATCGGGCTTGATGGTCTCCAGATACGGAGCCAGCTCCGTTTTCAAGTCCTTCGGATATTCGAACGGAAAACTGTCGGCGTAGGGCTCGACGAAAAAGTCGAACGGATTGACCACGGTCATCTGCGCCGTGAAATCGACCTCGAATTTCAGCTCCGTCGCTTTCTCCGGAAAGACGTAACGCGCCAGCCAGTTGCCTTGCGGATCCTGCTGCCAGTTCACGAAATGGTTGGCCGGAGTGACCTTGAGCGAATAGCTCAGGATCGGCGTGCGCGTGTGCGGCGCCGGCCGCAGCCGGATGGTCTGCGGACCGAGATCGATCGGGCGATCGTATTTGTAGTGGGTGACGTGGTGTAACGCGACGTGGATCGACACGGGATGCGATGCTCCAGCAGCTTTTTTGAGCAGAACACCTGAGGTCTGTGCGATCAAGCACTAACAACGGGCAGACCGTGCCTACGCAAGGTGCGGGCCGCCCGCTTTCTTCCTTCCCCCTTGCGGGAGAAGGTGGCGCGAAGCGCCGGATGAGGGGTTCTCTCCGCTGGCAAGACCGTTCGTGAGGACGGAGACCCCTCACCCGTCTCGCCGCTTTGCGGCGAGCCACCCTCTCCCACAAGGGGAGAGGGGTTGCAGCGTGCTCTTGGTGAAAACCTTACGCCGCCGAGGTCAGCCGCTGCAGGAACTGGGTCACCTCGCGCCGGAGCGTCTCGACTTCGCCATGGACGCGTTCGGAGGCGCTGTTGACGCGGCTGGCGACGCGTCCCGTATCGGCGGCGGCCTCGCTGATGCCGGTGACGTTGGTCGAGACCTGCGATGTGCCGGACGAGGCCTCGTGAACGTTGCGGGCGATCTCGCGGGTCGCCAGACCCTGCTGCTCGATCGAGGTCGCGATCGAGGCGGTGATGCCGTTGATCTCGGTGATGGTCTGCGCGATCACCTCGACGGCCGCGACCGAATTGGTGGTCGATTGCTGCATCTCGCCAACCTTGGCGCTGATCTCCTCGGTCGCCTTCGCGGTCTGGTTGGCGAGGCTCTTGACCTCGGAGGCCACGACCGCAAAGCCGCGGCCGGCCTCGCCTGCACGCGCCGCCTCGATGGTGGCGTTGAGCGCGAGCAGGTTGGTCTGCTCGGCGATCTCGCTGATCAGCTTGACGACGTCGCCGATCCGGAGCGCTGCGTCCGCAAGCGAACGGATCTCGCTGCCGGCGCGATTGGCTTCGTTCACCGCGCGACCCGTGCTCGTGGTCGAGCCGGCCACCTGACGGCCGATATCGGCAATCGAGGATGCGAGCTGCTCGGCCGCGCTCGCGACCGTCGCGACATTGCGCGAGGCCCGGTCGGAGGCGCTGAGCACGCCGGAGGTCTGCCGGCTGGTCTTCTCGGCCGCCGCCGCCATCTGGCCCGCGTCGGATTCGAGATCGGTCGCGGCGCCCATGAGCGTGCCCGCGACCCCATCCAGATGCGTGCCGAACTGCTTTGCGAGATCCGCGATCTCGACCACACGACGGCCGAGGCTGTTGGTGCCGGAATTGATCACGATCGCAGAACGACGGAACGAGCCGGGCAGACCGCGCGCGAGGATCTTGCGGAAATACTTGCCGCGGCTGGCATAGTCCATCGACGCCGAGGCTTCGCGCTGGAAGGCGTCGGTGATGTCGAGCATGTCGTTGACCGATTTCTCGATCGCGCCGATCCGTCCGGCCTGCCGGTTGCTGAGAATGCGCGCCTCGAGATCGCCGCGCGCCGCCTTGCGGCAGACGTCAGCGACCTCATCGACGGCCACCGCCGTGCGCTGCTGGCACCAGACGGCGTAGCCGAGCAACGCGACTATCGCGCCAGCCAATGCCGCGCCGGCGATGCCGGTCACACCGAGCAGCGAGACGGCGAATGCAACGACGGCAAGAACACACGCGAGCGCGGTCGCTCCCTGCGCCTTAGAGAGAGAGCACAAATTCATCGTAACCGACACCCTGTTGCTTGAGCAGTTCGACCATCGCGCCGAAGCTGGCATGCATGCCGTCCTTGGCATTGGCATGCCGCGCCTCTTCGGCGCACAGCGTCTTGTAGATCGGCTTGATGCGTTCGATCTGCGCCGGATCCGGCTTGCGGCGGTTGGAATGGTAGCCGACGATATTACCGCGCTCGTCGAAGGTCGGCGTGACGTGGGCGAACACCCAGTAATGGCTGCCGTCCCCTGCAAGATTGACGACGTAGGCGAAGATCTCCTGCCTGGACTGCACCGTGTCCCACAGCAGCTTGAAGACACAGCGCGGCATGTCGGGATGGCGAATCATGCTGTGGGGCGCGCCCATCAGCTCCGCGTAGGAGTATTTCGCCATGCGAATGAAGACGTCGTTGGCGTAGGTGATCCGGCCCTTGAGATCGGTCTTCGACACGATCAGTTCCTCCTCGCCGAGGAGATTTTCCACACCGGTCGGCCGTATCGAACGCGTCATCGTTGACGTTTCCTCACGAAGGGCAGCGCCCTCGAAGGAGTGGCCCGCATCATCATCAGGATTACGGCAGGAAATATTAATCTTAAGTGAGCACCGGAACCCGGGCGGGCGGCTACGTGCCGGCTCCGTAGATGTACGGAGCCGCCCGCTGATCCTGCATATTTCCGCAGCGAAGCGCGCTGGGCGCAGCTACATCGTCGCGCCGAGCACCCAGGGCGCGAACTCGGCGCCGCCGAAATCGAAACTCTCGCTCTTGGTCGGCTGGCCGGAAGCGGTCTTCAGAATCAACTCGAAGATGCGCTGGCCGCATTGCTCGACCGTCTCCTCGCCTTCGAGGATGGTGCCGCAATTGACGTCCATGTCGTCTTCCATGCGCTTGTACATGGGCGTGTTGGTGGCGAGCTTGATCGACGGCGCCGGCTTGCAGCCGAACACGCTGCCGCGGCCGGTGGTGAAGCAGACCAGATTGGCGCCGCCGGCGACCTGCCCCGTGGCTGCGACGGGATCGTAGCCGGGCGTGTCCATGAACACGAAACCACGCTTGGTCACGGGCTCGGCATAGCGCAGCACGTCGACGAGATTGGTGGTGCCGGCTTTGGCCATCGCGCCGAGTGATTTTTCCAGGATGGTGGTGAGGCCGCCAGCCTTGTTGCCGGGGCTCGGATTTGCGTTCATCTCGGCGCCTTCGCGCGTCGTGTACTCGTCCCACCAGCGCATGAGATCGACCAGCTTCTCGCCGACCTCGCGGCTGACGGCGCGGCGAGTGAGCAGGTGCTCGGCGCCGTAGGTCTCCGGCGTCTCCGACAGGATCACGGTGCCGCCGTGACGCACGATGAGATCGCTGGCGGCGCCAAGGGCCGGATTGGCTGACACGCCGGAATAGCCGTCCGAGCCGCCGCATTGCAGCGCCACGGTGAGCTCGCTCACCGGAACGGACTCGCGCTTCACCTTGTTGGAGTCGGCGAGGGCCTCGCGCACGAAGGCGATGCCGGCTTCCACCGTCTTGCGGGTGCCGCCAACCTCCTGGATGTCCATCGCGCGCAGACGGCCGGCGAGCTTCTGCTCTTCCATCAGGCCGCCGATCTGGTTCACCTCGCAGCCGAGGCCGAGCACGATGACGTGGGAGAAGTTGACGTGCCGGGCATAACCGCCAAGCGTGCGGCGGAGCAGCGCGAGCGGCTCGTTCTGCGTCATGCCGCAGCCGGTCTTGTGGGTCAGCGCGACCACGCCGTCGACATTGGGGAATTCGGCCAGCGGGTTGTCGCCGGTGAAGGGATTCTTCTTGAAGATATCGGCGACGAGGCTCGCGACATGCGCGCTGCAGTTCACCGAGGTGAGGATGCCGATATAGTTGCGCGTGGCGACACGGCCGTCCGGGCGGCGAATGCCCTCGAAGGTCGCCGGCAGATCGAAGTTCGGCGTCGGCTTGACGTCGACGCAATAGGCGTAGTCCTTGGCGAAATCGCCCATGCCGCAGTTCTGCACGTGCACGTGCTGGCCCGGCGCGATCGGAATGGTCGCAAAGCCGATGATCTGGCCGTAGCGCTTGATGGGTTCGCCCACCGCGATCGGCTTGATCGCAACCTTGTGGCCGGAGGGAATGCGCTCGACCGTCGTCACGCCGTCAGCCACCAAGGTGCCCGGCGGCAGGCTCGCGCGCGCAATCAGCACGCCATCATCGGGATGCAGGCGAATGACGGGGCTGATGGTCATGGAAGGTCTCCTTGGGTCTTCAAGCATCGCGCCCCGGACGCAGCGCAGCGTAAAACGATGCGCTGCTGAGCCGGGGCCTAGTTGTCACGTCATGTACTTCGCAAGCCTCCGGGTCCCGGCTCTGCGAAGCGGCGCTACACGCCGCATCGCGTCCGGGACACGAGACCTTACGCCTTGCCGCCGGAATCCTTGCGGGTCGCGTTGACCTGCATCTTGGCGTAGGTCGCCATCAGGCCGACTTCGTTCGAGAGCGTCACGAGCTTGAAGCCCATGTTGATGGCGCGCGCCGCGCCTTCGGCGCCGCTGCAATGGATGCCCGGGTTGAGGCCGCGCTTGCCGCATTCCTTGATGATCTTGTCGTAGATCGCGAGGATCTCGGGCTCGGTGCGGTCGAGCTTCGGCTCGAGGCCGTAGGAGAAGCCGAGATCGGACGGGCCGATATAGACGCCATCGATGCCCTCGACGTCGAGGATCGCTTCCATGTTCTCGACCGCGGTCCGGGTCTCCATCATCGGAAGCAGCACGATATCGTCGTTCGCCGTCTTCTGGTAGGAACCCGCGGTGCCGTACATGCCGGCGCGGATCGGGCCGTTGGAGCGCACGCCCTTCGGCGGATATTTGGAATAGGAGACGAGGTTCTTGGCCTCCTGCGGCGTGTTGACCATCGGGCAGATCACGCCATAGGCGCCGCCGTCGAGCACCTTGCCGATGATGCCGGGCTCGTTCCAGGGCACGCGGACCATCGGGGTGACCGGATGCTTGTCCATCGCCTGGAAGCACTGCACCATCGACAGATAGTCCTGCACGCCGTGCTGCATGTCGACGGTGACGCTGTCGAAGCCGCATTGCGCAACCATCTCGGCCGAGAAGCCGGAGGGTATCGCCAGCCATGCGTTGACCACGGCCTTGCCCGACTTCCAGATTTCCTTGACCTTGTTCGCCACGTTGCCTTCCTTCTTTGTTGTTGGGGTCTTCGGCACCACGCCGAACGCCGCGACAGCACGACCCTGTTGTTAGCGCCAACCTGGCCGCCGCGCTACGCTCGCAATGACGCAAGACCTATGCGCTCGCCCACTGGGTGCGGACCTCGAGGGCGGCGACAGTATCGCCGCCCGGGTTCATCCGGCAAGGGGACGCCAACCCGGATTGTGCCCCTGGACGGAACCCTCCGGTTAAGCACTCACCTTGGCGTGGCCGCCGAGATAGGCGGCGCGGATGGCTTCGTTGCCCCAGAGCTCGTCGGGCTTGCCGCCGAGCACGATACGGCCGGTCTCCAGCACATAGCCGTAATCGGCCACGGACAGGCCCATGCGCGCATTCTGCTCGACCAGCAGGACGGTCGTGTTGCGCCGGATCTCGGAGATGATCTTGAAGACGGCCTGCACGATCACGGGCGCAAGGCCGAGCGACGGCTCGTCCAGCAGCAGCAGCCGCGGCTTGGCCATCAGCCCGCGCGCCACCGCGACCATCTGCAGCTGGCCGCCGGACAGCGTCCAGCCGAGCGCGTTGGTGAACTTGCGGATATCGGGGAACAGGTCGAACATCGCATCGGCCTCGCGCGAGATCTCCGAGGTCGAGGCCCGGCGATTGGACGCGCCGAGCATGATGTTCTCTTTCACCGTCAGTCCCGGGAAGACGCGGCGGCCTTCCGGCACGTGGCTGATGCCCATGCGGACGATCGCTTCGGGCCCGAGGCCCGCGATCGACTTGCCGTCGAACAGGATGTCGCCCGAGGTCGGCTTGGCAAGGCCGGATATCGCGCGCAGCGTCGTCGACTTGCCGGCGCCGTTGGCACCGAGCAGCGTCACCACCTGGCCCTGCTCCACGGCGCAGGTCACGCCGCGCAAGGCTTCGATCTCGCCGTAGCGCACCACCAGATTGCGGATTTCGAGCAACGGCATCATTCGCTCCCGAGATAGGCGGAGACGACGTCGGGATGACGCAGCACGGCCAGGGATTCGCCGTCCGCGATGCGGCGTCCGAAGTTGAGCACGGTGATGTGCTGGGCCGCTTCCGAGACCAGCGTCATGTCGTGATCGATGATCAGGATGGTGAGGCCTTGCGCCGCGATGCGCTTGAGCAGCTCGTGCAATTCGAGCTTCTCGGTCGAGTTCAGGCCGGCCGCGGGCTCGTCGAGCAGCAGCAGCGTCGGGTTCGAGGCGAGCGCACGCGCGATCTCGATCAGGCGCTGATGGCCGTAGGAGAAGCTCGAAATCAGCTCGTTGGCGCGGCTGCCGAGGCCGACGAAGGTCAGCGCCTCCATCGCGCGTTCGGTCAGGGCGTCGTCGCCCTTCCCGACCATGGTGTTGCCGGGCCGCTCCGCGCCGATCTCGACGTTTTCCAGCGCCGTCATCGACCGGAACAGGCGAATGTTCTGGAATGTGCGCCCGAGACCGGAGGCCGTGCGCTGATGCGGCGGCATGTTGGTGATGTCGGTGCCGTCGAGCACGATCTTGCCCGCCGTCGCCTGGTAAAGGCCCGAGAGCACGTTGAGCGTCGTGGTCTTGCCCGAGCCGTTCGGGCCGATCAGCGCATGCACGCCGCCACGCTTCACCGCGATGTCGACACCGTCGACGGCCTTGAGGCCGCCGAAATGCTTCGACAGGCCGATGACCTCCAGCACGATGTCGCCGCCGACGGTCGCCGGCTTCAACTGCAACGCAGCCGCCGCCGGTGTCGCCTTGATCTTGGCGCGCCAGCGCGTGAAGGCGTCGGCGACAAAGCCCCAGATGCCGTCGGGCATGAAGCGGATGATCAGGATCACGAACAGGCCGTAAATGGCGAGGTAAAGGCCCGGCACGCTCTTGAGGAAGCGCAGCCATTCCGGGATCAGGATCAAAAGGCCGGTGCCGATGGCCGAACCGATCGGCGAGGCCACGCCGCCGAGCAGCGACATGGTCAGGAACACGATCGATTCCGCGAAGGAGAACTGATCGGGGCTGACATAGGCGAATCCGCCCGCGAAAAGTCCGCCCGCGAGCCCGCCGAGCAGCGCGCAGAGTGCAAACGCGTAGATCTTGGTGCGGAAGACGTCGATGCCGTTGACCCCGGCCGCAAGCTCGTTGTCGCGGACCGCGCGCATGGCGCGGCCGAGCTTGGTGTCGGAGAGATGCCAGACCAGATAGCCGACGATCGCCAGCATCGCCACGCAGAAGGCCAGATAGCTCTGCGACGACTGGAACAGGTCCGGCCGCTTGATGTTGGAGACGCCATCGGGGCCATGCGTCAGCCAGATCGCGTTGATCATCACCAGCGTGACGATCTGCTGGAACGAGATCGTGACCATTGCGAGGTAATGCCCGCCGAGCCGCAAGGTCGACATGCCCAGGAACGCGCCCGCCAGCAGCGAGATCACGCAGCCGCCGATCAGGCACAGCCAGAAGCTGACATGCAGATCATTCGTTCCGATGCCGACCGCGTAAGCGCCGAGCCCGAAGAACGCGGCCTGCGCCAGATTGATCTGGCCGCACAGGCCGAGCACCACCGAGAGCCCGAACACGGCGATCGAGAACGTGGTGGCCTGCAGCAGGATGTTGTGGACGTATCCGTCGAAGCGCATGTTGGCCGCGAGCGCGACGAGGATCGCCGCCCCGATGAAGTACGGCAGGTGCCGGACCACGAGCGGTTTCGAACGGATGGCGGGCGCCGGAATCGGCATGTTGTCGCTGGGTGCGCTCATGCCTTTTCCGCCACGCGTTCGCCGAAGATGCCTTGCGGCCGGAAAATCAGGAAGGCGATCAGCACCAGGAACGCAAAGCCGTCCTTGTAGGGCACCGAGATATAGGCCGCGCCAAAGGTCTCGATTACGCCGAGCGCGAGGCCGCCGATGATGGCGCCGGCGACGTCGCCGAAGCCGCCGATGATGGTGGCCGCGAAGGCCTTGAGCGCGATGGTCGAGCCCATCTGGATCGAGACGAACAGCACGGGCGCGACCAGAATGCCGGCGAGGCCGCCGAGCACCGCCGAATAGATGAAGGTGATCATGATCATCGTGGAGACGGAAATGCCGAGCAGCGAGGCCATCTCCTTGTCCTGCGAGGTCGCCTGCAGCTTCTTGCCGAGCAGGGTCTTCTCGAAGAACCAGAAATTGAAGATCACGAGGCAGATGGTGACGCCGATGATCAGGAGATACTGGCTGTCGAGATAGACCGGGCCGACCTGAATGCCGGGCGTTTCAAACCAGCCTTCCAGCACCTGCGGCTGCGGGCCGTAGATCGCGAGCACGGAATTGGCGAGCAGGATCGAGGCACCGATGGTGGCGATGATCACGGGCAGATAGGTGCGGTGGCGCAGCGGATAGTAGACGCCGAGATTGAAGATGACACCGAGCAGCGCCATGCCGAGCAGCGCAACGATGAAGGCCGCCCAATAGGGCAGACCGGCTTCGACCGCGACGACCATCAGATAGGCCGCGACCATGGAGAACTCGCCCTGGGCGAAGTTCACCACGTTGGTGGCACGGAAGATCAGCACGAAGCCGAGCGCGACGAGCGCGTAGACGGCGCCGATCCCGACGCCGGTAAAAAGGAGTTGTAGGGCGAGATCCATGACAAGCGTTCTGTTGGAGGTCAGATTCGTCCAGTGAGAGACGTATCGACCTCCCCGATGTTGTCGGGGAGGTCGATCGAACGTCAGTCGTTGAACTCGATGTGCTTGTCGAAGACGATTTTGCCCTTCTCGTTCTTTACGATGTTGTAGCCGTGGAGACCGTCGCCATTCTGGTCGAAATTGTACTCGCCCTCGGCGCCCGGGAACTTCTTGATCGCGAGAATGGATTCGCGGATCTTGCCGGGATCGGTCGAGCCGGCCTTGTTGATCGCCGCTGCCAGCACCGTCACGGCATCATACGTCCATGAGCTCTGGTTGTCGGGCGCGACCTTGACCGCATCGCGGTAGAGCTTGCCGAACGCCTTCGAGCCTTCGCTGGCGTCCTCGGCGTAATCGGCCACGCCGTAGGTGTTGTAAAGCGCCGGTCCCGCAAGCTTCAGCGCCGTGATGTTGACGATCGAGGGCGAGCCGACCCAGGGAATGTTGACGCCGAGCTGGCGCAACTGGCGGGCAAAGATGCCGAGATCGTTCTCGAAGGTGAAATAGGAGCCGAGGATATCCGCGCCCGACTGCTTGATGGCGAGCACGACAGGTGTGAAGTCCTGGCTCTGGTTGGCGTAGCCTTGGTCGAGCACCGGCGGAGCGCCGAGCTTTTCGAGCGCGCCGGTCAGCGCCTTGCCGCCCGCGGTACCGAACGCATCGGTCGAGTGCAGCACCGCCCATTTCTTCTTGCCCAGCGTGCTGACGCCGTATTCGGCGATGACGCGGCCGGAATAGCTGTCATTGGGGCGGAAGCGGAACAGCCATTGATTGCCCATATGCGTGAGGTTCGGGTCGGTGCCGCCGATCATCACCGGCTTGCCGAGCTTGATGACGTCGGGCGCCATCGCGTGCACCTGGGTCGAACGAATCGAACCAAGGAACCCGACGATATCGGATTGCGCGGCGAGCTTGGAAAAGGCGAGCACAATGCCGGGATTGGTGGTCTGATCGTCCTCGACGATCAACTCGCCCTGCTTGCCGAGGATACCGCCGGCCTTGTTGACGGCTTCGAGCGCCAGCCTGGCGCCCTTGATGGCGTAACCGCCGGACTCAGCGGCAGGCCCCGTGACGGGCGCGCACATGCCGATCTTGATCGTGGCACCCTGCGCATTCGCGCTCTTGATGAGGTAGGGCGCGGCAACGCCGGCAGCAATTCCGGCCGCGAAATCGCGTCTCGTCAGTCTCATTCATTCCTCCCTGGGACCGGGCATCCTTGTCGGCCCTTCTTGATCTGCTTGGCTCTATCGCTGAATACAGAGCCGGATGCTAGTTACGAATTCTGCCGATACGAGTAAATTGATATTGCGCCAACATCGACTAAGTGCGCAGAGCGCGCGCCCAGAGTGATCAACACCCGCGACGGCGATCTATTCTCGGGCTGTTTACCCGGGATTTCGCGCCGCGAGCGCTGCCCAAGCGTTATGCAATGATGACAGTCATGCGTAACGATCAAGTCATCATGCAAATTTGCCGTTACGCTTCGTCCGTGATCTCGTCACCTACGTCGACGGACGCGAGGCACAACTCCAGCTGTCCGAGCATGTCCTGCAACTCGGCGAGCTTGCGCGCACCGAAGCGCTGCGTGATCTCCGCATAGATCGCTTCCGAGGACGGCGCGACCGCAGCCATCAGCTTCACGCCCTCCCTGGAGATCGACACCATGCTGCGGCGCTGGTCGGCCTTCGCGGTCTTGCGCTCGATCAAGTTGCGCGCTTCGAGATCGCGCAGGATGCGCGAGAGGCTCGGCCCGAGGAGAAACGCGGTGCGCGCGAGTTCCGTGACTTCCGCAGCCTCGATGGACGCGAGCGCACGGAGGATGCGCCATTGCTGCTCGGTGAGGCCATGTTCGCGCAGCTTGGGGCGGAACTGCCGCATCACCGCTTCGCGCGCCCGCAGCAGCGACATCGGCAGCGAACGCGAGAAGTCGCGCATCGGCACTTGCCGCGCGGCAGGCGCATTTGCGTCTGCGGGATCAGCAGGTCTCTTCGCCATATCGTCCTTTCAAGCCGCAGAACGTTTGCAGTGCAGCAAGATCAATTTGTGTTTGACGCATTCACTTAACATGTTAAGTATTTCCCGGCACCACGATTTGTAAGATCACAGATGGCGCTTTCCAGCGACGATATCCAAGCTTGCGCGAGGCGTCTGCACCAGGCGGAGAAGACCCGCACGCAGATCCGGCAGCTCTCGCAGGACTTCCCCGGCATCACCATCGCCGATGCCTACGCGATTCAGAAGGCCTGGGTCGACGTCAAGATCGCCGAGGGGCGCATTGTCAAAGGCCACAAGATTGGCCTGACCTCGAAGGCGATGCAGAGCTCGCTCAATATCAATGAGCCGGATTCCGGCGTGCTGCTCGACGACATGTTCTTCGCCGATGGCGGGATCATTCCGACCGAGCGCTTCATCGCCACGCGAGTCGAAGCCGAGCTCGCCTTCGTCATGAGCAAGCGTCTTGCCGGCCCCGACTGCACGATGTTCGACGTTCTCAACGCCACCGACTTCGTCGTGCCGGCGCTGGAGATCCTGGATACGCGCATCGAGCGCGTCGATCCCAACACCAAGGCGACGCGAAAAATCTACGACACCATCGCCGACAACGCCGCGAATGCCGGCATCGTGCTCGGTGGCCGGCCGATCCGTCCGCTGGACGCAGACCTGCGCTGGATCGGCGCGCTTTGCTTCAGGAACGGCCAGCTCGAGGAAACCGGCCTTGCCGCCGGCGTGCTCAATCATCCCGCGACCGCCGTGGCGTGGCTTGCCAACAAGATCGCGCCGCTCGGTCTTGCGCTGGAGCCCGGCCAGGTCGTGCTCGCCGGCTCCTTCATCCGTCCGATCGAGGCTCGCAAGGGCGACACAATTCAGGCCGATTATGGCGCCTACGGCTCGGTCAGCTGCTACTTCGCTTGAGCCGACAAAAACACAGGGAGTGAAACCGCGATGCCGCATTTCACCATCGAATATTCGGCCAATCTCGACGGTCGCATCGACATGAGCCTGGTGTGCGAGGTCGTGCGCAAGGCGGCCGTCGAAACCGACATCTTCCCGCTCGGCGGCATCCGCGTTCGCGCGATCAAATGCGAGCATTATGCGATCGCTGATGCCCGCAACGACTACGGCTTCCTCGACATGGTGCTGCGCATCGGCGAAGGCCGCGACCTTGCGACCCGCCAGAAGGCCGGCGATCACGTCTTCCAGGCGCTCTCCCGACATCTCGATCCCGTCTTCGCCGCCAGCAAGTTCGCCTTGTCGTTCGACATGCAGATCAACGACAAGGACACCAGCTGGAAGCGCAACAACATCCACGACGCCCTGAAAGTGGAGGCCGCCCATGGATAAGTCCACGCCGAAAGCCAATGTGTTCCAGGCGAACCGCGACCGCGTCGCGCCGCTGCTGAAGAAACTGCAGGGCGACGGCATCGGCCACATGATCGACGGCAAGATCGTGCCCTCGATCTCGGCGCAGACTTTCGAGACCAAGTCGCCGGTTGATGGCGCGACGCTGGCGAGCGTCGCGCGCGGCAACGCCGAGGATATCGACGCCGCCGCCACGGCCGCAGCCCTCGCCTTCAAGTCCTGGCGCGACATGGGACCGGCGATGCGGAAGAAGCTCCTGCATCGCGTCGCCGACGCCATCGAGGACAATGCCGACGACATCGCGGTGCTCGAATGCATCGACACCGGCCAGGCCTATCGCTTCATGGCCAAGGCCGCGATCCGCGCCGCCGAGAATTTCCGCTTCTTCGCCGACAAATGCGCGGAGGCGCGTGACGGCCAGAACACCCCGAGCGACGAGCACTGGAACATCTCCACCCGCGTGCCGATCGGTCCTGTCGGCGTGATCACGCCGTGGAACACGCCGTTCATGCTCTCGACCTGGAAGATCGCCCCTGCTCTCGCAGCCGGCTGCACCGTCGTACACAAGCCGGCGGAGTGGTCGCCGGTGACGGCCGCCATTCTGGCGAAGCTGGTCAAGGAAGCGGGGGTTCCCGACGGCGTGCTCAACACCGTGCACGGCTTTGGCGAAGAGGCCGGGAAGGCGCTGACCGAGCATCCTGCCATCAAGGCGATCGGCTTCGTCGGCGAGAGCGCGACGGGTTCGGCCATCATGACGCAAGGCGCGCCGACGCTGAAGCGCGTGCATTTCGAGCTCGGCGGCAAGAACCCCGTGATTGTGTTCGACGACGCGGACCTCGACCGCGCGCTCGATGCGGTCGTGTTCATGATCTACTCGCTCAACGGCGAGCGCTGCACCTCCTCCAGCCGCCTGCTGATCCAGCAGAACATCGCGGACAGGTTCATCGAGAAGCTGACGGCGCGCGTGAAGGCGCTGAAGGTCGGCCATCCCCTCGATCCCGCCACCGAGATCGGGCCGCTGATCCACGAACGGCATCTCGCAAAAGTCTGCTCCTATTTCGACATCGCCCGCCAGGACGGCGCCGTGATCGCAGTGGGCGGCAAGGCCTATGACGGCCCCGGCGGCGGACATTATGTCGAGCCGACGCTGGTAACCGGCGCGAGCGGCAAGATGCGCGTGGCGCAGGAGGAGGTGTTCGGCCCCTTCCTCACCGTGCTGCCCTTCAAGGACGAGGCGGATGCGATCGAGATCGCCAACGACATCCGTTATGGCCTGACCGGCTACGTCTGGACCAACGACGTCGGCCGTGCGCTACGAGTCGCCGACGCGCTTGAGGCCGGCATGATCTGGCTCAACTCGGAGAACGTCCGCCATCTGCCGACGCCGTTCGGCGGCATGAAAGCCTCCGGCATCGGCCGCGACGGCGGCGACTACTCGTTCGACTTCTACATGGAAACCAAGCACGTCTCGCTGGCGCGGGGCACGCACAAAATTCAGAAACTGGGAATTTAGGGAAACGGTCATTCCGGGGCGGTGCGAAGCATCGAACCCGGAATCCATTCATCGACCAAATCTGCTGCGCGATGGATTCCGGGCTCGGCTCTGCGAGCCGCCCCGGAATGACAGGAGATCGAGGGGAAACGCCAATGCCGGTACCGCAACACGTCTTCGAGCCGCCGTTCAACATCATCCGCTGCAGCCACGTCGTGCTCGACGTGACCGATCTGAAGCTCAGCCGCGCGTTCTACGAGACCACCGTCGGCCTGCATGTCGAGGATGCCGACGACAAGGTCGTCTACCTGCGCGCCGCCGAGGAGCACCAGCATCACTCGCTAGTGCTGCGCAAGGCGGCGGTGCCTGCCTGCGCGCGGCTTGGCTTCAAGGTCGGCAATGACGGCGATCTCGACAAGGCCGCGGCCTTCCTCTCCGAGAATGGCCTCAGCTACGCCTTCGTCGACCAGCCCTTCCAGGGCCGCACGCTGCAATTCACCGATCCCTTCGGCTTCCAGATCGAGCTCTATGCGACGATGGACAAGCGGCCGCATCTGCTCCGCCGCTTCGACCTCTACAAGGGCTGTCACCCGCAGCGGCTCGACCATTTCAATGTCTTCGCCGCCGAGGTGCAGGACACGGTCGAGTTCTATGCGCGGCTCGGCTTCCGCCTCAGCGAGTATGCCGAGGAGGACGGACCGAACGGCCGCATCGCCGCGGCCTGGATGCATCGCAAGGGCAACGTTCACGACTTCGCTTTCACCAACGGCAAGGGCCCTCGCCTGCACCACTTCGCCTATTGGACGCCAACGGCGATGAACATCATCCATCTCTGCGACGTGATGGCATCCTCCGGCTACGTCAAGAACATCGAGCGCGGGCCCGGGCGCCACGGCATCTCGAATGCGTTCTTCCTCTACGTCCGCGATCCCGACGGCCACCGGCTGGAGCTCTACACCAGCGACTACTTTACCGGCGATCACGACCATGAGCCGCTGCGCTGGTCGCTGCGTGATCCGCGCCGCCAGACCCTGTGGGGCGCACCGGCGCCGCGCTCCTGGTTCGAGCAGGGCTCGCCGTTCACGGGGCAGACGGTGCGCGAACCGAAATTCGTCGCCGACGTGCTGGTGGCGGATTAAGCGATGAAGCTCCCTCGCCTCGCCACCTATTCCGTCAAGGGTGAAACCCGCTATGGCGCCGCGCTGGAGGGCGGCATCGTCGATCTCTCGCCGCGCTACGCCAAAGACTATCCGACGTTGCGCGAGGTGATCGCGGCCGGGAAGCTGGTGAGGCTCGCCGAACAGGCCGCCAGCCTGACGCCGGACCATTCGCTCGGTGACATCATTTGGTTGCCGCCGGTGCCGGCACCGGAAAAGATCATCTGCATCGGCGTCAACTATCCTGATCGCAACGCCGAGTACAAGGACGGCCAGGATGCGCCGAAATATCCGAGCATGTTCATGCGCTCGCCCCGCTCCTTCGTCGGCCATGACACGCCGCTGGTGCGCCCACGCGCCTCCGCGCAGCTCGACTATGAGGGCGAGATCGTTCTGGTGATCGGCAAGGCCGGCCGGCACATTCCGGAAAGCGCCGCGCTAGACCACATTGCCGCGCTCACGCTCTGCAACGAAGGCTCGGTGCGCGACTGGCTGCGCCATGGCAAGTTCAATGTCACGCAGGGCAAGAACTTCGATTCCAGCGGCAGCCTCGGGCCTTGGCTGGTGCCCTACACGAAGGAAGCGCAGATCGCCGACATCCGCCTCACCACGCATGTCAACGGCGAGCTGCGGCAGGACGACCGCACCAGTCGGCTGATGTTTCCGTTCCGCACTCTCATCAGCTATATCTCGACCTTCGCAACGCTGGTCCCGGGGGACATCATCGTGACGGGCACACCGACCGGCGCCGGTGCGCGGTTCGATCCGCCGCGCTATCTGAAGCCAGGCGATGTCGTCGAGGTCGCGGCCGAAGGCATCGGCAGCTTGCGCAACGGCGTCGTCGACGAAGCCTGACCAACAATCGAAGTGGAATGAAGCAATGACCACCCTCACCGGCGGCGAAGCGATCGTAAGCGGCCTTGTCGCCCATGGCGTCGACACCGTGTTCGGCCTGCCCGGCGCACAAGTTTACGGCCTGTTCGACGCCTTCCACCAGGCCCAGCTCAAGGTGATCGGCGCGCGGCACGAGCAGGCCTGCGGCTACATGGCGTTCGGCTATGCGCGCTCCAGCGGCAAGCCCGGCGTATTCAGCGTGGTGCCCGGCCCCGGCGTGCTCAACGCCAGCGCAGCGCTGCTCACCGCGTTTGGCTGCAACGAGCCGGTGCTGTGCGTCACCGGACAGGTGCCGACGCAGTTCCTGGGTAAGGGCCGCGGCCATCTGCACGAGATGCCGGACCAGCTCGCCACCTTGCGAACCTATGTGAAATGGGCCGAGCGGATCGAGCATCCCGGATACGCCCCGACGGTGGTCGCACGTGCCTTCCAGGAGATGACCTCGGGCCGCCGCGGCCCCGCCTCCGTCGAGATGCCCTGGGATGTCTTCACCCAGCGCGCGGACACGGCGGCGGCACAGGTGCTGGAGCCGCTGCCCACGCCGCGGCCCGACCCCGATATGATCAAGCAGGCCGCCAGGCTGATCAAGGACAGCAAGGCGCCGATGATCTTCGTCGGCAGCGGTGCGATCGAGGCTGGCGAGGAGATCCTCGCGCTCGCCGAGATGATCGATGCGCCCGTGGTCGCCTTCCGCAGCGGGCGCGGCATCGTCTCCAACGCGCACGAGCTCGGGCTGACCATGGCGGCCGCCTACAAGCTGTGGGCGAAGACCGACCTGATGATCGCCATCGGCACGCGCGCTGAGCTGCCGGTATCGGGCTTTCGCTGGCCCTACCAACCGCCTGGCCTGAAGTCGGTTCGGATCGATATCGATCCCGCCGAAATGCGCCGTGTTGCCTGTGACACCGCGATCGTCGCCGACGCCAGGGCCGCGACCGCCGATCTCACTGCTGCCGTCAGCAAGGCCGGCTACGGCAAGACCGCCGGCCGCCGCACCGCGATCCGCGAGGCGACTGCGGCCGCGCAGTTGGAAATCCAGCGCATCCAGCCGCAGATGGCGTATCTCAACATCCTGCGCGAGGTGCTGCCGGCGAATGCGATCGTGACTGATGAATTGTCGCAGTTCGGCTTCGCCTCCTGGTACGGCTTCCCGGTCTACGAGCCGCGCACCTTCATCACGTCAGGCTATCAGGGCACGCTCGGCTCGGGCTTCCCGACCGCGCTTGGCGCCAAGGTCGCCAATCCCGACAGACCGGTGGTGGCGATCACCGGCGACGGCGGCTTCATGTTCGGCGTGCAGGAACTCGCCACCGCCGTGCAGTTCAACATCGGCGTGGTGACGCTGGTGTTCAACAACAACGCTTACGGCAACGTCCGCCGCGACCAGCGCGAGCGCTTCGACGGCCGCGTGGTAGCGTCCGATCTCGTCAACCCGGATTTCGTCAAGCTGGCGGAATCATTCGGCGTCGCGGCGACGCGCGTCACCGCGCCGGATCAGTTCAAGGCGGCGATGGAGAAGGCCCTGGCCCATGGCGGGCCGTACCTGATCTCTGTCGAAGTGACGCGGGATTCCGAGGTCAGCCCGTGGGCGTTCATTCACCCGCCGAAGCCTTGAGGTGAGCGCCACCCTGTAGCCGCGCGGCCGCGATCACCAGCAAGCCGGCGCCTGCGACCGACCAGCAGGCGACCGGTGCCCAATGCAGCAGGGGCACGTAGTCCGGCATCTTCTGCAAGCCGCCGGCGACCGCCGCCATGCGCGCGAAGGTGCCGAGCGCCAGTGCCGAGAAAACGAGGCCGGTGACCTTGCCTTCCGCACCGGTCGAGCCAATCGCCAGCGCAGCCGAGACCGCACTCATCAGCATGCAGCCCCAGGCGGCGCCGGCGAGAAACTGCGCGGCAATCAGCGTGTTGAGGCTGCCGGCGAGCTCCGCTGCCGCGATCGCGGCGGCGCCGAGCAATCCGGCGGCACCCATCACGATCAGGCCGCCGCGGTGCTTGACGACGAGGCTCGCCGGAAACATCGCGATGTTGAAGCCGATCCAGAACACCGGCATCAGCCATGGCAGCTCGTCGGGCCTCGCAAAGCGCAGATAGGACGGCGCACTGTTCATGGCAAAATGCAGCTGAAAGCCGAGTGCCAGCGCCACCATCGCAACGATGAAGATGATCGGCACCAGGCCCAGCGGCTTTGCCGCCTCGGCCGGCGTCGGCGGCGACGTATCGCGCGCGACATCGTGCTCGATCCGCGACAGACCCAGCGCCGTGAGCAGCAGCACGACGCTGGAGATCACGAAGGGCAGCCGCGCATCATGCTCGCGCATCACCACGCCGAGATAGGGCGAGACCGCACCGGCGACGCCATAGCCGAGCATCGCCAGGGCGGCGAGGAACGGCACCTGCGGCCTTGCGCGGTATTTGCCGAGCAGGGTCAGCGGCGGCGCCCGCAAGGCAGACGAGGTGATCGACCAGACCACGATCAGCGCAATGAACCAGACCTGCGCTGCCGCGCCGACGCCGGCAACGAACGGCAGCGCAACGAACGCGCCGCAGGAGATCGCGGCCACGAGCCCGACGAACAGGCCAAGCCTGCCGACATGGGGCGCGAGCCTGTCCGCGGCGATCCCCATCGCCGTGTCGGCGATGGTGAAGATCGCCTGGTCCAGCATCAGGATGAGGATCACGGCGGATGGCGCGATGCCGACCTCGGCCGCGAGCTTCGGCAGATAGATGACGTAAGTGGTCCAGCCCAGCGTGAACGCCAGTTGCAGCACGGCCAGATAGAGGCCGGTGCGGTTGGCCGTCGCAGTACCGGCCGAGAGTTGTGTGGTCGCCATGTCACTGTCTCCCCCGCCGGAACCTTAGACGAGCGAGGGCTGCGGGGAAACGTGTCAGCGCGTCCGGCGGAAGGTCAAATTGATCCGCTTGCGCCCGAGCAGCGGGTGCTCGCCGTCGGCGAGCGGGGCCACGCCGTGATAGGCGAGCCTGCTCGCCCCGCCCCAGACCACGACGTCGCCATGGACCAGCCGGAAGCGGCGCGGCTTGTCGTTGCGCGCCATGCCGCCGAACAGGAATGTCGCAGGCAGCCCGAGCGAGACCGAGACGATCGGCGCCGAATAGTCCAGCTCGTCCTTGTCCTGATGCAGCGACAGCCGCGTGCCGGGCTCGTAGCGGTTGACGAGGCAGGCATCGGGCGCGAAGCCGGCGAACCCGCCCTGCTCAGCCGCGTGCCGGGCGAGATCCCGGAGCACCGGCGGCATCGCCGGCCATGGCGCGCCGGTCTTCGGGTCGATCGGATCGTAGCGATAGCCGGTGTGATCGGTGATCCAGCCGCGCTCACCACAATTGGTCATGGCTACCGACATCAGATAGCCGCCCGGCGTCGTCATGCGCCGGAACGGCGACTGCGCGACGATGGCGCGCACGGCTTCGATCAGCTCGCTCTCGATCGGCTTGACGAATCCGCGCAGCAGAACGGCGCCGTCGGCGATCTCCTCGCGCGACGGCTGGGCTTCGGCGACGGTGTCGAACAGGTCACCCGTCAATCGCAGCGCTCATTTGGCATCATGAAAAATCACACCGACCGTATGGCGCTGGCCGGACCTGATCCGGCTGACGCCGTGGCGGAGATTAACGCGGTAGGTGCCGCGTGTCCCCTGCACCGGGCGATGATGCACAGCGAAGGCGACCGCATCGCCCTGCGCAAGCGGCACCACCTCGGCGCGGGACTGCATGCGCGGGCGCTGCTCGGTCAGCACGAACTCGCCGCCGGTAAAATCGCGGCCGGGCTCGGATAGCAGGATCGCGACCTGAAGCGGGAACACGTGCTCGCCATAGAGGTCCTGATGCAGGCAATTGAAGTCGCCGGCTTCATATTGCAGCAGCAGTGGCGTCGGGCGCGCCTGGCCCGCGTCATGGCAGCGCTTGAGGAAAGCGGCGTGCTGCGCGGGGTAACGGATGTCGATTCCCATCGCCTCGTTCCAGCGATTGGCGACGCCTTGCAGCTGCGCGTAGAGCGCCGGGCGCAGCTCGGCGATCAGGTCGGGCAGCGGATAGGAGAAATATTTGTATTCGCCGCGGCCAAAGCCGTGGCGACCCATGACGATGCGGCTGCGGAAGCCTGCGTCGTTGGGGTAGAGGGCGGCGATGGCGCGGCATTGGTCGGGGGTGAGCAGGTTCTTGAGGACGGCACAGCCCTGGGAGTCGAGTTCCGCGGTGATGTGGGGCCAGTCGAGGGAGTCGACGTGGGCGACTAGGTCGGTGGACGGCTTCTCGGGTGATTTGCGCGCGGTCATTGTCATAGCAATCATCCTCGCAGTCCGGCGTTCGCCCCGCCACCCGATTTCCGATCACTATCTCCCCGTCATTGCGAGCGCAGCGAAGCAATCCAGAGTCCCTCCTCGGGGGCAGTCTGGATTGCTCCGTCGCATCCGTGCAAAATTGCTACGCAATTTTGTCACGAGCTCCTCGCAAAGACGGTGGAGAGACGTCAGCCACGCACCGGCAGCGTCACCACGTCGTATCCGTGCTTGATCGTCCGCTTCAGCACGGGGTCCTCCAGTTCGAAATCGAAGCGGTCGGCGGGGCGGATGCCGCCCTTGGCCGCAAAGGTGCCGCCGAACATGGCGCAGCCGTCGGGGAATTTTCCGCCCTCGAAACCGCGCGCGATGAGGTCAGCGACCGGCAGCATCGCATCCAGCGTGCCCTCCTGGTAGAGCACCCGCTCGCCCTTGATGGTGGCATAGGAGCGCAGGATCATCCTGTCCCAATGGCCGATGACGTCCTCGAGCTCCCACAGCGTGGAAGCAATCGGCTTGTCGCACATCTGCTTGGACACGGTGACATTGTAGGCCTCGACCTTGCGGTCGGTATGATCGGAGCCGCAGCCGACGAAGATGCGGCCCTGCCAGCCGATCAGCACGAACTCGACCTCGCCGGAGGAATCGCCACCGGTGCATTCGATGCGCTCTTGCTGGGTGAGCCGCCGCGCCGCGCCGCGATAGTAGATCGGCGTCGAGGCCGGCGGGGCGATGCCCATCTCCTGCAGCTCTTTGATGTGCTTGTCGCGCGCGACAGGATCGCGGCCGGTCCAGCCGGCGATGACCATCTGGTCGATCGCCAGCGTCAGCGGCGTGGTGGTGTCCCGGGCGTCGACGGTGAAAGTCAGGTCAAACACGAATAACGGCCTCCATGCCGGCAGCAAGTTCAAAGATACGACGGTCCGAGCCGCCCGCGCCTGCAAGCATCAGGCCGACGGGAATTTCGCCCTCGCGATGGGCGGGCAGCGAGATGGCGCAGCCGTCGATCATGTTGATCAGGGTGCAATTGCGCAGCGCGCGCAGGTTCTGCGTGGTGAACGCCTTGTCGTCGGCGAGATCTGCGATCTTGGGCGGCGTGTTGGCGGTGGTCGGCAGCACCAGGGCGTCATAAGGCGCGATGCGAGCGTTGACGCGGGCGATCAGCGAGCGGCGCTCGTTGAGGAGATCGATGTAGTCGGCCGCGCTCTGCGCCTCGCCGCGCAGGATGCGGACGGAGACGCGGGGATCGTAGACGTCACCCTTGGACGTAAGCAGGTAGCGGTGCCAGGCATAGCTTTCGGAAGCTGCAAAGCCGCCCTTGGCGTTCATCGGGCCGATGTCGTGGAATTCGGCCATCTCGATGCGCTCGATGATGGCGCCGTGGTCGGCGAGGCTCTTGAGCGCGCGCTCGAACGTCTCGGCCACGTCCTTGTCGAGGTCGTCGAGCGCGATCGTGGTCGGCACGGCCAGCCGCATGCCCTTCACGGGACGCGGCTTCAGCGCGACGATCGGCTCGTTCGCGAGCACCGCGTCCAGAATGGCACAGCAGCTGACCGATCGTGCCAGCGGCCCGATGCTGTCGAGCGAGAACGACAGCGGCACCGAGCCATCGAGCGGCACGCGGGCCTGTGTCGGCTTGTAGCCGACGATGCCATTGTAGGCCGCCGGAATGCGGCAGGAGCCGCCGGTGTCGGTGCCGAGCGCGCCATGCGCCATGCCGTCGAGCACGGAGACGGCGGCGCCCGAGGATGAGCCTCCGGGCACGTGGCCCTCGGCCCGGTTCCAGGCCCCCTTCGGCGTGCCGTAATGCGGATTGATACCGATGCCGGAATAGGCGAACTCGGTCATGTTGGTCCGCCCGATCACGACGAACCCGGCCTTGCGCAGCCGCGCCACCGTGGCGGCGTCCTGCTCGGCGGGCGACGAATCGTCGAGCGCGCGGGAGCCGGCGCGCGTCACCTGGCCCCTGATGTCGAACAGATCCTTGATCGAGACCGGGATACCGGCATAGCGCGAAGGCGCGGCCTTGGCCTTGCGCAAGCCGTCCATCGCGTCCGCTGCCGCAAGCGCGGCGTCCTTGTCGACGTGGATGAAGGTGCGCTGGCCCTCGCCGGCGGGATCGGCGATCCTGGCGATGCAGGCCTCGACCAGCTTGCGGGAGGTGGTGCGGCCGCTTTCGAGGTCGTCGGCGAGCTTCGCCAGTGTCGGAAAATCGGGCATGTCTGTCTCACGGAATATTGCGCGCGCAATCTATAGCGCCGGCTCAGTTCGACACAAGCATTGTGCGCATGATGGCATGCATGCACATTGCTGGACCGTTGACGCGCCATGGTCGATTGTCGCATCAAGATCGAAACAGGCAGGTCTGAAACCTGAGCCTTTTTGGGAGGAGCTGCCGACATGGCCGAACCGCAGCGCGCGCGACCGAAACCGACACCGGAGACCCAGCATTTCTGGGAGGGCACCAAGGCGGGCGAACTGCGCCTGCAGCGCTGCGACGCCTGCGCGCATGTCTATTTCCCGCCGCGCCCGTTCTGCCCGTCCTGCGCCTCGCGCAAGGTCAGCATCTTCAAGGCGAGCGGCAAAGGCTTCCTCTACAGCTACGTGATCAACCACCGCCCCGCAGCACCCGGCTTCACGCCGCCTTACGCGATCGCGGTGGTCGAGCTGGCCGAGGGGCCGCGGATGATGAGCAACATCATCGACTGCCCGCAGACCCCGGAGGCGCTCGAACTCGACATGAAGCTCGAAGTTGCGTTCGAGGCGCTCGGCGACAAGATCACCCTCCCCGTCTTCCGTCCGGCGAAGGGGTAGACCATGCGCAGCAACCAGGTTGCCGTCGTCGGCGCGGCCGAGACCACCGAGCTCGGAATCATCCCCAACGCCTCGCAGCTCCAGCTTCATGCGGACGCGGCGCTCAATGCCATCGCCGATGCCGGGCTGAAGCTGTCCGACATTGACGGCTTTGCCACCGCGGTCGAGACGCCGCAGCAGGTCTGCCACTATCTCGGCATCAAGCCGACCTGGGTGGACGGCACCTCCGTCGGCGGCTGCTCGTTCATGCTGCATGTTCGCCATGCCGCAGCGGCGATCGAGGCCGGCCTGTGCAAGACCGTGCTGATCACGCACGCCGAGAGCGGCAAGTCGATGATCGGCAAGGCGCCGCGCTCGATCCCGGCCGACAGCCTGCAAGGCCAGTTCGAGGCGCCGTTCGGCGTCTACGGACCGCCCAGCATGTTCCCGATCCCCGTGCTGCGCTTCATGAAGACCTACGGCATCACCCACGAGCAGTTGGCCTCGGTGGCCGTGGTGCAGCGGGAATGGGCGGCGAAGAATCCGCGAGCGATGATGAAGGGCCCGATCACGGTCGCCGACGTGCTCAACTCGCGCATGATCGCCTATCCATTCCGCCTGCTGCAATGCTGCCTCGTCACCGACGGCGGCGGCGCGCTGATCCTGACCTCGGCCGACAGGGCCAAGGATTTTCCGCGCAAGCCGGTCTACATCATGGGCACCGGCGAGAGCGTGGAGACGCCGATGGTCAGCCAGATGGAGACTTTCAACTCCTCGCGCGCGTTCACGACCGCAGGTCCCCTGGCGTTCAAGGAGGCCGGGATCGCGCACAAGGACGTCGATCATTTGATGATCTACGACGCGTTTGCGCATCTGCCGCTGTTCGGCCTCGGCGATCTCGGCTTCATGCCGCATGAGGAAACCGGGAAGTTCATCGCGGACGGCAACACGCGTCCTGGCGGGAAGCTGCCGCTCAACACCAACGGCGGCGGACTGTCCTACATGCATTCGGGCATGTATGGCATGTACGCGCTCCAGGAGAGCGTGCGGCAGATGCGCGGCATCGCGCCGGCGCAGGTGCCGAACGCGAAGATTTCGGTGTGCCACGGCGTCGGCGGCATGTTCGCCGCCAGTGGCACGATCGTGTTTACGAACGAGAGGTAGTGGCTGTCATTCCGGGGCGGCGCGAAGCGACGAGCCCGGAATCCATACTCCCGATCGTGGTTATGGATTCCGGGCCTGCGCCTTTCGGCGCATCCCGGAATGACGGCGGAATTTGGAACGGCTAGCGGAGAACCCACATGAGCAAATCACTGCAGGACAAGGTCATCATCGTCACCGGCGCAGGCCGCGGCATCGGGCGGGAGATCGCGCTGCTGTGCGCGGCGGAAGGCGCCAAGGTCGTCGTCAACGACCCCGGCGTCGCCGCCGACGGCGCCGGCACCAGCGCCACACCCGCCGAGGAGGTGGTGGAGGAAATCAAGAAGCGTGGCGGGAGTGCAGTGGCCAATTTCGAGTCGGTGGCGGAAGCGATCCCCGCCAGCAAGATCGTGAAGGCTGCGACCGATCATTTCGGCCGGCTCGACGGCGTCGTCAACAATGCCGGCATCCTGCGCGACATGATCTTCCACAAGATGAGCGTGGAGGCGTTCGAGGCCGTCATCAAGGTGCATCTGATGGGCTCGTTCTACGTCAGCCACGCCGCCGCGCGCATCTTCCGCGAGCAGGAGTCCGGCTCCTTCGTGCACTTCACCTCGACCTCGGGCCTGATCGGCAATTTCGGCCAGGCCAATTATGCCGCCGCCAAGCTCGGCATCGTCGGCCTGTCGAAATCGATCGCGCTCGACATGGGCCGCTTCAACGTTCGTTCCAACTGCGTCTCGCCGTTCGCCTGGACCCGCATGATCGGCACCATCCCGACCGAGACCGAGGCCGAGAAGGCGCGCGTCGAGAAGATCAAGCAGATGGGCCCGGAGAAGATCGCGCCGATCTGCGCCTATCTGCTCTCCGATGCCGCCAAGGAAGTCACCGGGCAGATCTTCGGCGCGCGCATGAACGAGCTGTTCCTGTTCAGCCAGAACCGCCCGCTGCGCTCGGTTCATCGCAGCGAAGGCTGGACGCCGCAGTCGATCGCCGAACACGGCATGCCGGCGCTGAAGGGCTCGTTCTACAAGCTCGACCGTTCGGCGGATATCTTCCCGTGGGATCCGGTCTGAGCTGACTTCACCTCTCCCCGCTTGCGGGGAGAGGGAGCGCACCGCCGTCGTGGCGAACACCTACCCCGTATTCCTGAGCCCCGCCGAAATCCCGTTGATGGTGAGCTGAATCCCGCGCAGCACCTGCTCGTCCGGGTTCTGCGCGCGGTGCTCCTTGAGCAGCTCGACCTGCACGTGGTTGAGCGGATCGAGATAGGGGAAGCGGTGGCGCACGGAGCGCTCCAGCAGCGGGTTGCCCTGCAGCAGGCGGTCCTGGCCCATGATGTCGAGCAGCGTCTCGATGCAGGAATGCCATTCGCGGCGGATGCGGCCGAAGATTTTTTCGCGCAGGGCCTCGTCGGGCACGAGCTCGGCATAGCGCGAGGCGATCGCGATCGAGCTCTTGGCGAGCACCATGTCCATGTTCGACAGCAGCATGCGGAAGAACGGCCATTCCCTGTAGAGCTCTTTCAGGAACGGCATGCCCTTGTCCGGATGCTGCGCGATCCATTGCTCGACCGCGCTGCCGAAGCCGTACCAGCCCGGCAGCATCAGGCGGCACTGCGCCCATGAGAACACCCAGGGGATCGCGCGCAAATCCTCGATCGCGCGGGTCTTCTTGCGCGAGGCCGGACGGCTGCCGATGTTGAGCGTCGCGATCTCGTTGATCACGGTCGAGGCCCAGAAATAATCGACGAAACCGTCGGTCTCGTAGACGAGGCCGCGATAGGCCTTGAAGGCAAGGCCCGACAGCTCGTCCATCGCGGTGAGGTATTCGCGGCGCGGCGCGCTCTGGCGCGGATGCAGCAGGCTCGCCTCCAGCGTCGCGGCCGCGAGAATCTCCAGATTGCTGCGGCCGACCTCGGCGTTGGAATATTTCGACGAGATGATCTCGCCCTGCTCGGTGATGCGGATCTGGCCGTTCACGGCGCCGCCCGGCTGGGCGATGATGGCGTCATAGCTCGGACCGCCGCCGCGGCCGACCGAGCCGCCGCGGCCGTGGAACAGGCGCAGGCGCACGTGATGCCGCTCGAACACTTCGACGAGACCGATCTCGGCCTTGTAGAGCTCCCAGCCCGAGGTGACGAAGCCGCCATCCTTGTTGCTGTCGGAATAGCCGAGCATGACCTCCTGCACGCCGCCACAGCTGTCGACGAGGCGACGGTAATCGTGCAGCGACAGCATCCGATCCATGATGACGGAGGAGGCCTGCAAATCCTCGATGGTCTCGAACAGCGGCACGATGTTGATGGCGCTGCGCCCGGAGGGATGGACGAGGCCGACTTCCTTCAGGAGTACGGCGACCTCGAGCATGTCGGACATGCTCTTGCACATCGAGATGATGCATTGGGGAATGGAGTCCGAGCCGAACTTCGCATGCGCCTCCGCGGCGGCGTGGAAGACGTTGAGCTCGCCCATGGTCTCGTCGCTGTACTTGACGAAGGGCGACACCAGCGAGCGCGGGCTGCGCAATTCGTTGGTCAGCAGCGAGATGCGGGCGTCCTCGCCGAGCGCGAGATAGGACATGCCGGGGTTGGCGGCGTCCATCAGCTCGGCGATGGTGCGCTCGTGCACAGCGGAATTCTGACGGATGTCGAGCCGCGCCAGATGGAAGCCGAAACAATCCACCGCGCGCCGCAGCAGCCGGAGCCTGCCGCGCGCGATGACGCGGGCGTTGTTGGAGATCAGCGAGCGGTGCAGCACGTCGAGATCGGCCTGCAACTCCCTGACGCTCCCATAGGGCGCGCCCTTGCCAACCGGCCGGCGCGTGATCTCGACCTGGAGCTTTTCGGCCGTCGCGGTCAGGCGGGCGTAGATGCCGGAGACCGCGAGGCGATACGGCTCGCCGATCCGGTGCGGCGAGGTATCGGGCGAGCGCTCCGCCAGGTTGCGCAGCTCCTCGGAAATGTCGGCAAGATGCGCCGCGATCGACAGCTCGGAGCCGAGCACGTGCAGCTCCTCCAGATAGAACTGCATCACCCGGCTCGACTGCAGCCGCAGCGTGCCGCGCATGACGTCGGCGGTGACGAAGGGATTGCCGTCGCGGTCGCCGCCGATCCAGCTGCCCATGCGCAGGAACGAGGCGAGCTCGCCAGCGGCCTGCTCGCCGCCCTCCTCCAGTCGATCCTCCAGCGTGTTGACCAGCCGCGGCACCTCGCGCAGGAACGTGTAGTCGTAGAACGACAGACCGTTGGCGACCTCGTCGAGCACGGTGAGCTTGGTCCGGCGCAAGAGATTGGTCTGCCATAGCGTCAGCACCTCGCGGCGCAGCTGCTCGTCGCTCGCTGCGGCCTCGTCCGCGGTCAGCGCGACGCGCTCGCGGCGGTCGAGCAGAGCTGCGACCTCCATCTCGCGGTCCATCGTGCTCTTGCGGCGGACCTCGGTCGGATGCGCGGTCAGGACCGGGCTGACCAGCGCGGTCTTGAAGAAATTGCGCAACGCATCGGCGCCGATCCCCGCGGCCTTGGCATGGGCCAGCGTCTCCGCCAGCACGCCGGAGCCGCTGGCGGCACTGCGGGCACGCATCTGGCGGATGTTGTTCTGGTCCTCGGCGATGTTGGCGAGGTGGGAAAAATAGCTGAAGGCGCGGACGATCCGCACCGTCTCGGAGGTCGACATGCTGTCGAGGATCTGCTCGAGCTCGCGGCGGGCGAGCCGGTCCTCGTCGCGGTGGAACCGGATCGAGGTCTGCCGGATGCGCTCGACCAGGTCGAACAGATCGGCGCCCTCCTGGTCGCGCACCGTGTCGCCCAGAATGCGCCCGAGCAGGCGGATGTCGTCCCGCAGCCGCGCATCCGCGTCCAGTGCCTGAATGTCCTCGGGGCGATTGGCGCGTTGATCGGCGGCGTCGGATGATACGGTTTGGAGGGACATCGGCGCGCGCTCCTTCTAGAGCTCCCTATGGCTCCCCGGCCCGGTCGAGTGTGCAAGTTTTTTGCCGCAGCGCAAGATGAGTTTGGGGGCGGCGCACATTCGTGCCACGCCTTCGCGGTCTCGCGGCATAGTCTGCCCGAGCTTTGCTGGTCCGCTTCGCCCTCGCGAGAACAAAGGGCGCAGGGAAGGCCGGGCGCCGGCTGGCACCCAGGGTCCGCACGCGGAAGACGCACGCGGGGTGACCACAGGTGATGCCGGTCGCCCGGCCTTCCCTGCGCAATGGTTTTACGGCTTATGGCGCGCTCTCCCCGGGGAGCGATGCACTGTTGCCCCCGTCGCCTTGCGGATGATCGATGCGCGCACCGGTTGGCCGCCACATTACCGCAAGCCTTGACGCCAGCCTGCGGGCGTCAGGACCACACGCTTTTGCCGTCCGCGGACGTCCCTCCCCGATCATTCCAGGGCTCGCGCGTGCTCGCCCCAAAAGCCGAAAAGAAACGCTGTGACCGCGCCGTGTCGATCCCGCGGATCGTGATGGCTCACAGGCATAGCCCGCCCTGCCCTCCCGTCACGCGCCGGCGCTGCCGCGTCCATCGCATCCCGACTCACGTATCGTGACGATCGCGAAACGCCCCTTTGGCGGGCCGGGATGAAATGCGGTTTACCCGAAGACAAAACTTCGGTCAATCAGAATATCTGGTAGGCGGCGCTTGACCTGCATGTGGCGTGTTTTGCCCGTCGGGCAACGCGAGGAATGGTGTGAGGTGTGTAGGATGGGGAGAGCGAAGCGAAACCCATCACGCTTCGTCACCAGCGGACGAATTGATGGGTTTCGCTTCGCTCTCCCCATCCTACGAGCTGCGCGTTCGCCCTAAGCCGGCACGATCACCTTGCCGATCGGCCACAGCGCGATGCCCGCGAGCTTGAGATGCGCCCAGGCGAAGGGGATGCCGATGATGGTCACGGCGAGCACCAGGGCGGTCACGAGGTGGCCTAGCGCCAGCCACCAGCCGGCCAGCACGAACCAGATGATGTTGCCGATCACCCCGAGCGGGCCGGTGCCGACATCCTCGACGCCGGTGACCTCATAGCGATTGACCGCCCGCGAGCCGAACGGCAGCAGCGTGTAGATGGCGATGTTGAAAGCCGCCCGCGCCCAGGGCAGGCCGATGATGGTGACGGCCATGATGACCGCAGCCACCAGCCAGCCGAACGCCATCCAGGCGCCGCCGATGAGGATCCAGAGGATGTTGAGCAGCATGGAAACGGGGGTCATGGTTTTATCCGCGGTCAATGATCCCGCCTATATAGGCGCGAAAATCATCGCTGCGAAGACGGCCAGCGGCTCCGCCGCGTCCGATTGCCTCAAATGGCGCCGCCCGCGCACCACTTCATCGAACTGACGCACGCGACGACCAGAATGGCACGGCGATTGAAACAAACAGGACGCCATGGCGTTGCTGTCGCGGCCACTGGCGCCTGGGGATTTACATGTCCGATTTCGTCATCGAGGAAGGCCTGCCTTATCCGCTGGGTGCCCATTGGAGCGGCAAGGGCACGAACTTTGCGGTATTTTCAGCGAATGCCACCAAGGTGGAGGTCTGCCTGTTCGACGGCGATCGCGAGACGCACCGTTTCGAGCTGCCGGAATACACCGACCAGGTCTTCCACGGCTACATCGCGGGCGTCGGGCCCGGCACGTTTTACGGCCTCCGCGTTCACGGGCCCTATCAGCCCGAGGCCGGTCATCGCTTCAACCCGAACAAGCTCCTGCTCGACCCCTATGCCCGCGCCCACGCCGGCACCCTGACATGGGACCCGGCGGTGTTCGGCTATAAGATGGAGACGGGCGACGACACCACCTTCGACGAGCGCGACAGCGCGCCGTTCATGCCGAAATGCGTCGTGGTCGATCCCGATTTCGACTGGCAGGCCGAGGCGGCGCGGCAGAACGTGCATTGGGACGAGACCATCGTCTACGAAACGCATGTCAAAGGATTTACGAAGAAGCACCCCGACGTGCCCGAGCATCTGCGCGGCACCTATGCCGGCTTTGCCGCGCCCGAGATGATCGGACACCTGACCTCGCTCGGCGTCACCTCGGTCGAGCTGCTGCCGGTGCACTCCTTCATCAACGACGACTATTTGCTGAAGAAGAACCTGGTCAACTACTGGGGCTACAACACCATCGGCTTCTTCGCGCCCGACCCGCGCTATGCCTCCGACGTGCCGAACTCCTTGCGCGAGTTCAAGGAGATGGTGTCGAAGCTGCACGGCGCCGGGCTCGAGGTGATCCTCGACGTCGTCTACAACCACACCGCCGAAGGCAACGAGCTCGGGCCGACGCTGTCGTTCAAGGGCATCGACAACGCCAGCTATTATCGCCTGCTGCCGGACCGGCGGCGCTATTACATCAACGACACCGGCACCGGAAATACCGTCAACCTGTCCCATCCCCGCGTCATCCAGATGGTGATGGACAGCTTGCGCTACTGGGCCGGGCACATGCATATCGACGGCTTCCGCTTCGACCTCGGCACCATTCTCGCCCGCGAGGTCTACGGTTTCGACGAGCAGAGCGGCTTCCTGAAGGCGATGGACCAGGACCCGCTGCTGGCGACCGTCAAGCTGATCGCCGAGCCCTGGGATTGCGGCCCCGGCGGCTACCAGGTCGGCGGCTTCCCGCCCGGCTGGGCGGAGTGGAACGACAAATATCGCGATATCGTGCGCGACTATTGGCGCGGCGAGGCGCCGCCCTCCGCGCTCGCCGCGCGGCTGCTTGGGTCGGCCGACATCTTCGGTCGCTGGGGCGGCCGGCGCTCATGGGCGAGCATCAATTTCATCACCGCCCATGACGGTTTCACGCTGAACGACTGGGCGAGTTACAACGACAAGCACAACGACGCCAATGGCGAAAACAACAAAGACGGCAATTCGAACAATTTGTCGTGGAATTGCGGCGCCGAAGGCCCGACCGACGACAAGGAGATCATCGCGCTGCGCGAGCGGCAGAAGCGCAACATGCTGGCGACGCTGCTGCTCTCGCAGGGAACGCCGATGCTGCTCGGCGGCGACGAATTCGGCCGCAGCCAGCAGGGCAACAACAACGCCTATTGCCAGGACAGCGACATCTCCTGGTTCGACTGGACCATGGGCGACGATGCGCAGGCGCTGCTCGCCTTCACCAAGCGCGTGATCCAGCTCCGGCGCGACTACCCGATCCTGCGCCGCAGCCGCTTCCTCACCGGCGCCCACGACGCGCAGCTCGACATCCGCGAT
The DNA here is from genome assembly GCF_008932115.1 of Bradyrhizobium betae. Lineage (NCBI taxonomy): Bacteria > Pseudomonadati > Pseudomonadota > Alphaproteobacteria > Hyphomicrobiales > Nitrobacteraceae > Bradyrhizobium > Bradyrhizobium betae. The sequence continues at coordinate 1,086,264 of NZ_CP044543.1, forward strand.
GTCGTCTGGGTCAATGCCGGCGGCGGCGAGATGACGAGCGCCTATTGGGAGAACGGCTGGTTGAAGTGTTTTGGTGTCGTGCTGGACGGCCGGGCGCGCAAGACCGCGATCCCGCGCCACGGCGAGGACGACAGCGTGCTGATCATCCTCAACAGCTACGAGGGCGAGGTCGACTTCAAGCTGCCACACACAACGGCCGGCCCGTGTTGGTCGCTGTTGCTCGACACCAATTCCGCCGACGGCGCGTCGGGCGATCGGTTCGAGTTCGACAGCATCTACAAGGTGCCGGGCCGGTCGTTCCTGCTGTTCGTTGGCGGGGAGCTGGCGTAGGGGTTCGGATCAGCGCCCCTCGAACTTCGCCTCGCGCTTTTCCATGAAGGCTTTCATGCCTTCGGCCATGTCCTGCGTCTTGAACAGCGGCAGCAGCTGGAGATAGACGTGGTGGACGTGGTCGGAGAAATTTTCGTTCAGGCCCATGCGCATCATGCGTTTTGATGCTTGCACCGCGAGCGGCGCGTTGGCGGCGATCTCGCGGGCGATCGCGTTGGCGCGGGTCATCAGCTCGGCGTCCGGCACGACCTCGTTCGCGAGGCCCCAGTCGAGGCACTCGCGCGCACTCAGCGTCCGGCCGGTGAAGATCAGCTCGGAGGCCTTGGCCCAGCCGAGCATCCGCGGCAACAGCCAGGTGCCGCCGGATTCCGGCACGACGCCGCGCTTGACGAAGGCCGCGGCAAGCTTGGAGGATTCCGCCATGATGCGAATGTCGCAGCCGAGCGCGGTGTCCATGCCGTAGCCGGCCGCGCCGCCGTTGACGGCGCAGATGGTCGGCTTGTCCATCGCCTGCAACACCGTCGGCGGCGTGTTGCGCAAATTGATCGTGGTCGGTGACGACGCCGCGCTGAGACCGTTGCCGTCGCGCTCCTTGCGCAGGTCGAGGCCGGCGCAGAACGCCCGCCCCTTGCCGGTCAGGATGACGACGCGGACGTTCTTGTCCTCGTTGGCCTCGGTCAATAGCCGCGCCAGATCGTTGAGCATCGGCCCGGAGATCGTGTTCATGCGCTCCGGCGCGTTGAGCGTGATGGTCGCGATGTGGTCGGCGACGGTGTAGAGGACTTCGTTGGCGGCGTCGGTCATGTGAATATTTCCCGTCATGCATCTCGTAGGGTGGGCAAAGGCGCGAGCGCCGTGCCCACCATGTTTCCTCAGTGCTGAAATTGGTGGGCACGCTACGCTTTGCCCACCCTACGGGTCATCGTCTCATCGTCAGATCTTCCGTCCCGCCTGCTCCCAATAGGGATCACGCAGGCGGCGCTTGAAGATCTTGCCGGAGTCTTCGCGCGGCAGCCCGGTGCGGATCTCGATATGCTTCGGCACCTTGTAATCGGCGAGCGAGGTCTTCAGCCTTGCGCGGATGCCGGCGGCATCGAGCGTGATACCCGCCTGCGGCTCGACCACGGCCATCAGCGCCTCACCGAACTCGGCATCGGGGATGCCGAACACGGCGCAATCATGCACGCCGGGGACGGCGTGCAGCACGGATTCGATCTCGGCCGGATAGATGTTGACGCCGCCCGAAATCACCATGTCGCGCTTGCGATCGCAGATGAAGACATAGCCGTCTGCGTCGATGTAACCGACATCACCTGAGGTGATGAAACCGTCGCGATCGATCTCGGCGCGCTTCTCCGGCTTGTTGTGGTAGGTGAAGTCCGCCATCTCCGCCATGCGGGAATAGATCTCGCCGATCTCACCAACCGGCAACACGCTTCCGTCCTCGCCGATGAAGCGAAGCTCGGCGCCGGGCGAAATCCGGCCGACCGTGCCGGGCTTCTTCAACGCGTCCTCGGAGGTCGCGAAGGTGACGGCGCTGGATTCGGTCGAGCCGTAGAATTCGTAGATCACCGGCCCCCACCACTCGATCATGGCGCGCTTGACGTCCGCCGGACAGGGCGCTGCAGCGTGGATGATGTGGCGCAGCGAGGAGACGTCGTACTTCTTTCGCACCGCCTCCGGCAGCTTCATCAGGCGGATGAACATGGTCGGCACCATGAAGATGGTGTCAATCTGGTAACGCTCGATCAGTTCAAGAAACTCCTCGGGCTCGAAGCGCGGCATCAGCACCAGGACGCCGCCGAGCTTTCCGGCGCGGATGCCGAACGAGTTCGGCGCGGAATGATAGAGCGGCCCCGGCAGGATGGCGCGGGCACCGGGTTTCAGCCCGTAGATCATCGCGCGCATGCGCTCGCCGGCCGCCTGCTGCGCCGGCGTCGGTGCATTGCGCCGCACACCCTTGGGATGGCCTGTCGTGCCCGAGGTGTAGATCATGTTCATTGGCTGTGGCACGACCGGGCCGTCATAGGGCTGGTACTGCACGAGCCAGGTTTCGAAATCGATCGCAAAATCCGGCGTTGCCAGATGATCGGGATCGACCTTGTAGTTCGACAGAATTTCCGGCGGCGTTGGGACGCTGAGCACGGTGACGCCCTTCGGAATCGTATCGCGCAAGGCGTGCAGCATGTCGGCGTGTCCGATCAGGACGGAGGTGCCGGTGTCGCCGAGGATGTAGTTGATCTCCTCAGGCTTGAAATGCCAGTTGATCGGCACGCCGTAGGCCCCGAGCCGCATCGCGGCATAGGCAGCCTCGAGGAAGGCGATGTCGTTGCGCATCAGCATGCAGACGCAATCGCCCTGCCTGACGCCGATCTGGGCGAGGCCGGAGGCGATGCGATCGGCACGGGTGGCGACTTCCGCATGGGAACGGCGGCGCTCGCCGGAGACGATGCCGAGGAATGGGGACGTTTCGCTCATTTTGTTTTTCTTTGTTGTTTGGCGACGATGCCAGTTAGTCGTCATCACCGGGCTTGTCCCGGTGATCCACTTCCTTGCTTCGTCGCAATCGGCCAAGAACGTGGATGGCCGGGACATCTCGTGCGAAGACGCGCTTCGCGCTTTTGCCAGGCCATGACGGAGACCATCAATCCACATACCTCGCCGCGCGCTTCTCCAGATTGGAGCGTACCGCTTCGGTCTGGTTGGCGCTGCCGATCAGCTTCTGTTGCTCGACCGACTCCGCCAGCAATGCGGGACCGGGATCAACCGAGAGATTGTTGAGCAGGCGCTTGGCGGCGCGGATCGCATCGGGGCTCTTGCCGGCGATCTCGCGTGCAACTTCGAGCGCGGCGGCGCGCGGGTCGTCGCAGATGCGCGTGGCGAGGCCGTAACTCATCGCCTCCTGCGCGGAGAAGATGCGGCCGGTGTAAGTGAGATCGCGCAAAATGTCGTCGCGCACCAGCGAGGCCAGGACCGGTGTGCCCGCCATGTCAGGCACGAGGCCCCATTTGATCTCCATCACCGACATCCGCGCGTCGGGGCTCAGGAAGCGCATGTCGGCGCCGAGCGAGAGCTGGAAGCCGCCGCCGAAGGCGACGCCGTGCACGGCCGCGATCACCGGAACCGGAAGCTGGCGCCAACCCCACACCGCCTGTTGCGGGAAGTTCGCCTGGCCATGCGTGCGCTTGGTGAGGTCGCGATTTTCGCCACCCGGAATTCCGTTGCCACCCCCCTCTTTCATGGCGGCAAAGCGCCCCATGTCGAGACCGGCGCAGAAGGCGCGGCCCTCGCCGGAGAGAACGACGGCGCGCACGCCCTTTTCCTTCGAAAGCCGTTCGGTTGCGGCAACGAGGGCCTCGAACATCGCCTGATCCAGCGCGTTCATCTTGTCCGCGCGCACCAGCCGCACGTCGGCGACGCCTTCCGAAATCGAGATCGAGACGCGCTCTTCCATGGATCAATTCTCCCCTGGTTCTTGCCTGTTCTTGTTCGGTGCCGCTTTACAGGAAGACGGCGCCCGGATTTAGTCAATCGACCAATTAACTGACAATCCGTACGGGAGAAACAGCCATGTTCAAGGAAAATCTTTTGGCTGGACGGCGCATTCTCGTCACCGGAGGCGGGACCGGGCTCGGCAAGTCGATGGCGGCGCGCTTCCTCCAGCTCGGCGCCGAGGTGCATATCTGCGGACGCCGCAAGGTCGTCTGCGACGAGACCGCGACCGAGCTGATGGATCAATATGGCGGCCGCGTCACCAGCCACGGCGTCGACATCCGCAACGCGCTCGCGGTCGAGGAGATGGTCGAGACCATCTTTCGCGACGCGCCCCTCACCGACCTCATCAACAACGCCGCCGGCAATTTCATCTCGCGCAGCGAAGAGCTGTCGCCGAAAGGCTTCGACGCGGTCGCCAACATCGTCATGCACGGCACGTTCTACGTCACGCAGGCGATCGGCAAGCGCTGGATCGCGCTGAAGCAGCCCGGCAACGTCGTCTCGATCACCGTGACCTGGGTCCGCAACGGCTCGCCCTATGTGGTGCCGTCGGCGATGAGCAAGTCGGCGATCCACGCCATGACGATGTCGCTCGCGACCGAATGGGGCCGCTACGGCATCCGCCTCAACACCATCGCGCCGGGCGAAATCCCGACCGAGGGCATGAGCAAGCGCATCAAGCCGGGCGACGAGGCCGGTGCGCGCACCAAGGCGATGAACCCGATGGGCCGCGTCGGCACCATGGAGGAGTTGCAGAACCTCGCCGTGTTCCTGATCTCCGGCGGCTGCGACTGGATCAATGGCGAGACCATCGCCATGGACGGCGCACAGGCGCTCGCCATGGGCGGCAATTTCTACCAGCTGCGCGACTGGAGCGACGCCGACTGGAAGACCGCGCGCGAAAGCATCATGGCGCAGAACGAGAAGGACCGGGCGAAGCGGGGGTAGCGTCGCTCTCTCGTGCCCCGGACGCAGCGCAGCGCAAGAGCGCTGCAGCGCGTCCGGGACACGAAACCATCGATGGCCCCTCCCATCTTGTCTTCACCCGCGGATGACGCCACACTCCCAGGCATAAAAACAAACGTCACGGGAGAGATATGTCCACACAGCCATTGGCCAACCTCGCCGACATGGTGCGCGAGCGCGCCAGGAGCCGCGGCAACGCCACCGCCTATGAATTCGAGGGCCGCGTCACCAGCTTTGCCGAGTTCGACATCAAGACCAACAAGGTCGCGAACGCGCTGCTCGCGATGGGCGTGAAGAAGGGCGAGCGCATCGCCTATCTCGGCAAGAACAGCGATCTCTATTTCGAGCTGTTGATGGGCGCGATGAAGGCCGGCGTGGTGATGGCGCCGGTGAACTGGCGGCTCGCGGGGCCCGAGGTCGCCTTCATCGTGGGCGACTGCAAGGCGCCGGTGCTGTTCGTCGGGCCGGAATTCATTGCGCAGGTGCGCCAGATCAAGGATCAGTTGCCCGGCGTGCGCACCGTCATCACCACCGAGGGCGGTGCGCCGGAATGGCAGGATTTCACGGCATGGCGCGACGCGCAGAGCGGCGACGACCCGAAGGTGCCGATCGCTACCCAGGACATCGCGATCCAGCTCTACACCTCCGGCACCACCGGCAAGCCGAAGGGCGCGATGCTGAGCCACGCCAACTTCCTCAACCTCGTGCAGACCGGTAACGCCGCGGACAAGCCGGAGTGGAACCGGTGGTCGACCGAGGACGTGTCGCTGGTCGCGATGCCGATCTTCCATATCGGCGGCTCCGGCTGGGGTGTGATGGGGCTCTATCACGGCGCTCGCGGCGTCATCGCGCGCGAGTTCGATCCGACCAAGGTGCTGGATTTCTTCGAACAGTCCGGCATCACCAAGCTGTTCATGGTGCCGGCGGCGATGCAGTTCGTGGTGCGGCAGCCACGCGCCAGGACGGTCGACTTTTCGCGACTGAAATACATGCTGTACGGCGCCTCGCCGATTCCAGCCGCGCTGCTGAAGGAATGCATCGAAGTCTTCAAATGCGGCTTCGTGCAGATGTACGGCATGACCGAGACCACGGGCACCATCGTCGCGCTGCCGCCGGAGGACCACGTCGAGGGCCTCGAGCGGATGCGCTCGGCCGGCAAGGCGCTGCCCGGCGTCGAGATCGCGATCCTGGACGTTGACGGCAAGCCGCTGCCGCCGCGACAGGTCGGCGAGATCGCGACGCGCTCGGGCTCCAACATGGCCGGCTACTGGAATTTGCCTGAAGCGACCGCCTCGACGCTGCGCGGCGATGGCTGGCTGCGCACCGGCGATGCCGGCTACATCGACGAGGACGGCTATCTCTACATCCACGACCGCATCAAGGACATGATCATCTCCGGCGGCGAGAACATCTACCCCGCCGAGGTCGAGAGCGCGCTGTGCGATCACCCTGATGTCGCCGAGGCCGCCGTGATCGGCATCCCCGACGAGAAATGGGGCGAGGCGGTGAAGGCCGTGGTGGTGATGAAGCCGGGCAAGCAGGCGACGGCCACCGACATCATCAACTTCACCCGCGAGCGCATCGCCGGGTTCAAGACGCCGAAGAGCGTGGAGTTCCTGCCGGCGCTGCCAAGAAATCCGTCAGGCAAGATTCTGCGGCGACAGTTGCGCGAGCCGTATTGGGCGGGGAAGGATAGACGGGTGAATTGAACGCGTAGGGTGGGTTAGCCCCGCGGATTGCGCGAAGCGCAAACCGCTAGGCGTAACCCACCATGCCTCCGCGTGCGCGGGGCGAAGTCGGTGGGTTACTCTTAGCTACCCCCCTACAAATTGCGTTCTAGTGCTTCCCCGGCCCCATATAGCCGAACAGGAACCCCGCCACTTTCCGGATCTGTATCTCCTCGCTGCCTTCCGTGATACGATACCTCCGGTGATGCCGATAGATGTGCTCGAACGGCTTGTGGCGTGAATAGCCCATGCCGCCGTGGACCTGCATGGCGCGGTCGGCGGATTCGCAGCAGAGGCGGTTTGCCCAATAGTTGCACATCGAGACGCGGTCAGAGAGCGTGCGCTCGATCTGCTCCTCGGTGAGCTTGTCCATCTCCCATGCGGTCTTGCGGATCAGCAGGCGCAGCATCTCGGCCTGGGTGGCGAGCTCCACCAGCGGAAACTGGATCGCCTGATTTTCGGCCAGCGCCTTGCCGAACGGCTTTCGCTCGCGCGCGTATTTGACGCTTTCGTTGATGCAGTAGACGGCGGCGCCGAGCGAGCTTGCCGCCTGGCGGATACGGTTCTGGTGCACGAAGCACTGCGCCAGCGACAGGCCACGGCCGACCTCGCCGAACTGCGCGTCTTCCGGCACGAACACGTCGGTGAAGCTGACGCGGGGATGGTCGGTCGGCATGTTGAAGGTCCACATGTACTCCTCGACCTTGACGCCGTGGCTCCTGGCCGGCACCAGGAAGCAGGTGATGCCGCGCGCGTCGCCGTCATTGCCGCTGGTGCGCGCGAACAGCGCGCAATGCGTGGCGACGTGCATGCCGGTGGTCCACATCTTTTCGCCGTTGATGATCCAGCCCTTGACGTTGTCGCGGGTCGCCGGCACCGCGCGCGTCTCCATGTGCGTGGCGTCCGAGCCGTGATTGGGCTCCGTGAGGCCAAAGGTGATGCGGTACTTGCCCTTGATCGAGCCGTCGATCATCGCCTTCTGGTCGTCGCGGCCGTAGCGGTCGAGCATGGTCGCGACGGGAAAATTGCCGACGATGGAATGCTCATTCTGGAGATCGTTGTGCAGGCCGAGACCCTTTGCGGCAAAATGCTCGCGGATCACCGCCATCCAGAGGTTGGAGCCGTCCTGGCCGCCATATTGCTTGGCCACGGCAAAGCGCAAATGGCCCGCCGCATCGGCGAGATCCTTTGCTTCGCGCAGCAGCACCTCCCATTCGTGACGCGGCAGGCCGCCGTTGTCGAAATCGGTGCGCGCCCATTCGCGGCGATGGTCGAAGAATCGAATGTTGTCGTCGGCCGCTTCCAGCGGCTTGATTTCGCGTTCGATGAAACGATCGAGCTCTCCGAGATAGGCGACGAGATCGGCAGGCAGTGAGAAATCCACGGTTCGCTCCCGGATGATTTTATCGTTTTGCGTTAAGGCGCTAGGCCCATTTCTGCTTCGCGTGATTAAGGTGAGAAGAGCGCGGACAAGTCAAGCAAGGCGAGGCGTGTAAGGGGCGCAAGGCGTGCCCGCGCAAATCGATGGTGTCGCAGCGCTCGCTCGCGCTAGTATGACGCCAATATTCCTTCACGAGAAAATGCCGGAGCGCGCGATGGAGCTGAAGTTTTCAAAGGTGGAACGCAAGGGGCCGATCACGATCGTCACGCTGTCGCGGCCCGAGGTCTACAACGCGCTGCACACCGATGCGCATTTCGAACTGCAAAAAGTGTTCGACGATTTCTCCGCCGACCCCGAGCAGTGGGTTGCGATCGTCACCGGCGCCGGCGACAAGGCGTTCTGCGCCGGCAACGATCTGAAGTGGCAGGCGGCGGGCGGCAAGCGCGGCTGGGACAAGGGCGGCTTTGCCGGCCTCACGGCGCGGTTCGACTGCGACAAGCCGATCATCGCCGCGGTGAACGGCGTCGCCATGGGCGGCGGCTTCGAGATCGCGCTCGCCTGCGACCTGATCATCGCGTCGGAGAATGCGACCTTCGCCCTGCCCGAGCCGCGCGTCGGTCTAGCGGCGCTTGCCGGCGGCCTGCATCGGCTGCCGCGGCAGATCGGGCTGAAGCGCGCGATGGGCATGATCCTCACCGCGCGCCATGTCGGCGCCAAGGAAGGTTTCGAGCTCGGCTTCGTCAACGAAGTGGTGCCGCAGGGCGAGGCGCTATCAGGCGCGCTGCGCTGGGCCGAGATGATCACCAAGAACTCGCCGATGTCGATCCGGGCCTCGATACAGACCATCCGGAAGGGGCTTGGCGTCTCGCTGGAGCAGGCGATCGAGGAACAGCGCGAATACCCGGCGGTGAAGGCGATGGTGGCCTCGCAGGATTACATCGAGGGGCCGAAGGCGTTCTCGGAGAAGCGGCCGCCGAAATGGGTGGGGAAGTAGGGCGCTTTCCGCGGAGACATGCAGTCAAACCACCGCTGTCATGCCCCGGCTTGACCGGGGCATCCAGTACGCCGCGGCTTCGCGGTTCAATCACCGCCGTCTCTGGAATACTGGATCGCCCGCCCCAGTGCGCAAGTGCGCACAAGGCGGGCGATGACACCGAGTATGGAGGCACGCCTACCCGCCTCGCCCCTGCTCCCGCTTGTAGGACGCGTAGTTCGGCTGATCGACGGCGAGCTTGTCCATCGTGGTCGCCCATAGATGCTCCGCAAGCCCGGGCGTTGACAGATCAACCTCGCCCTTGGCGATGCGCTCGGCGAGCGCGCGGTTGAGGTCAGTCACCGAGCCATCCATGCCGAGCAGCGCGCGCAAGCGCTCCACTTCGGCGGCGTCGCTCCCCTCCTCCCGCGTCAGCTGCCGCGTGACGAGATCGAGGATGTTGATCGCGACACGCAGCTTGAAGGCCTGGTGGCCGGAGATCAGCGGGGTGATGTCGTTGCGGAGGAAATCGGCCACCGCCTTGGTCAGCTCGATCGGGGTCGGTTCGTCCTGCATGTCTCAACTCCCGCGCGGCGCCAGCAGCCGCAACAGATCGATCTCGGTCTCGGAGGCGCGGCGGCCGATCATGGCGCGCTCCATGGAATGATCCGGACCTTCGCGGAACCGCTGCATCATGCCGCCGCACATGATGCCCCAGCGCAGCGTCCCCATCACTTCCCAGAACTTGACCCGCGCCGGATCGCATTTGCGCCCCGCAGCCTCGTAACCCGCGAACAGCTCCTCGCGTGACCCAAAACCGCCGACCGGCTTGTCGATCTCGCCAAAGCGCCAGGAGTTGACGCAGACCCAGCCGAGATCCTCCATGGGGTCGCCGAGATGGGCGAGCTCCCAGTCCAGCACGGCGCGGACGCCGTCAGCGCCGATGATGAGATTGCCGTTGCGGAAATCGCCGTGCACCAGCGTCGTCTCGGCCGAGGGGCCGGGATCGTGGTCGCGCAGCCAGCGCAGCGCCAGCTCGAATACGGGCTTGGGCCAGTTCAGGCTGCGATAGTCGCGCTCGAACTCGTCAATCTCCTGCGTCGCGCCGCGGCTGCGCAGTTCGGGCAATTTGTCCTGCGGCAACTTGTGCAGGCCGGCGAGCACGCCGCCGATCTGCCGCGCGAGATGCGGCCGCGCCGCCGCGTATTCGTCATCGCGCAGAATCTTGCGCGCGATGGTCTCGCCTTCGACCCGCTGCATGATGAAGCCGGTGCCGAGCTGCTCATCCGGCGTCAGCACATGCATCACGCGCGGCGACGGCACGCCCGCCTCGTAGGCGAGCTGCATCAGCTGCGCTTCGGCGGCAAGACCCGCCGCGCGGGTCGGCGCTGCGCCATAGCCCTTCGGCGAGCGGCGCAGGATCGCGCCGATGGGCCCATCGGTATGCACGATGTCGAAACGCCACGTCTCCTGACTGGCGCCGCCCGACAGCTTTGCCGCGCCGGTGACGCCGGTCGCGCTCGGGCACCAGCGCTGAACGCTGCGGGAAAGTTCGGCCTCGATCATTTGCCTTTGATCATTTGCCGTTGAACTTGGCCGGACGCTTCTCCAGGAAGGCACCGACGCCTTCACGGAAATCCTCCGTGTCGCCGGCGCGCAGCTGGCACTGGAATTCGAGATTGAGCTGATCCTCGAAGGAGTTTTCCGGGCTGTCCCAATACAGCTTGCGGATCAGCGACAGCGCCACGGTCGGGCCGCTGGCGAGGTCGCGCGCGAGCTTCATCGCCTCCTCCATCAGCACGCCGTCGTCATGGACGCGGTTGACGAGCCCCCATTCCAGCGCCTTCTCCGCCGGCAGGCGCTCGCCCAGCAGCGACAATTCGACCGAGCGCGCCTTGCCGATCAGGCGCGGCAGCAGCCAGGTCGAGCCGCAATCCGGCACGAGGCCGATGCGGCGGAACGCTTGCAGAAAATAAGACGATCGCGCGCACAAGATGATATCGCCGAGCAGCGCGAAGCTCATGCCGGCGCCTGCGGCCGGGCCGTTCACCGCGGTCACGATCGGACAATGCAGGTTGCGGATGCGGCGCAGGAACGGATGGAAGCCGGTCTCGAGCGTCATGCCGGCCTTGGTCTTCTTCGACTGGTTGTTGCGGCCCTGCAGGTTGGCGCCGGTGCAGAACGCCCGCCCCGCACCGGTCAGCACGACGCAGCGCACCTCGTCCTTCTTCTCCTCGATCGCATCGAGCGCGTCGGAGAGACCACCCAGCATGTCCACGGACACCGCGTTCATCACCTCCTGATGGTCGAGCTTGAGGATCGCGACCGAACCATCGAAATCGAGCGTGACGTGTTTGAACTGCATGGTTTCCTCGTCAGTTGCGGGCGGCGATGTTTCGCAGGCCGGAATTGGTTTTGTCCGGCGCATATTTGATTTTTGTCGCGGCCTTGTCCATGGTGGTCCGAACATACCTTGTCGTCGTATCGCACAATCTTGCGCGCACAGGCTGGCGCGTGCAGACCTAAGAAACATCGCCAAAAACAGGAAACGCCCCATGAGCATCTTCGACCTCTCCGGCCGCGTGGCCGTGATCACCGGCGGCAATGGCGGTATCGGGCTCGGCATCGCACAGGCGCTTGCCGCCCAGGGCTGCAACGTCTCGATCTGGGGCCGCAATGCTGACAAGAACAAGGCTGCTGCCGCGAGCATGGCGGGGCTATCAGGCAAGGTCGACAGCCGCATCTGCGACGTCACTGATCCCGCCTCGGTCAATGCCGCGATGAAGGCCACGCTCGATACATTCGGCCGGGTCGACGGGTGCTTTGCCAATGCCGGCATCGGCGGCGGCGGTCGGCGCTCCTTCATCGAGCGCACCGAAGAGGAATGGCGCACGATGTTTGCGACCAACCTCGACGGCGTGTTCCATGCATTCCAGGCGGCGGCAAAGCACATGACCGACCGCGCCAATGCCGGCGATCCCTTCGGCCGGCTGGTTGCGACCTCCAGCCTCGCCTCGATCTTCGGCACCGCGCGCAACGAGCATTATGCTGCGACCAAGGCCGCCATCAACGCGCTGGTGCGCGCGCTGGGCGTCGAGCTGGCGCGCCACGGCGTCACCGCGAATGCGATCCTGCCCGGCTGGATCAAGAGCGACATGACCGCCGGCATCATGGCCAACGAGAAGTTCGTCGCCAACGTCATGCCGCGGATTCCGATGCGGCGCTTCGGCGAGGCCAGCGATTTCGGCGGCATCGCGGTGTACCTGATGAGCAAGGCGTCATCGTATCACACGGCGGATACGTTCGTGATCGACGGCGGATATACCGCGTTTTGATTTCTTGTAGGGTGGGCAAAGCCGCACTTGCGGCGTGCCCACCATCAGCATTTTAGATTGTCGTGGTGGGCACGCTGCGCTTTGCCCACCCTACGGCTTCTCGTTTTGTCAGCGCAGAAGGGAATGTGCAAATGTTTTCACACATCATGATCGGCACCAACGACCTCGACAAGGCCAAGGCTTTCTACGACAATCTGCTCAGCACCCTCGAGGTGCGGCCCGCCAGGGTCGACGGGCACCGCATCTTCTACATCACCAAGACCGGCGTATTCTCGGTGTCGAAGCCGATCAACGGCGAGCCCGCGACCTGCGCCAACGGCGGCACCATCGGCTTTGCCTGCGCTTCGCCCGAGCAGGTCGATGCCTGGCACGCAGCCGGCCTCGCCGCCGGCGGCGCGTCGATCGAGGATCCCCCCGGCGTGCGTCAGGGCCCGGGCGGCAAGCTCTATCTCGCCTATTTGCGCGACCTCGACGGCAACAAGATTTGCGCGATGCACCGGATGCCGAACTGATTGCTGCAGGACGCTGTCATTCCCCGCGAAGGCGGGGAATCCAGTACGCAGCGGCTTCTCCGTGAATCGCTGACGTCACGGAGTACTGGATCGCCCGGTCAAGCCGGGCGATGACAACGGTGGGTGCGGCCCGCGCCTGCCCGCCTCACCATTCAAACAACATTTCAAACGCCCCCGCGATATTCCATCGCGTGGCATGGTTCACGTGAAGAACGGCTCGCGTGAAATGCGCGCTCGCGCTTTGGCCGCGCTGCGACTATTCTTTCGTCCAACGCGATCTCAGTGACCCCGGGAGGAACAATGACAAAACACGCCTACATACCCCGCACCACCAACTACACCCTCAATCCCGGCGACGAGCTCAACGACCTGCGCATGTCGGACCAGGTCCGGCCGCTCTACGATCACGTCAGGAAGTTCATCCGCGACACTGTCGAGCCGATGTCGATCGAGTTCGCCAAGGCGGGCGAAGGCAAGCAGGATCGCTGGAGCTTCACGCCGAAGCAGCTGGAGGTGCTCGAGGTCGCCAAGAACAAGGCGAAGAAGGAAGGCCTCTGGAACTTCTTCCTGCCCGATGACGACACCGGCCAGGGCCTGAAGAACCTCGATTACGCCTATATCGCCTCCGAGCTCGGTAAGAGCCCGCTGGCCTCCGAGACCATGAACTGCTCGGCGCCCGACACCGGCAACATGGAAGTGCTGGAGCGCGTCGGCACCAAGGAGCAGAAGGAGAAGTGGCTGAAGCCGCTGATGAACGGCGAGATCCGCTCGGCCTATGTCATGACGGAGCCGAACGTCGCTTCTTCAGATGCCAAGAACATCTCGACGACCGCCAAGCTCGTTGGCGACGAGTGGGTCATCAACGGCGAGAAATACTACATCTCCGGCGTCGGCGATCCCCGCTGCAAGATCCTCATCGTGATGGTGAAGACCAGTCCGGATGCGGCGCCGAGCAAGCAGCAGTCGCAGATCCTGGTGCCGCGCGACACGCCCGGCGTCGAGGTGCTCGGGCCCATGTACGTGTTCGGCCAGGACCACGCGCCGCGCGGCCACATGCACATGCGCTTCAACAACGTGCGCGTGCCGAAGGAGAACATGCTGCTCGGCGAAGGCCGCGGCTTCGAGATCTCGCAGCTCCGCCTCGGACCCGGCCGCATCCATCACTGCATGCGCACGATCGGCAAGGCCGAGAAGGCGCTCGACCTGATGGTGCAGCGTGGCCTCACCCGCGAGGCCTTCGGCAAGAAGATTGCCCATCTCGGCGGCAACATGCAGATCATCGCGCAGGCGCGCTGCGAGATCGAGGCGATGCGGCTGATGGTGCTGAAGGCCGCCAAGGCCATGGACGTGCTCGGCAACAAGGAGGCCCGCGTCTGGGTCTCCATGGTCAAGGCCATGGTGCCCGAGCGCGCCTGCAAGATCATCGACCAGTCGATCCAGATGCACGGCGCCACCGGCATCTCGCACTGGACCCCGCTCGCCGAAATGTATCAGGACGTGCGCCATCTGCGCTTCGCGGATGGTCCGGACGAGGTGCACTGGATGGTGGTGGGACGGCATGAGCTGAGCATGGCTTAAGAGACTCTCTCCTCTCCCTCTCCCCGCTCTTACGGGGAGGGGTTGGGGTGAGGGGCTGCTTCAACGAATTCAGTATGAGACGGACTCGTGGAGAGTCCCCCTCACCCGCCGCGCTCGGGCGATGCTTCGCATCGCTCGGCGCGCGTCGGCCTCTCCCCGCAAGCGGGGAGAGGCGAAGAAAGCAACGGAGCCCCCATGGACTACGCCGCCAGCGAGCTGACGCCACGCGAGCGCTACAAGGTGCTGACGTCCTTCATCCTGCCGCGGCCGATCGCGTGGGTGACGACGGTCGGGCCGACCGGCGTGGTCAACGCCGCGCCGTTCAGCTTCTTCAACGCCTTCTGCGAGGATCCGCCGCTGTGCATGTTCGCGGCGAACCGCAAGCCTGATGGCCGGGACAAGGACACGTTCCTCAACATCCAGCGGACCGGCGAATTCGTGGTCAACATCGCCGACGAGCCGCTGGCGAGAGCCATGCACGAGAGCAGCGGCGATTTTCCCCCTGACATCGGCGAGCCCGACTATCTCGGGCTGAAGCTCGCGGCGTCGAAGACGGTCGCAGTGCCGCGGCTGGCCGACACGCCGTGGGCGATGGAGTGCAAGCTCTGGAAGATGATCGACGTCAACGACGATCGCCGCCTGATCATGGGCGAAGGCCTGCACTTCTACATCCGCGACGAACTCTGGGACCACCAGGCGATGCGGGTGCACATGGATCGCTATCACCCGATCGGGCGCATGTTCGCCGACCGCTATTGCCGCACGGACGACCGCGTGGTGTTTCCGGCGGCCGAGGGTGTGAAGGGGAAGTAGGGCGTGGGCGCTTCCCTTACCTCGCCCCGCTTGCGGGGAGAGGTCGGATTGCGAAGCAATCCGGGTGAGGGGGACTCTCCGCAAACCAAACTCTCACCGTCCTTGCGGAGACTCCCCCTCACCCCAACCCTCTCCCCGCAAGCGGGGCGAGGGAGCGCACCAACTACGTCGCCGGCGCGACCTTGTCCTGGGTCTTCGTCTCGAAATCGGATGCGTCGTGGCGTTCGTGCAATTGGCTGGCGGGATCGCCGGAGACGCGATTGACCATGCGGCCGCGCTTCACGGCGGGGCGCTGCGCGATCTGGTCGGTCCAGCGCTGCACGTTCTTGTAGTCCTGCACCGACAGGAATTCGCCGGCGCCGTAGACCAGCCCCTTGGCGAGCGCGCCGTACCAGGGCCACACCGCGATATCGGCGATGGTGTAGTCCTTGCCCGCGAGGTATTCGTTGTCGGCGAGGCGCCGGTCGAGCACATCGAGCTGGCGCTTGACCTCCATCGCAAAGCGGTCGATGGCGTATTCGATCTTGAACGGCGCGTAGGCGTAGAAATGGCCGAAGCCGCCGCCGAGATAAGGCGCGCTGCCCATCTGCCAGAACAGCCACGACATCGCCTCGGTGCGGGCCTTGATCTCCTTCGGAAGGAAGGCGCCGAACTTCTCGGCGAGATAGAACAGGATCGAGCCGGACTCGAACACCCGGATCGGCTCCGGGCCCGAGCGGTCCATCAGCGCCGGGATCTTCGAGTTGGGGTTGATGTCGACGAAACCGCTGCCGAACTGGTCGCCGTTGCCGATCTTGATCAGCCAGGCGTCGTATTCGGCGCCCTTGTGACCGAGCGCCAAGAGCTCCTCCAGCATCACGGTGACCTTCACCCCGTTCGGCGTCGCCAGCGAATAGAGCTGCAGCGGATGCTTGCCGATGGGCAGCTCCTTGTCGTGCGTCGCGCCGGCGATGGGGCGGTTGATGCTGGCGAACTGCCCGCCGTTCTCCTTGGTCCAGGTCCAGACTTTGGGCGGCACGTAGGGGGCGTCGGTCATGCGGGGGCTCCGGCGGAAAGATGCGCCTGCATTAATTAGCTCGCGAACGGCGGATGGCAAGCCCTGCCGGCCCTGCGTCCGGCGCGGGCCTCAAGGCCGCGTCATGCGTCCAGCTTGCTAGCAGCCTGCGCCGCTAATGATCACCCCATGGTCCGTCCAGGACGCAACGCCTGCGCGCAAGATACTCGCCCAAATCCGGCGTGGCATCGCAGACCTATGAGGGGCTGGCGTCGAACGCGCTCGCAAGGCAAAACAACGCGAAGGCCGCCGGGAGAGAGCCATGAAATCGCCGATCTGCGACATGCTGGGAATCGAGTTCCCGCTGCTCGCCTTCAGCCATTGCCGCGACGTGGTTGCCGCCGTCAGCCGCGCCGGCGGTTTTGGCGTGCTCGGCGCGACCGTGCACACGCCCGACACGCTCGAACGCGAGCTGAAATGGATCGACGCGCATGTCGACGGCAAGCCCTACGGCATCGACGTGCTGATCCCCGAAAACATCTCGACCGCGGGCGAGAAGGACGTCACCTGGAAGAGCCTGGAAGCCCGGGTGCCGCAAGAGCATCGCAGGTACACGCGCGATCTCCTGAAGAAATACGACATCGAGCTGACCACGACTGATGTGGCCGACAACCAGCCGCAGCCGTTCGACGCGAAGACGGCGCTGGCATTGCTCGAAGTCTCCTTCAATCATCCGATCCGCCTGATCGCCAATGCGCTCGGCGTACCGCCGAAAGCGATGATCGAGATGGGCAAGAAGCATGGCGTGCCGGTCGCGGCGCTCGTCGGCGCCAAGGAGCATGCGCTGCGCCAGGTCGCGGCCGGCGTCGACATCCTCGTGGTGCAGGGCACCGAAGCCGGCGGCCATTGCGGCGAGGTCTCGACCCTGGTGCTGGTGCCGGAGGTGATCAAGGCGATCAAGCCGATCCGCGACGTGCCGGTGCTGGCTGCGGGCGGGATCATGACAGGGCGGCAGATGGCGGCCTGCATGGCGATGGGCGCGGCCGGCGCCTGGACCGGCTCGGTGTGGCTTGCCACCGTCGAGGCCGAGACCACCGAGATATTCCGCGAGAAGATGATCGCCGCGTCTTCGCGCGATGCGATCCGCTCGAAGGGCCGCACCGGAAAGCCGGCCCGGCAGCTCCGCTCGGTCTGGACCGATGCCTGGGACCGCGCGCCGGAGAGTCCGGGTTCGCTGCCGATGCCGCTGCAGAGCATCATCAGCCGCGACGCCTTCAACGCGATCGATCGTGCGGCGGCAGGCGGCAACGCGCGGGCACGCGACCTCGTCAGCTATTTCGTCGGCCAGGGCGTCGGGTTGATCGACAGCGTGAAGTCCGCCGGCGCCGTGGTGCAGGAGTTCAAGGAAGACTTTGCCGAAGCCGTCGAGCACATGAATGCGCTGGTGGAGTAGCAACTGCCCCGTGGCCGAAGTCGTGCCCGTGGCCCATCCTTCGAGGCTCGCTCATCGGCGCGATGCGCCGCTGAACGAGCACCTCAGAATGACGCCTCCCCCGTAGCCGTCATCCTGAGGTGCCGTAGCGTAGCGAAGGCCTCGAAGGACGACGGCGTGCCAAGATCTCAAACGTGAAACAAGAAAACATGACCAGCATCCCCGAAGACCGCATCCCCGTCATCGTCGGCATCGGCGAGATCGTCGACCGCCCCAAGGAGATCACCGAGGGCCTCGAGCCGCTCGACCTGCTCGAACAGGCGCTGCGGCGCGCCGAAGCGGATGCGGGCGCAAAGCTGCTCGGCGAGGTGCAGTCGCTCGACGTCGTCAATTTCCTGAGCTGGCGCTATCGTGATCCCGAGAAGCTGCTGGCGCAACGCCTCGGCATCACGCCCGCGCATTGCTATTACGGGCCGGTCGGGGGCGAGAGCCCGATCCGCTTCATCCACGAGGCCGCCAAGCGCATCGCGCGCGGCGAATGCAGCGTCGCGGCGGTCTGCGGCGCGGAAGCGCAATCGACCGCGACCAAGGCCGAGCGCGCCGGCGCGAAGCTGCCATGGACGCCGTTCGCCCATGACGTCGAGGAGCCGAAGCGCGGCGCGGCGTTCCAGAAACCGCTGGCGGTGACGCTCGGCGTGTTTCGCCCCGTCACGGTCTATCCGTTCTACGAGGCGGCCTCCTCCGCGCATTGGGGACAAACACCACGCGAGGCGATGGCGGAGTCCGGTACGCTGTGGTCGCGATACTCCGAGGCCGCCGCGCAAAATCCCAACGCCTGGTTGAAGCGGCGCTATGCGCCGGACGAGATCACGACGCCAACGGCGGACAACCGCCTGATCGCCTGGCCGTACAACAAGCTCATGGTCGCCAATCCCAGCGTCAACATGGGCGGCGCGCTGCTGCTCACCAGCCTCGCCAAGGCGCGAGCGGCCGGGATTCCGGAGGACAAACTGGTCTACCCGCTCGGCGGAGCCTCCGCGGAAGAGCCGCGCGACTATCTGTTGCGCGACCAGTTCTACGAGAGCCATCCGCAGAACGCCGTGCTGAACGCCGTGATGGACCTCGCTGGCGGCGACGGCGGGAAGTTCGATGCGATCGAGCTCTACAGCTGTTTCCCCTGCGTGCCGAAGATGGCGCGGCGGACGCTGGGCCTCGGCGCCGACGTACAACCGACCGTGACCGGCGGCCTCACCTTCTTCGGCGCGCCGCTCAACACCTACATGACGCATGCGGCCTGCGCGATGGTGCGCCGCGTGCGCGATGGCGCAAGGCTCGGCCTGCTCTACGGACAAGGCGGGTTCGTCACCAAGCACCATGCCCTGGTGGTGTCGAAGAGCTCGCCGCGCGAGGCGCTGGCACAGGAGACCAGCGTGCAGGCTGAAGCTGATCGCAACAAGCGAGCGGTGCCGGAGTTCGTGACGGAGCCGAGCGGCACGGGCAAGGTCGAGAGCTTTACCGTGCTGTACGGCCGTAGCGGCGATGTCGAGCACGGCGTGGTCATGCTGCGGACGCAAGACGACCGGCGCACGCTGGCGCGGATTCCAGCGAGTGACAGCGCGACATTGGCACACCTGCTCAACATGGACCGCACGCCGGTGGGTTCGCTCGGCGAGATCATGATGGCCGCGGATGGCGTGCCGGAGTGGCGGGTGGCTTAGTCAGCCCTCGTGTCCCGGACGCGGTGCGGCATGCAATGCCGCTCCGCAGAGCCGGGGCACAAGACGACCGCCTTTAACTCTTCGGCGCCTGTTTTTCCGACGCGGTGGCCGGCTTGCTCTTGGCGCCGGCGCCAACCACGCGAACGGCATCACCGTCTGAGAGGCCATCCGGCGGAGCGGTGATGACACGATCATCCGCTGCAATGCCCGAAGCAAGCTCGATCTCGCGGCCGAGATCGCGGGCGATGGTCACGGGCTTGAACAGCACCTTGTCGTCCGGGCCGACGGTGGCGACGCGCAGGCCGCTGCCGTTGAAAATCAGGGCGCTGGCGGGAATGCTGAGCGGCGCGCTGTCGCGCTGCAAACTGAGCTTCACGCTGGCGTAGCCGCCGGGCATCAGCTCGCCGCTCGAATTGTCGAGCCCGAGCTGCATGCGCGTCGTGCCCGAGGCGACGTCGACGGCCTGCGAGGACGCCTCCACCGTAGCCTGGAATGTCCGGTTCGGGTATTCCGGCATCACCATCGTGGCCTTGGCACCGATCTTGATCGCCGGCACGTAGTTCTGGGGCACGTTGACGTAGACGCGCAGCTTGGTGATGTCGGAGACCACGAACATCGCCGGGCCCGAGCCGCCGCCCGCGTTGATCAGCGCACCGACGTCGGTATCGCGCGCCGTCACCACGCCGTCGAACGGCACCGAGATCTTCTTGTAGCCGGCCAGCGCTTCCAGCCGCTCGACATTGGCCTGGCCTGAATGAACCGCGGCGTTCTTGTTGGAGAGGTCCGCGGTGCGCTCGTCGATCTCCTGCGCCGAGACGAAATTCGAGGCGACAAGCGTCTTGCGTCGGTTCAGCGTGGCTTCCGACAGCCTGGCGCTGGCCTGCTGACTGGCGAGGTCGGCGCGGGCCTGCAGGAGCTGCTGGTCGAGGTCCGGCGCCTCGATCTCGGCGATCACCTGCCCCGCCTTGACGCGGGCGCCGATGTCGGCGCTCCAGCTCTTCAGGTAGCCGGAGACGCGCGCGAAGATCGGGGCGCGGTAATAGGCTTCGAGCCGGCCCGGCAGATCGATAGTGGCATTGCGGGTCTTGGCGTTGGGCAGAGCCACCGCGACGCTGGGAACCGCCTGGTCGTCGGTCCATTCCTTCAGCCTGGAGCCCTGCTCCTCGCGAGCGCGAATGCCGGTGCCGACGATGAGGCCTGCCGCGATCAGCGCCACCACGCCGAAGATGCCCAGTTTCCGGTGCGACACCGGGGAGCGGGGTTCAGTGGGCGACATGCGGAGACTCCAATGGGGCGGCGGCTTTGGCGCCTTGTTTCTTGTGTACCATACTGAACACCACGGGAACAAACATCAGCGTGGCGAAGGTTGCAAAGATCAGGCCGCCGATCACGGCGCGGCCAAGCGGCGCGTTCTGCTCGCCGCCCTCGCCCAGCCCCAGCGCCATCGGCGCCATGCCGATGATCATGGCGAGCGCGGTCATCAGCACCGGGCGGAACCGGACGAAGCCGGCTTCGAGCGCGGCCGCGACGGGATCGCCGAGCTCCTCGTAGCGCTCGCGGGCGAACGAGATCACGAGCACGCTGTTGGCGGTGGCGACGCCCATGCACATGATGGCGCCGGTCAGTGCCGGGACCGACAGCGTGGTCTGGGTCGTGAACAGCATCCAGACGATGCCGGCGAGCGCTGCCGGCAGCGCGGTGATGATCACGAACGGATCCGACCAGGACTGGAAGTTCACGACGATCAGCAAATAGATCAGCACGACAGCACCGAGCAGGCCGAACAACAGGCCGGTGAAGGCGCTGTTCATGGTCTGCACCTGACCGAGCAGCGCAACGGAAGAGCCCTTCGGCACGTCCTTGGCGGTGTCGGCGATCACCTGACGGATATCGTTTGCCACCGCGCCGAGATCGCGGCCCGACGTCGTCGCAAAGATCTGCACCAGCGTCTGAATGTCGTATTGCGACACCACCGCGCTCGACGTGGATCGCTTGATGTCGGCGATGCCCCCGAGGATCGGCGACTGCGAATTGCCGGTCGCCGTGATCGGCAGCGTCTGAAGCGCGCTGAGGGAATCGATCTGGTATTGCGGCGTCTGCATCACGATCGAGTACGACACGCCGTTTTCAGGGTTGAGATAGTAGGTCGGCGCCACCTGCGAGGAGCCGGCGAGATTGACCACGAGGCTGTTGGTGACGTCGCGCTCGGTCAGGCCGACATATTGCGCACGGGTACGGTCGACATCGATGTTGAAGGTCGGATTGTTCGGCGACTGCTGGATGCGCGCATCGGCGACGCCGGGAATCTTGCGGACCCTGGCCAGCAGATTGTTGGCGTAGGCAAAGTTGCCGCTGATATTGGCGCCGCGGATTTGCAGGTCGATCGGCGCCGGCGCGCCGAAATTCAGGATCTGGCTGACGATGTCAGCCGGCAGGAAGGAAAAGCTGACACCCGGGAACAGGCGGGGCAGCTGTTCACGCAGCACCTTCACGTGCTCTTCGGTCGGCTTGTGACCTTCCCTGAGCTTGATCTGGATGTCGCCGTCCTGCGGGCCGATCACGCCGGTGTTGTTGTAGGTCATGTTGATGCCGGAGACCGGCATGCCGATGTTGTCGGTCAGCGTGTCGATCTCGCCCGGGATCAGCTTGCGGACCGCCTTCTGCACATCGGCGAGCTGGTTGGCGGTCTCCTCGACGCGGGTGCCGACCTGGGTGCGGACATGCATCAGGATGTTGCCGGCATCCACCGCGGGGAAGAAGTTGCGCCCCAGGAACGGCACCAGCGCGAAGGACGCGCCGACCACGCAGAGGAATCCGATCACGAACACCGCACGGTGCGCCAGCGCGAGCCCGAGGAAGTCATGGTAGCCGCCGCGAATGCGTTCGAACCGGTTCTCGAAACCGCGCTGGAACCAGACCAGCGGATTGCGCGACTTCGGCGGCTCGCCTTCGTGATGGACATGCGGGTGCAGGAGGTAATTCGCGATGGTCGGCACCAGCGTGCGCGACAGGATGAACGACCACATCATCGCGAACATCACCGCTTCCGCCATCGGCACGAACAGGAAGCGCGCGACGCCGGTGAGAAAGAACATCGGCACGAACACGATGCAGATGCAGAGCAGCGAGACGAAGGCCGGCGTCACGATCTGGTTGGCGCCGTCGAGGATCGACTGCTCGACCGGCTTGCCCTGCTCCAGATGGTAGTTGATGTTCTCGATGGTGACCGTGGCGTCGTCGACGAGGATGCCGACCGCAAGCGCAAGGCCGCCGAGCGTCATGATGTTCAGCGTCTCGCCGATCGCCGAGAGCATGATGATCGCGCCGAGCACGGAGAGCGGGATCGACAACGCGATGATCACGGTCGAGCGCCAGCTGCCGAGGAACAGCAGGATCATGACGCTGGTGAGCAGCGCGGCGATCACGCCTTCGAAGGCGACGCCCTGGATCGCGCCGCGGACGAACACCGACTGGTCGCCGATGAAGCCGATCTTCAGCGCTTCGGGCATCTGATCCTTGACGTCGATCACCTTCTGCTTGATGCCCGCGATGATGTCGAGCGTCGAGGTCGCGCCCGCCTTCAGCACCATCATCAGCACCGAGCGGTTGCCGTCGACATGGACGATGTTGGTCTGGGGCGGATTGCCGTCCCTGACGGTTGCGACATCCCGCACGTAGACCATCGCGCCGTTGACGGTCTTGATCGGCAGATTGCCGAGCTCGTCGATCTTGAGCGGCGAATTGTTGAGCTGGATGTTGTACTCGAAGATGCCGATCTTCTGGGTGCCGACCGGCGTGATCAGGTTCTGCGCGGCCAGCGCATTGGCGACGTCCTGGCCGGACAGGCCGCGGGCCTGGAGCGCGGTCGGGTCGAGGTCGATCTGGATCTGGCGCTGCTTGCCGCCGAACGGATACGGGATTGCCGCGCCGGGCACGGTGACCAGCGGCGTGCGGAGCTGGTTGATGCCGATGTCGGCGAGGTTCTGCTCGGTCAGCCCGTCGCCGGAGAGCGCCACCTGGATGATCGGCACGGTCGAGGCGGAGTAGTTCAGGATCAAGGGCGGCGTCGCACCGGGCGGCAGCTGCTTCAGCAGCGTCTGCGAGATCGCGGTGACCTGGGCGTTGGCGGTGCGGATGTCGACGGTCGGCTGGAAGAAGATCTTGACGATACCGAAGCCGTTATAGGAGTTGGCGACGATGTGCTCGATGTCGTTGACCGTCGTCGTCAGCGAGCGCTGGAACGGCGTCGTGATGCGGCCGGACATCTGGTCCGGCGGCAGGCCGGTGTACTGCCAGACCACGCCGATCACGGGGATGCGGATCTCGGGAAAGATGTCGGTCGGCGTTCGCAGCGCCGCCAGCGGTCCGATGATCAGGAGCAGGAGCGCGAGCACGACAAACGTGTAAGGTCGGCTCAGGGCAATACGAACCAGAGCAATCATTCGTCGGGCAATTCCAAATCTGAGGAGATCGCGGACGCGCCCCCGCGGGTTCCCTCACTGCTTACCCGAACACCGCTGAAATGGCCAACGACAGCGGGTCACAGGTGGTCACTTCCCTGCTATCGCACAGCGAAATCGCATTCCAGATATGCAGCTTCTGCCCGAATGATGGCGGAGGCAGTTCTTGGCGTGAAGAGGCGGCGCCTGGAAGCGCCGCTCCTGGAAGCGACGCACCTCAGGCGGCGCGGACGGAGCCCAGGAACTTGCTGACCTCGAGCCTCAGCCGGTTCGAATCCCGCGACAGCATCTGCGCGGCCGACAGCACCTGCGTGGACGCCGAGCCGGTCTCGACAGCGCCGCGCTGGACGTCGCCGACATTGGACGAGACCTGCTGGGTGCCCTGAGCGGCCTGCTGCACGTTGCGGGCGATCTCCTGCGTCGCCGCGCCTTGCTGCTCCACAGCCGCGGCGATCGCCGACGATATTTCGGAGAGGCGCGCGATGGTGCCGCTGATCCCGCTGATGGCGCTGACCGACTCCTGGGTTGCGGCCTGGATGCCGCCGACCTGCTGGCCGATCTCGCCGGTCGCCTTGGCCGTCTGCTCGGCCAGTGCCTTCACCTCGGATGCCACCACGGCGAAGCCGCGGCCGGCCTCGCCGGCCCGCGCCGCCTCGATCGTGGCATTCAGTGCCAGCAGGTTGGTCTGGCCGGCGATGGCGTTGATGAGCTCGACGACATCGCCGATCCGCGCCGCGGCCCGCGACAATTCACCGACGCGCTCGGTGGTGGCCTGTGCCTGGCTGACCGCATCGCCGGCGATCCTGGAGGAGTCCTGCACCTGCCGGCTGATCTCTCGCACCGACGACGACATTTCTTCGGCGGCGGATGCCACCGAATGGACGTTGGCGGACGCTTCCTCGGAACCGCCTGCGACGACCGTCGCCAATTCCTGGGCCCGGCCGGCGGTCGAGGACAGTGTCGAGGCCGAGGCCTCGAGCTCGGTCGCAGCCGATGAGACGGTCTCGACGATTTCGCCGATCGCAGCCTCGAAGCCGTCGGCGAGCTTCGTCATGTCAGTTTTGCGCTGCGCCTCGGCACGGCGCTGCACCGCCTGCACCTCGTCACGGCTGAAGCGGATGATGGTCTGCACCGTCTGGAGGTTGCGCAGGGCCTCGCCGATCTCGTCATCGCGATCGATCACGATGCGGTTGTCGAGCTTGTCCTGCACGAGATTGAGCATGGTGTCATTGAGCTGCCGCATCGGCGCCTGGATCGCACGCATGGTCGCCATGCCGACGAAGCTGCCGAACGCTGCGCCGACGAGGGCCAGCAGCACCAGAGCCATGCTGGTCGAACCGCCGGTCGCGAGCGCACCGCCGATACCGATTGCGAGCATGAACAGCGCCTGCACCGCCATCATCGTGACGAGGCGCGCCTTCAGCGTGCGCGTGAAGATCGCGAAGCGGTCGAGCAGCGAACGGCGGCGGATGATGCCACCGTCGATGCGATAGCCGTGCGGCTTCTTCTCGCGGATCGCGGCGTAGACCTCCTCGGCGAGCTTGCGCTGATCGGCCGGCAGCTTGGTGCGTATCGAGGTAAAGCCAGTGACCTGGCCGTTCTCGCGGATCGGCGAGGCCGTCGCCAGCACCCAGTAATAGTCGCCATTCTTACGGCGGTTCTTCACCGCGCCGAGCCACGGCTTACCTGTCTTGAGCGTGTCCCAGACGTTCTGGAAGGCTTCCGACGGCATGTCCGGGTGGCGGACGATGTTGTGAGGCTGCCCCATCAGCTCTGCGGACGTAAAGCCCGCGGCCGCAATGAAGTCCTCGTTGAAATACGTGATCTTTCCCTTGAGATCCGTACGGGAGACGATCAGCGTCTCGTCACTGACGGGATATTCGATTTCGGTGATCGGAAAATTCTTGCGCATCAAAGCCCCCAAATGAAACGCGATGCGATCAATCCCACCCGGACTGCGCTGTTCAAAACGTTTAGCAATTCTGATCAAACGAATTTAACTATCGATGAAATCTACTTCCCGTGTGACTACGGGTAATTATGCATGATACCACTCATAGGACACATCAAGTTACCGGCGACAGAAAACGAGCGGCGCTTCCAGCGCCGCCCGTCGTCAGATCGTCGGGTGTCGTCGACAGGGCGTATCGACAATTCCTGCGGAGACTTTACGCCGCGCGGACGTTGGTCAGGAACCTGCTGACCTCGGTCTTCAGTCGATTGGAATCCCTCGACAGCATCTGCGCTGCTGAAAGCACTTGCGTCGAGGCCGCCCCGGTTTCCGCGGCGCCGTGCTCGACGTCTCCGACGTTGGAGGAGACCTGCTGCGTGCCCTGAGCAGCCTGCTGCACGTTGCGTGCGATCTCTTGCGTCGCCGCGCCCTGTTCCTCCACGGCAGCGGCGATCGCCGAGGCGATCTCGGCCAGCTGGGTGATCGTGCCGCCGATGTCGCGGATCGCGTCGACGGATTCCTGCGTCGCAGATTGCATCCCGGAGACCTGCTGGCCGATTTCGCCGGTCGCCTTGGCGGTCTGCTCCGCCAGCGCCTTCACCTCCGATGCCACCACTGCGAAGCCGCGACCGGCCTCGCCCGCGCGCGCCGCTTCGATCGTGGCGTTGAGCGCCAGCAGATTGGTCTGCCCCGCGATCGAGTCGATCAATGCGACGACGTCGCCGATCTTCGCAGCCGCTCGCGACAATTCGCCGATGCGCTCGTTGGTCCTTCCCGCCTGATCCACGGCTGTGTTGGCCATTCGCGCCGTGTCCTGGACCCGGCGGCCAATCTCGTTGACCGAGGACGAAAGCTCTTCGGTCGCCGATGCCACCGACTGCACGTTCGCCGAAGCCTCCTCCGAGGCTGCGGCGACCACTACGGCAAGCTCCTTGGCGCGCCCGGCAGTGGCATTCAGCGTGCTTGCCGACGCCTCGAGCTCCGTGGACGCCGACGAGACCGTGTCGACGATCTCCCCGATCGCGGCCTCGAACTGATCCGCCAGCCTGTGCATCTCGGTCTTGCGCTGCTCGGCGGCAATCCGATCCTGCCGGGCCTTGGTCTCTGCCTCGTCGCGCGCCTTCTGCTCCGCCACGATCTTGAACCGCTCCACGGCATGGGCCATGTCGCCGACCTCGTCCTTGCGATCGAGACCGGGGAGAGCCACGGCGAAATTGCCGGCGGCGAGTTCGCCCATGGCGCGGGTCAGTGCGGACAGCGGCCGCACGATCCGGGAGAACGCGATCCAGAAACTCAGCAAGACCAGCGCAACGCAGCTCGCCAGGATCAGGCCGGCGACGATCAGATTGGACGTTGCCTTGGCGGCCTGACCGGTCGCTTCGATATCCGCGGCCGCTCCGATCGCATCGGACAGGCGGAGGATCGCATTGATCCCCGTCGTCGCACTGGCGAAATAGTCATTGCCACTGATCCTGTAGTCTCCGCTGGCCGCCGCCGCGAGCACGCCCTTGCGCGTCGCGTCATAAATCCGGAAATAGTCCTGCTCGACGCCCTTGATCGCTCCGGCGACGTCGCCCGGAACGTCGGCTCGCTCGGCCAGCGGCGCGATCGTCCCCCAGGCAAGTTCGACGTAGCCCCGGAAACCGGCAATCCGGCTCAACTCTTCGGGCGTCATCCTGCTGCCCGAGCCAATCGCGCCTCCGAGGAAAGCCCGTTCACGCCCGGCCTTCTCGGCCATCTCCGCAGCAAGATGCCGAAGACCGACGAGACGCGACATCGTCGACGAAGGCGGAGTAGCCAGCGTTTCCAGGATCAGGCGCAGCCGGATGGAGGTCAATTCGATCAGCTCGGTGACGGCGGGCACGAATCCGTTGACGATGTCCGCATTGCGGGCCGCCGCCGGCCTGGCGAGATTTTCGTCGACCCTGCGGCGCAAATCTTCGACGTTCTGAAGGGCTCGTTCAGCCGCATCGATGCGGGGGCCGGCCACGTTGAATTCGCTCATCGCGCGAAGGCGGCGCGCAGCGTCGCGAAAAGTCTGGTCCGAGCTGATCCGTAGTTTCACGATCTCGGACCGCCGATCGGCGGCAGTCACCTCCGGCGACCTCAACGCGGCATTGGTCATGCCTCGCTCCAGGGCCCACTGCCCCGCGCTCTGCAACAACAGCCGCGAGACGCCGTTGAGGTCGACGAAGGCGTCCGCCGCATGCCGGTCGCGGTATGCCTGCAGCGATGCATAGCCGGTCGCGGCCACGCCCATCAGAGCCAGCGCCGCAATGACAAGGGGCAGGACCGTTCCGATTCTCAAATTCACTGTTCGCATCCTTCTCGTCAGCACCGGCCCCGGCATCGGAGAGCGGTCGGCGACAAGGAATATCCGAAGTCGACAATACTATGTTGTCCTGTGTCAAGGATCGTGGTGGAACGCGGTTGGTTCGCCCTGCGGTTGAACGACAGGCTTACCAAATGGTTGCGGCCAATGGTACGACCGGAACGATCGCGATGCCGCAAAACGAAACGAGCGGCGCCTCTGGCGCCGCCCGTCGTCGGATCGACAGTTGGTTGCGGAGGTTACGCCGCGCGAACGTTGGTCAGGAACTTGCTGACCTCGGTCTTCAGGCGGGTCGAGTCGTTCGACAGCATCTGCGCCGCCGACAGCACCTGCGAGGAAGCCGTGCCGGTCTCGGTCGCGCCGCGCTGCACGTCGGTGATGTTGGAGGAGACCTGCTGGGTGCCCTGGGCGGCCTGCTGCACGTTGCGGGAGATCTCCTGGGTCGCTGCGCCCTGCTCTTCCACCGCGGCCGCGATGGCCGAGGAGATTTCCGACAGACGCTCGATGGTCGAGGAGATTTCCTTGATGGCGCCGACCGAGTCGTTGGTCGCCACCTGGATGCCGGAGATCTGCTGGCCAATCTCGCCGGTCGCTTTCGCGGTCTGCTCGGCCAGCGCCTTCACCTCGGAAGCGACCACCGCGAAACCGCGGCCGGCTTCACCGGCGCGCGCCGCCTCGATGGTGGCGTTCAGCGCCAGCAGGTTGGTCTGGCCGGCGATGGTGTTGATCAGCTCGACGACGTCGCCGATGCGCGAGGCCGCCTTGGACAGCTCGCTGACGCGCTCGGTGGTCGACCGGGCCTGGCCGACGGCATCGCCCGCCATCCGTGCCGATTCCTGCACCTGCCGGCTGATCTCGCTCACCGACGAAGCCATTTCTTCGGTCGCCGAGGCCACCGACTGCACGTTGGTCGAGGCTTCCTCCGAAGCGCCGGCAACCGTGGTCGCCAGCCGCTGGGAGCGGTCGGCGGTCGAGGTCAACGTCGAGGCGGAGGCTTCGAGCTGGGTCGAGGCCGACGACACGGTCTGGACGATCTCGCCGATCATCGATTCGAATTCGCGGGTGATGTTGTCGACGCGGCGGCCGCGCTCGATCTTGGCTTCGGCATCGGCCGCGGCAGCCTCGTCGGCGGCCTTCTTGGCAACCAGCGCCTCCTTGAAGATCTGGAGCACGTCGGCCATGGCGCCGATTTCCGTCTTCTCGCCGCGATGCGGGACGTCGGCGGAAAGATCGCCGCGACCCAGCGCCTGCATCGGCTCGATGATGGAGTTGATGCCGCGCGAGACGTCCTGGACGAGATAGAAGCCGACGCCAAGGCCGGCGATGATCGCCGCACCGAGGATGATCGCGACGAGCATGAAGGCGTAGTAGAAGGTGTCGGCGGCATCGACGGCGGCCTGATCGCCGCCCTTGACGTTGAGCTCGGTGTCCTTGGTCAAGACTTCATCCGCCGCAAGGCCGATTTTGTTGACCGTCTTGGAATTCAGCTCCTGGGCGTCGTGCGGGACCTTGCCGGCCTCCTTGCGGGACAGCGCGAACACATCTTCGGTGCCCTTCTTGTAGTCTTCCCAGAGCTTGGACCAGTCGTTGTAGAGCTTGCGTTCCTCCGGCGAGGTGATCATCGTCTCGTAGTTCTTGCGAATCTTGGCGAGCGCCTCGATCACGGTCGCCGCGGTCTTTTCCGTCGCGAGCTTGTCCTCGAGGGTCTCGGCCAGCATGTGCTGGCGGACCACGTTGCGGTAGGTAATGACGCTGGCGCGCAGGTCGCCGATCACGCGGACGCTGGGCATCCAGTTCGTGGTAATGTCCACGGTGTTGGCGTTGATCGTCCGCATCTTCATGACGGCGAGCAGGCCCATGCCGGTCATTGCGACCAGCAGGAACGCCACGGCGCTAATGATCTTGGTACGGATGGAGATGGTGGCGAACATAATGGGTCTCTTTGCGTTGGCGCGGTCGCGCGTCCTAAAACGTGGTCAACCAAAAGGAGCGGCGCCGATATCAAACAACAAAGCGACTGAGCAGTTGTTAACTATGACTCCGTACGAGTACGGAACCTTAAAGAAATGAAGGAGGGACTAAAAACGCCCTGCGCTCAGCGCATGAGCCCAAGCGCATCGGCGAAAAAGCCGGGGCCACCGAAGTTGCCGGACTTCAACGCGAGCAGCATGTCGCCTGCTTCCGCACCGACGGCGCGCAGCACCGGGACACCGGCCGCGATCTCCGCTCCGACCAGAAAACCGGGAATCCCGAGGCGGTCGACGACCGCGCCAGAGGTTTCGCCGCCCGCGACAATCAGGCGCCGAACGCCTGATTTCACTAGGTTTTCCGCAATGTCCGCCATCGCCTGCTCGATCGCGTGACCGGCCGCGTCGCGGCCGTGACGTGCCTGCAACGCGGCGACCTGATCCGGCGTTGAGCTCGACGCGATCAGCACCGGACCGTCAGCGAGTCGCGGCCTCGCCCAGGCGAGTGCGCGCTCCACTTCGCCCTTGTCCGTAAGAATACGGTCCGGGTCGAGACGGTGCACCGGCATGACGGATTCCGCCCTGGCAATCTGCTGCAACGTCGCCTGCGAACAGCTTCCCGCGAGGCATGCCGCAGCGCCACCAACGGTGGCGCCCTGCGCACTGCTCGCTGAAGCCGACCCGACCTTGCCGGACGAGACCAGCGCGCGCGCAAGGCCGAGGCCCATGCCGGAGGCGCCGACCGACAGCCGGTGCCGGGCCGCAACGAGACCGATGGTCTCGAGGTCGCGGTCGAACACGGCGTCGATGATCGCGGCGCCGATGCCCTTGCCCGCGAGGTCAGCCAGCCGCGCCCGCACTGCTTCCGCGCCGCGGCTGACGGTTGCCAGATCGACCAGACCCACCTGCGTCTTGCTCTGGCGCGCCAGCACCCGCACCAGATTGGAATCATGCATCGGGTTGAGCGGATGGTCCTTCAGCGGGCTCTCGTTCAGCGGCACGGCGCCGACGAAGAGATTGCCCTGATAGACGGTGCGGCCGGTCTCCGGGAAGGCCGGCGTCACCAGCACGACGTCCTCGCCGCCATCGGCGCGCAGCGCGTCCATCACGGGGCCGATATTGCCCGCATCGGTCGAATCGAAGGTCGAGCAGATCTTGAACAGCACATGGCGCGCGCCGCGGCCACGCAGCCACGACTCCGCCGCGCGCGAGCGCGATACGGCAAGCCCCGCCTCGATCGAGCGACTCTTCAGCGACACGACGACGGCATCGACCTCGGGCAGCGCGAGATCGTCCGCCGGCACGCCGATGGTCTGCACCGTGCGCAGGCCCGCGCGCGTCAGCGTGTTGGCGAGATCGGAGGCGCCGGTGTAGTCGTCGGCGATGCAGCCAAGCGAGATGTTCGCTGCAAGCGTCACGGCTTCACTCCCGCATAGGGCTTGAACCAGGCGAGGCCATCGGTGGTCTTGCCGCGCGGATTGTATTCGCAGCCGACGAAGCCGGCATAGCCGAGCCGGTCGAGCTCGGCGAACAGGAACGGGTAGTTCAGCTCCTCTCCGTCAGGCTCGTTGCGCGAGGGAATGCTCGCGATCTGGATGTGGCCGATGATCGGCATCATCTCACGCAGGCGCATGGTGACGTCGCCATGGATGATCTGGCAGTGATAGATGTCGAACTGCAGCTTCAGGTTCGGAAGCCGCAACTCCTGGATCAAGTCGCGCGCGAAGCCGAAATCGTTGAGGAAGTAGCCGGGCACGTTGCGCGCATTGATCGGCTCGAGCACGATGTCGATGCCGTGGGCTGCGAAGAATTCGGCGGCCCAGGCCACCGATTTGTAGAACGCCTCGATCGCGACGCGCTCACCGCGGTTGGCGATGCCGGCCATCAGGTGCAGCCGCTTCACGCCGGTCGCCTTGGCGTAAGGCAGTGCCGTCTCCAGGCTCGCCTTGAGGTCGGAGAACCGTGCCGGCAGCGACGCAAAGCCCTTCTCGCCGGCATTCCAGTCGCCCGGCGGCAGGTTGAACAGCGCCTGCGTCAGGCCGTTGCGCTTGAGCCGCTCGCCGACCGCCTCGGCCGGATGCTCGTAGGGAAAGAGGAATTCGACCGCGGTGAAACCCGCTTGCGCGGCGGCGTCGAAGCGGTCGAGGAACGGCACCTCGGTGAACATCATCGAGAGATTGGCGGCAAAACGGGGCATTGGAATCCTCTTCCTTACTTGTCGCCAGGCAGCTTCACGCCGGTGACCTGCGCATACATCCGCGCCACCGAGGCGTCGTCGTCCCGCCCCATGCCGGCGGCGGATGTCATCAGGAACATCTGGAGGGCCGCGGCGGAGACCGGCACCGGGAATCTGGCGCTGCGCGCCATGTCCTGGATGATGCCGAGGTCCTTGACGAAGATCTCGACCGCGCTGCGCGGCGTGTAGTCGCCATCGAGCACATGCGGCATGCGGTTCTCGAACATCCAGGAATTGCCGGCGGAGGCCGTGATCACCTCGTAGACCTTGCGGATGTCGAGGCCCTGCCTGGCCGCGAACGCCATCGCTTCGGAAGCAGCGGCGATATGCACGCCGGCGAGCAACTGGTTGATCATCTTGAAGGCCGCACCCTGCCCTGCGGCATCGCCAAGCTCGTAGAGCTTTGCCGCCATGGCATCGAGCGCCGGCCTCGCCTTTGCAAAGGCAGCCGCGCTGCCGGACGCCAAAATCGTCAGCTCGCCCTCGGCTGCGCGCTGAGCGCCCCCGGAGATCGGCGCATCCAGGTAATGCCGCCCAGTCGCTTCCAACTGCTTGGCCAGACGCCGCGCCACATCCGGGTCCATGGTGGCGGACGACACGAAAACGCTGTCCTTCGGCAGGGTCTCGGCGACGCCGTCCTTGCCGAACAGGATCGTCTCGGTCTGCGCGGCATTGACGACGACGCTGACGACGATGTCGGCGCCCCTGGCCGCTTCAGCCGGCGTCGTCGCGCCCGCCCCGCCATCCTTCACGAAACGCGCCACGGCGTCAGTCGAGACATCGCAGCCGGTGACGGCGTGGCCGGCGCGCTTCAGCGAGGTCGCCATGCCAAAGCCCATCGAGCCGAGCCCGATGACGGCGATGCGCTGATTCTGTGAGGTGGAGGCGGCCATGCAACTAACCCTTGCGAACGTTTCCCGGACGGCCCCCTTTGCGGCGGCTCTCACCTCGAATAACACGGCTTGGCCGCGCTGCCAAAGCGTGAGACAAGCGGGCATGACGGCCATGAGTAACGAAACACGGCTGCGCGAGGACATCTGCCGCTTCGGACGGTCCCTGTTCGAGCGCGGGCTGACGCCGGGCTCCTCCGGCAATATCAGCGTCAAGATGGACGATGGCGGGTGGCTGGTCACTCCCACCAACGCCTCGCTCGGTTTCCTCGACCCGGCGCGGCTGTCGCGGCTGGATGGACGGGGTCGGCTGCTCTCGGGCGACGCACCGACCAAGGAAGTTCCGCTGCACACCGCACTCTACGATACGCGCGAAGGCGCGCGCGCGATCGTGCATCTGCACTCCACCCATTCGGTCGCACTCTCGATGCTGCCCGAGATCGACCCGCGCGCGGCGCTGCCGCCGATGACGGCCTATTACCTGATGAAATGCGGCGCCACCGCGCTCGTGCCCTATTACCGCCCCGGTGATCCAGCGGTCGCGGACGCGATCAAGGGCCTGGCGGGCAAATATTCATCCGTGCTGCTCGCCAATCACGGCCCGGTCGTCGCAGGCGACACGCTGGAGGCAGCCGTGTTCGCGACCGAGGAGCTGGAGGAAACGGCCAAGCTGTATCTGCTGCTGCGCGGGCTGAACCCGCGGTATCTGTCGCCGGAGCAGGTGAATGATCTGGTGAAGGTGTTCGGGGTGGCGTTGCCGGAGCATGGGCACGAGCATTGAGCCCGGCGTGATTGCGAGGTCGGAAGAGACCGCCCCATCCACCGCTGTCATCCCCCGCGAACGCGGGGAATCCAGTACGCCGCAGCCTATCCGTATCTCTCTGATGTCTCGGAGTACTGGATCGCCCGCTTTCGCGGGCGATGACACCGAGAGTATTGCGCGAGTGCGCCCTACACTTTGCCTTAAAGCCCCAGATACGCCTTGCGCACGTCCGGATTGCCCCTGATTTCGGCTGCCGGGCCCTGCATCAGCACGCGGCCGGTTTGCAGGATGTAGGCGCGGTCGGCGATCTCGAGGCACTCGGCCATGCGCTGCTCGACGATCAGCACGGTCATGCCGGCGTCGCGGATGCGCAGAACCGCCTGGAAGATCTCGTCGACCAGCTTCGGCATGATGCCTTGCGACGGCTCGTCCAGCATCAAGAGTCGCGGGCGCGTCATCAGCGCGCGGCCGATCGCGAGCATCTGCTGCTCGCCGCCGGAGAGCGTTTCGGCGCGCTGATCGAGACGCTCGGAAAGGCGCGGGAACAGCGTGAAGACGAGATCAAGCGGGCTCTCGCGATCCGCCTCACCGCGGTAGAGATAACTGCCGAGGCGAAGATTGTCGCGCACCGACAGGCGCGGGAACAGCCGGCGGTTCTCCGGCACATAGGCGATGCCGGCCGCCGTGATATGGTGCTGCGCCATGCCGTTGAGCCGCTTGCCGTCGAAGGTCACCGTGCCAGAGCGCGGACGCTCGGCACCGGCGATCGACTTCAGCAGCGTCGACTTGCCGGCTCCGTTCGCGCCGGCGACACAGACGATCTCGCCCTTCGTGACTTCGATACTGACCGCGGAGATCGCGACCAGGCCCTGATAGGCGGTCGTGACTTCATGCACCGACAGCATGACGATCTCCCAGATATGCCTTGATCACCTTGGGATCGCGGACGACGTCGGCGGGTTTGCCCTCGACCAGCACCTTGCCGAGGTCGAGCACGATGGCGCGGTCGACCAGCGGCATCACGATCTCCATGACATGCTCGACCATCAGCACGGTAATGCCGGTATCGCGCACTTTCCGCACCAAGGCCACGCCGGTCTGCGCTTCCGTCGGCGTGAGGCCGGTGAGGACCTCGTCGAGCAGCAGCAGTTTCGGTTCGGTTGCGAGCGCACGCGCGACTTCGAGGCGACGCTTCTCCGCCGGAACGAGGTCGCTCGCGAGCACGTCGGCACGCGCGGCAAGGCCGGTGAACTCCAGAACCTCATGCGCCTTGCGGCGGGCTTCGCGCATCACCGTGTTGCGCACGAGCGCGCCGACGATGACGTTGTCGATGACCGTCATGGTCTCGAAGCTCTTGACCACCTGGAAGGTGCGACCGACGCCGCGCTGGCAGCGCTCCGCCGCCGGCAAGGCCGTGACATCCTCACCGTCGAACCAGATCGAGCCCTGGGTCGGCGGCAGCACGCCGGCGATGAGATTGAACAGCGTCGACTTGCCGGCGCCGTTCGGGCCGATCAGGCCGACGATCTCGCCGCGACCGACCGAGATCGAGACGTCGCTGTTGGCGACGAGGCCGCCGAACCGCTGCCAGACGCCGCGGGTTTCAAGGAGAGCGGTCATCGCGTTGCTCCCTTCGTCTTCGTCCGCGACAACAGGCTCACCAGGCCTTGCGGCAGGGCCAGCGAGATCGCGACGATCAATGCACCATAGACGATGAGATCGACGCCGCGGCCGGAGCCGCCGATATAGGAGCGCGTCAGCTCCGTCATCGGGATCAGGATGACCGCGCCAAGCACGGGGCCCCAGAGGGTGCCGATACCGCCGAGCACCGCCGGCAGCGCCATCAGCAACGAGAACTGGAAGCCCATCACGCTCTCAGGATCGATATAGGCGAGAAACTGCGCATAGAACGCACCGCCGATGGCGACGAGGAAGGCGGAGACGGCGGCCGCCCCCATCTTGGAGTTGAACACGACGACGCCGAGGCTCTCGGCCGCTTCCGGATTGTCCTTCACCGCACGCCACCAGAAGCCCCATTTGGAATCTTCGAGCCACCAGGTGACGAACCAGGCGAGGCTGCACAGCACCAGCGCGAAATAGAAGTACGGCAGCTTGCTGCGCATGAACTGGAATTTCAGCCAGCTGTCGCCGCGCACGGGAACGGTGATTCCCATGGCAGCTCCCGCCCATTCCCAATTCTGGAACAGCAGCAGCCCGATCTCGGCGATGACGATGGTCGCGATCACGAAGTAATGGCCGCGCAGACGGAAGAAGGGATAGCCGAGCCCCATGGCGATGATCGCGGCGATCACGCCACCGGCCAGCATGCCAAACCAGGGCAACACGCCGAACTTGGTGAACAGCAGTTCGGTGGTGTAGGCGCCGATGCCGAAATAGAGCGCGTGCCCCAGCGAGATCTGACCGCAATAGCCGGAGAGGATGTTCCAGCTCTGCGACAGCGCCGCATACATCAAGGTCAGGATCAGGATGTTCTGAACGTAGACATCCTTGATAACCAGCGGCGCGAGTGCTGCGAGCCCGGCGAGGACCGCGGCGATGATGAGGTCGCGGCGGCGCCGCGCGGTAAAAGTCTTGTCCATCACATCGACCCGAACAGGCCACGCGGCCGAATGAAGACGACGAGCAAATAGACCGCGTAGATACCGACCGATTTCAG
This sequence comes from Bradyrhizobium betae, assembly GCF_008932115.1. NCBI lineage: Bacteria > Pseudomonadati > Pseudomonadota > Alphaproteobacteria > Hyphomicrobiales > Nitrobacteraceae > Bradyrhizobium > Bradyrhizobium betae. The sequence continues at coordinate 1,122,794 of NZ_CP044543.1, forward strand.
CGAAGGCGGCAGCAACAAGGCGGTGGTCGCTTCGACGAGGCCAACGATGATGCCGCCGGCGAGTGCGCCGAACACGCTGCCGAAGCCGCCGAGCGCCACCGTGACATAGGCGATCAGGGCGAAGGACGCGCCAACGTCGGGATAAATGTAGAAGAACACCGCCATGATCGCGCCGGCCAGACCGACCAGCGCGGCGCCGAGGCCCCAACCGAACGCGAACACGCGGTTCTTGTCGATGCCGACCAGCGCGACCGCACCGGGATCCTCGCGGGTCGCTTCCAGCGCGCGGCCGAAGTCAGTGCGGTGGATGAAGAAATAGAGGCCGCCGAAGGCCGCGATCGAGACCGCCGCTCCGATCAGTTGCGGCTCCGGCAGGAAGATGCCGGCGACCGAGACGGTCTTGCCGCCCACCCAGGACTGCGGAATGCTGCGATAGTCCGGCGTGAAGAAGAACTGCGCAAGACCGCGCATGAGGATGGCAAGGCCGAAGGTGGTGAAGATCTGCACCATGCCGGCATTGGCCTTGGCCCGCATGGCGAAGCGCACAACGAGCAGGTAGACCACTGCTCCGAACACGAACATTGCCGCCGCGACCAATGGCGCCGACAACAACGGATCGATCGCGAAGAACGCGAACAGGAAGAAGGACAGGTACATCGCGATCATCAGGAACTCGCCATGAGCGAAGTTCGTGACGTCCATCAGGCCGAAGATCAGCGCGAGGCCGACGGCAATCAGTCCGTAGAGCAGGCCCATGAGCAGGCCGCTCGCGAGACTCTGGATAATGGCTTGGGCTGTCAAAAGTCTGTCCCCCGAAATCGATCCACATCCTGAGGAGCGCGCACCAGCGCGCGCCTCGAAGGATGGCCCAGCCCTCGTCCTTCGAGACGCGGGCCAAGCCCGCTCCTCAGGATGAGGGCGGGAGCTACGTCCGAGCTCCCGCTTCCAAGTCTTGCTTCTAAGTCTTACTTCATCGGCCAGGTCGCTTCGGCGATCGCGGCCTGCGGCGGGAAGATGGTGACGAACTTGCCGCCAGTATATTGCAGCAGCACCGGATCGGCGTCGTTGTTCTGCCCGGTCTCGTCGAACTTGACGCGCTTCCAGGGCATGATGGTCTGCTCGCCCGGGATATCGGTCGCAGCCAGCGCGTCGCGGATCTTCTCACCGTCGGCCGACTTGGCGCGGTTGATCGCGTCGGCGAGGATGATCAGGCCCATGAACTGGCGCGAGGTGAGGTCGTTGAAGTCCTTGCCCGAGCGCGTCTTGAACATCTCGTTGATCTTGCCGACCATCGGGCGCTTCTGCGCGAGGTCGAGCGAGAAGGTGCCGCGCGAGATGACGCCTTCGAGCTTGTCGCCGACGGCGTCGTAGAGCGCCTTCTCGGAGAAGCCGGCGTCCTGCGCCACGATCGCGTTCGGCTTGTAGCCGAGCTCGGCCATGGTCTTGACGAGCAGGATGCCGTCGGTGGTGTAGCTCGAGGGCATCAGCACGTCGGCATTCGCAGTCTTGAGCTGCTGCACCTCGGCCGAGAGCGAGGGCGAGTTGGCGCGGTACTTGATGTCGGAGACGATCTTGTAGCCGCGCTCGCCGGCGATCTTGGCCTGGGCGTTGCCGGAGTCCGTGCCGAAGATGGTGTCTTCGTGGAACAGCGACAGCGTCTCGATCTTGATGCCCTTCTTCTTCATGGCGTCGAAGAAGTCGAACATGGCGGCTGAGTACATCTCGTCATGCGGAGCCGCGCGGAAGTAATATTTGAGGCCGCGGCGATGCAGGCTCGGCGAGGAATTGTCGGCCGAGACGAACGGGATCTGGTAGCGCTCGCAGATCTGGCTGATGGTGACGGCGACCGCGCTCTGATAGGTACCGATGATGGCGGAGACCTTCTCCTGCGTGATCAGGCGCTCGGCTTCGGCGCGTCCCTTCTGCGGATCGGCCTGATGGTCGGCGAACACGAGGCGCACCTTGGCGCCGCCGAGACCCGGCAAGCCTTCGCCCTTCGCCAGCGGCAGGTCGAAGTCGGTGTCCTTGTTGATGACCTCGAGCGCGGTCTCATAGGCTTTCTGCGCATCGATGCCCTGCTGGGCGCTGCCGCCGGAGAACGGGTAGATGACGCCGATCACGACTTCCGAGGTCTGGGCGCGTGCGGCGAGCGGCACCAGCGCTGCAGTGGCGGTGGCTCCTAGCAGCACGTCGCGGCGAGAGATCGTCATGGCAAAGTCCCCTGTTACTGAATTTCGACTGATCGAATGAAGCGATTGATGGATGCGGTAAAGCCCGAAGAAGCAGCAAACGCTGCCTACTAAATCACGGCCATGTTCCTGTTCTTCAGATCCGTCACCAGCATGAGGCCGGGCGAATGCGTGATCGCGAACGGGACCTTCGCAGCGTTGATCACCGATTGCGGCGTCACGCCACAGGCCCAGAATACCGGAATCTCGTCATCGGCGACAGGCACGGGATCGCCGTAGTCGGGCTTGGCGATGTCCTTGATGCCGATCAGGTGCGGATGGCCGAGATGTACAGGCGCACCGTGCACGGCGGGATAGCGCGAGGTGATCTGCACCGCGCGGATCGCATCGGCCGGCTTGAACGGACGCATCGACACCACCATGGGACCGGCGAACGGACCGGCCTCGCCGCAGGCGATGTTGGTGCGGTACATCGGCACCCGCACGTTCTGCTCGATATGGCGGATCGGCATGCCCTCGTCGAGCAGCGCCTCCTCGAACGAGAAGGAGCAGCCGAGCACGAAGGTCACGAGATCGTCGCGCCAATATTTGGTGACGTCGGTCGGCTCCTCGACCACCTCGCCGTCGCGCCAGACGCGGTAGCGCGGCACGTCGGTGCGGATGTCCAGATCGGCACCGAGCGCGGGGATGTGCGGGCTGCCGACATCGGACATGCCGATGATCGGGCACGGCTTGGGATTGAGCTGGCAGAAGCGGTGAAAGGCGCTGGCATATTCCGCTGGCAGGATCGCCAGATTGCCCTGGACGAAGCCGGGAGCGACACCAGCCGTGGAGCCGACCTGGCCGCCGCGGTAAGCCAACCGGGCCTGGCGGCTCGGGAGGGTGTCGGGTGTTTCAGTTTGCTGCGCTGCCACCAAAACAGTCATTCGATCGACCTGCCTATAAACTCGACAAAGACAGCCAACACCAAGCATGCTATAAAGTCTAATCTTCCTTTCTAATCGATATCGATAAATTCAATTTATCGATCGGGAAAATCCTTCCAATGCTGGACTTCAGGTCGATCGAGACATTTCTCTGGGTTGTGAAGCTCGGGAGCTTTCGCGGCGCTGCAGCGCGGCTCAACACCACCCAGCCGGCGATCTCCCAGCGCATCGCCCAGCTCGAGCGCGAGATGGGCGTCAAGCTCCTCAACCGTGACCATCGCGTCGCCTCGCCGACACCGAGCGGCCGGCAGATGATGGTCTATGCCGAAAAGCTGATCGGCCTGCGTGCCGCGATGGTGGCCGAGGTCGGCGACCGCTCCGCGATGCGCGGCGTGATGCGTCTCGGCGTCGCCGAGACCATTGTGCACACCTGGCTGCCGCGCCTTGTGAAGAGCATGAACGAGGTCTATCCGAACCTGTCGCTGGAGATCGAGGTCGACATCACGCCGAACCTCACCGCGCGCCTGCTCGCGCAGGAGATCGAGCTGGCCTTCGTCGTGGGACCGCTGTCGGGCTCCGGCGTGCATAATCGCCTGCTCGCCGATTACCCGATCGGCTTTCTCGCAAGCCCCTCGCTGGGCCTCGGCAACGGCCCGGTGTCGCGCGCCGAGCTTGCGCGGTTTCCGATCATCACCTTCCCGCGCAAGACCAGGCCCTACGAGGTCGTGCGCGAGGTGTTCGACCGGCCGGAGCTGCCGCCGATCCGCCTGCATGCGTCCGCGTCGCTCGCGACCGTCATCCACATGGCCGTCGAAGGGCTCGGCATCGCCGTGATCCCCGACGCCATCGTCGAGAACGAGCTCGCCGACGGGCGGTTGCAACTGCTCGACACCGATCTCGCAATCGCACCGCTGACATTCACCGCAAGCTGGCTCGCCTCGCCCGACGTCGTCGCAGTGGAGCGCGTCGCCGAACTCGCACGGCAGATTGCGCAGAGCAGCCTCGCGGTTGACGAGCCCGCGCTGGCGCGTCATTGAAAAAGGCGCCGGATAATCGAGAGACCGACCGCATGAGCCGAGCCGCCACCAATCTGCAAATCGATTCCGCCCGCCTCTGGGGCTCCATCCACGAGACCGCGCAATTCGGCGGGACGGCCAAGGGCGGCGTGCGGCGGCTGACGCTGAGCAGCGAAGACAAGCAGGTGCGCGACTGGTTCCGCAAGGCCTGCGAGGACGCCGGTCTCGAAGTGCATGTCGACGCGCTCGGCTCGCAGTTCGGCCTGCGCAAGGGCCGCGACATGTCGAAGCCGCCCGTCGGCATCGGCTCGCATCTCGACACGCAGCCGACCGGCGGCAAGTATGACGGCATCCTGGGAACGCTCGGCGCGTTGGAAGTGATCCGCACGCTGAACGACGCCGGCATCGAGACCGACGCGCCGATCTGCATCGTCAACTGGACCAACGAGGAAGGCTCGCGCTTTGCGCCGGCCATGATGGCCTCCGCGGCTTACGTCGGCGACTTCACCACCGATGACATCCTCTCGCGCAAGGACGTCGAGGGCACGACCGTCGGCCAGGCGCTCGACCGCATCGGCTATCGCGGCGACAAGCCGGTCGGTTTCCAGAAGCTCGGATGTTTCGTCGAGCTGCACATCGAGCAAGGCCCGATCCTCGAGGCCGAAGGCAAGACCATCGGCGTGGTCGATTCCGGCCAGGGCGTGCTGTGGTACGACGGCAAGATTTCCGGCTTCGAGAGCCATGCCGGTTCGACCCCGATGCCATTGCGGCGCGATGCGCTGGCAACGCTGTCGGAGATCGTGCTGGCGATGGAAGCCATTGCCAGGAAGCACGGGCCGAACGCGGTCGGCACCATCGGCGAGGCCGTCATCGCAAATCCCTCGCGCAACGTCATTCCCGGCGAGATCGCCTTCACCATGGATTGCCGCAGCGCCGATGGCGCGATCATGGATGCGCTGGATCGCGATCTTCGTGCGGCCATCGCCGAGATCGCCGCGCGCCGCAAGGTCGAGGTCAAGATCGATCTGGTCTGGCGCAAGCCGCCGACCCATTTCGATCCCAGGCTGATCGCGGCGGTCGAGAATGCTGCGACGACCCTTGGCTATTCCTCCCGTCGCATCACCTCCGGCGCCGGCCACGACGCCTGCAACCTCAACACGATCATGCCGGCGGCGATGGTGTTCGTGCCCTGCAAGGACGGCATCAGCCACAACGAGCTGGAGGACGCCACGCAGCCCGACTGTGCCGCGGGCACCAACGTCCTCATGCACACCGTGCTGGCGATCGCCGGCGTGGCATCCTGACCGGAGACAGCCATGCGCGGAGTTTTCGTCGACGCCAACGAAGCCCTCGCCGTGATCATGGAGCGGCTGGAGAAGCCCGGCGATCCCAAGGTGCGGATTCACCGGGATCCCGATATCAAGCCCGAGCACTATCCCGACATCCTCGCCGGCGCCGAGATCGCGATCGTCGATCACACCGCGCTGCCGACCGAGGTTGCAAGGAAGTGCACGGGCCTCAAGCACGTCGTGTTCCTCGGCACCGGCGCGCGCAGCTACATGAATCCGGAGGAGCTCGCCGAGCTCGGCATCTCCGTGCACCTGATCAAGGGCTATGGCGACACGGCGGTCGCGGAATCCGCGATGGCGCTGATGTGGGCCTCTGCCCGCGTCATCGCGATGATGGACCGCGAGATGCGCGCCGGCAACTGGCTGCGCGAGGACGGCATGCAGCTCACCGGCAAGACGCTCGGCCTGATCGGCTTCGGCGGCATCGCGGCTGAAGTGGCGCGCATCGCGTCCGGCAGCGGCATGAAGGTGATTGCCTGGAACCGCTCACCGAAGAGCCATCCGGGCGTCACGTTCACCGATCTCGATACGGTGCTGGCGACGAGCGACGTGGTTTCGCTGCATCTGCTGCTCAACGACGAGACGCGCGGCATGATCACGCGCGAGAAGATTTTTGCGATGAAGCCGGGCGTCATCCTCATCAACACGGCGCGTGCCGCAGTGGTCGACGAGCAGGCGATGATCGACGCGCTGAAGTCCGGCCACATCCGCCATGCCGGCCTCGACGTCTTCAACATCGAGCCCCTGCCCGGCGATCACCCGCTGACGAAGCTGCCGAACGTGACGCTGTCGGCCCATTCCGCCTTCCGCACGCCGGAAGCCAGTGAGAACCTGATTGAAGCGGCATGGATCCACTGCCGCAGGATCGTGAAAGGATAAGAGCAACAACAATGGCCGACTATCGCACCATCAAGGCTGAGCCGCTCACCAACGCCATCCGCGCCATCGTCAAGGCCGGCGGCTCCTCGGACCGCGAAGCCGAACTCGTGTCCACCAATCTGGTGGAAGCAAATCTCAAGGGGCACGACTCGCACGGCGTCGGCATGATCCCGCGCTACGTCCAGAGCGTCACCAACGGCGGCCTCGCCGTGAACGCGCACGTCAAGACCGTGCTCGACACCGGTCCGCTTCTCACCCTCGACGGCCTCACCGGCTACGGCCAGGTGATCGGCCATGAAGCGATGGAGCTGGCGGCAGAGCGCGCCAAGCAGAATGGCGTGTGTCTCGTCGGTCTCTCCAATTCGCATCACATCGGCCGCATCGGCCACTGGGCCGAGCAGTGCATCGACCACGGGCTGGTCTCGATCCACTTCGTCAACGTGATCTCGCGCCCGATCGTGGCGCCCTGGGGCGGCAGCGATGCGCGCCACGGCACCAACCCGTTCTGCGTCGGCATCCCGCGCAAGGGCAAGGACCCGATCGTGCTCGACTTCGCCACCAGCAGGATCGCGCAGGGCAAGACCCGCGTCGCCCACAACAAGGGCGTCGAGCTGGAGCCCGGCACCATCATCGACAACGAGGGCAAGCCGACCAACAATCCGCGCTACACCGTGATCCCGCCGCACGGCGCCATCCTGCCGTTCGGCGAGCACAAGGGTTCGGGGCTGGCGCTGGTGTGCGAAATCCTCGGCGGCGCGCTCTCCGGCGGGCAGGTGGTCAAGGGCCCGTCCGACGGCAAGCATAACGTCCTCAACGGCATGCTCTCGATCGTCATCGACCCGGACAAGCTCGGCACCGGTGAAAACCTCGCGCGCGAGGTCGAGAGCTTCGTCGCCTGGCACACCGGCTCGCCGCCCGCCGCCGGCGTCGACAAGGTCAAGATCGCCGGCGAGCCCGAGCGCGAGACCAAGAAGAAGCGGCTTGCCGAAGGCATTCCGGTCGATCCGACCACCTGGCAGGAAATTCTGGAGGCCGGGAAGAAGTTCGGGCTGGATCAGGCGGCGATCGAGAAGATCGCGGGCTGATCTTCCCTTCTCCCCTTGTGGGAGAAGATGGCGCGAAGCGCCGGATGAGGGGTTCGCTCCGCAGGCGAAAAACTTGCGGATGAGAAGCCTGTCTCCGCGGAAAGAAACCCCTCACCCGTCTTCGATGCTTCGCATCGAAGCCACCCTCTCCCACAAGGGGAGAGGGTAGGCGGCAGACTAATCCACCATCTCCGCAACCGCCTTGCCGCAAGCCGTCGTGTCGGCGTTACCGCCGAGGTCCTTCGTCCGGAGCGTGCGTTCGGCGAGCGTGCGCTCGATCGCGTCCACGATCGATTTGCCGGCGACCTTCTCGCCGAGATGCTCAAGCATCATCGCGCCCGACCAGATCGCACCGATCGGGTTGGCGATGCCCTGCCCCGCGATGTCGGGCGCCGAGCCGTGCACCGGCTCGAACACCGACGGGAAATCGCCTTCGGGGTTGATGTTGCCGGAGGGCGCGATACCGATGGTGCCGGTGCAGGCCGGGCCGAGATCGGAGAGGATATCGCCGAACAGGTTCGAGCCGACCACGACGTCGAACCAGTCCGGATGCAGCACGAAGTTCGCGGTCAAGATGTCGATGTGGTACTTGTCCCACTTCACGCCTGGATACTTCTTCGCCATCGCCTCCACGCGCTCGTCCCAATAGGGCATGGTGATGGAGATGCCGTTCGACTTGGTCGCCGACGTCAAATGCTTCTTCGGCCGCGACTGCGCGAGCTCGAAGGCGAACTTCAGGATGCGGTCGACACCCACGCGGGTCATCACGGTCTGCTGGGTGACGAACTCACGGTCGGTGTCGGGGAACATGCGGCCGCCGACGGACGAGTACTCGCCTTCGGTGTTCTCGCGCACCACCCAGAAGTCGATGTCACCGGGCTTGCGGCCCGCCAGCGGCGACGGCACGCCGGGCATCAGCCGCACCGGGCGCAAATTCACATACTGATCGAACTCGCGGCGGAATTTGATCAGCGAGCCCCACAGCGAGACATGGTCGGGAATTTTCGCCGGCCAGCCGACCGCGCCGAAATAGATCGCATCGTGCTTGCCGATCTTCTCCTTCCAGTCGTCCGGCATCATCTGGCCGTGCTTCTCGTAATAGTCCCAGGACGAGAAGTCGAAATGGTCGAAGTGCAGGGAGACCCCATGCTTCTTGGCCGCCGCCTCCAAAACGCGCAGGCCTTCCGGCATCACTTCCTTGCCGATGCCGTCGCCGGGAATGACTGCGATCCGGTATTGTTTCTTGCTCATCGAGAACGTCCCTGGTTGGTCGGCAGCAGCCGCCTTTTTGACCGCAATGCAATGGACCAAAGTCGCCGACGGTGCAACGCTGCACTGCAATGTTGACCGTGGCGCGGCCGAACGCCTACTGATTTCATCCTGTCCCCACCAAGCGAGTACCCCTCATGGATCTGCATCTGCGTGGCAAGCGCGTCCTGATCACGGGCGCGTCCAAGGGCATTGGCGCGGCCGCTGCTGAGGCGTTCGCCGAGGAAGGCGCTCATCTGCTGCTTGCCGCCCGCAGCGGCGACGCGCTCAAGGCGCTGGCCGACCGCCTGCGCTCGGCGCACCAGATCGACGCCGCGACGAGCGTCGTGGACTTGCGCAAGCCCGAGGACGTGGCGCGGCTCGCCAGGGAGGCCGCCGACATCGACGTGCTCGTCAACAACGCCGGCGACATCCCCGGCGGCTCCATCGACAAGATCGACGAGGAGGCCTGGCGGCACGCCTGGGAATTGAAAGTGTTCGGCTACATCAACCTCACGCGGCATATCTACGCGCAGATGAAGGCGAAGGGCGGCGGCGTGATCGTCAACGACATCGGCGCAGCCGGCGAGAAATTCGACGCCAACTACATCTGCGGCAGCGCCGGCAACGCCGCGCTGATGGCGTTCACCCGCGCCCTCGGCGGCAAGAGCCTGGCCGACAACATCCGCGTGGTCGGCATCAATCCCGGCCCTGTCGGCACCGACCGCCACGTTACCCTGCTCAAGACCCGGGCAAAAAATCAGTTCGGCGACGAGAGCCGTTACAAGGAATTCCAGAAGGGCCTGCCGCTCGGCCGGCCCGCGCATGCGCGCGAGATCGGCGACCTGATGGCGTTCCTCGCGTCGGATCGCGCCGGCTATACGTCCGGGGTCATCTATACGGTGGATGGCGGCATCAGCGCCGGCTGGGGTTAGGTTTCACCGTCATTGCGAGCGCAGCAAAACAATCCGGAAATGCCCCCCGGGGCGACAGATTGCTTCGCTGCGCTCGCAATGACGACACAATAAGCACAGGAGTAAGATAGTTGTCTCAAGACCTGATCCGCGAAACGGCCTGCACCGTCGTCGACAAGCTGCGCTCCGGCGACGTCTCGCCGCTCGAGCTCCTGGATGCGCTGGAGAAGCGCATCGGTGAGGTCGACGGCAAGGTCAACGCGCTGCCGACGCTGTGCTTCGATCGCGCGCGGGATAGCGCCAAGGCATTGATGCAGAAACCGGCCGGCGCACGCGGGCTGCTTGCAGGCCTGCCGCTGCCGATCAAGGACCTGACCGACGTTGCGGGCGTACTGACCACACAGGGCTCTCCGATCTTCAAGGACAGCATCGCTTCGAAGTCGGACATCGTGGTCGAGAACCTCGAGGCCAACGGCGCGATCGTCTACGCCAAATCCAACACGCCGGAATTCGGCGCCGGCGCCAACACCTTCAACGAGGTGTTCGGCGCGACACTCAATCCCTGGGATACGACGAAATCCGCGGCGGGCTCCTCCGGCGGCGCAGCGGTGGCGCTGGCCACCGGTATGGCCTGGCTCGCGCAGGGCTCCGACATGGGCGGCAGCCTGCGCAGCCCGGCGGCCTTCTGCGGCATCGCCGGCATGCGGCCGAGCATCGGCCGCGTCGCGCATACGCCCAAATCGGCCGTCGACCGCAATCTCGGCGTCCTCGGCCCGATGGCGCGCAACGTCGAGGATCTCGCGCTGCTGCTGGATGCCATGAGCGGCGACTACGCGGCCGATCCGCTGTCGCTGCCGGCGCCGGCGACCTCGTTCCTGTCGGCGGCGCGCTCGGGGAAGAGGCCGAAGCGCATCGCCTATTCGCCCGATCTCGGCATCACGCCTGTCGATCCCGAGGTCAAGGCGATCACGCGCAAGGCTGCCGAACGCTTCGCCGAGGCCGGCGCCATCGTCGAGGAGGCGCACCCGGACTGGCGCGAGGCGCATGAGTGCTTCCACGTACTGCGTGCCTTCGATTTCGCGATCACCAAGGCCAATCTGCTGCGGACAAAACGCGATCTGCTCAAGCCCGAGGTGATCTGGAACATCGAAGAAGGCCTCAAGCTCACCGTCGAGCAGCTCGCGCGCGCCGAAGCCCAGCGCGTCGATATGACCGCCCGCGCGGTCGAGTTCTTCAAGACCTACGATCTGCTGCTGGTGCCGACGACGATCGTGCCACCCTTCCCGATCGAGCACCGCTACGTCGCCGAATGCGCCGGCAAGCGGTTCGACAATTACGTCGAATGGCTCGGCATCGTCTACGCCATCACGCTGGCCTGCTGCCCGGCGCTGTCGCTGCCCTGCGGCTTCACGGCGTCGGGCCTGCCGGTCGGCATGCAGGTGGTCGGCGCGCCGCGCGCGGATGCACAGGTCATCGCCGGTGCGAAGGTGCTGGAGGATATTCTGGGCGTGCGCGGGACGACGCCGATCGATCCGCGGGTGAAGAAATAAAGAAAGCTGCTCGCCGTACGTGCGGTGCGCTCCCTCGCCCCGCTCTTGCGGGGAGAGGGTTGGGGTGAGGGGCCTGCTTCCGCAAATGCGGTGCGAGTGCGACTCGCGGAGACTCCCCCTCACCCGCCACGCTTCGCGTGTCGGCCTCTCCCCGCATGCGGGGAGAGGCGAAGAGCCTCACCTTCCGCCCGTCGCTTCCAGACTCCGGCTATAGCGCGACATCGCAAAGCAAAACACGAAATAGATCGCGGCGACGAAGATGTAGACCTCGACCGAGAATTGCTGCCAGCCGGGATCGATGATCGCGGTCTTGGCCGTCGTCAGCAGGTCGAAGATGCCGATGATCAGCACGAGGCTGGTGTCCTTGAAGAAGGCGATGAAGGTGTTGACCAGTGGCGGAATGACGTGGCGGATCGCCTGCGGCAGGACGATCAGCCGGTGCTTGCGCCAGTAAGACAGCCCCAGCGCGTCGGCGGCCTCATATTGCCCGCGCGGCACGGCCTGGAGCCCACCGCGGATGACTTCCGCCAGATAAGCCCCCGCGAACAAGATGATCGCGATCTGCGCACGCAGGAGCTTGTCGATGTTGAAGCCGTTGGGCATGAACAGCGGAAACATCACGCTCGCCATGAACAGCAGGCTCACCAGCGGCACGCCGCGGATCAACTCGACATAGAGCACGCTGAGCGAGCGGATTGCCGGCAATGTCGAGCGCCGGCCGAGCGCAACGAGGATGCCGAGCGGGAATCCGAACGCCAATCCGAACGTCGCCAGGATCAGCGTCACCGGCAATCCGCCCCAACGGTCCTGCGAGACGAAGCTCAGCCCGAACACGCCGCCCCACATCAACACGCTGATCAGTGCCAGCGCGCCGATCCAGAGATAGGCCAGCTCGCGCCGCCACAAGGCGCGTCGCGTTGAGACGTAGAACAGCGTGATGAAGACCAGCACCGACAGCGCCGGCCGCCATTGCTCGTCGAACGGATAGGTGCCGAACAGAATGAAGCGATATTTTTCGGGGATGATCGCCCAGCAGGCGCCGACGCCGCGGACGGCACGGCAGGCGCTGGAATCATTGGCCGGCGTCAGCCAGACCGCGTTGGCGATGCCCCACTGAACGAAACTGAAGATGCCTTTGCCAAGCACCGCCAGCAGCACCACCGAGAGGATGCCGTTCGGGATCGACGAGAACAGATTGGTGCGGAGCCAGCGCAGCACCGGATTGCCGATCTGGGGACGGCGGGCCGCGCGCGGTGCGTCCGGAATGTCGGCGATCGCGGTCATGATCAGCGCTCCACCAGCGCGATGCGCGAATTGTACCAGTTCATGAAGAAGCTGATCGAGAGACTGATGGTCAGGAACACCGCCATGATGAGCGCGATCGCCTCGATCGCCTGACCGGTCTGGTTCAGCGTGGTGTTGGCGATCGAGACCACGTCCTGGTAGCCGATCGCGACCGCGAGCGACGAGTTCTTGGTCAGGTTGAGATACTGGCTCGTCATCGGCGGCACGATGACGCGGAGCGCCTGCGGCAGGATGATCTGCCGCAGCATGAAGCTGCGGCGCAGGCCGAGCGCATTGGCCGCGTCCCATTGCCCGCGCGGCACCGACTGAATGCCGCTGCGCACGATCTCGGCGATGAACGCCGACGTATAGGTTACGAGCGCGATCACCAGCGCGAAATATTCCGGAGCGAGCGTCAGGCCGCCGACGAAATTGAAGCCGCGCAACGCAGGCCACTCGATCGTCCAGGACACGCCGAGCAGCACGGACACCAGTGCCGGCAGCGCGACGATCAAGCCAATGGCAAATGGCCAGGCCGGCCGTGGCTTGCCGTCGCGCATCTGCTGCGCGATCTGCCAGCGCCGGATGAGATAGAACACGGCAAGCCCGAGCACCGCCGTGCCCAGCACCCAAAGCTGCGGCGAGCCAACCGGAATCGCGGGCAGGATCAGGCCGCGATTTGACAGGAATACGCCCTCGAAAGGTCGCCACGCCGCACGCGCGGCCGGTAGCGCCTGCATCAGCACGTACCAGAACAGCAGCTGGAGCAGCAGCGGGATGTCGCGGAGCGTTTCGACATAGACCGCGGCAAGGCGCGACAACAGCCAATTGGCGGACAGGCGCGAAATGCCGACCAGCGTGCCGAGGACGGTTGCGAGCACGATGCCAATCACCGCGACGCGCAACGTATTGGCGACGCCGACGGCGAAAGCCCAGAGGTAGCTGTCCCTCGGATTGTAGGAGAGCAGGCTGTCGGCGATCGGCATGCCGGCTTCGCGGCCGAGAAAGGCAAACCCAGTCGTGATGCGGCGGGCCGAGAGGTTGGTGACGGTGTTGGACCAGAGGAAGGCGATGACCGCGACCGCGATCCCGACCACCAGCACCTGCCAGAACAGGCCCTTCAGCGCGTTCGGCCCGAGCGCGTCGGAGAGGCGACGGCGCGGCGGCGGCCTGGGATCATCCGATGTCACAGCACAAAAATCCTTCTCGACAACAGCGATTTCCGGCGGCGCACGTCAACTGTTGCACCAAATATTATTCCATGCAACAAATGTTTCATGGTCGAGCCCGCGAAATCCTCGCCGCTGAGCGAACTGCGCATTGCGCTGCCGTCGCTCCCCCTGCGCTTGCAGGAGGTCGGCCGTTTCGTCGCCGCCAATGATTACGACGCTACAACCCGTTCGATGCGCGATCTCGCCGCCGTCGCCGGCGCCGATCCCGCCGCCTTCACGCGACTGGCGAAGGCGATCGGCTATTCCGGCTGGGACGAATTGCGCGCCGCGCTGACCGAGGCACGACGGCCATCGCAAATCTCCCCCTTCTCCGGCCGCGCCAAGAACCGCCGCAACGGGCCACACGCCGATGTCGCGCTCGTCACCGACAAGCTCGCGGCCGAAGCCGCCGGACTTCCGCGCATCCCGGCCCAGCCGATCGCGGAAGCCGCACGCGCGCTGCACGACGCCAAACGGATCTGGATCACCGGCTATCGAAGCTGCCGCAGCGTCGCGGAACTGCTGAACTACGAACTGCGGCTGTTCCGCCCCGAACAGGTGCAGCTCGTCGGCGCGTCCGGTCCTGACGATCTCGACCTCGGTGCCTTCAGGCCCGGCGAAGCCGTCATCGTCATCGGCTTCCTGCCTTACACGCATGCGAGCGTCCGGGTCGCACAAGCCGCCTATCGCGCCGGCGCCACGCTGATCGCGATCGCCGACAGCCTCTCGGCGCCGATGGCCGAAGGTGCCGACCACGTGCTGCTGTTCGAAGCGGACTCCTCCCCCGGCTTCTTTCCAAGTCTCACCGGCGCCATTGCGATCGCGCAGTCGCTGGCCGCGGTGACGTTCTCGCTCGGCGGCATCGCCGCAAAGAAGCGCCTGGAGAATACCGAGGCGCGGCTCGCCGCAGCCTCCACCTATATCTCAGAGAAAGGTTGACCCCATGGCCGCTCGCACCAGCCGCGTGCTGCACCGCTCCTTGCGTGAGACGCCGCCCAAGGCGATCGGCGGCGAAGGAATCTATCTCCTCGCCGAGGACGGCCGGCGTGTGATCGACGCCTCCGGCGGCGCGGCGGTCTCCTGCCTCGGCCATCAGCATCCGCGCGTGATCGCGGCGATGGCGAAGCAGGCCTCGACACTGGCCTATGCGCACACCGCCTTCTTTTCGTCCGAGCCGGCCGAGGCGCTGGCCGAACGGCTCGTCGGGCACGAGCCCGGCGGTCTCGCTTATGCCTATTTCGTCAGCGGCGGATCGGAGGCGATCGAAGCCAGCATCAAGCTCGCGCGACAATATTTCATCGAGCGCGGCGAGCCGCAGCGGCAGCACTTCATCGCCCGGCGGCAGAGCTATCACGGCAACACGCTCGGCGCGCTCGCCGCCGGCGGCAATGCCTGGCGCCGCGCGCCCTATGCACCGCTGCTCTCGACCGCCTTCAGCCACGTGACGCCGGCCTTTGCCTACCATGAGAAGCACGAGGGCGAGTCGGACGCGCAGTTCGTGGCGCGGCTCGCGGCCGAGCTCGAAGCCGAGTTTCAGCGGCTTGGCCCTGATACCGTCGCGGCGTTCCTCGCCGAGCCTGTGGTCGGCGCCACCGCCGGCGCGGTGACGGCGCCAGAGGGCTATTTCAAGGCGGTGCGCGAGATCTGCGACCGGCACGGTGCACTGCTCATCCTCGACGAAGTCATGTGCGGCATGGGGCGTACCGGCACGACGCACGCCTGGGAACAGGAAGGCGTTGCCCCGGATATTCAGGCGATCGCAAAAGGGCTCGGCGGCGGCTACCAGCCGATCGGCGCGATGCTCGCGAGCGGCAAGATCATCGACACCATCCGCGCCGGCTCGGGCGCGTTCCAGCACGGCCACACTTATCTCGCACATCCCCTCGCCTGCGCGGCCGCACTCGCGGTGCAGGATGTGATCCGCGACGACGGCCTGCTCGATCGCGTCAAGGAGCGCGGCAAGCAGCTCGAACAACGACTGACCGAACGCTTCGGCAACCACCGCCACGTCGGCGACATCAGGGGCCGCGGGCTGTTCTGGGCGATCGAGCTCGTCGCCGATCGCGCCAGCCGCACCTCGTTCGATCCGGCGCTCAAGCTGAACCAGAAGATCAAGGCGGAAGCGTTCACGAGCGGGCTCGGTTGCTATCCCGGCGGCGGCACCGTCGACGGCGTGCGTGGCGACCACGTGCTGCTGGCGCCGCCTTATATCGTCTCCACTGAGGAGATCGACCTGATCGTCGACAAGCTCGGCACGGCGGTCGACAATGTGTTGCGTAGTGTCAATCACTGAGGGGAGTCCAGTATGATGAGGAAAGTGGTTATCGCGGCAGGCGTGTTCGCCGCATCGACGGTTGCAGCGTCGGCGGCGACGCTCGACACGGTCAAGAGCCGCGGCACGCTGGTGTGCGGCGTCAGCGCCGGCTTTGCCGGCTTCTCGGCGCCGGACTCGCAAGGCAACTACAAGGGACTCGACGTTGACTATTGCCGCGCACTCGCAGCCGGCGTGCTCGGCGATGCGACGAAAGTGAAGTACGTCTCGCTGACCGCGCAGAACCGCTTCACCGCGCTGCAGTCCGGCGAGATCGACGTGCTCTACCGCAACTCGACACAGACTTATCTGCGCGGTGTCACGCTGGGCCTGCGGCAGGGTCCGGTGAACTTCTACGACGGCCAGGGCTTTGTCGTGAAGAAGGACCTCGGCGTGAAGGAGA
Organism: Bradyrhizobium betae; assembly: GCF_008932115.1. Taxonomy (NCBI): domain Bacteria; kingdom Pseudomonadati; phylum Pseudomonadota; class Alphaproteobacteria; order Hyphomicrobiales; family Nitrobacteraceae; genus Bradyrhizobium; species Bradyrhizobium betae. The sequence continues at coordinate 1,139,159 of NZ_CP044543.1, forward strand.
TCAAGGATCTCAAGGGAGCCACCGTCTGCGTCGCGCAGGGCACCACGCATGAAGTCACCCTCGGCGACTACGGCCGCGCCAACGGTATCGACTGGAAGCCGCTGGTGTTCGACCGCATCGACACCATGTATCAGACCTTCTTCGGCGGCCGCTGTGACGCCATGACCCAGGACGCCTCCGCGCTCGCCGGTGCCGTGACGACGGCTGCGCCGAACGCGGCGGACTATGTCGTGCTGCCGCAGACCATCAGCAAGGAGCCGCTCGGTCCCTTCACCCGCAACGGTGACGAAGTCTGGAGCGATATCATCACCTGGCTGCATTACGGCTTGATCGAAGCCGAAGAGCTCGGCGTCACCCAGGCCAATGTCGACGAGATGGCAAAGTCGCAGACGCCGGCGATCCAGCGGCTGCTCGGGGCCTCCGGCGATCTCGGCTCGCGGCTGGGGCTCGACAACAAATGGCTGGTGACGGCGATCAAGGCGACCGGCAATTACGGCGAGATCTTCGAGCGCAATGTCGGCAAGGCGAGCCCGCTCAAGCTCGAGCGCGGCCTCAACGGCCTCTGGAGCAAGGGCGGCTTGATGTACGCGGTGCCGTTCAAGTAAGGAGTTCACCTCTCCCCGCCTGCGGGGAGAGGTAGGATTGCGCAGCAATCCGGGTGAGGGGAATTCTCCACGAGTCCAACTCTCACCGTCCTCGCGGAGACTCCCCCTCACCCCAACCCTCTCCCCGCAAGCGGGGCGAGGGAGAAGAAGCAGCTAACGAATGCGCATCGCCCTGATCCACGCTCTCAAGCACTCCATCGCCCCGATCGAGGCGGCGTTCGCGACCGCGTGGCCGGAGGCGCGGCTGATGAACCTGCTCGACGACAGCCTGTCGGCTGATCTGGCGCGTGACGGCGCGCTCAACGACGCCATGACCGAGCGCTTCCTCGCGCTCGGCGATTATGCGGCGGCGACCGGTGCGGATGGGATCCTGTTCACCTGCTCGGCCTTCGGCCCCTGCATCGAGGCCGTCGCGCGCAGACACACGCCGATGCCGGTGCTCAAGCCGAACGAGGCCATGATCGAGCGTGCCGTGACGATGGGCAAGAGAATCGGCCTGCTCTCGACGTTCCCGCCGACGCTGGCCTCGATGCCGCCGGAGTTTCCCGCCTCGGTCCAAATCGTGCCGAAACTTGCCGAGGGCGCCTTGGCCGCACTCGACCGCGGCGACCGCGCCACGCATGATCGGCTGATCGTGGACGCATCGAAGGACCTGCGCGATTGCGACGTCATTGCGCTCGCGCAGTTCAGCATTGCCGCGACCGCGCCGCTGGTCGCGGAGGCCACCGGCCGCCCCGTCGTCACGACGCCGGACAGCGCGGTCGAGAAACTGATGGTGCTGCTGAAGGCGAAAGCTTAGGCGCCGGGCTTTCCCGGGCGCCGCGCGCCCTTGATCGCCGCCGCGAGCACAGCCTTGGTTTCGCTGACGAAATCCTCGACCAGCTCTTCGCGCGTTGCGTGCGCCGCCTCACCGGTGAACAGGCCCTGCTCGGCCAGCATCACCACGCCGTGCAGCGCCGCCCAGATCTTGAGCGCTTGCCGCTCGCGCAGAAACCCCACCGCCGGCGCTTCCAGCGCCTCGATCACCAGCGCAAACGTCTCGCGCGTGGCCTCGTGCAGCTCGCTGCCCTTGGCGGCGCAGGACACCGTGCGCGAGGCGAACATCAAGCGGTAGATACCGTTGCGGCGCAGGCCGAAATCAAGCGTTGCCTGCGCGAGCCGCGACAGTTTCGACTGCTTCGACGGTTTGGCCATCGCCTCCCGTAGAATCGCACTGAGCTGCCGGAACGCCTCCGCCGTCACCGCTGCGAGCAGCGCCTCGCGATCGGCAAAGTGCCGGTAGGGTGCCGGCTGCGAGACGCCGAGCTGTTTGGCCAGCGCCTTGATGCTGATCGCTTCGGCCCCGCCCTGCTCCGCCTCGCGCAACGCCGCCTTGATCAAGGCGTCGCGGAGATCGCCGTGGTGGTAGGTGTTCTCCGGCTTGCGGGCAAGTTGTGAGCGCATGTTGCGCGCGAGCCTATAAGTTTGCGCTTGACAGGGGAAGCCCGTCGCGAATGTAATATACTATAACTTTAAACAAGCGGCACATGCCGCCGACAAAATCGATCAAGAGGAACGCGCCGCCCTTCGGGGCCCGCGCACACGACCGAGGAAAGCCGCCATGACTGAGCGACTGAGGGTTCACGTCGATCCCGACAAATGCCAGGGCCATGCCCGCTGCAAGGCGCTCGCGCCGGAGCTGTTCGAGCTCGACGAATATGGCAACGCCCACGAGGCCGGGGACGGCATCGTTCCTCCGGGGCTTGAAGACAAGGCCTGGCTTGCCAAATCGAACTGTCCGGAAATCGCAATCGAAGTGATCGAGGAATAGCGCGGCCTCTGCCGCTTGCGTGCCATTAGCGAACACGAGCCCCAAAAGAGATTCAAAGGGATTCTCCTGCGATGTCCGACGTCAGCCAGCCCGCCGCCCATCCTCCCGTGACCGACTGGGTCCATGATTTCGACCACACCGCTCCGCAGTGGACGGAAGATCCCTTCCCGATCTGGGATGAGCTGCGCGCCGCGAGCCCGGTCGTGCATACCGAGCGCTTCCTCGGCTGCTACATGCCGACAACCTACGAGGCGGTGCGCGAGATCGCCAACGACACCGAGCATTTCTCCTCGCGCAGGATCATCGTCCGCGACGTGCGGCCGGAGGTCACCAGGAACGCGGCGCCGCCCATCACCTCCGATCCGCCCGTGCACAAGCCGGCCAAGCAGCTGCTGCTGCCGCCGTTCACGCCGGATGCGATGAAGAAGCTTGAGCCGCGGATGCGCGCGATCTGCAACGAGCTGATCGACGGGTTCATCGCCGAAGGCAAGGTCGACGCCGCGGCGCGCTACGCCAAATACATCCCGGTCCGGGCCATCGCCCACATGCTCGGCATTCCCGAGTCCGACAGCGATCTCTTCATCAACTGGATCCACATGATCCTGGAGCTCGGCATCAAGGACGAGAGCAAGTTGCTCCAGGCCGTGCAGGAGATGAGCGCCTATTTCAGGGCGCATATCGAAGAACGGACATCGAAGCCGACTGGCGATCTCATCTCCTATCTGATGAATGCCAGGGACAAGGAGGGGCAGCCGCTGGAAGAGTCCCACGTGCTGGGCTCGCTGCGCCTGCTGCTGATCGCCGGCATCGACACCACCTGGAGCGCGATCGGCTCCTCGCTCTGGCATCTCGCCAGAACGCCCGCCGACCGCGAGCGCCTGATCGCCGAGCCCGGACTGATCCCGATCGCCGTGGAGGAGCTGCTGCGAGCCTATTCGCCGGTGACGATGGCCCGCGAGGTGGTCAAGGAGACCACGATCTCGGGATGCCCGGTCAAGGCGGGCAACATGGTGCTGCTGTCGTTCCCGGCGGCGAACCGCGACCCCAAGGTGTTCCCGGACGCTGACAAAGTCGTGATCGACCGCCGCGAGAATCGCCACGCCGCTTTCGGCCTTGGCATTCACCGATGCGTCGGTTCCAACCTGGCGCGCATGGAGATGCAGGTTGCGCTGGAGGAATGGCTGAAGCGGATTCCGGACTTCCGGCTCGATCCGGCAGGCCCCGTGACCTGGTCGCAGGGCACGGTGAGAGGGCCCCGCCAGTTGCCATTTCTGTTTGGAAAGGCGATGTAGGCTTTTCCAAACAGCGATGCGGAGAGGCCGGACGTGACTGAGCAAGCAACCAAACCGGCCTCCGACCACATCGACATTGCCGACGCCGAGCGCCGGATCAAGGCGATCCTCATCGGCTCGATCGGCAATCTCGTCGAATGGTACGATTTCTACGCCTATACGGCGTTCGCGCTCTACTTCGCCCCCGCCTTCTTCCCCGGCAACGACCCCGTCGTCCAGCAATTGAACGTCGCCGTGGTGTTCGCTGCGACCTTCCTGATGCGCCCGCTGGGCGGCTGGTTGTTCGGCTATATCGCCGATCATTATGGGCGGCGGATCTCGCTGACCCTGTCGGTCGTCTTCATGTGCTTCGGCTCGCTGATCATCGCGCTGACGCCGACCTATGCCACGATCGGCTTCGCCGCGCCGGTGATCCTGGCGCTCGCCCGCGTCATCGAGGGCTTGAGTCTCGGCGGCGAATATGGCGCCAGCGCCACCTACCTCAGCGAAGTCGCCGACCCCAGGCACCGCGGCTTCTATTCGAGCTTCCAGTACGTCACGCTGATCGGCGGCCAGCTCACCGCCATCGTCGTGCTGCTGCTCCTGCAAAAGGTGTTCTTGACGCCGGAGGAGCTGAAGGCCTGGGGCTGGCGCATCCCGTTCGCGATCGGTGCGGCGCTCGCGATCTTTGCCGCTGTGATGCGGCGCAATCTGCACGAGACCGAGGCTTTCGAGGAAGCCAAGAAGGTCGTGAAGCCGACCGGCTCGATCACCAATCTGCTGCGCTACCCGCGCGAGCTGTTGCTGGTGGTTGGCCTCACCGCCGGCGGCACCGCGGCGTTCTACACCTTCACCACCTACATGCAGACCTTCGTCAAGCTCTCGGTGGGCCTGACCGAGGACCAGACCACATTCGTGATCTTCGGCACGCTGATCTTCGCGACCATCCTCCAGCCGATCTACGGCGCCATCTCCGACAAGATCGGGCGCAAGCCGCTGCTGATCTTCTTCGGCGTCGCCGGCACGCTCGCGACAGTGCCGCTGCTGATGACGCTGAAGGAGACCAAGTCGCCGTTCATCGCGTTCATCCTGATCTGTTGCGCCTGGCTGTTCGTCGCCGGCTACACCTCGATCAATGCGGTGGTGAAGGCCGAACTGTTCCCGACCAATGTCCGCGCGCTCGGCGTCGGCCTGCCCTACGCGATCACGGTCTCGATCTTCGGCGGCACGGCACCGGCGATCGCGCTGTATTTCAAGAGCATCGGGCACGAGGAGTGGTTCTACTACTATCTCGCCAGCATCATCTTCCTGTCGCTGATCATCTATTCCACCATGCGCGACACCAAGCACGCCTCCGCGATGCATCGCCACGAGTAGCCATTCACGAGTAGCCCATGGCCGACGACGAGACGCCGCCCGACAGCAAGCTGACGCGCACCAAGCAGACCTGGGCGCGCGAGGGCCGCTTCCTCACGGGCAAGATCACGCGCCCGGAGGATCAACGCCTGCCGCCGGGCCAGCACCTCACCAAGGACTGGCCAGTGCTCGATCTCGGCGTCATGCCCCCGGTGTCGCGCGAACGCTGGCGGCTCGATGTCTACGGTGCGATCGAGAATCCCGTATTCTGGACCTTTGCCGAGTTCACCGCGCAGAAGCAGGAGCAGTTCATCTCCGACATCCACTGCGTGACGACGTGGTCACGCTACGACAATCTTTGGGAAGGCCTCGCCACGCGCGAACTGCTGGCGGCCTGTCAGCCGCGCGAAGATGCACGCTTCGTTGTGCTGCATTCTTCTGACGGCTACACCACCAACCTCGCGCTGGAAGACTTTGCCGCAGAGGACGCCCTGCTCGCCCATAGCTGGTCGGGCCAGCCGCTGACCGAGGAGCATGGCGGCCCGGTGCGGCTCGTCGTGCCGCATCTGTATTTCTGGAAGAGCGCGAAATGGCTCCAGGCCATCGAATTCGTGACCGAGGACGCGCCGGGCTTCTGGGAAGTCCGCGGCTATCATAACCGCGGCGACCCATGGGCCGAGCAGCGCTATTCGGGCGACTAGATCAGGCAAACACGAGGGGAACGCCCATGCCGACGGAACGGTTCCAATTCACCGGTGAAGGCGGCCACCAGCTTGCGGCCGCGCTGGAGCTGCCGGACGGTGAGCCCGCGGCCTACGCGCTGTTCGCGCACTGCTTCACCTGCGGCAAGGACACGCTGGCGGCCAAGCGCATCTCGGTCGCGCTCGCCGCCCGGGGCATCGCGGTGCTGCGCTTCGACTTCACCGGGCTCGGCTCCAGTGAAGGCGAGTTCGCCAATTCGACCTTCTCCTCCAATGTCGCCGATCTCGTGCGCGCCGCCGATCATCTGCGCAACACCCGCAAGGCGCCGTCGATCCTGATCGGCCACAGCCTCGGCGGCGCCGCGATCCTTGCGGCCGCCGGCAAGATTCCGGAAGCCAAGGCGGTCGCGACCATTGCGGCGCCGTCCGATCCGGCCCACGTCACCGGCCTGTTCAGGGAGCATCTCGACACCATCCGCGCGCAGGGCGAGGTCGAGGTCTCGCTCGCGGGGCGTCCATTCCAGATCAGGCGCGAGTTCCTCGACGACATCGCCGAGCACGCGTTGATGAAGGACGTCAGCGGCCTGCACAAGGCGCTGCTGGTGATGCAATCGCCTGTCGACGACACCGTCGGCATCGACAACGCGACGAGGATTTTCGTCGCGGCAAGACATCCCAAGAGCTTCGTCTCGCTCGACCACGCCGACCATCTCCTGAGCAAGCCGGCCGACGCGCTCTACGCCGCCGACGTGATCGCGGCCTGGGCGAGCCGCTACATCGACGCCGCAAAGCCAATCGATCTCGCCGAACCGCGCAAGGTCGTCGTGCAGGAGACCCGCAAGAGCAAGTTCAACCAGACCATCACCGTCGGTCCGCATCATCTGGTGGCTGACGAGCCGGTTGCGGCCGGCGGCGAGGATGCCGGCCCAGGCCCCTACGACTACCTGCTTGCAGGCTTGGGCGCCTGCACCTCCATGACCATGCGGCTCTATGCCGATCGCAAATCGCTCCCGCTCGAGCGCGTCACGGTCACGCTGAAACATTCCAAGATCTACGCCAGGGATTGCGAGGAGTGCGAGACGCGCGAGGGCATGCTTGACCAGATCGAGCGCGACATCGCGATGGACGGCGCGCTCGATGTCGAGCAGCGCAAGAAGCTGATGGAGATCGCCGACAAGTGCCCGGTGCACCGGACTTTGACCTCGGAGATCCGCATCGTGACCAGGGCCGTGGACTAGCGAGTTAGAAACAAGACGCCATCGTCTTCACCGCCGCGCTGATCTCGTTCTCGCGCCACGCCGCAAAGCCGAGCAGCAGGCCGTGATCGCGCGGACGGTCCAGTGCCAGGCTCGACAGGGCGCGCGTCACGACGCCCGCGGCGCCCAGCCGCTCGACCGCCGCCTGATCGGCGCGACCGCGCTTGAGGCGCGCGACGAGCTGGATGCCGCCCGAGGGGACCTCGACCGAAAGCACCTCGCCAAGTTGGCGCTCCAGTCCCGCGGCGAGGTGATCGCGGCGCGCATGATAGAGCCGGCGCACCCGGCGCAGATGCGCCAGGAAATGCCCGTCGGCAATGAACTCGGCCAGCGCCTCCTGGACGTGGCAGGCGGCGATCAGCCCGATATGCCGCTGCGCGATCTCGAACGTACTGACCAGTGCCGGCGGCACGACGAGATAGCCGAGCCGGATATCCGACGTCATCGCCTTCGAGAACGTGCCGACATAGAACACGCGGCCATGGGCGTCTAACCCCTGCAGCGCCGGCACCGGCCGGCTGTCATAGTGGAATTCGCCGTCATAGTCGTCCTCGACGATCCAGGTCTTGCCGGGCCTGCTCAGCCTGAGAAGCTCGGTGCGGCGGGCCAGCGACATCAGCCGCCCGGTCGGGTGCTGATGCGATGGCGTCATGAAGATCAGCGTTGGAGCCACCCGGCCCGGCATCCGTTGCATGCCCTGCTCGTCCAGCGCGATACCGGCGAGCCGCGCACCGGACGCGCGGAAAGCCGCCGCCGCGCCGGGATAGCCGGGGTCCTCGACCCAGACCTCGTCGCCGGGCGTGATGATTGCAGCCGCAATCAAGGTCAGCGCGGCCTGTGCACTCGGCAGGATCACGATCTGGTCCGCGGTAGCGCGGACGCCTCTGCTGGTCGCAAGATAATGCGCCAGCGCCTCGCGCAGGCTGGACCGGTTGACTGATCCAGGTTCGCGCCTCGCCGCCTGCATGGCGCTGCGACGCAGGCAACGCGCCCAGAGCTCGTTCGGAAACTCCCTGACATCGCCGTGCCCCGGACGCAACGGCTTGAGGGGAGCCTGATAGGACATCGGCCAATCGGTCTGCTTGAGCTTCGAAGCCCAGGGTGAGAGCCGCGGCTTGCCCGGACGCGCGCCCGACGCGACGGCGCCGGCCCCCTCGACACGCCCGCCGCCATCGACCGTGACCACGGGACGACGACCGTGCGACGCCTCGAGATATCCCTCGGCGGCGAGCTGCTCGAACGCATAGGTGACGGTGTTGCGCGAGACGCCGAGATCGCTCGCAAGCCGGCGGCTCGACGGCAGCGCCCGCCCCTTGCCGAGACGGCCGCTAGAGATCAGGCCCCGGAGCTGGCTCGTCAGTTGCGCCACCAGCGCCCCGTCGTCGGTCCGCTTCAGCTCGATCAGGGCGGAGATCACACCTTCGGAAACTGGCACCTTGTTCCTTTCTGATCTGGCACTTTTTCAGGTGCCAATCCGGATGCTATCCGCCTGAGAGAACTGCTTCAAGGATCTCAAGATGAACTCCCTGTCACCCCGCGCGGCCGTCGGCCTGTTTCTCATCGTCGTGCTGGCGTGGGGCGTGAACTGGTCGGTGACGAAACAGCTCGTCCAGTTCCTTCCGCCGCTGTGGACGTCGGCGATCCGGAGTTGGATCGCGCTGACCGGATTGTTCGTGATCCTCGGACTGAGCAACAATCTGGTGATCCCGAAGCGGCGCGACATTCCCGTGGTCCTCAGCGTCGCGCTGCTGCACATGACGATATTCTCGGTGCTGGTCGCGGCCGGCGTGCGCTTCCTGCCCGCCAGCAAGGCCATCGTGCTCGGCTATACGACGCCGCTCTGGGTCGCGATCGCCGCGCCCCTGCTGGGGAAGGATACGCTGACCGCGCCGAAACTCGCTGGCGCATTGCTCGGGCTGATCGGCCTTGCCGTGATCCTCAACCCGGCCTCGATCGACTGGACCAATACCAACGTCGTGGTCGGTGCCGGCATGGTGATCCTGGCCGCGATCTCCTGGGCTGCGAACATCATCTATATCCGCGCGCATCGCTGGATCGCCTCGCCGCTCCAGCTCTTGATCTGGCAGGTGCTCGTGGCAACGGTCGTACTGACAGTGTCTGCACTCATCACGGAAGGCCTGCCTCACGCGGAATTGTCACGGAAGCTCATCCTGCTGTTCCTGTACTCCGGCCTGATCGGAACGGCACTGGCCTATTGGGCGATGTCGATGGTCAACAAGAGCATCTCGGCGCTGACGACGGCACTCGGCACCACCGGGACGCCGCTCGTCGGTATCGCCAGCGCTGCGATCCTGCTGGGTGAACCGATCGACATGAGCCTTGTCATTGCGGCCGCGCTGATCGTCAGCGGCATTGGCCTTGCGTCGCTGGGCGACCGGCTGCTGCGCCGTCAGGCCACCGCGAGCGGCTGAACGCGCAAGCTACCGCGAAGACCGGCCGCCCCGCCGAGCAGGATGCCGGCGAGCGCGACGAACGAGGCCAGCGCCAGCGTCGATACGCCGGTGAGCCCCTGCCCGATCGAGCAGCCGAACGCCATCACGCCGCCGATCCCCATCAGTGCGGCGCCGCCGGCCGAGCGCAGCATGTGGCGCGGGGAGGAATAGCCTTCGAGATGGAAGCGACCCGTGGCGAGCGCGGTGACGAGACTGCCGGCGAAGACGCCGGCGACCGTCGCGATGCCGAAGTTCAGCGTCAGGCCGGTCGAGAGCATGGCGTATTGCAAGGCATCCGCAATCGGCGCGATGAAGGTCAGCGAGGTTACCGGCACCGGGTTGAAATCATCGGCGCCGAGATAGCCTGTGACCAGCCATCCGCTCGCCACCAGCAAACCAACGATGATCCCTGCCGCGATCTGGCCCGGCGAGCGACGGAACGCCGGATGCTTGAATGCGAACAGGATCAGCGCAACGACGATCAGGGCAGCGGCCAGCGCGCGCGAGACCGCATCGCCGAGACCTGGCGTCGCCAGCAAGGACGGTAGCGAGTTGGCGCTCATCGTGGCCTGCGAAGCCTGAACCAGCGCGATGCGCGCCGGCGCGATCAGGCCCTTGAGCGTCATCTGCGCGGCGATGCCGAGCACGATCACGACGACGAAGGAGCGGAGATTGCCGCGGCCGAGCAGCACCAGTGCGCGCGAGCCGCAGCCGTTCGACAGCACCATGCCATAGCCGAACAGCAGGCCGCCGAGGAACAGCACGGGCGCCGAAAAAGTTGGTTGCAGATAGATCGACTTGCCGAGATCGACCATGCCGCTGCCGGCGAGAAATTGACTGGCTGCGATCGCAACGGCGATCGCCAGCGCATAGGTCCGCACCAGGCGTCCGTCTCCCTCTGCGAGCCAGCCTCGCATGCTGCTCATCAGGCAGAAGCCGCTGAGCAGGCCGACGGCGCCGTAGATCAGACCGATGACGAGGCCGGCAAGAATGACGAGTTGGGTGGATTCCATCGGTTATTCTCAGGCCTCTCGCCATTATCCGCCATTGCGAGCGCAGCGATGCAATCCAGACTGTCTCCGCAGGTACATTTCTGGATTGCTTCGCTGCGCTCGCAATGACGGTGTGTTACGGCTTCAGGATCACGCGATCGCGGGACGAACCTGCAACGGCAGCATAGGCCTCCTTCGCGCGTTCGAGCGGATAGACAGCATTTGCCTTGATCGGAAACGGCTTCAGGTGTCCGCTCGCAAAGCCGGGGCCGAGATCGCGCAGCACCGCGCCCGTTGCCGCCGACGACAGCCCCAGCGTGTCGATGCCGACATAGGTGTGCTGCCCGCGGTAGAATTCGAGAATGTTGAACTGCACGATGCGATCGATCGCGGCGATCAGGATCTGGCGGCCACGAAGTGCGAGCGACTTGTGCGCGGCCTGGAAATAGGGATCGCCGACCGTGTTGAAGACGATGTCGGCTCCCTTGCCGCCGGTCAACTCGCGCACGCGCAACGCAACATCGGTCGCGGAGGCGTCGATCACCTCGACCGGCGCGTTGGCATGGCCCTCATAGGCTTCCGCCTTGCGCACCACGCCGATGACGCGCGCGCCCTGCCACGTCGCGATCTGCACCGCGGCCTGGCCGACCTTGCCGTTGACGCCGAACACCAGAACAGTCTCGCCGCTCTTCGGCACACCGGCGCGGCGAAAGCCTTCCATCGCTGTGACGAAGGGCACGCCGATGCCGGCGGCCTCCTCCCAGGACACGGTCTTCGGCTTCTCGACGACAGCATCGGCCTCGACGACGAGATGGGTGGCATGGGTGCCGTCACGGCGGATACCGAGATCACCGGAGGAGCCGAACACTTCGTTTCCGACCGTGCCGGCCGGACCGCCGATCACCACGCCGGCATAGTCGCGGCCAGGCGTGCGCGGGAACACGGCGTAAGGCATAAGCCCGGTCGCGGCCTTGACGTCGGATGGATTGACCGCGGCGGCCTTGACTTCGATCAGGAGATCATTCGGACCGCGCGCCAGCGCATGACGCTCGACATCAGGCGCAATCGCCGCCGCGTTCTCGGCCTTGGCATTGAGACGCACACAGCGCGCCTCGACGGTTTTAATATCGGTGGCAGACATGAAATGACCCACGATTGATCGCGGGCCTTGTCGCCCTTGGAGAGACCCAAGTCAATCCGTCAAGTCAGTCCTTGGGCCGCTTGTCGTAGAGCCGCCTGGCCTTGCCGAGCGAGCGCTCCAGCGTATCGGGGGGCACCACCTGAACCTTCGAGCTGATCCCGATGGTGTTCTTGATGTGGGTCGCAACCCGGTCGGCATGGTCGACGAGCCCCCGGCCGTCCCAGCTCTCCGACCGCGCCTCGGCGATGATGGTCAGCTCGTCCATGCGACCCTCGCGGGTCAGCTCCAGGATAAAATGCCCGCCGCACCAGTCGGTCGCGAGCAGCACTTCCTCGATCTGGGTCGGGAACAGATTGACGCCGCGCAGGATGATCATATCGTCGGAGCGGCCCGTCACCTTCTCCATCCGCCGCATGCCCGGCCGCGCCGTGCCCGGCAGCAGCCGCGTCAGGTCGCGGGTGCGATAGCGGATCACCGGAAAGGCTTCCTTGGTGAGCGAGGTGAACACCAACTCACCCTTTTCGCCATCCGGCAGCACTGCGCCGGTCTCGGGATCGATCACTTCGGGATAGAAATGGTCTTCCCAGATATGCAGGCCGTCCTTGGTCTCGATGCATTCCTGCGCAACGCCGGGGCCGATCACCTCCGACAGACCGTAGATGTCGGTCGCGTCCATATCGAAGGCGTCCTCGATCTCGCCGCGCATCGCATTGGTCCATGGCTCGGCGCCGAAGATGCCGACCTTGAGCGAGCACTGGCGCGGATCGAGCTTCTGGCGCTTGAACTCGTCGAGGATCGCCAGCATGTAGCTCGGCGTCACCGTGATGATATCAGGCCGGAAGTCGTTGATGAGTTGCACCTGCCGCTCGGTCATGCCGCCCGAGATCGGCACCACCGTGCAGCCGAGTTTCTCGGCGCCATAGTGTACGCCGAGCCCGCCGGTGAAGAGACCATAGCCATAGGCATTGTGGATGATCATGCCGGTGCGGCCGCCGGCGGCGCGGATCGAGCGCGCCATGACGTCCGACCATGTGTCGATGTCGGCTTGCGTGTATCCGACCACGATCGGCTTGCCCGTCGTGCCGGAGGAGGCATGCACGCGCACCAGCTTTTCGCGCGGCACGGCGAACATGTTGAAGGGATAGTTGTCGCGCAGGTCGGTCTTCACCGTGAACGGGAATCTGGCGAGATCGGACAGCTCGCGAAAGTCGGACGGATGCACGCCGGCCTTGTCGAAGGCTTTGCGATAATGCGCGACATTGTCGTAGGCGTGCTTCAGCGACCAGGCCAGCCGCTGCGTCTGCAGCGCCATGATCTCGTCGCGAGAGGCGCGCTCATGCACGTCCATCTCGGCACGATAGGCGTCGCCACCTTGCTTGGGCCTCGTCAGAGCCATCCTCGTTTCCCCACACCATTGGTTCGTTTTTTTGTTGGTCGCTTTATTCGTCCTGCGCAGGCAGCCATGTGCCGGGAATGACCCGTGAATGCCCGCGGAATTCCGCAATGACGGTGTCGCCTGCGGTGACGCGGACGTCGTAGATGCCGGACCGGCCGCCACGGGCGATCTCCCGCGCCTTCGCGACGAGGCGGTCCCCGAGCTTGCCCGGCTTGATGAACGTGATCTGGCCTTGGGCCGCGACCACGCGATCGTTGTGCGAGTTGCAGGCAAACGCAAAGGCTGAATCGGCGAGCGTGAAGATGAAGCCGCCATGGGCGATGCGCTGGCCGTTGACCATGTCCGGCCGCACCGTCATTGCGAGCGTCGCAAAACCCGGGCCGATCTCGACGATCTCCATCCCGAGCCCCTTGGACGCGTCGTCCTCGGCCCACATCGCATCGGCGCAGGCGCGCGCAATATCCTCAGGCGACAAGGTGGCTTTGACGTTCACGCGCTTCTCCCGGCCGATTGTTTGCACATGATGTTCTGCTGCCTGGCCCAAGCTGTCAAATAATGCGACGCATTTGCATCGTCGGGCCCTGATACGCCCGGTCAGACATGGTCGTAGTCGACCACGACCCGCTCCGACGACGGCTTGGCCTGGCAGGTCAGGACGAAGCCGGCCTTCAGCTCCCAAGGCTCCAGCGAATAATTGATGTCCATCGGCGCCTCCCCCTCGACCAGCTTGGCGCGGCAGGTCGAGCACATGCCGCCCTTGCAGGCGAAGGGCAGATCGACGCCGGCGCGCAGCGCCGCATCGAGGATCGCCTCGTCCTCGGCGACCGGCACGTCGCGGCGCTTGCCGTCGATGATCAGCGACGCGATCGCCTTCGGTGGCGCGTCGGGCGCAACGGCCTTCTTCGGCCGCGGCTTGCCGCCAAACTCGGAGACGAAACGCTCGACGTGAATGCGATCCTCCGCGATGCCGAGATCGCGGCAGGTCGTCTCGATCTCCTCGCTCATGCCTGACGGGCCGCAGACGAAGACGTGATCGACGCTCGCCGCCGGCACCAGCGAGCGCAACAGCACCCTCACCTTGTCGCCGTCGAGCCGGCCATGCAGGATCGGGATGTCCTGTTCCTCGCCGGAAATGACGTGAAAGATCGAGAGCCGATCGATGAAGCGATCCTTGAGCTCTTCGAGCGCCTCGAGGAACATGATGTTGTCGGTCGAGCGGTTGCCGTAGAACAGGAAGAAACGGCTGCCCCGCTCGCGCGACAGAATGCCCTTCACGATCGACAGGATCGGCGTGATGCCGGAGCCTGCGGCAAAGCCGACATGGATGCGCCCGTCATCATCAGGAGCGACCACGCCGAAGCGTCCGGTCGGCGTCATCACGTCGAGCTCGTCGCCGCATTTCAGTTCGTCCGCCGCCCAGCTCGAAAACGCGCCGCCATCGACCTTCTTCACGGCGATGCGGATCTCACCGTCGTCAGGGCCGGAGCAGATGGAATAGGAGCGGCGCACTTCCTCGCCGTCGAGCATGGTTCGCAACGTGAGATACTGGCCGGGCGTGAAGGCGTAGTCCCGGGCGAGTTCGCCGGGGATGGCGAAGGTCATCGAGACGGCGTCCGACGCCTCGCGGCGGAGGTCGTTGACGGCCAGGCGGTGAAAGCGTGGTGCGGCTGCGGACATGGTCAATGACACTTGAAATAATCGAAGGGCTCGCGGCAGGCCGTGCAGCGCCAGAGCGCCTTGCAGGAGGTCGAGCCGAACTCGGACAACAGCTCGGTCCTCTCCGAGCCGCATTGCGGGCACGCGACGACCTGGTCGCCGAACAGCGCGCGGCGCGAGCTCGACGCTTGCGGCGGCGCGATGCCGTAGGCGCGCAGCTTCTCGCGGCCCTCCTCGCTCATCCAGTCCGTGGTCCAGGCTGGCGACAGCACGGTGCGGATCTTCGGACGATGGAATCCGGCGCGCTCCAATGCGACCTCGATTTCGAGTGCGATCATGTTCATGGCCGGGCAGCCGGAATAGGTCGGCGTGATCGCGACCTCGACATGATCGCCGGCGAGGACGACATCGCGGAGCACCCCGAGATCGGCGATGGTCAGCACGGGAATTTCAGGATCGACCACGCTCGCAGCCGCATCCCAGGCGCGCCGGCGCAGCTCGGCGTCGCTCTCGAGCACCATCACCATGTCAGCCCCGGAAACGTCCGCTGCATCGATTGCAGCTCGGACAGAAGATGGCCGAGATGCTCGCTGTGCCGGCCGGAGCGGCCGCCCTGCTGCATCCAGTCGTTCTGCGGCAGCACCAGCGTTGCCTCGCTGACGACATCGGAGAGCGTCGTCAGCCAGCGGCCGCGCAGAGTCCCGGGATCAATGGCGATGCCGGCATGGATCAGGGCGCGTTCGCCGTCATCGACCGAAAACAGCTCGCCGGTGAAGGCCCAGAGATGATCGATCGCGGCCTGCACACGCCTGTGACTCTCCTCGGTTCCGTCGCCGAGCCGGATGATCCATTCCGAAGCGTGGCGCAGATGATAGGCGCTCTCCTTCTCCGACTTGGCGGCAATCGCGGCGAGCGTCGTGTCGCGTGAGGTCATCATTGCGCGCCAGTAGAGATCGGCGAAAGCGGAATAGAAGAACTGCCGCACCAACGTCTGGGCGAAGTCGCCATTCGGCTGCTCGACCAGCAGCAGATTGCGGTACTGCCGCACGTCGCGCAAATAGGCGAGCTTGTCTTCGTCGTTGCCCTTGCCTTCGGCCTTGGCGGCGTAGGTGTAGAGCTCACGCGCCTGACCGATGAGGTCGAGCGCGATGTTGGAGAGCGCCATGTCCTCTTCAAGCATCGGCGCATGCCCGCACCATTCCGACAGCCTGTGGCCAAGGATCAGCGAATCGTCGGCGCGGCGCAGTGCGTAGAGCACCAGTGGCGTTTCGGAGACTTCCGTGTTGGCGATCCCCATCACATGTGTCCCACTTCTTCCGGCACCTCATAAAACGTCGGGTGCCGGTAGATCTTCGATTCCGCCGGCTCGAACATCATGCCCTTCTCGGCGGGATCGCTCGCGGTGATCGCGCTGGACGGCACCACCCAGATCGACAGGCCCTCACCGCGCCGGGTGTAGATGTCGCGGGCGGCCTGGAGGGCCATGGTGGCGTCGCTGGCGTGCAGCGAGCCGACGTGCTTGTGCGCAAGCCCGTTGCGGCTGCGAATGAAGACTTCCCACAGTGGCGTGTTCGGCGTGGCCATCGTGCTTCTCCTATTCGGCAGCTTGTGCGGTCGGACGTTGCGCGCGCTTTGCGGCATAGGCGGCTGCCGCCTCGCGCACCCAGGCGCCCTCCTCGTGCGCCTTGCGGCGCGCGGCCATGCGGTCGCGGTTGCAGGGCCCGTTGCCGGCGAGCACCTGCTTGAATTCGGTCCAGTCGATCTCGCTGTAGCGCCAGTGCCCGTCGGCATCCTGAACCATGCCGGGATCGGGAATGGTGAGGCCGAGATATTGCGCCTGCGGCACGGTGGCATCGACAAACTTCTGGCGCAGCTCGTCGTTGGAGAAGCGCTTGATCTTCCACTTCGTCGAGGTATCGCTGTGCTGACTGGTGGCATCGGGCGGGCCGAACATCATCAGCACCGGCCACCACCAGCGGTTCAGCGCATCCTGCGCCATCGTCTTCTGTTCATCCGAGCCGCGACACAGCGTCACCATGATCTCGTAGCCCTGCCGCTGGTGAAACGACTCTTCCTTGCAGACGCGGATCATCGCGCGCGCATAGGGACCGTAGGAGCAGCGGCACAGCGGGATCTGGTTCATGATCGCGGCGCCGTCGACCAGCCAGCCGATGGTGCCGATGTCAGCCCAGGTCAGCGTCGGATAGTTGAAGATCGAGGAATATTTGGCCTTGCCCGCGAGCATGGCATCGACCAGCTCTTCGCGCGAGGCACCGAGCGTCTCGGCGGCGGCGTACAGATAGAGCCCGTGGCCGCATTCGTCCTGCACCTTGGCGAGCAGCGCCGCCTTGCGGCGCAGGGACGGCGCACGCGTGATCCAGTTGCCTTCGGGCAGCATGCCGACGATTTCGGAATGGGCGTGCTGGGAGATCTGGCGGGTGAGCGTCTTGCGATAGGCCGACGGCATCCAGTCATTCGGCTCGATACGTTCCTCCGCATCGATGCGCGCCTGGAATTGCGCAGCCTTGGCCGCATCCTCGAGACCGCGATCGTCGGTCTCGGTCGTATTCAGCGCCTGGGTGTACATGCGCATCCTCCCATTTTATTGGGAGGCAATATATAACAAGAATTATATCCGGCAAGATATTTCTGTAACATATTACTCAGGCCTCGAACCGCCTCTCCAGGAGCTTTCGCGCCGGCGGCAGCGGCCCCTTCTCGTTGGTTCCGTGGCCATCCAGCCAGTGTTCCGACGGAGCAAGCAAGGCGCGATAGATATCGCCACAGAGCTCGCGGGCGGCCCTGCCCGGCCAATCCGCCGGCAGCAGGCTACCCGGCAGCAGCGGATCGCGCAGCACGACGCGGCGGTAATGGTGGATCAGCAGGATGCGTGCGGTGAACGCGTCGGCTTCGGACAGATCCGTGCCGCGCGCGAGTGCGGCGCGCAGCGGCTCGAACGTCTTCATGAATTTCAGATAGGCATCCGCGGTGCGTTTCAGCGGCCAGCTCGCACTGAGCAGGCGGCGACCGCTGTCATCCTCGGCCGAGACTTCGAGACGGATCGCAGCCGCTGCTTCGTCGGGCACCGGCACGCCTGACGGCGCGACCCACACGCCCGGCAGCGGACTGCCGAAACCGGCGTTGCGCAGCGCCTCGCGCGAGGCGTCGCGATCCTCGCCATTGCCGATCAGCAGGAGTTCGAAACGGCCGGTCCAATCCGACGGCGGCGGATCATAGATGTGGCGTGTCGCTGCTTCAAAGGTCTGGCGGCCCTTGTCGGCCAGCCGATAAAAGCTGTTTCGGCCGACCTTCTCGCGCGTCAGCCAGCCATCGGCGGCGAGGCGCGACATCGCGGTACGCACGACACCGCTGTCGATATCAAGGCCTTCGAAGAATTCCAGCAGCGTACCGAGCCACACCACACCGCCACGCGGCACGATGGCATCGCCGAACACGGTGATGACGATGGAGCCGGTGCGCGACGGTTCGCGCTTGAGCTGGTCGATGATGCGGGAGAGCGGATGCGCCATGCGCGAGGCATAGCGCGTTTGATGCGGGCGCGACAATGGACGGGAACGACAAAGCCTCTACTCCTTCTCCCCGCCTGCGGGGAGAAGGTCGGGATGAGGGGGAGTCTCCGCAGAGTCGGTGAGAGTTGGATTCGCGGAGACTCCCCCTCACCCGGAATTTGCTCTTCGCAAATTCCGGCCTCTCCCCGCACGCGGGGAGAGGCGAAGCATCACCGATGCGGATCGGGATACGCCAGGCTGCGCCAGCCGCTGCGGTCGAAGGGCCGCCACTGGCCTTCCTTCTGCGCGAGGCGGTCGGCGACGGCGTAGACGACGGCAGGATGATGGCCCATGCCGCAATGGCTGCTGTCGACCTCGATGCTCTCGGTCTCAGCTCCCGTCTTCTCCATGCAGCCTTGCCAGGCGCAGACACCGTCGGTGCGGCTGAAGATGGCGGTGGTCGGAACCGGCGGCGGAACGGCCAGATCGCTGCCGAAGTTTGGATCGACCTGATCAGCACGCTGGCCGCTTGCCCATTCGTAGACGCGCCAGGCATTGGTCGATTTGGGATCGCCCGCAAAGGGACTGCCGAGCGTAATGACCTGCCGCACGCGATCAGGCATCATCTTGGCGAGCTGGCGCGCATAGAGGCCGCCGAGGCTCCAGCCGACCAAGCTGATCTTGCGACCATGCGTGTCGCTGAGCTCATGGACCAGATCCATCATCGCGTTCTGCACGCCCTCGCGTAGGCCGTAGTTGCGGCCCTGGCGCCAGCCGCTCACCTCATAGCCCTTGCCCGACAGAAATGTGCGCAGCGCGCGTGTGGACTCATCAGACGCCACGAGGCCGGGCAGCACCAGCACCGGATGCCCGTCGCCGCGCGGGGCGAAGCTGAGCAGCGGCAGCGCGCCGAGGAATGCGCCGAACTCGTGGATCGCGCGCCCTTCCAGAAACATCAGAGTACGGGACGGCGGGCGCAGCGTCTGGGCGGTAGCGGTCATCATTGTATCCCTTGAGAAGGCGCCGGCCGCGATACCGGCAAATGGGCATGAATTCCAATACGCCGGCTTCTTGAACGTTCCGCAGCGCAGCATGAATCAGCTAGGCGGCCGGTTCCGGACATTCAAGCCGGTGGAACGCGGGGCGACAATAGGCCCGCGCGCTAATGCTGGCGCCCGTGACGCAAAAGTCACAACAACCGGAGCAGGGATTCTACGGAGTAGAGCGCGAGCCCGGCGAGGCCGCCGATCAGCGAGCCGTTGAAGCGGATGTATTGCAGGTCGCGCCCGATGTTGATCTCGATCAGCGAAATCAGCTGCGCCATGTCCCACGATTTGACCTGATCGGAGATGAAGGTCGAGACGCCGCTCTTCTGGTCCGCAACGAAGCTGCGCAGCACCGCCACCAGACCCTTGTTGATCTCGCCGCGCAGCTCGGCATCGCCCGCGAGCGCTTCGCCGGCGGCGACGCACATACCGGCGAGATGATGCTGCAGCACTTGCGTCTCACCGCTCGCGCTGCGCTCGATGAAGGAGCGCGTATTGGCCCAGACGGTACGGGCAAGATCGGCAAGCTCGGGCCGCGCCAGCAGGTCGCGCTTCAGGCCGTTGATGCGATCGACATAGGCCTGGTCGGTGCCGAGCCGGTCGACGAAGCTCAGCACCATGCGATCGAACTCGCCGCGGAACGGATGTTTGGGATCGGCGCGCACTTCGTCGAAGAACGCCGTCGCCGACGCTACGATCTTGTTCACCAGAAACTTGTCGGCGCGGTAGAGCCGCAGCAGGGTCGGCAACTCCGCGCGCACCTTCTCGCGGATCATCGCCATCGTGTCTTTCTGATTGAGCGTCTCGTGCATCACGCGCAAGAGATCATCGAACAGGATCTGATGCCGCCTCTCCGCCACGAAGCCGCGCAGCGTGCCGGCGGCGAGCGGCGCAAGGTCGATTGACTGGAGCTGCGAGGACATGCGGCGGATGATGAAGGTCATCAGGCCCGAACTCTCGGTCGCGGCGACGGCCTCCGGCAGCAGGCGCAACGCGAAGCGCGCAAGGTCATCGCTGCGCTTGCGGTCGCGCAGCCAGTCGGCGACGAAGGAGCCGAAATCGATCTCGTTCAGCTTGGCCTCGACTGGGCCTGAATCGAGGAAATGCACCTGGATGAACTCGCCGAGCTTGTCGGCGATGCGGGCCTGGTTGCTCTGGATGATCGCGGTGTGCGGAATCGGCAGGCCGAGCGGCCGCTTGAACAGCGCGACCACGGCATACCAGTCGGCGAGCCCACCGATGGTCGCGGCTTCCGCGAAGGCGGCGACGAAGCCGAATATTGGATGCACGGGCAGCAGCCATTTCGCTACGGCGAACAGCGCAAGCGTCGCCGCCAGCACCAGCGTCGCCAATGCTTTCACGCGCCGCAGCTCGGCCGCGCGTTCGGCATCGCCGGGGGTGTCGAAGGAGAAGGAGGTGGGTCGAGTCATCGTAGATACTTAGCGCGCCGATCTCCGCGTGTCCCGGACGCGGTGCAGCGTGCAACGATGCACCGCAGAGCCGGGACCCAGCGAGTAACGAAGACAAGTGGTCCCCGGATCAGCAGTGCACCACGCCGCAAGCGCGGCGCGCTGCACTGCATCCGGGGAACGCAAAGCAAAACAAAGGCCCGCCGAAGCGGGCCTCAAATTTCAGTTTATCTACTCAGGTCGCCGGATCAGGCGGTCTTGTTGTAGACCTTGGCAAAATTGTCCTGAGCGGACTTCGCACCGTTGGCGGCGAGCTTGCCGAGATAGTCGGTGGTCGCCTTGGCGCGCGAGACGAACGCTTCGCCGCGGGCGCGGAGCAGGCTGGACTGGATCTCGACGGCTTCGCTGAACGACTTGGCGGACGCCAGCTTGTCGATGCCCGAGAAGAACGCCTCGGCGTCCTCGTAGATCGCCTGCTGAATGTTGCGGCTGATCTTGCCGGCTTCAGTAACGGATTCGGTCACCGCGTTCTCGACGGCAGCGGTCACCCGCTCGGAGCCGGCGAAAGCCTCGGCCGCACGATCCTTGGCGGTGTTGGCGGTCTTCTTGACGAACTCGCGGGCAGCCTCGGGAACTTCCAGGTTCTGGATGTTCTTGAATGCGTCCTTGAAGCCTTCGAAAGCGGTGTTGGTTTCGGTGGTCATTGGGGTTCTCTCCATCCTCATTGGGTTGAGCTATGGGCTCACCCCGTCCTTGTTGGCCCGGGGCACCTCTTATATGACATAGCTAATGGTGCACTGCAATATTCATATTGCAGTGCGGTATCACAAAACCGTGAACGGCTTCAGCGTGGGGCAATCTGCTGCCTTCCTAGCCCCTTGCCTACTGTGCATGGGGTTGAATTCGATCTTTCAGTGCTGGACGGCGCCCGGCAGGCCATAAGCCTCCATCTGGGCCTGGACCTGCGCGACGTTGTGGCCGAGCACGACGATGTCGTGGGTCTTGCCGTCGACGTCCCGGACATGGTCCCGCAGCAGCGCCTCGGCCTTGAAGCCGAGGCTCTCGAACAGCGTGATCGCGGCCTGCTGGTCGACCGTCATCTGGACGGCGAGCTTCTCGAGGCCGGCACCGAGCGCGAGCGCAAAGGTCTCCTGCGACAGCACCCGCCCCACGCCCTTCCCGCGCACGTCGAGCGACACAACCATGCGGATCTCGCCGACATGGGGCGACCAGGAATGCGGATCGCGCACCAGTGTGCCGCAGCCGACGACCTTGCCATCTTTCACCGCGAGCAGGCTGGTGATCGCGCCGCGCTCGATCTCCTTGACCCAGGCCGACAGCACCTTCGGCTGGCTGATGTTGCGCGGCAGGAACAGGAGGTCGTGGGTCGGCAGGCCCTGGCCGAAGGCAAGCACCGCGGCCTCGTCCGCAGGCGACATCAGACGGATCTCGATATCGCCGGCGTCGGTCCTGACGTGGCGCGGATAGGAACGCTGCTCACTCATGTCGATCTCTTCCCCAGCCAGGAATCCAGTTTCGGCCACAACCGCTTCACCGCGTTGGCGCCGGCGACGAGCGAGACGTGACCGCCCTTCAGCATCACCTCTTCCTTGTCCTCGGACCCGATCTTGGCGATCAGGTGCTTGGCGGCATCATACGGCACGATGTGATCGTGCTCGGCGACCGCGTGCAGGAACGGCACCTTGATGTCTTCCAACTTTGCTGCGCGGCCACCGACCGACATGGTGTCGTTGAACAGCTTGTTGTCCCACATCAGGTCCTTGGTGATGGTACGGAAATATTCGCCCGCCAGCGGCAGCGTGTCGGTCGCCCAGCGGTCGAACATCCGGTAGGACTTCACGAACTCGTCGTTCCAGATGTTCTCCCAGAGCTGGATCTGGCTCGCCGCGCGCGAAGCCGGGCGCAGCATCTCGAACGAGGACAGGATCATCTCCGGCGGGACGTTGCCGACGCTGTCGACGAGGCGGTCGACGTCGAAATAGCGGCGGTCGGAGAAGTTCGAGAACAGCTTCATCTGGCGGAAGTCGATCGGCGTGGTGAAGCAGATCAAATTCTTCATCGGTCCGTCCTTGTGGATCGAGCCGTAGAGCAGCGACAGCACGCCGCCGAAGCAATAGCCGATCACGGAAACGTCCTGCTCGCCTGAATCCTGCTGCACGCGGCGGACGCAATCCGGGATGAAGTCGAGCACATAGTCCTCCATCCGCAGGCTCTTCTCCTCCGGCCGCGGCGCGCTCCAGTCCAGCATGTAGACGTCGTATCCGCGCTTCAGGAGGAACTCGATGAAGCTCTGTCCGGGCACAAGGTCGAGAATGTAGCCGCGGTTGGTGGTCGCCATCACGATCAGGACCGGCACCCGGTAGATCTCGTCGGACATCGGCCGGTAGTGATACAGGCTCATCGTGCCGCGCGAATGCAGCACGTCCTTCGGAGTCGCGCCGAGTGTCGGGCCCGAGGTCGAGAAATATTCGACGCCCTTGATGCTGCGCTGGATGGCGCGCTGCACCTCGGACTGGATACGCTCCGGGATCCCCGCGAGATCGAGTCCAGCGGGAGCATTCATGCCTGCTCTCCGCCTTCGGATGGCGGGCGCTTCGTGCGCGGCGGCCGCGATGCAGTATCGGAGCCTTGAGACAAGCCGGAACTTGCGGCCATCTGGCTCAGCATCGATTTGATCTCGCCGATCTGGCCTTCCATCGCCTGCAGCCGTTCGGCAAGGCCGGTGACCTGCTCGCGGCTCGGCAGGTTCATCGTGACCAGGTATTTCTCCATGAGCTCGCCGAGCTGCTTCTGTGCACCTGCAGCAACGCCACCGGCCCGGTTCACGACTTGCGAAAACTCGGGCGAGGCCATGGCCTGATTGGCAAAGGAGTTGAACCCCTTCTCCATCTCGCCAACCATCTTCTGCCACATGGCGACAGGGTCATGGGTCTTGTCGGTCATCGGCGTCCTCCTGTGATCGAGAGCTGCGATGCCCTTCTTTTTGCGCCATACCACACCGTTGCGAGGAGCCGGTCAACCGGCAAGGCCCGCGCGCGCGGCTTCATTGCGACCGCAAACCGTGCGATACAGCATGGGTCAGAAGCGAAGGGAACGCAGCCGTGACCACCCATCAGCCGCCCCAGACCGTCCGCGCCAATGGCATCGACATCTGCTACGAGATCTTCGGCAACGACAATGCCGAGCCGCTGCTGCTGATCATGGGGCTCGGCGCGCAGATGATCCATTGGGACGATGCGTTCTGCGAGCAGCTCGCCGCGCACGGCTTCCGCGTGATCCGCTTCGACAACCGCGACATCGGCAAGTCGAGCCATCTCACCGGCGGCAAGCGCCTGACGCCGCTCGAGCTGTTGAAGCTGCGCTTCCTCAGGATTCCCGTCGCGGCAACTTACAAGCTGATCGACATGGCAAAAGACACGGTCGGGCTGATGGATGCGCTCGGCATCAAGTCGGCGCATCTGGTCGGCGCCTCCATGGGCGGCATGATCGCGCAGGAGGTGGCGCTGTCGTTTCCGCAGCGCGTGCGCTCGCTGACCTCGATCATGTCGACGACGGGCAATCCACGCGTCCCGCCGCCGACACGCGAGGCGGCAACCATGCTGATGGCGCCGCCGCCGCGCACCAAGGAGGAGTTCATCGTCCGCTTTGGCCAGACCTGGAAGGTGTTGCGCGCCGGCTCCTTTCCGGAAGAGGAAGCGCTCGATCTCGATCGTGCCGAACGCGTGTTCGCGCGCGGGCTCAATCCGGCCGGCGTCGGCCGGCAGCTCCGCGCCGTGCTCGCGTCCGGCAGCCGCAAGGAACGGCTGCATAGCGTGAAGGCGCCGACGCTGGTCATCCACGGCACCGTCGATCCACTGGTGCGGCCCGAAGGCGGCAAGGACACCGCGGAGTCAATTCCCGGCGCAAAGCTGCTGATGATCGAGGGCATGGGTCACGCGCTGTCGATGCGCTTCTGGCCCGAGATCATCGGCGCCATCGACAAGCATGCGCACGGCGCGGTGGCCGACGCGGCCTAAGCCTTCTTCGCCAGCCAGATCACGTGGCGCGCTCCGCCGCCTCTGCCGGTGGCGCGGACAGCGACTTCGTTGACATCGAAGCCGACGCGCTTCAGACGCTTGGTGAAGGCGGGGTTCGGCCCGGACGACCAGACCGCCAGCACGCCGCCCGGCCTTAGCGCCGTCTTCGCCGCCGTCAGCCCGCTCGCACTGTAGAGCGCGTCGTTGCCCTTCCGAGTCAGCCCCTCCGGCCCATTGTCGACGTCGAGGAGAATGGCGTCGTAGGCTGCGCTCTTCGCTCGGATGATTTCGCCGACGTCGATCTCGCGGATCTTCACTCTTTCATCATCGAGACTGTCCCCGAACACCTCGGCCATCGGGCCGCGCGCCCAGGCGACCACCGCCGGCACCAGTTCGGACACCACGATCTTCGCCTTGCTTCCGAGCACGGTCAGCGCCGCACGCAACGTAAAGCCCATACCGAGGCCACCGATGAGGACGACGGGCTTTGCGACCTTCTCGATCTGCTTGGCCGCGAGCGTCGCAAGCGCCGCTTCCGATCCCGACAGGCGGTTGTTCATCAGCTCGTTGGTGCCGAGCTTGATGGAAAACTCCTTGCCGCGCCGCATCAGGCGGAGCTCCTCGTCGGAGCCGGGGATTTTGGCGGTGTCGATCTTTTCCCAGGGAATCATGGCAGAGCTTTAGCATGATCGGAATTCGTAGGGTGGGTTAGCCACAGGCGTAACCCACCTCTTTACGTTCCGGTCGGACAGAAGTGGTGGGTTACGCCGGGCGGGTGCGCTTCGCACACCCACCCAGCTAACCCACCCTACAATCTGGCCTCAACCGCCCGCCCACACGTCCAGCACGTACCGGTTCTTCGCCCCCATCTCCTCGATCCAGCGCGCGCTCGCCGCCGCATCGCTGCCGCTCTTCTCGCGATGGATCGCGACGAGGGCCGCCTTCACGTCGGGCTCCATCTTGCCGCCGTCGCCGCAGACATAGACGATCGCGCCCTGCTCGATCATCGGCCAGACCTTGTCCTTCTGCGCGGCGAGCACGTGCTGCACATAGGTCTTCGGTCCGTCCGCGCGCGAGAACGCCGTGAACAGCTCGGTGATGCCGCTTGCCGCCAGCGCCTTCAGCTCGTCCGCATAGAGGAAGTCCTGATCAGGGCGGCGGCAGCCGAAGAACAGCATGGCCGGACCGAGCGCGGCACCCTTCGCCTTGCGCGCGGCGCGCTCCTGGAGGAAGCCGCGGAACGGCGCAAGTCCCGTGCCCGGGCCGATCATGATGACCGGCACGGACGGGTCGTCGGGCAGCCGGAAGCCGGCCTTGGTCTCGCGCACGGTGGCGTAGATCGCATCGCCCGCCCGCCGATTGGCGAGATAGTTCGAGCAGATCCCCTTGTAGGTCCCGCGCCCAGAGGCGGCCGGCCCTTCGACCACGCCGACCGTGATGCTGCAACGCGCCAGGTCGACCGACGGCGAGGACGAGATCGAGTAATAGCGCGGCGCCAGCAGCGAAAGCATTTCCAGGTAAACGTGGAACGGCAATTCGCAGGCCGGATATTCAAGCAGCAGGTCGAATACCGATTTGCGCCTGGCCAGGATCTCGGTGCGGTAACGCTCGAGCGGCTCGGCCTCCTCGCCGACGAAGGCCAGCAGCTTCGGCTTGGTGACCGGGCAGCGGGTATGCTCCGCCATGATCTGGATCTGCTTGCGTGTCGCCACCTGCTGCAACTCGACGAACTCGCTCAGGAGGCGGCCGACCGACACGGCGTCGCCGACCGGCAATTGCGCGCGGCGGCCCCCGGCGACCTGAAGCCGGATCTGGTCAGCCGGCACAAAGCCGAAGCGGCGGGCGACCGAATCCACCAGCGTCGGATCGTTGCGCGGGACGACACTCAGATGATCTCCGACGCGATAGGTGACGTTGGCCGGCAGCTGCACCTCGATATGCCGCGTCGAACGCGGCGACGGATTGGCCCCGCCCTTGTTCTGGAGCTCGTCATTGGCGAGCACCTTCATCGCCACGGCTCCACCCTGCGCCACGATCGTGTTCACGGCGGTCACCGCGACAGGCTCGATCGCATAGAGCGGATCATCTTCAGCCGTGCGGGTGAAATTCCAGTCGATGCCGAACTCCTTGGTCGCGACCTGGGCGGCCGCCGGGAACCATTTCTGGAACTGGCCGTCGAGATCGCTGCGCGCATCGCCCTCGCCGCGCGGATAGACAGCCCGCGCGCCATGCGCAGACAATTGTTCGTCGATGAGGCGCGGCACCGATTGATAGGTCGCCGCCCAGTCGCTGTTGCCGCAGCCGAACACGGCATAGCGCACGCCGGCAAAGGCATCCCTCGGCAGATCGTCGCGCAGCCATTTGACGAATTGCGTCGCATTGTCCGGCGGCGCACCGTTATAGGAAGCACAGATGATCAGCACGCCGCCTTCCTGCGGCAGCTTGCCGACGTAATCGTCGAGTGCCCCGAGCTGCACGGCAAAGCCGTTGATCTCGGCGAGGTCGGCCATGCGCGTCGCCAGTTCCTCGGCGGTGCCGAGATTGGAGCCGTAGAGCACCAGCATCGGCGTGTTGTGGCCGGGCCGCGCGGTCGGCTGACGCGGCGCCTTCGGCGCGGCAGACGCTGCCAACGGTCCACCATAGGCGCCTCGCTCGCGATCGGCGCGCGGGCGCACCTTGATCTTGAAGCCCTCGGGCTTCATCGTCAGGGTTTCCTTCAAATGCATCTGGTAGCGCTGGTGGTCGATCAGCTTGAAGCGCTGCAGGATCATACCCAGCGCAAGCGCAGCCTCGTGCATGGCAAAACCACGACCGATACAGGCGCGCTGGCCGTTGCCGAACGGCTTCCAGGCATTGATCGGCCGCTTGGCTTCTGCCTCGCGGCTGAAATTCTCGGGATCGAAGGCGTCGGGATTCGGTCCCCAGACTGAGGGATCACGGTGCAGCGCCGTGACGAGGATGGTCGTGAACGTGCCTTTCCGCAGCTTGTACTTGCCGCCGCCGATGGTCTCATCCTTCAGCGGCGAAATGCCGTAGGCCGGCGCCGGCGGCCACAGCCGCAGCGCCTCCTTCAGGATCTGCGTGATGTAGCTGAGCTGCGTGACCTGTTGGTAGGTCGGCTTCGCATTGACGTCGGGACCGAAGACGCGGTCGACCTCGTCATAGGCTTTCTTGAGAATGTCGGGATGCTTGAGCAGCGCATAGATCGTGCAGGACAGCAGGCCGCTTGTGGTCTCGTGGCCCGCGATCAGAAACGTGTTGATCTGGTAGCGGATATTGACGTCGTCGAGCTGCTCGCCGGTCGAACGATCGACGCCGGTCATCATGGCGGCGAGCATGTCCTTCTTGTCGTCGATCCCCTCAGCGCTCTTGCGGCGCTCGACGATGATCTCGTCGACCATCTTGTTCATGAAGGCGACGTCTTCGCCCAAGGTCTTGCGCCGCTTCTGCATCCAGAGCTGCTCGAACGGCAGGCCGCGCGTCATCATGATGGTCTCGAGCGAGCGCACCAGCGACTCGACGAAGGGATGATAGTCGCGCCGGTAGAACGAATTGAACCGGTACTCGAAGCCGCACAGGCCGATCGTGTCCAGCGTCAGCGCCGTCATATCGTGGACGACGTCGATCTCGTCGTCGGCGTTGAGCCGCTCCCATTTGTTGACGAGTTGCTCGGCGATGTCGACCATGCTCGGATGATAGGACTGCATGGCGCGGTTGCCGAAGGGCTGAAGCAGGATGTTGTGCGCCTTGCTCCAGTTCGGCTCCCTGGTGTCCGCCGTGAACAGGCCATCACCGCCGACCGCGCGCACACGCCGCAGCGCGCCGCGCACCGTCTTGTCGAAACGTTTCTCGTCGGACAGCTCGTCGACGAGATCGTGGCCGGAGACGACGACGATCGGCGAGCCCATCATGTCGAGCCAGAAGATCGGGCCGAGCTCCTTGGCAAGCCGCGTCAGGTGTTGCACCGGAGCGGCCGAGTCCAGCGACAGCATGTTGCCGACCACCGGCTTGGTCGGCGGCTGCGGGATCGGGTCCAGTCGGTTCTTGGATGACATTAAAAGTGCTTCCCCCTGATCGCGTCATTCCGGGGCGATGCGCAGCATCGAGCCCGGAATCTCGAGATTTCGGGTCCGGTCCTTCGGACCGTCCCGGAATGACGTCTCATTTGCATCGACGACTGCGTCGCTAGCCAAACCGCCTTCTACGCCATTCGATCAGCTTGGCGCTGACCTCTTCCGGCTTCTCCTGCTGGGTCCAATGACCACTGTCCTTGACGAGATACTTCTCGAGGTCGCTCACGAGCTTCTCCATGCCGTCCGCCGCCGACGGCGGCAGCACCGCGTCGTTTTCCGCCATGATCATCAACGACGGCACGTGGATGTGGTGGTCGAGCCCCTTCGAGCGCTCCCAATTGCGCGTGAAATTGCGATACCAGTTGATGCCGCCAGTGAAGCCGGTCTTCGTGAAGGTGTCGACGAACACCTTCTTCTCGTCGGCAGACAGGATCGGCGTCCGCGGATCGACCTTGGCGTCATAAGCCGCAATCATCTGGGGAAACGCCAGGTTCGTCTTCGACGAGGCGCCGACGCCCGCGATCGGCGGCTCATCGGGCTTTGCCGCCGGTCGCGGCAGCGGCTTGCGCATGAAAGCATCGAACGTCTGCTCGACACGGCTGCCAAAGATCTTGTCCGGCTCGCGCGCGGGATCCTGGAACTGGACGATGTACATCTGGTCGCCGAAGCGCTGGCGGAACAGTGCGATCGGATCGATCGGCGCGCGATCCCAATGCGGGGTGTTGACGCCGACGACGCCAGCGACGCGCGCGGGATGGCGCAGCGGCATCTGCCAGACAACGAAGCCGCCCCAGTCGTGTCCGACGAAGATCGCCTTGTCGATCCCGAGATGATCCAGCAGCCCGACGAGATCGCCGGTCAGGTGCTCCATGTCATAGGCTTCGACCGGTTCCGGCCGGTCGGTTGCGCCATAGCCGCGCTGGTCGGGGGCGATCACCCTTATGTCCGCCTCGCTCAACGCCTTGATCTGGTGGCGCCAGGAGAAGGCAAGCTCTGGCCAGCCGTGACACAGCACGACCGGCGGGGTGTCCGTGACCGGACCCGCCTCGTAATAGCCCATGCGGATTCCATTCGTCTGCGCGAATTTGAGCGGCGGCATTTCAATCATCATGAGATTCCTGGCAAAATTCCTATTCCGCGGCGCCCTTGATGTCGGCCGCGGGCGGCGCATAGGCCGCCTCGAGCGCGGCAAACTCTGCCGGCAGCATGTCGCACATCACCTGCACATGCGGAATGATGTTGGCGCCGACGATGAAGCCGAAATCGAGCTGGTCGCGATAGCTCTGCACGGTGATGTTGAGCGCCTGCCCGTGGGTCGAGATCGACACCGGGAAGATGTGCAACAACTCGGCGCCGGCGGCATAGAGCGTCTGCCGCGGCCCCGGCACGTTGGACACCGTAATATTGGCGGCCGGCGGCAGCACATCGGACAGATTGGAGCGGCTGTAGAGCAACGCCAGGATCTGCACCATCATCGGCGCACCGAGCATCGAGATGTTGGAGACCTGCGGCATCAACGCGCGCAGCGGGTGCGACATTTCCTTGGACTTGGTCGACTGCGCGATGATGGCTTCCAGCCGTGCCTTGGGGTCCTCGATATTGGTCGCGATCGAACAGATCATCCCGAACACCTGGTTGTTGGCCTCGGTGTTGCCCTCCTCGCGGAGCGAGATCGGCACGGCGGCGGTCAGGGATTTGGCCGGCAGCGTACCGTATTGCTGGAGGTAGCGCCGGACCACGCCGGAGGCGAGCGCCAGCACGACGTCGTTGAGCTTGCCGCCAGCCTGCTTGGCCAGCGCCTTCGCCCGCGACAGCGAGATCGACACACCGGCAAAACTCCGCTCCGACGAGATCGTCTTGTTGAGCATGGTCGGGGGTGACACCATGCTGGCGAGGCTCTCGCGCGATTTGGGATCTGAGATCTTGCCGAGCACGTCGGAGACGCTCTTGACCATGGTCGGGATGTTGCCGGCGAAGCGCACGGCGCTCTCGATCTGGTACATCGCATTGTCGAACAGGATCGAGCCGATGTCGCTTTTGCCGGTGCGCGGCAGTTGCAGGTTCTTCGCGGCCGCCGGGGCGTCGAGCGGCTGTGTGAAGAGTTGCTGGTAGGAATCGAGCAGGTTCGCCGCGATGTCGCGCGGCTCCTGTCCTGGCTTGGCTCCGGCCGCCGGCGGATCGACCTGTCGCGGGATCGGCGAGATGTCATAGATCATGTTGGTCAGCGCCGCACCGGCGCCACCGTCGATCGCGGCATGATGCATCTTGGAATAGAGTCCGACTTCGTTGTCCTTCATGCCCTCGAAGACGTAGAACTCCCACAGCGGGCGAGCGCGGTTCAGGAGCTTGGCGTGCATCCAGCCGACGATGCGCTCGAGCGTGGCGCGATCGTGGGGCGCCGGCAAGCTGGCGCGGAAGATGTGACGGTCGATGTCGAACTGGTCGTCCTCGACCCAGGAGGGATGGTCGATGTCGAGCGGTGCCTTCTCCAGCCGCGCTTTCAGGATCGGCGCGATGTGCAGGCGCGAGACGATCATCGCCTTGAAGTCTTCGAAGAAGTCGCCCTTGTAGTCGTCTGGCAGGCGAAAGATCGCCATGCTGCCGACATGCATCGGCATCTCCGGCGTTTCCAGATAGAGAAACGATGCGTCCAGCGACGACAGCTTCCGACCGTCAGCCATAGTTCCCTCCCACGCATACCGACGGGCGCCTTGGCCGGCACTTCTCGTCAGGCCGATATTGCCTGTTCCGGCGGGGCATATGCAATGGCAAACGGGCCGGCCCGGTCAAATGGGGAGAACTCCCCCTCCGGTTGCGCCAGGCGGTCCGCCACGGCCCACAGCGCCGCGGGGTTCACGCCGAGCCCGATATGGCTCGCCAGGCGCACCTCGATGTTCTCGGCGCGGTCGGAGGGCCGCAACAGACAGGTGCGCCAGTTCACGACGCCGTCGGTGCGCGAATAGATCGACGTCGCCGGCACCGGAAGATCGCCGGCGATCGCCTCGCGCGCTTCCGCAAAATCCTCGACACGTTCGCCGGACATCATCTCGTAAAGCCGCGTCGCATTGGTCGCCCGCACGTCATTGGCAAACGGGCTGCCGAGCGTGACGACGCAGCGGACCATCTCGGGCGCCCGAAGCGCGAGATCGCGGGCATAGACGCCGCCGAGGCTCCAGCCGACCAGGCTGACCTTGCGCCCGCTCGCGGCATGGATCTCGGCGAGACGGGCGTGCAAGGCCTCACGCATCCGCCCCAGCCCACCGAGATTGCGCCCCATCCGCCAGGCATGCGCCTCGTAGCCGAGTTCGCTGAGATAGCGCCGCATCGGCGCCATCGACAGGTCGCTGGCGAGAAAGCCCGGCAGCGCCAGAACCGGATGGCCGTCGCCCCTGGGCGCGTGCATCAGGACCGGAGACAGCAGCAGGCTGGCGTTGAACTCGAACAGGCTGCGGGCTTCGGCAAGCAGCAGGCCGAGGCCCGGCGGACGAAGCCGACCTGACGCCTGCGGCCCGTCCGGCCCGCGCGACATTATTTTTTCTTGTCGCCGGCGCGCGTGCCGCCGAGGCCGGCCATGGTGACGAACATGTCCTGAAACCGCTCTGCGATCTTGGGATCGAAGGTGAACCAGCTCTGGATCAGGGATTCGGGCGAGACCTTATCGATGTTGGACATCATCTGCTGTTGCAACTTGTCCATCACGGCGGTCTGCATCGGCATCACGTCGGGTAGTCCGAAGAACTGGCGGGCTTCAAGGGGGGTACAGTCGATTTCGATGTTAACTTTCATGTCCCCTCCGGAAGAGATTCGAGCAGCGTTCCATAGTATCGCCGCGACACGGTGTGCGACGCAAGCGACCTGAGGCAGGCAATCGGGCCACGGCTTCGCGATCAGCCGGTATGGTCAATCAAATCCGCCCCTCGCCCCAAGATTGTTGGTCAACATTGCTGCACAGCGGCGCAACTTGGCGCGTTCCTTGCTGGAATGGCGCTTGCACGGGTCGAGAACTCTGGGCAACATGGATCGATCAGCCCCGCCGAACAATCAAAAATGACGGTGCGGGCGAGTGGAGAGGGTCAAGAATGTCAGTCGGACGAAGTCTGTTTGCGGCGACGCTCGCCGGTATGCTTGCGTTGACGGCCTCGCCGGCGTCGAGCCAGACGCTGCGCTACGCCAACCAGGGTGAGCTCAAATCGCTCGACCCCTACACGCTGAACGAGTCGACCACCAGTGCGCATCTCGGCCACGTCTATGAGGGCCTGGTCGCCCGCGACAAGGACCTGAAGATCATCCCGGGGCTTGCCGAAAGCTGGGAGACGCCGGAGCCGACACGCTGGCGCTTTCACCTGCGCAAGAACGTAAAATTCCACAATGGCGACCCCTTCACCGCCGATGACGTCGTGTTCTCGGCCGAGCGCGTGCGGGCGAAAGGCTCGAATTTCCAGAGCCGCGTTCCTGCCGACGCCAAGGCGATCAAGATCGACGATTACACCGTAGATTTCGTGCTGACCTCGCCCAATCCCATCCTGACGGCGCTCTGGGCGACCTGGTACATCATGGACAAGAAATGGGCAGAGGCGAACGATGCGGTGGCACCGACACCGGCCGCCGCAACGACTCCGAGCTACGCCTCGCTCCATGAAAACGGCACCGGCCCCTTCATGATCGATAGCCATCAGCCGGGCGTGAAGACCGTCTTCAAGGCCAATCCGAACTGGTGGCGCAAGCCGGAACATAATCTGAAGGAGATCGTCTTCACGCCGATCGCAAACCCGGCCACGCGTGTCGCGGCGCTGTTGTCGGGCGAGGTCGACGTGATCGAGCCGGTTCCGGTGCAGGACATCGAGCGCGTCAAAGCAAGCCCCAACGCGACCGTGCTGACGGGACCTGAACTCCGCACCATTTTCGTCGGCATGGATCAGGCGCGCGACGAACTCTTGTACTCCAACATCAAGGGCAAGAATCCGTTCAAGGACATCCGCGTCCGCGAAGCGGTTTACCGGGCGATCGATGTCGACCTGATCAAGAATCGCGTCATGCGCGGGCTGTCCACGCCGTCCGCTTTGATGGTTGCACCGGAGATCTATTCCGCGAAGAGCTTCACTCGGCCGAAGTTCGACCCTGACGCCGCCAAGAAACTCCTGGCGGATGCTGGCTATGCGGACGGCTTCGAAGTGACCATGGACTGCCCGAACGACCGCTACGTCAATGACGCCGCGATCTGTCAGGCAATCGTCGGTATGCTCGCCCGCATCAACATCAAGGTGGACCTGCTGGCGCAACCGAAGGCCCAGTATTTCGCCAAGGTGTTGAAGCCCGGCGGCTACAAGACCTCGCTGTTCATGCTGGGCTGGACCCCGGATACGCTCGACTCCCAGAACGTGCTGCACGACATCATGGGCTGCCGGGATGACCCGAAGGATCCCAACCGCGGCGAAGCCAACCTCGCCGGCTATTGCAACAAGGAGTTCGACGATCTCGCGGACAAGGTTCTCCTTGAGTCTGATACGGCCAAGCGCGATCAACTGATCAAGCAGGCTTTCGAGGTCTCGATCAAGGATTGGGCCTATGTCCCGCTGCACCAGCAGGCGCTTGCCTGGGGTGTGTCGAAAAAAGTGAAACTAACCCAGCGCGCGGACAATCAGGTCCTGCTCTACTGGGCGACCAAGCAGGACGAGTAATTGTCGACAAGTTGTGAAGTCCCGGAAGCGATGGCTTCCGGGACTTGCATTTTCAGGCTAACGCGATGACGCGTGCCGCTGAAGAGATGTGAAAGGAACAGATGCTCGCTTTCACACTGCGCCGGGCCATCCAGGCCATCGGCGTCATGATCGCCGTCGGGATCATCTCGTTCTCGATGTTCCGTTTCGCCGGCGATCCCGTCAACCAGATGGTCGGGATGGATACGTCGGGCACCGAACGCGCCGCGATCCGCAAGTCGCTCGGCCTCGACGATCCCGTCATCGTGCAGTTCGGCCGCTATGTCGGCAACGCTGCACAGTTCAAGTTCGGCGTGTCCTACCAGTTCCGCCTGCCGGTCACGAGCCTGCTGATCGAGCGGATGCCTGCAACGCTGGAACTCGCGATCTGCGCCACCATCTTTGCGATGGTCAGCGGCATCCTGATGGGGGTCTATTCCGCGCTTCGCCGCGACAGCTGGCTCGCGCATGTCTTCCAGGCCGTCTCGCTGATCGGCATCTCGCTGCCGACCTTCCTGATCGGCATTCTCATGATCTACCTGTTTTCGGTGACGCTGGGCTGGCTGCCCTCGTTCGGGCGCGGCGACGTCGTTCATATCGGCTGGTGGACGACAGGCCTTCTGACACTGTCGGGCTTGAAAGCGCTGATCATGCCTTCGATTACGCTTGGCTTGTTCCAGATGACGCTGATCATGCGGCTCGTCCGCGCGGAGATGCTGGAAGTGATGCGGACCGACTACATCCGCTTCGCTCGTGCGCGCGGACTGACCACGCGGGCGATCCATTTCGGCCACGCGCTGCGCAACACGCTGGTTCCCGTCATCACCGTCGCCGGCCTGCAATTTGGCTCGGTAATTGCATTCGCGATCATCACCGAAACCGTATTCCAGTGGCCAGGCATGGGCCTCCTGTTCGTGCAGGCCGTTCAGAACGTCGATATCCCGATCATGGCGGCCTATCTGATGATGGTGTCCCTGATCTTCGTCACCATCAATCTCGTGGTTGATATCCTCTACACCATCGTCGATCCGCGGCTGCGCTCGACGGTCAGCCGGGCGCATTGAGATGAGCGAGGCGGTCGTTCCGCACGAGATTGAGAAGCGCGCTGCGGCCGTACCGCACAGGTTCAGGCGCGCGCTCGACAGCGACCTGTTCTATTCGTTCCGCCGCTCGAAGATCACCATGATCGCGGCCGCGGTGACGCTGCTGTTCTTTCTTCTGGCGATTTTTGCCGCGGTGCTGTCGGTACAGAACCCGTTCGACCCGGCACAGCTGCAGCTGATGAATTCGCGCATCTCACCGCTCTGGACCGCCGACGGCCAGAGTCCATTCCTGCTCGGGACCGACGAGCAGGGCCGCGACGTTCTGTCTGCGATCCTCTACGGCCTGCGCATCTCGCTGCTCGTCGGCGTACTCGGCGTGGTCTTGTCCGGGGCGATCGGCATCCTGCTTGGTTTGACCGCCGGCTATTTCGGCGGCGCAATCGACGGCCTGATCATGCGCATCGCCGACGTGCAGCTCTCCTTTCCGGCCATCCTGATCGCGCTTTTGATCAATGGAATCGCCAAGTCCGTCTTTGGCAACAGGCTGGACGAGATGAGCATGCTCGCGGTCCTGGTGTTCGCGATCGGCCTGAGTTTCTGGGTGCAGTATGCCCGCACCGTGCGTGGCTCGGTGCTGATCGAGAAGAACAAGGACTATGTCGCGGCCGCGCAATTGATCGGCCTGCCTGCTCCCGTGATCATGCTGCGCCACGTGCTGCCGAACACGACGGGTCCGATCCTCGTGATCGCCACCATCAACCTCGCGCTCGCCATCATCACCGAGGCGACGCTGTCCTTCCTCGGCTCGGGCATGCCCGAGACCATGCCGTCGCTCGGCACGTTGATCCGCATCGGCAACGGCTATCTGTTCGCGGGCGAATGGTGGATCGTCGCCTTCCCGGGAATCGCGCTCGCCGTGCTGATCCTGTCCATCAACCTGCTGGGCGACTGGCTGCGCGACGCGCTCAACCCAAAGCTCCGATGACCGAACCCGTCCTCTCCGTGCGCAATCTTCAGGTGGAGTTCGTCTCCCGCCGCGGCACGCTGCGCGCCATCGACGGCGTCTCCTTCGACATCGCCAAGGGCGAGGTGCTGGGCGTGGTCGGTGAATCCGGCGCCGGCAAGTCCGTCACGGGCCTCTCGGTGATCGGCCTGATCGATCCGCCCGGCCGCATCTCCGGCGGCGAGATTCGCCTGTCGGGCCTGCGCATAGACAATCTGCCGCCGGAGGAGCTGCGCCGCGTCCGCGGCAAGCGCATCGGCATGATCTTCCAGGATCCGCTCACTTCGCTCAATCCGCTGTACCGGGTCGGCGACCAGATCGTGGAGACGATCCGGACCCATCTCAATCTGTCCGAGACCGCCGCCCGCCGCCGCGCCATCGACCTGCTGGCCGAAGTCGGCATTCCCGCGCCGGACAAGCGCATCGACGGCTATCCGCACGAATTCTCCGGCGGCATGCGCCAGCGCGTGGTGATTGCGCTCGCCATCTGCGCCGAGCCCGAGCTGATCATCGCGGACGAGCCGACCACCGCGCTCGATGTCTCCGTGCAGGCGCAGATCATCACGCTGATCAAGCGCCTCGGCCGCGACCACGGCACCGCCGTGATGCTGGTGACGCACGACATGGGCGTGATCGCCGAGACCTCCGACCGCGTCGCCGTGATGTATGCCGGCCGCGTCGCCGAAATCGGTCCTGTCCAGGACGTCGTGAAGAATCCGCTGCACCCCTATGCCAAGGGCCTGATGGGCGCGATCCCGACGCTTGCCGGCGAGGACAAGCGCCTGGTGCAGATCCCCGGCTCGATGCCGCGGCTGTCGGCGATCCCGCGCGGCTGCTCGTTCAATCCGCGCTGCGAATCCGCGTTCGACCGCTGCCGGGTCGACCGGCCCGAGCCGCTGCCGCGCGGCACGCAATCGGTCGCCTGCCATCTCTATGACAGCGCGCCGGCGGAGAGCGCGGCATGAGCGCCCCCTTCGTCCAGGCCACAAATCTGCGCCGCGTGTTCGACGTCTCCAAGCCGTGGCTCAACCGCGTCCTCGAAGGCGGCCAGCTCGAATACCTCAAGGCCGTCGACGGTGTCAGCTTCGACATCCGGAAGGGCGAGACCTTTGCACTGGTCGGCGAGTCCGGCTCCGGCAAGACCACGGTGGCCCGGATGGTGGTCGGCCTGCTGCCGCCGAGCTCCGGCGACGTGCTGATCGACGGCGTCTCGATGACCGACCCGCGGCAGGCCCAGACGCGGCGAAAGCTGCGCCGCCGCATCCAGATGATCTTCCAGGATCCCTATGCGAGCCTGAACCCGCGCTTCCGCGTCGATGCCGTCATCGCCGAGCCGATCCGCGCCTTCGACCTGATCCAGGGCGAGCGCGACATCCAGGCGCGCGTCGGCGAGCTGCTCAGCCTCGTCGGCCTGCATCCCGACGACCGGTTGAAATTCCCGCACGAATTTTCCGGCGGCCAGCGCCAGCGCATCGCGATCGCGCGGGCGCTCGCCTCCGACGCCGAGTTCATCGTCTGCGACGAGCCGACCTCGGCGCTCGACGTCTCCGTGCAGGCGCAGATCCTGAACCTGATGCGCGACCTCCAGGACAAGTTCGGCC
Source organism: Bradyrhizobium betae (assembly GCF_008932115.1). Classification (NCBI taxonomy): domain Bacteria; kingdom Pseudomonadati; phylum Pseudomonadota; class Alphaproteobacteria; order Hyphomicrobiales; family Nitrobacteraceae; genus Bradyrhizobium; species Bradyrhizobium betae. The sequence continues at coordinate 1,177,213 of NZ_CP044543.1, forward strand.
TGACCTACATGTTCATCAGCCACAACCTCGCCGTTGTCCGCCACATGGCGAGCCGTGTCGGCGTGATGTATCTCGGCCGCATCGTCGAGATCGCGGAAGGCAAGGAATTGTTCTCCCGTCCGCGCATGCCCTACACCAAGATGTTGCTGGGCGCCGTGCCTGATCTGGCCATGAGCGGCCGCCAGCGCATTCCGGTGAAGGGCGAGATCCCCAACCCGATCAATCCGCCGCCCGGCTGCGCCTTCAATCCGCGCTGCCCGCTGGCGTTCGATCTCTGCCGCAAGCAAGCCCCCGAACTGATCGACGGCGTCGCCTGCCACGCGGTAAACACCGCGCCGGTCCCGGCGTGACGCGCGCGTGCCATGCGGCCTGCGCATTGGCGGCGCGGCATCCCCTGTGATCAATTGCGCGCGCCGAAAATAAGGTAGCGAAATCCCATGTCCAACATCAATCCAGATCCCTTCACGACGCGCCCCGAGATCGAGGGCACGTTCGGGGTCGTCGCCACCACGCACTGGATCGCAACCGCCGTCGGCATGGCCATGCTGGAAAAGGGCGGCAACGCCTTCGACGCCGGCGTCGCCACCGCCTTCACGCTGCAGGTGGTCGAACCGCATCTGAACGGCCCCGGCGGCGACGTGCCCGTCATCGTCCACGACGTCAAGCGCGGCCGCACCGAAGTGATCTGCGGCCAGGGCCCGGCGCCAGCCCGCGCCACCATCGCGCATTACAAGAGCGAAGGCCTCGACATGGTGCCCGGCACCGGCCTGCTCGCGGCCTGCGTCCCCGGCACCTTCGAATCCTGGATGATGCTACTGCGCGACTACGGCACGATGCGCGTGCGCGACGTGCTGGAACCCGCGATCGCCTACGCGCGCGACGGCTATCCGCTGGTCGAGCGTGCCTGCGCCACCATCCAGACCGTCGAGCAATTGTTCCGCAAGCACTGGCCGACCTCGGCCGCGGTCTATCTTCCCAATGGCGAAGTTCCGAAGCCCGGCACGCTGTTCACCAACACGACGCTGGCCGCCACCTACGCCCGCATTCTCAGCGAAGCCGAGAGCGGCGGTGGCGGCCGCGACGCCGAGATCGAGCGTGCGCGCAAGGCCTGGTCACATGGCTTCGTTGCGGAAGCGATCGACAAGTTCTGCCGGACGCAAGAAGTCATGGACGTCAGCGGCACGCCGCATCGCGGCGTGCTATCCGCCGACGACATGGCGCGCTGGCAGCCGACCATCGAGGCGCCGCTCACCTACGACTATGGCCGCTACACCGTCTGCAAGGCAGGCGTCTGGAGCCAGGGCCCGGTGACGCTGCAACAGCTCGCTTTGCTGAAGGGTTTTGCGCTCGACGGGCTCGACCCGACCGGGCCTGAGTTCATCCATCTCCAGATCGAATGCGCCAAGCTCGCCTTCGCCGATCGCGAAAAATTCTACGGCGACCCCAAATTCAGCGAGATCCCGATCGGAACGCTGCTGTCCGATGCCTACAACGACGAGCGCCGCAAGCTCGTCACCGACAAGGCCTCGCTCGATCTCCGGCCAGGCGCGATCGAGGGGCTTGGCGGTGTGGTCAAGCTGCGCCGCGCCGAAGGCCAGCGCGAAGCCGTCGGCGCGCTCGGCGCGGGCGAGCCGACGGTGGGACGATTTGGCGAGGTGCGCGGCGACACCGTGCATTTCGACATCATCGACAAGGCCGGCAACATGATCTCGTCGACACCGTCGGGCGGCTGGTTGCAATCCTCGCCTGTCATTCCCGAGCTCGGCTTCTGCCTCGGCAGCCGCGCGCAGATGTTCGATCTGGAAGAGAACCAACCGAGCTCGCTGGCACCCGGCAAGCGGCCGCGCACCACGCTGTCGCCGACCATGGCACTGCGCGATGGCGAACCGTATCTGGCCTGGGGTTCGCCCGGCGGCGACCAGCAGGACCAGTGGATCACGCAGTTCTTCCTGCGCCACGTCCATTGCAACCTCAATCTCCAGGAAGCCATCGACGCGCCGGCCTGGCATTCCGAGCATTTCCCGATCTCGTTCTGGCCGCGCACCGCGCGCCCTGGCGTGCTCGTGGTCGAGAACCGCGTGCCGAAGGCAACGATCGAGAACCTCAGGGAGCGCGGGCATATCGTGGAAGTCGGTCCCGACTGGTCCGAAGGCCGCCTCACCGCGGCCTCGCGCGTCGGCGTGCGCCGCCGCGCCGCCGCCAATCCACGCGGCATGCAGGGCTACGCCGCGGGGCGCTGAAGGCAGCACATGAGTGCGACTCCCCTCATCGAGATCAAGGACCTGCGCATCCGCTTTCACGGCGACGACGGCCGCGTCACCCACGCGGTCGACAGCGTCGATCTCAGCGTCGCCAATGGCGCCACGCTCGGCCTCGTCGGGGAATCCGGCTGCGGCAAGAGCGTGACGTCGCTGGCGATCATGGGGTTGCTGCCGAAGCAAAGCGCTGAAATATCCGGCGCGATCCGTTTCGACGGCTTCGATCTGCTGAAGACCCCGGACCAGATGCTGCGCGATCTGCGCGGCAACCGGCTGGCGATGATCTTCCAGGAGCCGATGACCTCGCTCAATGCCGCTTACCGAGAACTGGCGCGCCAGCCTGGCGGCGACCATCATGCCCGCCTTCGTGCTCGGCAACGCGATCTCCGCGATCCTGATGCGGCACACCCGCAGCGCCATGCTTCAGGTGCTGGAGAGCGACTATGTCCGCACCGCGCGCGCGAAGGGATTGTCGGAGCGCTCCGTGATCCTCAAGCATGCCATGCGCAACGCGCTGACGCCGATCATCACGCTCGGCGCGCTCGAACTCGGCACGCTGCTGTCGGGCGCGGTGCTAACCGAGCAGATATTCTCAATTCCCGGTTTCGGCAAGCTGATCGTGGATGCCGTGTTCAACCGCGACTACGCCGTGGTGCAGGGCGTGGTGCTGGTGACGGCCACGGTCTACATCACCCTCAACCTGATTGCCGATGTCGCCTATGTCCTCGTCAATCCGCGGCTGCGAGGCTAGGCGATGACCGACGCCGCATTGCCAGCCAGCCCCGCCACCACCCGGGCCGATGAGCTCGACAGCCCGGCCCGCCGCGCCCGGCGCCGGCTGTTCAAGCGCAAGGCGGCCGTGTTCGGGCTCGTCGTGATCACGGCCTTCATCCTCCTTGCGGCGCTCGCGCCGCTGGTCGTGCCCTACGATCCCATCGCGACGAGCTGGAGTCTGGTACGCAAGCCGCCCACCGCGGCGCACTGGTTCGGAACCGACGATCTCAGCCGCGACATCCTGAGCCGAGTCGTCTACGGCGCGCGGGCCTCACTGATGGCGGGTTTGATCTCGGTCGCGATCGCGCTCGGCATCGGCGTGCCGCTCGGACTGCTGGCCGGCTATCGCGGCGGCTTTGTCGACGCGCTGATCAGCCGGATCACGGATGCGATGCTGGCTTGCCCGTTCCTGATCCTGGCGATTGCGCTGGCGGCGTTCCTCGGCCCGAGGCCCGGCAACGCCATGATCGCGATCGGAATCTCGGCCACCCCGATCTTCATCCGCCTGACGCGCGGCCAGGTGCTGGTCGTCAAGGCGGAAGACTATGTCGAGGCCGCCCGCGCGCTCGGCAATCCGCCGTGGCGGATCGCGTTCTCGCACATCCTGCCGAACATCCTGCCCGCGTTGCTGGTGCAGGCAACGTTGTCGATTGCGGCTGCCATCATCGCCGAGGCGGCGCTATCGTTCCTCGGCCTCGGCCAGCAGCCGCCGGCGCCGTCCTGGGGCAGCATGCTCAATTCGGCCCAGCGCTTCCTCACCCAGGCGCCGTGGATGGCGATCTGGCCGGGGCTTGCGATCTTCCTCGTGGTGCTGTCACTGAACCTGCTCGGCGACGGCCTGCGTGACGCGCTGGACCCAAGGCAGCGCTAGATCACCGCCTCGCGAATCACGCGGCGGCAATCCATCTCGTATTCGAGATCGACCACAGGGGGCCTGGCGAAATGCCAGGTCAGGCCGGAGCGCAACGCGCCGCGGCGGACCAGTTCGTCCGCCAGAGCATGGTGGAAATCGCGGATCGAATAGGCCTGCACACCCGTGGTGTCTCTCCAGCCGAAACCGAACGCCGCCATCCGGTTTTCCATGTGCGATGTCGTGACGCGCACCTTCTCCCGCAAACCATCCGGGGTGAGATCGCGGTAGCGCACGATGCGCTCGGGATAGGTGCCACTGCCCTCGCGCGCTTCAGCGCCGCCTGCGATCACGAAGGTCGGCGTCTTCGCGCGCGTCGGGCGCGTGAAGGAGAACGCATAGAAGGACGGCTCGGACGGCGGATCGATCTCGGGGCAGACATTGCTGCGCGCCACCGGATTGGTGGTGCCGTCGAAGATGCCCCATTCGGACAGCGTCTTGACGTAATGCAGGTTGAAGGCGCGAAACCCTTCCTCGCTGAAGGCCGCGGGCGACCGCAATTCGCAGGCGCAGAATGCCGTCAGCGGCCGACCCGCCTCCTGGATGAATTTCGCCGCCAGCGCGAAGCCTTCGGCGAGCGGCACCAGCCGATCGAACCTGACCCGCTCGATCTCGTAGCCGTCGTCCGCGGCCGCACCCGACGAATACTGGAACACGGCCGGGATGAAACGATAATTGCCGGCCGAAAATTCGCGCGTCATGTCCCGCCCCTTCATTCCAATGCAGGTCGGCGCCCCTTTGGCGCCTGGGCAAGACTAGCACGGGACAACAAAAAAAGCGGCAACAGCTATCGCTGTTGCCGCTTTTGCGGTTTCGATGACTGCGTCCTCAGGTCGGCCGCAGCGCCTTGGCGCCGAGGTCGAACTCGTTGACCTGCTTGGTCCGATCGGAATCCGCCGCCGCACGATGGTCGGTCGCCAGAACCACGTAGACAGCAGGCAGCACGAACAGCGTGAACAGCGTGCCGATCGACATGCCGGCCACGACGACCAGGCCGATCGAGAAACGGCTGGCCGCGCCGGCGCCGGTTGCCGTCAAGAGCGGGATCAGGCCGGTCACCATCGCGGCCGTGGTCATCAGGATCGGCCGGAGGCGGATGCGCGCCGACATCTCGATCGCCGAGCGGCGGTCGAGCCGCTCGTTGACCTGGAGCTCGTTGGCGAACTCCACCATCAGGATGCCGTGCTTGGTGATAAGGCCGACCAGGGTGAGCAAGCCCACCTGGGTATAGATGTTCATCGTCGCCATGCCGAAGAACAGCGGGATGAGCGCGCCGACGATCGCCATCGGCACCGAGATCATGATCACGAGCGGGTCGCGCAAGCTCTCGAACTGCGCGGCCAGGACCAGGAAGATGATGATCAGCGCAAAGCCGAAGGTGATCGCGAGCTGGTTGCCTTCCTGCACGTACTGCCTGCTATCCGCGAGATAGTCGTGGCTGAAGCCGGCCGGCAGTTTCTTGGCCTCGCCTTCGAGGAAGTCGACCGCCGCACCGACGGTCACGCCGGGCATCGGCACGGCCGAGAAGGTCGCCGAATTGAGCTGGTTGTAGTGCGTCAGCGAATTCGGAGCGGTCTTGGTCTTGACCGAGACCACGGTCGACAGCGGAAGCTGCTGTCCGGTGTTGGTCGTCACGTAGTAGCCGCCGAGCGATTCCGGCGACAGTCGGCTGCTGCGCGGCACTTGCGGGATCACCTGGTAGGAGCGGCCCTCGAGGTTGAAGCGGTTGATGTAATTGCCGCCGAGGAGAACCGCGAGCGTCGAGCCGAGGTTCTGCATGTTGACGCCGAGATCCTGCGCCTTGGTGCGGTCGATCGTGACCTCCACGTTGGGCTGGTTGTAAGCGAGATCGCTGTCGGAGACGATGAACATGCCGCTCTTGCGCGCAGCGTCCTTCAGCTTCTCCATCTGCTCGAAGACCGTCTGGAAACCAGCGGTGGAATTGATCACCATCTGCACCGGCAGACCGCCCGGTCCGCCCGGCAGCGGCGGCAGGTTGAACGCGAAAGCCTGCACGCCCTCGATCTTGGAGAGTTCGGCCTGCATCAGCGGCTTCAGCTGGATCGACGAACGCTTGCGCTCTTCCCACGGCTTCAGCAGCATGCCGGCGATACCGCCCTGCGGGCCGTTGATGCCGTTCAGCACGAAGCGCAGATCGGTCTCCGGGAATTTCTGAAACTCCTTGTCGAGCTTCTCGCCGTAGAAATCGACATAGTCGATGTTGGCGTATTTCGGCGCCTTGGTCACCGCGAACACGATGCCCTGATCTTCCTCAGGCGCCAGCTCCTTCGACGTGTGCATATAGAGGAAGCCGACGAGCCCGAGGATGGTCACCGCGAACAGACCGGTGATCGCCTTGTAATCCAGCGAGCGGTCGAGCCTGCGGCCATACCACCGCGTCAGCCCGCCGAACACACGGTTCACGAGCTTGGCGAAGCGGCCCTCTTCGGTGTTCTTCAGCAGCACCGAGCACATCATCGGCGATAGCGTCAACGCGATCACGCCTGACACGATCACCGAGCCGGCGAGCGTGAAGGCGAATTCGCGGAACAGCGAGCCGGTGAGGCCGCCGAGGAAGCCGATCGGCGCGTACACGGCGGCGAGCGTGATCGTCATCGAGATGACGGGCCCCACGATTTCGCGCGCGCCCTCCACCGCCGCCTGGACGGGCGTCTTCCCCCCTCCTCCAGATGTCGATGGATGTTCTCCACCACGACGATGGCGTCGTCGACCACGAGGCCGATCGCGAGCACCATCGCCAGCAGCGTCAGCAGGTTGAAGCTGAAGCCCAAAGCCAGCATCAGCGTGCAGACGCCGATCATCGACAGCGGAATCGTGACGACCGGAATGATGACTGAACGGAGCGAGGCCAGGAACAGGAAGATCACCACGATCACGATGATCACGGCTTCGCCCAGCGTCTTCTCGACCTCGTCGATCGAGGATTGGATGAACTTGGTCGAGTCGTAGGCGACCTTCATCTTCATCGACGGAGGCAAATTGCGCTCGAGCTCCGGGAACAGCGCGCGCACGCCCTTGACCAGCGTCAGCGGGTTGCCTTGCGGCGTCGCGTTCACGCCGATGAAGATCGCATGCTCGCCGTTGAAGGCGACGCTGGCATCCGTGCTTTGCGCGGCGAGCTCGACCGTGGCGATGTCCTCCATCCGCACGAAACCGCCGTCCTTGGCCTTGACGATCATCTTTCTGAACTGGTTGACGTCGGTCAGGCTGGTGTTCGTCGAGATGTTGGAAACGATCAGATAGCCCTTGGTCTGTCCCGCCGCGGACTGGAAGTTGTTGGTGGTGATGGCGGTGGCGACGTCGGCCGGCGACACGTTGCGGCCGGCCATCTTCACCGGATCGAGCCACAGCCGCATCGCGAAGGTCTGGCCGCCGAGAATGTCGGCCGAAGCCACGCCGTCGACGGTCGACAGCACCGGCTGCACCACGCGCGTCAGATAGTCCGAGATCGCCGAGCCCGACAGCTCCTCGGAGGAGAAGCCGAGATACATCACGGCCGTGGTCTGGCCCGTCGTCTTGGTGACGATCGGGTCGTTGGATTCCTTCGGGATCAGGTATTTGACCGAGTTCGTCTTGGCCAGCACTTCGGTGAGCGCCTGGTTCGGATCGAAGTTCAGCTTGATGTAGACCTGGATCGTCGAGGTGCCGAGCACCGAGGACGAGGTCATGTAGTCGACGCCTTCGGCCGAGGCGACCGCCTGCTCGATCGGCGTGGTGATGAAGCCCTGGATCAAATCCGCGGACGCGCCGGGATAGACGGTCGTGATGTTGATGACCGTGTTCGAAAGCTTCGGATATTGCCGGATCGGCAGCACCATCGCCGCGCGCAGGCCGATCAGCAGGATCAACAGGCTGACGACGACCGACAGGACCGGGCGTTTGATGAAAATGTCGGTAAAGCGCATCGCGGCGATCTCGATTCTATGTCTCGACAGACGTGATCCGGCCGAGCCGGATCACGCGCGTGTAGTGTCAGTAGCGCGGCGGCTGCGCCGGGATCGGCGGACCGGGGTCGGCCGAAATCGCGACTGCGGCGCCCGATTGCAGCTTGAGCTGTCCGACGGCGACGACCTTGTCGCCGGCCTTGACGCCCTTGACGATCTCGACGCGGCCATCGATCCGGCTGCCGGTCTGCACGAAGGTGCGCACCGCGGAGAGGCTGGTCTTGCCGTCCTCTTCCTTCTTCTCGGTGATGACGAACACGGAGTCGCCGTACAGCGTGTAGTCGACCGCCGTCTCGGGCACCGTGATCACCGCCGGCTTGTCCGGCAGCACTACCGTGGTGGTCACGAACATGCCGGGCTTAAGGATCTTTTCCGGATTGGCGATGGTCGCCTGCACGCGGATGTTGCGGGTGTCAGTCGCGATCTGCGGCTCGATCGTGGTGATCTTGCCCTCGAAGATGCGGCCCGGATAGGCGTCGACCTTGAGCCGGACCGTCTGGCCGACCTTGAGGCTGCCGGAATCCTTTTCCGTCACCGTGAAGTTGGCCCACAACTGCGACAGATCGGTCAGTGAGACGATCGCCGTGCCGGCGGTCAGATACTGGCCGACCTCGACCTTGCGGACGCCGAGATCGCCGGAGAACGGTGCGCGCACCAGCTTCTGCGAGATCAACGCCTCGGTCTTGGCGATGCCGGCCTGCGCCTGGTCGTAGGCGGCCTGCGCGGAATCGACGGTCGCTTGCGGGCCGAACTGGCGCGATGCCAGTTGCTTGGCGCGGTCGAGCGAAAGCTGCGCGACGGTGGCCTGCGCCTTGTAATTGGCGAGGTCGCCCTGATCCGGCGCGTCGAACAGCTGCACCAGCGGCGTGCCGGCTTCGACATGCGCGCCCGGCTCGAACTTGATCTCGGTGACCCGGCCGTTGACGTCGGCGCTGACGTCGACCTGGTGCACGGCGACGAGGCCGCCGACCGCGGTCAGCAGGTTCGGCACCACTTCGGACTTCGCCTCGGCCGCGGTGACCGCTGTCGGCGGCGGCTTGTTGTTGGCGAAGAACTGCTTGATCATCTGGCCGCGGAAATAATTGAACCAGACGAGGCCGCCAACGAGCGCTGCAAGCAACGTCCCGATGATGATGAACCAAAGCACCGGCCGAACCGGACGCTTGGGGGCCTTGGCGTCGATCGGTTCGCCCGAAATCTTGTGTTCGGTTACGATGTTCATTGTCATGCGCTTTCTGCAATCGCCGTCTTGTCCGCACCTGCGGCCTGATCCTGGCCCAAATGCGAAGCAATTGCGGCGTCGTTAAGTCCGATACCCCTCAGGAGAAACTCACACAGCTGCCGCTCGAGGTCGCCAGCCTTGCCGTAAGCGAGGCAAGGCGCGGCCGGCAGCCTGGTCAGCGCAGCGGTCATCACCGTGTGATGCGCAAACCAGAACAGGTTGAGCGGATCGCCGCTGAACGGCCGCGCGTCTCCGGCCGCAACCGCCCGCTCGAGCGAGGCGAGGAAGACCGCCCCGATCAGCTTCTCGATCTTGGCATATAGCAAACGGGCGAACTCGCCGTCATCCAAATGGCTGGTGGCCATCAGTCGCAGGCGCTGGGCCTCCTCCTGATCGGGACCGTCGGCGATGTGAAGGAAATGCTGGACCATGCCCCGGGTCAATTCGACCAGGGTGGCCGTCGACGGCTTCCGCTCGAGCAGATCCGTCAGTGCCGGGTCTGCCTCGCATTCGTCACTGAGGATTTCGGCATAGAGCGCCGCCTTGGAGGGGAAATGCTTGAACAGCAACGCTTCGGAAATGGCAGCGGCGGCCGCCACGCTCTTTGTCGTGGTGCCGGTATAGCCGTGTCGGGCAAAGCAGCGTTTTGCGGCGCCGAGGATCAATTGACGCCTCAGGTCGCTCGTCATTCGCAATGAGCTCATGTTAGTGAGTAAGCACTCACCCACGCAAAAGTCAAGCACTATGCTGCATCGCAACCTAGATGGGTGCCGATCCGTTGGAAATCGGCCACACCTCCACGCCCGCCAGAAAGTGGAGGCCGAGCGTGCAGTCTGAGGCCGTCAGATCGGCTGGAAGCCGAGATCGCCGCGGATCCGGTTGACGATGTAGGTCCCGTCCCGGGTGGGCAGGATCCGCTCGACGCTGGCGCTGTCGATCTTCACATTGGCAAAGTGCGGCCCCGCCGCGACGTCGTGGATGGCTTTGGCGAAGGCCTCGACCTCGGCCATGGTCGAGATCGCACGGGCGTCTGCGATCCCGCAGGCTTTGGCGACGCCGACAAGGTCGGCGGCGGCCGAAGTGTGACTGGTCTGGCCGCCGGTCTCACCATAGGCCTCGTTGTCGAGTACTGCGATCGAGAGGTTGGACGGCTTCTGCAGGCCGATGGTGGCAAGGCTGCCCAGGCCCATCAGCATCTCGCCGTCGCCGGTGATGACCAGCACCGGCAGCTGCGGCTGCGCCAGCGCCAGGCCCAGCCCGATCATCGCGGCGCCGCCCATGCCGCCCCAGAGATAGAAGTTGCGCGCATGGTCGCCGGCGGCGGTGATGTCGTTGGTCGAGGCCCCGAGGCCGCCGATCGCAACGACGTCCTTGCGGTTCGCAAGCAGCGTGGAGACCACCTGACGGCGGTCGAGGAGATTGGCCTTGCTCATTTGGTGAAAACCTTGGCGCCGATCAGGCGCTGCGACAGAAGGACAGCAGTAGGTGTGAGAGCGTTGTAGGCCTGCGCGGCGGCCGCCTCCATCACGGCCGGCACTTCGGCCGCGTTGGAGGCGCGCAGCACCTTGACGCCGGAGAGCTCGAACACGCCCTGCGTCGTCGATCCCATCGGCACCTGCCACGGATTGAACTCACCCCATTCGCCGCGCATCGTCACCAGCGTGAGGAACGGAAAGCGCAGGATCGGAATCAACGACAGCATGTTGATGCAATTGCCGACGCCGCTCGACTGCATCAGCAGCACGCCGCGGTGTCCGCCGGTCCAGGCGCCGGCGAGCAAAGCCACGCCCTCCTCCTCCGTCGTCAGCGGAATGCCACGCATGTTGGAAGAGCCGAGCACGCGCTGGATCAGCTTCGAATGGCCAGCGTCAGGCACGTAAGGCACCTGCCGGACGTCGTAGCGTTGCAAGGTCGCGAAAATATCGTCGGGCCAATTCGGCGCCGTGTCGGCTGCGTCAGTGCGAGCGTGCATTTTCCCGTCCGGTCGGCTTGCAGATCACGGCACGACTGTAGACGGTGATCCGCATCGCTCGATAGAGCGAAAACGGCATATCGGTCTCAACCGGCGAGTATGGCGGATGAACGCAAGTGCGAAAGAATTGGCGACCGGGTTCGATCTAACGAGGCTGACACCCGAATTCTACGACGATCCCTACCCGACCTATCGTGCACTGCGGGAGAACGAGCCCGTCAAGCGCCTGCCCAACGGCACTGTGTTCCTGACCCGCTATGACGACCTCGTCACCACCTACAAGAACACGAAGTCGTTCAGCTCGGACAAGAAGCGCGAGTTCGCGCCGAAATACGGCGACACGCCGCTCTTCGAGCATCACACCACCAGCCTCGTCTTCAACGATCCGCCCGCGCACACCCGCGTGCGCCGCCTGATCATGGGCGCGCTGTCACCGCGCGCGATCGCGGGGATGGAGCCTGATATCGTCAGGCTGGTCGACGGCCTGCTCGACGCCATCGCCGCCAAGGGCGCTTGCGAACTGATCGAGGACTTCGCGGCTTCCATTCCGATCGAGGTGATCGGCAATCTGCTCGATGTTCCCCACGACGAGCGCGGGCCGCTGCGCGACTGGTCGCTGGCGATCCTCGGCGCGCTTGAGCCTGTCGTATCTCCCGAGGTGGCGGCGCGCGGCAACAAGGCGGTGACGGACTTCCTCGCCTACCTGCAGACGCTGGTGGCGCGCCGGCGCGAGAAGCCGGGCAATCCTGAGCGCGACGTGCTCACGCGCCTGATCCAGGGCGAGGAAAATGGCGAGCGGCTGACCGAGAAGGAGTTGCTGCACAACTGCATCTTCCTGCTCAACGCCGGTCACGAAACCACCACCAATCTGATCGGCAACGGTCTCGTCGCGCTCGACCGGAATCCGGACCAGAAGCGGCGGCTGATCGACAACCCCGACATGATCAGGACCGCGGTCGAGGAGATGCTGCGCTACGAGAGCTCGAACCAGCTCGGCAACCGCATGACCACCGAAGCCGTCGAGCTCGGCGGCGTGATGCTCGACGCCGGCACGTCGGTGACGCTGTGCATTGGCGCTGCCAACCGCGACCCCGCGCAGTTCACGGCCCCCGAACGCTTCGACATCGCGCGCACGCCGAACCGGCATCTCGCCTTCGCCACCGGCGCGCATCAATGCGCCGGCATGGCGCTGGCGCGGCTGGAAGGCGCGATCGCGATCTCGCGCTTCCTGGCACGCTTCCCGAACTATGCCGTGAGGGACAAGCCGGTGCGCGGCGGGCGGGTACGGTTCCGGGGGTTCTTGAGCGTGCCCTGCGCGATCGGTTGACCGTCCAAAACGAAAAACGTCGAAAACAACCCCATGCACAGTAGCCGAGGGGTTGGCGGAAAATGCCCGGTCGATCTGCCCAACGATCTGATACGTCGGGGCAAATAGGCGGCGCGCGATCAGGGTCGGCGGCTTTCCGGCAGTGTCACACGAAGGGGAGGAAGATATCGGGACGCTTGGGCAGAAGCCGCCGAAAATAGCGCCGCCCTTCGTCCGAAACGGTGTTGCTGCCGACAAGGAAATCGTCGGGCATATGGCGTGTCTTGCCGGCCACGCGATCGAGTGGCACGAGCCTGGGTTCGACGCGCTCGCCATCATAATGCAGCACCACCGAGCCGCTGCCGGTAAAGGCGCTTTGCGACGCAAATGCGCCGGCGTCGAAAGCCTCCTTGCGGTCGGTTTCGTCGATCACACCGATATAGGCGCGTGGCAGATAGCCCAGCGTGTCGACACGCGACCTCGCCTTGGGAAAACGCGATTTCAGCGCTTTTTGAATCTCCATGCCGAGATCACCGCCCGTCAGTTGTAGATTTCCATGGGCGTCGCGCTCGACAGCCTCGCCCGCCAGCGCCTCGGCGAGAGGCCGGCCGGCTTCGTCCTGCACGCCCTCGGACATCGAGACGATACAGCGGCCCAGACGCGTGTAGACCGCATCGACGTCGTCGAGGAACTGGACGACCGAGAACGGTCTTTCCGGCGTATAGATCAGATGCGGAGCATCGTCGGGCGATTGCTGCCAGCCTGCCGCCGCGGCGGAGAGGAAACCGGCATGGCGGCCCATGACGATGGCCACATAGATGCCGGGCATGGCGCGAAAATCGAGATCTATGCTGACAAGGGCACTGGCGACGAAGGTGGCTGCCGAGATGAAGCCGGGGACATGATCGTTCTCCATCAGGTCGTTGTCGATGGTCTTGGGGGCATGCACGAAATGGCATGGGCCACGCGACTGCTGCCGCAGCAGTTCGAGCGTTCCGGCGGTATCATTGCCGCCGATATAGACAAAGGCGCGGGCGTCCAGCCGGTCGAGAGCCGCGAGGATATCAGAGCACGCGCCAGAATCTGGCTTGTCGCGGGTCGATCCGAGAGCCGAATTGGGCGTGTTGCCGAGACGGCGGAGTTCGGCCTCGGGCAAGGTGGAGAGGTCGACGACGTTTACCTGCGTCAGGCCTCTCACACCGTAGCGCGCGCCCAGAATGCGCAGGGACGGATCATGCCTGCGCGCGGCAATAATGGCGCCACACAAGGTCTGATTGATCACGGCGGTGGGGCCGCCGCCCTGGGCGATGACGATTGATGGCATGGAACCTCAATGACTGGTTTCTGGCTGTGACGCCAGCGGACAGTGAGGGACGATTGAAGCGAAGATTGGCCGATGCTGCAACGGGCGGCCTACACTACCGTCCTGTGCCGTTCGATGCAGGTACGCAGCACTTCGTCCATCGGCTTGCCCCACCAGTCGTTGGAAAAGATCTCGATCTCCGAATAGCCGGCATAGCCCTGCGCTTCGACCGCTTGGCGTACCGATTTGATGTCGATGACGCCGTCACCCATCATGCCGCGGTCGTTGAGGATGTCTTTTGTCGGCACCATCCAGTCGCAGACGTGGAACGCGAGCAGGCGATCCTTTCCGGCACGTGCGATCTGGCTCAGTAGGTCCGGATCCCACCAGATGTGATAGACATCGAGCGCAACGCCGAGCATGCCGCTGCGGCCGGGGTCGAGCCGGTCGCAGATGTCGAGCGCCTGCTTTGTCGTGTTCACGCAGGCACGGTCGGCGGCATAGGCGGGATGCAAGGGCTCGATGGCCAGCGGCAGCTTTGCCTGCTTCGCATAGTCGAGCATGTCGACAAGGGCTTCCTCGACCTGCCCGCGCGCGGCCACGATATCCTTCGACGCCTCGCTGCCCGGCCGCGAATATTGCGGCAGGCCGCCGGCGACCAGCACGATGCAGGACGCGCCGAGCGCCTTGGCTTCGTCCACACAGCGCCGGTTGTCGTCACGCACCTCGCCGCGGCGCGATGCGTCCGAGGTGAACATGCCGCCGCGGCAATAGCCTGACAGATCGAGGCCTGCGTCGCGCACGGCGCGAGCTGCGCGCTCGAGACCAACGCTTGCGACCTGATCGCGCCAGGGGTCGATGGCGCGGACGCCGTGCCGCACGCAGGCGTCAATGATCTCGATGAGATCGCCCTGTTTGCGGACCGTCGCCGTGTTCAGCGATAGCCAGCGATGGTCGGAGGAAAAATCGCGCATCAGGATTCGATTCCGTGCGAGGCCAGCACGATCTTCATCCGCCGCGTCGCCAGCTCTGGATTGGCGAGCAGCCCGGCCCGATCGGCGAGCCGGAATAGTTCGGCCAGATGCAGCATCGATCGCGTGCTCTCCTGGCCACCGACCATGGTGAAATGATCCTGGTGGCCGTTCAGATACGCCATGAACACGACGCCGGTCTTGTAGAAGCGCGTCGGCGCCTTGAAGATGTGGCGCGACAGCGGCACGGTCGGCCCCAGCACGTCGTGGAAGCCGGCTTCATCGCCCGCTGCCAGCCGCGACAGCGCGTAGGATGCCGCCGGCGCGATCGCATCGAAGATGCCGAGCAGCGCGTGGGAAAAGCCCTGTTCGTCGCCGGCGATCAGCTCCGCGTAGTTGAAGTCGTCGCCGGTATACATCCTGATGCGCTTGTCGAGGCGGCGGCGCATGTCGATTTCGCGCTGCTTGTCGAGCAGCGAGACTTTGACGCCGTCGACCTTCGCTGCATTGGCGTTGATGATGGCAACCGCCGTGTCCATCGCCTTGTCGAGGTCCCTGGTGCCCCAATAGCCCGTCAGCGCCGGATCAAACATGTCGCCGAGCCAGTGGATGATGACGGGCTCGCGGACCTGCGACAGCACGCGATCGTAGACCTTGGCGTAGTCATCGGCGTTGCGGCCGAGTTTTGCGAGCGCGCGCGACGCCATCAGGATGATGCGGCCGCCGACCTTCTCGACCGCCGAGATCTGCTCCTCATAGGCGCGGATCACGTCGTCGAGGCTTCTGGCGTCCTCGACGGCCAGGTGATCGGTGCCGGCCCCCGAGAACACCAGCGCGTTGCGTCGCTTGGCGGCACCGACCGAGCGCGTGATCAGGTCCAGCGAGGTCGGCCAGTCCAGGCCCATGCCGCGCTGCGCGGTGTCCATGGCTTCGGCAACACCGAGGCCGAGGTCCCAGACGTGTTCACGGAAGGCGATGGTCTTGTCCCAGTCGACGGCGGCGGAGAGCCAGGGATCGTTGTCGGCGAAGGGATCGACCACCGTGTGCACGGCCGAGAACGCGATGCGGTTCAACGGGCCTTCGAGCTTTTCGGGGAACGTGCGCGACGCCGCGAGCCGGTAAGTCTCGATCGAGCGATCGGCCTTCGGCAGCTTGAGCGACAAGGAGGACATCGGCAGGACGGGTTTGTTCATGTGCCCCTCCTCAGACCTTGATCGGGGCGACGTCGATCCAGCGCCGTTCCTTCCAGCTCTTCAGCGCGCATTCGGCGAGCTGCACGCCCTTGACGCCTTCGAGCAGCGTGAACTTGTAGGGCGCATCCTCGTAAACGTGGCGGATGAACATCTCCCACTGCTCCTTGAAACCGTTGTCGTAGGTGACGTTGTCCGGCAGCTTCTGCCAGTCGCCGTAGAAATCATGCAACCGCTTCTCATCGGGATTCCACACCGGCCTCGGGGTTGCCTGCCGCGCCTGGATCATGCAGTCGGTGAGGCCTGCGACCGCCGAGCCATGGGTGCCGTCGACCTGGAAGGTGACGAGATCATCGCGATAGACGCGGGTGACCCAGGACATGTTGATGTGGGCGATGACGCCACCTTCGAGCTGGAAGGTCGCGTAGGCGGAATCGTCGGCGGTCGCCTTGTACTTCCTGCCCTGCTCGTCGAAGCGCTCGGGAATGTCGGTGTTGCCGATACAGACCACGCTCTGGACGTTGCCGAAGAGATTGTCGAGCACGTAGCGCCAGTGGCAGACCATGTCCAGGATGATGCCGCCGCCGTCCTCGTCGCGATAATTCCAGGATGGCCGCTGCGCTTCCTGCCAGCCGCCTTCGAACACCCAATAGCCGAACTCGCCGCGCACCGAGAGGATGCGGCCGAAGAAACCGGAATCGCGCAGGAAGGCGATCTTCTTCAGGCCGGGCAAGAACAGCTTGTCCTGCACCGTGCCGTGCTTGACGCCCTTGGCGTTGGCGAGCTTGACGACTTCGAGCGCCTCCTCGAAGTTCGTCGCGATCGGCTTTTCGCAATAGACATGCTTGCCGGCATTGATGGCCTGGGTCAGCAGACCGGGCCGGGCCTGCGTGGTCGCCGCATCGAAGAACATGGTGTCGTTCTTGTCGGCGAGCGCGGCGTCGAGATCGGTGATCCAGCGCGTGATGTTGTAGCGCCTGGCGAGTGCCTCGACCTTCTCGGCGCTGCGGCCGACCAGGATCGGATCGGGCATGACGCGGTCGCCGTTCTTCAAGCGGACGCCGCCCTGCTCGCGGATCGCGACGATCGAGCGGATCAGATGCTGATTGAGCCCCATGCGGCCGGTGACGCCGTTCATGATGAGGCCGAGGCGTTGCGTTGTCATGCCAATTGCTCCTGAAGTGATCCTGGCTGTTCGAGCGGGCGCAATGCCGACCAGTCCGGATGGACAGACGTCGCAAAGCCCGCAGCATGAAGCGATCCCGTCAGGAGATCGCCGTCGTGAATGTTGAGCCGGACGCCCTGTCCGGCATCGGCATAGAGATCGGGATGCGCGGCTGCGAAGCCCTGCGCCTCGGCGGCAGGCGTCTCGCCAAAGCCGTCGACATAGTGATGGCCGTTGCGTTCGGCATGGGTGATGCCGAGAAAGGCGCCGAGCGCGAGATCCTGCTGCACCGCAAGGCCGGCCTGGCAGGTCAGGTCCTCGCCGGTCACGAAGAACCGCGCGCCGCCCGCGCTCCATTTCGCCGCGCGCGTCGCGTTGACGATGGACTTGTAGAGCCCCTTGCACGATTTCGACGAGATGCCGCTATAGCCGAGCGCCCGCGCCGACGGGAACGCGTCGTAGGAATCGTCGGCTTCGTCGATGATGAAGCCGCGCGCGGCCAGCGAGCCGAGCGGGGATTGCCGGGTGATGTCGCGCGGCATCGGCTGTTCGACATAGAGCAGACGCGACGCGATCGGTCGCAATGCGGTATCATGATCGAGCCGATCCATCAGCGCGTGCAGTCCGGCGAGATCGGCGTATTGCTCGTTCGCATCGAGCGTCACCTTGGTGGCGCGTCCGATCGCATCGAGCTCCCGGCCGATGCGCGCCAGCCGCGCCGCATCGTGAGCGGGATCGCCCGCCAGCTTCAGCTTGAAATATTTCGCACCGGCGTTCTCGTGCGCATCCGCAACACCGCCCTCGCCTTCGACGGTATCGTCGAGGCCGACGGTATGCCTGATCGCAACGCGCGGCAGCGGCTTTCGACCTGAGAGGAACTGGGCGATATCCGCGTCCATCAGGTCGGGCGACAGTCGCGCATCGATGCCGGCGACATTCCCGGCCATGCCATCGAAGAAATTGGTCTCCACGGCGCGCAGCAGCGCGTCGAGGATCGCCTTGTCGATCTCCGCCGGACCATAGGCTGCGGCAAGCGACGGGATGTTCTTCTTCGCGCAGGTCGCAACCTGGGCACCGATGCAGGATGCATGCAGGTCGAACGCCGTGAGGAATCCGTTCCGCGCCAGATAAAGACCGCGCGCGATCGCCAGCGAGCGGCGCAGGCCGTCGACCGTCTGTGCCGGCGACAGCTCCGGCCGCTTGTCGAACCATTTCGGCACCAGCAGCTCGGCGCTGGCGCCGACGGCGGTGCCCCGCCCCTCGACCTCGATCTCGACCCGCACGAACAGCTGCGGCGTCGCGTTGATGGTAACCGCGCCAAAGCGGAACGGCCGCGCGAAATGCACCGGGCGTTCGAAGAAGGCAATGTCTCGCAGCTTCAGGCGGGGGCCATGGTGTTAGTCCAATGCACCTTGCGAGAAGAAATGCTTGCGGATGCGTTGCACGAGCTCGGTGAAGACGGGGTCGGCCATCACGTCGAGCGAACGCGGGCGCGGCAGCGGCACGTCGTAGATCGCCGCGACCGCACCGGGACGTTCCGTCATCACCAGCACGCGGTCGGCGAGGAACACGGCCTCGGGGATCGAATGTGTGATCAGCAGCACCGTCTTCCTGGTCTCGCGCTGTATCCGCATCAGCTCGACATTCATGCGCTCGCGCGTCAGCGCGTCGAGCGCGCCGAACGGCTCGTCCATCAGCATGATTTTGGGATCGTGCACCAGCGCGCGGCAAATCGAAGCTCGCTGCTGCATGCCACCGGACAACTGCCAGGGCAGCTTGTTCTCAAAACCATCGAGCCCGACCATCTTCAACAGCGCCTTGGCGCGATCGAGATATTTTTGCCGCGGCAGCCGCTTCATGTCGATCGGCAGCATCACGTTGGACAGGATGTTGCGCCACGGCAGCAGCAATGCGTTCTGGAACACGATGCCGACATTGCCGTGCGGCGTCGTCACCTTCTCACCCTCGACCAGGATCTCGCCCGTGCTCGGCGGCAGCAGTCCCGAAATCAGCTTGAGCAGGGTGGACTTGCCGCAGCCGCTGGGGCCGACCACGACGAAGAACTCGCCGTCGTTGATGTGGAAGTCGAGCGGCCGCAGCGACGGCACATCTCCGTCGCGCGTCCGGTAGGTCTTGGAAACGCCCGACAGCTTGATGCCCGACGCGTCGTTGCCGGCCCGGTCGCGCACCAGTCTCAGATGCGCGGCCGGCTGCATGTCGATTGGTCTGGTCGCAGGGTTCATCGCGGCTCTCTCCCCACGTCGTCCCTGCGAACGCAGGGACCCATACGCCGTGCCGGCGCGTTGGAGTACGCGGCTAGAGACCTTCCCGAACAATCAAGGCCGGTGGTTATGGGTCCCTGCGTTCGCAGGGACGACGGCGAATATTTGTCGCTCACGAGCCACTCTTCGGCAGGTAGTCGTTGGTGTAGAACGCCTTCGGGTTGTCCTTGGCCTTGGCGTCCAGCCCGCCATATTCGACCATCAAATTGACGCTGTCGGTCATGTTCTGGTCGGTGACCTGGAACGGGCGCTTGCTCTTGGTCTCGGGCGTCCGGTAGAGCGGAATGGTCAGCTCAAAGCCCTGCGTCAGCGTGTCGATCTTGCCGCCCTTGGGGTTGGCATCGAGGATCGACTGCGCCGCGGCCTTCGGCTCCTTCTCGGCGGCCTCGACCGACTTGGTCGTCGCCGACATGAAGCGGCGGACGAGGTCGGCATTGGCCTTCACGTAATCCGAGTTGGCGATGATGCCCGAGGAGACCATGTTGATGCCGTAGTCGGAGAACTTGATCGGGAACACGTCCTTGCCGGTGGCGTCCTTGATCTTCATCGACTGGTCCATGACGTAGCCGAGCAGCAGATCGGCCTGGCCGTTGATGACCGCGTTGAGCTTGGTCTGGCCGTCACCGGCGACGGTCTGGAAATCGCTTTCCTTCAGGCCGGTCTTCTTCAGGAACAGCGGCCAGATCTGGGTCATGGAATCGGCCGGCGTGATCGCCACCGTCTTGCCCTTGATGTCCTCGGGCTTTTTGATGTTCTTGTCGGCGAAGCCCATGGCGGACATCGGGCTGGTCTGGAGCAGCACGCCGGTCGCAACCACAGGCGCGCCCTTGATCGCTGCGCGCATCATGGTGGGAACGTCGACATAGCCGAAGTCCGCGGTCTTGGCGGCAACGGCCTGCGTGGTCGCCGCCGAGCCGCGGCCTTCCTGGATCTCGAGGTCGATGCCTTCGGCGGCATAGATGCCCTTGGCCTTGCCGTAATAGAACGGCGCGTGCTCGCCATAGACGTACCAGTTGAGCATCAGCACGACCTTGTCGGCGGCTTGCGCCGGCATGGCCGCGAACACCATCAGCGCCGTCGAGACAGCTCCAATCCACCGCTTCATCGTCACTCTCCCTTTGTCGTTATGTCTCGGTCGTTGGTGGCCGTTGCTTAAATTAAGATGCGAAAATCACGTCTTCGCGCTGGCTGACATGCCAGGGAATGACCAGCTTCTCGATCCGGTCCACGATCCAGAACAGGATCACGCCGAGCAGCGCCAGGATGACGAGCGCCGCGAACATGGTCGGCAGGTCGAACGTGCCGATCGAGCGCTGCATGACGTAGCCGATGCCGGAATTGGAGCCGACGAACTCGCCGACGACGGCACCGACCACGGCGAGTGTCACCGACACCTTGAGGCCGGAGAAGATCGCCGGCAGCGCATGCGGCAGGTTCACCGCGAGGAAAACCCGGAACCGGCTGCCCTGCATGGCGCGGGCGAGATCGACCATGTCAGGGTCGACCGATTTGAAGCCCTGTACGGCCGAGACCACCACCGGGAAAAAGCCGAGCAGGAACGCCGATATGACCTTTGGGATAATGCCGAAGCCGAACCAGACCACGAACAGCGGCGCAATCGCGATCTTTGGCACGGACTGCGAGAATACCAGCAGCGGATAGACGTAACTCTCCACCGTCTTCGAACCCGCAATCAGCATCGCGACGGGAATGCCGAACAGCGCCGACAGCAGGAAGCCGCAGACGGTCGCGTAGGTGGTCGGCCAGGACTGACGCAGCAGTTCCGGCCATTCGGTGCGGAGCACGGTGACGACGTCGGCCGGCGCCGGGATCTGGTAGGCGGGAATCCTGAACACACGGATCGCGAGATCCCAGGCCACCACGATGAAGACCAGAAACAAGAACGGCCGGATCCAGGCCGCATTCAGCATCTTGGACACCGCGCCTTGCGGCTTCACTTCAGCCACGTCTCACTCCCGGCATTCTTGTTCTTCGGGGGAGAAATTAACCCGTTGGATAAATACTGTCCAGAGGATTCCCTGTGACGTTTTGTGCCGGTTCCGGTTGGCGAAAGGCATGATGGCGGTGTGGCAGGATCGCCGCGCCCCACCCCCGCTGTCATTCCCCGCGAAAGCGGGGAATCCAGTACGCCGCAGCTTCCCCGAATTTCACCGGCGTCTCTGGAATACTGGATCGCCCGATCAAGTCGGGCGATGACAGCGGAGATTGAGGGGACAGTGTCGTAGCCCGGATGGAGCGAAGCGAAATCCGGGCTACGGACTAAACCACCTGCGCCACCGCGGCTCGCGGCTTCGGAGCCTTCGCGATCTCCAGCAGCTCCGACGACCGCCCCGTCAGCGCGGCCAGCACCAGGCCGGCCATGTGCGCCAGACGCTCGTCCTTGGCTTTCTTGTCCAGGAGGTCGCGACCGAAGATCACGCTGAGCGTGGCCGAGTTGGAGAGATAGAAGAAGCTGAGCGCCGCGATCGAGATGTAGAGCTGAACCGGATCGACCGCGACCTGGAAGTCGCCGCTCTCGACGCCGCGCCGCACCACGGTGCGGATCATCTCGACGAACGGCGAGTGCATCGACTTGACCTTGGCCGAGCGCTTCAAATGCTTTGCGCGCGCGAGGTTCTCGGTCTGGAGCAGCGACAGGAATTCCGGGTTGCGGAGAAAGTAATTCCAGGTGAACTCGATCAGGCGCCGGATCGCCTTGGGCGGATCGAGATGCTCGAGGTCGAGACCCCGCTCCTCGCTGCGGATCTTGTCGTAGGCGCCTTCGAGCACCGCCAGATAGAGCTCGTCCTTGTTGCCGACGTGATAATACAGCATGCGCTTGTTGGCGCCGGCCTTGGCGGCGATGCGATCGACCCGCGCACCGGCGAGCCCGTGGGTCGAAAACTCCTGCTTGGCGGCTTCGAGAATTCGCAGCCGCATCCCCTCGGGGTCACGCTGCCATTTCAGAGTTCGCTTTGCCGTTGCCTTCGCCAATCGGGTGCTCGCTGGAGTGCTGGTAACACGCGTGTATCACGCGGGCGGGCGTTTGAGAACGATCTCGTACCCCGGACGCAGCGCAGCGCTCTTCAGCGGTGCGCTGCAGAGCCGGGGCCCATCTCTCAGAGTGAGAGGTCGCAGCCTTCTGGGTCCCGGCTCCGCGCAGCAGCGCTACGCGCCGCAGCGCGTCCGGGACACGACACTTTATGTGCCTTCACTCCGCCGGCTTCGGCGAGCGCTCCAGCAGCACAGTCTGGATGCCGCAGGTGCCGCTCCGCACCGTCATGATCCGCGTGCCGGGCTTGCGGCCGTTGCGCACTTCGGTGACGTCGAGGCCGGCGGCGATCAGGCGGGCGCGGGTGGCGTCGATGTCGGCGACGCGCCAGCTCAGGCCCCAGAGGCGGTCGTGCAGGGAATCGCCACCCGCCACGGGACGGCGCACCACCTCGACGATGAGGTCGCCGCAGCGGAAG